>NZ_SZNH01000098.1 GCF_005869855.1 Nostoc sp. PA-18-2419 | reverse complement strand
CTTCATCTGTCCCATAAATACTGACGTAGATTTTGGCGTGTTGGAGATCGCCGGAAACATCAACATCAGTAACACTTACCATTCCTGTACCCACACGGTCATCCTTAATGCCGTTGAGCAGCATTTGGCTAACTTCCCGTTTAATCAGTTCAGCAACACGGGAAACGCGGCGATTTGTAGCCATAAAAGTTTAGGTGATTGGCCCGTCAGTTGCGCCAGCGCGTTCTCCTGCCGCCGGATGGTGAGCTCCAGCTGCGGCACCTGCTGCGCGACCGAGGCGTACTCGGCCTGCGCCTGGGTGAGCTGCAGCTGCGAGATGTAGCCGGTGCGCGCCTGGTCCTGCGCCAGGCGCAGCGCCTCGGCGCGGGAGTCCAGCGTGGCCTTGGACAGCGCCAGCTGCGACTCCAGCGCGAGCAGCGCGATGTAGGACTGCACGGTGGTCGCGGCGACGCTCAGCGCGGCGCCGTCGCGGTCGGCCTCGGTGGCGGCGACGCGCAGGCGCGCCGCGCGGGTGAGGGCGCCCAGGCGGTCCCACAGATCCAGCTCCCAGGAGGCCGAGAGCCCCGGCTGCACGATGTGCGACTCGGAGATGCCGGTCGCCTGCAAGGAGCGCGAGCCCTGCGCGGCCAGCGTCGCGTTGAGCTGCGGCCCCTCGGCGGCGCGGCTCGCGGCGAGCGTGGCGCGGGCCTCGTCCAGCCGCGCGCCGGCCAGCAGCAGATCGTTGTTGCGATCGAGCGCGCGCAGCACCAGGCCGCTCAGCACCGGATCGCCGAAGTCCTGCCACCAGTCGGGACGGACGGTCGCGGGCGCGTCGGGATCGACCGCGGGCGCCGAGGCCGTGGAGGCGCTCGACACCGGCTGCTCGCGCCAGCCGGCGGGGAGCTCGGGCCGAGCGGCCTCGGGCGGCGCGCGCA
>NZ_SZNH01000052.1 GCF_005869855.1 Nostoc sp. PA-18-2419 | reverse complement strand
CCCTCTTCTGTCACTTTCCGAAATAAGCAAGTAGTAAAGAAGCTAAATCATCCAGAAGCATAACAGGGTTTAAATTGATTCATTGCAGCAATTAAATGATTGAATCCTAGTAACAAATGTGAATTAGGGAAAATACTTAACCAGGGATAAATTAACCAAAATAGTAAAAGTGGTTGGATAATAAGACGCAGATTATTTAAAGTATTCTTCCATCCAGCTTCATGGTTCCATTGCGGATGATTAGAAAAATTAACATCATTATTTTCTTGTGCTTCAGTCTCAAGTTGACAAGATTGATTGAAGCTTGAGAAGACTGGAGAATTTAAACTAATCATCGTATAAACACTAAAAATAATCTCCCACCATCTCTCAATATGTTGGAAATTAGTGAAACGATAATCTGTCCAGCCTAGTTCCTGTTTACATTGTCGAAATCCATATTCAACCCAGGTTCTTAATCCATAGAGGTCGCCTAAAGTCTTCTTCAAATTACCTTGAAGATTCGTCATAACAAAGGAGGTAGAATTTTCTGGCATGGTTTCTGGGTCAGTAGTTATTTCCCAGTAGGTTATGGCTCTTTTTTTTCCATAAATTATTTCTCGGATATATCTAGTCTCTGATGTTTGATTGCTAAATGTTCTTTTAAATTTACACCACTTATTCGCTCTAACGCTTTGCCCTGCTGGCAACCAAACTCCATGATTACTTCTGATTGATACCACATAATCTAAGTTATATTCAGCTACTTTTCTAAGAAATTGGCTACTTTCACCATACAAACTATCAGCCAATACTAATTTGATATTGAAGCCTGATTCCATTAATTCTGTAATTATCTCTGATGCTAATTCTATTTTAGTTTTATACTTATCTGACTCCTTGAGGGTTCCTTTTGGTTTAAATACTTTGAAGACTAATGGAAAAGTTATATTAGCATAAATTCCATAGGCGTTAACTGAAACTATCCCATTATCTACTTTTCCCACGCTTTCTAAATATTGTCTAGCCACATAATCTGTATTTTTACCTTTTTTCCTGTCTCCGGTTTCATCTATTACTACTGTAATCGCCTGCCCATTCAATGTTTGCTTGAGTTTATTTAATCTTCGTTGTTTTAATTCATCTACTGCCCAATCTGAATTCGCTAGAAAATGATGTAATGACTGGGCTGAGTTTATGCTCACTACCTTTGCTATCTCTGGTAACGATTTTCGTTTTATAGTTGATATTATCCCCATATGTAAATATTTGAAGCATTCATAATTTCTTACTTCTTTAAACAGACCTTTATACTTTGCACAATATTCATCTATGATGGCAACTGTTGGGTGAGCATCTCTTGCTAAATGTTTCAGAATTTGTAACTCTACATCCATTGCCCCACTTACCTTTCAGGGTTTTCTTTTTTTATTCTTTTATTCAGAATACCCGGAAAGTGACAGAAGAGGGNATGATGTAATGACTGGGCTGAGTTTATGCTCACTACCTTTGCTATCTCTGGTAACGATTTTCGTTTTATAGTTGATATTATCCCCATATGTAAATATTTGAAGCATTCATAATTTCTTACTTCTTTAAACAGACCTTTATACTTTGCACAATATTCATCTATGATGGCAACTGTTGGGTGAGCATCTCTTGCTAAATGTTTCAGAATTTGTAACTCTACATCCATTGCCCCACTTACCTTTCAGGGTTTTCTTTTTTTATTCTTTTATTCAGAATACCCGGAAAGTGACAGAAGAGGGTTAATATGTTTGTGAATTTTCTGCGGATCGCGCCTTGGCTTGTCTGGTTTGAAGCAGCCCCAGAGCATTTGTTGATAATCGTTGAGTGGGTCAACGCCACTACACCACCAACCCCCGTGTTCAATATGTTGGTATTTCTTCAAGTCTCTGTCTCGGAGTCGTCCGTCGTTGCGGCGGGAGATTTTGAGACTGTACAACAGATAATCATAAGGCAATGTACCGGACAGCGACTGCACGTTTAGGGCAATCAATTCTTCGTCTACTCCACTGTTGAGCCATTCAGTTAAATGATTTGATTCGAGATTCATATCTCCTCCTATAAACGCATGGAAAAGTAGGTGATATCGAGTGATACCGCTTTGAAATACTCAAGAAATAGGCAGTGGTTAAAAAACCGTTACTCAAAGTTCAGGACTTGTTGTGATTACTTGTAAATAGAGCAGTAGTACACCTGAACTAAAGCACGGATATAACAAACTATTTTTGGAAATTTGGTGAAAACTCAAAACATAGCAGGAATTCTCATTATGAGAATTGCAGGATGACATCGGGCAACGATCTTTGCCGAGTAACCAGTGCGATCGCTTTTTACTCGGTGAGGAGTGCTGATTGATTGAAACCTAGATATATTGCTTTCTCCTGATGAGTGGGAGAATTTGAGAGCGTTGCTATTGTGTATTTGGCTAGTTGCTTTAGTGTTGAAACAAAATGCGGAATGTTTAAGCTCAATCGTGAATAACTAAACAACCTAGTAGTTCGCTTTCCCCAAAATTGCGCTTGTGGAGGTCGGCAGAGGAGCAGGTTCGCTAGTGGGAGCAGAGGAGAGTTTGTACAAGTTCTTTCCCCCCTGCCCCTCTGCTTGCCACCACGCAAAATTCCCTTGGCAGACTACTAGCTTTTGAAAATTCTCTAAGTTAGACGTGGCTATCCTTTACAGAAGAGCTAGTTCAGGTAATTGCTCTGGCATTGCTCAAGCAACGTAAGCGTTTGCTGTTATTGGCAATCGCTTTTCTGTCGAATACCAGTCTAAGTTGGAGGAAAAGCCTTAGCCGCCTTAAGCCGAGCTGTTACTAAAACAGTTGTTTATAAAGAATTTTGGGCATTATCAACCAGGACAAAAGCTTTTAGCACCATAAATTTATGGTGTAACACGAATTTATTTGGTTGAATTATGGTTGACACCAATATATTAAGGCGAGTAACATTAAATGTCAACAGGTGAGCGCAATAATAAGGTAGATTTGCAAATGAAGATTAAAATAGATGTTACTCCGGTAGCATCTTTCCGTTGGAATGAAGAAAACGCGCAGAAATTAAGAGAATTAAGGGAAAAGGCTGGATATAGCCGGAAAGCACTATCAGAGATAGTAGGTATATCTGCTACTTACATTCAGCAATTAGAAGCTCCACACTTGTTTGTTAATCGTCCTAAAAAGCCGAAAGAAGTAACTGTTAGTACTGAAATCCTACAAAAGCTTTGTGTTGCATTAAATGGTGATGTATCTTCTTTAATTTGGGATATAAATTGCACTGTACAATAATTGCGCTGCGTTACTAAATAGTATTGACAAATTACAGGTGTGCGTTATAAAATACTAAATATAAGGGCGAAGGAGAGTAAATCACCAGTGCCCCCAATACCAAAGACTTACAAACTAAATCAACTAAATCGAGTTACTGATACCAAACCAATTAAACTAGTAGCCACCGGGACTAGCAGCCGGAAGCCGTAAACTTGTAATGGCCAAGCCACCGTGAGATGATTCCGATGACCAAACTAAGTCTAAAAACTGGTTGTAAAAACTTCAATCTTTGCAAAACAAAGGCGATTGTGAACTCCTCAATCGCCTTTTCAATTGTTACCACGCGGCTGTACAGAGGACACGGTAACATCCCAATATCTTCTCTACAGCTTTGTGCTGTCTGGTGTTTTGACATCAGCTGATACGCTTTGCCTTTAAATTACTTTATGAGGCTACGCCAATAAGAGAGTGAGCGTTGTGCAAGCACAACGTTGTTCATGTAAATCAAAAGGCGATCGCTTGCCTGAGAAACACTGTGATCGCCTTTATCACCTAATCAAAGGTTTTAAAATTATGCCACAAATTGCAACAACTGTAACCCCTTGTGTTAAACCAGTTGAAGAACTGAGATCAGTAGAGATTTCGTTTGAAGATCACGAATTCTATGCAGGTCAAAAGCTCGTAGCTAGTATTAACCACGACGATGACCTAACGCAACCTTGGATAGTGATGGTCAATGGTGAGGAGATCCACCGCGCGAACACTTTTAAAAGATGCCACAGCTACATCACATGGCATTACCAGCGCGGAACACTGCCCATACAAGAAAAAGAAACCCCAGTCGCTACAACGGGGAATGAAATCATGGTACAGATTGCTGATGAATGCGAAAAGTACGGGTTTGAAATCCTAAGCGATGGTATCTACGACCACGATCAAAAGCTTGGCGAAGTAGGCTGTACTAACAGCAGATGGTGGGTTATTCGGGCAACTTCAGTGCATCAGCAGAAAATTCCGTGTGATTCTGCATTTGATGCGGTGTGGGTATTGTCGATGGTAGAACTGACGCAACCATCTCATGAGAAACTGCTGAATAAGCTGTTTGAGCCGTTTGACCAACTGACAGCTGATAAATGGCAACAGCTACGGCAATATCAGACACCCTCAGACGAGTCCCTTGATTGCGGTGGGTTCACAGACTCTGATTTGGTGCGGACAGAGGGAATAGCGGCGTAAGTGGAATGGTGGGCGTGGCTGAAATCTTCATCGGTCACGTCTACTGTTTTCTGTTTTTAGCTACGCCTTTTTCAACAGATGAGGAGATGATACAGCGATACCGCTAAAATTGTAGTTGAGGATGTCAGCAAGGAGAAAAGATGACAGACGATGTTAGATTTGACGATATTTACCTACGCCTCAATGAACTGACACAAGATGTTACAAACTTAAAAATTCAAGCAGGAACCATTGGAACATCTCAAACTGCCATAGCTCAAACAATGACCCTGGCAACTGGTTTAGCTTCGGATATGCGGCAAGTGAAAGCAGATATTAGAGAAATGAAATCTGATCTGAGAAACTTAAACGCAGGCTTAGAAGAAGTTCTCAGGTTATTGCGTCAGAGAAACAGCCCAGAAGAATAGTTTAGTTAATACAAATTACTAAGTTTTCAAGCGCTTTTGTGAAATCAAGAGCGCTGTTTTATTGGCTCTGCACTTGATACATCTGAAATCAACGGCTTCGCCAAGACAAAAGTGAAATGTATTGGTAGTAAATAGAATGGTGTCAGAAAATTCTCTTCCCTCACTGTTTTAAAACAGTGCCACCCAGAATTAAAGCTTCGCTTATTTTATGCGAAAACTAACATTAAAGAAAGGCAGTAGCTACTATGACAGCTTTTGACTTTGATTCTGCTGAACACAAGGCATACGAAAAAACCCCAGCAGCCAAAAGCATTCCTTCACCCGCAGGCATTTGGATTGCTTATGAAAATCAACAATTAGCAGGATGGTTTGAGGATAAGGAGCTAGTTGGTGGTAAAGAGTATAAAGTTCTCACTAACAAGTTGGATGAGAACGATGAAAAGATAGGCATTCCTGGCACTCTCTATAGACAACCACGAATACTTGTGATTGGGCGATCGCCTCTGCTATACGGAAGCGATAGAAAGGTGATTGGAGTTTGGCGAAAAAGTGATGGTTTGGACAAGAACGCCTACAAATTCGCTAAACGGTACATGGTGATTTTCGTCGATGCCCAAAATCAACCTCTTCATATCGCACCAGTACAAATAACTGCTTGGGGAGTGTTTCAAGTTTCGTTTGATCAGCAATTAATGGCATTTCGTGAAACCTGCGAACAAGCTTATGCAAGTTTTCAAGGCAAACATCACCAACCAAAGAATTTACTTTGGCATTCGATGTGGGTATTTTGTCCCACATTGAAAACAGAGAAACGTGAGAAAGGGGGGCAAACTTCCAATGCTTGTGTATGTAGCGGATACGAAAAGCCAACTGCACCCAACTGGGAGGATTATTGTATTGGCAAGAAACCAATAGCTCAAGAAATTGCCCTTGTGCATAATTCTATCAACGATTGGTGGAAGAAGGGATTGCCTAACAATAACTTACCAAAGCATACATCTCATGCACTTGATCGCAATCAATTGATGATGGAGTCACAACGATTGATTGAAGCTTTGGGTTGGGGAGAGGAAAAGGGCAAACAGTTTCTCATAGAGAATTATGGGAAAAAAGGAAGGCAATTGCTAACTGACGAAGAATTTACTAACTTCGTCAACAAATTGCAGTCTATGCAGGCAGATTATGACGATGAAGTTGGTTACTGGGAAGATGTGCCTTCTTAATAACCAAATGCTTATTGAGGTGATTGCAGCAATTGTGTTCATCTCTGTGCTTCCTTACTTGCTTTTAAGTAGGGAAGTATATTTCAATCATTTAAAATACCTTCATGACTACAACAATTGTTCAGCCAAGTATTGAAAACTTGCAACAGTTTTCTGACTTTTTCGACGTTGAGAAACTACTGCAATCTGACGGAATTCTGCCGTGGCTTTTGGCTAACGGTTGGGATTACAACGATGAAGTGAGTCTGATTGCAAACATTGTTGATGAGTCTACAAGTCTAGATGAACTTTGGGACTCTAAAGAGTTTGATTTTCAAGCACTTCCAAATGAATCAAAGTCAAAATTAAACCAGATTTTCGAGCATTTCTATCTTTGAAAGAATGTCTAAAAGAATCGAATAACTACATTATACGTGAAAAACTCTACAGTCAAACTGATTAAAGTTGACTGTAGATAAAAATCGATTCCACAAAAGATTATCGCACACTCTACTTCAATGCTAATCCGATGGAAACAAATTTCATTAAGGTGTACGACGCGACACTGCTGAGTTCATCAAAAGTTTACCAAATCAACGGTACACATTGTCGATACTTGGGCGATGCAGGCACTATCCAACATCCACAGTATCTATTTTTGCCTCTGCCTAATCAAAGGAAAAAAGCCAGCTTTCGGCTAAACCGAAACAAACTCATGACTCGTTGTTATGAAGTCGAAGGCATGGTTTATCAAAAACCTGTGGTACAGGATAATTCACAGCAACTTCAACTATTTTGAGCCATGTCAACACACAAACCACCAGTCATTAAAAGGCATATTCGGCTACAAGAAAGCTCTACAAAAGTAATCTATAGAGCTACTACAGGCATTTACAAATTGAGAAATAGTCACAAAGAAAGCTTCGCTGAATTGAAAGTGAAAAATATTGATCGAGGTGAATAATAATGGTACAAGCAATCGACAACCCTATTGCTGCAAATTTCCTAACTGATGCAGTAGTCGAGCGCCATAATTTCTCACAGTTAAATAAAACCCGCATTAGGTTTAGAATTCAGCTAAAGAAAAGTACAAAATCGGCTGCTCCTAAATGGGCGGATGTGCTAAAAGCTGAAGTTTCTGAAATCGAATCAGACCTCGTTAAAGTTACTAATTCCGAAGTTGGTTTACGCGGAATCAAAGTATTCAAGAAGCTCGATGAAGCTGCTGCCCAATTAAGGCAAGAGATTGCTTCAGTTCAAGAATGGATGTCTGCTGATACTGGTGATTGGGTTTGTCCGATTGATTTAGCTCCGCTCGTTTGGAGTCAACTTCTTAATATTAGAGATAATATTGCCCCTGGTTTACGCAATCAATTAAAAGCTGATTACGAAGCAGGACTCGAAGATTATCAAGAGCGAATTGACCAGTTCCTCTCACTTAACACTTGGGAATTAGCACAGGATAAGCAAGAGTCAGTCAAAGCCAACTTGTTAAGAGCATTTCCGACTCTGATCGACCTTGAAGACTATTTGCAAGTCATTATTGGTCGTCCGGTAATTATCCCTGCCCTATCCGAACAACTCGATCATAAACAAGCCGAATGTTTAGACCAAATCACTCGCTTCATCCAACAGTATGACCAAAATCTGGAGCAAAGGCTACGGGAATCAGCCCTAGCTGGTGGTGAACAACTCGCCGCGCAGTTGCTCTCTGAACTAGCCGATTGGGAGCCAGGACGCAAACCAGTCCAATTTAAAAAGAAGATGGAACGCCATCTGATGAAGGTTCAGGTACTACTAGCGAATGCTGACCCGGAGGCTGGCAGCAGCTTGGAGGCGATGATGGCGCACATTGACTTGATTGTTAATGATCCGGCGATTGAGTCGAAGAATCTTGGTAGTGAGGGGCGCAATCAATTGCAGCAAAAAATGCAAGAGATTCGCACCAAGTTACTAGATGAACAGCGCAATCTGCAATCACTTGCGACTAGCGACGTGGGCTTGTCGAAAGCTACCGTTATGTCTTTCAAGTTCAGGTAAAAAACAGTCTTGGGCGAGGGTGCATTCGTCCAAGACTAAGTACCTTAAACAAAAAATGCATATACACGTTTCAAAAGAATACCGCACTTTTACTATAGGGACAAAATTCTCATGTCACACTTCTCAACTGTTAAAACTAAACTTGCTAACCATGAATGTCTTATTTTTGCACTCACGGATCTAAACCTATCACCGCAAGTTTACGAAACACCACAATCACTAAAAGGATACTACGGTGGCTCTCAGGGGCAAAGTGCTGAAATCATTGTATCTGGTCGCACAATTCAAGCCCGTGCAGACATCGGTTTTAAATGGAATCAGTCAAATGGTGTGTATGACGTAATACACGACAGTTATGAAACAGTTCCGAAGCTGGGCAAAGACTTTTTCAGCAATAAGCTAATGCTGGCTTATGGTAAGCATTTGGTTCGTGTCAAAGCTGCCGAGTTACAAGAGCAATTTGGGGAATGTGCGATCGCTGAAGAAACCAACGGGAGCGTGCAAACTCTACGGCTGACTTTTGCCGGACATCAAGAAGTTAAACAATTTGCACGGAGATAAATTATGGAACGCTCAATATTGATTCATTTTGACAATGCTACAGGTGAAGTCCGAGTGGAGGCTAAGGGATTCGAGGGGCTAAGTTGTTTATCGGCTACGCAACCGTTTGAAGAGGCATTGGGTGTTGTGGAGGGCGATCGCACTTACAAGGATGAAGCCCAAACCCAACAACTTCGGACTACGAACAGTAATCAAACACGTTTGCGTCAGTAATCAGTCATCAGTTACCAGTCTTAACTCGGCTGGTAACTGCTGATCATAAAGGCTTCGCCATTTCATAAGTGAAATATTTGAATAATTGACATGAAACTCTCAAATCTTCTCTCCACGCTCGATTCACAAATCCCGATCGCCGCAGTTGATGTCCTGTCCCCCGATGAAGCAACTATCATTCAGTGGTTGACAACCGAAGCTAAAGAAAAACTTAACAGTCCAGTTTTCTTTTGGAATCTGGGAGTGTCCACCCTGGAGCAATGTTTAATTGCAGCAGATGGGGGATTGGTGTTTAAGCCAGTGCCAGAGTACAAAAGACCACCCCACGCTGATCCAATACTCTTCGTTTTCGACTACATCAATAACTTTGATGGTGCTGGAGTGTTTATTCTGGGGGACATACACCCATTTCTTGGAAAGAACTCGCCACACATGAGTTGGGAAATCTTGACCAGAGTGAAAAACCTTTACCATCGGCTTAAACCTACAGAAAAACGGATCGTGCTACTGGGTCAAAACATCGAACTGCACGAAACTCTTGTTAGGCTGATCCCCTGGTGTGAAGTGCCACTGCCTAGTATTGATCAAATTCAAGACCACTTCGAGTCATATCTGGTTTTTCTTGAAGAATCTGCTACTGAGCAGGATGTCACATTTCAAGTGTCCCTGAGTTATGAAGAAAAAGAAACCTTTGCACGGGCAGCGCTGGGACTGACGTTAGAGGAAGTCAGCGATTTTTTGCGGCTAACTGTCAAAGAGCGTCTGAGCAACGCTGGCATTTTGATTGATGCCACAGTCACACCTCTGATAGTCGAGTACAAAACCCGGCTGTTGGCTCAGATGGGAATTGAGTTAGGCAAACCTGCAACTATCCCCTTTGGCGGACTCGATTTACTGCGCGAATGGCTGATGAGGCGGCGGCGACTGTTCACTCAAGAGGCGCGTAAGCTGCATCTGCCGCAACCCAAAGGTGTATTGTTGGCGGGGCCTCCCGGAACAGGTAAGTCCATTTGCGCCAAAAACATTGCAACCATACTCAATTTGCCACTCCTACAACTAGACATTGCATCCCTTTTAGGTTCACTCGTTGGCGAGTCCGAGGGCAATGTCCGCCGCGCACTTAAAACGACTGAAGCTATTGCCCCATGCGTATTATGGGTTGATGAGATAGAAAAAGCACTTTCGGGGATTGGTGACACTTCTGGAGTTTCCCAGCGTATTCTGGGAAATCTGCTCACATTTATGAGTGAGTGTACGGCTGGCGTGTTTGTTGTAGCTACCTGCAACGACCCGTCAGCACTACCAAGTGAACTTAAGAGGAAGGGACGCTTTGATGAAAATTTTTTCGTCGATCTACCAACCGAGCCAGAACGCTGCCAAATCCTCAAGATTCACCTAAAGCGTTTTGGCATTGTAGTGGAGTCCGAGTATTTGGAAGCGATCGCCGCAAACACCGCGAAGTTTTCAGGCGCAGAATTAGAAACGCTAGCATCTGAAGCTGCTCTGCTGGCATTGATGAGGATAGACCGCAGCAGGTAACACTTGCTGATCTGGAAACCTGTCGTAAAACCATTACCCCACTTGCAATTCAGGATGCGGCGGCGGTTGAACGAATGCAGGTGTGGGCATCCACCGCACGACGGGCTAGTAGTCCTGTGGTTGCAGCCAAAACTCAGTCTTTGCGTGCTGCTAAGTTTCGCAATATGAACTGATGAGAAAGCGATTATCTCCTGATTTTATGGGGGCGATCGCCATCGGTTCATAGCGGGTACGCCATCGCTCTTTCTTTTAGTAATTGATAGCAGCTAATTAACATAGTTAATAAGGCGAAGAAACATGATAACCGATTTAGTTACTTATTACGGTCAGACTCCAACCATTGACCAACTGGTTGAGAATTATGGCGCATATTTGGAGAAATTAGACAGAGAAACAAAATTGTTGCTTCGGACGGTGTTAACAAATTATGTATTTATGCGAGAAAGGCATGAGCCGAGCAGTTACACACTAATAGAAGCTTCTAGGGATGCACTTTTTGTCACATTTCTTGGTATGGATACGCCACAACTTTTGGTAAATATTTGCTCACAATTAAATGGGCTAACAACACACGAAGCGGAAACAATACTTGAAGCACTACAACATCAAATTAGATGGGGCAATGCCCAGAAGTTAGCGAGTTGACTGGGTTAAAAACATGGAAATCTATTTAGTCTTTGTTGACACAATTCAAAACAGCAATAAATTCTGGGCGGCCATTGTCGAAGATGGTAACTTAACAGTGCAGTGGGGCAGAGTCGGTTATCAAGCGCAAACCAAAGTCCACACATTAGGCAATCATCAGAGAGCCGTTAGCAAATTCAACAATCTGGTAGCCGAAAAGATGATGAAAGGCTACAGAAGAAGTCAGTCACAAATCGATAGTAATTGTGAAGTTTCTGAAATCAACAGAGCGATTGAATTACTAGAGATTATTCGTCCTTGTGTAGAGCAGAGAAATTTTTCAGTTGCTTATATCAATGCCCTAAATCAATATCTTTTGATTGTCCCAACACCTTTGGGTATGCAAATTGAACCATACAGGGTATATCACTCAGTAGAAAATGTTGACTATCAAATGGGATTACTCAAGTCTCTGTTAGCCACACCTGCACCACAAGTTGCTGCGGTCGCTATTCGTCATGCCTCTGAAGCAACAGCAGAACCCAAGGTAGTCAGTCTCAAAACTATCAGTAAGAACTTCTGGCGACATTTATAAGGTTCAAGAGCGTGACTGGCAAAAAGCTAGTCATGCTCTTAATTTTTCTGCCTAAACACTTACTCGCATTATCAAAGAGGAAACATTATGCCGAGAAAATCCACTCATCCCGCCCCTGCTGACCATTCCTCCTTGTGCATACAGTATCTTCGTCGTTGTGGGGGTAGCGCTCGATTATGTCACATCAACTTCAGTCTTAACGTGATTCAAATGTTAGTCAATCAAAGAAAAGTAAAGATTAAGAATACTGGTGCAGGGTTTTTTATTGAATTGGAGGATGCAAAGTGAAAACACAGAAAGTAACTCATCAATCATCTTTGCCTTCAAATAATAAGAGTAAGTTAGTTCTTCGTCGGACTCGAAAAAGATTTAACCCCAGAATTTTTATCGAGCGCAGCATAGAAATAACTGCAATTGTCTCTCTACTCTTGACTGGCTTTTCAGGGGTTGGAGCAATGGCTTGCTGGGGGCTGGAGATTATCGAGACGAATGCTGACCCCAACATAATCATCTCTGGTTGGGAGCAACAGAAAAATATCTGCCTGGGTGCAATGTTGGTCAGTTTTTCCGTCTTCTTAGGGAGTTCCTTAGTCGGAGCAAGCTTCAGTATTCAACGAGATAAATTTTAGGTGAGTTAACGGCAATGAAAGAGTACAAAACCAAATATGGCGGCTACAAAATCGAGACTACCGAATTATCAGATGGTGCTGTAGATGTTCACGTCGGGAAGCAGGGCTTGTTGAAAACAACCTGGGCATCTCCTTCAACCAAAACCTTTGACAATCATACACAAGCTGTTAGTCATGCCAAAAATGCTATTGATAACGGCGAAATCGACTCAGTTTTTCAAAGTTGAAACTAATGGAAATTCGTTATTTTCAACCATTTAAATTTACAGGAGCAAGAAAATGACATTAACTTTAGATAATCACTCTCGAAATAAAGAATCGTCCCTGACACAAGCATTGCGGCTTCTTCAACAGCTAAACTCCAAGATTCAGGAATTAGAAGAGCAGCATCAAGATTACGTGCAGAAGCAACAAAATCTGATTGCAGCCATCGCTGAAATCTGTGTTTCTCCAATGCAGGAAGTACAGACGCTGCGGATTCTGATTTATCGGGGAGAAGCAGCTTGCCTAATGTACTTGCGTTCGGTGCTAGTCAAACAAAGTCAGGCTTCAAAATGACCATACGGGAAATCATTTGCCCAGTTCATATAAAAGAGCCTTGCATAAATTAAAGCGATCGCCACCGGACAAAGAAGGCGATCGCTTCTGCCAGAAATGGCAGTTACCCCAAAACTTAACTTTTGAGCTAAAGTATGAACGCACAAACTGAAGAAATCAAAGAACTTGACCCATTAGTTTTTTGTGAAATTTGGGGATTAAGTTTTGAAGAGGCATCAGGATATTTAAATATTAGAGCCAGAACAATGACAGCTTATGCCTGCAAAAAATCGTCTAGAACTCATCGTAAACCATCTTCGAGAGTAAAAGCTTTAGCCGCAATACATCATAATAAATGGTTGAAAGAAGGTAAGAGTTTTCGCCCCGAAGGAGCTTGGTAAATATCCCACTGAAAATTTATGAGTTATCAACAAAGTTGTCAACAAAGTTGTCAACTTAGTAGCTTGAACCGCTTGGCGCGGTTTTTTATTATAAAAGAGCAAGGTCAATAGACAGTCAATAGACACTGGTCATTGATATCCACATGGACATCCATATTGATATCCATATTGACACTTAGATGCTACGGATATTGACTATCTTTTTGAGGCTATTGATACGGATTTGACTAAGTTCATGGAATCAGGATGGAGAAAACAACTTTTTAATCAAAAACAAAGCCAATCAGGGGTAAATCCCTTAGTTTTACCAATGTCAAAAGCGAAAGCGGCGAAGATTTTAGGTATTTGTCCCCGGACATTGGAACGATGGGCAAAAGTCGCTTCTTTGATTCCAGAGTATAGATTAATACTTATAAGGATGCAGGCATTAGCCCAAGAGAAAAATCTCCGTGCTGCACCGATCACATCTTATCAAGTGTGGGTGATAGCAAAGATTGGTGAATTGTTTGGAGATATCACTCAAGGGATTGACAAAAAAGCTCTCGTCGAAGCAATTGTTGAAGCAAATAAAGTCGAGTACACCCGCGCCCAGTTTGAACAAGAGCAACTGGGATTTACGTCACACAGTTTAGGAGAAACCCATTATGTCGGATAGCAAATTCACCCGTGCAGAATTATTTGAATTATTGAGTGCTAACTACAAGCCAGAGCAAATCATTGCTGGGTTAGAACAACTGGCTCAGTCAGATCCAGCAGTTGATCCGAACGCTCAAGAATTTCCCGTGGATATCAGCGATCGTTTGGAGAGGCTGTTCAATTTAGCGCAAACAACTCTCGACCAATCAAAGCTGTTAGGAGGTGAGAGCAATTTGGCGAATATACAAACTCATGCCATAGAAAGTGTGAGTGAACAATTACATCTTGCTGGAGTCAGTCGGGAAACTTTTAAAGCATTCTTGGACATTGTGGCAGGTAAGACTGTTGCTCAAGCGCTGGCAGTTCATGAGTTTGAGCAAGAATTGTTCGATGAAATTACGAGTGAACTTGATGCTCGTTCATTACAGCGACGCACAGAGCAAGGTTTTGATGAAATAGCGTTTATTTATCAGTTGGCCAAGAATCCCGAAATCAGGCAACAAATTACCCTTGAGTACGGGTTAAAGACTGGGGATGAGATTAAGCAACAAGTTCAAACCCTTACTACTACTGCAACTGTTGGTTTTGACCCGGAAGCATTCTTACAAGAACTAGGAGTGCCAACACCAGAAAAAAAGTCGAAACTACCTGCGACGATTCAGGATCTGAAAAATTTGACACGCTCTTTGTTGAGCAAACAAACTCAGTCATCAATTTAAAATGGCGCAAGGTTTTGGAGCAAAATATTTTCGGATTCTCAGTCATTTTTTTTCTAGTTTGTATTGGGCTATCTGTTTACGTTCGTGTTATTAATGCACCACTACCCCAGACAACACAAACTATTGATCGGCAACAACCGTAAAATATTGCGGTTGAGTGACAATGAAATACCAGAAGCAAGCGATGTTGGGATTATTGGGCATGGGGTTAATCGCAAGTCCTTGGTTATCACAACTGCCAGCGCAATTCAAAACTTACTCTCACGGCATCACGATTCGAGAGTCTGAAGAACTTGAACGCATTAAAGCCGAGCAAAGGGCACAAACCGCCGACAAAATTAACTCTCTTGGAGTTACGCCCTCATTTAGTAAGTTACGAATCAGGAACTATTTAGACTCCAAAAAACGTAACCCTAGACCCGATACTACAGGTTATTTAGAAGATGAGACAGTTTTTGTGTATGACTCAACTGGTTTATGTATTGGACGCATTGAACAGAGGCAATGGAAATGGAAATATCGATTCAAAAATGCTTGTAAGAATTCGCCGGTATTTAACGATTCACTCAATTGATTTATGAAATATCTCACTCCAAACAAATCTAATTCACAATCACAATCAGAACCATCACCACAAAAAGAGCCGAAAAAAGGAGGGAGTGACTACTTAGAATTATTAGCTCGCTGGATTGTGGCATTAATCTCACTGCCAGTTATCTTTATCTCACATATCATTGCCCAATTCGTTACCCCAGGCACACCCGGATACAAGCTCGTTGGTGCAATTGGTTTCTGGATTGGTACACTGCTTTCTACTGATAGCATCTGGCAAGTTTTATTCCAGGGAAAACCGATTTTTCCCTGGTTTGAAACAGAATGGATTGGCTGGCTTGGTTGGTTACAACTCCTATTTAATCCCTTGTTTTGGATTAGCTTCGGTATCTCTGCACTAGTGCAAGTGATGGAAGCTCGAACCTTACGTGGTAAAGACCCACAACAGGCTAAGAACGAGTTTGAGGAATCAAAACAATACACACTCGGCAGTAAACCGAATGGCAATATCGACCTGACAGTGGCATTGTGGGGTGATTATAAAGCTGCTGGCATGAAAGAACGTCATACAGGTGGAGCGATCGCACTATTTTTCTGGGTACTAGACATCACCACCACATTCGTTGGTCGTAATCCMTTCCGCTACACTAACCCAGGTTTAATCCTGGCTTGTTTTGCTTACAATGTAGCCTCAATGATGGCAGGCGAGATTGGTTACAACATTTGGAAAATAACTAAGTAAGAGGAATTCATATGCAGCAACAAATACCAATGTTAGGAACCAAAGAAACGGCACTTTTACGTGACGACTACCCCAGCATTGAGTATTTGGAAGCTGGGAATACCGCCTCTTGGTTACAGGAACGACAGGATCAGTTGTTAGTTCGCGCCAGGGACGAACGTAACGGTATGAATCTGGCGAAGTTCATCACACTGGCCACCGCCCTTGCTGGCGCAGTTTGTTATGCTACCTCTCCTCTTGCTCCTATCGGTGCAGTCGTAGCTGGTGTTGGTTATCTATGGTCAATTGTTCAGGACTTAAACGATACCCATCAATTTGCACCAATCCCTTTTATACGTGGTGGCTTTTTTGAATTCCTCTCGGCAATGGGTGATAGTGTTGCCAGGGACGAATACAATGCCTGCAAAAATGAACTGGCTGACTTGATGCTGCATCTGGAGCCAATGTCTAAGTATGAGTTTGCCATGCTCAAGCAATCATCTCATGTGGTGTGTGAATACTTGAGCGCCGTTGAGCCAGGAAAAAGATTTTACGCTTACCGTTGGTTACTTGATTGGTTTATTCAGCTACGTGGGCAGTTTCCCACCCGTGAGCAATTGTCTGGGCATTTAGCGCAAGTGACAATTGACCCGCGAGTTAACTACCAACAAGTAACAGTTATTCAAGAGGCCATACAACCACAAAACCTTGGTATCCCACAAGCTCGATTTGCTCAATTACCAAATCATGCTGTAGGAGCAAGGGTTGAAGAGGAAACTGGGCACTTCGCTCCCATCGGAGGGGAAATTTCTCCCATGCCCCCTGCTCCCATGCCTCCTGCTTCTTCCCCTCCAGTCAATACCGATATCTCCACCTACACCACTAAACCCCAAGTGCAGTATGACCTAATCGCTCACATTGCTAAGAAAGTGACAAATATGCTGTGGGTTGGTGTCCCTGGTTCTGGCAAGGGTATTACCATTAGCAATGCAATCGATGCTATCAAGCGACTGCATCCTGACATACACATCTTTTATATTGACCCCAAAGGTGACGAGAAAGAAACCGGTTATTTCAAAGGTCGTGTTGATACTTTTAAACGCGCTAAAATCCTAGAAATGTCCCCGGTCGAAGCAGTCTTATGGGTCAAAGAATGCTTTACCGAATTTCAAAATATCTCTGGCTCCAAGCTGATTATTTTGGATGAAGGAACGGCTGTCTGTTCCAAATTTAAAAATACCAAGGGTGAGATTGKTTGGCTCAAAGACAAAATCATCTCTTACTGTTCTTGTGGTGATAGTTCCGGTTGGCATTTCTGGATTGTCGTGCAGAACCCTCACACTGATGACTTGGGCATTTCTGGCGGACTGCGATCGCAGTTAACGTCTGTGGCGTTGGTTCATCCTGATAACGTCCCAGCCTACAACGCCATGATTGCCACTCAACTCATCCCCAGCGATCGCAAGATTACTTCAACTCAAGTCATGGAGATTGCTGCACAATCATCAGTTGGTCGAGCGGTTTATTACGGTGGCATCAATGAATGGATACCAATGCCTCTGTTAAAGAATTTCTCTGGTTATGACCGGGATACCAAAAACTTTATTGACTCTGCACCAAGTAATAAGCAAACCTCTCAAGCTGAAACTAACGAGTCTTGCACACCAACAACCCAAGCTCAACAGATGTTGGCCCTCTTAGAGAATACGAAAGCCAATTCCATTGATGAGTTTATCCAAACCGAATTGAAATTAGACGGAGTTCCACCAGATTTAATGCGCTTGGGAATCGAAAGATTGCTTCAGGATTCTCCAATCAAGTACAAATTCAACGGCTGGAACAGCAACCATAACTAAAATTCTCAGGAGAAAATATGCAATCAGTTCTTAAATTTCCGTTATCACTACGGCATACCTTTATTGTCGGTACATTCTGAATCTTTACGATTAATTATTGAACCAATTCAACTCACATAATGCGTAAACCCTTAACTTTATTTGAATACCCTAGTAACTGGTCAATAACTTGCCGTCGTGTCTATAAGCTGCAACCACGCTGCACTAATAATCCCTGGCACGGACGCGCCACTGTTGTACATCACATCAAATATAAACGCTCTTTCTTGCGCCGATTTTTGGGAATGTTTTTACTGCATTTCCCTCGTGCTTCTGTGTCTGGTTACGAAATTCCTGGCTGGGATTGTGTAGGGGTATGCTGTCGTTGCCATCAGAATTACTACGGTAGAAGTAGCCGCACCTCAGTTCATTACCATCAAGTCTGGGTACAAAGGGGTGGATTAGATAATCATCAAACTTGGATTAAAGCGACATCTCTACGAATTAAGTTTTGCTTTCTGGCATTAACCCGTATTTAATCAATTTTGGAGAAATTTTAGTTATGTCGGATTTATCAGTTTTCGTGTTTGAGTCTCAACAAGTCCGATTCGTCGGTACACCAGAGAAACCAGAATGGGTCGCTGCCGATGTCTGTGCAATATTAGACATTGATACTTCCGTTGCTGTCAATGGTAGAAAGCGAACATCAGCAGATGGCGGCGAGTATTTTGATGGAGGATTGGACGTTGATGAAAAGGGTACTGCCATTGTCAGTACCCCTGGTGGAGAGCAAGAAATGCTGACTGTGACTGAGGCAGGGCTTTATCGCCTTATATTCAAGTCTCGTAAACCAGTTGCCAAACGTTTCCAGCGTTGGGTCTTTCATGAAGTACTGCCCTCACTGCGGCGTACTGGCAGATATGAGATGCCCAAGCCAAACCAACAACAAAATACTAAACCCAGTCTTGATGAACTCGTTAGCTTTGGGCAAAAGATTCTGTCTGGCACAAGGCTTAGTGCAGAACTTCAAACCATCACCATCCTTCGAGGTGTACAAGCGCTGCATCCCGAGATAACCCCAATGGCACAGGAGTTGGTCGGAGCAATTCAGGAAATTGAAGCGACTCCCGACCGACATTTGTCTCCAACCGCAATTGGCGAATTATATGCTGAAYGCAACGGACTGCCCAAGCCCATAAAACCCCAAATAGTTAACCGTGTTTTGGAATCTGCTGGCTTGCAGACCAAGAAGGTTCAAATCAACACTGACACCAATGGTAAACAAAGTCACAAAAATATCTGGCATATAACCGAAAAAGGTAAGCTGTGGGGAACGGTGACACGAGATAAAGCTCGGACTCACGACAAGATTGTGGAACACGTTCGCTGGTTGCCAGATGTTCTTGAAGTAATTGATTTGAGCGTAGAGGAGAATTGAAAGTATTTGATGAGAACGATTGGCAATCGCCTTTGCTTAATAAAGGCGATCGCACAATTTCTATTCTGGATGGACAGGGAAAACAAAAAATACACGAGTTACCGCATTAGTTTTTATGAAAAGTTCAACTTATAGCTTCAGTTCATTAGTTAAACAAATAACTCAAGTCGGCATCTAGCTCATGACTATACATCATTGCCGCTCTTAACTGCTATGTCGAAATGCAATACGTCTTCGCGATCGCCCAGCTTTGTATAAAGTTTAATGGCTGGATCGTCACCAATATCCGCCTGGACGAAAATGACATAAGCTCCATAAGCTGCTGCTACTTCCTTCAGCTTCTGAATTAATGCCGTTGCGATCCCCTGCCGTCGGTGTGCAGAGGCAACAGCTAGATCGTAGATGTAAATCTCACTGCGCTCCTGCTCGAACTTTTTAAGCTCGTATGCAGTAAGACCGCCAACGACCTCACCTTCTTTCAATGCGGCGATCGCAATGAAGTAGTCAGTATCAAGCAGTTGTCACAGGTAGTCTGCGCTAGGGGGATTTCCATAGGTTTCCACCTCATCGAATGCCTCACCAAAGGTCGCTAATAGAGCTTCCATTAATGCAACGTCCTCCGGCACAATCTGTTGAATGCTTAAGTTCATTAGTATTTCCTAAGCTATATTCCTGCTCTCTGGCTAAATTCTGCTCGTTCATACAATAATTGAATTCTGGCTCCTGACTCCTGAATTCTGCTTTGATAAACCAATTATGACCCTTGGTGGAAAGCAGAAGTGGTAACGCTTTATGAACCAGGACTTTGAACGGATAGCTTAACGTGTATAAAAACAACAAGAATAGTTGATGATAATCATGCCTTGGAACCTAAAGCAATTATCCCAGTAATGCAAATCCAAGGGTCTGGTTTTAGTATTTCAGTAAATTCACTGCAACAGTATTTCTGTAGAAAGGTACATAAAAGTAGAAGTTAACTTTCAGGAAAATTACGATGAATTTTACAGAGTCTATCAAAAATGAGCTAATTTCTTCAGGTATAATTGACCAAACTTTAAAGGTAGGAGATATTATTCCTAATTTCATTCTACTTAATGCTTTCGGTCAAGCAGTAGAATTACAAAAACTACTAGTTAGTGGGCCTGTAGTTATTTCCTTTTTTCGAGGTTCTTGGTGTCCTTTCTGTAACTTGGAACTAGCAGGACTCCAACAAGCATTACCTGCAATTAAAACATTAGGAGCATCAATAATTGCTATTTCACCTCAAACTACTCGTCATACTATATCAACTGTAGAAAAACATGAACTAACTTATGAAGTATTGAGCGATCGCAGCAATATGATCGCTCGTCAATTTGGAATTGTGTTTCAAATCCCGGAGTATCTAAGACCTATGTTAGAGTCAAAGGGTCATATCTTACCTAGATACAATGGAGATGAGTCTTTTGAACTACCTATTCCAGCTACATTTGTAGTTGATCGAGACGGAAAAATCGTTTATGCTTTTGTTGATGCAGATTATACTAAACGGTTAGACCCAATTGAAATAGTGAGTATTCTAAGAAATATTTCTATAGTTAGCAAAAGCTAGTACAGCTTGGCGTAATTCGGATAATACAAGCCTTTCATTGATTTGGAATGGGTGTTTTATTTACGCCGTACTGTAGTAGATAAATTTTAAATTAAACTATTTTTCCAAATTTTTAGATAATATTCAGCTTTGTATCAGACTCATCTCAGAATAATCTGTCACTCTAATAATTAAAATAAATCAGGCAGTCTTGAGGAAATATTTCCTTATAAAGGATCTGTTTGATTCGATAAGTTTCACTTAAAATTATCATAAAAGAGTTGTCAAAAATATGCAAAATGCTAATTTACAAAAAGCGACATTTGGAGCAGGCTGTTTCTGGGGAGTTGAAGCAGCATTTCGTCAAGTAAAGGGAGTAACTTCTACAGCAGTTGGTTACACTGGCGGACACTTTGAGAATCCAACCTATGAAGATGTCTGTAGAGGCAAAACTGGACATGCTGAGGCAGTGGAAGTGGAATACGATCCAGCAATAGTATCTTATGATGAACTGCTAAATATGTTTTGGAATAAGCACAATCCCACAGAATCAAACCACCAGGAGCTAGATGTTGGTTATCAATATCGGTCAGTGATATTTTTCCACACTCCAGAGCAGGAATTATTAGCAAGAGCCTCCAAGGAGCAGCTTGAAAATAGTTCTCGTTATCACAAAAATCCAGTTGTGACGGAGATTGTACCTGCATCACAATTTTATAGAGCGGAAGAGTATCATCAGCAATATCTGGAGAAGCATGGACGAGCGTCTTACAGGATAGGCTAATCTTTCACTGGTTCAGGGGAATGTTAAAAATCGAATGCTATAAATCCCCTTATTTGCTGCTATACATATCAGAGAACAGCATTCAGGGCAATGGGGAACTGGTTGGGTTTTGCTGCTTTGGGAAGGAGGCTCAAGTCCCAGGAGGTGATTATGCAAAGGACTCACTTGACATTGGTTTGGGAGTACGCCCCGACCTCACGGGTCAGGGAAGGGGACAGATGTATATTGCAGATGTCCTCAATTTTGCACGTTCAAAGTTTAATCCCACCCTATTTCGCATTACAGTGGCAGCATTTAATGAACGTGCGCTCAAAGCATGGAAAAAAGCCGGGTTTAAAGAGGTACAGTCATTTCAAGCACTAGACGATAAGGAACTATTTATTATACTGGTGCGGCATATTTGATTTGAGAAGTCTACTGTAGAGAGTACATCTGTACATTACAGTTTTCTGGCTGCCACTTGGACTCTTTACATCCCTGCCTATTATGGTTGGTAGTGTAACGATGCCCCGCCCTACGCTAAGAGCCATCGCCCACAGCCAAATGTCCAGTACTTCACTAAAGTTTACGCCCGTAACCTGGGTGTTCACTTAGCACCTGTCAAGCTTTCAGAGCAAAAGTGAGTTTGGGGAACTGGTGTCAGAGATACAGTTAATTTCCAGTGGTTGCGTTGAGTTGACTCCTTTTCCCTTTTCCCCTCTTGTTTATACCTTGTGTCACCTGAGATTCTTCTTCTTGTTTACTGGAGTTGACCATTTTAACCAAGTGCTGATTTAGATAACTCTGCGCCGAAATGTACAAACTTTCCCAAATCTCTTGATTGCAGGCGTTGCATAATTAAGGGATGAACTGTCCTCATTGTGCATCAACCCATATTCGTAAGAACGGGCATCGGCGTGGTAAACAAAATTACATTTGCGTATCATGCGATCGCCAATTTATAGAATCACATTCAAAACGAGGTTATTCAAATGAAATTAAAAAACGATGTTTAACAATGTACGTTAATGGTACTGGATTTCGTGCTATAGAACGGCAAACGGGAGTTAACCATAATACGATCATACAGTGGGTTAAAAAAGCGGTTCAACCATTAGCAGATGCACCTGAACATTCTGAAATTCCCGAAATAACCCAAGTTGATGAACTAGAAACTTTTGTTGCTAAAAAAAACAAAATATGGCTGTGGACAGCAGTAAATAAAAGCTGTTCAGGAATTTTAGCCTGGATTTTAGGAGACCGTAGTGCTAAAACATTCGAAAAACTATGGAAAATTATAAGATGCTGGAAAAGTTACTTTTATGTCACGGATGGTTACCCAGTTTACCCATGTTTTATTGATGATGGAGACCATATTGTCAAGAAAACTTATATGACGCGGGTTGAAGGGGAAAATACAAGATTAAGACATTATTTAGCTCGTCTTCATCGTAAGACTTTATGTTATTCAAAGTCAGAACAAATGCTGAGACTATCAATTAAATTACTACTGCACTACCTCCATGACGGTACTGTACCMCTTCCAGTCTAATTCATCCCGCAAATATGCAACGCCAAGAAAAATGTGGCCGCGTGTCATTGCAGTATGTGCCGCAATTGGGGCGGAGGGCCTCTGTTAGTTGTTGAATGTGAAAGTGATGTTAGCTTCTMTGGTGAAGAAAATATTGGGCTTTATCAATCGTCACAGTGGGCAGAACGTGGATTCTGTAAGCAGTGTGGTAGCCATCTCTTTTACAAATTGAAACAAAGTAACCAGTATTTCATCCCCGTTGGACTATTCGATAGTTGTGAAGGTCTTGTTTTCGATCATCAGGTATTCATTGATGAAAAGCCCCAATATTACTGTTTTGCCAATGAAACTGAAAACCTGACAGGGGCAGAGTTATTTGCACAGTTTGCAACTCCTGAATGACTTCCAAACATCAGAGTTACTTTTTACCAGTTTGAGTTAGGTTAGGGAGAATGAGCGCACTGCTTCACTCACTTTCGTGCGCTCACTCAAAACCTTGAGACAACAAATCATCCCCCAATGCCTTTGCCACTTTTGTAAGTCATAGCTCTGGGTTTCCTCTTGCCTATAGGGACTACTTTCGATTGCTTGGGCGCTTGTGGCGGACGGCATTTCTCGCAATATAGAGGTCGAACACCAAAGGTTTCTCGTTGTGTGGGTTGTTCGCACTGCTTACACACAAAGTTGAAAACGCGAGTGTGAATTTCCCGTTTGTGCGCTCTGACGGTGTACTCTCGGACATCAATAGTTTTGCTGGGCATCGGCTCTTTCTTCGGTGTTCTATTTCTAAGGATAGTTTTTAGATAGCAATATATTCATGCATCATTTTATTGAAACAGGGATAATTGCCCAGGTGAAATATTGCCTCGCCCGAATCGGTGATAGTAAAGGTGGCAGCCACTGCAAAGACACCCTAAGTTTTCTTTTCGGTTATCAGATGGGTCGAAGTTGTAGTGGTGTACTTGGAGGTTATAAACCCGACGTTGGGATTTCGATAGCTCTGATGGTTTCTCACTAGGGCGCAAGCAGAGGCGATTGCAACGAGAGCAGCGCCAATTGGAGGCATCCTTAACAGCAGTGGCGATTTGTTTCCAATCAGATGAGTAGCGGGTTTTGCTCATATAAATGAAACACTTAATTAAGAAGATAGTCTTTGATCTTGTTTTGATGAGAGCGCAAAATTTTCAAAGCAAGATGTTCAGTTTTACGAATTGTTTCTCGACTAAGATTTAAACGTTTTGCAACTTGACTCAAGGTCAGCTGCTGATTATCTTCCAATCCGAAACGCAAAGTCAATACTTCTCGTTGCCTTGGCTTAAGCAATGCCAGCAACTTGCTCAAATCTTGCTGTAGAGACTCAAGAGCTATTTGCTCATTTAGAGAAATGCCATCCATCGGCAAAATATCGGCTAGTTCAGTTTCACCCTCATCTCCCACTCGCATTTCTAATGAAACTGGAGACTTGGAAACCTGAAGGTAATCTATTATTTGATTAGGTAACAGATTTAACGATTCGGCAATTTCTGCTACAACCGGAGGACGACCCAACGATTGAGACAGTTGCTGCTGTATTCTTCTGATTTTATTTAACTTTTCATTGATATGGATTGGCAGACGTATAGTGCGAGACTTATCTGCTACAGCCCGTGCTATTGACTGGGTAATCCACCAGTAAGCATAGGTTGATAGTTTGTAGCCTTTGTTAGGATCAAACTTTTCGATTCCTCGTTGCAGTCCCAGTGCCCCTTCTTGGAGCAAATCGAGAAAATCTAAATTGTGGTTTTGGTACTTTTTGGCAACAGAAACCACCAGACGCAGGTTAGCTGTCACCATTTTCTGTTTAGCCTTTTGGCCTTTTTGAATGATCGATTGTAGTTCAGCTACGTTTTGCCCAAGTGATGTAGCTAATTCCAAGTCAGTTGGTTGTCGGTTGAGTTTAACTGCGATCGCTTGCCGTTGCTGTTCAATCGTCATCATCTGCTGCACGAGTCTAGCCAATGTAATTTCTTGGTCAGGAGTTAGCAGAGGGTAGCGTCCGATTTCTTTGAGGTAGGAGCGAACTAAGTCGGTAGTTGGACTGAGCATACTTTCAATTAATTGTGACGAATACTTTTACTTTTCGTTTGAATAGAATCTTTTATTTCAACAATTAACTAATAAATTAAATCTTAACTATAGACTTAACTCCATAGTTATTTTTGTCAAACAAGTTTGCAACTATAATACTTGAAATTTTCAAATAGGTAAATACTAAAATCTGCTTTATTTTATAAATAAGCTTTAAAATAACCAAGAAATGTAGCTGAGTAAAATTAGAGAGACGCTACGCTAAATTTAGAGTGAAGTCCTCTCTTGAAGAGAGAATGTGTTCAAATCCGCTTCACATTTGAACAAGGCTTAAAAACGCTTTGCGTAAATCAATTGAAAAATCCAAATACTTAGTTGAGGAATAATCATGGATATGCAATCTCTACTCACTTTGGCAATCGTAGCTATCTTTTGGGCATTTGTTACTCTCGTCATCTTCCAGTTCATTAACGGACTATTTGTATCGACTGCTTACGCTAGTAATGTGGTTTCAGTTAGCAATGGAAATATAGCCGCTTCTACAATCCCATCAGTATCAGAAGTAATCACACCACAAGCGATGATTTTTGAAAAGTTGCCAGATCCTTGGATGTTAGAGGATGAAGTTGTTCATTATACAAGTAATGAAGCAGTTGTTCTCTCATTCCCTACATTGAGATTACTGCCTCCAGTTAAAGAAATTTCACCACAACCAAAACGTACTACTCGTTCAAACAAAGCTAACAATGCTGCCAACAAATCATCGGAAACTAAAAAGGCTGATGTAAATTTTTCAGGCAAGCGCAAGCCAGGCAGACCGTGTAAAGCTGGTTAATTCGCTTTTTAATTCTCGTCCGATGACCGAAGAATAAATATTTGAACGTTCAAAGCTTTAAATGAGGCAAGTAATTGCCTCATTTATTAGTAAGAGAAAGGCTTCGCCATAGCAAAAGTGAAAAAATAATATTGTGAGTGATGCAATGGTACAGCAACTTTTCACTCAAGATTCTCTATTCGATTTGCAAACAGTAATCGATTATGGGCAGTCAGTTATTAATGTTGCCCAAGAGCTTGCAAAAGTTTTAATAGATAATCGCCCTCTCTCTACGAAAACTGTTTCTTCCCAGATGAATCGCTACTTTCACGGCACTGCCGCGTCTGGTACATGGCAATGGAAAGATGCTTATGAAGCTGTGGAGGTGGCGCAAATGCTATATTTGCGTCAAAAAGGTTACAAGCTTTTATTAGAGTCGCCGCTAACAGTATTATTGGAATTGGAGAAGTTAGTAGCCCTTTGCCCAACGCAAACACGGCGCAGTGAAGAGTCGGTACAGCTTCAGCAATTCTCGACACCGCTGCCCCTGGCATACTTGGTAGCATTGGCGGGACAAATCAATAGCAGCGACCTCATCCTTGAGCCATCTGCCGGAACTGGTTTGTTAGCACAAATGGCTAAACTGCACAGTGCAAGTCTGATGCTCAACGAGCTTGCACCCGATAGATCGAAGATTCTGCGTCGGTTGTTTCCAGGTACACCGCTATTCTCTGTAAACGCGGAACAAATTAACGACTATCTGGTTGGCAAGACTCAGCCCTCAGTTGTGCTGATGAATCCACCTTTCTGTGCATCTCCCAAAATCAACAGTCGCAACCCCGACGCAACTAAGAGCCACATCAACTCGGCATTGCAAAGACTGGCTGACGGTGGACGGCTGGTAACAATCACAGCCAACTGGTTCTCTCCGGCTAACCCAAGCTGGCGAGAGACTTTTGTTAGGTGGCACTCAGAAGCACGAGTTTTAATGTCGGTCGGGGTTAACGGCAGAGTTTACTCAAAACATGGTACACAGATCGACACTCGGATTACAGTGATCGACAAGGTTCCGGCTGATAATCCCGGCGACATCCCCTGTATTTCAGAAACCTTGGACTTATCCGAACTGCTGGCGTTGATTGAGCAGTTGCCACAGCGATCTTCGTGGGAACGCTCAGATATCAAAACTGCTGCGATCGCTAAAGTTGTTCAATTACCAAAACGTACTACAGTTGCACAACCAGAAACAGTTTCCTCTCTTCCAGACGACATAGTAGTGTTGGAATACGAAGTCGTCGAGTGGTCTGCTACTGAAGGACTCAAAGATACTTTATATGAAACCTATCGCCCACAACGAATCCGAATTAAGGACGCTTTACCTCATCCCTCATTGCTTTGCGAAAGTGCAGCCTTAGCACTTGTCTCACCACCGGCTCCAACTTACAAACCACATCTCCCACGCAACATCATCACACAAGGCTTGTTGTCAGAGGCACAACTTGAAAGCGTTATTTACGTAGGTCAGGCTCACTGTGAATTTCTGTCTGGGTCTTATATTGTGGATGATTCATGGAATAATGTGACTGTAGCAGCAAATAGCTCAAAAAATGCTGTAAAATTTCGTCGCGGCTGGTTTTTAGGCGATGGGACGGGTGCAGGGAAAGGAAGGCAGTGTGCAGGAATCATCCTCGACAATTGGTGTCAGGGACGAAGAAAAGCAATCTGGGTATCCAAAAGTTCTGCCTTAATTGAAGATGCCCGTAGAGACTGGTGTGCGCTCGGAGGTAGTGAGAAAGATATCATTGACCTGAGCAACATCAAACTTGGCGACCCCATCCCTTTCACCCAAGGTATTCTGTTCTGCACCTACTCGACTCTGCGCTCACAAAAGAACGGCAAAAGTCGGCTTAAGCAAATTGTTGAATGGGCAGGTAAAGAGTTTGATGGTGCGATCTCATTTGATGAGTGTCACGCGATGGGTAACGCAATGGCGCAAGAGGGCAAACTGGGCATGGTTGCAGCATCCCAGCAAGGTATTGTTGGGCTGAGGTTGCAAAACGCATTACCGCAGGCACGGGTTGTCTATGTTTCTGCAACTGGTGCAACTAAAGTCTCAAATCTCTCATACGCCAATCGCCTGGGACTTTGGCAGACTGGAGATTTTCCGTTTACCTCCCGTGAGGATTTTGTGGAATCCATTGAGGGCGGTGGTATCGCTGCGATGGAAATCGTAGCCAGGGATCTCAAGGCTTTGGGGCTGTATCTGGCGCGGAGCCTTTCATTCGAGGGAGTTGAGTATCAAACGCTCGAAATTGAGTTAACGCCGAGGCAGGAACGGAGCTATAACAGCTACTCCGATGCTTTCCAGGTTATTCATAATAATTTAGAGAAAGCGTTAGAAGCTTGCAATATAACTGGCGCAAAAACGTACAATCGTGCTGCTAAGATGTCTGCTAAGTCGCAGTTTGAAAGCCATAAACAGAGATTCTTCAATCATCTGCTGACCGGGATGAAATGCCCTACCCTGATCAAAGCGATTGAGCAGGATCTAGCCCAAGGTCTTGCAATTGTCATTCAAATAGTTTCGACTAATGAAGAACTTTTGAAACGACGACTTGATGAAGTTCCTGCTTCCGAATGGAAGGATCTCAATCTTGACTTGACCCCACGAGAATATGTCATGGACTACTTGATGAGTGCGTTTCCTGTTCATCTCCATTCCATCCATTCAACCGTTGATGGAGAAGAAAGATCCGAGCCAGTCTTTGACGCTGATGGCTCTCCAGTTATCTCCCAAGAAGCTGTAGCTTTGAGAGATGCTTTAGTCGATAAGTTAGCATGTCTTGATCCAATCCCTGGTGCATTAGAACAATTGCTGTGGCACTTCGGTAATAAGCAAGTGGCTGAAGTTACGGGTCGTAGTAAACGAGTTCTCAAAGATGAATCTGGACGTTTGTTTGTGGATTCACGCGGTGGTGGCGCGAATATTGCTGAAACTGCTGCGTTTATGCAGGGAGACAAACAAATCCTCATCTTCAGTGACACTGGTGGTACGGGTCGCAGCTATCACGCTGACCTCAACGCTGTGAATAGGAGACGGCGATCGCATTATTTGTTGGAAGCCGGCTGGAGAGCAGACAATGCAATTCAAGGGCTTGGACGATCGCACAGAACTAACCAAGCATCTGCGCCCGTGTTCAGACCAGTCACGACGAACGTTATAGGTGAACGCCGATTCATCAGCACTATTGCTCGACGGCTGGATAGCTTGGGCGCACTCACAAGGGGGCAAAGGCAAACCGGAGGCAATGGGATCTTTGAGGCTAAGGATAATCTGGAATCGAACTATGCAGAACACGCCCTGTATGAATTATTCAGACAAATATACCAAGGTCGATTTTATGAAGTGCCACTAGGGACTTTTGAGCAAATGACTGGACTGTGCTTAACCTCTCATGAAGGCGGGATGAAAATCGATCTCCCACCCCTTCGTCAATTCCTCAATCGACTTCTGGCTTTACGCATTGATATGCAAAATATCATTTTCGAGCGTTTTGAGTTGTTGCTAAGTCAGCAGATTGAAGCAGCGATCGCTGCTGGTGTCTATGAAATGGGGGTGGAGACTTTACGGGCTGAACGATTTACTGTTGAGAGCCAGGAAGCTGTATATACTCATGCTCAAACTGGTAGCGTTACCAATTACTTGAAAGTGGAACGCACCCAAAAGAACCACATCAGAACTGCTCAAGAAATGGTTGAGTTTGCCACTCAATATCAAGGACGGCTCATGATCAACTCCAAGTCAGGCAATACTAGTGTGTCAATTCCAACACATAGTATATACGACTCTGAGGGTGGAGTTGTCCCAAGAGTTTTGCTGATTCGCCCACAGAAAGAAACTCGCGTACCAGTCCAAGACTTAGAATCTTCCACTTGGCAGCAAGTTTCTATTAATGCGTTTGCTGCTGCTTGGTCGAAAGAGGTAGATGCGCTGCCCAAGTTCACTACCGATTTCCTGCATTTGGTAACTGGTATTCTCCTACCCATCTGGAAAATACTACCACAGCAGAATAGTCGAGTATTCCGACTACAAACCAGCGATGGACAAAAGATTCTCGGTCGGGTGGTGAATGCTCACGACATTCAAACCGTGCGCGAACAACTCGGACTAAGGAACCAGCTGCTTTCTCCAGAAGAACTTGTGAAGCTGGTACTTAACGAGAGATATACACAACAGTTGCCGGGTGGCGTAACCTTGCGACGTTCTTTCATTGCTAATGAAGCTCGCATAGAACTGGTTAATGCTATCTCACTGGCAGAGCGGCTCTTAGCTGCTGGATGTTTCACTGAGATCATCAACTGGCAAAAGCGCGTATTCATTCCGGTTTCAGACAAAGCGCCAGCTATTCTTGCGGCTGTGATTGAAATCTTGGGTTAATTCCCAACCTCAAAGACCCAGATAAATGCCTGGGTCTTTTTTACTCTCAAAAACTGGGCAGCGATGATAACACCAAGGGAAGTGCAATCTACCATGCAAACGCTCCGCGAGAAATTGATGAAATTTTTGTGGAGAAAGCAATCATGGCTAAGAAAGAATTTGCAGCCGCCCAAGCCGTTGAGTTGTACATCGGCAACTATCGGTTTGATGCCATTAGGATTGTTGAGACGGAAGAGTACCGCATGTCTCAAAATCAAATCCTTTCAACCATTAGTATCAATCGTAACTGGCTAATCACGTTACCTTTTAAAGCACCCAAAGTCTATCAAAAGCTTGTAGGACAAAGACTAAATCATGTTACCCTTTTTGCGGAATATACCGTCAATGGCGTGGGAACCCGTGCTGAAACTATATCAGTAAAGGATGCCAGAATAATTTGGCGCTATTTCGACACGAAAGGAAATACACAAGCTCAAAAGCTAATAGATGCCTTGTCTGAAGACTCACTCACTAGCAGATTCGATCAAGTCTGGGGAGAGTCGCGGACAGTTGAACAACGACGCATCGATGATTCTCGCATCTTGGATACGCCCCGCCCTTGGACGAAACTTTTCGAGACTGAATTTGAGGAGAATCTAGCACGGATAAGCAAGCTGCATAAGAGGCACATACAAAATGGTAAATACTATTGGGAGTTTGTCTACAACTGGATGACTCCAGAAGAAAAAGCCAAGCTCGATATCGTTAATCCAATTTTGCCTAACGGGAGAAGAAAGTACAAAATACACCAAATGCTGTCGAAAGAAACAAAGGAGAGATTATCTCCCCACGTGATATCAGTCCTAGTTCTGATGAAGTCGGCTAAATCGGTGGCAGAACTGAGGCGGCTGGTGCAGAGGCAGTACGGAATTGATCAGCCTAATCTGTTTGATGGTTGGAATGTGAAATAGTTAGTGTGAGTTCTGCGGTAAGCTGACAACGGTTTACCGCAATCTTGTGTGTGAGCTTATATAAATTTTTTTGCAAAAATGGCATTTCAGCAATATGGAGTTTCACTATATCAGAATTTTGCATACGTGAAAATAACATCATTGTTTAACCTCGGCTTAAGAAAACCCTATAACGGCATTCCAGCAATATAGAGTTTCGATTTTTCAGAGTTTCGCTATATCAGAATTTTGCATACGCGAAAATAATATCATTGTTTAACCTCGGCTTAAGAAAACCCTATAACGGCATTCCAGCAATATGGAGATTTGATTTTTCAGAGTTTCGCTATACCAGAATTTTGCATACGCGAAAATAATATCATTGTTTAACCTCGGCTTGAGAAAACCCTATAACGACATTCCAGCAATATGGAGATTTGATTTTTCAGAGTTTCGCTATACCAGAATTTTGCATACGCGAAACTACAAAATGCTGAAACTATGAAAAACTAAATTTTTAAAGTTGTATAATTTCACTATTTCGCTAACATACGCTATAAGTCTAAGCTCTAATTCAGCAAAAGGAACCAATAGTGATTATTACAGTAGCTAGTTTCAAAGGTGGAGTAGGCAAGACAACAACGGCTGTTCACTTAGCAGCTTATTTAAACCGAAAGGGGGCAGCTTTACTTGTTGATGGTGATCAGAACCGTTCTGCTATGACATGGGCTGCACCAGGCAAACTACCATTCAAGGTAGTTACTGATATTCAGATGCCTAAATATATTCGTCAGTTTGAGCATATTATAATTGACACCCAAGCCCGACCAACCAAAGAAGACCTTGAAGAGCTAGCTGACTCTTGTGATCTTCTTATCTTGCCAACGACACCAAAAGCTTTAGATTTGGATGCTCTTTTAAGAACAATTGAAATCTTGCACCAGATGAAATCCAATTTTAAAGTTTTACTAACGATGGTTCCACCACCACCAAGCCAGTCTGGGAAGGAGGCAAAAGAAATGCTTTTAGMTGAAAATATTCCTATTTTTAAAGCCGAAATTAAGCGCCTAGTAGCCTTTGAGAGAGCGCCTTTAGAGGGTGTTATCGTCAAAGATTACCCTGACCCAAGAGCAGATGCTGCTTGGGCTGGGTATGAAGAACTTGGAAAGGAGATAATGGTCTAATGACACAAGAAAAACCAGCAGGTGGTCGCTTTGCAAGCCTTCGAGCATTGCGAGAACAGCGTACAGAAGAACCACTTGAACCGCAAGAATTGCTCGAACCACAAGAAGTACTTGAACCACAAGAAGTACTTGAACCAGAAGAATTACTTCAAGAGCAAGAAATAGAACAAGCTAGTTTATTACAAACAGATGTAACAGACAAAACAGAGAAAGGCTTGAAAGAGATACCAGAGGTAACGAAGCTTCAACCAGTTGTAGCAAAGAAAACAAAAAGCAACCTGCCTCAGAAGAATAAAACTGTACCTCAAGATGAAAAGCGTGGGCCAGGACGGCCTGCTGGTCGTCGGAGCAATCCCGACTATACTCAAATTTCTGCATATATTCCTTTGGATATGTTATTAGAAGTTCAAGATGTCTTAGCAGAGGAAAGAAAAGAATTGAGAAAGCGAACACCTCGCCCTGTAAGCGATTTAGTAGAAGAACTATTAGGAACATGGCTGAAAAAGCAAAAATCTAGTAAATCAGATAGATGAAAAACTGAAATTTCATATTTTTGCGTATGCAAAATTCTGAAGTCTTTCATTTTTAATCTTTAAGCAAAACATTGAAACATGAACGAATACTTCAGTGGTGAATCCGAATGGATTGAAACCGCCAGGAGCAGTTGTTGGCCTAGATGACCAAGGGTTATGGTGCCCTACTTTACCGTTGCGGCGAAGTGTTGATGAAGTTGAACAACACAAAAGACCTCAAGAAGAGGCTGGAAAACCTTAATTGGTGAAAGATATAAAGTACTTTCCTGACCTATGGAGTGGGTAATACTCACTACTACACTAAGCTGTCGCATCTTTAATTTTCCAGAGTATTCTCGTTGCAATAAGGGTTCTAGACCATAAAAAGTGCAAGTTATAAGCACGACAGCTTACCTACTAATTATGATGTTTATCGGCAAGTAGTAAAACCTTACCTCCTAAAAACTCTTTTGAAATTGACTTTAGGTGTGAATGATAATTCAGTTGAGAAAGCTGAACCTGTAACCAAGTAGTAACGCACTCGTTACATAGTCAACAAGAAGTTAAAGATCAAGATTGAATTGTTTTTCAACAAAAAATTAACACTAAAGTATAAATCAAGCAGTCAACGATAATCTAAATTAATTTTTGCTGCGTTGATAGAAAAGATTTTAAAAAATTTTATGGGGGCTTTATAGGGGCTTTATGTACCCCAAAATTGTTTAGAGGATTGAGCAAAATTTGACTCCTATAAGGGGTCTTCATGGGGTACATTTGATTTTGTGAGATTTTACCCCACTTAGCCCCCAAGAGGTTATGATAATTTTTTGACGCTGAAGAAAAAAAGAGTAGTTATTTTATTCATCTCTCCTCTGCTCCCCACTTYACCTGAACAGATAACTTTCACAAATCAAAATCTATTACCTTTCTCTTTATGTCAAACATTCACACCTTGCAAAAAATTTTTCCTGCTGGCTTTGATAACGGCTATGGAAGCCTAAAACTTTTAGTCGATGGCTTTGAAGTAGTTCGTGTCCCCAGCTATATAACCAATGCCGAGATGGAAGACGTACCAGGGAGGGTAGTTTTTAACGATAGTGCTTATACAGTTGGAGAATCAGCTTTCCGTACAGGAAATTATTTTGACCGAAACACTGATAACAATGAAAACAAAGTCAATAATGCGTTGTTGACTTTGTTCGGTGCATTGGCACATCTTCCACACCGTAAGGCTTGGCATTTAAAATTAGTCGTTAGCTTACATGATGTTGGTCTAGCTGACGAATTGCAAAAAGTACTAAACGGAGAATATCAGCCAATACTTGCTGGCAAACAATCAGAAGTAAAAGTAGAAGTCCTGAAAATCGTACTAGAAGGGATGGGTGCATTGTTTGGGCATCAACTACCGAAAAAATTAACCATTTTAGATTTTGGCAATGGCACGACTCTGTATTCTCGTTACAACCAAGGGAAACGAGAAGTTCACACCGCTTACCCCACAGGCGTAGAAGTTCTCATAAATGATATCTCCCAAAAGATGAAACATCTAAATGGCGGAAAGATTGGGGATGCTTCCAAAATCCGATTTTGTCTGGAAATGGGACATACCAAGTACAGCCGTGACATCGATATCAAAGATGTCTACAGTACTTGTTTGAAAGATTGGTATGAGAAATACTTGAAGAAAGTGGTGAATCTGACACTTGATGCCAAACATCAAGGGGATGAAATCTGGGCGATTGGTGGAGGCTGCCTGTTACCAGGATTTAAGAAGCTTTTAGAGAAAAACGGGTTCAAAATACTGGACAACCCGGTGGAAGCTAATGTCTTTGGGCTTCTACAAATGGCAAAAGCCATTAGCAGCAAGAATTCGCCTACTACATCTCTTAAGTGATCACAATGACAGATAAACAAGACTTAGCTCCGATAAAAATTCGGCTTAAAGAAAACTATCGAGAACGCATATTTGCAGAGTCCCAACAACTAGGTAAAAGTTATCTGGAGACGCTTTACTTTATTATTGATTGCTATTTTGTTTTCATCAAGGCTGGATTAGCTACACAACAAGTAGCTTTCACGCCGATTACTACTGAGCCGAACAAACTTCCTTCAATGACTTCAACTCCATTTGCACAGGAGAAAGAAGAAGATTCTGAACCGGAAATCTTCAGCCTTGACTTTGACTTATAGCCGAATGGCACGCTTGATAACGGCAAATCCCTTATTTATAAGGTTTTTGGGTGTGGGGTGTAGTAATGCTCATGGCAGCGTTGCTCCCGCAAAGAAGTTTCTCAAACAGAATTCAGGAGTCAAGAGTCAGAATTCAGTTGGGTATTCTGTATGCCTGGCGGATAGCGAGTCTGCGTTCGCGTAGCGTCTCGTAGAGAGCGTCTTTATTCTGACTCCTGAATCGTCTCGTAGAGAGCGTCTTTATTCTGACTCCTGAATTCTGAATAGCTGAATTCTTATTCAATTATGTTCGCACTCATATTTACTTTTCTTGATTTTTTTCCTACACCCTACCCCAACAAGATAGTCAGCAAGCAGGTTTCACATAAATCAAGCTTGCCCTTCCATCAGCGATCGCACTTTGCACTGACCAAGCTAACAGCAGTACGGAGATTGCCGAATTTGTAATAATTAGAATATCAATGTTATTGATAAATATACAGGTATTACAGCAATTTCGAGGTAAATGAGGTACACATAGTATTGGTGCATCAAGACTTAAAATGAAAGCATACTCAATCGATTTACGAGAAAAAATAGTAAATACTTACGAAAAGGGTGGTACTTCAATAAGAAAGGTTGCCGTGCAATTTGGTGTAGCAAAAAGCTATGTGCAAAAGCTAATCCAACTTCATAGAGTGCAAGGACATCTAGAACCCAAAAAGCAAGGTGGAGCCATGAAGGGTAGGCTAGATGATTTCGTGAGCGAATTAGCCGAAATGGTTCAAATTTACCCAGACGCAA
>NZ_SZNH01000051.1 GCF_005869855.1 Nostoc sp. PA-18-2419 | reverse complement strand
AGACCTTGTATTTATAGATGAAATGGGTGTTTTACTTGGCTTAACTAGGACTCATCAAAGAAGCGAGCGCGGCACTAGAGCGTATAATTTTAAACCATATTACCGGGGAGCAAAAATAAGTGTAATCGGAGGAATTAGCTTAAAGAAAGTTTTAGCCGTGATGACTTTAAACGGCTCAATGGATGGAGATGCATATAAAGTTTTTGTAGAACATTTTTTACTTCCGCAATTATGGGTTGGTGCAGTCGTTGTAATGGATAATCTACCTGCTCATAAAGTCGAAGAGATTAAGCTTTTGATTGAAGGAGTGGGAGCAAGTATTCTTTATCTATCTCCTTATTCTCCTGAATTCAATCCAATTGAACATTGGTGGTCACAATTAAAAGCTTTTCTGAAACAATTTTCTCCCAAGAGTTCATCTGTCGTTGATGGTTTAATTAAAATTGCGCTGAAACTAGTTGATCCAAAACATCTAAAAAATTGGTTTACTAATTGCTGCTACTGTACCTCATAAACCTCAAATATGCTGTATATTTGGCACCACTAACGCGATCGCTGCGTCAACTATCTTGCTGCTAAATTCCTGTATCAGTTTTCCTGGTACAGTAATTTAACATTTATATGGAATGAAATATAACCAATTATAGCGGCGTTGAGTAAGCAGAAATAATGACAACTCAGTTTTGGGAAAAAAGCAGAGAAATTAATCCAACTCTAACTAACTTACTATTTAAGTTTGGGCACAGACGCATACTACTAGGTCTAAGCAAGCTTGGAGTAGCGAATCAAGAGATATCGTCTTTGATTGATCGAGCTTGGTGGCTTTTCAGAAAGCGTCTGCTGCCATTATTATGTCTAATATCATTCTTTGCAGTATTATTACTCAATAGTTTTGCCCCTGCTGTTGCCCAACTACCTACTCAACCTCGTCAAGAAATTCGGGGGGTATGGCTAAGTGGTAACGATTTTAGCGTTTTTAGAAATCGTTCACAGGTACAAGCCGCCATGAGCCAATTGCGGCAGTTAAACTTTAATACTGTTTACCCAGTAGTCTGGAATGATGGTTATACACAATACCCCAGCGCCATAATGCAGAAAATGGGTATTCCCTTTTTCTTCAAAGGAACAGATGGACAAGATGTAATTGCAGACATTATTACTCAAGCCCGCAGCCAAGGACTACTAGCAATACCCTGGTTTGAATTTGGTTTCATGGTTCCTCTAACTTCGGAACTGACATCGTCGCATCCAGATTGGCTTACACAAAAGCCGGATGGAACTCAAACTTCAATTAGTGCTGCGGGTGAAGTAGCGTGGTTGAATCCCTTTCATCCGGAAGTACAAAACTTTATCCGCGGACTCGTGATGGAAGTGATGACTCTATACGATGCTGATGGCGTTCAATTTGACGACCATATGAGTTTACCTGTAGATTTTGGTTACGATAAGTACACAATTAGTCTATATACTCAAGAAACAGGGAATCCACCTCCAGCCAATCCCCAAGCCCAAGCATGGATAAAATGGCGAGCAGATAAAATTACTGCCTTCATGGTAGACCTTTACCAAACTGTAAAAGCCCGAAAACCAAATGCTATCTTCTCGGTTGCTCCCAATTACTATGATTTTGCTTACAAGCTGCAACTGCAAGATTGGCTCAACTGGGTAAGGTTGGGTATTGTCGATGAGTTGCTGATGCAGGTGTACCGTAATGATTTAGAAAGTTTTATTGCTCAAATTACCCGCCCAGAAATTTTAGAAACACAACAAGTCATCCCAACTGGTATCGGTATTATGGCGGGGTTACGAAATCGCCCAGTTTCCATACCACAAATCAAATCCCAGGTAGAAGCAATCCAACAACGCGGTTTAGGTATCGGCTTTTTCTACTACGAAAGCCTTTGGGATATTGCCCCTGAACCAGCAGCGCAACGTCAGTCAGCATTTGCGGCTCTTTTTCCTAATTCAGTGCGGCGCGACATCTCTCAAAATACACCCCGCAAGCCAACTTTTGACACCATATCCTTACCTTTATATCCAAAACCTTCCCTCGGTCAACGCGTTCGCGGCTATTTTCTCGAAGTGGCGATCGCAAATGGTCAGCCAAAACGTATTTTATTAGATACAGGCTCAGCAGGGCTAAGAGTTCCCAAAGAGTTTTTAGGTAATGCTCCCATCCAAAAAACAGGTCAAAATATCAAGGAGGTCTTAAGTGATGGTACTATCTTAGAAGGTGAATTAGTTTATACTAATGTCCGGTTTGGATTGATTCCCGCCGCCGAACCTGTTCCCGTACAAATTGTTACTAATCGCCAATGTACTGCCCAAAAACCTAATTGTTCGGCAAAGAATGGCGCGCCATTTTCTGGTATTGTCGGTGTCAACTATTTTGAAAAGTCACTTCCCTATAACCCGTTAAGAAAATTATCAGGCAATCTGAGTAATGGATTTATCGTCATTGGAAATGGTGGTAGTAACAAAAATGGCAGTTTAATTCTCGGTTTAACTGCTGAGAATCAAGTTGGTTTCAAAATGGCTTCTTGGAGTCAACAGCCCGAAATTAATGGTGTACCGGGTAACAGATGGGATTCTCGACTGGGCAAAGTTTGTTTAACTCTTACTGGGAGTTCTGCTAAAAATTCTTGTAACAGTACAGCGATCGCTGATACTGGAACTATTAATGGTTTGACTGAATTTAAGTCAGCTTCTACAGCAGGTAAACTCAAACCAGGAGTATTAAGTTCAGCAAATACAGTGAAAGTAGCAATGAATGGTGTTTTTGATTACAGTCTAATACCAGGAACTCGCGACGGATTTAATCGCTGGAATTTGAGTGTCTCGCCAGAATCACAATTGAGTATATTTGTAAATCCTGGAATTGCATTTTTTGATAAATACGATGTACTCTTTGACCAAGTTAATGGAAAACAGGGTTTTCGCAGTCGGCGCTAACAGGAATTCCTCCTTTTGGGCAAAATAAATCATAAACCATTAAAATAGGGACTGAGATTGATTTCTCAGTCCCGAAAAAAAGCGGGCTAACCGCTAATGTCTGGTTAACCCGTGCAGCTTTGGGAACGCGCAGAGAAATTGTTATTGCAATACCAACTTCACATTGGCGTTTTGTAGACCGCGCTGTTTTACTTCAGCCAAGGTCTTATTAACAGCATATTTTTGGTTAATCGAGTTGATCAACTCGGTTTGGTTGTGCTTCTTAGCAACGCCCCACAGGTCAGCGATGAGGTCAAAAGAACCATCGCTATTGCGAGACCAGCCTAAGTCATATTCGCCATCCAATACGGCAACGATGTCAGAACGAACACGCTGACCGTTATAACCACGGACATCAGCTTCAGTCTTTACGCTGATACCGAGGTCGCGCAAAGAAGCTTTGAGGATTTCGGCATCGGTGATCTTGGTACGCAGGGTGCTAAAGTGAGACATTTGGGTTTCCTCCAATGAGAAGATTGAGAAATACGACAACGGTTTGTTTTGGGCGAAGCCGCACTTAGCAGGAGGCGGCTTTTTTCATAACTGCTAGCATTAAAGCTAGCCTTTCCCCCTGGGATGGCAGAGGAAAGCTTTTAAAACTCCATTCGCTGATATTCAGCAACGGAGGATGCTGCGGGACGCGCTCGCTGTCTGGCCCAATCTCTTAGAGCCGTTACTTGTTCTTGCATCGTTCGAGACAGCGGCAATGTTGCCTTCAGCGCAGCAATAATATCTAGTTGGGTGAACTCCCGATCTTGGGCGAAAGCTTCATACATCGCCGCAACGATCGCTTGCTCAATTTCTGCTCCAGAAAAGCCATCGGACATCTTAGCTAGTTGCTCAAGGTCAAATCGAGAGATGTCTTCGCGGCGCTTGGTTAGGTGAATATTAAAAATATCTTGGCGCTCTTCTGGAGTTGGCAAATCCACAAAGAAAATTTCATCAAAGCGTCCTTTCCTCAAAAATTCTCCAGGTAACCTTTCCACTCGGTTGGCGGTTGCCATCACAAATACTGGAGATTTTTTATCTTGCATCCATGTCAAGAAAGAACCGAAGATTCTGCTAGAAGTCCCTCCATCAGAATCGGAAGAGCCAGCACTACCAGCAAAAGACTTATCTAACTCGTCGATAAACAATATGGCTGGGGAAATAGATTCTGCTGTTTTTAGGGCGTTACGCAAGTTTGCTTCACTTCGTCCCACCATTGAGCCGTCGTAAACTCGCCCCATGTCCAACCGCAATAGTGGTAAACCCCACAGGCGAGAAGTAGTTTTAGCAATTAATGACTTACCACAACCGGGAACCCCTAGAATTAACATTCCTTTTGGCTGAGGCAAACCATATTCTCTCGCTCTTTCTGTGAATGCGTTAGAACGCTGCTTGAGCCATTTTTTTAGCTCCTCTAAGCCACCAACAGCATCAATGGTTTCATCCTCTTCAATGTACTCTAAGATGCCATTGCGCCGAATTAGTTGCTTTTTCTCAGACAAAACTATATCTACTTCATCTTCTGTCAAGCGACCCGTAGTTACCTGCGCCTTTCGGTAGACTTTCTCAGCTTCATCTTTAGTTAAACCCAAAGCTGCCCTAAGAAGTTTTTCTCTAGCCTCTGTCGTTAAGCGCCGCCCACGATGCTGGTCTAGATGATAAGTTAGTACTTTATTCAACTCAGCCATATCTGGCAGACGAAAGTCGAGGACTACAACTTCCTTTTCCAATTCTATAGGTACTTGCTGCATTGGTGACATCAAAATGATGTTCTTTTGAGTACCTTTAAAGCTAGCGATCGCATCGCGTAATGATCTAGTCGTTGCAGGCGCATCAATAAATGGATGTAAATCTTTAAGAATAAATATACTGGGTTCTTTTTGCCGGATGATCCACTCAATCGCCGCCTCTGGAGATACGGTATTATGTTGGGTGACATTCCTGGGTTGACCGTACTCCACAATGCCGTGTGTTACTGTCCAAACAAATACTCGGCGCTGGGGCTTTAACGATTGGGCGGTGGCGGAAATTGCTTGCTCAGCCCGCTCTTCCTCGGAGGTCACAAGGTAGATTAAAGGGTATTGAGCTTGAATTAGGATATTGAGCTCTTCTTTCATACATCGACCTACTTGAGACCTTATAGAGACAGTAGAGACATTGCTTTTTGTAAAGCCAACCGAATGATGAAATAGTCATTCATCATTCCTATCTAGCAAGGAACCAACTCTTCCTCACCCTTGGGATGGGTTTCATCCTCATCCATTTCATCAATGGAAAGATGCTCTTGACCAACTACTGCTGGTTGATTTCCCAAAGTAACCAGTTCCCCATCACGCAAGACTAGTGAACTATCACAAGTTGGGCAGGAATAAAGTCTATGAGTCCGCCCATAAGATGAAGCTTCTATTTCATCAACTAATTCTGAATTAGATAGGTAAAAAACGAGGGCACGTTCGGCAAGTTCTGACATATGTTGGCAATCAACTGCTGAACGAATCTTCAGTTTTCTGTGCAACTCTGGCGATAAATACAAAGTGACCTTTTGCTTAGTTTGCGTTTGCATATAACTCTTTAACGGTCTTACCCGGGTATGTATATCAAGTTATCGGTTCTTCTATTCCTTGTCAAGACGGCAAAACGTTTTGACGGCAGTTTCGTTACATTTATTTACAGTCACAGCTAAGATGCTGTTGATAACTAGCCATACTGTTTTTTTTGTAACATAGATTACTCATAAAGCAATAATTGCCTGATTTGGCTTATTTTTTAATTACTTGGAGCGTTAACATACGTACCGTTAGAACTGCTCAAATCGGTGATATGGTATTCATCCCTATTTATCCAAATTTGGGCGTGGATGCGAGATGCCACATCCGAATCTGGTAAGCCAGAAACATCGATATCTGGTGGTTTTTGGTCGTTTGGTTTACCGATGCAAATTACAGAAAGATTTGGTGGAAATCGCAAAGATGTGTTGGTTTTGATGTGAAAAAGCTCCAAAGTTGGCTCGGCTAGTTGAGATGCACTGGATATAAATTGTGTGATCAAGCACTTTCTATAAGCTTCTCTACTGATAAATAAAAAGAGAATAGTAAATATTCTGAAAGAATATTGAATTTTTAATGAGAGTTTGTACGGTGCAGTTTATTCAGCAACTTCTCGATTTGGGAATAATAACTCGTAAATTGGCGAAGGTATTGATTTAAGTTTCTGGTATTTCTATAAAATCAGTGACTTTGGTAAAATGCGTAATCTAAATGGCTACTGCTAATAAAACCTGTAGTTTGGGGCAAAAAATTTATCGGTTTGGTTTTGGTGTTAGCAGAGCCATTGCCTTGTTGATAATCCTATGTGGTTGTAGTGCGACTGATTTTAACCCTGAAGCGATCGCCTGGAAAACTTATAGCAACTCTCGTTATGGTTTTGAGTTTCCATATCCGAGTAATTGGACTTCTTTGCCAGCTCCAGAAAATGATGATGGAATTGGGTTTATTTCACCGCAGAATAACTCAGTAGAAATTCGCGGGTGGGCAAGTCAACAGTTGCCAAATTCGATTGACAAAGATCCAGAGTCAGGGAAAAAGATAAAATCGAACTTTCAGACTGCTCAAGGAATATCTGGGGTGTTGGTTGTAGAAGTCGCTCAACAAGTAGGTTCAATGACATTGACACTAACTCACAATCAAGTGAAATACTACTGGCAAGGACGAAGCAACAGCCAAGAATTTCCAAAGTACTACCGTTTGTTTTATTACATTGCCCAGCATTATCGATTTCAAAGTCTCGAGCATTAGCTACAGAGGATTGAGTATTGGGTAGAATTGAATCCCAATCCTCAGTCCCTAGTTCTCCCAAATCCACATTTCTCTCAGAATGATGATTGAGAGGGGACACAAACCTGATAGATTTAGCTATCAGCGAGTAAAAACTGGTGAAGATGAAAGTCCTGGTTATTGGTGGCGATGGGTATTGCGGTTGGGCAACTGCTCTTTACCTTTCCAATCGAGGTTATGAAGTTGGAATTTTAGATAGTTTGGTGCGGCGGCACTGGGATAATGAACTTGGTGTTGAAACTCTCACACCGATCGCACTAATTCAGCAACGCCTCCAGCGCTGGCAAGATTTGGCTGGTAAATCTATCGACCTGTTCATCGGCGATATTACCAATTACGAATTTCTCAACAAAGCATTACATGAATTTCAGCCAAATGCCATAGTGCATTTTGGCGAACAGCGCTCGGCTCCATTTTCGATGATTGACCGCGAACATGCAGTTGTCACCCAAGTAAATAATGTAGTCGGTACGTTGAACTTACTGTATGCTATGCGCGAAGATTTCCCAGATTGTCATTTGGTGAAATTGGGGACAATGGGTGAATACGGTACACCCAACATCGACATTGAAGAAGGGTACATCACCATTGAACACAATGGACGCAAGGATACCCTACCTTATCCCAAGCAACCTGGTTCAATGTACCATTTAAGCAAAGTCCATGATAGTCATAACATCCACTTTGCTTGCCGGATTTGGGGATTGCGAGCAACAGATTTAAATCAGGGTGTGGTTTATGGCGTTCTAACCGAAGAAACGGGGATGGACGAATTATTAATTAATCGGCTGGATTATGATGGCGTGTTTGGTACAGCATTGAACCGTTTTTGCATTCAAGCAGCGATTGGACACCCCCTCACTGTTTACGGCAAAGGTGGACAAACTCGCGGATTTTTAGATATCCGGGATACAGTAAGATGTGTGGAATTAGCGATCGCCAATCCTGCTGAAGCTGGTGAATTCCGCGTATTTAACCAATTTACCGAACAATTTAGCGTTGGTGAGTTGGCATTAATGGTGAAAAAAGCTGGGAATGCAATGGGATTAAATGTAGAAATCAATAACCTAGATAATCCCAGAGTTGAAAAAGAAGAACATTACTTTAACGCTAAAAATACCAAATTGCTGGATTTAGGTCTACAGCCTCATTTTCTCTCTGATTCTTTACTTGATTCTCTGTTAAACTTTGCAGTTAAGTATCAAAAACGAGTCGATAAAAAACAAATTCTGCCTAAAGTTTCTTGGCACAGAAGTTAAAGTTTACCTACGTGCGGCTGATAACAGAACCCTATTTAACTCAAGTAAATCGCTGGCCGAAAACTGGTCGCCATGTTTTAGCGCAATATGACGACCAGTCAATTGTTGTTTATCAGGCTTATCGTACGATTATTGGTAACTTTGCCGCTACCCACGGTTATTTTGGTGGTGAGTTCAGTTTTGACCGGATGAGTTGGATCAAACCTAACTTTCTCTGGATGATGTATCGTTCTGGATGGCGTACAAAAACTGGGCAAGAGGTAGTGTTAGCTATTTGGATTAAGCGTTCGGCTTTTGATGAAATTTTAAAAGCCGCTGTTCATTCGAGCTTTGTTTCAGAACTTTATCTCGACAGAAGTGCTTGGCAGACAGCATTAAAGCACTCACAAGTTCGCTTGCAATGGGACCCAGACCATGACCCATTGGGAACAAAATTAGAACGACGGGCTATTCAGCTAGGGTTACGCGGTCGAGTCTTAGCTGCTTACGCCAAAGACTGGATTTTAAACATTGAGGACATCTCAGACTTTGTACAAAAACAGCGGCAAAACATTAAGTCTGACTGTACACAATTGATTACACCACGGGAGACAGTTTACTCTGTGTTTGAGACCGAAACGCAAGAAAAGCTGAGATTAGCTGCCTGGACTGAATAGTTTTTTTATGAGAATTGCTTTATTCACCGAAACCTTTTTACCCAAGGTTGACGGGATTGTAACGCGCCTGCGCCACACCGTTGACCATCTACAACGCAATGGTAATCAAGTGCTAGTGATTGCCCCTGAGGGAGGAATCACAGAACATAAAGGCGCTAAAGTTTACGGCGTTACTGGCTTTCCTCTGCCATTGTATCCAGAATTAAAAATGGCACTTCCCCGCCCAGCCATTGGTTACGCCTTAGAACAGTTTCAGCCAGATATTATTCATGTCGTGAATCCAGCAGTTTTGGGTTTATCTGGGATATTTTATAGTAAAATCCTCAAAATACCCTTAGTTGCCTCTTATCATACCCATTTACCCCAGTATCTTCAGCATTACGGCTTGGGGATGCTAGAAGGGCTGCTTTGGGAACTACTCAAAGGCGCTCATAATCAAGCAGCTTTGAATCTGTGTACCTCCACAGCGATGATGGAGGAGCTGTCAGCACACGGTATTGAACGGGTAGATTTATGGCAGCGTGGGGTGGATACAGAATTGTTTCATCCCGATTTAGCTAGTGTAGAGATGCGATCGCGTCTATCGCAAAATCATCCAGAAAGCCCCTTACTACTTTACGTAGGGCGTCTTTCCGCTGAAAAAGAAATTGAGCGCATCAAACCAATTTTAGAAGCAATTCCTGAAGCGCGATTAGCATTGGTTGGAGACGGCCCGCACCGCCAAGCATTGGAAAAACACTTTGCTGGGACAAACACTTATTTTGTTGGGTATCTTATAGGACAAGAGTTAGGTTCTGCCTTCGCCAGTGCTGATGCCTTTATTTTTCCTTCACGAACTGAAACACTAGGCTTGGTACTACTAGAAGCAATGGCAGCTGGCTGTCCGGTAGTAGCAGCCCGTTCTGGAGGAATCCCTGATATTGTGACAGATGGAGTTAATGGATATCTGTTTGAGCCAACAGCAGATATTCAAGGAGCATTGGCCGCTACTGTCCGCCTCTTAGAGCAGAAACAACAACGAGATATCATCCGTCAAAATGCTCGCCAGGAAGCAGAAACTTGGGGTTGGCCAGCTGCTACTTGCCAGTTACAAAATTACTATCAAAAGGTCACATTTTCTCAACAATTGACAAAATAGGGGAGATGGGGAAGATGACGAGATAGGGAAGTGTGGGGACTGTGGGGGAAAGATTTCTTCCCCATCCTCCCAGACCTCCCACACTCCCCCCATGCCCTGGTGTGTTAGAAGACATTAGTCAGGAAAAACGGATGAAAACTACCATGTCCCGCTACCTGATACCCCATGTAGATAAACAAGTTATGGCTTTGGGGGAAGACGGTTTAATGGTGAGTGCAAGGAAGTAACCATCTTCTTTTCAGATATTCGTGGCTACACAACACTTATAGAAAATATCGGTGCAGCTGAAGTGGTATGGCTGCTGAATCAGTATTTTTAAATAAGTGAATTTACTTACCAACTTTGCAGCAATCGCATTTAGGTGCGTCAGTTGGATAGAATTCGAGTCAAAGGCAAGCACCAAGCAGTAAATATTTACGAGCTAATTGGCGATCACAGTACTGCCTTAGATGCCAACACTTAAGAGTTTTTGTTTCACTATCATACCGGACGCTCGGCTTATTTATCATGCAACTTCTCACAAGCGATCACTTGTTTTGGAGCCGCTAAACGCATCAAACCTGAAGACCAAGCTGTGAATATCCATTTAGAACGTGCTTGTAATTACCTACAAACCCCACCTCCAGAGTTTTGGGATGGTATTTGGACAATGCTTGCTAAGTAGTTATTGGATATGGCAAGAGGCAGGTGGGCACAGGGGCAGGGGGGAAAGACTTCTCCTCATCCCCCTTATCTTCCTAGTCCCTGCTTCAATCTTCAACCTCCCCGTTATTTTGAAACGGGTCTTCACCGATTTTCAACTCTTTTTTTGAGCGTTTCAACTGCTTCCATAGATCCTTTATTTGGTCGTAAGCTTCATCTGGAGGCAGTTTTCCACCTGTTTCTAAGTTGCAAATGTAGCTTACTTTTTGGGCAAATTCCTGTAGATTTGCGTTAAAAACTAAGTTTTCTGGCTTTACTTGACCATAGTAGCGGCCACGAGGATAGAGAAAATCATCTTTATTCACTATTTTTCTCTCCATTTATTAAATTCTCTTTTGTTTGAATTTTGGAAGCTGAATCACTAACTACCCCAATTTTTCTTTTATCAGACTGGGGAAACCGAATCTTTAAACTCCATTTCCAAGCGTTGATGTGGAAATTGGTCGATTCAGATATTGAAGCTAAAGGATAAAGCTTGAAATACTTCCACTGTAAACTTGACAAATAAAGTTTCCACCAAAGCGACTAGAGAGAATATTTAACTTCCTCCCATTGTCAATTTATCTCATCTTAATTTATGAAATTCAGATTGTAATTAAGTTCGCTAAAACCCCTATTTACTCAGTATTAATATATACTAGACTATTAAATAATTATCTTTGCAAAAATAATTACCAGTAAATTCTCAATCAATAAATTACACATGAAAAACTTACTACCTACTAAATTCAATTGTCCTCTGTTAAAAGTTAGAGATTGAGTTGTCAATCTTTAGTAATCGCCTCCTGACCGTTAACCACTAACCCAAAAACTAGACTTTTACAACTATTTTTATATTTATAGGCAAGGATTGAATCCAAGGAGTAGGGAGTCATGCAATTTTGGATTTGAGATTTTTTCAATCAAAAATCCAACTTGCCCTCAAAGCGCACTTTAATACTTTTAAACTCCCCAAACTTGCCTTGCAACACTACTGATCCTGAGTCTCCAATCCCCGATAGCTAATGGTTAATAACTAAAGATAAAATGGTGAAGCCTCAAAGGACAATTTTTGTCCTTCGCCTAGAACTTTACGTGCCACTATGTTTGTTAATTCCAAGCTATACGAAGGAAAAGCGAAAATTCTTTATACAACAGACCAACCGGAAGTCTTGTTGGCTGATTTTAAGGATGATGCCACGGCATTTAACGCGCAAAAGCGTGGCAGTATTCAAGGAAAAGGAGAAATTAATTGTAGCATTTCTAGCCAGCTTTTTAAACAATTAGAGGCAAATGGTATAAAAACTCACTTTATCGATAGTCCTGCCCCGAATCAGATGCGAGTGAGAGCAGTAAAGATTTTGCCCTTAGAAGTAGTGATTAGAAATATTGCTGCTGGCAGTCTGTGTCAACAAACTGGCTTACCAGTGGGTACAATTCTGAAACAGCCTTTGGTAGAGTTTTATTACAAAAGCGATCAATTAGGAGATCCTTTGTTAACACGCGATCGGCTGTACCTGCTAGAACTAGCCACACCGGAACAAGTCGATGCAATTACACATCTAGCATTGCAAATCAACGAGTTTCTCAATGATTTTTGGAAACGGTGCGGCATTACCCTAGTGGATTTCAAACTAGAATTTGGTTTGGACTCACAACAGCAGTTGCTCTTGGCGGATGAAATTAGCCCCGACACCTGCCGTTTGTGGGATATAGCAGAACAAGACTCAAACCGCCGGGTAATGGACAAAGACCGCTTTCGTCGTGATTTAGGCAATGTAGAGGATGCTTACCAGGAGGTTTTACAGCGAGTACTAAAAGCAGTAGAGAGTAATAATTAAATGGAAAATGGGGAAAAATCAATTAAAGTGTGGATTGTCATTTATCATTTGTCCTACATCGTTTGTCATTTGTGAAAAACCAATGACCAATGACTAATGACTTAATTTGTGATGGTGTGTGTGGTTGTGAAGAGGAATCATAAGTAAAATGCGTTTATCTCCCGTATTGCTGACAGCAGTGGCAATTGCAGTGCCTTTGTACGGCTCACCGAGTGCGAATGCACAAACCGCCAAAACTTCAAAACAGACAACAGAGGTTTTGACACCAGAAACCAATCAGCAGCCAGAAAAAGACACTGGTCAGGGTGACTCTAGTAACAGTCTACAAACTCGACCTAATACCACAGAGGTTGCACAAGCAAAGCATCTCCAGTCCCGTGTTGTCGCCGTTTTCCCTGCTAAAAAAACAGCAGCGATGTCTGACGACAAGCCCTTCTCTACCAGAAGCTACGCCAACGGGTTCGGGGCTGACGCTCTTAAGGTTGCTAACACTGCGCTAACGCAAGACGCTCGTTCAGGTAGCGTCTTTGACAAAACAAGACTCGCTACCACTTCGCTAACGACGGGAAGCGGAGCCACTTCTGTCTTGGGGTCTCACGCCACTCCCCTCAAGTCGGGAAACCCGCCCACGGGGGTGGCTCCCCAAGTGGAGAATGTGGCGTCCAAGACTGTGACCCCCTCACCGCCCCGTGTCTACACTCTGCCAGAGGTTATAGTGCCAACCACAACGCCAACAACAGCACAAACCCCTCAAACAAATCCTAACCCTACTCAACAGCCATCTCCAACCCCAAACCTCCCATTCCCAGATATTCAACAACCAACTCCTTCCCCTACTCCTGAGACTACTCCAGCCCCTGAAAATAGTAATCCCCCTGCAACAGAACCTTTATTACCCACAACACCAGGAGATACTCAACAGCCATCTTCTACTCCCGACATTCCCCTGCCAGATAATCAACAACGAACACCTGCTCCAGCCCCCAGCACTACTCCAGAAAATATACCCAACATTCCCCTGCCAGATAATCAACAACGAACACCTGCCCCAGCCCCCAGCACTACTCCAGAAAATACACAACCGGGCGTAGCTCCAGAAGCCACCGATCCCCGAGTACTGGTGTCGGAAGTAGTAGTCAGGTCACAAGCTGGGCAACTATCACCAGAATTGGAAGAACAAGTTTACAGAGTCATTCGTACTCAACCAGGACGAACAACAACCCGCAGCCAACTCCAAGAAGATATTAATGCCATCTTTGGTACTGGCTTTTTCTCGAATGTCCAAGCAACCCCAGAAGACACCCCTTTGGGAGTACGGGTGAGCTTTGTGGTACAGCCTAACCCCGTCCTGACTAAGGTACAAGTGCAAGCCAATCCTGGCACTGGTGTTGCCTCGGTACTACCACCTAATACTGTAGATGAAGTATTTCGCGACCAGTATGGTAAAATTCTGAACTTGCGTGATTTACAGGAAGGAATCAAGCAGTTAAACAAGCGGTATCAAGATCAAGGTTACGTACTAGCCAACGTAATTGGAGCGCCTCAAGTCTCTGAAAACGGAATTGTTACCTTGCAAGTAGCAGAAGGGGTAGTAGAAAACGTTCGAGTCCGGTTCCGCAATAAAGATGGTCAGGAAACAGACGAGAAAGGACAACCCATTCGCGGAAAGACGCAGCCTTACATCATTACACGAGAATTAGAATTAAAGCCAGGACAGGTATTCAACCGCAATACAGTCCAAAAAGACCTACAGCGCGTGTATGGACTAGGACTATTTGAGGATGTAAATGTCTCCCTTGACCCTGGTACTGACCCCAGTAAGGTGGATGTAGTAGTAAATGTGGCTGAACGTAGTAGTGGTTCTATTGCTGCTGGGGCAGGGATTAGTTCTGCTAGCGGACTTTTTGGTACAGTCAGCTATCAACAGCAAAACCTAAATGGTAGAAATCAAAAACTGGGAGCAGAAGTACAGGTGGGAGAAAGGGAACTGCTGTTTGACCTCCGGTTTACCGATCCCTGGATTGCGGGAGATCCTTACCGGACTTCCTACACAACTAATATTTTTCGCCGCAGTTCCATTTCGCTGATTTTTGATGGGCACGATCAAGATATAAGAACATTTAATCCAGATAATCCCGCAGATACAGACGCTCAGGATCGGCCCCGTGTTGTCCGTCTAGGTGGTGGTGTTACTTTTACCCGTCCCCTATCCTCCAATCCCTACAAAAGTTCAGTGTGGACTGCCTCCGCAGGTTTACAGTATCAACGAGTTACCACTCAAGATGCTGATGGCAATATCAGAAGAACAGGAGCGCTATTTGACGATGATGGTAATCGTATCGGTAATGAAGAAGTTCCATTGAGCTTCTCTGGTACAGGTCAGGACGATTTATTACTGTTACAACTGGGAACACAGCGCGATCTCCGTAATAATCCTCTCCAACCCACTAGCGGTTCTTATCTGCGCTTCGGGGTCGATCAGTCACTACCCATAGGAGAAGGTAATATTTTACTTACGAGATTACGCGGAAGCTACAGTCAATATTTCCCCGTGCAATTGATTCGCCTTAGCAAAGGGGCACAAACTTTAGCATTTAATCTGCAAGCAGGAACTATTTTCGGTGACTTGCCTCCCTACGAAGCCTTTACTCTTGGCGGTAGCAACTCGGTTCGGGGTTATGACGAAGGAGCATTAAGCAGTGGACGTAGTTATGTCCAAGCATCTGTTGAGTATCGGTTTCCAGTTTTTTCAGTAGTTAGCGGCGCACTATTTTTTGATATTGGTAGTGATTTGGGAACCACCACCAGACCAGCGGAAGTACTGAATAAAAACGGTACTGGCTACGGTTATGGAGTTGGGGTTCGCGTTCAGTCTCCCTTAGGACCAATTCGCATTGACTACGGTATCAATGATGACGGTGATAGCCGAATTAATTTCGGTATTGGCGAAAGGTTCTAATTTGTGATTGGTCATTGGTCATTAATTATTGATAAATAACAAACAACAACTGAACAAATGACAACTGGCAATTTTCTTTCGGAATTAGCTTGCTAATTTTGACGTTTGCCTCAATACTGTTCCGATAAAGGGATTAATGATATTTATCAGCGAATCTCAGGGGTTTTACCAAAACAGACTATGAACAATACTCAACGAAATATATTGATTGCTCTATGCAACAGCACACTCTAGCAGGTAAAATCACTCAAACTGGAGTGGGACTGCATAGCGGTGTGACTACACAAGTGCGGATACTACCCGCCCAAGTCAGTAGTGGACGCTACTTTGTCAGGGTAGATTTACCAGATATGCCAATAATTCCAGCCCAAGTTGCGGCAGTTAATCACACTCTTCTCTCAACTCAATTAGGTAAGGGTGAGGTATCTGTTCGCACAGTTGAGCATTTGTTGGCAGCGCTTTCGGGTATGGGTGTAGATAACGCTCGCATTGAAATTGACGGGCCAGAAGTGCCACTTTTAGATGGTTCGGCAAAGGTGTGGACAGCGAATATTGCCCAAGTTGGCTTAGTATCACAACCGATTGACAACCGAGAACGCTTGGCTATTAAACAACCAATATGGGTGTATCAAGAAGATGCGTTTGTATGTGCCCTCCCAGCACCAGAAACCCGCTTTAGTTACGGTATTGATTTTGACCTACCTGCTATTGGAAATCAATGGTATAGTTGGTCACTAACAGGTGAACTAGGAGATGCTTCTGCTAGCTTTGCTGCGGAAATTGCTCCGGCTCGTACTTTTGGGTTACTGCATCAAATTGAACACTTACAGAAAACAGGGTTAATTAAAGGTGGTAGTTTGGATAATGCACTGGTTTGTGGGCCTGAGGGGTGGGTAAATCCACCATTAAGATTTGCAAATGAGCCAGTCCGTCATAAAATCTTGGATTTAGTAGGAGATTTAAGTTTAGTAGGAAATTTTCCTGTTGCTCATTTCTTAGCGTATAAAGCCAGCCATAATTTACACATTCAACTGGCAAAAGAAATTTTCAATTTGGGATTTTGCTAAAAGTCGCGACTCGGCGGTTTTTGCCGATAGCGTAGCGTTAGCAAAAGCGTCACTGATGAAGGCAGATTTTGGATGAAATCTGAAAGCTGGAAATCCTAGATTGATCAGAGTTTCAATGTACGCCTACTCAATAACCAGATTAAAAGTTAACTACACGGCTAATGTCAATCCTTACTCAAGTGAATAGCAGCGATCGCACCACACCTACATCTACCGAACAACAAGGTACAAATGAGACTAAAATCACATCTGAGATTAAAACAACTTTCACATCTGAAGAAATTCAGCAACTGCTACCCCACCGCTACCCATTTTTACTTATAGATAAAATCATTGACTATATCCCAGAGAAAAAAGCTGTTGGCATTAAAAATGTCACAATTAACGAACCTTGTTTCCAAGGTCATTTTCCCGGACGACCACTGATGCCAGGAGTGCTAATTGTAGAAGCAATGGCACAAGTCGGAGGCATTGTCTTAACTCAAATGCCTCAGGCTGAAGGTGGACTGTTCGTTTTCGCTGGTATCGATAAAGTCCGCTTTCGTCGGCAAGTCATACCGGGGGATCAACTAGTAATGACCGTGGAACTGTTATGGGTAAAACAACGTCGTTTCGGTAAGATGCAAGGTATTGCCGAAGTTGACGGTCAACTCGCTTGTGAAGGTGAATTGATGTTTTCTCTAGTTAACTAAAAGTTTGCTTTCGTGGTGTGGGCATAGCCGTGAACTGCCCTACTGAATCCTGACAAGGATAACAGTTAAAAAAAGAATCCACAACAGCATCTTATAATTTCTTGATTTTCGCCGCCCTCTCTGACGAGACGAACGCACTCAACTTGCTCTGACACATTCGTTCACTCAAACACTCACGCTCAGCAACGCCAGTCGCCTCAATGGAACGGCAGTCGCTACAACTCTGTTAATCAGAGCAAAGCCCTGCCGGAAAAACCCCGGACGAGCGCTGGTTTATTAAGACAGTTCTGGAGATTCACCCTTGAAAACGCTTATTCATCCAACTGCTGTAGTTCATCCCAAATCGGAACTCCACCATACAGTGCAAGTCGGTGCCTATGCTGTGATTGGAGCGCATGTCAAAGTCGGCCCGGAAACAATTATTGGCGCTCATGTGGTGCTAGAGGGGCCTTGTGAAATTGGGGCGCGAAATCAGATTTTTACAGGAGCAGCGATCGGCATGGAACCCCAGGATCTCAAGTTTGTGGGAGAACCAACCTGGGTCAAAATTGGTGACAACAACTTGATTCGTGAGTACGTGACCATTAACCGCGCTACTGGTGCTGGTGAAGCGACAGTCATTGGTGATGGTAACCTACTGATGGCTTATGCCCATGTAGCTCACAACTGCGTGATTGAAGACCAGGTAGTGATTGCCAACTCTGTGGCCTTGGCTGGTCATGTGCATATAGAGTCACGCGCTAGGCTGAGTGGGGTTTTAGGTGTCCATCAGTTTGTGCATATTGGTAGACAGGCAATGGTGGGCGGTATGGCACGTATTGACCGGGATGTAGCCCCATATATGTTGGTGGAAGGCAATCCGGCGCGGGTGCGAACCCTCAACCTTGTAGGACTCAAACGGTCTGGTATGGACGCAGCAGATTTACAAATGCTCAAAAAAGCCTTCCGGATTCTTTACCGCTCTGACTTGTCGTTCAAGGATGCTTTGGAACAACTGGAATTGTTAGGGGATACTGAAGAGTTACAGCATTTGAGGCGCTTCCTGCTACTTTCTCAGATGCCAGGAAGGCGTGGCTTGATTCCTGGAAAGGTAAAAAAAGGCACAAATGATGAATCGTGAGTGAGGTAGAGAGACGTCTGAGGTAGAGACGCGATTAATCGCGTCTCTACAAGAATTATGAGTCATGAATAAAATTTTTGACTACTCACTCCTGGCTCTTAACTACTCAACTTTAGTTATCAAATGCGGATATTTATCAGCACTGGGGAAGTATCTGGCGATTTGCAAGGGTCGCTACTAATTACAGCGCTGAAGCGTCAAGCTGTGGCGATGGGGTTGGAATTAGAGATTTTGGCGCTGGGCGGCGAAAAAATGCTGGAGGCTGGGGCAACTTTGTTGGGCAATACCAGTAGTATTGGCTCAGTGGGTGTTCTAGAAGGACTACCTTATGTTTTGCCGACTCTCCAACTGCAAAGACGAGCGATCGCTTCCCTAAAACAAAATCCACCTGACTTGGTAGTGTTGATTGACTACATCGGCCCAAATTTGGGAATCGGCACTTTTATCGAACAAAATTTACCACAAATACCTGTGGTATATTACATTGCTCCTCAAGAGTGGGCTTTTTCAGTAAGTTTGCGAAACACTAACCGAATTGTCGGTTTTACAGACAAACTATTAGCAATTTTTCCCGAAGAAGCCCGTTACTATAGCGAGCAAGGGGCAGAAGTTAGTTGGGTGGGGCATCCTTTAGTTGACCGGATGCAAGATGCTCCCAGTCGCCAAGCAGCGCGTGCAACACTGGGGATTGCGCCAGAACAAATTACGATCGCCCTACTCCCTGCTTCTCGCCGCCAAGAATTAAAATCTCTTTTACCAATAATTTTTCAAGCTGCCCAAACGATTCAAGCTAAATTACCCGAAGTTCATTTTTGGATTCCCCTGTCTCTAGAAATTTATAGACAGCCAATTCAGGAGGCAATTGAGCGTTACGGTTTGCAGGCTACAGTTGTATCAGGTCAACAAAAGCAAGTTTTTGCTGCTGCTGATTTAGCTATTAGCAAATCTGGTACCGTCAACTTAGAACTTGCCTTGTTAAACGTACCGCAAGTTGTAGTTTATCGTTTAAATCCCGTAACTGCTTGGATAGGTCGTAAAATCCTTAAAGGTTCCATAACTTTTGCATCGCCACCCAATTTAGTAGTGATGAAGCCAATTGTGCCAGAATTTTTACAAGAGCAAGCCACACCAGAGAATATTATTCAAGCGGCGATGGAATTGTTACTCAATCCCAGTCGTAGAAAGCAAATTTTGGCAGATTATCAGCAAATGCGGCGAGATTTAGGAGAAGTTGGCGTGTGCGATCGCGCTGCTGAAGAAATTTTGCAAATGTTACCGGGGAATGGGGAGATCGGGAGATGAGGAGATAGGGAAGTGTGGGGAGAGATGGGAGAGACGGGAGAGAGGGGGGAAAGATTTCTTCCCCATCCTTTTAACACCTCTACTCCTCCCACACTCCCTCCATGCCCAATGCCCCATTCCCCATGCCCAGAAAAAAATGAAACAGCAGCTAAAAAGACCAATTGTAATAGATTTATTTGCTGGTGCAGGAGGACTAAGTTTAGGGTTTGAACAAGCTGGTTTTGATGTGAAAGCTGCTGTTGAAATCGATCCAATTCATGCAGTCGTTCATAAGTTTAATTTTCCTGATTGCGTGGTATTACCTTGTTCGATAACCGAATTATCAGGGAAAGAGATTCGAGAAAGAACTGGAATCGGCAATCAAAATATCGAAACTATAATTTCTGGTTCACCTTGTCAAGGTTACTCGTATATAGGTCGTAGAGCATTAGACGATCCCAGAAATTTTTTAATCAAAGATTTTATCAGAATTGTCTTAGAGTTAGAACCTGCTTATTTTGTTTTTGAAAATGTTAAAGGTTTGACAGTTGGAAAACATAAATGTTTTTTGTCTGAATTAATCAAAATTTTCAGCCAAAATGGCTATCAAATCTGTTTACCTTGGAAAATCTTGAATGCTGCTGATTATGGAGTACCACAAAGGCGAGAAAGATTATTTCTCATTGGTGCAAAGAAAGGTTTTGTTTTACCTAAGTATCCTACCCCATCTACTAAACTAGTTTGTCCGACGCTAACCAATCCTATCTTACCTGTTACTCCTTCTTGTTGGGATGCCCTTGGAGATTTACCAGAAGTAGAAGAATTTGAAGAGTTATTATCTAGTGATTGCACCGAAATAGAAAAATGGAGCAGTCCCAGCAATTATGCACGAGAGATGAGATGTTTAGATGATAGCAGTTGGCATTTTGGCTATCGCAGAAATTGGAATCCTTCTCTTTTGACTTCGAGTATGAGAACTAATCATTCCCAAATTTCGCGGGCGAGATTTCAACTTACAGAACAGGGAAAAAAAGAACCTATTTCTCACTTTTTCAAACTAGCAGAAAAAGGCATAGCCAACACTTTAAGAGCAGGAACTGATGCTGCTCATGGCGCACATACTTCTCCAAGACCTATTCATTATAGTCAGCCTCGCTGCATTACAGTACGGGAAATGGCACGCTTACATGGGTTTCCTGATTGGTTTCGTTTTCATATTACTAAATGGCATGGTGCAAGGCAGGTAGGAAATGCAGTTCCGCCACCATTAGCAAGAGCAATTGCTACAGAAATTATTAAATGCCTGGGAATTACTCCAACTACTCCTAAAGATGTCTTGGATTTGGGAGATCCCAAGCTTTTATCAATGAATATGAAACAAGCTGCGAATTATTGGCAGTTGACTGTACCAATTAAATGTAGTGAATAGCTTGATTGGAGATAAATTATTTAAGCGATCGCACTGTCAAATTTTCTCTTCTTACTCAGCACTCAGAATACAAAAATCCTCTGAGCAATCCGATACGGGGTAGTTCGTACTCTATTAGTGCACAGCAGATTTAAACTTTGTGAGGTACATAAATACCCTATCTGCATTCTTAAGGGCAGGGTTGGGGAGGAATATACCTTATATTCCTGCAAAACACTGTAAAAATAGCTGTAGTACAAAAATTCAGAGCGAATGAAAATTATTGTTCTACATACCCTATAATCTTTTTAATTACGGTATTTGACTAGATATACCGTAGATTTAGGGGTGATTTCTGATGAGCAAGTCGCAACAACAAACACAAGTAAGTCAATTCCTAACCCAAGGAATGCAGATTTATGCCAAGAAAGCTTTGCAGGCTATAGAATTTTTGTGCCAACGCCGAATTAGAAGTTGGTTGAATGGACGTAGTTTGCTAAGCTTTGCGAGTCTGTTGCTAATAAGTGCTTTTTTGAGTATGGCAGTTGCTTCCTGTGGAAGCAGTTCGGCTAATGATGCTGATGTCAAGCTGAGGCTAGTTTCCTTTTCTGTTACCAAAGCAGCTCACGATCAGATAATTCCCAAATTTGTGCAAAAGTGGAAGCAAGAACACAACCAAAACGTCACATTTGAGCAAAGCTATGGAGGTTCTGGCGCTCAAACGGCTGCTGTGATTGCTGGTTCGCAAGAAGCAGATATTGTACACTTGGCACTTCCACTTGATGTAAATAAAATTCAGCAAGCAGGTTTAATTAAATCAGGCTGGGAAATTAAATCTCCGAGAAATGGTATTGTCAGTAGATCTGTAGCGGCGATCGTAACGCGCGAAGGCAATCCAAAAGGTATAAATACTTGGGCAGACTTGGCAAAAGATGGCGTGAAAGTGATTGCGGCTAACCCAAAAACTTCTGGTATTGCTATCTGGGAATTCTTAACTTTTTGGGGTTCGGTGAGTCTAACCGGAGGTGACGAAGCCACAGCATTAGATTATGTCACCAAAGTTTATAAAAACACCCCTATTCTGACAAAAGATGCCCGTGAAGCAAGCGATTTGTTTTTCCAAAAAGGTCAGGGAGATGTCTTAATTAACTACGAAAATGAGGTAATTTTGGCACAAAGAACTGGTACGAAGTTACCTTATGTTGTACCCCAAGTCAATATCTCCATTGATAATCCTGTAGCCATAGTTGATAAAAACGTCGATAAGCACGGTACAAGAGAAGTTGCACAAGCCTTTGTTGATTTCCTTTACTCGACAGAAGCTCAACGGGAATTTGCAAAATTACAATATCGTCCTGTTAACCCCACTGTCGCCCAAGAAGTAGCATCACAATATCAGCCAATTAAAACTTTATTCACATCTCAAGATTTGGGTGGCTGGGATATTATCCAGAAAAAGTTTTTTGGACAGGGAGGAATTTTTGACAAAGTGCAAGCTGCAAATAAAGCATGATATCTATTTTTTCATGCAGCATTTTCTACTTGCAGATAGCCAAGTATAAGAAATTCTTCACTCACTTTACTCAGTTGATAATTTATGAGCTTTTGTAGTAGATTTAAAGATAGCTTTTTCCTGATATTTTTAATGATTCTTGCCAGTAGTATCACTGCTTGTAGCAGGAATGAGGAAAAGAAAAGTCAAGTGAGTATTGATGGTGCAGCTGTAGGTTTTCCTATTTCTTTAGCTGTTGCAGAAGAATACGGTAAAGTCAAACCTGAAGCTAAAGTAAGCGTTGCCTCAAGTGGTACTGGTGGTGGTTTCAGTAAATTTTGTAATGGCGATATTGATATAGCTGGTGCTTCTCGCACCATTAGAGATGAAGAAATCAAAAAATGCCAAAGTAAGAATATTAAATTTGTAGAGTTGCCTATAGCTTTAGATGGCATCGCCGTGATTGCTAATCGCCAAAATAACTTTGCCAAATGTCTAACTATTAAGGAACTGGGTAAAATTTGGGGCGGCAAATCAGACGGCAAAATATTGAGATGGAATCAAGTTAATTCCAAGTTTCCTAACGAAAAGCTGAAGCTGTATGCTCCATCTTCTGATACGGGAACATTCGATTATATGACTCAAGCTGTGACTGGCAAAGCCAAAAATGGTCGTACAGACTACACTGCAACTCAAAATCAAAACCTTCTCGTACAAGGAGTGTCAGGTGATGTATCAGCCTTGGGTTATGTAGGGATATCTTACTACATTCAAAACCAAGATAAACTCAATATAGTTGCTGTAGAAAGTCCCACAGGGAAATGTGAAAAACCAGTTCCGGTAGATAATGTAATTAAAAATATCTACACACCTTTGTCTCGTCCTCTGTTTATCTATGTCAGTAAAAAATCTTTAGATACTAAGCCAGCAGTAAAAGATTTTGTAGATTTTTATCTAGAAAATTCTTGGAAGTGGGTAGATAGTGTTGGTTATGTAGCATTACCTGATGAAGCTTACCTCAAAGTCAAACAAAAATTTGCTACTGGTGAAACTGGAACAAAGTTTAAAAAAGCAAAACCAGGTGAACCGATTACAAACTTTATTTAAATAAAGTTTCAGTCATTCTAGTTTAATTTTAGTAATAAGTTAATTGTTTATGCAAAATGCAAATTCTCAAGACGCTCCTTATTTAAAATCCAGAGAGTCACTGGAGAAAAATGCATCTGAAGATATTTCAGAAAAAATTATTGCGGCGATTTTATTTGCTTGTGCTTTAGTCTCGGTTTTGACTACCTTTGGAATTGTCATAATTATTTTTCAGGAGACATTCAGTTTTTTTCAAGAAGTCTCTTTTGCCCAATTCTTTCTTGATACTAAATGGACGCCTTTATTTGCCGATAGACATTTTGGTGTTTGGCCATTGATTAATGGCACTTTCTTGACTACAGCTATTGCAATGGCAGTTGCTATTCCTTTGGGTTTATCTTCTGCAATTTATTTAAGTGAGTATGCTCAACCCAAAGTAGCAGCCATTTTACGTCCAGCAGTTGAACTTTTAGCAGGAGTACCAACGGTAGTCTATGGTTACTTTGCATTGTTATTTGTTACACCATTACTGCGGAATATCATCCCTCTAGAAATCTTTAATGCCTTGAGCGCTGGGTTAATGATGGGTGTAATGATTACTCCTACAGTTGGTTCTATCAGCTTAGATGCTATTCGAGCAGTTCCACGTTCTTTGCGAGAAGGAGCTTACGCTTTAGGCATCACTAAACTAGAAACTATTTTTAAAGTAGTTCTACCAGCCGCACTTTCTGGAATCATAGCTTCGATTATTTTGGGTATTTCTCGAGCTGTAGGTGAAACAATGACTGTTCTCATCGCTGCCGGACAACAACCAAGGTTAACTGTTAATTTTACGGAATCAATAGAAACAATGACAGCTTACATGGCACAGATTTCTGGTGGAGATAGTCCACGTGGTAGTCTCAATTTCAAGACATTATATGCTGTAGGTGCTGTTCTGTTTCTACTTACCCTTGCTTTGAATATTGTTAGTTACTGGATTGCTAATCGCTTTAAAGAAAAATACGACTAAATAGATATGGCTACAAATTATCGACAAAATGATTCTCTAGATTCTGCGCCAGAATTTACCGATAATGTTGAAAGTAGGGAGACAGTAGGGAAAGTATTTGAAGTACTTTTTTTGTTAGGATTGCTGATTGGTTTATTTATCTTAGTGTTGCTACTATTTGATATTTTGCGAGACGGATTAGGCAGATTTTTATCACCTGGCTTTCTTACGGAAACTCCTTCTCGTTTTCCTGACCAAGGTGGTATTCGTCCTGCAATTATCAGCAGTGTCCTTTTAGGATTTGTTGTAATTTTGGTCACTGTACCAATTGGTGTTGGAGCAGCTTTATATCTAGAAGAGTATGCACCTAAAGCTTGGTGGACAGCGATTGTTGAGATTAATATCAGCAATCTAGCGGGAGTACCTTCTATTGTCTACGGATTACTAGGTTTAGGAGTTTTTAATTATCTGCTTGGGTTCGGCCCCGCTTTGATTTCTGGAGCATTGACTTTATCTTTATTATCTTTACCAGTAATTATTGTGACGGCTAGAGAAGCAATTCGCGCCGTCCCAGATTCTTTAAGAAATGCTTCTTACGGATTAGGTGTTACTAAATGGCGAACTATCAGCCATCATGTTATACCCTATGCTGTTCCTGGTATCCTAACTGGGGTAATTATCTCTGTATCGCGTGCTATTGGTGATGCAGCGTCTTTAATTGTTGTAGGTGCTGTGGGTTTTCTTACTTTTAACCCTGGTTTATTCCAGAGATTTATGGCTTTACCTATTCAAATTTATAGCTACATCACTCGTCCAGAACCAGGTTTTGCTAGTGCAGCAGCAGCCACAATTATTGCATTATTACTCTTGATTTTAGTTTTAAATGGTATAGCAATTTATATTAGGCAACGCTTTACAATAAATTAGATAAATGGTAACAATTCCAAATTAATAAGCTTGAATATTGTTCCAATATTCAGTAGGGATACAACTATAGTTGAAGAATTTTTTTCTAAAATTTGGAGCAGCAAAAAATGACTTACAGCAATAGAAGAAGTCAACAAGATAGTACCACAATAGAACCAGCAAATGCAGTATTTAATGCTGAAGGAGTGAAAGTATACTATGGTGGATTTCTGGCACTTTTAGATGTTTACTTAAAGATTCCAGAAAAACAAATTATTGCTTTTATTGGTCCTTCAGGATGTGGTAAAAGTACTCTACTACGTTGCTTCAATCGAATGAATGATTTAATTCCTGGAGCGAAGGTAGAGGGGAGATTGAATTATCGCGATCGCAATATTTACGACCCGAAAATCAATTCTGTAAAATTACGCCGCCAAGTCGGAATGGTTTTTCAAAGACCAAATCCTTTTCCGAAGTCAATCTATGACAACATTGCCTTTGGCCCCCGTTCTAACGGTTATAAAGGTAACATCGATGAGTTGGTAGAAGATTCCCTCAGACGGGCTGCTATCTGGGATGAAGTTAAAGATAAACTCAAACAAAAGGGTACTGCATTATCAGGGGGACAACAGCAACGGCTTTGCATCGCCAGAGCGATCGCTATGAAACCAGATGTATTATTAATGGATGAACCATGCTCTGCTCTTGACCCAATTTCTAGCCGCCAAGTAGAAGAATTGTGCTTAGAACTCAAGCAACAATACACTATTATCATAGTGACTCACAACATGCAGCAAGCTTCCAGAGTCGCAGATTTTACCGCTTTCTTCAATACAGAAATTGACGAGCATGGTAAACGTCGGGGAAAATTAGTTGAGTTCAGTCCGACACTGCAAATGTTCAGTTCTCCTCAAACTAAAGAAGCTGAGGATTATATTAGTGGACGTTTCGGTTAAAGAGACATTATAGGGGAAGGAGAAAGGTGAAAGCCAAGCTGAGTTGGGAGCAACTATTATTCCCTTGCACTTTAATTTAAATAACCATTCTGGAAAATATGCTGAGGCTTGATAGTACTTGACTAAAGTAAAATTTTAGTCAAGTACTTATACTGTGTATTATGTTTAAGTCTCTGTCATTTGCTTTAATTGCATTTAGCGTTCTCACAGCATCCATTAATAACCCTAATGTTACCTTGGCGGGAACATGTGCGTCTAAGTGTGGGCCGCGTCCAATTCAATTTACTCCTGGACAACACATCCAGGTTGAAGTTGTAAATAGCACACCCAATCTGATAAAAATCCAAAAACCCTCCGGGACTGACGCAATATCTTTGAATCCAGGACAAAAATTAAATTTAGAACAAATAGAGGGTACAGAGCCAAATACATCTTTGATATTTTGGAGCGAAAAGGGTTTATCACTACAAGCAATTGTTTCAAAACCAAACTTTGGCACATTGCGCCTGGAACTCCGTCCGACTTGGCGTTCTCCGGGCGATCGCTCGTTGTATATTATGGATGATGGTAGGATAAACGTGTTCTAGATAGTAAATTAATGTTATTAGTTATGAGTTAAGAAACAACTTTCAATTCAACACTCATAACTGAAAACTCCTAACTTTTATTGTGCTAGACCGAGCTGTATCTGAAGTATCAAAGCCTCACAGACGCTTACCCAATCAGCGCTGGCAGATTTATCCACAAAAACCAGAATTTGCCAAAAATCTGGCGGTTTTGACAAAGATTTCGCCTATTATCAGCCAATTGCTGATTAATCGGGGTATAGAAACACCAGAACAAGTACAAGCATTTTTAAATCCAGAGTCTTTAGTCTTACCTTCGCCGTTGGAGGAATTCCCAGATTTGGCGATTAGTTTGGAGTTGTTACAAAATGCGATCGCCTCTCAAGCAAAAATCGCTATTTGTGGTGACTATGATGCTGATGGCATGACTAGTACTGCTTTACTTTTGCGTAGTCTACGCACTTTGGGCGCACAAGTAGATTATGCTATTCCCAGTCGAATGCACGAAGGCTACGGTATTAATAAACGTATAGTTGAAGAATTTCACAGCGAAGGAGTGGAACTAATTCTCACTGTAGATAATGGCATTTCTGCATTTGAACCAATAGCTAGAGCTAGAGAACTTGGTCTTGCAGTTATTATTACCGACCACCACGACATTCCCCAAAAACTACCACCAGCTAATGCTATCCTCAACCCCAAACTCATAGCAGAATCCTCACCTTATCGGGGTGTTGCTGGTGTTGGTGTCGCCTACATATTGGCAGTGTCTCTAGCACAACAGTTAGGGGAGACTCAAGGCTTAATTAGACCGATGCTAGCACTATTTACACTGGGAACGATCGCAGATTTAGCTCCTTTAACTGGTGTGAATCGTCGTTGGGTGAAACGCGGTTTACAGCATTTACCTAAATCCAATTTACCCGGAATCCAAGCTTTAATTCAGGTAGCTGGGGTGCAAGCCAGAGGAGATGAGGGGGCAGGGGGCAGGGGGCAGGAGGCAGAGGATAAAGTTCCCAAATCCCAAATCTCAAATCCCAAATCCCTGAAGCCTGAGGATATAGGGTTTCGTTTAGGGCCGCGAATTAATGCTATTGGTCGAATTGGTAATCCTTTGACTGTGATTGAACTGCTAACTACAGATGATATGGGAGTGGCGCTCGAAAGAGCAATGCAGTGCGAACAAGTCAACACCTCTCGCCAGCAAATGTGCGAGCAAATTGAACAAGAAGCGATCGCTTTTGTAGAGACAGAATTTGTGGCATCTCTACAGCAAGACCGTATATTAGTTGTTGTGCAACCCAATTGGCATCACGGCGTTATCGGTATCGTCGCCTCTCGCTTGGTGGAACGCTACGGCGTCCCTGTGTTCATTGGTACGTATGAAGATGAGCAACACACACGCGGTTCAGCACGAGGAATTCCAGAGTTTGATGTGTTTGCAGCTTTGGAAGCTTGTCACGACTTACTAGGAAAATTTGGCGGACACAAAGCAGCCGGCGGATTTTCTTTACCAGCAGAAAATTTACAAGCGTTGCGATCGCGTTTGATTGAGTTTGCCAACGGATGTCTTGAACCCCAACATCTCAAGCCTTTGCTGAAAATTGATGCCGAAGTCAACCTCAATCAAATCAATCAGCAGCTTTATCAACAGCTTAACGCTCTGCATCCTTGCGGTATCGATAATCCCGATCCGATTTTTTGGACACCTAATGTCCAAGTAGTTGAGCAGCAAATTGTTGGCAAGGGTCATATCAAACTGACAGTTGCTCAAACTGTCGATGGTCAACATTATAAAATTAAAGCGATCGCTTGGCGTTGGCGCGATTACTTCCGCCTTCCATCACGAGTGGATGTCGCTTATAAACTGCGAGAGAATCACTTTAACGGTAACACTACCATCGAGCTAGAGTTAGTAGGTGTGAGATTGCCAATTCCGGCTCAACAATTTTTTGTTTCGCCGCCTACCTCTTCAAGCACCACTTTTGAATACAACCAGCGACAATATACTTGCGGTTTCTATAAAAATGGTTTGGCAGCAGAATTAAGAATTAAAAATCCTGAAGGCAAAATCTTGGTTATGCAACCAGGACAGGTAAATGGTTTGCTTGGCATTAATCGTCAAGATGCCAAAGAAGTTGATATTTCTCAACCACAATATGACAATATTATCCAGGCAGCCCTTCAAGCTTTATCAAGTACGAAGTGCTGAGTTAGGAATTAGGAGTTAGGAGTTGGGAGTTGTGATTTCTTAATTAACTTTTTACTTCTAACCCTGAGAATAAGAGTGCTGATTTATGAGTTTAGAGTTACAACAGATTTTAAGCAGAGTGAAGTACACAAAGATTTGTCTGCTAGAGAAGTATAAAAAGTCTTTCACTCCTCAACTCACCAATTCTGTTGCATAACTAAAGAAGAAAATTTTGAATTCTCACTCTTAACTCTCAATTATTAACTCTCAATCAGCACTCAGTATTCTTAAAGGTTACCGTTGCGAAATGCTAACACAAAGATTACTGCCGGGCCAGCAATCACGATTAGCGCCACGGACAGTAATTGAAAAATAACTTCCCAATTGATGCTGGTAAAAGCGTTAAACAAATCAGATACAGCGTCAAACATTTTTCCTTTTCTCCTCCTAATTTGGTTTAAGAAATTCAATACTTTGTTAGAAACCCGCAATCGATCATATCTGGCCGCAGGCTGTAAGATTTAATTTACTTAACAAAATTATAAGAAAAAACATAAAATATGAGGAATCGAGGATTAGGGAACTCGAGGCCTCGTTTGGCGATAAGGGTAAATCGGGAGTAGGGACTAAAGAATGAGATTAAAAATACTATTTTGTAATACCCAGTACCGAATCCCTATAACTGTTCTTAATTGAGTAAATACAGACGTTCGTAGGGTACTACAGCTGTGCTAACCTACAGCATGCCAAACTAAAATCGCTATAATACCCAGTACCCAGACGCCAATCCCTAATCCCAAATGTCAACTTGGCAATGTGTAAAACAATGTGGAGCCTGCTGTCATCTCGATCCAGCAGAGCGTCCAGATTTGGATGAGTATCTCTCGCCTCCAGAACTAGAACTTTACCTGAGCATGGTAGGTGAAGGAGGATGGTGCATTAATTTTGACCATACTACGCGAGAGTGCCGCATCTACCTAAATCGCCCGCGCTTCTGCCGCGTTGAATCGGAAGTCTTTCAAGATATGTATGGGATTGAGCCGGAAGAACTCAATGATTTTGCCATTGACTGCTGTCGTCAGCAAATAGAGGGAGTATATGGCGATCGCAGTTTAGAAATACTCCGGTTTGATCAAGCCATTGGCTTTTGACACCCCAATGCTCATTTTTTGTTTGGGGGACTTCCAGAAAATAAATTATTCCATCTCACGCCCATCAAAACGACTTTCTCTCCCCCTGCTCCCTGGCTCCTGTCCTCAAAGCAATGGAATATTTTTTAATTAGAAGTCCCTTGGGTTGCAATTTATGATAAAAATCTGAGAAAATGATAGAAATATGAAAACAACCTAGCAACGAAACTATTGCCTGTGAAACTACATTCTGCACCTTTAGGCATTTCTGGCATATCTTCATCTGAGATAGACCTAGAACTCAAAGATAGCGATGATTTTAACTTAACCCCTGCTCGCTGCTTGCCAGTTCAGCCTGTAGTTGCGGATAATCCTCAAAAGCAGAAATCAGCGCTAGTAGTTTTTGGTACTACCTTTATAACTATCTTTTTAGCAGAAATTGGAGATAAGACTCAGCTATCTACTTTGTTAATGAGTGCGGAATCTCATTCACCGTGGATAGTATTCATCGGATCTGCGGCTGCACTCATAACCACCAGTTTATTAGGTGTACTTTTAGGTGGTTGGATAGCCACCCGACTCAGCCCAAAAACTGTAGAAAAATCAGCAGGCGTGATGTTGTTGTTGATTTCTCTAATGCTGTTTTGGGATGTATTTATTGGTTATTAGTCATTGACTATCGATTATTAATTATTCCTCTGTGTCCCCTACACCTCCCGTAATAATATGGATTGGCATCTTCTTGGATTGAGCTTTATTACAGTTTTTTTATCAGAATTAGGTGACAAAAGTCAGCTAGCGGCGATCGCACTTTCAGGGCGTTGTCAATCTCCGCGTGCTGTATTTTTTGGTTCAGCATTAGCACTACTGTTGACAAGCTTTTTGGGAGTATTAGCAGGAGGAGCAGTAGCAGAATTATTACCTACACGCTTGATTAAAGCGATCGCTGCTGTGGGATTTGCTATTCTCGCTGTACGTCTACTGTTATTTAACAATGAACCATCATCTGATTCTGAACAAGTATCTTGAAGAATTCACGATTCAGGAGCTTTCTTTGCTTTGCTCCTAAATAGTGATTTCTAAATTCTTCATAAAGGTTCCCAACCAGTTCCTTTGTAACCGTATTCAAAAATTTCTGGATGTAAAATTTCTGCCAAAATTTCCAGAGAATCTACCAGYCGTGGTCCTGGACGATTGAAGTAAGAATTGCCATCAGTGATGTAGACCCTACCAGTTTGGGTAGCATGTAGTTTTTCCCATTCTGGAAGTTGAGTTAAAAGCTGGGCTTCTTGGCGAGTACGATTTAAATCAAAGCCGCAAAGCATAAAAACAATTATATCAGGATTACTTGCTACTAGTGTTTCCCACGGTAGCACAGGAGAAGGCTGACCGGCGACACTAAACAGGGATTGCCCTCCTGCCAAGTTAACCAATTCCGGAATCCAATTCGCCGCAATCATCAAAGGATCGGTCCACTCAATGCAGGTGACAGTGGGCAGTTCATTTAAAGCAAGTCCTTGAATTTTTTGTTTACAAATTTTGATCCGAGCCTCTAAATTTTCTATGACTTTTACTGAGTCTACACTGAAGATATTGCCAACTCTTTCAATATCAGCGCAAATATCTTGAAGAATGTTAGGTTGTAAAGAAATAATCTGGGGTTGACTCTTAAGGAGTGTAGCAACTGCCTTTTCGACTTCATCAAGGCTTACAGCACAAACATCACACTGGTCTTGAGTGAGAATATGGGTAGGCTGCAACTGCTCTAAAACATCTGTTTTAATTTCATAGATACTGAGAGCAGATTGTAATAAATTATTTACGTCATTGTGAATTTCGCTGCTGGAGGCATTGGAGTCTAAACGTGCTTGGGTACAAACGGGGCGATTTTGGATTTCTGGGGGGTAATCACATTCGTGCGATCGCCCTACAATAGCATCAACCAATCCTAATGTCGCTAAAATCTCTGTTCCACTAGGAATTAAAGAAACAATTTTTATACTACTATCTATCATCACTCTACCTTTGCAACAGCTAATATTAACTTAATTCTGGCAAAATTTAAGTCATTAGATATCTTTCTCTAGGCGAATTCAAGGGTATTCTGGTAGTCAGGACTAACCAAGAATCTAAATCAGAAGACTAGTATCCCAAGGAATCGAGGTAGCAATTACGGTAATTAAGTGATGTAATGATTACATTAGCTGTGCAAGTTAACTTTTAAAAATACTATACTACTTGATAGTTAAATAATTTTAAATCCAAATCATAACTCATTGAGGCAAAAATGACTGCTATGAACTTATAGAAGTGATTGGCAAATTCTAGCCTGAAACTTGTCATCCCAGAATTAGAAGATTTGATTTAAACAAATATATCTTCCGGTTATGAAAAATTCTATGAAGTAATTGTAGTTATACAAAGACAGTTCTACTGTTCGCGTAGAACTGCCAACCTACTTATCTCTTTTTAAGGACAACTCATGCAGGTGGCCGCGGCTATAAATATCACAGGGTATAATGAAGCCCAAGAGGGTTTACAAATTAGAGAAGATAGTCGGCGAAAACAAAGCCAGACTTTGGTGCAACTGGCAAGGAGCAAGACATTTCAGCAAGGTAATCTAAATGCCGCCTTAAGAGAAATTACAGAAACGGCTGCTCGAACGCTCTTAGTGGAGCGAGTCGGGGTGTGGTTATATAATCAAGAACGTTCAAAAATGGAATGCATCGATTTATACGATGTGAATACCAAAGAGCATACCTTTGGTAGCTCGCTTTTAAAAACAAATTATGTTACTTATTTTCAGGCTTTAGAACATGAACGTAGCATTGCCGTAAATGATGCTAGAAACGATATCAGAACGCAAGAATTATCAGAGTCTTATCTTTCTACTTTTGGCATCACATCACTACTGGATGCACCAATTTGGCTAGAAGGGCGTTTGGTGGGCGTAGTTTGTCACGAACACATAGGCGAAGGTCGGCAATGGACTTTAGAAGAAGAAACTTTTGCTGGCTCAATTGCAGATTTCGTCACCTTAGCTATAGAAGCGAGCCAGCGAAATACTGCACAGGAAGCACTCCGGCAGAGTGAAGCGCAATTTCGGGCGATTTTTGAGTGTTCTTCTGTCGGTATCGCGCTTATAGACATGAAAGCGCAGATAGTCGATATTAATGCTGCACTATGCGAGATTTTAGGATGTAGCCGAGAAGATTTATACGGCAAACGTTTTACAAATTACGTTTGTACACAAAAAGGTGATTTAGAAATTTATAAACAACTGCTCTCAGGAATAAGCACAAATTTAGGAAAAAGTTCAAGGGTCGAAGTTAAACAACCTGTAGATAGACATCGTATTGAGATGGAAAGACGCTGCCTACATCAAGATGGTAGCTTAGTTTGGACTCATATTTCTGTTTCTGTGATTCCGGATAGCAATGGTCAAGCTGAGTTTTTTCTTGCGATGATTGAGGATATTAGTGAACGCAAGCAAACCGAGTTGAAACTAGTTGCTTCTCAAGAAGCAGCAGAAGCAGCAAGTCGAGCAAAAAGTGAATTTTTAGCAACCATGAGCCATGAACTGCGGACACCTCTGAATGCAATTATGGGCTTATCGCAATTACTTCAACAAGAAATAGTTGGCTCTGTCAATGAAAAGCAAAAAGAATATATCGATTGTATATATAGTAGTGGCGAACAGTTATTAGCTGTGATTAACGATATCTTGGACTTATCTAAGGTAGAAGCAGGTAAAGAAGAATTGTTGCTTTTACCTTTGTCAGTGTCAGAGATATGCAATTATGCCATATCGACAGTACGTGATCCCGCTTTAGAAAAGGGATTGCAACTCACATGTGAAATTGACCCCAAAGCGGATATTTGCATTGCTGATGAACGGCGCATCAAGCAAATGCTACTTAACCTGCTCAGCAATGCTGTGAAATTTACCTCAGTTGGTGAGGTATCGCTGATAGTCAAGAAACTACCGCGAGGAATGAAATTTATAGTTTCAGATAGTGGAATTGGTATTGACTCAAGTCATTTTCAATTTCTATTTGAACCCTTCAAACAGCTTGATAGTCAGTTAAATCGCCAGTACGAAGGTACAGGTTTGGGTTTAGCTTTGACACGCAAATTAGCCCGTTTACACAGTGGAGATGTAACTGTTACATCTACTTTAGGAAAAGGTAGCGAGTTTACTTTGTTTTTACCAAATCGATTGTATCTGGAAGATGAGCATAAAAGTATAAGCGTCCCCTTTCAACATTCAGAACTTTAGACAGATGAGGCAAAAAATTTTATATCTGCATCATCTTCCCTAGGCGTTCCTCAAAATAAAACTATTTTGCTTGTAGCAGATGAGCATAATACAAGTATTGTGCTGCAAGATTATGTCCAGACAATTGGCTACCAAGTCAAGTTGATTAATAGTGTGAATGACTTTTTCAGGAGGTGCAAACCCGAGAACTAAATTTAATTCTGTTGGATGTCCAGTTAATAGGTGATGTTAGTGGCTATGATTTGCTAAATATTATTACACAAGAGCCTTCTTTAGAAGATTTACAGGTAGTAAGGATGGACTTTAATGAACTTTCAGAAAATAAATTTTTTCTTGTGAAAACTGGTGCTAACGACTATCTTATTAAACCAATTCAGGTATTTAAATTAGAGTCAATATTAATAAGATATTTGAGTAAAAATGATTTTTATAACGATCAAATGCTTATTTAGATACAAGGCGATCGCATTTATATTTTTCATTCCAAAGAAGTATTGTAAAATGATACTAAATGTGTAGTGCCTTTTGAGCTTCGCTTAGGCATAGCCCAACCCAGGCATCGCTGCAATTAATCTAAAAATATAAAGATTACACAAAGATAAGCAATTTTATATACATTTATTGCTCCAAAATATAAAGAATATGCAAAGATGTCTTTCAAAGTGTAGACATCTAAGTAATATTTTGTAGTTAATTATTAGTAAGTTATTTAGATGTTCCCTTTTTTGAAGCTAAATACCACGGATATAGAGCTGAGAGCCAAAGCAAAAATTCATTTGCCTCTCATCTGTAAGTGATTCTCTGTGGTTAAGACAGTAAGACTTATGCATTGACAAAAAACTAAAAATGAAGTGTGAATTTGAGGCATTCAAACTTTATTTTGCTATGGTTTGTTAGCAATAGCTACTGAATCAAAGATAGTTGATAAAAGCTTGAAACAATCTATTTTTGTGAATTCACACGCTAAAAGTTTGCCAGTGCTTACAGCGTTTTTCAATTGAATAGACCACAAATTTAGTAAACTGGAGAGGCAGCAAAAATACTCATAGTTATGCCTGCTCCTTACTCAACTGATTTACGCCAACGTGTGATAGATGCTTATGAAGCCCAACAAGGGTCACAACGCCAACTGGCTAAACGCTTTAAAGTGAGCTTATCCTTCATTAAAAGGTTAATTCGTCGCTATCGAGATACAGGACAAGTGACACCTTTGCCTCATGGAGGTGGCGCGATCGCTAAAATCAGGACTAGCAATTTACCAGTAGTTGAGCAGTTAGT
>NZ_SZNH01000097.1 GCF_005869855.1 Nostoc sp. PA-18-2419 | reverse complement strand
CGGAAGAATAGGCGGCATCATCCACTCCGCCTCGCCCCGAGCGCCCGCCATGAAAACCTGTCTGATTGTGATCGAYGCCCAGGAGTCGTTCCGCCAGCGCGCCTACTGGAACGAAAGCCAGGCCGCCCCCTACTTCGCCGCGCAGAACGCGCTGATCGAAGGCTGCGCCGCCGCSGGCCTGCCGGTCGTGCGGGTCTTCCACACCGACGAGCCTTCCGACGCCGGCAACCCCTTCGCGGTCGAATCGGGCCATGTGCGCCCCATCGGCGGGCTGGCCGCCTTCGACGCCGCCGCCACCTTCACCAAGCACCGCCACAGCGCGCTGGTCAACAGCGGGCTGGACGTGTGGCTGACGCAGAACGGCATCGGCCGGCTGATCGTGAGCGGCATCCGCACCGAGCAGTGCTGCGAGACCACCACCCGCCACGCTTCCGACCTGGGCTGGGAGGTCGACTACGTGACCGACGCCACCCTCACCTTCGACATGAAGCATCCCGACGGCAGCCCGCTCGCCGCCGCCGACATCAAGGCCCGCACGGCCGCCGTGCTGCATGGCCGGTTCGCCACCGTCTGCACCGTGGCGCAGGCGCTGGAACGGGCGGTGGCATGAGCGACAGCACCGGCCTGCGCGTGCTGATCCTCGCCTTCGACGGCGTGGAGGCGCTGGACTTCGCCGGCCCCTACGAGGTGTTCACCACCGCGAGCCGGGTCAGCCAGCGGATGCGGCCGGGTTCGGCGGCACCGTTCGAGGTCGCCTCGGTAGCGCTCGCCGCCGCTGGCCAGCCCGTACATCCCCATCTCCTCAATTCAGTTACCAATTACCACTTTGTAAGTCTGAGGATTGTACTAATTGACACGAAATAATGAGACTGATGAATGCCAAGATCAAAAATAAGGATGTCGAAGGATATTAAAAGTACTATGCCAGAATTA
>NZ_SZNH01000079.1 GCF_005869855.1 Nostoc sp. PA-18-2419 | reverse complement strand
ATGGATAATCTACCTGCTCATAAAGTCGAAGAGATTAAGCTTTTGATTGAAGGAGTGGGAGCAAGTATTCTTTATCTATCTCCTTATTCTCCTGAATTCAATCCAATTGAACATTGGTGGTCACAATTAAAAGCTTTTCTGAAACAATTTTCTCCCAAGAGTTCATCTGTCGTTGATGGTTTAATTAAAATTGCGCTGAAACTAGTTGATCCAAAACATCTAAAAAATTGGTTTACTAATTGCTGCTACTGTACCTCATAAACCTCAAATATGCTGTATATTACTGGTTGGGATTTTATTCTTGAGGCTTTATTTGTATCAGGCTTTTCGTGAAATGGTATTAGACATTATTTAGCACGATTACAGACGCTGCTAACGTCGCTACCGCTTCGCTATCGCAAAACACTGTGTTATTCTAACTCAGTATAAATGCTGAGATATTCTATCCGATTATCACTTCATTATTTAAAGTACGTTCTATTCCTGTTTCTCCTTAATTCATACTGCAATCAGCAACGCCAAATTTCTTAATATCCAAAGCTTGTGCATAACGTAAGTCGATTGTGCTGATAGCTATACATAATAGGGGATTCCAAATCTCCTTTTTAATAGGAAGGTGAAATGTCTAGGGATATCTATACTTTTGTACTGGTAGCATCGAGAAATATGAAATGTATGCTAACAATTGTTCTAATTTTGAGCAGCCTTACCTATTATCCAGCAAAGGTAACAGCCCAAACTAAACAACCAGCAATGACTAAGCAGCCTGTACAACCAACCAAAGGTAACACTTCATCTCAAGGGCGTAACTCTCGACCAGTTTTTGTTTTGCCAAAAACACCTGCTCAGTTAAGTCCGATCTCTGGGCGTAGAACTGGAATGGGTAGCCGGGATAACTGTCCTGCGGTGACAACTGCACTCACTGCTTTAGTACCGTTGCGAGAGGAACAAAAGCTTAGTAAAACAGACAAACCAATTTTAAGGATTGTGGGCGGACTAACTACCTCTGAACGACCAACCTTTTGGTTTTATGTTCCTTACACTCAAGAATTAACAGCTAGTGCTGAATTTATCTTACAAGATAGTGCACAAAACGATATTTATAGGAATGCGATCGCACTACCTCAAAAGCCTGGTATCATCGGTGTTTCTCTCCCATCAAATACATCCTTGCAAGTCTGGAAAACATATCACTGGTATTTAAAAGTCCCTTGCAATCAACAACAAACAGCAAGTGTTCCTATTTATGTAGAAGGAGACATTCAAAGAGTCAATTTAGATTCTCGGATGATGCAGCAGTTGCAAACAGCAGTCAATCCGCAACAAAAAGTTGCAATCTATGCACAAGAAGGTATTTGGTTTGATTCTCTGACTATGCTGGCACAACTGCGCCAAAAAAATCCTCATGATGCATCTGTTGCTGAAGATTGGCAAAGTCTATTGAGGTCTGTCAATTTAGATAATGTTTCTACGGCTCCTCTGGTAAAATAACTGTTTGTTTACAACCAATTACCAACTAATACGTAAGTTGCCCAATAGAGAGGACGAGTATATTGGGAACTAGATAGTAGCTTTAATTGAGCTGAGCGTAAAGCTTCTGCCGTAGTTTTACTAATTGTTAACTGATGATAGAATTCACTAACAAACAAAGCAGTGGATTCATCCCCAATTTGCCATAGAGACGCTAGAGTACTCCGCGCTCCAGCACGCAGGGCAACTCCTGCTAATCCCAATGCAGCACGGTTATCTCCTTGTGCTGTTTCGCAAGCACTCAGAACAAGTAATCCCAGTGGCTCTGTTCGTTTTTGCTCTCTACTCTTGAGCAAGCTATCTAATTCATTTACGTAGATGCGTTTATCGGCTGCTAAGATAAAAGTGTCTTTTGCTTTAGAGCTAAATTGTCCGTGAGTTGCCAGGTGAACAACTCTAAAAGGTTGAGTATTAATCGTTTTTTCTAAAGTTGTACTTTTGAAATTTTCATCCAATAATATCGTTGTCGATATACCCGATTGCTGAATCAAGTTCAGTTCAACCTTGACATTGGGAAGCGGTGTAAACTTTTCGTTCTTGGGTGGTTGCGAGAGTCCTCCAGCAAGAGCATTTAATCTTTTCTGTGCTAGAGGTTTAGGAGTAAATAGTTGCAATCCCGGACTAATGGCTATAGCGTACTTCTGGACTAAATACTCTTTGCCATCATACAATGCAGACATTGGAATGTTTCGTAATGAGCCATCTGGGATAAAGACTAGAGTATTAACTCTACTATTTTTGAGTTCAGCTGCAACTGGTTTAATTAACCAATCATAAAGCTGCTGGGAAACCACTTGAAATTTATTATTAGCATCGGGTTGGACTATCGTCTCTCGCATTTCTGTGATAACGCGCTCTACTTGCTGATGGTTCACCACAGAAGTTTTATGTAACAAAGGTTGATTGGGAAGTTTGAGGATAACTTCTAACTGGTTATCTAAGATAATCGGGTAAAAAATAGCAGTACTAGGGCGATCGCGGTCTACCACTTTGTCCAGCATCACAAATTGGTTACTCAAGCAAGCTTCTCGGAAAAAATTATCTAGTTCTGCTAGTTGCAAAGCTTCTATTCGCTGGCGCACTTTATCTAAATCGGGTTTTCCTTGTCCTTTCTGTTGCAGAAGCAGTTCTACTGACTGGCGATAGATAGGTTCTACGCTATCACGAAAATTAAACTGCACTTCTCGATTTACCGTAACTAAATCAGTACGCAGAGACTGAAGAGTTGTAACTGCGGTATCATAAACAGCGATCGCTCCCTCAATATTTCCTTGTGCTTTGAACAGACGTCCCAACTGCCACTCCCAACGATAAGCTATATCTGAAGCATCGATTTTTTGAGCGATAAACAATGCTTGCTGCGTCAATTTCTGTGCATCTTGCCATTGATTATTTTGTTCGTAGACTTCTGCTAAACTGCCTAGAGCATAAGATTGAGTGCGTTCATCACCTATAGTTTTGGCTTGTTGAACGCTGTTTGCGAGAATCTCTGCAATATCTTTTTTATTAACAATTTTATTTATGGTGCGAGCAAAATTGATCCGTGCGTAGATACCAGCTTGAGTGGTAGGCAGAGTTGCGAGTTGAGATTGGATTGTGGGTATTATTGTTTTTGCTTGTGCTACTTGTTCATTCTCGACAAGCAAGCTGAGTTGATTGATTTGAGCTTGAACTTTGGTGAGTGGGTTTGGCGCAATTAAAGCCGCATTTTCATAATCGACTATAGCGTCTTTTATGTTACCTAAGTCTCTAACAGTATTACCAAGAGAAAATTCTGTTAGGCTAATCTCTAAAGGTAATTGCAGACGTTGGGCAATTTCTAAACTGTGTTTTAAATTTTTCCAGGATTGTTCTAAATCACCTAATTGTCGATGGACATTACCAAGAGAGCGCAAAGCAGTGACTTTTTCAAGTGAGTCAGGTTGAGTTTGTAACTGTTGGGAGACTTCATTGAATATGTCTAAGCTACGGCGGTAAAACCCAGAAACTCGTAAAGCTTGTGCTTGATTGATACGGCTGCGCGTCACTCCCATATTGTATTGTTTACCTAAGCGCTTCCAGATTTGCTCTGCTTGCTGTGATGTTTTCAAAGATATATCTGCCTGTCCCTGTGACAGTTGCAGTCCACTTTGAATCTCTAAAGTTTGTGCGAGAACTTCTAGCAATTCTGACTTGGGATTGTTGACATTCAACTTTTGATTTGTATTGTCCCAGCCCAGTAGATTTAAGCTACTATTAATAGCTTTTGACGCTTCTTTCCATGAGCCGAGTTGCTCAAACACTAGAGAAAGGTTAGTTAGTGCTGCGGCTTGTGCAAGGTTGTCGCCTTGGAGTTGATAGATACGGACAGCTTGTTGTAGAACAGTTACAGCTTCAGCAAAGCGTCCAGATTGATAAAGCGCTTCTCCTTGAGAGACAAGTTCCTGTGATGTTGTAGTTGAAGGTTTGGTAGTTTGCGTGTATGTTCCGGCAGGTGAATTTGTCTGCGGTTGTTTGGCAAATGTCCTGGGGATAATAGTTAGGAAAAAAGCAAGGGTAAATAAGACTACATAGTTTACCGCAAATCTCATGAGTCGCTTAGTCAGCCCAAATGAATGCATATTTCACACCTTACTGTGATGCAGCACAAGAAGCAGGAGTTTGCCGAGAACTCTCAGGAGTGACATTAGGTGCTTGTGCCACAAGTTCTATATTCCCATTGCTGTCAACTACCCAACCAGTAGCTTCGACAATTGTCAGCACCGTAGCAACTTTAGTACTATTTGAGACTGCTATTGGTTGTGGCGAAATTGTTGTTTTAGCTTTTGTTGCGGGTTTTGGTCTTAATCTCACCCACGCTGAGAGAGTACTTGTATCTTGTAATGGTTCAGTGGGACTCATCGGTAGTCCACCGCGTCCTGTTGACACAAAAGAACTCTGAAATTGCCGACTTCCGGGAGTGCAGACGGTGGAAATTTGCCCAGAGACATCAACAAGATTAGTGGGGAGTTCGATTAAGCTGCTAGTGGGGTTTATATCAGGTCTAATGATTTCTACATTACCGCTCAACTCGCGAGTTCGCCCTGTGGCGGTGATATCACTTGTGTTTGGGGAATCTACATGCCGGAACTGAATACCAAAGATACCTTTAGTAATGATTCTGATATTCCCACCACGAAAGTTAGCAGATTTAGCGGTGATGTTGCTATTTTCAGAGCCAGCCAAGACATCAGCATTAATATTGATGTTGCCGCCAATAACGTTTTTTCCTGCGGCGTCGGTTGTGATGTTGCTATTGCCTGTCATGATTAAATCTTGTGAGTTAATAATGTTAATTGTCGCCTGTTCTCTATCCCGGTCAACTTTGGGGCTGCGTGTATTGGCAATGAGTGAGGCGTTGTTGTTTAAACGGATAGAGCGTGCATTTAATGTCATGCTGCCTGCGGTTCCTGTTGTGGAACTCTGCACAGTTACTCTAGCCCCATCTCGCACTAGCAAGGTATTGGTTTTGACTGTCAAATCACCCGCATCTCCTGTTGAGTCTAGGCTTGCTCGCGCAAACAAGCCACTACTAAACCGACCATTAGCGCTTGTACCAATCAGTTGCACATCTTGAGCATCAACGCTCAAAATTCCCCCATTACCCGCACCGGAAGTGCCAGTATTTACTTGTGCCCCATCTCGCACTAGCAAGGTATTGGTTGTGACTGTCAAATTACCTGCATCTCCTGTTGAGTTTGGGTTTGCTCGTGCAAACAAGCCACTACTAAACCGACCATTAGCGCTTGTACCAATCAGTTGCACATCTTGAGCATCAACGCTCAAATTTCCCCCCTTCTTGCCCGCACGGAAAGTGCCAGTATTTACTTGTGCCCCATCTCGCACTAGCAAGGTATTGGTTGTGACCTTCAAATCACCCGCATCTCCTGTTGAGCTTAAGTTTGCTTGTGCAAACAAGCCACTACTAAACCGACCATTAGCGCTTGTACCAATCAGTTGCACATCTTGAGCATCAACGCTCAAATTTCCCCCCTTGCCCGCACCGAAAGTGCCAGTATTTATCCGTGCCCCGTCTCCAATGAACAAGGTATTGGTTTTGACCTTCAAATCACCCGCATTTCCTGTTGAGTTTTCCCGTGCAGAAGTAGACAACCCACTAGGAAACTTCCCATTAGCACTTGTACCAATTAGTTGTATATCTTGGGCATCAACGCTTAAAATTCCCCCGTTACCCACACTGATAGTACTAGTATTTACCCGTGCTCCATCTCGCACTAGCAAGGTATTGGTTGTGACCGTCAAATTACCCGCATCTCCTGTTGAGTTTGAGTTTGTTTGTGCAAACAAGCCACTAAGTGTCCCATCGTCAGCGCTCGTACCAATCAGTTGCACATCTTGCGCATCAATGCTTATATTTCCCCCGTTGTTCGCACTATATGTTCTAGTAGTTACTCGTGCCCCACTCTCAAGCCGCAAGGTACTAGCATTGATACTGATATCGCCTCCCTGTCCATTTGCTTCTGCTCCCACTTGACTAAGAATCTCACTTTTATTGTTAAGGTTTATTGCTCCAGTAGCATTAATCGAAATATTTCCCGCCTGACTATTATTAGAACCTAGTCCACTGTCTATGCCTGCACCCAGGAAACTCTCTCCTGTCATTTCTAAATTTCGGGCATTAACTGTGATACTACCACCATCGCCAGCAAATACATTTACTTGCGCGCCATTGCTAAGGAAAATATCGCTTCTTTCTACACTATTGGGAAAACTCAAACGAATATTATTACCATCGTCATTCAACCCAACTGTACCAGCACTAGCTAACCCACCTAACTCGATACTTCCACCAAAAGCATTCAATTTTCCACCATCCATGTTCACATTGCCACCTACTAACAGCAAACTTCGACCATCTGGGACACGTAGACCCAATGCATCCTTGTCACCAGGAGTAGATCTTACTCGTGCAGTCGAACTATTTTGAATCGGTGCAGCTGCAATTTGATTAAATAATAAGGCATTTGGATTTACTGTTAACAACGCTGAAGGACCTTCTGGATTCGAGGCACTGAAAAATCCTAGATTGCCAAATCCTATGGCATTGGCAGTTGCGCCAACAAACGAACCGCCGATATTCAAACTAGCATTTTTACCAAAAATAATCCCATTGGGATTAATCAGAAACACATTGGCTGTGCCGTTAGATTTGATTAAACCATCAATGTTAGAGATAGACTTACCTGTGACTCGACTAATAATATTTTGAATATCCAGAGTATTATTAAACAAAGCTGTTGAGCCATTGAGAACAGAGAACTCCTCAAAGCTGTGGAACAGATTAGCACCTCGTGTGGTTCCACCTTCAATTATTCTCGTATTACCCTTTAATTTCACATTGGAATTATTTGGCAGAGTGCTGTCTGGGGTGATTTGGGCAACTGAAATATTTGCATATAAGGTAACTGCACTGAAAATGGCAACTCTTAGACCTTGTAACCAGTTTGGCGCAGTTTTAAAAGACATTGCACTCTCCTATAAAAAAGAAAATTTAGGTTGGAGCCTCAATCTTGAGTAGAAGTGTCAGGAAAATCAACTTATGCACAACACAGGATATTAGCAATTTGGCACTGCTGAATCAAGTGAATAAACTAGAGCAAACGCACCTGGCATCTAAGTTTAAGAGGTTGTTTAAAAAGTTATGAGATGGTAAATTTTATGCCAATCTTGTGATCATAATTCGGATGATTGCAAGGTAAATAAATGTCTTTGCAGTTTCAGGGAGTAGGTCATAATCTTTGTTCAATCGCCGAGACCAAACAAGCCAACCAAAAGTTCGCTCCACAAGCGAACGTTTAGGTAGCAAAATAAACCCCTTATGTTCTCTGGGTGGGTCGGATGACTACTTGTATAATCCAACGGCAAAAGTCCATCACACACTGCATCAAATGATACACCGTCAAAGCCACTATCGACCCAGATCTGATTTAGACGGGACACGGCAGTTCCTATCTGTTTGACCTTTTTGAGTACTTGTTTACCTCCTTGACGCTCACCCGTACTAGCAGCAGTGACCAACACCCTCAGTACTAATCCCAAGGTATTCACTATTAAAAAACGTTTGCGTCCTTTGACTTTTTTACCCGCATCATAGCCAACTGCTTGACTTACTAATGCCGCACTTTTGACACTTTGACTGTCTATAATCGCTTGTGAGGGACTTGGTTGTCGATTATTATCCACTCTCACCCATTGACGCAAATGCTCATGAATTCTCACCCAAGTTCCATCTTTGCGCCAGTTCCGAAAATAAGTATAAACTGTTTGCCAGTTTGGAAAATCACCTGGTAGCGTTCCCGCTTCGGGTTGCCGAAGGCATCGCCATCGACAACCTTCACACAAAACATAAAAAATCGCGTTGAGAACCGAAAATATTTCCACACAACGTTTGCGGCCGCTTGGTTTTGCAGCTGGAATTAACCCACTAATCAGTTCAAACTGCTCTTGGGTAAGGTTACTGGAGTATGATTTACTCATGGCTCTCAACGCTGCTGTACTACGTATTTGCAGCTTACACCTTGAGAGCTTTTTTACTGCCCAACCTACTTTTCAAACAACCTCTAACATTACACCCGTTGCGCTACCCCCAACAGCCTGCCCAGACGAGGTTTCACATCAGTGTTTAGTACTATTCGTCCTGAGGCGCATCCTTGAATGCATACCCAATGCTAATTTCACGATAATTGAGGCTAAGAATATTTCGACGATGTCCCTTATTGTCAGGCGTTTCCTTAGTGCCTTACGCCTGAAAATTTCCGCTTAAGGATGCCTTTACTTAACTTTAGTTTGCCCATTGAATAAACCCCCTTGTGTTTACTCCATGTCTGGAGAATCGATTTTTTGCATCGTGGTACATATGAGCTTGTACAATGCTAGGAACTATAGCAGGTTTAATG
>NZ_SZNH01000050.1 GCF_005869855.1 Nostoc sp. PA-18-2419 | reverse complement strand
TTGAGCCATTATGGGAAATTGTGAAACAGTGGGAAAGCTATTTTTATGTGACCGATGGCTGGAAAGTTTACCCTAGTTTTATACCCAATGGAGATCAAATTGTGAGTAAAACATATATGACGCGAGTAGAAAATGAAAATACCCGATTACGTCATTATCTTGCACGCCTTCACAGAAAAACTTTATGCTATTCCAAATCAGAACAAATGCTGAGACACTCAATTAAATTATTACTTCATTATTTGAAGTATCAAATTGTACCTATATAAATTAATTCATCCCTTTATTCAGCAACGCCCAGATTGTTTTTCTACTTTTACTGCCACAGGAGCAAATGCTTTGTGACCACAACACAGACAATCCGTAGGAGGTAAAATTTCATAACGATCTATTCTCCCAAAACCCTTACGAGTCTTACCTTGATGCCCTGGTTGCCCGCCTGGTCTCTTTTTTGGCTGATTTGATTCCTCTTGTGGAGGAGCTTTTTTGTTTTCACTCTTTTTGTGAATATCTCCAGATGGCGGTTTCGACGAATTCGAGCTATCCAAATCTCGGCTGACTTTTAAACGTTCTACTTCTTGCTGTAGTTGTAAGATTGTTTTCTGTAATTCACGTATTACCTTATTCTGTTCAAGAATTATCTCTACCAGTTGTTCTTTTGATAACTGGTTCAAGCTTTCTCGGTCTAATTCTTGAGGCAGGTTTTGGTTCATATTTGTGATACTTCTACTCAAGTATACCCTTTGTCAATACTCTGCTACCTGAATCCTTACCTTTTGACTTCTAACTTCCGACTTCCGACTTGCGACTTGCGACTTGTTTTGACTATTATAAAAATCTCCACGCTGCTCTAGTTGAAAACCACCCAGCAACAATCCCAGCCACACTTCTACAATCGGCATTTTCAAACCACATTGCAGTTGAGCAAGTGAAATTTCATCTTTTACTTGCGCTAGATAGAGAGTGATGGCACTTTGCCACTTATCCACATCCTCATCACCTGCCAGCCGATAAACATCTTCTACAGTCTGAATATCCAGCATTGCCAACATATTTTCTTTCTCCACTGGAGCCGCCACTGAATCACTACTAGTAGTTGGATGAGTAAACTGATGTGCCCCATGCGGTCTGAAAGTCTGCGCTGGGGGTTCTTCGATTAGGTCATCCAATTCTAGGTGCATGGTTGTCCGCACCAAACCAGCAAAGATGTTGGTGCTGATAACTGGACCCAAAGTATCGCTGTCGGCGCGTATATCCGACAACAATAACTGGGCGCGGGTTTTAAGAATATCTGCGATTTGGTACAAGGCTGTGGCAGCTGTTGCTAATTGTGCTTCTACAGGTAAATTTGTCAGCTCAGTATCTAAGCATTCCCACACTGCATCAAGTGTTGATGTCGTTGGTGCTTGTGATATCTCATCCAAAATATCCCAAATAGTTAATTGCCCATAGCTGGTCATAATTAAACTTGTGGCTGCAAAGGGCAAGGTCGTACTGGGCAATGCATTGGACTAACCTCAAACATATCTTTATACTGATACAGGGAAATATTGTATTCTTTAGCAAACGCCTGTAATACCTTATCTGTATAGGCACGTATTTTGCCAGCCGTTAGTCCAAAGCAGTGAATCGGCTCCAGGCGGCAGATTGGCTTTTGCCCCCGCCATAACTCTGCCGACATAGCGTGCAATGGTTTATCCCCCAGTTCTTTATATAAGTACAACACGGCGAAATATGTTATTGGTGGCTCAACAGCGATCGCCTCAATCTGCCCAGAATCATCTTTACTTTTGTTCCGGTAGAAGGAACGGCGATTGTGACAAACCCTCGGATTCCAGCAATCATCACCTTCTGGCCCATGAAGTACCTTAGCCTTAGCTGCGGGTAGCTTGGCGCATAGCTGGCATTTGGGATCAAGTGGCTTGGGCATACCTCACTCCGCTTCGTCTTCCCCTATGGCACGATAGTAAGCAGCGATCGCCGCTTCTTGTTCGCTACGGAGTGTATAGCGCCGAAACGCTTTCTCACTTTGATGTCCAGTTAATTTTCGTGCATGGCTGGGGTCAACTCCCAATAGCAATAAGTCAGTGGCATAGGTGTACCGGAACTGGTGAGGGTGTAAATCCTCAATCCCAGCAAGTTCACCAATTTTTTCTACAGCAAAATAAATCCCGTGGTAACTTAGCCGTTCCCCTTGATATGAGGCGTGATGTGAAATCATTAACGGAGTAAGACTATTTAGTTCTTCACCCGCAACAGAGCGCGATCGCAAATATTCTTCTAACACGTCGCGGCTATCTTTTCGCAGTGGCACTAGGCGTGGTTCATTGGTTTTGGTATCAGGTAAGAACAGCAGCTTGCCATCGAAGGAGCCTACATTCAACTGTACAATTTCCCCGGCGCGGAGTCCGTGACTGAGGATGTGTACGAGTGCAGTATCCCGTTGCTTTGTTTCTCTCAGTAGCTCCAAAGCTGCCCACACTCTTTCCATCTGTTCTGGCGTTAGGCTTTGGGCTGGTGGCTTCGATATTAATTATTGCTTGGGTAATATGCGCTACTTCCAACAGGATAGGGGCAATTAAAACCTCTCTTCGCGCTGCTTCACTAGTAAAACTGACACGAGTAATTGCTTCTTCTAATCGCTGTTTTAAATCACCCAAAGGAGTAATTTCGTAATTACTAACTGGGAAATTTATGTTCGTTTTAGTTAAACTTGCATCCAACTCACGCAGAATATCGGCTGGAGCGAATCTTAAATCAAAGTATCTACGGAAAGTGTAAGTCTCTGACGGTTTGAGGATTGGGGGACGGTGAGGTATAACCATAAAATTATTAATTACTTTAGTCACAAGTCTTCACAAGTCGGAAGTCGCAGGTCGCAAGTCGCAAGTCGCAAGTAATTGTCTTCTTATTAAAAGTATGAAAATATATTCATTCTCATTCGGAATTAAACTATTAATTATCGCTTGCCGCCTCCATCCTCCTGCCGTTGGATTTGCTGTCATTTAATCTCTGTTTAATTTTGTGAGTAGAAGTAACTTAGTTGGAAGTCGCAAGTAGAAAATAGTGATGAGGAACTGACTTTTAAGTTAAATAACTCAAGTTTTAGTTACACTCTGTGGCATCTAACTTGGAAAATTTATTCTCATTTAATCTATTCTTAATTTTGCGAGTAGAAGCAATAAGTATCCTCACTATCTCCTTAGTTTCTTGAAGCAACGAATCAAATTTATCTTTTTCAACAACCTCAGATTCAATTAAAATTTCCAACCAATACTCAGTTTCGCGTCCTTCCTTAAGAGCAATTTCCATTTTGTGCAAAAAATCTCTGTCAGATTGAGCCGAACGAGATTCATGCACATTAGCACCAATACTCGTACCAGAACGTAACAGTTGCTTAGAAAGGGTACGGCAAACACCCGGTTTTTCATCAAGAAAGCTACAAGCTTTGATGATTCTGACCGCAAACGCTTTAGTTCTATCAGTAATACTACTCATGTCTTTATCCATACTTGCCCCCGCTGTACTTTATCTTTCTTTATTCTTACTTGCGACTTGCGACTTGCGACCTGCGACTTGCAGCTTGAGATTACAATAATACCACGCCGAACACAAAATAAGAAACCCTTATCTTTTATACGTCAAAAACTACGATAAAGATACTCTCTCCCCCAGACACTACACATTCACCAACATGTGATCGCAAAGAAGTGCATGTTGGCAACGGAATACAAACTATTGCGTTGCCGATAAATTTTGTTTGTCTTGGGTATCGCCTTTGATGCGTAATCCAAACGATAACCATTTACAGGGTGCTAACTTTCAGTTATAGTTAGCCGTAACGGGAGCAACGCGATTTTCTGAAGTTGGGCAAAAACAAGTGATGATGCTCCACTCCAGAGGACGCGATCACTAAAACATAGCTTTCAGTAAAATGTATAAAATGTCTAAGCACTGCTGGGATTAAGGAAAGAATCGAAAATAGAGTTACAAAAATTGTCCCAACTGCCAGCTATTAATTGATATCGCAGATGTAACATAATCTCTGCGTTATGTTGAAGCCAAAATTTACTGTTCCCTTTCATGCGTAAGTTAACAGCTTGACGAATTAAACTCTCAACTGCACCGCTACCCAGGGGTAGCTGATGCGCTGCGACTAATTGATAGTTTAATAGTCGCCTGCGGTAAGCTTTGAGAATGTAATTATGCTCTCGCACCAAAATTTTACAACGCTCTCCAGTTGCAGTTGAAATAAATTCATCCATGTTTATCATTAAATTGAGAGGATGTTTGAAAAGTCAGCCGAGGGGTAAAAAAGCTCTCTAGGTATAAACTATGAATACGTAGAACACAGCACCGAGAGAGCAACATGAGTAAAGCTTACCCCAGTAATCTGACTCGCGCCCAATATGAATTCCTGAGTGACATGATTCCAGAGTCTAAATCAGGTGGCCGCCCGTGTGAAGTTGATATGTGGGAAGTTTTGAACGCGATCTTCTATGTCCTGCTAGATGGAGTGAGATGGCGATCGCTACCTGGGGACTTTCCGGCTTGGCAAACAGTATACACATATTTTCGTAACTGGCGCAGGGACGGAACTTGGATGAAAATTCATGATAATCTGCGACAATGGACGAGAATCGAAGAAGAACGCGCTCCAAGTGCGTCAGAAGCCATCATCGATAGTCAAAGTGTCAAAAGTGCGGCAATGGTGAGTCAATCCGTTGGTTTTGATACAGGCAAGAAAATTAAAGGACGCAAGCGGTTTATGACCGTTGATACGTTGGGATTAGTGCTGCGGGTGTTGGTCACTGCCGCCAATGTGCCAGAGCGCTCAGGCGGCAAACAAGTACTCAAGTGCGTCAAAAAAATGGGTAACAAGGTTTCTCGCTTGACGACCATTTGGGCTGATGGTGGCTTTGATGGTACACCCTTCATGATATGGGTTATGGATGTTTGTCGTTGGATTGTGCAAGTGGTGTTGCGCCCAGAGCAAACTAAGGGGTTTGTCTTGCTCAAAAAGCGATGGGTGGTGGAACGCACGTTTGGTTGGCTAATGGGGTGTCGCCGATTGGTCAGAGATTATGAACTTCTGCCGGAAACATCCGAGACGTTTATTTACCTTGCTATGATTCGCATCATGGTACGGCGACTGGCATAAAATTTGACCCCTAAAAACTTTTCAAACACCCTCTCAGGACAACGGCCTGATACATCGATGTAAACAAGTGCAGGAGTTATGGCCAAAATGGGAAGAAATGGGTTTGTATATTTTCTTTCTCCCAAAATATTGCTCAGAAATGAATCCAATTGAATTGGAATGGCAACACCTCAAAAAAGATGAACTAGCTGCGAAAAGTTTTGAGGATGAATTAGACCTTGCCTATGCTGTCATTGATGGAGTTCAAACCAGAGGAGAAAAAGCTAACTACAGCGTACAACGTATCAAATTTAACTCTCATTCTTCTGCTTAACTGTTTGTTACATACTTGTAAATTTTCCCCACGACTTACTTATCAGGTGAATTTTTATTGTTTAGCACATGGCTTGAGGTCATATCACTCAATCGCTTTATTCCTCAAGCCACCCGCCCTGGATAAGCGTTGAGCGAATTCGCCAACAGTGTCTACGCTATATCTACCCCTATATGGTCAAAATTGGATAGTTGCTTGGCATTCATGCCAAGCATGGGTCGAGGAACTGGTCGGTTCCATTCGCAATAAGCAGGCATATTATCAGCGAGGTTTAAGGGCTATGAAGCTTATACAGCAAGCACTTTAACTTGCTTGTCGCCCCTTTAAGTTTTAGGGAGTAAAAATTTAAGCAAGTCGCCTCACCATAATACGGATCATGGCAAGGTAGATTTTACATCGTTTTTTTTTGCTACATATTCCATTTGAATTCTTCGTTTTCTTTACCAGCCATTTCTTCAAACAAACGCTCCACATTTGGGTCAATTTCTTGACGCCAACGCAAATCTAAATTAATTTCTAACCCACGATTTTGGTAATAATCACGGTTACACTCTTGTATATTGAGTAACAATCGTTGGAGATCTTTATTTTGTGCCTTTGCTACTAAAAATTGCGTTCCGTTGTTCCCTCCAAGTGGATGATGTTCGTGCTGGTAATATTGAAGCATTTGGGGTTGATAGTCTATTTCCAAAAAGTCACAAAGCGTTCTGGTAACACTTTCTGTATTTGTGGCAAGGTTTTCATAGTGGAGCTTAATTTTCTTCCCCTTAAATTTATGGTACAATTCTTGAATTTTACTTATTCTTTCCTTCCAAGTATTAATTACTTCTTTGACATCTTCTTGAGGATATTTTCCGATGCGTGAATTGATGACTGCTCTGCCATCTCTTTGGAGAAAGATAAAATAAAGTCGGGAAGATGTTTTTTGGAGAGTGGCTATTTGTTCTTCTACCCAAGAAATATCTTTTGTTGAATTAATTACAATCGTTTTTTGGGTTTTAATAGATAGTTGTTCGTAGATATCTACGCAATCGGTAACAATAATGTCTTTCCAAACTGGACAATTAACACCACAAAATTTGCAGGATCTTTTTATGATTGAGTAGTTTGTATCTTTTTTATTGAACTCTCCCGAATAGAAACAATTCTGATGACTTCCCAGTATAAATCCCAGAAGCGTAGAACCAGAGTAATTAGCGCTACAGATAAAACAAACTTTTTGATTGATTTTTTGTAAATAATTCAGCATCACATCGCTCCAATAGATAAATGGATGAGGTTTAATATTTCCGAGATGCGGGTTAAATCAGAACTTCGTTAAGTAAAGGCTGTAGTGGTGTATGGTCGCGGCTCACCAAGAATTCTGGTCTGGGTTGCCCCTTGAAGCTTGGTATATTGTTGATGCTGTTATAAGTGATAATGAGGAGCCTGCGGTCGTAGGGAGAAATGTTGGGCGCAGAGCCGTGTACTAAATTACAGTGAAAGAAAAGGACAGACCCTGAAGGACCTTTTGGTGCAACCATACCTTTTTCCCAAGCTAGTTTGGCGATCGTTTTTTTATCGAGGGAGTACTTGAGAGCAGCACTGACATTAGATTTCCAGTCATTTTTTTGACCATTAACTTCAGATGACTCTATTTGTCCCAAGTGAACAAGGCTCTCTTTGTGAGAACCTGGAATGAAATACATAGGTCCGTTAAACTCATTAAATTCATCCAAGAAAACTGCTACATTCAATGCTTTGGGGGATGGCATACCATCTTCTCGATCCCAAAATACAAAGTCTTGATGCCACGGCCACAAATCTCCTCCAAAAGCAGCTTTAAAGTTGATTTTAAATTGGTAAACATATACATCACTATTGAGAATTTTACAAGCAGATGTTAGGAGACTGGGGTGTCTAACCAAGGAATCAAAAATTTCTGTGGTAGTGTGGCATCCATGAAGGGCGCGTACTGTTTTGTTGTCTTTTTCTAACATCCGTCCTGGTGTATCTTTTACTATCAAATCCTCAACAGCAAGGTGCATTGCCTCTACTTCTTTTGTCAAAAAAAGTTCTGGGATAAATAGTAGCCCATTTTCTCTGTAATATTCTATTTGGTCTTTCGTTAATTTTATGTTCTTTTCCATTTGATTAATATAGGACATATATAACTATTATTTTGATGCTTCAAACCAACTTATCACTAATAGAAAATTGTATTGATTCGTACTCAGTCAATTGCAAAGCTCTCCTCAATGGCAATCGCTCTTTTAAATAAAAATGCTCTTGATAGACTGAATCTGATTATCAAAAGAAGGTTCATACACCATCATCTATAGGTTATTGTGCTTGCTCAATGCAAGCTTTCAACTTCTCTGCTAAGACCTGAACATAGGGCTGATTCATCATCGTCACATGATTACCTGGAACAAAATGGACATCCACTGGTTCGGCAGAAAATTTACTCCAGCCCCAAGTCAAATCCGGCAAAATCTCAGAAGGTACTTCACTATTAGATTCATCAACATCAGTGACAGTCTTATTGGCACGCAAGAGGGTAATTTGGCTTGGATAAACCTCTTGTGGCATATAATTTACTGAAGTGTTAGCTTTCAGCATTTGCACCATATTATTAAGCAGCGTAATATCGTCGTCAGGAGGCAAGATATCAGCATTTTGTAATCTTTCTAGAACGTATTTCAGCCGATCTTCCCAAACCATAGATTGAAGAGTATCGGCAGAAATATCCAAGTTTTTGGTGTAAGTAATTTCGATTGTGCCTGCTAATTCAATCAAACATTCAGTCTCATCCCAATCAAAGCCTGTTGATTTTTCCTGATAGAAAGGTGCTGTAGTATCAAGAACGGCAACTAAAGCAACCTTATGACCTTTACGAAGTAACTGCTGCGCCATTTCAAAAGCTAATTTACCGCCAAAAGAATGCCCTGCCAAAAAATACGGACCCTGTGGTTGCACAACTAAGAGTGCTTGAATATAACGGGCGGCTACATCCTCAACTTGGGTAATTAGTTCTCCTTCTTCACAAAGAGCAATTGCTTGGAAACTATAAAATGGTTGGTCTGAACCTAGACAACGGGCTAAATCATATAAATAAAAGGGATAGCCAGCAGCTCCTGGAAGACAAAATAAAGGTGGCTTAGAACCACGCGGCTGAAATGCTACTAAGGGAGATCCACTCTTAGAATCTGAATCTTTTTGCACAATAGTTGCCAATTGTTCAACAGTTGGATTTTGATAAAGGCAGGCGATCGCAATATCTTTACCAAACTGCTGTTTAATTTGAGCCATTAAGTAAGGAGTTAAAAGGGAGTGACCACCAAGATCAAAGAAGTTATCTTGTACTCCCACCTTCTCGACTTTCAAAATTCTTGACCAGATTTGCGTTAGTTGCAGTTCTAATTGGTTGCGTGGTGCAACAAATTTGTCTAAATTGCTGGTGTGTAAATCAGGTGCAGGTAAGGCGCGGCGATCTACTTTACTACTAGGAGTTAGTGGCAAAGACTCCAACATCACAAAAGCATTGGGTATCATGTACTCTGGCAGCTTTGCTTTGAGGAATTGGCGCAGTTCGTTGATTGTAGGTGTACAGTCCTGATGTGCGATCGTGTAGGCAACTAGGCGTTTATCACCCCTGTTGTCTTCGCGGACGATAACACAACATCCTTCCACATCTTCATGCTGGCTTAGTACTGCTTCAACTTCTCCCAATTCAATTCGGAAGCCTCGCACCTTAACCTGATTGTCAATGCGTCCTAAGAATTCAATGTTTCCATCCGGTAAATAGCGTGCTAAATCCCCTGTTTTATACAGGCGTTCGTAATTAAAGGATTGGCATTCTGTTTCCCCTCTACCCCCCTGCTCCCCTGCTTCCCTACTTTGACCGAAGGGATTGGGGATAAATCTCTCAAGTGTTAACTGTGGTCGGTTAAGGTAGCCCCGCGCCAAAGGAACACCACCAATGTATAATTCTCCTGCTACACCCACGGGTACAGGCTGTAGATATTTATCTAAAATGTATATCTGTGTGTTAGCAATGGGACGACCAATGGGAGGCAGTAGTGGCCATGTCTGGACTGAATTAGTCAGTGTAAAAGTGGTGACTACATGGCTTTCTGATGGTCCATAATGATTGTGCAGAGTACAATCATTAGTTAGTTTACCTAACCAGTGAGAAATGGCGGGAGTAATTTGTAACTGTTCCCCAGCAGTAATGATTTCCCGCAGATGGCTGGTAAATAATTCACTACTAACAGCTACTTCAGCTAGTTGCTGCAAGCCAACAAAGGGAATAAACAGTCTCTCAATCGCTTTGTCTTCAATCAAAGCTAACAAAGCCACTGGATCTCGGCGCAATTCCTCCCTAATCAAGACCAGTGTACCTCCAGAATGCCAAGTAGAGAACATTTCATGAAAGGAGGCATCAAAGCTGATAGGAGCAAATTGTAGAGTTTTTGCTCCCCTAGAAACTTTCATATTTTCCAGTTGCCAGAAGATTAAATTGCAAAGAGCAAGTTGACTCATAGCTACACCTTTAGGTTTACCCGTAGAACCAGAGGTGTAAATTACATAACCCAAATTATTCGCTTGTACGCCAGAGATGAAATTGTCTTGACTAAACTGGGAAACTAGCTGAGTGTCAGTATCCAAACAGACAAGTTTCGCTTGATGTTGGGGTAGTCTCTCAAGGAGTGAATGTTGAGTTAGCAGTACTTGAACTTGAGCATCTTCAAGCATGAAAGTCAAGCGTTCATTAGGATAGTTTGGGTCGAGTGGTAGATATGCCCCACCTGCCTTAAGAATTCCTAACAGTCCTACAATCATTTCTAAAGAACGCTCGATACAAATGCCCACCAACACATCAGCTTTCACACCCAAAGACTTTAGGTAGTGCGCTAACTGATTTGCTTTGGCGTTCAATTCATCGTAGGTAAGTTKTTGATTGCCGAACTCCACCGCCACTGCATCTGGGGTATGCTCTACTTGTTCCTCAAACAACTGATTGATACACTTATTTATGGGATACTCTTTTTGAGTATTATTCCAGTCTATCAATAGCTGGTACCGCTCTCGCTCTGTGAGGAGAGGCAAAGAGAAAACCTTCTGTTGAGGATTAGCTACAATTCCCGCAAGTATTGTCTGGAAATGTCGGGTCATGCGAGCGATCGTGGCAGCATCAAACAGGTCAGTATTGTATTCCCATGTCCCGATTAATCCCTTATCGCTGTTCTGTAAAAATAAAGTTAAATCAAACTTCGCGGTGGTTGTTTCTACCGCTAATGGACTTACTGTTAAGCCAGCCATCTGTATCTGGGGCTTCGGCACCTCAAGTACCAACATTACCTGCACCAGTGGTATGTAACTTAAGGAGCGCTCAGGCTGCAATTGTTCTACTAATTTCTCAAACGGCAGGTCTTGATGAGCATAAGCTCCCAACATCATATCTCGGACTCTTAATAGCAAATCCTCAAAAATGGGGTTATCTGACAAGTCAGTTCGCAACACTAAAGTATTGGCAAAAAAGCCAATTAGCCCTTCGATTTCCGGACGATTGCGGTTAGCAATGGGCGTGCCCACTACAATGTCATCAGAGCCAGTATAGCGAGAAAGCAAGGTAATAAACGCTGCATATAGCGTCATGAACAAGGTGACTTCCGTGCGTTTACTCAACGCTTTGAGTGCCTCTGATAGAGAGTTGGGTAATAAAAATGATACGTATGTGCCCCGGAAAGCTTGCACAGCTTGGCGCTGACGGTCAATTGGGAGAGCTAGCACTTCAGGTGCCCCAGCAAGTTGCTGCTTCCAGTAGCCAAGTTGTTTTTCCCAGACTTCCCCAGTCAACCACTGGCGCTGCCAAACAGCAAAATCGGTATACTGGATGGGTAACTCAGGTAAGGGACTGGGTTCTCCTGATAAAAAAGCTTGATAGAGAGCAGACAACTCCTGAGTGAATATCCCCAACGACCAGCCATCGGAGACGATATGGTGTATATTTATCAGCAGTACATGGGACTGGGAACTCACTCGCCACAAATGCACTCGCACCAGCGGATCATTGGCGAGGTCAAAAGGTTTCTCTGCCTCTATTGTGACTAACCGTTTCACAGTAGTTAAGGGTTCGGCTTCTGGTAAATCCTGTAAATCTACTACTTTTATAGTCACGGTTATTTCAGGGTCAATAACCCGCATTGGAGTACCATTTACCACCTGAAAACGGGTACGCAGGACTTCATGACGCCGCAGAATTTCCGCGATCGCTCTTTCGAGGGCAGCTACATTGAGGTTGCCGTTAAGAAGCTTTGCAGAGGGTATATTGTAGGTCTTGTTTTCTCCCTCCAGTTGGTCAAGGAACCAGAGTCTAGCTTCAGCAAAGGAGAGAGGTGCAGGAGTCGATTGGGTTCGGCGCTTAATGGTTTCGCTGGTCAAACCTATGCCTTTTTTCTTCAGCAGGTGTTTGAATAGTTCTTGCTTTGCGTTGGATAAAGAATCGTTTATGGCGCTCATGGCAGAAATTTTCTTCTAAAAGTGCTATTTTTGACTTAAGTTTCCCCAGTGAGAACAAAATGCTCCACAGCTTTCCGATCTAGCATTTCCTAATCTGCTGAGGTACTAAATACATCGCTAACAAAATTAAGCAAACTCTGCGTACCTCTGCGTTTTCCTTTGCGCTCCTTTGCGTTTAAAAAACCTTTATTCTACCTCACTTAACTTATAAAAAATGTAAAATAACATTAAAACGGGTAATTGGGTATGGGGAAACTATTACACAGTTGTTGTACTTGGGTACAAACTGACTCCTGTATCTGTTGATCTAATACATAATTTTCCTTGTCAGTTTTCTTGAGAGAGGAAATTACTTGATGAATTAATTCAGCACATTGAGACATTTCCTTTGCACCCATTCCTCGCAATGCTAGTACATTAGTTCCTAAGCGAATACCGCTAGTTACCCTTGCGTTTGCTTGGTCACCAGGGATTTTATTTTTGTTCACAATGATATTACAGGCTTCCAACGCTAGCTCGGCTCCCAGACCTGTGACCCCACTTGCATGGACATCAACTAGTACCATATGAGTATCTGTACCTCCAGTAATGACTTTGTAATTCATTGCCTTCAAGTTACTGGCTAAGGCTTGGGCATTGCTGATAATTCGATGTGCCAATGTTTTAAATTCCTGAGTAGAAAGCCTTTGCAGCATAGTGGCTTTCCCGGCGATCGCGCTCAGGTTTGGTGTACCTTGAAAGAAGGGAAAAACAGCTTTTTGGATGGTTTCAGCTAGCGTTTTGTTATTATCGGGGCCTAATTTTTCATAGTCTTTGCCAATCAAAATTAGACCCCCGCGCGGCCCAAATAATTGTTTATAAGTACTTGTTGTGGTAAAGTGAGCGTGGTCTATGGGACTGGGATGTGCATCAGCAACCACAAGTCCAGCAATATGTGAAATATCAGCTAACAGATAAGCTCCCACTTCATCAGCTATTTCCCTAAATTTTTGATAGTAGATCGTCCGAGTATAAGAACTAGCTCCACAAATAATCAATTTGGGTTGATACTGCCGCGCTAAGTGGAGAATTTCCTCATAGTCAAGCCAACCATCGTTGTTGACAGTGTAACTAATAGGGCAAAAATATTGACCTGTCACAGAAGCTTTAGCGCCATGAGTAAGATGACCACCACTATTAAGTTCCATCCCCAAAATCGTATCTCCAGGTTTCAGCAGACTGAATAGCACAATTTGGTTAGCAGAACTGCCAGAATGGGGTTGAAGATTTGCATACTGTGCTTTAAAAACTGCTTTAGCCCGGTCTATAGCTAAGTTCTCGATTTCATCGACATACTTACATCCCGCATGATACCTATTTCCCGGATAGCCTTCTGTGGTGACGTTGGTAGCAATCATACCTCCAGCCAACACAGAAGGATCGGCGATGCTGGAGGCTGCAACCATGTAAAGTGAATTCATCTGTCGGTGATATTCTTGCAAGAGAAGGTTATGCAAAACCGGGTCATTCTGTTGGAGAAGTTCATCTCCTATCTCTGACAAGCTTGAGAGTAAGGTTTTAGAGATGGTCATATCAGATATTTTTGCTAACTTTTATGAACAATTACATTTACAAAATAACGACATATCAACCAACAGATGGAATATACAACGCTCGCTGTAAGTTATTACCTGGTATCTTCAGCAAGCATTTTTGTGATTTCCTCTTGAGATAGTGCTTGAACTTGTAAGAATATTTCTGAGATTTCGGTAAGATTAATTTGCATTTGTTTACCCTGAATTTCCATAGTCTCAGCCATTTGAGCAACTGTAGGTGATTGAAAAATCAACCGTAAAGCTATGTCAATTGGGAAAATTTCTTGCAAGCGGTTGATTACCTGGGTGGCAATGAGAGAATGTCCTCCTATGGCAAAAAAGTTATCATTTACACCCATACGATTCACTCTCAGTACCTCAGCCCAAATGAGCGCGATAACTTGCTCTAAGGGAGAACGGGGAAGGACAAAAGTGCCTGGTGACGTGAGTTCTAAAGACTCAGGTGTCAACTCTAACAGCTTTAGCCTATCGATCTTGCCATTAGGGGAAAGAGGAAATTTGTCTATGATTATATATGCTGATGGCAGCATATATTCAGGTAATTTTTGTTTGAGAAAATGGCGTAATTCTTCGGGGGAAGGGTGAGGATGCTGTGCAGGAATTATATAAGTCACTAACCGTTGTGTAGTGCTGTCCATAGAGTTGCCAATTACCAGTGCTACGCATTCTTTGACAGCAGTATGCTTTCTCAACTCCGCTTCGATTTCCCCCAGTTCGATGCGATGCCCTCGTAGTTTGATTTGGTAATCGATTCTGCCTAATAATTGAATATTACCATCTGGCAAGTAACGAGCTAAGTCACCTGTTTTATAAATACGCTCTCCTTGCACTTCACTAAAAGGAGCAGGAATAAATTTCATCCGAGTTAATTCTGGGCGATCGCAATAACCACGGGCCAAGCCTATACCACCAAGATGCAGTTCTCCGGGAACGCCAATAGGAACAGGTTGAAGCTGTGCATCAAGAATAAAGGCTTTTTGATTCGCCATCGGTTTACCATAAGGAATACTTTTCCAATTGGGGTCAGTAGTATCAACCTGATAAAGAATTGAATGAATCGAAGCTTCTGTTGCTCCTCCCATACAGACTACTTCTGTACCGTCGGTCAACTTTTGCAATCGTTGTGGTAAGGTAGTAGGAATCCAATCGCCGCCTAAAAAAGCTACACGGATAGATTTAGGCCATATTTCTGGTCGGCTGCTGACGTAATCGACTAGCATTTTCAGCAGTGCAGGTGCGGAATTCCAAACTGTTACTTGGTGCTGTTGGATTAATCTAGCCCATTGGGCAGGGTCTTTAGCGATCGCCTGACTGGGGACAATCAGCGTACCTCCGGCGGCGAGAAGTCCCAAGGTTTCATAGACGCACATATCAAAACTCAGGGAAGACAACACTAGTACACGGTCATCTGACCCTACCCTATAACTACGGTTAAGGTCTGTAATGTTATTTACAACCCCAAGATGATTAATGGCTATTCCTTTGGGTTTACCTGTGGAACCAGAAGTATAAATTACGTAGGCAAGGTGAGAGGGACTGACTCCTAGATGTGGATTTTCGATACTGCTGGCAGCAATATCTTGCCAATCTGCATCTATACAGATCACTTGACGCTTTTGGGCTGTCTTACAAAGTTGCTCCTCTTGGGGAGACCCCAAGACCGCACTTTGCCCTGGGAGTGCAGAGATCAGGTGATGCTGAATTAAAACGATTTGGGCGTTGATGTCCTCTAGCATAAAAGCTAGGCGAGCTTTGGGATAAGATGGATCTAAAGGTAAATACGCAGCACCAGCCTTAAGAATACCGAGTATGCCCACGACCATTTCTACAGATTTCTCCATACAGATGGCAGCGATTGCATCTGTTCCTATTCCCTTTTTTTGAAAGTAATGAGCTAATTGGTTTGCTCTACGGTTGAGTTCACCATAGGTTATTTGTTCTTGCTCGTAGCAGATAGCGATCGCATTAGGATGTTTCTCGACGTTCAACTCAAATAATTGGTGCAGACATTGATCTTCTGGAAAGGCTGTTTCCGTAGCATTCCAATCGAGTAGAATTTTTTGCCGCTCTGTGGCATTCAACAAGGGTAATGTCGAAATATTTTCGTCGGGATTGATGACAATTGCTTGCAGCAGTGTGGTAAAGCAATCTAGCATTCGAGCAATGGTAGTTGCTTCAAATAAGTCTGTATTATAGGAGATATATCCTTCTAAAGCGTTAGGTGTCTCCCACATCTGCAAATTCAAATCTAGTTGTGATGTCGCCCCCTGAATTTTGAGGGAAGTAGCGGTAATTTCTGGTAATTTCAAGATTTGCAGTGGAGAGTTTTGCAAGATAAACATCACCTGGGCAACCGGATGATAACTTAAATCTCGTTCCTGATTTATGGCTACTGTCAACTGCTCAAAGGGTAAATCTTGGTGAGCATAAGCCTGTAAGGTTACTTCTCTGACACGCTGCATCAATTCTATAAACTTGGGATTGCCTGACAAGTCAGTTCGCAAGATTAAAATATTAATAAAACATCCAATCAAATCTTCCAGTTTTGGATGGTTACGATTAGCGATGCCAGTACTAACAATAATGTCTTCCTGTCCGGTATATCTATATAGTAAAGTCTGAAAAGCCGCTAAGAGAGTCATGTATAACGTGCATCCCTCTCGTTGGCCCAAAGACAATAGTTTTTGATGTACGTCTTGCGGTAGCGAAAAGGAATGACTTGCACCACGAAACTGTTGAACTGGCGGACGCTGATAATCTGTGGGTAACTCTAACAAGGGTAAAGCCCCTGCCAACTGCTTTTTCCAATAGCTCAGTTGTTTCTCAAGAATTTCCCCGAAGAATGTGGTGCGTTGCCATGCAGCAAAATCGGCAGACTGAATCAGCAACTCAGGTAAGGGCGAAGGTTTACCACTGTTAAAAGCCTCATATAAAACCGATAGTTCTTTCATGAAGATACCAACTGACCAACCATCAGAAATAATGTGGTGCATGATCAGTATGAACAAGTTCTCTTCATCGCCCAGGCGAATTAATTGCGATCGCATCAGTGGTTGAGAGGTCAGATCGAAGCAATGCCCAGATGCCTGTTGGATTAAACGCTGTATTTCTTGCGTGCGACTGCTTTCAGATAAAGTTGGCAGTACCGTTATGTCCAGCGCCATACCCGTAAACGGTGCAATTATCTGAATTGGTTGTCCGGCAACTGTTGGGAAAGTGGTTCTCAAAATCTCATGACGACGTACAATCTCGGATATACTTGCCTCCATTGCTTTAATATTGAGTTTCCCTTTTAAATGCAGCGCACAGGATATATTGTAGGCAGCATTGTTCCCTGCCAACTGATGCATAAACCAAAATCTTTCTTGGGCAAAAGATACCCTTAATGCCTGTTCTCTGGAAACAGGTTGTAACGGACTTCCTGTGAGAGTTTGATTTGTTAAAAGCGTGGTTTCAATGCACCAAGCAAGACCTGTTATAGTCAATTTCTCAAACAAAACCCGAACCGTCAAATCCACCTGGAATAATTCCCGCACTCTAGAAATTACCTGAGTAGCAAGCAGCGAATGTCCACCCAATTCAAAAAAGTTATCTTCAATTCCTACTCGCTCAATTTCCAGCAACTCCTGCCAGATATTTACCAAGGATTGCTCGATCGCGGTACGAGGTGCAACAAAATCGCCAATTACAGGTCGGCTGTAGTCTGGTATAGGTAATGCTTTTCGGTTAATCTTGCCATTAGCTGTAAGTGGTAAGGAGTCCAATATGATATATGCAGAAGGTTGCATAAACTCTGGTAGTTTATTGGCAACAAAGGCACGTATTTCCGGTAATAACTGATTGGCAAATTTACTTTGCAAGGGGTTATTTCCATACTGATTCCAGGGTCGGAAAAAATCTCTATAACCGGAAGTTGAAAATGTTGCATTCACCTCCCGACTTAAAAACACATCAAAGCAACCAAGATTTCCTGAAAACGACCAGCCGATGTTGACATTCCAAGCATATTCTTCGCCCAATTTCCAAAAATCTTCTGGGTCAACCGCAGTTACAGGGATACTTGCTAACGCTTGTTGCAATTGATGAACTGTATCATACTTCCCATAGTCCGCAAGTAATTCCACACCTTTGATATCTGAGAAAAGACGCGCATTTTTCACATTGGTGATTTTAATCAGCCGTTCCTGTTTTGCTTGTGTCAAAATACGGCGGATCTCAGGCAAAGTCAGCCGATCTTTTTGCCAATCCAAGCTTAGGTCTTTCTTAAAAGGGGTGTCTTCTTGCCCAATTTGTAATATCACATCATATCTAAACTTAGTCATTTCATTGAGATAGTTTCCTCGCTTCAATGACACTTGCACACCACTAATTGAAGGGATATAGCGATTCAGAGCATAGAAAAATGCCGGATCTATTAGTAATTCTTCTTCCTGAGCAATGCGTTTTTGCACTTTATTTTGTAATTGGTCAGGACTCAAAGCAACTTCTGCTTGATAAAGTTCTACTGAAGTGTAAAAGGCTTCCAGAAGGGGTAGACTACGCACATCACCAATAAATATGTTTGCTTGCTGCGGCAGTAGCTTCACAATTCCTTGTAAAACACGTAATAAATAATCAATATTAGGAAAATATTGGATCACAGAATTGATGATGACGGTATCATACTCGCCAGGGGCTATACCTGCAAAATTATCTGCCTCCTGTTCCTTGAGTTCTACCATTGGCCAGGCTTCTGTTTGTAATTGCTGTTGCACAAAAGCCAAAGCTTCTGGCGAGAAGTCGGTTCCTAAGTAGTGCTGACAATCAAGAGCAAGTCGAAAGAGTAAAAGACCTGTCCCACAGCCAATTTCCCATACTTTTTGGGGTTTAAGGCTGCTAATTCTGACAACAGTTTGCTCTACCCATTCTTGCATTTCTGCTTTGGGAATTAGCGATCGCGTGTAGCTACTGTTCCACCCTACTATATTGAATGTTAAATCATCGGATCTAAATTGTTGAGAATATGAATCCTTAAATAATTCCTTCCACTGCAACACCTGCTGTAGATGTAAGGCTGTATTTGATCCTTCATTTGCAAATGTTAGTGATGAGTTTTCAGCTACTACATACGCCACTAAAGACTTAGTACCTGAATTTGACTCTCTGGGAACAACTACCACTTCCTTCACCAGTGAATGCTTTGCCAGGATGCTTTCAATTTCTCCCGGTTCTACCCGAAATCCGCGAATTTTGACTTGATGATCTAATCTACCTAAAAACGTTATATTGCCATCCGACGTATAACGTGCTAAATCCCCTGTTTTATACAGCCGTGCTTTGGAATCAGAACTAAACTTGTTAACAATAAATTTCTTCTGGGTCAATTGTGGTTGATTAAGGTAGCCTTGAGCTAAAGCTGCACCACCAATGTGAAGTTCACCAGGAACACCAACAGGAGTAGGCTGTAAATTTTGGTCAAGAATGTAAACTTGGTAATTGCTCAGAGGCCGTCCGATTGGCACTTCTTTGAGTTCGACATCCATACTATTAGATGCCGAAAGCTTGTAAAGCGTTGCGGCAACAATAGCTTCCGTAGGGCCATAAACATTAATGACTTCTGGATAATACCCAACATTTTTTTGCCACAGCGCCACCTGGCTTGGTTGCAATCTCTCACCAGCAAGGATAATTAAACGCAGAGATGTCGGCAACTTGCAGTCAGGCTTTCCTGATTCTGCGGCTAACTGATGCCAATAAGCAGTCGGCAAATCCAAAACTGTAATCTTCCATTCCCAGCATTTTTGGAAAAAATAGGGAACAGAACTCAACATATCATCGGTGCGAAGCACAATAGTAGCACCGCAACTTAAGGAAGAATAAATTTCTTCCAATGCTCCATCAAAACTGATGGAAGAAAACTGTAATATTCTATCTTGCTCATTTAACTGATAATCTTTGCTGACTGTTTCCGTAAAGACTACCAAAGACTGATGGGTAATCATTACCCCTTTGGGAGTTCCTGTTGACCCAGATGTATATATAATACATGCTAAATTTGCTGAGTTAATCCCACTGCAAATATCACTTTTCGGTTCTTTAAAAATCTCCATTGCCTGTGTATCGAGGCAAATTCTCCTGATGCTTGGTGTTGGTAAGTCAGGTATTATATTCTCCTTAGTCACTAAGCAGTAAATTGCTGCATCCTCTAACATATAGACCAGCCGTTCCTGGGGATATTGTGGGTCTAGAGGCACATAAGCACCTCCTGCCTTCAGTACACCCAGAAACGCTACTATCATCTCTATATCCCGTTGCAGATATATGCCTACTACTGCTTCTGGGACTAACCCTTGTTTTTGTAAATAATGTGCTAATTGATTCGCTTTTCGATTCAATTCCTCATAAGTTATTTCCGAACCCTGAGAAATTACTGCTATTTTTTGCGGATTTGCCGCTACCTGCGCTTCAAATAGATGATGAATACATTTTTCTGTGAAAAAAGGTTTAGTAACAGGCTGCCATTTTGAAATTAATTGTTGTTTTTCGCTTTCATCAAGCAAAGAAATTTGAGAAATAGTCAGTTCGGGGTTGGTGACAATTCCTGCTAACAATGTTTGAAATACCTTAATCATCCCCTCGATCGTGGCTTCTGTAAATAAATCTGTGCTGTATTCCACAGATCCTTGCAAACCCTCTGCTGATTCCCAGCAAAACATTGTGAGATCGTCCCTAGAAATATCGGGCTTAACATTCAAGGAACTAATAGTTATATCCTGTAGTTGAAACACTTCTCTAGGAGTGTTTTGCAAGACAAAAGACACCTGATAAAGGGGGCCGTAACTCAAATTTCGTTCTGGATGCAATTCTTGCACCAATTTTTCAAAGGGCAGTTCTTGGTGGTCATAAGCTGCCAAAGTTACTTTTTTAACTTGTTGGATTAGTTCGCTAAAAGCAGGATCTCCTGAGACATCGATCCGCAACACCAACATATTGACAAAAAAACCAATCAATGGTTCTATTTCCTTGCGGTTACGGTTAGCGATCGGGGAACCAATGACAATATCTTCTTGATGACTATAACGATATAAAAGTACAGTAAAAGCAGCCAACAAAGTCATAAAGAGTGTCACATTCGACTCTTGACTCAGGGTTTGCAACTTTTGTGTTAATGTTATACTTAGACTAAATTTTTTTGTGGAACCTTTAAAAGTTTGAGTTAAAGGTCGAATATAATCAGTCGGCAGTTGCAATAACTCTCGCGCACCTGCTAAGGTTTCCTGCCAATATTTTAAATGATTTACTAATACTTTTCCACTTAATTGTTGACGTTGCCAAACGGAAAAATCTGCATACTGAATGGGTAATTTAGGTAAGGGAGAAAGCTGTTCAACAGAGAAGGCAGTATACAAAATTGTGAGTTCTTTAATGAGAACGCTTAAAGACCAGCCATCAGAAATAATATGGTGCATTCCAATCAGCAGAATGCGAGAATTTTCTTGTAGCCACAAAAATTTTACTCTCAATAAAGGGCTTTGAGAAAGGTCATAGGGTGCTGTTGATATTTCCCCAATTAACCTTTTCACTTCTGCTTGCTGTTCTTCACTAGATAAATTGCGTAAATCGACTTGTGGTATTTGTAATTGTAGTACAGGTGCAATCGCTTGGCTGATCTTACCATCCACACTTTTAAAGCTTGTTCTTAATATTTCATGTCGCTTGATTAATTCATTGAGACACCGCTCAAATACAGGGATAGCGATCGCACCTTCTACCTGGAAAGCTTTTATAATATTGTAAGTAGGACTTAAACCCTCTAACTGGTCTAAAAACCACAAGCGCTGTTGAGCATAAGATAATGGCAAAGTAGCATTTTGAGCTACACGAGGAATGGGTTGGAGAAAAGAAGAAAAGCTGTTTTCTGCTGGACGGAGAAAATCAATAATTTCGCTTTTACGCTCTGTAATTTCCTGGAGCAATGCCTTAGTCATGACACCAGAAGGAGCTTGATACTTCAACTTACCCGCTTCAACCCAAAGCTTGATCTCCATTTTCCGGATAGCAGCCATGAATGATGCTAAACTTTCCTTTTTTTTCATAACTAATACTCCTAAATTAATTAGTCTATATACAAATTTTTCCCTTCAGTCAAACCCAGATTTTTCTCACTCACTGTGCAAATTCATCGTCATATTTATTAAGAAATATAGCTCGTTTCAAGTCTTTATTAATCATCCTTCGATAAGTAACATGGGCATACATTTTCGCAAATATTCTAAACAATTATTGATTAAATTCAAATTTCAAAAAATCACGCTTGTATTTTTATTTAGTTTTTTATTTTTTCACAACAATTTAATATATTTTATATTAAATTGAAATCATCAATCTTACTAACTAAACTGTTGAAATAACTTAATGACATTGATTTATTTTGCATTTCTGTTGGCATCTTATGTTTTACTACGTATTGCCAAAAAGCTGTATCTTTTTTTTTATCTACTACTAAAAAGCGCTCTTTAAGATGAGGTGTTATCACAACTAAAGATATAGTATAGGGTTGTGTTGATATAGAATGAACTGTGTCAGGATCGAGAGTGTACATTGAGCCTACTTTTTCTTCTCTAATCATTAAAGGTCTTAGTTTCTCTATATCTATATCTTCATTCCAATCTTTACCATCACCATATAAATGATGTTGGTAACCTCCATGTAGAATTAAACTAGAGAGAGGCCATGTATGGTTATGTGGTCTACCAGAATATTCTTCTAAGTATACGTGCAGTCTTATACGTATTCCTCGAGAGGCATCTTCATATAGAACTACTTTATCTAAAACATCATGATGTTCAGTTAAAGAAAGTAAGTAAGAGTTTTCTGCAACCGAGTTTAGTAACAATCTAAATATCTCTTTGTCGCTAGCTAAATCTATCAATACTTTCTTCGTCAATGTATGAAATTCCTTTATATTTGAAAGATCCAGATATGTAAGAGAATTAAAAATTTCCATTTGGGAATATTTCCTTTGAAATAATTTGCAAGTAAAATCAGGGATAAAATAGATTTTGACTATTTTTAAATGTTAAAAAGTTAAGCTAATCATACTTGAGCAGCAACTTATTAAGTACTGGTTGAGTATTTTTGCAAAATAGGTAGTGAAAACTCTAACTAAACCCAGACCAGATAGCAGCAAAAGTCCAGTTACGATAAAGTTTAGATGACATCGACACAGAAGAAGATTTATGAAAAGTGGGAACTGTTTCTTCAGCTAAAATTTCAAAATTGTGTTGTTTCAACAACGCTCTAATCTCGTTAGCTGCTAAACTGTAAGACAAATCATTAAAATGGTAAGCAAGTGGACCAAAGTGGATAAATATTCCATTTAGTTTGATTACTCTGGCAATTTCTGCGAATAGAAATTGGGGAGGAACTACATCTGTAAAATAAACAGATATAACTGTTGATAAAGAATGTTCCACAAAAGGAAGATGTAATGCATCTCCGATAAAATAAGAAAAATTTTCGCTACTAGGTTGCTGAATTTGGACAACTTCTTTCTTTGGAGGATACATTGTAGCTGTTAAACAGCGTGCTGCTTCTGTGTCATTAAAAATATTTTTCTGGTTGATTTCATAAAAAACAATTTCTTTTTCTAGTAAATCATAAAATAAAGCCGCCATTGTGTAGGATAAATCTGTTGCGTACATCCATTTATATTTATCCCGAAGATCCCACGCTATTCTCCCTGTACCAGCACCAAGTACTATTGCAGCATCGCGTTCAGTGTCAAAGGAAAGAATATATTTTAGGAGTGTATTCTGAATCAGTTCTAATTCCTCTTCTCCTTCTGGTAGCCAACACCAGTCTCGTTGCAAATAGCTGAAGTTTGCTGAATAACCATAAGATTTTTCATGAGTAGCAATTTTCATTAAATGATTTAATTCTATGTGTTTCGATATCTGCTCCCGCAATAATTGAATATATTGATTATTGAAAATAATACCCGATTCAATTGATTTTATAACTTGAGAACGGAGGGGGTTTTTATTATCAGATACTACTATCTCTTGAAGCCGATTTTCACTTTCTTGAATGTATTTTTCGTATTCAGATAAAATTTCAGCAAGGTATTTGTGAGGATTTTTTAATAAAATCGGAATTTTTTGTTCAATAACGGGGTATTCATAGGCACAATTAGAACAAATTATTTTGTTTGAGAAATTTTGGTAATTTCCCAATTTATTACCGCACTGTAAACATATCGTATCTTTCAAGGCTTCATTCATATTTTTACTATCTAAGGCTTGATTTTCAAATCTCTCCAAACTCCTCAAGGATTGTTGAACTGTTTGTATTTATTTGTACAGTTTTTCGATTCCATATTAAGGAATCTACGCGTTCAGCCAACTCTGCTAAAGTAGTATCTTCAAACATACTGTTTAGTGGAAGTTCTAGTTGAAATATTTCTCGCACTCTAGAAATGACACGAGTTGCTTGCAAAGAATGTCCTCCTAAAGCCCAAAAATCATCCTTGACTCCTATATTGTCTGTTCTCAAAACTTCTTGCCAAATCGCTGCAAGTTTTTTTTCTGTATCATTTCTGGGCGACTGGTATGCAATTCCTGGATGTAGGCTAACTTGTTTCAGTGTTAGTAGAGCTTGCTTATCTATCTTGCCATTTGGAGTTAAGGGAAGTTGCTTTAGCTGTACAAAATACGTTGGAATCATGTATTCTGGTAGAGTTTGCTTCAGATGAGTTCTAATTTCTGTGACATTTATTTGTTCTGGGGCAACTATGTATGCAATCAGATATTTATCGTTCCTTTCATCTTCTTTAGTAAGTACTACTGCTTGTGAAATTTGAGCGTGGGTTTGTAAGTTAGCCTCAATTTCTCCCAGTTCTATCCGATAACCTCTAACTTTAACTTGCTCATCGTTACGTCCTATAAATATAATGTTGCCGTCGGGTAACAACTTTCCCATATCACCAGTACGATACAAGTATTCCCCTTTTACAAACGGATTAGAGATAAATTTTTCTCTAGTTAAACTTTCTTGATTAACATAACCTCTTGTTAGTCCTACACCGCCAACACAGATTTCACCAACAATTCCTGGTGGTAATAATTGCTGTTGATTAGTCAAGATATAAATGTATGTATTATCAATGGGTTTACCGATGGGAATTCGCTCTAAAGTTGGCAAATCTCCCTCAACTGTATAAGCAGAAACTACACCGGTGCATTCTGTCGGGCCGTAACCATTGATAATTTTTGTTTGACAATGTGGTGATGTCATCCACAAAGTTAATTTTTGAATGTTGATTGGTTCTCCGCCAAAAACCATTTTTCGTAAAGAATGAAGTTTGTCAAAGTATTTGCTTTCCAACAAGGGATACAATGCACTGGGACTGGCGTTAACTAGCGTCAAATGATGTTTGGCTATCGTCTCGGCAATGGTGTCGTAGTTGCCGATAATTCTTTCTGATAGGTAGATGCTAGCGCCAACAGCCAACGGAGCGAATATATTTTTCTGTGCCAGATCGAAACTTAAAGGAGCTATTAGCAACATTGAATCAGGTTCTATTAAGTTTAAGGTTTTGGCATACCAATTTACTAAACTTACTAAGGAACTGTGTTTAGCGAGTACTCCTTTAGGCTTTCCGGTTGAACCTGAAGTGTAGATAATATAAACTAAGTCATCTCCCGTGTTGGTTTGTTGCGGATTGGTAGTCGGATATGTATGCAACTCTTCTGATAGCACATCGAAAAGCAATACTGATTGGCGATCGCTTGGCAGATTTTGACTACAATTTGTTTGTGTTAGTATTACCTTGACTCCACTGTCCTCAATCATATATGAGAGTCGGTTTTCAGGAGATAATGGCTCAAGAGGAAGGTACGCTCCACCTGCTTTTAATATCCCTAAAAGCCCAATGACCATCTGTTCTGAACGATTCACCATCAGTCCGATTACATCATCTGACTTGATGTGGTGATGTTCTTTTAAGTAATGAGCTAACTGATTTGCTCTTGTGTTCAGTTCTCTGTACGTTAATTGCTTTTCATCACAGATTACGGCAATATTGTCCGGGGTCTTTTTTACCTGCTCTTCAAATAAGCTGTGTATAGTTGCCCCTATTGGATAAGCTACTTTTGTACCTTTAAGTTCTGTTAACAACTTGGTCTTTTCTACCTTTGTTAACATCTCAATTTGACCAATTCTGATTTCTGTCTGGGCTACTATTTCTTCAAGCACGATCAGGAAATGAGCAATCATCTTTTGCATGGTTTCCCGGTCAAACAAGTCGCTGTTGTACTGCCAAATTAGAGTTAGTCTGTCATTATCCTCTCGTTCCTCTCTACCAATCCTTTGTTCTGCAATTGGAACACAGATAACCTCGATATCTACTTTTGCACTATCACTATGTCTGATAGTTAAGTGGCCTTTCAATCCAAGAAAATCTAGGTCGGGTACTGGACTGTCATGAAAGCTGAAGATTACCTGGAAAAGAGGATTCATCCCAGGTACTCGTTTCGGGTAGACCTTTTCGACAATTTTCTGAAAGGGAATATCTTGGTGTTCAAGTCCTTCAAATAAAGTTTTTTGGACTCTGACAAGCAGTTCTTTGAAGGTAGGATTACCTGCAAGGTTGGCACGCAAGAGAATCATATTCACCAACATCCCAAGTACATTTTCAGTTTCCTTGCGCCTTCTGTTAGCTATAGCTGTACCTATCAATATGTCCTCTTGACCTGTATATCTGAACAACAGGTTAGAAAACGCAGCAAATAAAGTCGTGAATAAAGTTACACCATTTTCATGACTTAATTTTCGCAAAGACCGATACAAGTCTACGGGTAGGTCTTGTCGTATCAATTCTCCTTTCAAACTTGGTATTTTAGGTCTGGGTCTGTCTGTATGCAAATTAAGCACAAATAGACAGCCTGCTAACTGTTTTTCCCAATACGCAAGTTGTTGGTTGAATAAACTTTCTTGAACAGGGCTGTGTTGCCATGCAGCATAATCTGCTAACTGAAGAGGCATTTCCTCAAGTGGAGAGGGTTTCTCTTGTTTATAAGCATCATATAGCGCTTGTAGTTCACGTAAAAATACGGATACTGACCAGCCATCATGGACATAATGAAATTCAACATTAAGGAAAACATACTCCAGTTCTCCTAACCGATACAAGTACCACCGAATCAACGGAAGGCGTGTATAATCAAATGGTTTTGCCAATTCTTGCTTAATCAATTCCTCAGCACGCTCTGCACGTTGCCATTCAGGTAATTCCCGCAAGTCTATTGTTGAAATTTGTGCCCTCCAAGGTGAATGAATTCTCTGAACAGGCTCTCCATTCACTTCAGGAAAAGTCGTCCGCAAAATTTCATGTCTTTTAATAATCTCGCTCAGGCTTTTTTCTAAAATTTCTCGATCCAATTCTCCTTGAAAGTGGATTGTGAACTGAGCGTTATAAGCGACATTCCCTGGAACAAGCTGATGGAGAAACCACACCTGTTCCTGCTGGAACGTTAGGGGAATATTTGAATCGCGGGAAACTACGGGAATGGGAGAATATGCAGTTTCTTGAAAAGGTAAAGTTTCAATTCTACTGGCTAAAGTGGCTATTGTTGGATTGTCAAATACATCCTTTAAAGTCGCGTTTATTTCTAAGTTTTTATTAATTCTAGCTAGGAGTTGAGCAATAACCAAAGAATGGGCACCAATTTGGAAAAAATTATCATATATACCTATATTTTCTATTCCCAATAATTTCTGTAATATTTGGACAATTTCTTGTTGCAAATTAGTTTGGGGTGCAATATATTGCTCCTTGTCTTCTCTAACTGGATAAGGCAAAGCATTTTTATCTAATTTCCCACTAGGTGTACGCGGAATTTCCTTGAGAAAGACAAAGTAAGTAGGTATCATGTATTTGGGAAGTACCTTACCTAAATGCTTTTTCAATTCTTCATCAGATATACTGTTCTCACTTCTGATATAGGCTACTAATTCCTTTTGCAAAGGAATCACTTCTTTTGCATCAATTACAGCTTCTTTTACTTCTGGATATTTTAATAAAGCATCTTCAATTTCTCTTGGCTCTATTCTATATCCTCTGATTTTAACTTGTTCGTCTATTCGTCCTAAAAATTCTATATTTCCATCTAGATTAATCCGTCCCAAATCTCCTGTTAAATATAATCTTTCTGCTGATTCCCTCAAAGGATTAAGGATAAACTTTTGTGCTGTTAATTCTTCGTTTCGCCAATACCCCCTTGATAACCCTTTTCCTGCTAAACAAATTTGCCCCTCTTCCATTGGTGCAGTTTGATTTAACTGTGCATCAAGAATATATGCTTCCACATTTGAAATAGGCTTACCGATAATAATTACTTTTTCCTCTGCCTTCAATTTATATGCCGTTGAACATACTGAATTTTCTGTTGGTCCGTACTCATTAATTAATTCTACATTTGGTAACAAGGTAAAATGTGAGTTAACTATTTCCCGACCTACGGCCTCTCCTGCAAGTGTCACGGCCTTGATACTAGATAAATTTTTATAGCATTCAGTTAAAATAATCCAATAAAAAGACGGGACAGTCAAAAAATGGGTGACTTGATATTTAGCGATTAATTTTTCTATATACTTTAAGTCTGTTCGTAATTCTTCCTTCAGTAGTATTAACTTTCCTCCAGAACACAGGATGCTGAATATGTCTACTACTGAACTATCGAATGAAATAGAAGGTAACTGGAGATTAACATCTGAGGAATTAAAACCATAGAATTCTTGTCTCCACATTAAGGTATTGATAATATTTCTATGTTCAATCATTACCCCTTTAGGATTTCCTGTGGAGCCAGAGGTATAAATTAAGTAAGCTAGATGATTGCCTGAAACTCCTGAAACTATAGAGGGATTGCAGTCCAATTGCTGATTTACTAACTCTTTAATATTACAGATTTGATATTTTTCTAAGTCAAAATGGGTGCTAGGTAATTCTTGATCTGTCAAGAGTATTTTGCAAGCGCAATCATTAAGTATATATTTTTGTCGCTCTTCAGGGTAGGCTGGATCGATTGGAACATAAGCTGCTCCCGCTTTTAAAATACCCAGTATTCCAATAATCGTCCATGCGGATCTTTTAATGACGATCCCAACGACATCATCTGGTTTTATTTTGTAGCGGATTGACAGACAATAGGCAACTTTATTTGCTTTCTGATTTAGTTGTGTATAGGTCAATTCATAGTCTTCATCGACAATTGCAATATTTTCAGGAGTTTTTTCGACTTGCACTGAAAACATCTCATGAATTGTTTCACTATGCAAATAATTTATCATAAATGCGGTTTTAGTTTTAATGGTAACTCAAAATCGATCGGAATTAATATAAGCAATATCACTATTTAGGTATTTAAAAGTACCTAAATAGTGATATTAATTCTCGCTTTTTGTATGGATTCTTAAATAAGCTTAATACCTTTAGTAAGGTTTAATCACGATTTTAAGCTTATTTAAAAAATATATACGATTGAGACCTAGTATTTTGGCTCACAAAGTATTATACGACTAGAATGAATATTGTCCTGATTTTTTAGTTAATTTAATTTAATTTAATTTATTTTAAGTAGGCACGATAAAACCAAGGTAGATTGAATTTTGTAAAAACTCTAAAACTATTGATTTATAAGCTTTTTACTAACTTTAGACTTATTTACATAGGTTAATTTTTTAACGCCGACTTCTTTAAGTGAAGAAATGCAAAGATATTTGTTTAATATATAATAGTCGTGACTTATATTTTGACACAAATCAAATATTGTGGTACGGATTTCAGGTATTCAACCTTGATTTATCGGCACTTTTTAGGCGATGCCCACGCTATTTCTTAAAGGATGATTTATAAAAGCCTGAAACGAGGTATTATCGTTGGTGGACAAGATAATGAATTTGTACACTGTCTAAGTCCGAATAATATCCCTTCTTGGGTGAAAATTAGATATTTAAAGTTACTAGGACTTACACACTTTACAAAAAAAACATATTATGTATCAAAGTAAATAGGTTGTTTTAGGCTTTTATAAATCATCTTTTTTTGGTTGCGATCGCTTGATGGGTAACAAAAAACCAAGCTCTAAACTTTTCGGTCTACTGAAATTTTCTTCAAACCTTCTATTAAGCAAAAAAGAGTATGATTATTGTTATGGAAATTTGGCATCTCAAGCTTGTCCTGGAGGATAAGGCTTTAGAATTGATGCAAATGATGGACGAAAAGCTTGGACCGCAAGCACACATCCACCCTGGTTGGTGTGGTCATGCACGCTTTTACCAAAGTTTTACATGCCTTACTGATGTTTTTATCCTGTACCCGTGGCGTAGTCGTGAACTTCACGAAGATTTAGTGGCGCAGGAAGAACCTTTACTAAAAAGCTTTTACAACGATTTCTGTACTACACCTCGTGAGATTAATTACTACACTGAACTGCCAGTTGAAGTGGAACACGAGGAGTTCGATGACTACCACGGTTAATATTACACAGAGGCAGATATGAAACTATCAGGGCGAGTTGCTCTTGTTACAGGTAGCTCACGAGGTATCGGTAAAGCCATTGCCTTAAGTCTTGCTCAACAAGGTGCCAACGTGGCAATTAATTATAATACTAATGAAGATGCTGCCATTGAGGTAGTTAAACAAATACAGACTCTTGGTGGGCAAGCTATTTCGGTGAAAGCTGATGTTAGTGTTTCAGAAGCATCTGATACGCTTGTGAATACCGTTATAGAGCAGTTCGGAGTAATTGACATCTTAGTTAATAATGTTGGAGAGTTTTTCTTCAAGCCGCTTAATGTTATGAATCATCATGAGTGGCATTATGTATTAAATAGTAACTTAAGTAGCGTCTATTACTTGTGCCATGCTGTTCTTCCTAAGATGCGTACTCGTGGCCAAGGGCGAATCATTAATATTGGACTAAGCCCAACTTATCTGGTAAGAGGCGCCCCTAATATTGCAGCTTACGCTATTGCTAAGACAGGTGTTCTAATTTTAACTCGGAGCTTGGCAGTAGAAGAAGCAGCCAACAATATTACAGTAAACTGTGTGTCTCCTGGTTTAATTGATAACGGGCACTTGCCATCAGAGCAAAAAGAATGGATGCAAAAACGTGTTCCGATGGGACGTTTAGGGCTACCTGAAGAAGTTGCCGAAGCGATCGCTTTTTTGGCTTCTGATAGTGCTTCTTATATCTCAGGTGCAAATATTGCTGTCGCTGGTGCATGGGACTGGGAAGACCGTCTTACCAACCACGATCAAGATGTGCATAATTTATTTGTTGAAGATAAGTGAAGGTATAAAACCTAATTGTGAGCTTTGCTTTACCAGTAGTACAACAAGGCAAAAGTAAAAAGTAAAAAGTAAAAAGAAAGAATACTTATACCGCAAGCTTTTTACCCATTCCAAATGGTAGGTTTATTTCCGCCGACCTGTACTAGTAATGCCTTTCTTAATATTAATTTCAAAAGTGAGCTTCAGTAAAGTCAAACCCTATAATCCTAACTTCTGGAAATAGTTTAATGGAAGCTTCAAAATACTTTTTTTTGCTACCATCTAAGAGCTTACCAACTAACGATGAATTATCTAAGTGTATAAAGGGCAAACTACGCGAAACCCTTAAGTTATTTTCTCAAGCTTTGTCACATCAGCAACCGATTTCCGAAATTAACGATTTACTGAGTATTTTAGGTTCAATCGAAACGCTTTCTTTGACAGTGCTTCCTATTGGAGCTTACGATAAGTACTTCCGGATCAAGCGGATTCAAGCTGAGGACTCTACTGCGAGTTGGGTTTTAGTGATGAGTGTTCTAAAAGCAAGCAAAATTGCTTTAGAGTTAAGTGATGAACACAACTTGTTCAATCTTATTAAAACAAAACCCATAGAACTCTGGATACAAGCTCATTGGATATTTTTTTCCTTAATTCAAGGATTGATTATCTGTTGTCATCGTTTTGATTTTGAGATACAAGCTGGAAGGTTAAACAACGCTGTAATCGAGTTAGAAACTGCAACAGTTCTGATGTCAACATCAAGTGTTGCACTCAAATTAGCAGGAAATTATAGCAAACAGATTTATCAAAACAATGTTCGCCCAAGTATGCCAGATGGATTTAGTGGAATCATGGGATTAGATCATTCGTTTTTAATAAGTGTATGGAAAAAATTGCAGACTACTTTCAAAGTCTTACCTGATTGTCTTTATCTCCACCAAGAGAAGTTTATCTTAAGCTATAAAGAGCTTATGAATGTACATAAATTTGTTTGTGAAAAAGTTGTGGAAGCTGAAGAAGGAAGCTTACTAAATCCTCATAAAAGCGCATTAAATGAACTGAGCAGATTAGAAAAAAGTAGACTACTGCTTATAGATCCAGCTAATTGTGTAATGACAAAATGTACATTTTATAACAGTAGTTATACTAGTATCGGTTTTAAAAGCTATGCTGACTTATTGATGAGAGTATTCAATTTATAAAGAAGTCAGATAAAACTGAAGTTCACTCCTTTATCAGAAACGAGCAGTTCGCGGAAGATTTCTGCAAAAGTATTACGCTCTTGGGATGTGCCGATAGTTATCCGAATACATTGATCCAATGGTGGTGCGCTAGGCATACGTACAAAGACATCACGCTCTAATAAACCTTTAACTATTGCCTTTGCTCGTTTAGAACATCCTGTGTTGATGGCAACAAAATTCGTCGCCGAAGGAAGTATCGAAAATCCTTGCTCACGAGCCAATATCTCGTAGTCGTGCCGTCCCTGCTCGACAGCACTTATTGTGTGACATAAAAATTCTGGATCGTGCAGGGATGCTAAAGCTCCAACCTGAGCAATTCGATTGACCCCAAAGTGAAGGCGGATCTTCTCAAAGGCAGCGATCGTTTCTTGAGATGCAATAGCATAGCCAATTCTAGCACCAGCTAGTCCGTATGCTTTTGAGAAAGTACGCAGGCGAATAACACGTGGGTTGTTAGGATCGATTGGAAGAACAGTCTCGGTTGGAGCAAAATCTATGTATGCTTCATCTAGTAGCAAGAGACACTCTGGAGAGAGTTGTTCTATAAGCATTTGAAGGCTAGCAGATGTATGGTTTGTTCCTGTTGGATTATCTGGGTTAACTAGGTAGAGTATGCGTGCTTTTAATCTCGCAGCCGTTTCACCAAGCCCTTGCAAATCGTTGTAATAGTCTTTATAAGGTACAAAGTGAAGTTGACCACCATACCCCATTACATGGTCATTGAAAGTCGGATAAGCTCCAAAGGAAGTTACTGCAACTTCACCTCTTTGGATAAAGGTACGTACTACTAGTCCTATAAGATCATCAATGCCGCTACCGACAACTAAGTTTTTCATAGTGATGCCATGAATGGAAGCAAGCTTTGCCCTCAAATCGTAGCTTTGAGGATCGGCGTACAATGTTAAACACTCAACTGCCTCTCGCATTGCTTCTCTTGCGTATGGCGAGATCCCAAAGCTACTCTCATTAGCTCCCAAGCGTAACTTTAAAGCTCGTCCACTATGACGTTCAAGTGTTCCAGGATCAATAAACGACATTGTTTGGGGAAGAGCTTGAACAAGATGAGTGAAAGGCGGTCTATTATTCATTGATTTTTTTCTAAACATCTGTACTAGGGCGTGTCATCGCAGCTCGTTTTTACGATCCTCAAAAAGGGCGAGTTTTAATTGACGATCGTGATATACGAGACATCAGCTTAAAATCATTACGAAGGCACATTGGAATCGTTCCCCAAGAAACGTTGCTCTTGTACGGCACAGTACGGGATAATATTGCTTATGGAAAGCTAGATGCAACAGATGAGCAAATTCAAGCAGCCGCAAAAGCTGCTAATGCCCATGAGTTTATTATGAGCTTTCCTTGTGGATATAAATCAATTATTGGCGAGCAGGGAGTGAAACTATCAGGAGGACAAAGGCAGCGTATAGCGATCGCTATAGTCTTGCTTAAAAATCCCCAAATTGTTATCTTTGATGAAGCAACTTCATCTTTAGATACTGATGATCTCGATAGATATTACAAACTATAGGAGTAGATGTTGTTAGTCCCACTCCCATCGTAAACACTGGATATCTAATATTGCAGATTTTACCTTGATATTGAAATATTCTTCTATACCATCGATAAATGATTTTTCAACAAACTCAGCAACCTCTCTACCTACATCAGGTAGTATCTCAGCTACAAGAAAGAAATTTTTTGTTGTTGTGACTATTTTTGCTGTTTCAGACTGTCGCCAAACTATATGACGAGTAATCAATTCTTTAGCATCAGTATAGCTGACTTCTCCTGCTTCAACATATATTGGTATCTTTTGACCTAACTCAATGAAAGGCTCACCACCAGTGGTTAACTTTAGAAATATATTTTCTCCATGAATATTATCAATATCCCAACCACCAGATGTGACTAAGTTTCGTATAGAAATGAGATTATAGAAATTTACAAGAGGATTAATACTGGGAATTTCCCTTCCTGAAAGAATACGACGACAAAATGCTTCAATAGAACTTGGAAATTTTTGACCTGATACTCCTATCTGCTTAAAAGCTCGTCGCCAAGCTTCAATCTTAGGATGGGATTGGGGATTTGCATATTCCCAGCTATTTCTAAGTTGAATTTGAACATTCTTCAATGCCTGCTGAATATTTGGTTTTTCAGTCTCATTATCCAGATTCCTTCCCGAACATACAACTAGTAACAAACCTGGGAACATATCATACACTGTTTTATCAACTACAAACGCCATTTTTTCTTCTCTAATATGACTTATATTTATATAGCAATCCTAAATGAGTCATGAGAAAATACCATATTCATGGAGCTTAGGGAAGTTAAAAATTTGACAATCCATTGACAATTCAAATAGCCCCTTAACGATAGAGAAAGAATGGCAGAAAAAGTATAATTCTCGAACCAATGTTTTTGCTTGCAAACAGATATCTTCTACTGGGTTCTGTTGTGGAGCATTGGGAGCAAACCGCTCACAAGTTATTAACCATTGCGCTGTTTCTTTCTCACGGTTTAGTGAGTCCAAATAATCCTTAATCTGTTGCGAACGATGATAGCTTGCACCGTCCCAAATAATCAAAAGTTTTGCTCCTCTTTGTTGAGATTGAAGGTATTCTAAAAAGCTGACTGTAGTCTCGGAATTTGCAGTTTTTGCCGCAAAGGTGAAAAACTCTTTGGTTTTATAATCTAATGCACCAAAATACGTTTGTTTACAACGAACATTAACTATCGGAACCCTTACTCTTTCGCTCGTTTTACCCCAAACATATCCACATACATCCCCCCATAACAAATGACATTCATCCACCATGAACACCACTAACTTTCCTGACTCAATTTCAGAACGTCTTGCTTCCAGTAGCCCAGAAATTTCTTTTTTTTTGATGCTACTAAATCTGGGTCATACTTAGGATTGTGAGCTTGAGTTTTCTTCCAACTAATTTGGGCTGCATCAAATAAGTCGTAGTAGCTCTGTTTTGATTCAAACACCACCCCATACTTGCAGGCAATCTCGTACTCTAGTTCACTCAAATTCCACTTCTGTTTGGTCTTGAGCCATTCAATTATCGATGCACGCTGTTGTGGATTTAAAAATCCCTGACTCCCTTTGTATCCAAGCTTTAACCCCTCTACTCCTAAAGTAAAAAATGCCTTTTTCCACTTACTTATAAATCCTGATGAAACACCCAATATCGACTGTATCGCAGCATGAGTGTATCCTTCAAGCAGCATTTTGACTGCAATTGCCCGCTGAACTTCACGCTTGTCTTGGCTGTTTTCGATGAACTCTGATAGCGATCGCATCCACATTGTCCGTTACTGTACTTGCTTTTAAGTATACCTATTTAGTATCTACGTATTTTCTCACAATTGATTTAGGATTGCTATACCCCTCTTCTGTCACTTTCCGGGTATTCTGAATAAAAGAATAAAAAAAGAAAACCCTGAAAGGTAAGTGGGGCAATGGATGTAGAGTTACAAATTCTGAAACATTTAGCAAGAGATGCTCACCCAACAGTTGCCATCATAGATGAATATTGTGCAAAGTATAAAGGTCTGTTTAAAGAAGTAAGAAATTATGAATGCTTCAAATATTTACATATGGGGATAATATCAACTATAAAACGAAAATCGTTACCAGAGATAGCAAAGGTAGTGAGCATAAACTCAGCCCAGTCATTACATCAT
>NZ_SZNH01000049.1 GCF_005869855.1 Nostoc sp. PA-18-2419 | reverse complement strand
TGCGACGTTCTCCTGTTGTCGATGGCAATTGCGGTACTTGCTGCCATATATTTTCCCATTGATTACAGAAATCATCTACGTCGCAGAAAATTTGGGTGATGTCGAGCCGAGATACAATAGTAGACATAGCCGAGACGCTTATTTTTGTTAGATATTTTTAGTCTCGGTCTTTTTTGTCAGTTTTTTACACCCTCTCCATTAATTATAGCGATCGCTTGCTGCTTATCCAGTTGTACTTCAGCCATAGCAGGCTTTTTGCCTTTTTTTCACCGTCGAACTCACGTTAGGTCAATATCTACAACGCTGGAAACTACTGCTTTCAAGAGTTTGTAAAGTTATATAACTTTTTGCATTTTTTCTAGTTAGCAAGATGATAGCTGCTATGGAACCAGTTTTTGGCTAAAAAAATGGCAGTTACTCGCAGCACTACAAACCCTGGTACAAAAAATAGCACTCAGGGAAATGACATACGTATGCAATGGATTCAGAAGTTGGAAAAGCAGTTAGCTTTTACAGCCTTAATCAGTTTCTCAAAGATTTCCGCATCCTCAGTTAGTGCCAAAGGCATTTTGGCAAATAAAAGTCATAAATATTATGAAAATTCATCTAAATTAAGACTTTTATAACTTAAGGAAAAATTAACAATACCCTTACCCTTTATCTGAAAAGGAATTAATAATGTCAAATATTTTTTGTACGTATACTTCAAATGTATTTACGTAATATTACTGATTTACAACCGCATATTTACGGTGATGATAGTTGAGTGTTGTTTTCCAAGACATCACTTATAGAGTTTGTAAAAAAGAGACACAATTTATCTACGAATTCAGAAATTGACTGCTGGAACCCTGTTCATTCTGACAAGATACATTTGCCCTCCTAGTTTAATGGAATTAGAGTTAGCATCCGAGTATGTTAGTAAACTTTATGATAAGTATATACTCCGGAATTTTCTTGAATAAATTGCTGGCACCCCTAGAAGAAGTCTGTCACTGTTCGCTCCCTCAGATTGGCGATCGAGTTTTGAATAACGATATTGGTCAAGCAAAACTCCTCTAATTATCTGGAGATATTGCTATACAAATTCATGTCAAAGAGTAACTTTTAAGGAGTAACCGATGAGCCTAAGTCAAACAATTGTAAATGTCGATTCTGAGACTGTCTCTAAAACTTTGTATGATGTCGTCATCGTAGGAACAGGAGTAGCTGGAGCGATTGTTGCCAAAGAATTGAGTCAACAGGGTAAGAGGGTTTTAATCCTCGAAGCTACGGTAGAAAAGGATTTAACCCTTGCGGGCTTTCAAAATTACGTCGATACCTTCTACAAAGCGGTGGAGAAAAATCCCAACTCACCGTATCCCGCTAACCCCAATGTCCAAAGCCCCACTGATTATCAAGACTATTTTATAGAGCGAGGCCCCATGCCCCTTTCGGGTTCCTATACACGGGTTGTAGGTGGGACAACGATGCACTGGGAAGCAAAAACCCCACGGATGTTACCAGAAGATTTCAAGTTATTGAGTAACTACGGCCAAGGTCTTGACTGGCCGATTGAGTATAAGGATCTTGAGCCGTACTACCGCAAAGCCGAGTATGAACTAGGGGTTTGTGGGGATGTAGAGGAGCAAAAAAAACTAGGCGTCGAATTTCCAGATGACTATGTTTTCCCTATGGAAAAGCTTCCCCCCTCTTACTTGGATCAAAAAGTGATTGAGAAAGTTGATGGGACTACAGTTGAACTCTATGGCAAGACTCATACATTAAGCTTTTCTACTTTTCCTCAAGCTCGCAATGGAGTACCCAATCCTAAATACGATGGTGGTAATCGCTTTGTCCCCGATGGAGTTACCAGTGTCCATCCCGTTCAATATGGGGAACGTTGTCAAGGAAACGCTAACTGTGTTCCTATTTGTCCGGTTCAAGCCAAATATGATGCTCGCAGAACTTTAGGTAAAGCCTTTGCAACCGGTCGGGTTCATGTACTCTACCAAGCTGTTGCTTATCGGGTAGAATCTAACCGCGAAAACGGTCACGTCAGTGCTATTCACTACAAGCGTTATGACAACCCCAACTCTAGTGAGTACACTACAGGAACCGCTAGAGGAACATTATTTGTTTTAGCGACTAATGCCGTCGAAAACGCTCGGTTATTGCTCGGTTCTGATTTGCCTAACACCAGTGGAATGATCGGGCGGCATTTAATGGATCACCCTTTCACCTTAGCTTGGGCTTTGATGCCTGAAGTGACTGGCACTATGCGAGGGCCTCTTGTGACATCAGGAATCGGAACATTTCGTAAAGGCGATTTTCGCAAAACACAATCTGCCTTCGCGGTAGATATTCACAATGATGGTTGGGGATGGGCAACAGGATCGCCCAAGGGTGAAGTTGAAGATGCTGTTGACAACAAAAACAAATATGGTCAAGAACTGCGCCAGACATTGATTAGTCGGATTTCACGACAACTGCTGCTAGCTTTTATGTGTGAATTACTCCCTGAATACGGAAACCGAGTAACCATCGATCCGAGGTACAAGGATAAACTCGGTAATTATCGTCCCGTCATTAACTTCAATCTACCCGACTACAGTCGCAGAACCCTTGCCTACACCAGGAAAGTCTCTCGTGTAATCTTCCAGCGTTTAGGTGCAGAAGATTATACCCACTACGACCCTAAAGACCCCGCCTATTTTGAGTTCGAGGGTGAAGGTTACGTATACAAAGGTGGAAACCACTTTTCGGGAACTCATATCATGGGAACCACGCGAGCCAATTCAGTTATTGATAGTCATCTGCGTTGTTGGGATCATCAAAATCTTTTCCTCGTCGGTGCGGGAAGTATGCCAACTATTGGCAGTTCAAATACAACATTGACAATTGCTGCACTCAGTTTCAGAGCTGCCGAGCAGATGCTTAAAGAATTAAATTCTTATAATTTGCAGGCGAGTAATTTGCAAGCTATCTAGGGCGTGTCATCAATTAAAATTACGTTCCATCAGAGAAAAGCTTTGAGTGGTTTTAATCTCAAACTTTAATCAAGGCTGAACTTCAACTCTAAATAAGGTTCTGCGGCTATTTGATGATAAGTCTTAGTACCCCTTACACAGTTAAAAACATTGCGAGTAGACGTTATGACTACAGTCTCCGATAGCTTAAAGTTGATTACAACGGTTGACCAATTGAAGTACTATCTCATACAGGCAATGAAGATAGAACATGCAACCATTCCTCCTTACATGACAGCACTCTACTCGATTAAACCCGGAACGAATTTAGAAGCTTTCCATATTATCCGGGCGGTTGCTGTAGAAGAAATGTTACACCTAACTCTCGTGGCTAATGTTTATAATGCTGTGGGAGGAACGTTTGATTCAGGAGTACTGACGGCACATGATTTTATTCCTAAATATCCTAGCTATTTACCCACAGGATCTACAGACTTTAAAGTAGGTCTAAGCAAATTTTCCCCAGAGACACTAGAAACCTTTCGTCAGATTGAACGATCTCAACATGTTGAAGAAGATAGCCCGTTAGTTGAGTCTCGAACCTTAGAAGAATATTTGCTAGAAGTTATAGGCTGCGACCCGACTAAGGCTTTCTACAGCATTGGCTTATTTTATGCAGAGATCATTCGTGGTCTGAATGCACTCTATAAAGAAAAAGGTTCCGATCTATTTTGTGGCGATCCTAAGCGACAAATCACTCCCGAATACTACTACAACGGTGGTGGAGACATCATCCCAGTAACCGATCTGCGTTCAGCCATCCGAGCATTAAAAGTGATTCAAGATCAGGGTGAGGGGTCAAGAAGCGGAACTATTTATGATGCAGAACGAGAACTAGCCCACGACTATCGTTTTCAGCAAATACTAAAAGGTCAATATTATGTGATCGACAAGGACGATCCGACAAAATCCGACGAACCCGATAACCCAACAGGTGCGCGCTTTACTGTAGATTGGAACGCAGTTTATCCGATTAAGGATAATGCCAAACTGAGTGATTATCCCCAGGGGTCGGAAGTGCAGGCAGCAGCCTCAGAGTTTCAGTCCGCTTATAGTAAGTTCTTAGCTGATATTCAATACGCTTTTGACGGACATCCCGAGCATTTGATTCCCGCAGTTGGGGGAATGTTCCGCCTCAAAGAACAGGCTAATAATTTAATGCGTAACCCCATTCCAGACAGTCCAGGGGTTCATGCGGCTCCTGTTTTTCGGTTAGACCAGCCTTAGCTAACTTTGTATTTGCTTTTTGTAGAGGTAGATAACTGATGGATATTAATGCAGCGGATTTGGAGTATTTTCTCGAACTTTCAGTAGTCCTTACAGGTTTTTCCAAGTTTCACCTGCGGGGAACAGGTCTTGCCGAGCTTTATTTTGAAACCATTCAAAGCGTCATTGGTGGAGATTTGTTTGCAGAACTGTTAACAACTTTTCAGAAGTTGGAGGTTGAAAAAAAAGCAAGCAACGACGAAGCGATCGCCCAAATTCTAGCGTCTGAAAAATTTGGCCCGATCGCTCGCAATATCATCAAGGTTTGGTATATGGCGACCTGGTATACACTGCCACAATCCTGGCGGGATGTTTATGGAACCAAAGAAAAAGATGGAACCTTTATTATCAGTCCACACGCCTATCCAGAGGGACTTTTATGGACTGCGATTGGTGTTAACCCTCCTGGCGCGAAAGGTCAAGGATACGGGACTTGGAGCGAACCGCCTTTAGTGAGTCTGACTAAAAGCTAACATCGCTTCTGGGTAGCGGTTAACGACGTTTAGCTTCCCCTGACTGAAACTCTAAAAGAAGACCCATCTTTTAACCTGACAACACTGCAAAAATTCCTACTTTTAAAACCAAACATGAGTATTACATCTTGGTTTCGTAGACTGTCTACTATTGCCCTCTCTATTTTTCTTAGCTTAACGATTTTTACTTTGCCCGCTAAAGCTTTTGTGGCGACAGATTACCAAAAGTTATTTATAACAAACGCTTGTGTTAATTGCGATCTATCAGAAGCTGATCTATCGAACAAAGATTTATATGGCAGCGCACTTGGTGGGGCAAATCTATCCAAGGCAAATCTCTCTGGAACCCTACTCAATGATGCAAAGCTTCAAGGAGCTAATCTAACAGGAGCCAATCTATCGGGAGCTATCCTGATGGGGATTACTTTGTCAGATGCTAACCTAACGGGGGCTAATCTTTCTCAGGCAGATTTGTATAATGCCCTCCTAAGTAAGACAAAATTGTTAAACGCAGATTTAACCGGTGCAGATCTAACAGAAGCCATTATTTCTGATGCAAATTTGTCTAATGCTTTGGGTAAAAATGCAAAGTTAAAAGGAGCAATTCTTTCTCGAGCCAATTTATCGAGTGCAGATTTTTCCGGTAGCTTCATGAGAAATACAAGGTTATCTGATGCTGTTCTTCAGGGAACTAAGTTCTATCAGGCTGATCTGTCTAATTCGCTGATGCCTGACGGGACTACTTATAACGGAGATGTCTCCAAGTTTGGGGCTGCTCAGTGAAACTTGAATTCCTATAGTTTGATTGAATTGAACTAACAATAATCAGCTTTCATTTTTTAGCTAATTATTACTGATTCCAAACACAGTATTAACTTAGCAAAACTCAAATTAAGACAGAGAAAATTACATAGATTCACATAATCAAGCTATGTTCAAACAACAAGGTAAATATAAGATGAATAACTCTACAGGTTGTCACCAATTCAAATCTATTAGTCGCTTATTGGTTGTGCTAGTGGCATTGGTATTTTTTGGCATGACTTACTTGACTTCTCCTGCCACTGCCGCTACAAATAACGACAAAACTTCATCTGACAAAAGCTCAGCTTTAGTGTCTGTAGTTCCATCTTCAAAGACAACATCTATATTTAATCCAGCAAAAGTTTATTTGGGCATTACACCCACGGGTTGGAGCAATAGTGACGATACTACTATCGATCTCGATCCTCCTATCCGTTTTGAGCAAATTATGAGTGAAATGGCGCTATCTGGCTTTAAAGGTTCACAAACCTCACCGAAGTTTCCCCAAGATATCGATGTTTTGAAAAGAGAGTTAAAACTTCGTAAATTGACTATTTCTGAACCTTGGGTGGGTACTGAATTCACTCTAGGAAAGAATGATGAAAGCTTGGCAGAATTCAATAAACAGTTGCAATTCATGAAGCAAATCGGCGGTAGCAAAAGTATTGTGGTAGCCGAATTGGGTGGTGCTGTTCATCAAAAGCCAGTTGCTCCTTTGCCTAATAAACCAAAGTTTACTGATAAGCAATGGGAGGATCTGGCTGCTGGATTGAATAAACTTGGCTCAATCGCAAAAGAGCAAGGTATGCAAATCTCCTACCATCCCCATATTGGTACAGGAGTAGAAGACTTCGCTGATATTGATCGCTTGATGTCAACTACCAATCCCAAATATGTCAATTTGCTACTCGATACGGGTCATTTGTACTACGGAGGAGTCGATCCTTTAGAAGTGACAAAAAAATATAGCGATCGCATCAAGCACGTTCACCTAAAAAATATTCGCCAGCCTGTTTTAGATGAGTCCATCAAAAATGGCTGGGACTTTTTATATTCGATCAAACAAGGTATCTTTACTGTTCCTGGAGACACTAAAGAAGGCGCAATTGATTTTGAACCAATTTTAAATGAGCTTGCTAAAGCCAAGTATGAAGGATGGCTTATAGTAGAGGCCGAACAAGATCCTAACAAAACAAATCCTTTGGAAAATGCAATATTAGCTCGTAGTTATCTACATGATGTGACAGGTTTATAAGCTATTTAATCAATTATTGGTAGGTCAAACTTTGAAAACTTATATTTTTTAAATTTAGACTTGACCTACCTACTTACTTATGATTTTTTGAGAAATAAAAATTATAAAATTCAGGAAAAATAGTAATGAAGTCGAGCGATAAAGAAAAGATTAGAACTGTCTTTGAAGAAGTATATGCGGCTAATGTTAGAACTGAAAATTTGTCTGGTTACGGCGAGATGTATACAGAAGATGCTCTTTGGATGGCGCCAGGAGTCCCTGACCGACTTGGGATTAGTGATATTGTTGAAGGATTTAGTCAGCAGATTGCTAACAACAGCATCGATCCAATTTTCACTGCTGAAGAAATTGAAGTCATGGGTGATTTTGGTTATGTCGTAGGAATGTCTATTGCCACAGTTTCCCCAAAAGATGGGAGTCCATCGAAACAGGTAAAATTTAGGGCATTATGGTTGATGAAAAAAGAGCATCATACCTGGAAAATTAGTCGTCAGATTTGGAATAATAAACCATAATTACTGTAGTATTACAACTTTTGCAAACTTGGAAAATGAATAAATATAGAAAGGGTAAATAAGAATATCAAGAGATTATTGATTTCTATTTTCGCTCCTTCGAAACATAGAATTTTTCAAAAGTCAAGTTATCCCCTAAGATGAAATTCCATAATTTTTGAATTTAACTAGCAATCAACCCCAATTTTAACATGAGCGACTCATCATCCTTGTCTGATATTTACCTTAGCTTCTTCATGTTTACCACCGATTTGAAACCTAGTGATTTAGAATATCGGCAAACAGTTATAAAACACATAAAAGAACTTCAGAATTTTGGTTACAACGGTTTTGAATTTCCTATTGCGTTTAATGAAAATAAAAATTACAAAAAAGATATTGAAGATTATGCGAATTTACGAGCTACTCTAGACTCACAAGGGTTTGAGAATGTAAAAATTAGTACTAATGTTGGGGCCACCCGTACCTTCGATCTCAGTTCTCCCTACCCCGAACAAAGACAAGCAGCACTAGAGTATCTTAAGTCAAGGATTGACATCACAGCTGCACTCAGGGGTGAAATTATGATGGGGCCCATTGTTATTCCTTATGGTGTTTTTCCAACTACTGACTTTAATGTTCCAATTTGGAGCGATGAGCTCCAAGAGCATTTAGCAATTCGCTATCGCAATGCTCAAATAATATTCAATGAGTTGGGTCAACACGCAGAACAACGAAATGTCAAATTAGCGATTGAACCAATTACTCATTGGGAAACCCCAGGTCCTAACAAATTATCACAATTAATTGAGTTTTTGGATGGAGTTAATAGTAAACAAGTAGGAGTAGTGATTGATAGCGCTCACGAAACTCTTGATGGCGATGGCCCTGAGATATTTAGAGAACAAGTGGCGTATCTTGCCAAACAAAAAAGACTTCATTACGTACAAGTCTCTCCTCCCGATCGCGGGGCACTTCATACCAGTTGGCTCCCCTGGCAATCCTTTTTAGAACCAATTTTAGAGGTCTATGATGGCCCGATCGCTGTAGAAATTTTCAATGCCATTCCTGCTTTTCTGAACTCACTTCGTTTGACTCGACGTAAGTTTTGGATTCCCGGAGAAGATACTCCAAATAAATATCCAAGTGCCTATGATATTGCCAATGAAGCCATCAAAGCTACTCGAATACAGTTAGAGAAAATCGGGTATTCATGTTAAGTATTTAGCCAAAATACATTAGATAAATTTGATTGTTTCTTCTTTTTATTACCATGAATAGGAAATATAAAGGATTAAATAAAATATTTTTTATCTAATGTGTAATTCATTTCGTATAGGGACTTAAGATTTCTCGATTATGATGCTAGTTAATAAAAATCGGATGGTCTCAGTTTTTCTGGCTTTTATCGTGGCTGTAGCTATTAGTATCTGTGGCTGGGAGGAGGCGATCGCCCAGCCAATAGTCGGTCTTAAAGAAGAAATGGGCGTATGGGAAACCATTCCTTTGCCACCTAAAGAAAATCTGATGCAATCTGTCCATACTTTACTCCTTCCTAATGGCAAAGTGTTGAGCCTCAACGGTAGTAGTTTTCGCAACACTGTAGTTATTAACAAAGGAGAACCCAGCTTTACAGAAGGAGTCAATGTCACAGATTATGATGTCATCAACAATACTGCCCTTTTAGATCCTGAAACTGGAAAATTCGAGCGTATTGCTTCGCCACCAGCTCAGCAATATGGAGAAATCAACGATTTATTTTGCTCCGGTCATTTGCAACTAGCCGATGGTAATGTTCTTTTTATCGGTGGTACTGGACGATACTATCCTGGAGGAGCCTTTACAGGCTCTAGACAGGTTAACCTTTATGATTGGAAAACAGGTAAGTGGTCTAGTGTCGGACAACTCAAAGAAGGACGTTGGTATCCCAGTTTAATTTCCCTAGCCGATGGCAAAATAGTCATTTTTTCTGGGCTAAAATATGAAGCTCCAAACCAAATTAATCCGAGTCTAGAAATCTACGATCCCAAAAGCCAAAAACTCCACTATATCGACTTAACAAGCGTCAAGAACAGTCCTTTCAACACCAAACTCACAGATGTTAATGCTTACGATACTATAGACCTCTATCCTCGCGTTTTCCCAACTGCTGATGGCAAACTTTTGATTACTGGAGATGACGCTGGAATTGGTGGGGTTTTGGTCACACAGTCCAGCAAAAAAAGCTATTTAATGTCTGTGCATGAAGATGCAGAGGGTAAATTATCTGTCAGTTTTGAAGTAGCAGCCGACCGAGGAGAGCCATCTAAAGCTTATGGAACTGCCGTGCAAGTTCCTAATTCTGAAGATGTTTTATTACTGGGAGGTATTATCGGTACCAACGACATCAACTATGGCCGAGGAGGTAATACAGCAGGTTTTCCAAACTGGTCCAGGGTTTCTACTAGCCTACAGCGTTGGACATCTCCCCATAAGAGTGGAGAAAACAATGGCAAGTGGGAAATTGTGAATAATTTTCTTAATAAACCAAGAGCTAACCTGCAAGCAGTGATTTTGCCCAATCAAGAATTATTGGTAGTCAATGGCGGTGAGTATCCAGAATACAAGCCAGTCTATGAACCTTTGCTAATGACTCCTGATTCCAGAGCTTTTGGCGGATATATTACTAAACTGATGAATCCTGCTAAATTGCCTAGACTTTATCATAATGGAGCAATTTTGTTACCAGATGCTCGTGTTTTGATTATTGGCGGAAATGCCAATCGAACGGCACGGGAAAAAGATGGCACACTTCACGTTAATATCCAGCGAGAACCCATAAAATATTATTATAAATTTCCTGAACTGACAGACAAATCAGGTCAGGAAAAAAAGGAATTCAGTCTTGAAGAATATTACCAATCTCCTCAAAGTTATTTTATTAAAGAATACCTTGATAAAGGAGACAAAGAACCCTTTGTTCCTTCGGAAATTTGGCAGGCAGAAATTTTCAGTCCGCCCTATCTGTTTAAGCCAGGTACTCGTCCTGAAATACTTAAAGCTCCCGAAAGCCTCAACTATGGTAAATCTAGCAGCATCTCAGTCAAAGATGCGACAAAAACGGGTTCTGTAGTTCTCGTTAAGTTGGGTTCAGTTACTCATTCTTTGGATTATGGGCAACGATTAGCAGATTTGTCGATTGAAAATGTTGATTTAAGGAATGAGTCTGCAATCAAATTTAAAGCCCCAAAAAATGCCAATCTTTATCCACCAGGCTACTACATGATGTTCTATCTCAATGAATTAGGTAAGCCTTCCCACGCCAAAATGGTAAAGCTTGAAGCTTAAGAAGGCTCGTCAAACATCAAAAAGAAGGTTTTTTTACTATGAAAAAATACATTTTGTAATTAATTAAACAATGGCACTAACAGAAGAAGATTTAAAAACCATACCAGAAGATGGTATCGATCCAGAAAATCCCGGCAAATACCAAACTTTGCTCAAAGATTTACAGGGAAATATTCTCAATGGGCATGGACGAGACCATATCGTGCATCTATTTTTACAATTTAAATCTGGTCAAGTAAATGCAGTCAAACGATGGATTCAAAACTTTGCCCAAAAATACATTAAATCTGCCGAGCAGCAGTCAGATGAAGCACGTGAATACCGAACTAAAAAAATATCAGGTGGTATATTTGCTAATTTGTATTTATCTTGTCAAGGTTATGAATATCTGCAAATAGATCCGTGGAAAATACCCACAGATCAACCATTTCGATTAGGTATGCAAAATAGTGACATCCAGAGTTCCTTAAACGATCCACCACCGACAGATTGGGAATCAGGATTTCAACAGAAACCAGATGCCTTACTACTTATAGCAGATGATAACTTAACAGACTTACTCAAAGCAGTCAAAGAGATTTGTTCAGAATTGTCTGGACTTTCCAAAATACTTCATAGAGAAGATGGTTTTATTCTCAGAAATGCTCAAAAACAAATTATAGAACACTTCGGTTATGTCGATGGTGTTAGCCAACCTCTATTTCTGAAACGAAATATTGCTAGCGCCCTAACTAATAACTCTGATTTCAGTAAATGGGACCCTCGCGCTCCGCTAAGTCTGATTTTAGTTAAAGACCCCAATGGTAAGACTGAAGATAGTTATGGCAGTTATTTAGTTTGTCGCAAACTTGAACAAGATGTCCAAAAATTCCGTCAAGAAGTGCAAAATTTGGCTAAACAGTTGGGTATTGATGAAGCTTTAGCTGGAGCTTTGGTTGTGGGACGGTTTGAAGATGGAACTCCAGTAACCCTCTCAAATTTACCGAGTCAAGGTATGACATCAACCAATTACTTTAATAACTTTAATTACGATTTGGATACACAAGCAACAAGGTGTCCGTTTCATACTCACATCCGCAAAGTTAATCCCAGAGGCGATACAGGTAGAGTAGAGTCTTCCCCAGGTTTTGACGAAGCCTTAAAGGTGGAAAGAAAGCATCGTATTGCTCGTCGTTCTGTCAGTTTTGGAGAGCAAGATTGCACTAAAGAGCCGACAACAGGCTCAGGATTGCTGTTTCTTTGTTTTCAAGCAGATATTGAAAATCAGTTCAATTTAATCCAAACTAGATGGGCAAATCCTAAGAACTTTGTTCAGGTCAATGTTGGTCCAGATCCGCTGATTGGTCAACCACAGGGAACTCAGAAATGGCCAAAAAAATGGGGGGGATCTATAAGTGAAGAATATGGGTTTAAACTGCCGGTAAAAATGAAGGGTGGAGAATATTTTTTTGCACCTAGTCTGAGTTTTTTCAAAAATTTGGCAATAACTAAATTTTAGGTTATAAAACAGTTTAGTTAAACTTGTTTTATTACTCAATCACCCGCTACAGCAATCAGATTTGAGTTGATGAAATTATTAGTAAAGTAGAAAATCAGCCACTTTTGTAATAAGCAACAAATTTGTTTCACGAATGATTTAGGATTGCTAAAAATTCAAAATTTCTTACCAGCTATATATACTGGGAGTTAACAATGGTATTAATGTAAAAATCAAAATCAAGAATCTTGATGACATGATTAGGTACATCTATGAGCATCAACTTTGGACGTGAAATTTGTGGAAATCTTGATGCAGCAGAGTCGCGTGAATGGTTGGTAACCAATGGTCGCGGCAGCTATGCTTCAGGTACAGTAGCAGGTTTATCAACACGGGGTTATCACGGTTTGCTTGTGGCTGCACTCCAACCACCGTTGCAGCGAACCTTACTACTAGCAAAGCTAGATGAAACAGTAGAGTATGAAGGCAGCTCTTATCCACTGTTTGCCAATCGTTGGTCAAATGGCACAGTCGATCCTCAAGGTTACCGCCATATTGAAAGCTTTTATTTAGAAGGAACAATACCTGTATGGAACTTTGCTTGTGGAGGTGCATTATTAGAGAAACGCATCTGGATGGAGCCTGGAGCCGATACCACATATATTCATTACCACTTGCGACGGGCAAAGCGATCGCTTAAGTTATCAATCAAAGCATTTGTTAATTACCGCGATTATCACAGCAGAACCCATGCTCAAGAATCGCCTGCCAAGGATTGGCGAATGAATGTGACACAGATTGAGCATGGAGTCGGTGTCACAGTATTTCCGGGAGCGCAACCTTTGTACTTATTGACAGATAGCGGTAATGCTTCGCCCAATAACGAGTGGTACTACGGATTTGAACTCGCAGCCGAAAAGGAACGAGGACTCAACGATATAGACGATCTTGTTCACACAGCAACTTTCCAAGTCACACTGGAGCCTGGAACGTCCTTTACTTTTGTCGCTAGTACCCAGCAAAATCCTAATTTAAACGGTGCAGCAGGCTTATACTTACGTCACCAGTACGAGCAAAAGCTGATAGCAGACTGGCAAGCTAAACGGTTGCCACAAGCACCTCAAGTTCCCGATTGGGTCCAGCAACTCGTACTTGCTGCCGATCAGTTTATTGTTGAACGGCAAGGTGGAAAAACCATCATCGCCGGTTACCACTGGTTTACTGATTGGGGTCGCGACACCATGATTAGTCTACCCGGTCTGACACTTGCCACTAATCGTCCCCAAATTGCAGACTCTATTCTTCGCACCTTTGGCGAATATATCAATAAAGGAATGTTGCCCAATCGTTTTCCTGACGATAATCAGCCACCCACAGAAGATTACTACAATACCGTTGATGCAACACTGTGGTATTTTGAAGCGATTCGCCTTTACTACGCTACAACTGGGGATGACAAGCTATTAAAAGACTTATTTCCTAAACTCGCAGATATCATCGAATTTCACCGTCAAGGAACGCGCTACAATATTCGCCTCGATCCTAATGATGGGTTGCTTTATGCAGGGCAAACAGGGGTGCAGCTTACTTGGATGGATGCCAAAGTCGGAGATTGGGTAGTTACTCCTCGCATTGGCAAGCCTATAGAAGTGAATGCCCTATGGTATAACGCTTTGCGAACAATGTCCCAGTTCGCCCAAAAGTTAGGAAAACCTAACAAAGACTACGATGCAATGGCTTCTTCCACGCAAAAAGGTTTTAGTCGTTTCTGGAATGATGCCAAGGGATACTGTTTTGATGTTTTAGACGGTCCAAATGGTAACGAAGCTTCTTTGCGACCAAATCAAATCTTCGCCGTATCCTTGCCAGAAAGTCCGCTCACTCCCGAACAACAACAGCAAGTGGTAGAAGCGTGCGAGCGATCGCTTCTAACTTCTCACGGATTGCGTAGTCTTGCAACTGACGATCCGCAGTATATCGGTCATTACGGTGGAGATCAATTTCATCGTGACGGTGCCTATCACCAAGGAACTGTTTGGGAATGGTTAATTGGGCCGTTTGTCTTAGCTCATTTGCGTGTGTTCAACAATCCATCTCTTGCTCGCCAATTTCTAGAACCGATGCAGCATCACCTCCATACTGCCGGACTTGGAACTATCAGTGAAATATCAAATGGTGATGCACCAATGGAACCTAAAGGTTGTATTGCTCAAGCTTGGTCAGTTGGAGAAGTACTCCGCGCTTGGCTAGCTACAGAGAAATAATATTAGGTTTGTTTGAAAGTTAATAGCAGTCATTAGTTATTAACTATTGCAAATTAATCAAAGGTCACACAAGGAAACGAAAAATGACAAATATTCAAGACACAGCAGAAGGAAAAAGATTAGTAGAAGACAGCAACAAACAGAAGTATTGGAAGCGGTGGGGTTCTTATTTGAGCGAACGTCAGTGGGGAACAGTACGAGAAGATTACAGCGAAGGTGGTGCTGCCTGGGATTACTTTTCCCACGACCAAGCTCGTTCTCGTACCTATCGTTGGGGTGAAGATGGAATTGCAGGGATTAGCGACAATCACCAACGAATTTGTTTTGCGATCGCTCTGTGGAATGAAAAAGATCCGATTCTCAAAGAAAGGCTATTTGGTTTAACCAATAGCGAGGGCAATCACGGGGAAGATGTCAAAGAATATTATTTTTATCTTGACAACACTCCCACACATTCCTACATGAAATATCTTTACAAATATCCGCAACAAGCTTTCCCTTACAGCCAGTTAATTGAGGAAAACAGAAATCGAAAATCAACCAATCCTGGAGCTTTAGAATATGAACTAATAGATACAGGGGTTTTTGATGATAATCGTTACTTTGATGTTTTTGTAGAGTACGCTAAAAATTCTCCAGAAGATATTCACATCAAGATTAGTGTTACTAACCGAGGATCACAAACGGCTAAATTGCATCTTTTACCAACTATTTGGCTTCGTAATACTTGGTCTTGGGGGTATGATAATCAAACAAAAGAATTTAAATACCTGCAAGCTAACGAATTTGACTCGAACTTAGGCATCATAGAAGCTGTTGATACAGAAGAAAAATCAGGTCTAGGCAAAAGATGGCTTTATAGCGAAGCTGCTAACGAACTTCTGTTTACAGAAAACGAAACAAACAAGAAACGATTTGGCTGGGGCGATAATTTTGGGCCGGTTAAAGATGGCATAAATGACTATATTCTTTCTTTCGGAAATGAAAAAACAGTAAATTCTACTCAAAAAGGAACAAAAGCCGCAGTTCATTACGACTTGACAATTAATCCCGGAGAAACCAAAGTAGTTAGACTACGTTTGAGCGATACAAATTTAGATTCTCCCTTTGATAATAATTTTGAAACTGTATTTAAAACTCGGCAGCGCGAAGCCGATGAATTTTATCAAGCTGTTTGTCCTGATCCTATTTCCGAAGATATGCGGAATGTGCAAAGACAAAGCTTTGCTGGAATGTTGTGGAGCAAACAATATTATCACTATGTAGTTTACGATTGGCTCAATGGCGATCCTAATCCACCAAAGCCACCAGAAAACCGTAAAAGTGGCAGAAACCGTGAGTGGGATCATTTATTTAATGAAGATATTATATCCATGCCAGATGCATGGGAATATCCTTGGTTTGCTGCTTGGGATTTAGCTTTTCATACTGTTACCTTGGCATTAATCGATCCAGAATTTGCCAAAAAGCAATTGTATCTCTTTACGCGCGAATGGTATATGCACCCCAACGGTCAAATACCAGCTTATGAGTGGGCATTTGGTGATGTAAATCCACCTGTTCATGCTTGGGCTGCATGGCGTGTTTACAACATAGAAAAGCAAATGTATGGCAAGGCTGACACAAACTTTTTGGAAGAAATCTTTCAAAAGTTATCTCTTTATTTTACCTGGTGGGTCAATCGTAAGGACGCTGAAGGCAACAACCTTTTTCAAGGTGGATTTTTAGGATTAGACAATATTGGGGTTTTGGATAGAAGCAACATTCAAATTCCTAACGCAACCATAGAGCAGTCCGATGGTACTAGCTGGATGGGAATGTACTGTTTAAATTTGCTCAAAATAGCCACGGAACTTGCTAAAGGAGATTCCTCTACCAAGTATGAAGATATGGCTTCCAAATTCTTCCAACATTTCCTACTCATCGCTGATGCAATGAATAAAGTCGGTGGTGCAGATGTAGATATATGGGACGAACAAGACAAATTTTACTATGACATTCTCAAAGCTCCTAAAGGTGTAGTTCAAGGTGCAAACGATGATGGTGTATTGTTAATGAAAGTGCGGTCAATGGTTGGGTTAATTCCGCTTTTTGCTGTAGAAACAATTGAACAAGAGATTGTGGATAAATATTTATCTTCAGATTTCAAAGACCGGGTTTATTGGTTTGTTAACAATCGTCCCCAACTTACTAAACACAATAATATTTCTCTGAGAGCTGATGGCAAAGGAGTTTATTTGTCGTTGGTAAATGAAGACCGACTCCAATCAATTTTGAACCGTTTGCTGAATCAAGCAGAATTTTTGAGCGATTATGGTGTCCGAGCTTTGTCAAAATATCATAAGGATCATCCTTATACCTTACGGGCAAATGGACAGGAGTATCGGGTAGAATACGAACCAGCAGAATCAAAATATGGAATGTTTGGTGGCAATTCTAATTGGCGCGGCCCTATTTGGTTTCCTGTGAATTATCTTTTGATTGAATCTTTGTCGAAGTTTCATGATTTTTGGGGAGATAAAATCAAAGTTGACTGTCCTACTTCTTCAGGTGGAAACAAAAAGATGAATCTGCAAGAAGTGGCAAACGAATTAAGCCAAAGGCTGATCAAAATTTTCCTGAAAGACCCAACATCTGGTAAGCGACCTGTTTATGGTAGCTCAGAAAAGTTTCAAAACGACCCACATTGGCGTGATTTGATTTTGTTCTATGAATACTTTCATGGCGATATTGGTGCAGGTATTGGTGCTAGCCATCAAACAGGTTGGACGGGTTTAGTAGCTGAATTGATTCAACAATCAGCCAAAAACCTTACATAAAGTTCTGAGAGGATGTTTGAAAAGTATCCTATGAACACTAAAAGCATTAGAACGTAACTCCTTTGCCCCCCTTCTCTACCAGGGAATGGGGGTTTTAAAGCCTCTCTTCCAGCAGAAGAGAGGCTTTAAGTATATATTTTGACTTTTCAAACATCCTTTAAATATTAGGAACTTTTTTCTAAAAAATATCCTACTATTTATAGTCAACGGTCAATAGTCAACAGTCATCAGTTATCAGTTAGCAACTTCAAACGTAATAATTTATTTGATGAATTTTCCTTAGATGAATCTACCGCCAACTTTTGCTGTTGGATTGTTTGCTAAATTTGCCTTTGGGAAAAAGTCGCTGTTCTAATTCTTCATAACTGCCTTCAAAATCACAATGACCGTAAAGCGGACATTTTTGACAATAAATTCCTTTGGTATAACGTTCTAAATTTTCCCGATTAAAAAAATACGGCTTATGACTAAAAGTGCTGGCGACCCACTGCCAGGACATATTATTACTAGCAGGATCGCCATCTAAAAGGTGTTCGAGAAACCATTTAGCTCCTGCTTGCCAACGAATGCGCCGCCAATGAACAATGTAAGCAGCTATCCACATCCGTGCGTGGTTATGTAAATAGCCAGTTTCTCGTAAATCATGGCTGAAGCTGTCAATACAAACTCTACCTGTAGTTGCTAGTTTGATATCTTGTGGCAATTCGGGTGCATATTCAGCCACAGTGTAACCAGTTTTATATTCTTCTTGGTCTTTCCAGATTCCATCCCCTAACTTTACATATAATCGCTGCCAATAATCGCGCCAGCCCAACTCATTGATTAATTTAATCGCATCGTTTTGCTGCTGTACCCGGTCAAGGACAAAATCTCGAATTTCTCGCAAACTCAAAACGCCATAACGGATGTAAGGCGAAAGTCGGGTGACTGCACCTGCATAGAAATTACGTGTTTGGGCGTAGCGTATTGGGTCAATTTTTTGCAGCGCTTTTTGTGCTGCTTTGCGTCCTCCCACAGTTTCGCTGATGTGGTCATCCCGTTCGGTTGCATTTGGGAATTGTTCGCGGAGGTAAGCTACCAACTCATCGCGGTTGGTAAATTCGCGTTGCATATCTTTAGACATGTGAACTTTGAAGGGTGGGAATGGACGAACAAAAATACTAGTAGGCTAAATTATTATTATGGCGGATCGATACGAGTAATTGTTCTCAACCAAATGAGAGAACTTTTTTCATAGTTAAAGATAAATGAGTGCGTAAACATAGTTTAACCAGGGATTGCTGATTGCCCTAATTTTTACTGGTGACGTAAATATTCAAATAAGGCTAGACTCTCAAGATAAACCGTGTTGCAAAAAACACTATGACTCTCTGCATAAATCCTAAATGCCCAAGACCACAAAATTCTCAAAACATATTATTTTGTCAAGCATGTGGCTCAGAATTGCTCTTGGAAGGACGGTATCGAGTTACTCATCAGTTAGGGACTGGTGGTTTTGCCAAGACATTTGAAGTCAACCACGGTAACACCCTCAAAGTCTTAAAAGTTCTCATGCTGGATGATACCAAGGCAGTATCGCTGTTTCAGCAAGAGGCACAAGTCTTAAGCCATCTGAATCATCCAGGAATTCCAAAAGGAGATGGATACTTTGCATTCTCTCCCAAAAATAGCCAAGTGCCACTGCATTGCTTGGTAATGGAAAAAATCGAGGGGTTGGATTTGTACCAATATATGGAACAACGAGGTAATCGCCCCATAGATGAAAAGTTAGCACTTTTATGGCTAACCCAGTTAACAAATATTTTGCATGAAGTGCATCAACAAAACTTTTTTCATCGAGATATCAAGCCACCAAATATTATGCTTAAAGCAGATGGACATCTGGCTTTGATAGACTTTGGTACAGCAAGAGAAGTTACATCAACCTATCATCAAAAAGCAGCAGGGCAGAATATAACAGGTATTATTTCACCAGGCTATACACCACTAGAACAAGCCAATGGTAAAGCCATACCACAATCAGACTTCTTCGCCCTTGGTCGCACATTTGTTTATTTACTTACTGGCAAATCTCCAGATCAATTTTCTGAAGACCCGCGAACTGGTAAGTTAATGTGGCGAGACAGTGCCTTACAAACATCTAAGCAGGTAGCTGGTTTAATAGATTACCTGATGGAAGCATTTCCTGGCAAGCGTCCTCAAAATGCCCAAATGATTTTGAGGTGTCTATCAGAAATTAATTCAACTGCACAGTTATATTCACCTTTTTCTTCAGCATCACAATTACCACCTACAGAAATAGAAAAGCCTAAACAAGGTAGGCAACTTCAAACGTCAGCAACTACTGAAATTCAATCTTCAAAAACTGAAACCAATATATTCTCTAGTAAGACAGTCCAATTTACAGGTGGAGTAATTGCTTTCGCTATAGTTTTTTTAATTAAATTCGGTACTAGGGAAATTTATAAGTTATTTGATTCTCATCCAAGTCAGCCAGTTGTGACTTCAACACCAACTGAGTTACAAGCAAGTAATTCTGAGCAAGCAAATACTGATTCAACGAGTCAACAACCTTCTATTTCCAAGGAAGATATACCTTCAGGGGTTCCATCCGGTTGGAAAAAGTTTGAGGGCAGCAGTGGCGCAGAATTGTGGTTGCCTCCAAGCTGGGAAGGTGGAGATTATAAGAAGTTATATGAATTCATGAAGATTTCAGGCAGTCACAATCCAGAAATTGAGGAGTTTGTTCAACAATTACAACAAAATCCCTCAGCTTTTTTAATTTTTTCTTTCGACTCGATCAGGGGTAACTCAGGCTTCCTAACCAATGTAATTGTCTCAAAAGAACAAGTAACTTCTACAATTAATTTAGAAACTTATTTACAAGAGGAGAGTAAGCACTTTCCTGCTCAGATTCGTATAGTGGATATAAAAACCGGGTCGGTTGAAGGTTATCAAGTAGGACGGATAATTACAGAAACATCACTAGGTATAAGCGGAAAACAAATATATTATGTCATTAAAGATAGGAATACTATTTGGAATGTAATTTTTTCTACTGGGGCAGATGAATTTGAACAACGATTACCAATCTTTGAAGCAAGTATTGATACCTTCTTAGTTAAGTAGTAGCTTGTAAGTAAAAAATTGCTTCTAATTGTTTGGGTTTTGCTATTGTTTAACCAAAACTAATACTATTGGTCATTAGTGGTTAGGATCGCTTAAATCTATGTACAATTCTAAAGCTATTGTAATCTCTTACAACCCCACCATGAGTACCATTCCCCAAATCGGACAACCAGCACCAGATTTATCCACACCTGACGAAAATGACAATCCAGTAACTCTCTCTAACTTCAAAGGTCAGTGGATTGTGCTTTATTTCTACCCCAAAGATGATACTCCTGGCTGTACCACCGAAGCAAAAGATTTCACCGAGTTGTATCAAGACTTCAGCGCACTCGAAGCCAAAATCTTAGGTGTGAGTCCAGATTTGAGTAAATCCCATTGTAAATTTATCAGCAAACATAATTTGTCGATTACCCTCTTAAGCGACCCTGAACATATTTTGACAGAAGCGTATGGTGCTTGGCGCTTAAAGAAGTTTATGGGTAAAGAATATATGGGTGTGGTTCGCTCAACTTTTTTAATTTCACCTGATAGAATTATTGCCTATACTTGGCCGAATGTAAAAACCAAAGGTCATGCTCAAGCAGTTTTAACTAAACTACGAGAATTAGCGGGCACATAGAGCGTTATTAGCCATTTGTTCAAAGTTCAATTGTAAATACAAATAATTAAAGTTAATTATCTTTGTTCTTCCTATCTAGGTTAATACTGGAACAGTGTCATAATAGCTATACTGAATCTTTTAAATGAATTATGGTTCAATTTATCCAAGCACAAAATATCGGGCTTGCTTATTTGGAGGAAAGATTTAGTCTACAGCTAGCTGAAGATGAGGCATTTTTTACAGAATCGTTTGAAAATTTACCAGAAATTACAGATTTAGAAAAGCAAGATTTAGAGAAAGTAAAACTTCATTTTCTCCGTTTAGTCAAGTATCCTCCTTTGTCAGAGGAAACAGTTAAACTAGTAGTTTTATCTCCTTTACTCAACTTAGCTGGATTTTATGATGAGCCTTTTTATATAAGAGGCGAACAATCAATAGAAATTTCTGCGGAGGATGAAGGAGAAATTATTAGAGGTTGAATTGATATTTTAGTTATTCAGGAACAATTCTGGTTATTAGTAATTGAATCGAAAAGGTCTAGTTTTTCTCTTTTAGAAGCCGTATCTCAAGCACTTGTTTATATGCTGGCTAATCCTAGTGAAGATAAACCTACTTTTGGATTGGTAACAAATGGTAGTAATTTTATCTTTCTGAAACTTATTAAACAAAATATACCAAAGTATGCCTTGTCTGATGAATTTACCCTGTTGAAGAGAAAAAATGAATTGTATCAAGTTCTAAGTGTATTAAAAAATTTAAGTCAAATTTTGAGTTAATTTATGTCTATTCGTCCTATCTACCTCGATTGTCACGCTACTACACCTGTAGATGAACGGGTAGTAGCAGCGATGCTCCCTTATTTTACAGAACATTTTGGCAACCCAGCCAGTATCAGTCATCTTTACGGTTGGGAAGCGGAAGCTGCTGTCAAACAAACGCGAGAAATCTTAGCAGCAGCAATTAATGCCACTCCGCAAGAAATTGTTTTTACCAGTGGTGCAACAGAAGCGAATAATTTAGCTATTAAAGGTGTTGCTGAAGCTTATTTTCAAAAAGGTCAGCATATTATTACTGTTGCGACTGAGCATAGTGCAGTTCTTGACCCTTGCAATTATTTAAAAAATCTCGGTTTTGAAATTACTATTCTCCCAATTCAAAAAGATGGATTAATTGATTTAATTGAGTTAAAAAAAGCTTTCCGTCCAGAGACAATTTTAGTATCGGTAATGGCTGCAAATAACGAAATTGGTGTGTTGCAACCATTAGCAGAAATTGGGGAAATGTGCCACCAGCGCCAAATCATTTTTCACACCGACGCCGCTCAAGCTATTGGTAAAATTCCCTTGGATGTACAAGCGATGAAAATTGATTTGATGTCGCTTACCGCACATAAAGTATATGGGCCTAAGGGTATCGGGGCGCTATATGTTCGCAGGCGCAATCCTAGAGTACAACTGGCTCCACAGCAGCACGGTGGCGGACATGAGCGGGGAATGCGTTCTGGTACATTGTATACACCGCAAATTGTTGGCTTTGGCAAAGCTATAGAAATTGGTTTGGCAGAACAAGCTACAGAAACCCAACGCCTCACTCAACTCAGACAAAATTTGTGGGAACCACTTTCGAAACTTTCAGGAATTCATTTCAACGGACATCCACAAGCGCGATTGGCGGGAAACTTAAATATCAGCGTAGAGGGAGTGGATGGAGCCGCACTTTTGCTAGGATTGCAGCCAGTGATGGCTGTTTCTTCTGGTTCTGCTTGCTCCTCAGCAACCACCGCACCCTCACATGTTCTCACAGCACTGGGACATTCCCAAAAGCTTGCTTATGCATCAATACGGTTTGGTATTGGCAGGTTTAATACACAACAGGAAATTGATATTGTGGCGAAACATGCGATCGCCACCATTCAAGGTTTGCGTAATTCGGCTTTTGTGAGCGTGGGCAGTTAGGAGACGCGATTAATCGCGTCTGTACAAGAGTTAAGAGTGAGGAGTTATTCTCCTTGTCTCCCCAATCCCTTTTATGGATTCTCGTGGATGAAAGTCTCAATTTCATCTAGTTCCTGCTGATTGAGGCGAAATTCTCCAGCACCGATGATTCCTTCCACCTGCTTGGGATTGCGTCCGCCAACGATCGCCGCCGTTAGTGCTGGGTTGTTTAAAGTCCAAGCGATCGCCACTTCACCAGGCGAACGACCGTGTTTTTCACCAATGTGTTGCAACACTTCTACTAGTTTTAGATTACGAGATAGGCGTGGCTCCTGAAATTCCTTATTATTCTTGCGCCAATCATCATCTGGAAAATCGGCAACCCGCTCTGGTGTCATCTTTCCTGTGAGCAAGCCAGATTGCATCGGTGAATAAACAATCACACCAATGTTGTTTTCCTTGCAGAAAGGTAAAATCTCGTTTTCAACATCAGGTTTGACTAGTGAATAAGGTGGTTGCAATGAAGTAACTGGCGCAATCTTCTGGGCACGTTGCAACTGTTGGACATTGAAGTTGGAAACCCCGATATAACGAACCTTACCTTCATCCTTTAGCTTGGCCAGAGTTGTCCACCCTTCTTCAACTTCTGAATCTGGGTTCGGCCAGTGAATTTGGTAAAGGTCAATACTTTCAATATTCAGCCGCCGCAAACTAGCTTCTACCTCCTGGCGCAGAGAATCTGCCTTGAGGCTGTTACCAATTTTGCCCTTTTCATCCCAGATCATTGAGCATTTAGTGAAAATATAGGGGCGATCTGATCGACCTTTGAGCGCCTTGGCAACAACCTCCTCCGAATGTCCCAAACCATAGACTGCTGCGGTGTCAATCCAATTTATACCAAGGTCGAGAGCGTGATTGATGGCTGCGATCGATTCCTGGTCGTCCTGCTCTCCCCAACCAAAAGTCCATCCACCTCCACCGATTGCCCAAGCACCAAAGCCAATTGGGGTAATGTGAAGCTCCGAATTCCCAAGCTGTTTGGTTTGCATATCTACTTTGCTCCAAGAATTTTTGAGTCATTTAGTAGTGTACGCTGCCAATACTGTCTCAACCGCTATCTCAGGTGTGAATGACTACTGGTTTAAGCTCATCCCACCCTTAAAAGAGGATGAGATTTCACATTGACGGTTAACACTCCTCAGTTAACAATCAACACTCGTAAATACCATAGGTGTGGCATTACCAATTCCTAAGTCTTGTATTAATGACATACTACATATACACTAGAGTGGCTCGAAAATAGTAGCAGTTGGCAGTTAAATACAGAAAATAATATGTCAGAAGAATTAAAGGGCAAAATTGCACTGATTACAGGTGCAAATAAGGGTATTGGGTATGAAATTGCACGTCAACTAGGTTCTAAAGGTGCCACTGTTGTTATTGGTGCTAGAGATATCGCACGTGGTGAAGAAGCGGCGAATAAGCTTCGTATAAATGACATTGATGCTAAAGCAATTCAATTAGATGTAGTAGACCAAAAAACAATCGACTCTACAGCCCAACAAATCGAGAGCGAATTCGGTAAACTTGATATCCTGATTAATAACGCTGGGATAATAAGCGATGGCGATCGCCTTCCACCCAGTCAAGTTGATATTCAAACACTGCGACACACTTATGAAACTAATGTCTTCGGAGTATTTGCAGTTACAAAAGCTTTGTTACCACTGTTGAAGAAATCAACAGGAGGGCGAATAGTAAATATCTCAAGTGGTTTAGGTTCTCTAACTCAAAACTCCGACCCCAATTTTGAGTTTGCAGACTATAAACTTCTTGCTTATAATTCATCAAAGACAGCAGTAAACGCGCTTACAGTTCTGCTTGCTGCTGAACTAAAAGATACCCCGATAAAAGTCAATGCTGCTGACCCTGGTTACACAGCAACCGACATCAATCAACACCAAGGTCGCCGCACTGTTGAGCAGGGAGCCAAGGCAGCAGTCAGACTTGCTACTCTCCCTGATGATGGTTCTAGCGGAGGGTTTTTTGACGAGAATGGCGTGCTTCCCTGGTAAAGGGATTGGGTACTGGGTACTAAGAAAGTGTTCTTTGAAGATTTATTTCTTAATTCCCAGTCCCCAGTCCCACTCAATAAGGATTTGAATCAATCCGTCCTCTTTTAACACTCCTGAGATAGTATCCTGAGGTTGGTCTGTTTCTCAAGTTGAATGTATCGCCGCGAGGAACTCTCCAAATCTTATAGTTGGAAAACGTCAAAGGCGATCGCGGTTCGCATACTTCTGGCATATGATCGCCTAGTACAAAGTACGCCGCACCCCTACCGATAACTTTCACCAGACCGTATTTATCTACAACAACTGATGTACTTTCACTGACTGCTATACCTAAAACACTGCTAGATACACCGTCTTTAATTTGACGAGCAATAAAAGTCATAATTCGACCCATTCTTTCCCGCCTGTCGAAGTGTGTATCTACGATAGTTCCCTTCAAATAACTCCAGTTAAAAAAGTTGTAAGTAAAAGTAATGTCTCGGTAAGGGTCTTCGAGTGCATCTCTAGTTTCAATGCCTTTTTCGGAAGAAGCACAAGCATCGTAAACACACTCACTTTGGATCATCGCACCCGCACTGGTGCCACCAATACCGCCTCCCTTCAAGTAAACTGACTTAACAGCAGTTTCCAGCTTCGTGTCTTTCCAACTGCGAATATATTGACATTGATCGCCGCCAGCAAAGAAAATCACATCAGCATTTCTGACTTTTTCAACAATCTCAGCTTTGTTTGCTTCTTGGCGATTGCTAATAACTAGAGTTTCTACTGAGTTTACGCCTTTCATCGCAGAAATTAGGCGATTGTAATCGTGATTACCAGAAGTCCGGATAACAACAACATTAAGTTTGGTGGCGGAGTTAGTACCTCCCCTAACTTCGTTAATCATCCACTGGATAGCGTCGTCCACATCAGGCCCTCCTCCACCCAAGCTAAGAACCGGGCCAGATAAGGAAGAAGAACGGACATCAAAAGAGGGGGAGGGGCTGACATCAAGACTGTCGCCTAAGAAATAGCGTTTCCAGTTCGCGATAAAACGGGTTATAAGGAAAATTCCCATGTTAAATAATTTGATTGCTCTACTTTTCAAGCGCCTTGATACGTTTGGGAATGCCTTTGTCATACTAAACTTCTGATGCAAACTCCAATTATTGCTAAGCTCTTACGTATTTGAATTGCTCATTTCCTCGTGAATATTGTCCTTAGTTATTTGTCCTCTGTTACAAAGTGATGCTCCTGTCTTGAAAAGTTCAGAGACGCTCGCGGACTCGCTACCGCTGTGCTAACGGCGGAAGCCGCCGCTCCGACTTTTCGCTGCGTCGCTAACGCTGTGCTAACTGATAAGCCGATGCAGAGTCGGCGCACCCTGTAGAAAGCCGCACAAGCGTTTACAGACTTTGCGCTTTGACCTTTATAAAGACAAATGACCAATGACAAATGACAAAGGACTGTTTAAAGCAATTTAGACGCCCATCATCTTAACTTTGGCATCATAAAGCTTGAAATTCCAGCGTACAGAACTTGTACTGTTTTTTAATGCTAAATAACCGAAAGTGCTCGTTGATTATCTGCATTATTCTGCAATAATCTCTAGATTACTTGTAGCTTTTTATTTAGATTGTCGTTTAATTTAGGCAAAGCCACCAGTATTTCCCTAATAACCTTTTGTCGTTGATATTACTATGTATAGGGAGACTGGTAGCTATTCTTTTTCTATGCCTGTGTCTTAATTCGCGTAGAATTATTTGCGAACCTACTCTTTTTATCCAAAGTCCAAAAACATAACCAGTATACTTGATTACCAGATAATTTGCGATCGCTCTTGTACAACTTGCTGATAAACTTCTTCGGTTTGCTTGGCTAATTTCGGCCAGCTAAAGCGTCGTTCTAAATCTTCATAAGCATTATCTACCAACCATTGCCGATATCCTGGATTTTTTAACACCTCCAAAATTCCCCAAGCTAAGGAATCGGCATTATTTACCCAAGTCACAATACCCGTTTTGGTATGTTGCACGACTTCTGGAAAACCACCTGTATCAGATACAACTACAGGTACACGAGAAGCAAAGCTTTCTAAAGCCACAATTCCAAAGGGTTCGTAAAGGCTAGGAAATACGGCACAGTCAGCAACAGTTTGAAATTTATCTAAGTAATCATCGGAGAGAAAACCAGTAAAATAGCAATTGTGCCAAATTCCTAAATCCCAAGATTGGCGTTTGAGATGGTCGGTATTGCCACCACCAACGATCACAAATTTTACTTTACCAGCCATTTGCCAAAGTATTCTGGGTGCAGCATTCAACAATGTAGGTACACCCTTTTCATAAGTCATGCGACCAAGGTAGTAAACGATTTTCTCATCGTCGTCGGCAAATTTGCGGCGAAAATCCAGAGCATGAAAATCTTCATGGTGTCGTTTCTTTTCGGCTCGGATACCGTTATAAATGATATCAATTTTGTTCCAAGGACTATGTAGCGCTCGTTCTACTTCCCGCCGCATATAGTCGCTACAAACGATAATCCGCCAAGCGTTGTAACCCAATAAGGTTTCTTTACCATTAATATAACGTTGTATATCAGTGTGAATACCGTTATGACGTCCGTATTCTGTAGCGTGAATTGTAGCAATTAGTGGTATTTTAAAATTATGCTTAAGAGCGATCGCGGCGTCTCCGACTAACCAGTCATGGGCATGAATTAAATCAAACGGGCCTTCCTCTAAGATTAACTTACCACCATGATGTCCCATGCTTTCGTTAAAATTGACCACCCAGTGGAAAAAGTCATTACTATATCCCACTGGCACCCGATGTATGTTTACTCCCTCCACCACTTCATACAGCGATGCCTGACCAAACTCCACTGTAATCAAATGGACTTCATGCCCTAACTTTACTAGTTCTGGGTACAACTCAGCTACATGACGCGCAATTCCTCCAACTATTCTGGGTGGAAACTCCCAACTCAGTACCAGTATTTTCATCTGCTAGATTTCCTGAGACTTGACAAATATCTAAAAAACTAGATCTATCTAAAAATACAAGTCTGCCAATTTTATTAAGTGGATTTACTCGTCTTTTTAGATTTTTAACAGTTATTTTGTTAAAGCTTATCAAAGGATATGAACTGTGGGCTAGAGATTGATGAGGGGATGGCGAGATGGAGTACGTTCAAAAATGTAGGCGATTTTAACTTTGTCAGGTAGCCAGATATCAAGTTTGTTATAGTTCCTAATTCTCAATTGGTGAATTTACCAATTTGACTGACTAGCTGAATTTGATATTAGAAACACTTAACAGGGGAACAGCAAACAGCACTAACTTGATCGCGTCCCTGTTGTTTTGCTGTATAAAGTGCTTTGTCTGCTGCATTAATCAAGTCTTGGGGCGATATTTCGCAATTAGGTACAGTACTAACAACGCCCAGACTGATAGTTACACGGTCAGACACGCTAGACTGGGCATGGGGAATCGCTAAGTCGCGTACTGCTTGTAAAATCGCTTGAGCTAAATGAATTGCGCCTTTAGTCTCTGTATTTGGCAAAATTATCGAAAATTCTTCTCCACCATAACGAGCTACTAAATCAGCTGGGCGCTTAACAGTACTTAAGAGGGCATTGGCAATTTTTTGCAAACAATCATCTCCTGCTAAATGGCCATAGGTGTCATTATAGGGTTTAAAAAAATCGACATCGAATAAAATTAACGACAGCGGCATTTTCTCTCGTTTGAGTCGATGCCACTCACTCTCAAGATATTCATTAAATCGGCGACGATTGGCTATTTGAGTCAAGCCATCTAAGGTAGCCAGTCTTTGTAGTTCTTCATTGGCATCTTGTAGCTGCTGATAAAGTACCGATTGATGGATAGCAATTGCTACTTGAGAAGCCAATTGCTGCAACAAATTAACTTCAAATGGCTGCCAATGACGAGGTATTGCACACTGGTAAGTTATAACTAAACCCCACAGATGCTGGCCATTCAAAATAGGCACTACCATTGCAGCCTTTACCTGATAAAGTTGCAATAACTCAAAATTAGCTGAAAAATCACACTGCTGAATATTATGCAAAATTGTGGGTAATCCCTGGTTATAATCGCTAAAATCTCCTTTAATGCAAAATGCCAGAATTGCCTGTTTTAGTTTTTCTGGATAGCCATCAGCCAAAGATTCTGCTGCAAAATAACCACCGCCGTCAGCTGTTAATTGGTAAATAGCCACGCAATCTGAACGCAAACACTGGCGAATACTATTTACCGTTGTATTCAAAACTTCTTCCAAATTCAACGATTGCCGAATCTGTTGAGTGACTTGAGTAATTAGCCTCTCCCCTGTTGCCTGTTGTCGCAGCACTGCTTCAGCATGTTTGCGAGTGCTAATGTCCTCTATTGAGCCAAGAATCTGCGTTGGAGTACCGCTAGCATCTCTAGCAAATACGACTTCTCGTGTATTCAACCAACGCCACTCGCCATCTTTGTGTCGGAATCGGTATTCTGTGGAAAGAACTTCATTGTCCCTGAGGTTGGTGAAGCGACTTGGTAAGTCATAGCAGAGGTGTTGATCATCTGGATGAAAGCAATTCATTAACCACTGCGGATCTGCTTGAGAAATTTCCTCTGAAGAATAGCCTAAAACTGTCAAACTTTGCTGGTTAAGATAAATGCTTGTTCCTTGTAACAGATCAAATAAATATAAAATATGCGGTACGCTATTAGCAACCTTTTGTAAAAAGTCTTGACTTGAGCGCAATGCCTCTTCAGCTTTGTGGCGTTCGCGCAGGGCGGCTTGCCATTGACTAATATCTCGTCCTTCAGAAATGATTAGTGTTACATGCCCTGTTTGATCGAGTATAGGACGTAAAGAAAAATCAATAGCCATGGCTTGACAATCTCGACCCCAAATGTCGACTTCATAGCGAATAAATTCACCATTGGCAGCAGCAGCGATCGCAGTTCTTAATTGCAGTTGTGTTTCTGGTGAAATCGTCCACCATTTTGCTTCCCAAAATAATTTTCCGACAACTTCTTCTCGCGTAATTTGAGCAAAGTCTAGTGCTGTTTGGTTGACTTCTAAAACAATTCCACTCGGCTCAAGTAATCCGATAAACTGAATGGTTTGATTGAAGATCGCACGGAATTTTTGCTCGCTTTCACTTAAAGCTTCTTGTGCTTGTTTGCTGTCAGTAATATCTCTTCCCACCGATTGCAATTCTACAAGATTACCTTGATTATCAAATATACCTCGCGTAATCCACTGCGCCCAACGCACCTTTTGGCAAGCGATAACCCGATTTTCAGATGTGATAACAGGATTTTCTAAGCTGATGGAATTTACCAGATTAACTACACGTTCTCGGTCTTCCTGAAACACAATAGGTTTGTAGTGGTAGCCGATAAGCTGTTCGCGCTTAAGTCCAAAAAATCGACAGAAAGCTTCATTAACAAACGTAACAGTGCCATCGGGTAAGCTTCGAGCAATCAGTTCCGTTTGGTCTTCATGAATGGCACGATAACGAGTTTCGCTTTCTTTTATTCCTGCTTTCACGTGTTTGCATTCGCTGATATCAAACACTAAACACTGAAGCAGTTAAGTTTGTCTATCCACACAAAGAATGATATTAGCTTGGTTTTGTACCTAAATTGTTGTACTGTGGCGCTTAATCAGCCGACACTCAATGGTCAATAGTTTTTCGGTGGGGCAATAGCTGATAATAGTTGCAGTTGCAGCAGAATACTCCTTTTGCGCCAGAAGATTACCGTTTAAGAAGCATTTTAAAAATTATACCAGTAATTTTACATACCAAGGAAGTAAAAACAAAATCTGCCAGCAGCAAGCCAAATTTGTACAGTTTAACCTGCTGTTGGCATTTGAGATGTAGCTGCAAGCAGCCAATCATCTTTGAAGGTTAAGCACAATTAAATTAGCTTTGATCCAAGCGCAATACTGCCATAAAGGCTTCTTGGGGTACATCTACTGTACCCACAGATTTCATTCGTTTTTTACCTTTTGCCTGCTTTTGTAAAAGTTTCTTCTTGCGGCTGATGTCACCACCGTAGCACTTGGCTAACACATCTTTCCGCAAAGCTGGGATGTGTTCGCTAGCAATCACTTTACTGCCAATAGAGGCTTGAATTGGCACTTTAAATTGATGGCGAGGAATTAATTCTTTGAGTTTTTCTGCCATTGACCGTCCAACGTTGTAAGCTTTATCTCGATGGACAATCATCGCTAAAGAATCCACAGGATCACCGTTAATTAAAATATCCAGCTTCACTAGCGGATTTTCTCGGTAGCCGATGAGATGATATTCCATGCTGGCATAACCGCGCGATCGCGATTTCATTTGGTCAAAAAAGTCAGTGACAACTTCCGCCAAGGGTAACTCATACGTAAGTGTGGTTCGTCCTTGAGTAAGATATTTCATATCTTTGAAAACGCCACGTCTGTTTTGTGATAACTCCATTAAAGTCCCGACGTAGGTTTCTGGGGTAATCATTTCTACCTGAACGTAGGGTTCTTCAATTTTTTCGCGATCATTGGGAGCAGGCAAGTGGCTGGGATTATCAATGTAGAGTTCCTCACCTTTGTTACTTGTCACCCGGTAAACTACTGAAGGTGCTGTAATAATTAAATCAAGGTCATATTCTCTTTCCAAACGTTCTTGGACAATTTCCATGTGCAGTAAGCCCAAGAAGCCGCAACGGAAACCAAATCCCATTGCGCTAGAAGTTTCTGGTTCGTAGTGCAGCGCTGCATCGTTAAGTCTGAGTTTTTCTAAAGCTTCCCGCAAGTCTTCAAATTGGTCAGCATCAATGGGAAACATGCCACAAAAGACCATTGGGTTTGCTTCTGCGTAACCTGGTAAGGGTACCTCTGCTTTGGCCTTACTTAAGGTAATTGTGTCTCCTACTCGTGCATCAGCTACAGCTTTAATTGCCGCTGCCAAATAGCCTACTTCCCCAGCGTGCAGTTCTTCAACTTGCTTTTGGGTAGGAGAAAGAACGCCTAACTCGTCAATTTCAAATTCTTTACCGGATGCCATTAGATGGATGCGATCGCCTTTTTTTAATGTGCCATCCATCACCCGGAAATATACAATTACTCCCCGATAGCTGTCGTAATAGCTATCAAAAATTAACGCTCGTAAACGTTCATTTATTGTATTTACTGGTGGTGGTATCCGCTCAACAACTGCTTCTAAAATCTCATCAATCCCAATTCCTTCTTTAGCAGAGGCGAGGATTGCACCACTGCAATCTAGACCAATAATTTCTTCAATTTCGCCAATTACTCGTTCTGGTTCAGCCCCCGGCAAATCAATTTTATTCAAAACCGGGATAATTTCCAGGTTATTTTCTAACGCCAAATATACATTTGCCAAAGTTTGCGCCTCCACTCCTTGGGACGCATCTACTACCAATAGCGCTCCTTCACAAGCAACAAGAGAACGCGACACCTCATAAGAGAAATCCACATGCCCTGGAGTATCAATTAAGTTCAGAACATATTGCTGACCATCTTTGGCTGTGTAATTCATCCGGGCAGCTTGCAGCTTAATGGTAATGCCGCGCTCCCGTTCTAGATCCATGTTGTCGAGAAACTGTTCCTTCATCTGCCGCTCGTCAACAGTACCAGTGGCTTGTAGCAAGCGATCAGCGAGGGTTGATTTCCCGTGGTCGATGTGAGCAATAATACAAAAATTGCGAATGCGAACTGCGGGAACGTCAGTCATATACTATCTTTGCCTTAGCAGCAACCAAAGTTAAAAAAGCAATTTACTTAATGTATTTTAATGCTTTCTTCGCCAATTAGTGGGGACTGGGGACAAGGGACTGAGGACTGGGAATTAAGAAATAAATCTTCAAACAACACTTTCTCACTACCCAATCCCAAATCCCTAGCCTTCTCTTCACCCCATCTTTAACTTGGCATATAAATAGGTGGACTTTTAAGAATATTATGAAAGTCTATTTGTCGGTGCTAGTATTCATCAGCTGGAAGCGTACAATAAGTGTAAAGTAAGTACATGTAGGGATCGTGGGCAATTGCCACCCGTAATTGTCCGGAGTCACTGGTTCATCGGCAAAACTTCTACAAAGCTCTTGTCTAGTCAGTTATATGATAAATGCGACTTAAAATTTAAAGCTGTTATTTTGGTGCTATTTCAGGGAACTATGTAACTATACCCTTGAAGATTCTTCGGTGAATTAGCCCAAATTATGAATATAACTACTTTACAAAGCTTTAAACTAAACCAATTCAGAGTATATAAACCTATGAATATGCAACACAGAGCTACCGATGCGGGAAAAACACGAGCCGATAAGGTAGAAATTGCTATCCGCCTAGACTCCGAGTTATTAGAGCAAATTCAGCACCTCACTAACGACCCAAGCAAAGTGATTGAGGTGGCAATTCGCCAGTGGTTGCGCGGTGAAATACTAAGAGATGATGAACTGACGCGCACACCTGTGCGTACTCCGGTTCCGGCTCGGGGTGAGTGGAACGATTGACGAGCAATTAACTGTAATCTTCAGTTAAAAAAAGTAAAGTTTACCAACTTGAATCTCAGAACACTAAGAAATACTCACTAAAATATAAAAGCTGTAAAAATTTATGCCAAAATCTGAACAGCTTTGGTAAAATCACGGTCGGATACTCTTTGTCTATCCAACTCAATTAATGACTATTACTGCCAAATCCCAATTGCCGAATATATTTTCTCAAAATCTAGAATCTATTACCAGTAACAGTGATGGCTCATTACCAACTCTAGGAGCCGAGTTGGTCTATACGCAAGATGGGGCAGGGCGCTATCTGACCTTTTGTTGGCAGCACAGCGAACTCCTGGGGTTAAAGACCGAAAAGATAGTTGATCAACTCAACCAGACTCAAATCTTTACTCCGGTGGATAAGGTTGCTTATTTGGAACGATTGCACAGAATTTTGACAAGTCTGATACCAGAAAGGTTTCAATGCTGGTTTAGCTATCACCAGGAATTATTTGAGTTGGACTTAGTCATCAGTCCAATTATGCCAAGTTTGGGAACAGCTGCTACTACAGTCTTAGTCATGGGACGGTTACTGCAAGCGACAATCAACAAAAAACAAGTAGGTGTGACAATAAAAACAGCTACGCAAATAGAGTTGGTTTTACGTTCGCAGCAACACCAAAAACTGGTAAATCGGATTACTAGGAATATTCGGCGGACATTGGATTTGGATATTATTTGGCAGCAAACGGTTGACAGTTTGGGGAAAGCACTGGGATTAGAACGCTGTATTATTTGTCAGCCTTGTAGTTCAAAAGTAGAGGTGAAAGCTGAGTATCACCAGCCGGAACTTAGCTCAATGATTGGCTCACAAATAGATATTGCTTCTGAACCTGCTTTTGCTCAGGCCTTGGCAACCTTAGAGCCAGTTGTCATGGACGTGTCAGGATACAGTGAATCTGGGCGGTATAAAACTTTAGTAGTTGCAACTTGTTATCAAGATCAAGCCAATGGATTGGTTGTTTTAAGTTGGCAAGATCAATGCTATACACTAACAGAATCGGAATTAGAATTAGCAAAAGAAGCAGCAGATCAATTGGGAACAGCGATCGCTCATGCTACCTTATATAAAGAATTAGAAGCCGCGCGTCAAAAAGCTGAAGATGCCTCCCGCCTCAAGAGCGAGTTTCTCGCCAATGTGTCCCATGAAATTCGTACCCCCCTCAATGGGATGATTGGCTTTTTAAAGCTGATTTTGGAAGGCATGGCAGATGATACTCAAGAAAAAAATCAGTTTTTAGAAGAAGCTCATCAGTTATCAATACACCTGCTGCATATCATCAATGATATTTTGGACATTGCTAAAATAGAAGCTGGGAAAATGGAACTAGCTTACGCTCCAGTTAAGCTAGGTGAGCTATTCACAGATGTGGAAAATTTCATGCGTCCTCAAGCGGAGATGAAAAACCTCAGCTTCCAAATGCAAATGCCTGCTACCTCTGATGAAATCATTGTCCAAAGTAACTACCAACGCTTGCTACAAGTAATGCTGAATTTGGTAAACAATGCGATCAAATTTACTCATGAAGGCGGCATTACCGTCAGCGCCGATTTAGTACTCAAAAAAGCCAAGACACAATTTCAAGGACAGCAATTTCCGGGTATGGTGAAAGTGCGTGTAGCAGATACAGGCATTGGTGTTTCTTTAGATAAACAAGATAAACTGTTTCAATTATTCTCTCAAGTCGATGGCTCGCGCACTCGCCAGTACGGCGGTACAGGTTTAGGACTGGCAATTTCCCAGAAGCTAGTAGAAGCAATGGGTGGTGAAGTACATTTCTATAGTTTGGGTGAAGGACTTGGTTCTACAGTCACATTTACCGTGCCACTATATCAACAACCAGTGATAGTTTCGTCTAATGATGGCGGTTCAACAAAAAGTTCCTAGGGCTGAATGTTAAGTTAAGGATGGGCATCCCTAACTGAGTAGGTCTAAAACTATGGAACTAACAATTGACAACGTTGAAACAGTCTTAGATGAAATGCGCCCTTATCTCATATCTGATGGTGGCAATGTGGAACTTGTAGAACTCGATGGTCCTGTTGTCAAACTGCGTTTGCAAGGTGCCTGTGGTTCTTGCCCAAGCTCGACAATGACTTTGAGGATGGGTATTGAGCGCCGCCTACGGGAAATGATTCCTGAAATTGCAGAAGTTGAACAAGTGGTGTAAAAGTTAGGAGTTATGAGTTATGAGTTATGACTATTAAATTAACTTTCAACTCATAACTCCTAACTCTTGACTATTGTTATGTCTCATCCCCTCTACGTCGCTTTTATCTGGCATCAACATCAACCACTGTACAAATCACCTGGTAGTGGCGTTTCGCTGCCTTCTAGCCAGCAGTACCGCTTACCTTGGGTGCGTTTACATGGCACTAAAGATTATTTGGATTTAGTATTAATGTTAGAACGGTATCCTAAGTTACACCAAACGGTGAATTTAGTACCATCGCTGATTTTGCAACTGGAAGATTATATTGCTGGCACTGCTTTTGACCCTTACCTTACAGCTAGTTTGACGCCAGATGACCAACTTAACCAGCAACAGCGAGAATTTATTATTGAACACTTTTTTGATGCCAATCACCATACGCTGATCGATCCACATCCCCGGTATGCCGAGTTGTACCAGCAAAGGCAGGAAGAAGGCCCAAGTTGGTGTTTGGCAAATTGGCAGTTGTCAGATTATGGTGATTTGCTTGCTTGGCACAATCTAGCTTGGATCGACCCGTTATTTTGGGATGACCCGGAAATTGCTAATTGGTTAAAGCAGGGTCGGAATTTTACTTTAAGCGATCGCCAACGCATTTATTCGAAACAGCGAGAAATCCTCAGTCGCATTATCCCCCAACATCGGAAAATGCAGGAGGCAGGACAGTTAGAAGTTACTACCACGCCCTATACTCACCCGATTTTACCTTTGCTAGCCGATACCAACTCTGGTAGGGTAGCTGTGCCAAAAATGACACTACCTAAGCAGCGATTCCAGTGGGCAGAAGATATCCCGCGTCACTTGAAGAAAGCTTGGGACTTGTATAAAGACCGCTTTGGACAGATACCTCGTGGTTTATGGCCTTCGGTATGGCCTTCGGAACAGTCAGTAAGCCCCCAAATCCTTCCTGATATTATTCACCAGGGATTTAAGTGGATATGCTCAGAC
>NZ_SZNH01000078.1 GCF_005869855.1 Nostoc sp. PA-18-2419 | reverse complement strand
AGTTGAAAGCGTGTCTCAAGTACTCAATGAGTTAACATCTATGGAATTTGGCGAACTGAGTGAAGAAGAATTACTCAGTGTTAGTGGAGGGATGGCTAACACTGGTCACAGCCACATGTCATGTTGTACCGATTGTCCCAAGGGTAATGGTCAATGTTGATATTTCAGCACTTAGCTAACAATATTATTGATTGAGACTAGGTGTCAGCGTAAGGGAAAGAGTGAGAACTTAAAACTACCCAATTCCCATTTTCCCAGTACCCAATACTTCAATTAAATTGTCTAAAAATTTTCTCTAATTGCAACTATCTCCCCTAGTTTCACCCTATTAGTCTCTAAATTCAAATCATCAAAGCAGAGAACACCGCACAAAACAAGCGCATCTGCACTAAGTCAAACAAAACAGAGGATACGGAAATGCTACAACAAATCAAAGAATTACTTGAAAACGCTCAACTACAACAAAAATTAACAGCAGCAGCTAACGAAGCAGAAGCCATCAAACTACTATTGGTTGCCAGTGCAGAAAAAGGTTATAACTTCACAGTTGAAAGCGTGTCTCAAGTACTCAATGAGTTAACATCTATGGAATTTGGCGAACTGAGTGAAGAAGAATTACTCAGTGTTAGTGGAGGGATGGCTAACACTGGTCACAGCCACATGTCATGTTGTACCGATTGTCCCAAGGGTAATGGTCAATGTTGATATTTCAGCACTTAGCTAACAATATTATTGATTGAGATTAGATGTAAGCGGAAGGGGAAGGGGAAGAAATAACTAACTCCTGTCCTTCTGCTCCTCTGCACTTCCACACCTCTGCTTTTCTGCTCTTGTCAAGCCAGCATCATGAAAAATCCAGTCATCGCCAAACGAGATATCCCATCCTCAAAAGCATTAACAACTATTGTTGCCAACGCCAGTTTTCTCTGGGAACGCCTCGATATAGAACGATTTGTAATTGACATCGATTCGATTAATGAAACAGAGATTCAGCGTCGGCTTGATCGCTGGTGTCAAATCGTAGGTGACTGGAACACTTTACATAAACGCTTACAATGGCAAAGCTTAGACGTTGCTACGATTCGCCCTCGCTTGGGAAGCATCGACTGGAATCAACAAGTACCATTGCCAGCATGGGCAGAAACTTTGCAGCAGATTATGCAAATGGCAAGGGAATTTGAACCTGCACTGGAAATAGATTTACCAATTAATCCAGAAAATCCGATTCCCTTTGAAGATATTTTGGTACCTGCGATCGCAGTTGCCAGACAGCAACTTTTAACTCGACTTGGTTCTGGGCAACTCACTGAAAACAGCTTGCCCTTATTAGTCTTTTCAAAAGTTGCTTACTGTGAATTAGAGCGCAKTTTGCTACAGCAATTAGCAGGAGTTTGTACCAAAACGCTGAATTTTGAATTTTCTCAAGTTCGTCCATTTGGGAAAAACTTGCTCAACTTACTAGGAGTAGCAACAGAAAAGAGCAACAATAAAACTCACTATAATAAGTTTGTCTATCAACTCCTAGAAGATGGATTGTTAACTCTATTTAATAAATATCCAGTACTCGGTCGATTAGTAGCAACAGCCGTCAATTTTTGGGTAGAGTCTGCGGCTGAATTTATCCAACGTCTGGCTGAAGATAAAGCAGATATTCAGCAAATCTTTAGCTCTACAAATGATAGTTTAGGCAAAGTTGCTGAAATCCAAACTTCACTTTCTGACCCACACAAGCGCGGGCGAACAGTTATTTTACTCACTTTTGAGTCTGGACTCAAACTCGTATATAAACCTAAAGATTTAGGATTAGAAGTTGGTTATAACCAATTTTTAGATTGGTGCAATCAACACAGTCAGCTTTTAGATTTCAAAGTTATTCAAGTATTGAACCGAGATAATTACGGTTGGGTAGAATATATTACACATCAACCTTGTAAAGATGCAGCCGCTGTAGAACGTTTTTATCAGCGAGCTGGAATGTTGTTGTGTGTACTTTACGCTTTGCGGGGAACGGATTGTCACCACGAAAACTTAATTGCTAACGGCGAACATCTGGTGTTAGTAGATATGGAAACTTTGCTGCACCATGAAGCGAATTTGATTGAAAACTCACCAAATGCCGCAGAGTCTGAGACAACCGCAGAACAGCAATTCTGGGAATCTGTGTTACGCACTGGGCTTTTACCGCGTTGGGACTTTAGTAGCGATCGCCGCATTGCCTATGATGTTAGTGGATTGGGTAGTACAGATTCTCAAAAAGTTCCTCATAAACTACCCAAATGGCTACACGTCAATACTGACGATATGCAGATGCATTATGAGTCTGTCACCAGGCCTGTAGGGAAAAATGTGCCGCGCTTAAATGAGATAGCTTTGTCAGCCAGCGATTATCAAGCACAAATTACCGCTGGATTCGAGGTGATGTATCGCTTTTTGATGATGCATAAGCACATATTACTGGTTCCTGGAAGTCCGTTAACTGCGATGCAGCACCAGCAAGTCCGCTTTGTCTTCCGCAACACTCGCATCTACAGTGCCATCTCGCAAAAAACTTTATCACCCGATTATCTCAAACACGGCGTAGACTATAGCATCGAATTGGATCGCCTCAGTCGTGCCTTTTTGGTTGCTCAAGACAAACCCAATGCTTTGCCGATTTTGAGTGCAGAACTCAGAGCAATGGAACAACTAGATATTCCATTTTTCACGGCGAATGCCGCTAGTGATGAACTGAGTACAAGCGATTATCAATCCATTCCGCAATACTTTAAGCAACCGAGTTACCAGCACGCCTTGAATCAGTTGCAGGCAATGGATGAAATTGACCTAGCTCGACAAACGGCGATTATTCAAGGCTCATTCCATGCTAAGGTAGCACAAACTCCTACCCAAGACATTCAGCAATGGAATGCCGAATCGTTACCATTGCTGAGTTCGGCAGAATTAATTGCCGAAGCCATTGCGATCGCCACTGAACTAGAAACAACAGCTATACCAGATCCCGATGGCAGTGTAAACTGGATCGGCTTAGGTTATGTGCATGAAGCAGAACGATTCCGATTGCAAGTTTTAGGCAACAGTCTTTATGACGGACGCACTGGGGTTGCCTTGTTTCTTGCCGCACTCACTCAGGTAACTAATGACTCCCGTTCCGGTGATTTGGCATTGAAGGCACTGCAACCGTTGCGTCGGCAGATCCAAACTCTGAACTTAGAATCTCGGCAAATTATGGCTCGCCTCATGGGTATTGGTGGCGGGACGGGTTTGGGTTCGATAATTTATGGTTTGGTGAAAGTCAGCCAATTCCTCAAGGATGAGACGCTGTTGCCAGATGCTCAAACATTAACGGAGTGGATGACGCCAGAGTTGATTGCTGCCGATCAAAAGCTAGATATCATGAGCGGCTCGGCTGGAGCCATTCTAGGGCTGTTGTCCCTGCATAGAGTAACAGGGAATGCAACCGTTTTAGAAAAAGCGATCGCCTGTGGAGAGCATTTACTCAAGCAGCAAATCAGCTACGAAGGTTCTCCCAAAGCTTGGCAGACCCTGAGCGAAAAGCCCTTAACTGGGTTCTCCCACGGAGCAGCAGGAATTGCCTATGCTTTGCTGCAACTCTACAGTGTGACTGAAAATCAAGCTTACTACGAAGCAGCACTCCAAGGCATTGACTATGAGCGCAGCGTCTTTAGTGAATCCCATGCCAACTGGCCTGATTTTCGCAGCCTGGAACCCAATCAGCCACCTAGCTTCCCGGTTGTGTGGTGTCACGGTGCAGCTGGAATAGGGTTGGGGCGTTTAGGCAGCGTTAGACTTGGGGAAATTCCGGGTATTGAAGGCGAGATTGAAATTGCCCTGCAAACGACCCAAAACTATGGATTAGAAGCCAGCGACCATTTGTGCTGTGGCAATTTGGGTCGAATTGAAACCCTGTTAGTCGGGGCGCAACGTTACTCTCGCTCTGATTGGCGTCAAATTGCCCTCCAGAATGCCACAAATGTCGTAGCTAAAGCCAGACGAACGGGAGCATACCAAATGTTTGTTAATTTACCTAGTTCAGTGTTCCACCCCAGTTTCTTCCGGGGTACAGCAGGAATCGGCTACGAACTGCTACGGCTAGCCACAGATGATTTACCTTCAGTACTGTTGTGGGAATGAGCCTACTCGTTTCCTTTGCGTCCTTTGCGGTAGCCTGTCTTGAAAAGTTCAGATCGGTGGGAACCGCCGCTCCGACTTTTCGCTGCGGCAAGCCCTTCTTTACGAGAGGCGATCTGGCATCAGTCTTTTGCGCTAGTCAGCCAGTTGGTTGCTTGCAGTGAAAACCGCTAATTGAGCGGCAAAAGCACGCTTGAAGGCGGGCCGCGCTTCGCCACGGGCAACATAGGTAGAGAGATTCGGATAGTCGGAGAGCATACCCGAGTTTTTCAATCTGAGCAGCACTGACACCATCATCAGGTCGCCTGCGCTGAATGCGCCATCAAGCCAGTCGGCATCTCCAAGGTGACTAGAAAGTTCTAAGAGCCGATTACGGACACGACCTTCGACGACATGTAGGCGCTGCTCGTACCAGGTCTGATCGCGCTCTAATAACGTGGCGATTGCCCAATCAACGATTGGCGGCTCCATCGTGTTAAGTGCAGCAAACATCCATGTGATTGCTCGCGCTCGACTATTCGCATCGTCTGGCAACAGCCCCGTATGTCGCTCCGCGATATGGAACACGATCGCCCCCGACTCGAACAGGGCGAGATCACCTGACTCATAGGTTGGAATTTGCCCGAAAGGATGAAGCCCACGGTGCGCGGGTTGCTTCATCTCACTGAACGAAACAAGACGAACGTTGTAAGGTTGGCCCACTTCTTCGAGCGCCCAGCGAACGCGCATGTCACGCGCCAGTCCCTTGCCGCCATCAGGCGACCGTTCAAAGGCGGTAATAGTGGGTGTCATTGTCAGGGTCATGGTGATTTCTCCTTTCGATCCAATTTTCTGCTTTGGGTATGTGTTCTGTCCGGCAAGAACAGCAACTCTAGATATCAATGTCAAAGCTGGCAAAGGCAAAGCACGTCTGCGTAGAATTCGTTTTTCGACAGTCAAAAAGAGTACTAATAAGCCGAAAAAAGAACAACTACAATCTGCTTGACCTTTTAGTTTTTCTACTTCCAGATGTGTAACTTGTAAACTTACTACTGCTGGGTCATTTTGTCATGCTTTAGTCTCAACTCTAATTACGAGCCAGGACTATTTTGCTGAAATCTCCCCTAGTTCTCCCCGATCGCACTTTAATCTTAAAAGTCTAGAAGACTTGAAGCTCTAAGCGCTGTCAGGAACCAGGAGAACAATGCAACTCAAACACAGCCATATTTTCCGCCAAGAAGCACTAGATCGCTTATCTTCACCAGAACAACTGGATCGAGCAATCAATGTGGTCAAGCCTCAAGCTTGGCTGAGTTTATCTGCAATGAGTTTTGTGGTTGCTGTGGCTGGCGTTTGGAGTGTGTTTGGTAAAATTCCCCTCACTGTCACAGGTCAAGGTATCTTGATAAAACCGCACCATGTGGTGGAATTTCAAGCGCCTAGTTCCGGGCCGTTACTAACTCTCAAGGTGAAGCCGGGGGATAGTATTAAACAAGGTGATGTACTAGGTATTATCGACCAATCGGTGTTGAAGCAGCAATTACAGCAAGAGCAAGTAAAGTTGCAACAACTGCAAACTCAAAATCAAGAAACTGACAGATTTCAAAAATTGCTAATTGAGCAGCAAATCATCACTCTTGGACAGCAGAAAATGGATTTGGAAAATAATCTGCGTCGAGAGCAAAGTGCGCCCAAATTACGCGACCAAACTCTAAGAGCGATCGCCCAAAAACGTCAAAGTATCAATTCTCGCAAACAGCAAATTAACTACTTACTCAAAACCTTACAAGGACGGGTTGATAATCGTCGTCAGCTTTTTGAGGGTCATGTGATTAGCCAAGATATGGTAGTGCAAGCTGAACAGGAATATTTCAACACTCAAGCAGAACTATCTGAGATTGATGTACAACTCAAGGATCTGGAAATTCAAGAAACCACTACACAACGAGAATATCTAGAGAATCTTAACAAAGTTGACGAAATTAAAACCAAAATTAAAGACCTGAATACTCAAAATACGAAATTACAAGAACAAGACTTAAAGCAAACAATTGACAAAGCCAATCAAATTCGAGAAGTAAAACGCCGAATTGCTCAATTAGAATTGCAATTATCTCAAGAAAGTAGAATCATCAGCAAATATAATGGTCACATTCTCGAATTAAGTGTTGTCCCCGGTCAAATGATGAATCCAGGTAGTCGCTTGGGGTCAATCGAAGCTGAACAGCCAAATTCAAAACTGATGAGTCTTGTTTACTTCGCGAATAAAGATGGTAAGCAAATCAAGCCAGGGATGGGTGTACAAGTGACTCCCAGCTTTGCCAAACGCGAACGCGAAGGTGGCATTGTCGGAACCGTTGCAAATATCTCTTCTTTTCCAGTAACTACACAAGATATTACAGCGTTAATTGGTAACAAAGAAATTGCCGCTTCTCTTGCAGGTAAAGGTGAAGGAAAGGTACAAGCTCTTGTGGAACTAGAAGAAAATCCTACATCAGTTAGTGGCTACAAATGGTCATCTTCTGATGGAGGAGACGTAAAAATATCTTCTGGCACAACCACTTCTGTTCAAGTCAAAGTTGGAGAAAAAGCACCTATTTCTTACATTATTCCGATGTTACGCTCATGGACTGGAGTTTATTAAATTGGGAATTGGGGACTAGGTAAGACAAAGGGGGAGTTAAAACTTTAAGTTTCACCTTCAGAAGCTCAACATTCACCTTCAGAAGCTCAACTTTCACCCTCAGAAGCTCAACATTCACCTTCAAAAGCTCAACATTCACCTTCAGAAGCTCAACTTTCACCTTCAGAAGCTCAACTTTCACCCTCAGAAGCTCAACATTCACCTTCAGAAGCTCAACTTTCACCCTCAGAAGCTCAACGTTCACCTTCAGAAGCTCAACATTCAAGTTTTAACGAAGCATCCCAAATGTGTAAATACATATTTTGTCATTGCGAGCAAAATCAAAAGCAGCCAAGCAATGGCTTTCGATTGCTTGATTCCGCTACCCTATGGGAATGCTAAGGGCGAACGCTTCATTTGCAATGACAATCTATGATCTTAGTAAATTTGCATTGCGAAGCTCCCAGTTTTAACTCCTCAATCCCCAATGCCCCAGTCCCCAATGCCCAATCCCCAGTCCTCAGTCCCCAAATTTAAACCATATCGTGTCCGCACTTCTACACTTTTGCAAATGGAAGCGGTCGAATGTGGTGCAGCTGCTTTAGGAATAATCCTTAGTTATTACGGTCGGATTGTGCCACTGGCTAAACTGCGTGAAGAATGCGGTGTTTCACGGGATGGGAGCAAAGCTTTTAATATCATCAAAGCTGCTAAAAACTATGGACTCAATGCTAAAGGTTTAAAAGTATCTCTGGCAAAGGTGACAACTACGCGTCTCCCCTACATTGCCTTTTGGAATTTTAACCATTTTCTTGTAGTAGAAGGATACAGCAAAAAACGCGTCTATCTCAACGATCCTGCTAGTGGTCGGAGAACAGTTAGTTGGGAAGAGTTCGACCGCGCCTACACTGGTGTTGTTCTGATAATGGAACCTGGCGCGGACTTCCAGAAAGAAGGGAAAAAAAATCAGGTTATTTCAGCTTTAACTACCCGCTTACAAAACTCACGCGGAACTATTATATTTTGCTTGCTGGCAGGGTTACTGTTAACTCTACCTCGGTTAGCAGTACCAGCCTTTTCCCAAGTGTTTATCGATGAGATTTTAGTCCAAGACCGACAGCAGTGGCTACGACCCTTGTTATTAGGAATGGGCATAACTGCAATCTTGCGGGCATTTCTTGCCAGATTGCGGCTTACTTACCTGCGGCGATTGATGGTGAAGTTATCAGTTAGCACCTCAGGACAGTTTCTCTGGCATATTTTACGATTGCCTATTGGGTTCTATGACCAGCGCTATGCAGGAGAAATTAGTAGCCGGATGCAACTTAATGACCGGGTAGCACAAAGACTCTCAGGACCTTTGGCAACTACAATTATTGATGCAGTGATGATGGTCTTTTATTTGCTGATTATGATTCAGTATGACCAATTGTTGAGTGCGATCGCAGTTGGTTTTGCTGCCATCAATATCTTTGCCCTGCTATTTTTATCGCAAACTCGTGTTGATGCGAATATGCGACTGGCTCAGGAATATGGCAAAGTCGGTGGTGTAACGGTTAGTGGCATCCAAACCATAGAAACCATCAAAGCTTCTGGGCTAGAGTCAGATTTATTTGCTCGGTTTGCTGGTTATTACGCTAAAGCACTCAACGCCCAACAAGAATTAGATTTACAAACTCAAATTCTCAGCGCATTACCCACAATTTTGACAGCTTTAACCACAGCTTCTATTCTGCTGGTTGGTGGGTTACAGGTAATGAACGGCAATCTCAGTATTGGGATGCTCGTCGCCTACCAAAGTTTAACACTGAGCTTCTTAGAGCCAGTTAATAGCCTCGTCAATTTCGGCAGTACACTTCAAGATTTAGAAGCCGACTTAAATCGTCTTGATGATGTCTTGCAAAATCCCGTTGACTTAGAAGTGGAGGAGGGTATGGGGGCAGGGGGCAGGGGGCCGTTGACTTAGAAGTGGAGGAGGGTATGGGGGCAGGGGGCAGGGGG
>NZ_SZNH01000048.1 GCF_005869855.1 Nostoc sp. PA-18-2419 | reverse complement strand
CAATGGCGTTTGACGAAGGTACTACTGCTCCGGAGATGATGTTGTTTCCGTAAAGTAAGGAACCTGCTACTGGTTCGCGGATGCCATCGATGTCTACTGGTGGTGCGGCGATGAAGGCGATTACGAAACAAGCGGTGGCGGCTAGCAGGGTGGGTATCATTAATACTCCGAACCAGCCGATGTAGAGGCGGTTGTTGGTGCTGGTTATCCAGCTTGCAAACCGCTCCCAGACGTTGGCGCTACGAGCGCGTTGAATGGTTGCTGTCATTGCTTTATAAGTGCGGTTGTTTGTTTATGAATGAATTAGGTAGGTTTGACTACCTTGTTACATATCTTAAAACGTATATTGCGTTTTGTAAAGTCATTTGAGAAAAAATTTTCACTTAGCGTTTACATACCCCCAGCAGACTGAAAAACTCGAGGCTTAGCCAAGGGAACTCCAACAAATAAATTATTCCGTTTGCCCTGTGATGACTGATGACTGTGAGCAGTGGGATATTTTTTATTTATCAGTCCCTAAATCCTATGTAATATCAAGTCTAAAACGATGTAGCAGGCGCTTATTAGGCATTGAAGAAAGTGTTCCCCCTGCTTTTTAAGAGCAGAGTTTCTTGAAACAAGCAGGGCTGGACATAAGCTTACAGATTAGTATTACAGCCTTCAATAAAATCAATGACTTGGTGTAAACATCCTGGTTTAGTCACAATCAGGACAGTTGAATCAGGTTCCAGTACTGTACTCCCATTAGGAATCATCAAATTTTCATGGGGATGAGGTTGATAGCCAATAATTAGCGAGCCAGTCGGAAACCGAGAATCTTGAGCAATTTCGGCAACGCTACGACCAACAACATAGCAATTATTCGGGATAGAAAGTTTTAGCACCTCTATCTGTCCCTGCTCAAAATGCATCATTGATTCTACTTGCGGATACTCAATAGCATTTACCATTGTTGAAACAGCTAGTTCAACAGTACTGATGATATGGTTGGCTCCGGCCAGACGCAGCGGTTGAGCAAAATCAGGGTGGCGCATCCGACTTAAAATATGAGGAACCCCGTAATGTTTAGCAAGAGTCAACATTGCCAAGTTTAAAGCATCACTGCGGAGAACAGCAGCCAAAGAACTGGCTTTGCGAATCCCAGCTTCTAACAATACTTCTGTACTGACAGCACTTCCTTCAAAAGCCATTGCTCCCACTTGTTCGCGTGCATACCGACAAGCAGTAGGATCGATATCAATAACGGCAACAGTATGCCCCAGTTCTATCAATTTCTGGGCTAGACTTAGCCCCACTAAGCCTGCTCCACCTATTAATACATACATGAATGTTTCTAATGCTCTTTAACTTGTTACTTTACTCTCTAAGCTAACAAGGAATCAAGGTATAACAATCCACTTTGATGCTTGAACTGATTTGTTACTGTCAGCCAATAGGCAATCAGCCCATAGTTGCTCGAAGAAGCGCTTTAAATGTCAAATTTAATTTTTATTATGATATCCGATTAAACACAAATCAATTGCGTTGGCGCTGCTTTGCAGTAGGGTACGAAGTCAAGCGTCTCTAAACATTTTGTGATTGCTTTGTTCTACTACGTTATACTCGCTTCGGACATATCACAAGTCATTGACCAGACATGATATTACTTGTGACAAATTCCAACAGAGTTTTTTAATTGTAATTTTTATGATATTTTTTGAGTAACTCTTTAACTTGAGCAGCCACTAAAGGATGTGGATCTTTTTGAAGTTGGGGTAGAATTTGCTGGAGAACGCGATGTGAAACCAAATGCAAGTATGCGATCGCCGCTTCTCGAACAAAGCCAGTTGGATGGCGTAAACTGGCTAAAATCTCAGAACTTGTGAGTTGGATACGAGCAACTTGAGCAAAATGAAAACAGCAAGCTAGACACCAGTCAGAAAGCAAATTATCCAACATCAGTAATCTATGGAGGCGATCGCTAACTAGTATATTTTGATATTCTATAATCTTGGCTTCTATAAGATGTTGCAATTTTTCTGGCTCTGGTCGGTTATCTAAAATATTTAGCAATAAAGACTTTGAAGACAAAGTTACAGTATGTTCTAAGATTTCTAACCCCCGCGCCAAGTTTACCACTGAGAGCGATCGTAAATTAAATGCTGCTGCTTGCATCTTTTCTGGCGAATAAAGCAGCCTTAATAGTAATAGTAATCGTTCTTTGACATCTAATTCTAATTCTCGAAGCGAGCGTTGCAGTAACTCTAAGACAATCAAAACTCTCTCACTCGATTGATAATTTTCTTGTTTGTCTACAGTTTGAAAGTCTATATGAGCAGCATAAATTTCACCTAAAAAACGTAATTCCTGGTGAATTAAATTTTCTACTCGACTTTCATAAAACCGATCTGCTAAACCTCTAACTCCTGGTTGTTTATGTATTTTTAATAAGCTCTGAAGAATATGATCCCTAGTAGTACCACAAGATATTTCCAAGTTTTCCCATAAAGCTTCCATTGCTTGCTGGGTAGCAATTTGGGCAATGGTACGCCAAGCATACATTCGTACTACTTCAGGTTTATAAATATTGGTAGCTAATCTCAATAACATCTCTAACGCTTCGTTTTCCAGTCGCACTAGGGCTAACATGGCTGTTGTGCGGGTTGACTTGTAATAAAGTGCAGCTATGAGTGCTGAATAATACTCCTCTAAATGGGTTGCTGCAATCATTTCCAGTACCGCACAGCGCACCCGCAACGATTCATCTTGTAACAAATTTGGGATGTGAATTCGTAACGCCTGCAAATAGACTGCTTCTGTGAGCGCTTTAACTCCATTTATCCGTTCTCGTTCTTGTTTATGGGTCAGCATCCGGCGCATAGTTTTAGTAGCTGCTACCTTTTGCATGGGGGTTCCTTGGCGTAAGATTAAAGCAGCGGCGGTAGCGCGGATGAGTGAGTTATGCCGGGAGTGCAAGTATTCTTCAAGCAGGCTTAAATTAGGATTCGGTTCAGCTAGCCAAATGTAGCGCAGCGCTAAGGCAAAAACTTCGGGGTTAGTTTCTTGGGGTTGTTCTAACAAAGGACGGATGGCGGGTAAATAAAGGGGATTTGCACCTCCCACCAACATCACTTCCAAACTTTGGCACTGCAAATCTGGGGTTAACTTGACTAATAGAGGCGCTAAAACCTCCGCAGCTCCTTGAGAATCAATTTGGGCTAAAAGTTCAATGCAAGAGCGTTTATCTGCTTCGTTGCCTTTTTCAGCTAATGCCTTGACTACACCCTGCTTGAAGAATCGTAAGCCTACATTCGTTGCACTTAATTGACCTCGTGCCACGCTTAAAACTAGCAAGTCAACATAACGCGATCGCAATTCCCAAACTACTTTTAAACAGGTGCCAGCTATCAGCATTGTTTCTGCTACTAACACCCATTTTTGTAATAGTGGAGGTACAAATTGCTTAGAAAATAATAAAGTGATAAAAATTACTAATCCTGTCAACCCTGTAGCGATCGCTTCGGCGGTTCCCCCAGATAAAGTCTGCATCCGGCTGCGAATTCCCTCTGGAATCGGTTGATATAGTATGGGACCGCTACTGATCACAAAGGTGTAGCGCAGAACTTCGTCACAGAATTTGACAATTACTAAACCCCAAAAAAAGCTTTGCGATTGGATCGCTGGAATTAAATACAAAAATAGCAGCACCCCTGGTAGTAAAAAGCCGACAGTGATTGGCAAAAGTGTAGCAGTGAAAAATACTCCCATTCGTTCAATTAGTCGGCTAGAAATGAACCACTGGATCAGTAACTCACACAATCCCAACATGCCACCAAATAGACCTAAGAAACTAGCAAGTTCTCGGCCATCCAAATTCGATTGGAGTTCGCGCAGATATTGAAAATCTACTAATAACCCAATAACCTGCAACAGACCAACAAAGGCGAACAACTGCCAAACATAGCGCTTCAAAGGACTGATCAGGAAACGCTCTCGTGAAGCTTGTTCTTGAGAAATTATGATTTGTGGAGTTTCCGGAAAAGCTGCTCGATACTGATGAGTTAAATAAAATAAAATCCCCGATCCCAATAAAATCACCACACAGGCAATGAGAATTACTTTATTTAGTCTGGCGTACTGCACTAACCAAGGCAAACTAAAACCACTGATAACATCTGCTACTAATAGACCACTACTAACCAGTGGGTAAGTGCGCTTAATTTCCCGAATATTAAATATTTGGTTGGCGACAATGGAGGTATTGAGGTCATTAAGCACATAAAATGCATCTACCCACAGCCGCAGTAGAAAGACCAAAATCACTGCTAGGTAAGAAACATGGATTCCCCAACGTAATAAAACTAATAAAATTAATGGCATCACCATACAAGGTGCGATCGCCACAATCACCTGGCGTAAAGGAAAAATCTTTTGCAGCCAAGAATATAGAAAAACCAGTCCAGTACTTATTATTGCACTGGCAATATACATCCAAGGTAGTAAATTTGTCTCATATTCACCCAAAAATAGCGCCACTGTACTGTCTTCTGCCCACCGCAACCCTACAGAGATAGTTGTATAAAATAAGAACATGATTTGAGTTCGTTCGCTCTCCTCTGGTCGGAGATTCACGCACTGTAGGAGTCGTGGTAAAGCAACTCTATTTGCAGCGAACCAGTGATTTTTCAGTTCCATACAGTTTTAGTTTCTGGTAATATCACCGCGAAATGAGAAAGAGGACATAGGGATACGGTGACGTGGAGACACGGAGAATTCTTTAAAAGCGTCTCCCGTGTTTGTGTCTGTTCATCTCCCATCCCCTAGCACATAAGCCTGAGCAACTGAATATTATCTTTCCCACTCAGCCTTCAGGATTATCTATTTGAGATAAATTTATACGAGTTGATACTATTGACAAGAATACTTACAACATTTAGATCGCCTGTAGAAGCATACAGCTGTATATCTTTACGGATAAAAAGTATATTTACTTGTAAGTAAGAGTATATATAAACGAATAATGAAAAAATCCCCTGGCTTCAAACCAAGGGATTTTCTTTTTTATCTATTAAAAAGTAAGAGGATTATTTTTTGGGTGAGAGAAGCATCATCATATTCCGCCCTTCTTTTTTGGGCGCTTGCTGAACCTCACCAAACGGCTCTAAATCTGTTGCCATACGTTTGAGCAAATCTTCTGCGAGGTCACTATGTTGAATTTCTCGGCCCCGAAACATCACAGTCGCTTTGACTTTATCACCATCTTTCAAAAAGCGCTCTGCTTGCTTGACACGCACGTTGTAGTCGTGTTCTTCTATTTTGTAGCGCATCTTAACTTCTTTGACATCAGCCGTGTGCTGCTTTTTACGGGCTTCCCGCGCCTTTTTCTCCTGTTCAAACTTGTATTTCCCGTAGTCCATAATTCGACAAACTGGCGGGTCAGCTTTGTCACTAAGTAGCACTAAATCTAATTCTTTTTCCTCTGCTAGTTGTAGTGCTTCTTGGGGAACCATAATTCCTAATTGACCACCATCAGTGTCAATGACCCGAATTTTTGGGAAGCGAATTCGTTCGTTAATTTGGGGCAGATCGCGAGTTCTTTTTTTCTCAATCACAGCCATTATGATTTGTGGGAGCTCTTAATGAAGGATTTGGTGTGGTTTTGACTGGTATGCCTGTGAGGCAAAATACTTAAATAAGTTAGGACTGAAAACATTAAGTCACAGTTCTAGGGTAACTAATTCATAAAATAGTTGCGTCGTTGTATTTGTCATTCTACTCATTGGGAAAGAATTTCTGTGCAGTAGTTAACCTAAATTACACATCCTTGCAAAATATTAAGTCTTGTAAAAATTATTTGTCAATACTTGAGAACCTCAAATTGAGCAGATAATCTCCACAATAGCAAGATTACAGATACAAAGCATCTAAGCTAGCATTAATGTAATATACTTATTTATATAGAGTGTTATTAAGAATATTTATTATTAAATAATATAGTTAAATTTACTCACGAACTCGCAGTTAAAAAAAATATCCTATCATTAGGATGCAAGGTTTTGTACCCCTACAGACGTACAAATAATTTAGGATAATTTATTTGTTATCAGTCTTTTATATAAGTGCAGTTCTAATAGTTGTAAGATTACCCACGCCGTAAGTAGCAGGAAAATTTTGCTTTTACAAGGACGTTATCGTTTAATTAAACGAATTGGTAAAGGGGGATTGGGCAAAACCTTCCTAGCTGTTGATGAAGGTCAGTTTCCACCAATTCCTTGCGTGGTTCAAGAATTATTATACGAAACATTGAAAAGTTTTGAGCAAAAGGCGCAACAGCAACAAGAATTAGGAAAGCATCCCCAAATTCCGGCTTTATTGAGTTATTTTCAGCAAGAACAGTACTTTTATTTGGTGCAGGAATTTGTTGTAGGTACAAATTTAGCTCAGGTGGTTGAAGAGGAGGGTGTTTTTAATGAAACTCAGGTTTGGCAAATTTTAGCGGATTTATTACCAGTTTTACAGTTCATTAGCGATCGCCACATCATCCACCGCAATATTAAACCTAAAAATATTATCCGTAGAATTCCCCCTAACCCCAAAGGTGAAGCAAATCTAGTCATAGTTGATTTTAGCGCTGCTAAAATTGTCACAGAAGTTGATTGCTTAACAACTGAAAACAGTATCGGTAGTCCAGAATATGCTGCACCAGAGCAAACAACAGGAAAAGCTGTTTTTGCTAGTGACCTTTATAGTCTGGGTGTGACTTGCATTTATCTACTTACCCACATTTCTCCTTTTGATTTATTTGATATTGCAAATAGTTGCTGGGTTTGGCGAGATTACTTGATTAATAAAGGTCATAAGCAACAAGACACAAAGCATTTACGTTTGGGAAAAATCCTTGACCAGTTACTACAAAATATTGTTAGCCAGCGGTTTCAATCAGCTAATGAAGTCATAGAAGCAATGGGTATGGAAGTCAAAAGTCAAAAGTCAAAAATTGTCAGTCAAAATTTTCCTTGGCAATACTCGCATACCCTAACTGGACATTCTGCAATGTTGAGCAGTATAAATGCTCTTGCATTTTCTGCTCAAGGTAACATTTTAGCTAGTACTAATGATCAAAAAAATATCAATTTGTGGAATTTAAATACTCAGAAAGTCTTAGCTAGCTTATCGGGACATTGCCAAGCTGTAAAATCAGTTGCTTTTAGTCCGAATGGCAAAATTTTGGCAAGTGCTAGCGATGATAAAACTATCAAATTGTGGCAGATGGAGACCTTAACAGAAATCTATACCTTGTTAGGACACTCACACGCTGTGAAATCAGTTGCTTTCAGTCCTGATGGTGAGATTCTTGCTAGTGGTAGCTGGGATAAGACAGTCAAACTCTGGAACGTAAGTACTGGCGTCCAAATTTGTACTTTAGCTGGACACCAATTACACGTAAGTTCAGTGGCGTTTAGTCCCCAAGGGCAGATTCTGGCCAGCGCTAGTTATGACAGAACAATTCGCCTCTGGCAGATAAGTTGCCAAAAATTGAAAAACTGCCCATGCTATACCTTGTTAGGCATCCTTTCAGGTCATACATGGGCAGTTTTGACAGTCGCTTTTAGTCCCGATGGAAAAATTTTGGCGACGGGTAGCGATGATAATACTATTAAATTGTGGGAAGTGAACACTGGTCAGCTAATTAGTACACTTGTGGGCCATTCCTGGTCTGTAGTAGGTGTAGCTTTCACTGCCGATGGCGAAACCCTGATTAGTGCAAGTTGGGACAAGACAGTTAAACTCTGGAGAGTAAGTACAACAGAAGAAATTGTGACTCTTTCTAGTCATACAGACTCGGTGTCAGCCGTTGCTGTCAGCCAAGGACAACTGATTGCAACTGGCAGCAAAGACAAGACTATCAAACTCTGGCAGCTTGTAGAATAGCATCAGAGTTAATTTGGAATATCAAGCGCTACCTGTGAAGGCAACTTCCGGAAATTTCAACTGAGCTTCTGCCATTGGGCGGTTTCTGCCTTCTTCTTGCCAGTAATTTATCACTTCCGTTGCTTTGTTAAGCAACTCCACGCGATCCAAATCAGTAATCCAGTGTTTGGATTCGAGTTCCTTCTTTAACTCTTCCCAGGCATCATTTCTCGGCCAGAAAAAGTACTTGGTCAAAGGACTTGTGCCTTTGCCGACAATTTGATCGACTGCTAGAGCKACGTTTTCGTCTAACCACAGAATTTTCAAAATAAACTTGGTCAATCACACCTCCGGGAATCTCCGGGCATTACTTAATTAGGATAGCGATCGCTTATTCTAACGCAATACCCTATCAATGACCAAATAGAGATTGGGGGTAAGGGAGATGAGGAGATGGGGAGGACAGGGATGCAACTTTTAACTCAGCACTCCCAATCACAAATGACATCCAATTTCTTACCTGAGTCCTAATAGAAAGCTTTATTATGATCTAAAACTCTTTTGCTTCATAGCCCATGACTCAAGAAACTTCTACAAAAGCGGTTGTTGTTTTCGACATTGATGGTGTGGTGCGCGATGTCAGTGGTTCCTATCGCCGAGCGATCGCCGATACTGTAGAATACTTTACAAATAATGCATATCGCCCCACACCCTTAGATATTGACCAACTAAAATCGGAAGGTGTGTGGAATAACGACTGGGAAGCATCCCAGGAATTAATTTACCGCTACTTTAGCGCTCAAGGACAGACCGACGAGCAATTGCAACTAGATTACAATGGGATCATTGCTTTTTTCCAATCGCGTTATCGAGGCTCAGACCCCAACAATTTGACGGGATATATTTGTAATGAACCCTTATTATTACAACCTAGTTATTTAGAGGAACTTACTCAAGCTGGGATTGCTTGGGGATTTTTCAGTGGTGCAACTCGCGTTTCGGCTAACTATGTCTTAGAAAAACGCTTGGGCTTGCAATCTCCGGTATTGATTGCGATGGAGGATGCACCAGGTAAACCCGACCCTACTGGGCTTTTTGCTACAGTTAGTCAATTAGAAAATGAAATTGAGCAAAAATCAGTGATCATATATGTAGGGGATACAGTAGCAGACATGTATACTGTTGAGAAAGCACGGAGTTTAGATTCTACTCACAATTGGATTGGTGTCGGGGTTTTACCGCCCCATGTGCAAGAAACAGCAGCGCGGGGTGATGCATATGGTGAAACTCTGTTAAAAGCTGGAGCTGCGATCATTTTCTCTAATGTGCAAGAATTGACCCCAAAACAGATTCACAAATTAGTTAGCAGAGTGTGTGGTTAAAATAAGCTAATTTAAATATAGATATTATTTGTCAATTAACCTAGAAAGACATTCATGCTTAAGCTGCAAAGCGCTAGTAATTATTAATTTACCATGAACATTTTCACTAATTTGCTTTCTCAGCCAAGTCAGCCTGCACCTGCAAAAAAACAACGTCGAGGAATTGAAATTAAATCGCTGCGTGAAATTGAAATTATGCGGCAATCAGCAACAATTGTAGCAACTGTGCTCAAAGAGATTTCTGAGCTAGTAAAGCCAGGAATGACTACAGCTGACTTGGATGCTTATGCGGAAAAACGCATCCGTGAAATGGGTGCAACACCGAGTTTTAAAGGATATCATGGTTTTCCAGGTTCTATCTGCTCTAGCATCAATAATGAAGTAGTACATGGTATTCCTAGTTCCAAGAAAGTAATTCGTCCTGGAGATGTATTAAAAGTTGATACAGGTGCTTATTATCAAGGCTTTCATGGTGATTCTTGCATTACAATTGCTGTTGGAGAAGTGACCCCACTAGCTGCTAAATTAATTCGCGTCGCTGAAGAAGCTTTATATAAAGGCATTGAACAAGTTAAGGCTGGTGTATATTTGCTTGACTTAGCAGGGCCGATTGAAGACCATGTGAAAGCTAATGGCTTTAGTATCGTTGAAGAGTTTACTGGACATGGTGTAGGTAGAAACTTGCATGAAGAACCTTCAGTATTCAACTTTCGTACCCGCGAACTGCCAAATGTTAAACTTCGTGCAGGAATGACCCTGGCAATTGAGCCAATTGTAAATGCTGGTTCTAGACATACACGGACATTATCAGACCGTTGGACAGCTGTGACTGTGGATAATGCTTTGTCGGCTCAGTTTGAGCATACGGTGTTGGTGACGGAGACTGGTTATGAGATTTTAACTGACCGTTCTAAGGTTTAATTTCTAGTTGAAATTAGATATTGTTGAAACAAGTGAAGCGACAACATAATTCGTAATTTGTGGTTATTACCCCACGACTCATGTCGAGGGGTTAAAAACAGGCTAGCTGGCTGCTTTTTTATCTCTATAAAACAATTGGTGTTGCATAGTTGGGAGATGAATTAGGCTACTAAGGGTACAAATCCATAATGGAGATAGTGTAACAATAATCGTTTGGATAAATACACAGAATTAGTAACAGAAGCTAAAGATTTCAAATAACGCACCGAATGGTTAAAAATACTGACAATTTACCAGTAGCAAGATAGTCAATAATAGCTAAAAAAATGATCCAGTATATTTGTTATACTGGAAACTTTTCCTTATAAAAGTAAGAAAAATCTCGGTGATGACTTCAGTCCTAAAGGTTTAGATAAGTTCAAGTGGAAAAATCCTAAACCAAAATCGGTAAAATTAATTCAAAATTTGCCCGCACCATTACCACCATTACCAGATTAAACCCTAAATACTGAAAGAAAGTTTTTATAGGTGGAAATGGGTGACCTGAGATTCGAACTCAGAACCAGCGGATTAAGAGTCCGATGCTCTACCGTTGAGCTAGTCACCCACACAAAGAACAACTATAGCAAACTTCTTATAAATTTGCCACTCAACAGCCCAAAAAAATAATTTAAAGGGGAAATTTGACGGCGAACATGGTTTGACCTGCTCCACTCTTTACAGTAATCGAGCCGCCTAAATGTCTAACCATTTTCTGCACTAATGCTAATTCAAGTCCGGTGCCGCTATGTTTCCAAGCATCGTGTTGAGAAAAGTGATAAAAAGGCTCAAAAATCCGTGACAATTCGTTGCTGGAAAGTTCGATTCCAGAGTTGGTAATTCTAAGTTCTACTACTTCGTCTGTCAGTTCAGCCGAAACTGTAATCGATTCGCCTGGTGGGGTGTATTTACAGGCATGGTTGAGCAGTTCGGTAACAATCCGCTCTAGATCTGTGATATCTGTCTCTAAAAGCGGGAGTGTATTCTCAATAATTAGGTTTAAATGCTGGCGCTGGCAATTGGTAACATCTCGAAAAGTTTCAATAATGGGATGCAGCCAAGTTTGTAAGTCAATGGCAATTAAAGTTGGCGGATTAGGTTCAGCTTCTAGAGATGTGAGTGTGAGTAGGTCGTTAATTAACTTGCTTTCTCGCCCACACTCATTATGCAAAATCTGTAAAAGCTGCGGAACTATTTCTATATCTAATATTTCTTCTGTTGCAAGGATACTTTCGAGAGTTTGGGCAGCGAGACTGATGCTTGTTATTGGTGTCCGCAGTTCTTGAGACAAAGTTCTCAGAAATTTATTTTTTACTTGTTCGCGTTTTTCTAATTCTTTTACCTGTGCTTGGGTTTTTTGGTAAAGTTGCCCTTGACGAATAGCGATCGCACATTCATTTGCAATCTGCTGCATTAGCCCGACTTCAAATTCATCAAAGGCTTCTTGTGTTGGTCTGGTCAACCAAATATTCCCCAAAATTCCTTGAGTATCAAAAATTGGACAAGCCATCTGAGCAATAACCAGCAATTTTGGTTGCCATCCAGGTACAATTTCTAAAAATTGTAAAGGTTGTTTTTGCAATAGTGGCTGATAAACTTCGGGAAGGTCTGCAATTTGTCTGGTTAATCCCAAGCACTGGGGCAAGTTAGTGGTGTACTCGTAAGTAATTTTTACCTGGGTTTGACAGGTGCTATAAAGTTCGATTTGGCAACGGTCAAGGTTAAGTAACTGTACTAATTCCTGAGTAACTGTTTGCAACACCTGGCTTTCATCAAAACTGTCGCGGATTTGTTCTGTCATCTGTCGCACTAAGGCGTCAAAGTTTCGCACCTGCTGCAACTGATTTGTATGCTTTTGTCGATCCAACTCCATCTTGGCTTTGAAATCCTCTAGCTGCTGATGAAGTTCTGTTTGTTGAACAGCAATGCTAATTTGAGTTGCTAGCCGCTTGAGTAAGTCAATTTCTATTTGCTGCCATTGACGCGGTTGGTGGCAATGCTGGGCAATCAACAGCCCCCAGACATCATGTTTGAAGAAAATTGGCACGACTAAATTCGCTCTCACCTGCAAAGATGTAAGGAAATCTATATAGCAAGGATGTAATCCAGATGTGTGAATATCTTCAATAACTTGAATGTAACCCAGACTAGAGTGTTCTCGATATTTCCTACTGAAGCAGGGATCGGTGAGATTTTTTCCTAACAGTGGCTCGTTATTTGCCACAGTTGATTCGGCAATGACTACTCCACTACTGTCAGCATCAAATCGATAAATTAAAACGCGATCGCTCTTTAAAAACTGCCGCAGTTCTTGTGTTATCTGATGGAGAATTCTCTCTAATTTTACAGATTGATGAATCTGCTTCGCGATCGCTTCTAAAAGTTGCTGTTGTTGTATTTGGAGTTCAACTGCTTGTTCTGCTTCCTTAACAGGAGTAATATTGCTACTAGTACCAATCAATCGATAAATCTTGCAGTTAGCATCACGTAATGGAGTTAAAGTTGTACTCCACCAAGTAGGAACTCCCTGAAATTGCAAACATTGTTCGTAAGAAATAGTTTTGCCGAATACCACGCACTCAGCATAATGTTGACGCACTTTAGTAGCATCAATGGGCGAGAGAATATCCTCTGGTTTTTTGCCCCGGAGGTCGTTCGAGCGAATACCTATCCAGCGCTCATGAGTGGGATTTAATGCTACATATCGAAAATCCCCGTCCTCTAGCACATCCACTACAAATATTGATGCTTGCACAGAATCGTACATGCTCAGTAGAAACTGCTCGCTACTACTTTTTTTATCTACTTCTGTGCCGAAGAGAATCTGAGGAGGTGATAATTCTGTCAACTCTATAGTTGATTCGGTTGGATTTATATTCATGCGAGAGTCCCTGTCTGGTATTACTGACTCATATAGGCACTCTCTTGTAGTTATGCCTGTAGTAAATGCACTTTAGCGCCTAAAGCAAAATTATTGTCAGCCGTTGCTCATGTAATTTTGGAGCTTTCTTTAGTTGTGATTCGGGAGTTTGAGAAATCTAATCGGAGTCAGCTTAACAAATCCTGCTTTTTTAAGGCTAAAATGCATTTTTAGGTCAGAAAAGTTGCTGATTTTGAACAGTTTTTCCGAATTGTTGCATATACTTAGGTAGAATCATCAAGTTTTATCAATAAAATTTACAATTTGTAATATTAGAGATTGGGAACTGGCTACTGGGGATTCAGCACAAGGAAATATGTAGTTGGAAGTAATACCCCATAACTAAAGTTAGGGGATTGATCAATTAACGCTTTTTGTCTTGCACTATGTATCTCGACAAAGTTTTTTATTGATTTTCCACAGATAAATTTAGGGGCATCAGACCATTTTCACTTCCGACTTCCGACTTAAATTTGTTGAGTATTAGTAGTTAAAAGAATTTTCTAGTCCCCACTACCGATTGATAATCGCAATTTGTGAGCATTAATTCCAGTGAGGATACCAACTAGTAACCAAGTGACAGCTAATCCAATGACTTCGCCTAAGAATAATTGAGTTAAGAGGCGTAAGATAGTTCCGACAATAGAACCCAAAGGAATAGCAATCGCCCAACTTGTTGAAGAGACAAACATCCATCGCCACACTACAGAGAACGGTTGGGAAATTGCTAAGCATTGCGTCAATCCAATGCCTAAGCCGCCGAGTCCTCCATAAATTGCCCCGGAGAGAATTCTCTGGGGAAGAAACTCATTGCTAGGTACAATCCAACCCAAGCCACCAATACCGATGGCAGTAATGATACTCCAACCCAAAAAACTTGACAAAATCCACTTAATATAATATATAGGTTTGAGAAGACAACTTTGAGGAAGTGCGATCGCAAATCCACCGATAGCTGCTTCTAATACTCCAATATCAGGCTTTTCACCGACTTCTATTAACAGTAAACTCAACAAAAAACCGCCAAAAGTAGCTAAAGTCCAGAGAAACGTAAAGTTAAATTTGGTATTTTTAAGCACGAATGGCATGGAGGGGAGTAAGAAATAGAGACTGGAAAGATACGGGGCTTTAGGGGAGAATTTCTAATTGCTAACTCCTAAACAAAGCAACACAAAGGTTTGTGGCAAGGCTCCTAACTCAGGACTCGCAAGCTCAATGCCCAATCTCGGGATCAAAGTTTCTTTGGTTGTAATAATCTGACAGTTTTAGCATTAAAGATATCAAGAAAAGCTTTGCGTCGCTGTTGGGGTGATTCGGGTACGATGTAACCCCACAGACTTTCCCAGTAAAAAAAGGAGATACCGTCAAAATTGCGATCGCGTACTGTTTGAACCTGTGCTTTAATTTGGGTAATTTTTACTGGATTACGCACCGTTCCTGTTAAGATACCAATTCCCACTGGAATTAGACTTTGAGCTAATTTCACAGAAGGTTGTTCGAGTTGAGCGATAAAAGAGTTTTTGTCACTTCGATATACCTGCAAAATTAACTCATCGACTAAACCTTTTTTTACCCAATTTTCCCAGTCTTGCAAATAGTATTTATAGGCGAAAGCTTGGTAGTTGGGAGACAAAGATATTTTGACTTCGGGTTTAACTGCTTTGACAGCTTGATAAATTTCTGCCATGAAATCAGTAATTTTGTCTGCTCGCCAACGCATCCATTCTGGGTTAAAAGGATCGTTTGGGGGACTTTTATCTTGATGTTCTTGCTGATAAAGTTCAACAGTGAAGCGATCGTAGCCAAACTGTACAGGCATTCCAAAGTGGTCATCAAGTTGAATACCATCTACATCGTAATCTCTAACTACTTCCACAATTAGTCCTTGAATAAACTCTTGTACTTGTGGATGTAAAGGATTTAACCAAGCTTGCTTTTTCACCAGACCATTGTTGATTTCTTCTGGTGGAGTATCTTGAATAGAATTTATACCTTCTTGTCCAATTGTCAACCAGTCAGGGTAACGCCTTGCTAATTCTGAATAATGCGGCGTCATAAAGCCATATTCAAACCAGGGGATGACTCTCAAATCTTTATTTTTAGCGAGTCTAACTATTTTTGTTAAAACATCTTGTCCACCATGCATAAACTTGAGCAAAGGTTGAGTATCTGAGCCTGTGGTCATTTTAGCTACAGCACTCTGATAAAAAGTATGTCCTCGGTTCCAAACTACAGGATAAATTGTATTAAAGTTAAGAGATGATAATTGATTGAGAGCGCGATTAATACCCCAAGGTAAAAATAGTACACCACTAGCAACATTAGTCAGCCAAACACCGCGAATTTCTGTACTTAAATAACTTGTTTTTTGAGAATTAACTGGAACTGAAGAATATGAAAAAACTGTTGTAACGACTACTAATCCCAAACACAATAAGCAAGAAAAAAAACAACGTGCAACCTGATTCATTTGTTAGCGTTACCCAATGCGATCGCAACATTATCTATAACTACAAAATTAAATTGTAGTTCTCCGGAATATATGAATAAATAATCATTAAATCAGTTATTAAAACTGAGATATTTAAATAATACAAAGTCTGTTTCGATTATGAATATACTTGTATCAGCAAATAATAAACAGTTATCAGGTATTTGTCTGGTGTTATGAGACACCAACGCCTACCACCAACTTTTATGGAAGAGTTTGAGTAAACACACAAAACTGATAACTGTTAAAGAGAACCAAACCTTATGAACCCCTAACTCCTAACCTTTTATTAAAATTTTTCTACACCTTCAAATTGCTTGAGAGCCGATGAATTTGCTGCTTCACCACAAGTCCGTGGTGTCGGGAATATCTTTTCAGGATTTGCTAATCCTTGAGGATTAAAAACATGCCGTATCCATTGCATAGTTTCTAAATCAATTTGGCTAAACATTTGTGGCATATAACACTTTTTCTCTTCTCCAATGCCATGTTCGCCAGAAATACTACCACCGACTTGGACACAAAGCTTGAGAATTTTTCCTCCCATTTCTTCTACTTTTTCTAATGCTCCATGCACAGAATTATCATAGAGAATTAATGGATGAAGATTGCCATCTCCAGCGTGAAATACATTAGCAACCCGATAACCATATTGTTGACTTAATACCTCAATTTCATGTAGTATATAAGGTAACTGAGTCCTGGGAATTACACCATCTTGTACATAATAATCTGGACTTAAATGCCCAGCAGCAGCAAAAGCAGCTTTACGACCTTTCCACAATTTCAATCGCGTTTCAKGGTCGCTAGCAGAAGTTACATTGCGCGCACCATTCTTTTGACAAATTTCTGTTATTCGCTGTTTATTACCTGCAACTTCGACTTCTAAACCGTCAATTTCTATTAGTAAAATAGCAGTTGCATCGCGGGGATAACAATTAGTTGCAACAACATCTTCAACTGCATTGATACTAAAGTTATCCATCAYTTCCATTCCACCCGGAATAATTCCGGCGCTGATGATGTCAGAAACAGTTGCTCCAGCAGCTTCAATACTAGTGAAATCTGCCAACAGTACACAAATTGATTCTGCACTTTTAAGAATTCGCAAAGTAATTTCTGTAGCTATTCCTAAAGTACCTTCAGAACCAACAAAAACACCTGTTAAATCATAACCGGGCATTTCTGGAATTTGTCCACCTAAATCAACAATTTCGCCTAACGGTRTGACAATTTTTAATCCTAAAACGTGGTTAGTAGTTACGCCATATTTTAGACAATGTACCCCACCAGAATTTTCCGCAATGTTCCCGCCAATAGAGCAAATAATTTGACTCGAAGGATCGGGTGCATAGTAGAAACCAGCACCGCTAACTGCTTGGGTTACCCAACTATTAATCACCCCTGGTTGCACAATTGTGCGTTGATTTTCCAAATCAATGCTGAGGATTTGCCGCATTAAAGAAGTAACAATTAAAACTGAATCTTCCAACGGTAAAGCGCCGCCAGATAAACCAGTGCCAGAGCCGCGGGCTATAAAAGGGATAGAATATTGGTTGCATATTTTCACAACTTCGGCAACTTGTTCTGTAGTTCTGGGTAACACTACCACAGCCGGACGTTGACGATAGCCTGTTAAACCATCGCATTCATAGGTAATAAGTTCCTCGCGGCGTTGTACTACGCCATTTTTGCCAATTACAGCCTCGAATGCTTTGATAATGGGTTTCCAGTTGTGTTGTTTTTTATCTTGGGTAAGCATAGGTTTTACAGTTAAAGGTAGATGTTTAAGCTTGGTTGATATAGCTACAATTACCATTGTTGCAAGAATAGCAGTCAAGAGTGAGTAAAAAGCGATCGCATTTGATATAGAGTTAAGTGCGATCGCACTCATCTTCAACTAGTATGAAGTTCTGTAAGTCAATGGTGTCCTGGGTAACACACCGTTATTGCCTGCTTGAGCCAAACCTGACGTTCTTCATCTAGTAAATTACATACACGATGAAAATCATCTTCATCTTTAGACCTGGGATTTTTGGCTTTGTATAAGAGGACAATTTCGGGAGCAAGGAACGGTATATTAATATCAGTAAGAAAAAATACTACGTATTTATGAACTTAGGGGAAGACGTTACTTTGAAAGTGAAGAAACTTGGTTAGAACAAGTTGGTTTAGGCCTAACTTTATGGGAAGGTGAATTTGAAAGTAGACAGGATACTTGGTTACGTTGGTGTTATAAAGATGGAACTGTTTTACCAATTGGAGATGAACGTGCTTCCCAAGCTGAACAACGCGCTCAAGTTCTAGCAGAAAGGCTAAGAGCTATGGCATTGATCCTGATACTATGTAAAACACTCATGTAAAGAAGCAAAGTTTTATTTGTATCTTTGTAGCTTTGTATAAACCAAAAAATCTCACAAATTGGTACAATTAACAAACTCATTTATTCGCTGCCAAACCTTCTCTAATAAATCAGAATCATCTACATTAAACCACTCAATTTGTGGATATGATCTAAACCATGTGCGTTGTCGCTTGGCAAATTGTCGCGTATGCAAAACTATTAAATCCTTCGCTTCATTCAAAGAAATATCTCCGGCTAAATATTGCTTGATTTCTTGATAGCCCAAAGTATTTAACAAAGGCAAATCAACGCCATATTTTTGACAAAGATATTCAACTTCAACAACTAAACCATTTGCTATCATTTGCTCAGTACGCTGTTGAATACGATAGCCTAATTTTTCAACACTGCAATCCAACCCAATTTGCAAAATCGGATAACTTGGTAGATTTTCGCCTTGCTGTTCTGAAATTGGATATCCAGTTACATAATATACTTCTAAAGCTCGTAAAGTTCGCACAGAATCATGAGCATGTATTTTTTGTGCGGCAACAGGATCGACTTGTTGTAACATTGCATAGAGTCGATTTTGACCAAGAGATTCAAGTTGCGATCGCAATTCATTTTGCGGTGCCACCGGAGGAATTTTCATTCCTTGGACAATAGAACGTATGTATAGACCAGTACCCCCAACCATGAAAAGTAGGGAAGCGGGGGAGGCAAGAGGAGAATTAATTAGGGCTTGCGCTTTTTGTTGGTAGTCTGCTACTGTCATCGTGTCTGTCGGGCCGCAGATATCTATTAAGTAGTGCGGCACTAATTTTTGTTCTGCCACAGTTGGCTTAGCCGTACCAATATCAAACTCGCGATAAACTTGACGGGAATCAGCACTAAGAATTACAGAACCCAACCGCATTGCTAAAGCCAAAGCCAACCCTGACTTACCTGTTGCTGTTACCCCACAGATTACAATTAATTTTGTCATTAGTCATTAGTCATTAGTCATTAGTCATTAGTTATTTCTTCCGCTGCTTCCCCCTAATCCTATTCTTGCCGACGGTATTGGAACCCCTGTATAAACTTCTCTTGAAAATGCCCTACAGACGCCAACAAGGCTTTTGTGTTACAATTTTGGAGTGTTTTTACTTTTATTTGCCTTTTGGCCAATTAAACCCCACGCATCAGGAGAATTTACATGACGAGCAGTTACAGTGCCGATCAGATTCAAGTTCTGGAAGGTCTGGAAGCCGTCCGCAAACGACCAGGAATGTACATCGGTACTACTGGGCCGCGAGGACTCCACCATTTAGTTTATGAGGTGGTGGACAATTCAATTGATGAGGCTCTGGCAGGTTACTGCACCCATATAGAGGTGGATATCAACGCTGATGGTTCTGTAACTGTAACAGATGATGGTCGCGGTATTCCCACAGATACTCACTCACGAACCGGAAAATCAGCTTTGGAAACTGTGTTAACTGTACTCCACGCCGGGGGTAAGTTTGGCGGTGGTGGGTACAAAGTTTCTGGAGGATTGCACGGAGTTGGTATTTCTGTTGTTAATGCTTTATCAGAGATTGTAGAAGTTACAGTTTGGCGAGATAAAAAAGTTCATACTCAACGCTATGAACGAGGCGTGCCAGTTACCGATTTGCAAGTCAAGCCTTACAAAGAAGCTAGAACTGGAACTTCTGTCAGCTTCAAGCCAGATAGCCAAATTTTTACCACTAGTATTGAGTTTGATTATATTACTTTATCAGGTCGCCTCCGGGAATTGGCATATCTGAATGCTGGTGTCAAAATTACCTTTAGCGACCACCGTCTAGAATTACTCAAAAGCGATACACCTAAGGTAGAATCCTACGAATATAAGGGTGGTATTAAAGAATATATCGCTTACATGAACCGTGAAAAGCAGCCACTACATGAAGAAATTATCTACGTCCAGGGAGAACGGAATAACGTTCAAGTCGAAGTTTCTTTACAGTGGTGTACCGATGCTTATACGGATAATGTACTAGGGTTTGCTAACAATATTCGCACAGTAGATGGTGGTACGCATTTAGAAGGATTAAAAGCAGTTCTGACTCGTACATTAAATGCGATCGCCCGCAAGCGCAATAAAATTAAAGAGAATGAACCCAACCTGAGTGGCGAACACGTGCGCGAAGGTTTAACGGCTGTAATTTCTGTAAAAGTTCCTGACCCTGAATTTGAAGGACAAACCAAAACCAAACTGGGTAACACTGAAGTCCGGGGTATTGTCGATTCTTTAGTGGGAGAAGTTCTCACCGAGTACTTAGAATTTCACCCTGGTGTTGCTGATGCAATTTTAGATAAAGCTATCCAAGCCTTCAAAGCCGCTGAAGCCGCCCGTCATGCGCGGGAATTAGTTAGGCGTAAATCTGTACTCGAATCTTCTCCATTACCTGGGAAATTGGCAGATTGTAGTTCTCGTGACCCAAGCGAATCAGAGATTTTCATCGTGGAAGGCGACTCAGCCGGCGGAAGTGCTAAACAAGGACGCGATCGCCGCACTCAAGCTATCTTACCTTTACGTGGTAAAATTCTTAACATTGAAAAAACTGATGACGCGAAAATTTATAAAAATAATGAAGTTCAAGCGTTAATTACAGCACTTGGTTTAGGTGTTAAAGGCGAGGAATTCGATGCTTCCCAACTGCGCTATCACCGCATAGTGATTATGACTGACGCTGACGTAGATGGAGCGCATATCCGCACTTTGTTGTTAACTTTCTTCTATCGGTATCAGCGATCGCTCATTGAACAAGGCTTTATTTATATTGCTTGTCCCCCACTATATAAAGTAGAACGCGGGCGCAATCATGAATATTGTTATAGCGATCGCGAAAAAGACCAAACAATCGCCAAATTTCCAGCTAACGCAAACTACACCATCCAACGCTTCAAAGGTTTGGGTGAAATGATGCCACAACAACTCTGGGACACGACAATGAACCCAGAAACTCGCAAGCTTAAGCAAGTTGAAATTGAGGATGCTGCCGAAGCTGATCGCATTTTCACTATTTTAATGGGCGATCGTGTTGCACCTAGAAGAGAATTCATTGAAACCTATGGTTCTAAGCTCAACTTCACGGATTTAGATATTTAATTTAATTTTTTCTCAGCACTTTAATAATTTATGACACTGGTAATGGGTAATAGGTAGAAAGCCTATTACCCATTAACTTTTTGCTCGTTTCTACATTCTCATCTATATTTAAAGGAAAGTTTATGACTGATAGCAATTTTCATATCTACGAGTAGACTAATCTCGTCCCTTGCCCATTCATAGATATGTCCTAATTTATATTATTCAAACTACCTCTTTTGACTGATGACAAATCAATAGATTAATAGATTTTTAGTAATAGTATCTTTGTATATTAAAAATTATGTCATTAGATGAGTGACTATATTTATAAATTTATTAATTATTGTCAATAATTGCATATTTAATTGGATTCTACAAAAAATTATGAAACCGAGCAAAAGCATAATAGGAAAAGTATTTTTCAATATCGTTGCCACAGGTAGTCTGATTGGTCTGTCTGCGTGCGCTAGACCTGTGACAGAAACTCCCACATCAACAACTGTCCCTCCCGTTGCCCAAACTCCTGTAACAACTGCTCCTCCTATTGCCCAAACTCCCATAACAATTCCTTCTCCTGTCACACCAACTCCCATTCCGACCCAAAATTTAGCAGAACTGGTAAAAACAGCAGCGGCTCAGGGACAGTTTAAAACTCTCATCCGAGCAGTAGAAGCCGCAGGCTTAACTCAACAATTAACCGCGCCAGGCCCTTACACCGTTTTTGCACCTAGTGATGCCGCTTTCTCTGCTTTACCTAAAGCTACTCTAGACAAACTCTTACAGCCCAGTAACAAACAACAATTAGTTAGACTTTTGGCCTACCACGTTATACCCGGACAGATTAACTCCCAACAATTGACATCTGGACAAGTCAAAACCCTGGAGGGCACTCCCGTTCAAATTACAGTAGATCGTGCTAGTAAAACCATAACTGTCAACAACGCTAAAGTAACTCAGCCTGATATCCCAGCTAGCAATGGCATTGTTCACATAGTAGATAAAGTGATTCTTCCACCAAATTTTCCGGCAAGTCTAAACCCAACCCCAATACCACGGTAATTTAGCAAAGCTAATATCTTAGTTTGATATCAGCAGCAAACTAATAAAATAAGTTAACAAAAGCCTTTGAGCGTCTACGTTCCTTAAATATACAATCGCTGTATGCCTGTTAACCCGTCCACCGTAGGGTTACTTAACCTATGCCTGTTGTTGCGGCGTTTTAATTGTAATATTTTTAGCACGAGTCTTTACACTACTCTACCTCCTAATCCCTAACCCTAGCCTCCTTTGTGTTGTTTTAGAGTTTATTGAATATGACCTACAAGCACTAGATTTATAATACATACACTACAAAATTGTTGATTCTTTTAATTAGTAACTCATCATATAATTTGAGGTATTGTAAAGATTTAAAAAAATCTATACACAAATTCCGCAATACCAACTTTATTGGAAATTATTTGCTCAATCTCCCCTGCCTAACTTGGTGATTAATTCTCCCCATCAGCGAGAAACACATTTGTTATGCTTGAATAACATAACTAAATATCATCTTTAAAACAACAATTAATAAGTATCGTGAGGCTTTGGGATCGCTAAATAAGAAATAAACCAAATTTTACTGAATTTTAAGTATTCAAATTGACAAATAATTTACTGAAGCTAAGCGAGCAGGCAAATCTTTGAGTTCTCTTTGCTCAAGGCAATGCCTAATGGAAACAAGCACTATTTGATTAAAAACTTGTTAATATCTTCATGTACTACAGTAGGAATAGCAATTGCATCGGATGTATCCAATGTACTTGTGTCTTCGGTAAAGTAATATCAACAATCTTCTAACACAAATCGTTTTTGAATTGATTAAAATATCCTTGTATACAGTAAAAAGAGTTTGTCAAGTTTCATAGGGCTGAAATCGCCACAGTGCGCTAACGTGTGAATAAGACCAAATTAGTTAAATCTAAAGAGATCTACTATCAGGTCGATCCTGCCATAACCTCGACTCCTCAGTTAAGGTAATTATTATGCAGAAGGTCAACTGCTCGCAGGCAAGCGCCACCTATTGTTGTTGTATTTATTCAAAGGAAAACCCACTTTGATTCCAGGATTCAATGATTTATCAAGGAAATGTAAAATGGTAAGGTTAAGACTTTTCGCCTGAGTTAAGATAATAATGCACAGTTTCTCAGTAATTTATGTTGTGTAAAATACATGAAATTGAGCAAAACAAAGTGTACCTGACTTTTGAATGTAATCAAAAAACCACTGCAATTCTGAAAAGAGTAGAAAATATTTAAGGGTGTGATTCCCCTTTTTAATATCTTTTTGGTAAAAGTGGATAACACTTGCTTAATGAATTCATGAGCTATACACAAAAAGGGTGCAATTTCTGTGAAACAGGCTACAATCGGAAGAGTCTTTATAGCAAAATCTGCCAAAAGTCTGAATTTGTTTGTATCAAGTGGTAAGTTTTTGATAAAGGCCAGTCTTTTTTTAAGACCAGTCACTTAAAAACTATGTGTGATAGCAATACATATCACATTTACTGAGGTGGCCAAGTTCAGCTTTAGTAATGACTTAAGCTAAAATAGAAAGCCCTCCTACGGAGGTGCAAAACAGCCGAAAATATCTCTGGTAAATCTGCCAAAAAGCTTATTTTCGGTCGCCAACTAGCTCGTTTAAAAGAGCATTAGACACATCTTGAGTAATTGATTCTGCAAGGAGCATGAGGAACGCGGCATGAACCAGGCTAACAACGTACTCGAAAGCATATATCAGCCTGACCTAGAAATAATGAATCAGCCTGAGCTCGAGTTAGAAGAACTCTTAATTGATGAAGAAGAGGACTTGCTGATCGTAGATGAAGGTGAAGATGAGTTTTTAGAGCCTCAGTCTGATGAGGACGACGCAAAGTCTGGAAAAGCCGCTAAATCGCGTCGTCGGACACAAAGCAAGAAAAAGCACTACACTGAAGATTCGATTCGGCTTTACTTACAAGAAATTGGTAGAATTCGCCTACTGCGGGCAGATGAAGAAATTGAATTAGCCCGTAAGATAGCTGATTTGCTCGAACTAGAAAGGGTACGGGAAAGACTTTCAGAACAGTTAGATCGCGATCCTCGTGATAGTGAATGGGCAGAAGCTGTCCAACTGCCACTTCCAGCTTTTCGTTACCGCCTGCACGTTGGACGCAGGGCCAAAGACAAGATGGTGCAATCTAACTTGCGACTTGTGGTTTCAATTGCTAAGAAATACATGAATCGTGGTTTGTCTTTCCAAGATTTAATTCAGGAAGGTAGTCTTGGTTTGATTCGCGCCGCTGAAAAGTTTGACCACGAGAAAGGTTATAAATTTTCTACCTACGCTACATGGTGGATTCGTCAAGCAATTACCAGAGCGATCGCTGATCAATCCCGCACTATTCGCCTTCCGGTCCACCTCTACGAAACCATTTCTCGAATTAAGAAAACCACCAAATTATTATCTCAAGAAATGGGTCGTAAACCCACAGAAGAAGAAATCGCTACTCGCATGGAAATGACCATTGAGAAGTTGCGGTTCATTGCTAAATCCGCCCAATTACCTATTTCATTAGAAACGCCAATTGGAAAAGAAGAAGATTCTCGATTGGGCGATTTTATTGAATCTGATGGCGAAACGCCGGAAGACCAAGTTTCTAAAAATCTGCTGCGTGAAGACTTAGAAAAAGTTCTCGATAGCCTTAGCCCTCGTGAACGCGATGTTCTCAGACTGCGGTACGGGTTGGATGATGGTCGGATGAAGACACTTGAAGAAATTGGACAGATTTTCAACGTCACCCGCGAACGCATTCGTCAAATTGAAGCGAAGGCACTCCGCAAGTTACGTCATCCAAATCGCAACAGCGTTCTCAAGGAGTATATTCGATAATCAAAAATCATTTATCGATAGTCATTAGTAGAATAAACAATTGACTAATGACAAACAAATAAACAACCTGGTAGTGAATTAACACTCCAGGTTTTTTATTTATAGGTCATTTTGAATATTAAAACTTAGAGGATACCCCAGAAGTGCAGGAAACCTTGACCAGAAAAAAGTTCAACTAGCACCGCTGCTAAAAAGCCAATCATAGCCAAGCGACCATTCCAGATTTCTGCTTGTGGGGTAAAGCCCCAGCGCCAAGCATTACGATCTTCAACTACTGGAGTAGTAACTTTTGCTGTAGTTGCATTTGTCATAGTTTATCTCCGAACTTAAGTTTTAAGCTTTATTGCCTTACGTAAACTAATATAACAAATCTTTTCATAAAAGCAACATTATTTATATTTTTGTTGCGAGATATTGACATTGAAAATAGAAATTAACTATCAGCAAAACATCTGTCTTTGGATACAAATACTAAATACTTTTGGTAGAGTTTACTAATCTTATTAAAATTATTTTGCAACTAGCTTAACAGCTAAGTAGTTGATAATGTCTAAAATCGTTGAAAAGCAAGAATTAAAATTAAAGATAGATGTGTATTAATTATGATTTAATTAATATTTTTTAGTATTAATTCAGAAATCTTGGTAAAAAATACTTACAGTTCAAGGTTGAAACAATCTTGTTTAGTAATCTTGTAAATGAACAGTTAACAGTTAAGTGATTAGGACTGCTTTATATGTGGGTACTCACTAAAATTATTAATTTAGCTTTGTCTTCAAAATAGTTACGCTACATCCGTCCTAACGAGTTGTTCAAAAGTACTCCTCTTCTCAAAGCTGGATAGCTAGTGATGATTTTGTGTGAAGGATTACTGACACATTTAACTTTGGGACAAAAACAACTCGTCTGTGTCAATATCTACGAAATGCTTCACTGTTATGGTGGTGTTTGGATTACTTCTGATTTCATTGATATAGGTAGTTGCTAATCAATCTGTCTTCGCGCTTACTCTCGATAGCCACCCAAGCTAAAAACTCACCCAACGGTATTTTTTCGCCAAGATATTTTCCAGTTGCTTGTGCTAGGTTTGCTGTGTCAGAATCAGCTTTAGCGTCGCTAGCTTCATACGGAAGTTCGAGATACAGTTAAATCAGTCTCTTTAAATCCTGCAAGTTGGCTTGTCGCAAGTTGAACATTACTTAATTAAGCTCGGATTTCGGCCACGGTGATAATTTTTTCATCACGGCTGAGTTGGAGGATGCTTTCACCTTTGACATCTCTACTTAAAATAGGCACTGTTTCAACAGGTATCCGCACTACTCGGTCTTTATTTGTCACTAGGGCTACCTCATTAGAAGCGATCGCCTTTACCATACCAGCTAAGTTGTCAGTTTTGCTGGTAAATTTCAGTGCTTGGGTACCTAAATCACCTCGATTAGCTCCTCTTAATTGACTGGCAATCATCCGCTTGGCATATCCTTCTTGAGTCACTAGCAATAGCTGGTCATCCTTACTGACAGTGACACAGCCAACCATTTGCTGATTTCTTAATAGTCGAAATGCTTGTAAACCCATGGCCGTACGACCCATGATTGGTAGTTGTTCGTCATTAACCGCAAATCGCAATACTCGCCCTCCAGAACTAGCTAAAATCAAATGCTCCCCTGGAATAGTGAACTGGGTGAATGATAATTGATCGTCGTCCTTGAGCTTCAAAATCGTGATTCCGCGACGAGTCAAATTAGTAAATTCTTCCAAAGATAAACGCTTAATTCGTCCTTGTTTTGTCAGGAGAACCATTTGACTAGTTTCAAGATTTTCCGGTAGTAAAAAGCGGCTCATTACATCTTCTTGAGTACCTTGAGCAGTATTGCTGAGCATGGTAATCAGTGGTGTTCCCCGTGGAGAACGCCCAGTAGTCTGGGGAATTTCTCCMACCTTCACAGGATAGACTTTGCCACCACTCGTAAGTATTAACAAATCTTTATCTGTATGTGTTAATACATTTTGTATAATAAAATCATTGTCGTGCAGACCATTTTCAATTTTCGACTTTTTCCCTGATGTCTGAATGCGCCGGACGTAACCCCGTTGGGTAAACTCTAAAATTGCTTCTTCTGCTGGTTGAGAAGATTTGAGGTTTTCTTCTTCCTGTTCTAACTTTCTGCTTCTTTGCCCCTCCGCCCTAAATCTTTGATCCTCTGCCTTAGACCTCTGCTCCTCTAATATTTTCGTCCGCCGGGGATCATTATACTTGCGCTTGAGCGATCGCAAATCTTTTTTCAGCGCCTTAAGTAATTCGTGGCGATCGCTGAGTAATCTTTGTAATAAATTAATTTGCTCGCTAAGTTGTTCAAATTCCTGCTGCAAGTTTTGCTGCTCTAAACTTGTGAGGCGGCGCAACGGCATTGCCAGAATTGCATCTCCTTGTACCTCACTCAAATTTAATCGGCTGCAAAGGTTAATTTTTGCGGTACTACCGTCAGCAGCTTGGCGCAAAATTTCAATAACTTCATCCAAATTAGACAAAGCTTTAAGCAAACCTTCCACCAAATGCAATCGACTTTGGGCTTTCCCCAATTCATAACTGTAGCGACGGTTAAGGGTTTGTTCTCGAAAACTCAAAAACTCCTGCAAAAGTTGCCGCACACTCAACTGGCGGGGTTGTCCATCGACTATTGCCAATAGAATTGCTCCAAAGTTACTTTGTAAGGCAGTTTGGTGATATAGATTTTGCAGAACTTCTTGAGGATTTGTATCGCGTTTGAGTTCGATTACCACTCGCATACCATCACGATCGCTTTCATCCCGCAGATCGGAAATTCCATGTAAGCGACCTTGATTTACTAAGTCCGCTACCTTCTCAATCCAACCTGCCTTATTCACTTGATATGGCAATTCTGTGACAATGATTGCCGTTCGTCGCTTGCTTCCCCTGGTGGCTGGAATTTCCTCCAACGTTGCCAGTCCCCGCAGGACAATTCCACCTTTACCTGTGGTGTATGCCTCCCGAATTCCCGCCTCACCAACTATTTCGCCACCAGTAGGAAAGTCCGGTCCTGGAATTAGCTCGAATAACTTTTCATCTGATAAATCTGGCGTGTCGATTAAGGCGATCAACCCATCAACTATTTCCCCCAAATTGTGCGGTGGAATATTTGTCGCCATCCCCACAGCAATACCAGAACAGCCATTGAGCAACAGAAATGGCAACTGAGCAGGTAAGACTGTTGGCTCTTGCTGGGAATTATCGAAATTACCGATAAATTCCACCGTTTCTTCGCCAATTTCAGTCAGCATTCCTTCATAACTGATGGGTGCGAGGCGCGTTTCTGTGTAGCGCATTGCCGCTGGTGGGTCATTATCAACGCTGCCAAAGTTCCCATGTCCAGCCAGTAAAGGATAGCGGCTAGAAAATTCCTGCACCAACCTGACTAATGCATCGTAAACCGCTTGATCCCCGTGGGGATGGTATTTACCCAATACATCACCCACTACACGGGCACATTTACGATAAGGTCTATCTGGGATCAAACCCAGTTCGTGCATTGCATAGAGAATGCGGCGATGTACTGGTTTTAAGCCATCACGCACGTCTGGTAGCGCTCGCCCGACAATCACGCTCATGGCATATTCTAAATAAGACCGTTGCATCTCGGTGTGCAGGGCTATTGTAATCACCTGTCCCGTTGAGAGAAGGTTTAACTGTTTTGCCATGAGTTTTTTCCCTGAAATTTAACTATATAAAGGCCGACGACACTCAATACTCCAGCAACCACAGCATAACGGATGAAATGGGATTCCTGACAAAATCTTGATAGTCACAGAATAAAAAGCAGTAATATCATCCTTAATGATGAGGCTCTTGATTGACTATTAAAAAGAAGGCACAGGACAATAATTTACATGCATTTAGTAGCTAGGATACATACCATGATTGCATTTCTTAATTTAGAATCTTGGGCAAAGTCTCAGGCACTTGTGGTAATCGCATTAACCAACTTAAAAAGCAAATAGACGCCACTTGCAACCCTATGGGAACGTCAAAGGCAAATAAAGTCAAAATAGTCCTAAAACAAAGCGGCTCAAATTTCCAACAGGAATTTTGAATGTCGAAAGTTTTTTGCCGGCTGAGTTCAGAATTTCTATAGTTACTGCTGGGCATAGCAAGATCCCAAAGAGTATAGTTAGCATTCAGAACTGTCCAAGACCAATTTTTGAATCCCTCCACCTCTATAACTAAAATTCTCATGAAAACCGTTTTAATTGTCGAAGACGATCTAATTAATGCTCGTGTTTTTTCAAAAATTTTGTCCAAGCGCGGTGGCTTGGGCGTGAAACATACTGAAAATGTGGAAGAAGTAATAAAGATTGCCCAATCGGGAGAAGCAGACTTGATTTTGATGGACGTTTCTCTTTCCAGAAGTGTTTATCAAGGCAAGTCAGTTGATGGAATCAAGATTACACAAATGTTAAAATCAGACCCAAAAACAGCAAACTTACCCGTTATTCTAGTGACGGCGCACGCTATGGAAGGTGATCGCGAAAACTTTCTCAAGCAAAGCGGTGCTGACGGCTACATTTCTAAACCAGTTGTTGACCATCAACAGTTTGTTGAACAGATCGTCACACTTCTGCCCCCAGACAAGCACTGACAAATCAGGACTTATTTTCGGAATATTCGTCTACCAATGTTTTTGACCAACTAGTTCCTATCTTTAATTAAGTATATATGTACTACAAGAGGGTACTGTTCGGCAAGTAGTAATAATAGAGGGGATTGGGGACTGGAGAAAACAAGAGTGTGGTAGAGGTGTCTGGTGTGGGAGGATGGAGAGGAAAATAGCTATTACTCAATAATTTCTCCCTCACTCCCCACTTCCCACTCCTATTGTGTAGGCCGTTTTTGAGTCACTGATGATGAGTTTTCGCCTTGCTGTAGAGCTKCTTGAATACGAGGTAATTCTAAGAATTTTTTCGTATCAGCTAGTAAGCGATCGCCCCAGAGATTTTCTTTGAGGAAGTTTAGACTACCATAGCGCGGATCGATGCGGAGTGCGGCTTCTCCCAAGCTCAGTCCTTGCTGGCGATCGCCTTTAGTATACAGTGCCACTGCCAGAGCCAATAAAGGTTCTGCGGCTTGCTTCTCAATGCTTACAGCTGATTGCCATTGCTTAATCGCTCCTGAGATGTCACCTTGTTCGTAGTTGATTAAKCCTATATTGTTGATTGCCGGCCAGAATTTTTTATCTTGAGTTACAGCTCGATTGTACTGGGAGACGGCATCTGGCAATCGACCCATTAAAAAGTAAGCATTACCCAAATCAAACAATCCTTCTGGGTCATTGGGTTTTAACTTCAAACCCTCTTGATAACTGACAACAGCTTGCTGGTACTTTTGTTGCTGAAAATTAGCTGAACCGATCGCAAACAGAATATCAGCATTTTTGGGGTTGAGAGATTGGGCTTTTTTTAAGGAAGCGATCGCTCCGTCAAACTCTTTATTCTGTAACTGCAATCCACCTAAGAGCAACCAGACTTTATCATTATTAGGAGCCAGCTGAGCAGCTAGCCGCGCTCGTGGCAAAGCTAAGTCAACCTGTTGAAACTGAGCTAATTGAGCCGCCTCCTGTGCCAGGGTCAACCCCTGCTTTTCTAACTTTGCTGCATCTAGTTGCAGCGTATGGGGTATTAATGCCTGCGCGTTAGCGGCTTTTGGTACACTCCATAAACTACAGACAACCACAAGAAAAATCAAATAAAAATGTTTAGGCACACTACCGCCTCTAAGCCACTTATCAAAGAATCTTTCAGCTAGCTTAAACGATCTCCGCTGTTGACGGCACCAAAATCTTGGGTCATTTGTGATTAGTCATTGGTCATTAGACCTCTTGCAAAGATATATTTTTGTAACAGGGGAAAAGGGAAAGGGTTTTGAGAACATTCCCCTTTTCCTCTTTCCCAACTTCTGCAAAAAGTCTATTGCTCATTGAGAGTATGGCAAAGGTAAGGTAGTGGGGTAAAGCTCTCTCCTGCTCTCCTCATTACAAAAACTGATGACTTTGGTCATACACCAGTCTGGAATTACTTATGACTTTGGTCATGCATCCGTTTAAACGTTTTGAGCAATAATTATTATGTATGAATTTATACGAAGAGGTAAATATTAAATATTTGACAGCAGATTTCAACTTAGTGAGGTATACAGCTTAGGTTTAGTAGCCAAACATTAAGTCTGTTTTACTTCCAAATTCTCAATTCTGCTGTAATACCAAAACAAAACAACTGTTTAAGACTTAAATCAAAACCGAAGCACAAAGGAGTCAATTCGATGTTGAAACAAAACTGTACATTTATAGCTTTAGCGGCCGCCACAATAGTTGTTCCTACTCTGTTGAGTGTGCCTGCAAATGCCCAAACGCAGGTTTACGTTGTTGGCCAAAGCGATCAAGATTGGAACCGTGACCACACTAATCCGATAGAAGTCAGAACTCGTGAAAATTGGAACAATTGGAACCGTGACGGCAGAGTCAATTCCAGAGAAGTCAGAACTCGCGAAAACTGGGACAATTGGGATCGCAACGGTAGACATAATCCTAGAGAAATTAGAAATCGCCAAAACTGGGACAACTGGAACCGTGACAACCAACCCTATACCAGAGTAATCAGACTTGGTAATGGTGATATTAGATACCCAAATGGGCAAATTATTCCTGCTAGAAGTATAGCTAGACTACGTAATCAAGGTTACTTTAGACTTCCTAATGGGGATATTCTTCTTCCGAGTGAGGAAATTGTTCCTGCCGCTAGATTAGTTCGAGTGCGTGATGGTTACTTCAGGCTTCCTGATGGACTGATACTGCAAATCAACCTCTAAAAACACTTAATAACTAAAAATTATTCTCAGTATGGAGCTACCAGGCTATAGTTTTAGCCGTGAAGAACAGCTCGGTAGCCGTTCCTTCTAAACTAAAAATCAACATGCAAATTGATACAAAAAAAACTGTAGATTCACCAGTTTTTCCTCCACAGGTAAAGAAAAAAATAAGTAAGAAAAATTGGCTCTCTTGGCTACTTGTTCTTGCTTTATTGGGTGGAATTGGCTACGCAGTATATTATCAAGTAACTGTCGTTCCCCATCAACAAGCCAGACGGCGAATGGTGACAAGAGCTGTACAAAGGCAGAATTTAGTAGTCAAAGTTTCAGCTAATGGAGAGGTGAAGCCTGAGCGGTTAATCAACCTTAGTCCAAAAAATTCAGGTGTATTGAAAACACTACTGGTGAAGGAAGGAGATATCGTCAAACAAGGGCAGATTTTAGCTTACATGGATGATTCCAACCTGCGGGGGCAACTCACTTCTGCTCAAGGACAATTAGCACAAGCCGAAGCGAATCTGCAAAAAGCCCAAGCAGGTAATCGCCCCCAGGATATTGCTCAAGCACAGGCACAACTAGACGAAGCAGAAGCGAATCTGCAAAAGGTACAAGCGGGCAATCGCTCTCAAGATATTGCTCAAGCACAGGCACGTTTACAAAGCGCTCAAGCAAACTTAAGTAAAGCAGAAGATGATTTTCGGCGCAATCAACAACTTTATAATGCAGGCGGTATTTCTCTTCAGACTCTCAACCAAAACCGTGCTGACAAGGATAGTGCTCAAGCAGCTGTTAATGAAGCACAGCAAGCACTAGCTTTGCAAAAAGCTGGGTCACGAAAAGAAGACATCGAACAAGCACGAGCCGTAGTTAATCAAAGACAACAAGCTTTGGCACTCCTGAAAGCTGGAAGCCGCAAAGAAGATATAGATGCAGCCCGCGCCCAGGTAACATCTGCTCGGGGTTCGCTGCAAAATATCCAAGCCGAAATCAACGATACGATTATTCGCGCCCCATTTGATAGCGTAGTGACCAAAAAGTACGCCGATCCCGGCGCTTTTGTAACTCCCACAACTGCCAGTAGTGACGTATCTTCTGCTACTTCTTCTTCAATCTTGTCTTTGGCTTCCACAAATGAAGTTGTCGCCAATTTAGCGGAGACAAATATTTCTAAAATCAGCCTTGGTCAAAAAGTAACCATTCAAGCAGATGCCTATCCAGGAAAAACTTTTGAAGGCAAAGTTAGGCAAATTGCTGCTCAATCCGTAGTAGAACAAAACGTTACCAGTTTTGAAGTCAGAGTGTCACTTTCAGACCCTCAAATGCTACTACGGTCTGGGATGAATGTGGAAGCAGATTTTCAAGTCGGTGAAGTTAAAAATGCCTTGGTGGTGCCAACAGCTTCGGTGGTACGCCAAGAAAATGCTACAGGCGTGTTTGTGCCAGGAAAAAATAACAGACCTGTATTTACTCCCATCGAAACGGGCATCACCGCGAATAACTTTACTGAAGTTAAATCTGGATTGACAGGAAACGAAAGGGTATTGCTGAGTTTCCCGCCAGGATCGCGTCCGCAATCAACACCACGAGGAGGAGTTTTTCCTGGTATAGGAGGAGGCGCAGAAGGAGGCAGAGGATCTGGCGGCAGGGGAGGTCGTTCAGGCGGTGGTTCCCCCTAAATTTAGCTTTAAATACAACTTTATGTTTAAGATATTTAAGGGTTTTTACAAAGGAAAGAGTAGCCGTACAGTGCCGCTGTTAGAGATATTGTCAATGGCGGTAGAGACACTCTGGAGTAATAAATTACGCACGGGATTAACGATGTTGGGCGTAATTATTGGTATTTCCTCAGTGATTGCTATTACTTCGGTTGGTCAAGGAGTGCAAAAAGGAGTCGAACAACAGATCCAAGCATTAGGTACAGATGTACTGCAAATATTAGCTGGTGCAGCCAGAAGCGGGAATGTGCGTCAAGGAATAGGTTCTAGCAGCACTTTGACCTGGGAAGATGCCAAAGCGATCGCCACACAAGCTCCATCAGTTCAACTAGTTTCTGCTTACCTCCAGCGGAGTGCCCAAGTTGTTTATCAAGGACAAAACACTTCAACAACAATTTATGGTACGGATTTAAATTACCCAGAAGTGAGAAATACTCACCCCCAGCAGGGGAGATATTTCACTCAAGAAGAACTAGATTCCAGAGCTCAAGTTGCCATTCTTGGTCCTACTGTCCAACGCACACTGTTTGGACAGAGTGGTAATGTTATGGGTACAAGAATTCGGATTCAAGGAGAAGCTTACGAAGTCATTGGTGTGATGGAACCTAAAGGTTCTCAAGGGCCGATGGATCGAGATGACCAAATTTTCATTCCTCTAACTAGTATGTCGGCAAGACTAGTTGGTAATAATGCTTTAGTAGGTATTTCGGTAACCGGGATTTTAGTTAAATCAGCTAATCAAGAAGATTTAGAAGCAGCACAGTTTCAAGTCACCAATTTGTTGCGCTTGCGGCATAATATTTATCCGCCCCAAGTTGATGATTTCAGACTCACTAACCAAGCTGATATTGTTAGTACTTTCACTAATGTTGTGGGTTTATTTACAGTAATGGTAGTGGCGATCGCCGGCATTTCCTTAGTAGTTGGCGGGATTGGTATTGCTAACATCATGTTAGTTTCCGTAGTCGAACGCACGCGGGAAATCGGCATTCGTAAAGCTGTAGGAGCTACTAATTCAGCAATCCTCAATCAATTTTTAGCCGAAGCGATCGTGATTTCAATTGTTGGCGGAGGTATTGGTATGGGGACTGGCGTATTATTAGCCTTTGTAGCTGCAAACATTTTCAAATTTCCATTTATAATTTCTTTGTTGTCGATTGTTGCTGGGTTTGGACTGTCATTAACGGTTGGCTTATTAGCTGGGGTTATTCCAGCACGAAACGCATCCAAACTAGATCCAATCACCGCTTTGCGTAGTGACTAAACCATTTATTTTTATTTCACCCACAACTAAAAATCAACAGATTACGCCAGAGAACGGCGATTACCTTTAGTTCATCAAGTTGGATTCAAAGAAACAGCATTACAAGTTATCTTCCCTGATATTGAAAAATTTTGTGCTGAAGTGAGAATGTTAATTGAACTTAGATTAGTGCAGTTTTCACAAGGCAATTACTAACTACAAATAAAGTTGGATAACACTAAATAAAATAGTTCAGAAAATTTTAGTCCAAAAATACCAATTTTAATTAAATGCTAATTAAAGATTAAATTACAGTAAACACATTTGATTTTTTGTAACCTTTAGAGTTTTTACAGTAAATATAATTTCAAACTAATTAAAAATAACTAACAATTTATGAATTTAAAATCAATATGCCAACCATGATTTGGATGGAATCCATTACTAAGACCTACCATTTAGGAGAAATCAGCGTTCCGATACTCAAAGGTATTCAACTCTCTATTGAAGAAGGGGAATATGTCGCCATTATGGGCGCATCAGGTTCGGGTAAATCTACACTGATGAATATTTTAGGATGTCTTGATCGCCCCACAACAGGACACTATATTTTTGAAGGTAGAAATCTCACAACTTATGATGATGATGAATTAGCTTATATTCGCAACCAAAGGATAGGTTTTGTTTTCCAACAATTTAATTTATTGGCGCGGGCGACAGCGCTAGAGAATGTAATGCTACCAATGGTTTATGCTAACTTACCTAAAGTAAAACGCCATCAAAGGGCATTAGAAGCCTTGGAAAAGGTAGGATTAGGAGGACGCATTTCTAACCGTCCCAGTCAACTATCTGGTGGACAACAACAACGCGTAGCTATTGCTCGCGCTTTAGTCAACCGACCTGCATTAGTTTTGGCAGATGAGCCAACAGGTGCTCTAGACACTGAAACTTCTCATGAGGTAATGAATTTGCTGACAGAACTTAACAAGCAAGGCATTACAATTGTGATTGTTACTCATGAACCAGATATCGCTGCTCAAACTAAAAGAATTATCCGAGTTCAAGATGGTTTAATTGTATAGTTAGGGCATTTGTCATTTATTATTCTCTGTATTCCTGCATTGCTCATTTCGCAGCACCCAATGTAATTACGAATTACAAATTACGAATTATGAATTATGAATTATGAATGTGAATTCGATTTTTTGGTGTGTTAATTCTACCTGGATTGTCTTAACGGTCGCTATTTTTTGTCCAATAGCAAGTGCAACAACTCCCCCAAAACCACAAAATTCCTCAACTTCTTTACAGGTTCCCAATTCCCTCAACCCCAATCCTAATCCTCTACAATTTCCTACCAAGCCGCAGGAAGTACAGATTCAGCAAACTGTACCAATCAGTTTGACCCAAGCTTTGGAATTAGCACGACGCAATAACCGAGATTTACAAGTAGCTATTTTAGAACTAGAACGCAGTCGTTCAGCACTACGCGAATCTCAAGCTACCTTATTTCCTAGTCTTGGACTTAACGCAAATCTGACTAACAATGGTAATGGTTTTAGAAACAATTCATCTCAAGCCACAACTACTTTCACTGGTTCAGCACAAGTGAATTATGACCTGTCTACCTCTGGTAACCGACAAGCTACTATTCGAGCTGCTGAGGAACAGTTACGGGTAGATGAATTAACTGTTGAAAGCCAATCTTTAGAAATTCAGCTTAATGTTACGACTGAATATTATGATTTGCAACAGGCAGATGAAGAAGTACGAATTAATCAGTCTGCTGTGAATAATGCCCAGGCGAGTTTGCGAGATACTCAAGCTCGACTAGATGCTGGAGTGGGTACACGGTTTGATGTACTACAAGCTCAGGTAAATTTAGCAAATGCCCAACAACAACTGACTAATGCTATTTCGCAACAGCAAATTGCCCGTCGTCAACTTGCAACTCTGTTAAGTTTAGCCCAATCAGTTAATATCACTGCCTCAGATCCTGTAGGATTGGCAGGTGTTTGGCAGCCAACACTGGAAGAAACGATTATTCGAGCTTTTCAAAATCGTCCGGAGTTACAACAGCAATTAGCACAACGTAATATTAGCGAGCAACAGCGACGACAGGCACTTTCACAGCTGGGTCCACAAATTAGTTTGGTAGGCAGCTACAACTTACTAGACCGCTACAACGATGGAGTCAGCATTACTGATGGCTATTCAGTGGGAGGGCAAGCAAATCTAAATTTGTTTGATGGAGGAGCAGCAAGAGCGCGCGCAGCTCAGTCGAAAAGTAATATTGCGATCGCAGAAGCTCAATTTGCTAGCCAGCGCGACCTAGTTCGCTTTAACGTAGAACAATATTATTCTCAATTACAAGCCAATTTAAATAATGTGCAAACTTCTAGTGTGGCTTTAAATCAAGCTACGCAGGCTTTGGAATTAGCCAGGTTAAGATTCCAAGCTGGTGTCGGAACTCAAACAGAGGTAATTGATGCCGAAAATGACCTGACAAGAGCACAAGGAAATCGAGTTACAGCTATCTTGGATTACAATCGCGCTTTAGCTAATTTACAAAGATCCGTCACTTCCAGGGCTTCGCGTTAAAGTCGAATTCTTACACAAAACCATCCATAGCTGTAGTCGAGATAGCTAAAGTCAAGTTTTGTCAGTATATCTTTCTCAAGATAGAAGCTATTCACGAGATTTCTCTGTTAGCAATCAGTAACATTAGCCACAAAAACTTGATAAAGTAAAAATTACAGAGATAAAAATGGTGAATAAACGCGGCAACGCTGCAAATTTAATCCCCTATCTTCCAAAATGGCAGCATTTACCTACTAAATCGATTCGGATACCAGAGATATTTGTGCAAAAAGTGTTACAATATGCTCGGCAACTAGATGCAGGAAAACCAGACAAACGCATTGAAATTCGCCAAGACTATGATGCAGTGGTAGTGATTGGCCCCTATGACCCAAGAGGGACCTTTCAGATAAAAGCCAGATCGATAGAAGGATGGCGTTTTCATCGGGAGAGCGAAAGTTGGTGGTATCCTCTAGAAAAGATTGAAGAAATTGTGGCAGTGTTTCCAGAATGGGTACTAGATGAGAATGCCAAAGCTGTGATCGCACTTATTCAAGCCAAAAGGGCACTCCAATGGCAATTAGAGGATTTAAACTAAAATTATTATCCAGCGCTCGTGTTGAGGATAGGGCATCATCCTAGATCTTTGGTGCGTTAGGACCAGTTCTTATAAGCAAAGCAACTGACAAATAAAAAATATTTCATTGTTGACACTCATTAGTCATCAGTCATCAACTTCAAATAGGATAATTTATTTCTTAAAATTCCGTAACGCACCTTATAAAACTGTCTTCTACTGAATCGGTATCAATAGTTTTGATGAAGCTGTATCTCCAATTTTTTCTAATAATTGCGATTATCTTTGTTACATCTTGCCAATCAACAGAAATTCCACCAAAATCACAACCTAACGCTACTCAAACAAGCGGATCTCAAAAGATAGTGACTCTGGATAAAAATTTCCAGATAGCAGTGGGTCAAACTATCTATGTTCCTGTCTATTCTCAGATTTATCATCACAATCGGCAGGAAATTTTTGAGTTAGCAGTTACCCTTAGTATTCGGAATACAGATTTGAATAATCCAATCGTAATTACTTCTGTGCGCTACTATAACTCAGATGGAAAATTAGTTAAGCAATATTTAGAGCGCCCGATTCAACTTGATGCCCTAGCTTCCACAGATTTTTTTATTAATAGAAATGATACCAGTGGAGGTTTAGGAGCAAACTTTATTGTAGAGTGGGTAGCGCAAACAGAAATATCTGAACCTATAGTAGAAGCAGTGATGATTGGTACTGATTTTCAGCAAGGAATTTCTTTTACTAGTATTGGTAAAGTCATTAAAAGTCAAAATAATCAAAAGCGATCGCTTTCAAAATAGACAAAAATCAGGCGCAAGGGAGAAAATCTTAAATAGGTAAGTTAGAGACCATTTATAAAGTAAATCTGGCGTTGCTGAATAAAGGGATGAATTAATTTATATAGGTACAATTTGATACTTCAAATAATGAAGTAATAATTTAATTGAGTGTCTCAGCATTTGTTCTGATTTGGAATAGCATAAAGTTTTTCTGTGAAGGCGTGCAAGATAATGACGTAATCGGGTATTTTCATTTTCTACTCGCGTCATATATGTTTTACTCACAATTTGATCTCCATTGGGTATAAAACTAGGGTAAACTTTCCAGCCATCGGTCACATAAAAATAGCTTTCCCACTGTTTCACAATTTCCCATAATGGCTCA
>NZ_SZNH01000047.1 GCF_005869855.1 Nostoc sp. PA-18-2419 | reverse complement strand
CCTGTTGAGCCGGATGTATAAATGATATAAGCCAAGTTCTCAGTTGTACACTCACTGATTGGGTTTTGTTGGCTAAGCTTTGCTATTGTTTGCCACTCACTATCTAGACAAACTACAAAACCCTGATGTTGGGGCAAATTCTGTTTGAGGTGCTGCTGTGTTAGTAATACTGATATTTGAGCATCTTCTCGGATGAAGCTTAGACGCTGTTGAGGATAGGTAGGGTCTAGTGGTACGTATGCGCCGCCTGCTTTGAGGATGGCTAATAGTCCAATCACCATCCAAAGCGATCGCTCTACACATATTCCCACCAATACTTCTGATTTTACACCTAAAGTACGTAGATAATGTGCTAGTTGGTTGGCTCTGGCGTTGAGTTCGCCATAAGTTAACTGCTCATCTTCAAAAACCACCGCTACGGCGTCCGGCGTTCTTTCCACTTGTGCCTCAAACAACTCGTGGATGGTTTTTTCTTGGGAATATTCAGTTTGCGTGTTATTCCAGTTTTCTAATAACTGCTGTTCTGCTGAGGTTAACAGCGATAATTGTTCTAAGCGCTGGTAGGGGTTAACAACCATGCCTTCCAGCAGTGTTTGCAGGTGTCCTAACATCTGGTTGATGCTGAAAACACCAAAGCGATCGCTCTGTTGATAGGCTATCTTAAATAATAATTCTCTGCTGGGAATAATACTTAGAGTTATCGGATAATTAGTTTTTTCAAATACTTGTATATTTTTAATTTTGACGTTTAAATCCGGCTGTGCCAATCTTTCATCTAGAGGGTAATTTTCAAATACCACAATAGTGTCAAATAAAGATAGATTAGCAGGAATCTCGCTCCATTTTTGGATATCCACTAACGGCGCGTACTCGTATTGACGCGCTTCTACTTGTTGAGCTAAAAGTTGTTGCAGCAAAGGGAGCAATTCTTGCTTGGGATTTACTTGTACCCTGACTGGCAAAGTATTGATAAATAGCCCAACCATAGATTCTGCATTCACTAAGGCAGGAGGACGACCAGAAACCGTAGCTCCAAAAACTATATCTTCTTCACCACTGTAACGGCTCAGTAGCATTGTCCAAGCCGCCTGCACCAAGGTATTAAGGGTGAGTTGATGCTGTTTGACAAAGGAATTAAGAGCAGCAGTTGTGGCAGGAGACAATTTCAATTCTTGTTCCTTGTAATCCTGTTCTTGCTCACTTTGGTATCCAATTGAACTAGTCCCCAGTTGAGTGGGAGATGTTAAACCTGAAAGTGTCTTTCGCCAAAAAGCTTCGGCTTGAGAAACATCCTGTTGTTGCAACCAAGCAATGTAATCCCGATACGGACGGGGTATAGCTAAGTAAAGATTTTCGCCTTGGCAAAAAGCTTTGTAGTAAGCAATAACTTCTTCATAGACGTTAGGGCCTGACCAGCCGTCAAGTAACAGATGATGATGGCTCCAACAGAAATGATAAACTTGCTCTGCCAAGCGAATTAGTGTGAAGCGCATCAGTGGGGCTTGAGAGAGCAAGAAACCATGTTGACGGTCTGCTTGCAAGAAGGTTTCTAAGTGTTGTTGTTGCTCAGTTGGAGGTATTTCGCGCCAGTCTAACTCTTGCCAGGGGAATTTGACCTCTCGACAGACTACCTGAAGAGGTTTTTCTAAGTTTTCCCACACACAAGCGCTTCTTAACACCGGATGACGCTTTATTACTTGTTGCCAAGCTTGGCTAAAAGCAGTAACGTTTAATGCTCCATGCAACTCAAACCACATCTGTTCGACGTAAATACCAGAGTTAGGGGCATAAATACTGTGGAATAGCATCCCCTGTTGCATGGGAGATAAAGGATAAGCATCTTCAATATTTTTTAAGCTCATCTTGTTTCTCTCCCTTAAAATGAAATTTGTTGCAAAGCTAAATCGAGTTCTGCTTGGTTTAACTGCGTCAAAGGAAAGTCAGAAGGCGTAAAACCAGCTGCTTCGGGTGATTGACAATGGGCAATTATCGAGCGCAAGGCCTCGATAAACTCCTGTGCGAGAGTTTCCACTGTAGATTGTTTGTGCAGGTTATGACTATAACGCCACTGCAATTTCAACTGACCTGAAATAATACTGCTGTCAATTTCCAGCAAGTGTGAGCGATAATGGCGATCGCTTTGGTTGCTACCATCAGATTCACTAGCAAATTTAAACATTGAAGAGGTGTTTAATACTTGGTCTAGCTGACCCAGGTAATTAAAACTCACTTCTGGTTTTGGTAAAGAACGCAATACCCCAGTTATTCCAGGATTTTCATTCAGATAGTACAGTACTCCATAGCCGATACCCCGATTTGGTATCTGCCGCAGTTGCTCTTTTACCATCTTTAAGGCTTCTCCAGGGTCGTTAGTCTTTTCTATACTCAAAACAATAGGAAATATACTGGTAAACCAACCAATTGTGCGCGAGATGTCTGCATTTGTTAATATTTCTTCCCTGCCATGTCCCTCTAGGTCTAACAACAGGGTGGTTTGTCCAGTCCACTTGGCAAATGTTTGTACCAGTGCTAGGAGTAACACATCATTGATTTGAGTCCGATAAGCAGCTGGTACATCTTGTAACAGGGCTTGGGTTTCTGTTGCACTCAAGGTGACTGTAACGCTTGCAGTAGAACTGATTGTATTATTCCCACCTGGATAATCTACAGGTAAGGAGGAACAGGGCTGACGCGGTTGCAACCAATAATCGATTTCCGCTTCTGCTGGTGCTGATTGAGCATATTGTTGCAGTTGCTCAGCCCATTGTTTGAAAGAAGTGGTTTTTGGCGGTAATTTGATGGTTTCACCTTGACTTAGCTGTGTGTAAGCTGTCTGCAAGTCTTCCAATAAAATTCGCCAAGAGACACCATCTACAACCAAGTGATGAATAACAATAAAAAGGCGGCTGTGCTGATTTACACCAAGGTTTAATGAAGCAACTTGTAGCAATTGTCCGGATAAGTTAAGACTGGCTTGGAGCTCGCTGCAAGTCGCGGTAATCGCAGCACTTTGGCTTTCTGGAGGTAATGTAGATAAATCGATGACTGTAACTGGCGCTACCTGCTGAAATTCTTCAATCCTTGCCTGCCATCTCGATGATTCTTGGATAAATTGCGATCGCAGCAGGTCGTGGTGTTGTAGCAAATAATTTACTACTTGCTCTAGAATTACTGGATTGAGTGCTTGTTGTACCTCTAGTAAAACAGCCTGATTGTAGTAATCGGGGTTGGAAAAATTTTCCTCAAAAAACCAGCGCTGGATGGGTGTTAAGGGGAATGAGCCAGTTACCGAACCTTGTTCGGCTGAAATTGAGATATTGCTGCTAACAACTGTTGCTAGTTGGGCAATGGTTTGGTGCTGGAATAATTGTTTGGGTGTCAGGTGTAGTCCTGCAAGATTTGCTTTAGATATGACTTGAAGACTGAGGATAGAATCTCCACCTAATTCAAAGAATTTATCATTAATACCTACTTTTTCTAAGCCAAGTACTTGCGCCCAAATCAGAGCCAATTGTTTTTCAACACTCGTCTGAGGTGCAATATAGGTTTCTTCTAATTCTGGGCGGATTCGGTCAGGCTCCGGCAAAGCCTTACGGTCAATTTTACCATTAGGAGTAAGTGGTAGCGCTTCTAGCAATACAAAAGCTGCTGGCAGCATGTAGTTTGGTAACTTCTCCTCTAAATGCTGCCGTAATAGAGACACAACTTGAGTATTAGACATCTGCTGTAGTGGAGTATTAGCATAATCACTCCAAGCCTGATAGCTAGTAGTTTTTCCAGTGCAAGGAGGAGCTACCACTATCGGCTTCATCTGTAAGGCTATGGTGCGGCTTTTGAATACTACTTTGTATTCACCATTAACACTTTCATCTGACCAACTAATATCAACAGTGTAAGGTAGTTCTTCACTCAAAGCCCATAATTCTTCGGGGTCTATGCCAGTTGTTGCTATTGCTTGGAGAGCTTGGTGTAGCTGACTAACATTTGTCAAGTCTTGGGAGTTTTTGAGTAATTCTACAGCTTTGACATCTGCCAAGACACGAGCATTAGGCACATTAACAATTCCTAAAATATCCGGCTGAGTCTCTATGAGTAATTCACGAACAGATCCAAGCGTCAACTTTGCTTGCTGCCAATCTAACCATGAAATATCTACTAGAGGATTATCATGCTCTACATGGATAATCACATCGTAACGGAATTTAGTCAATTCATTATGAAAGTGGCCGCGTTCGAGATGAATTTCTACATGACTAATCTTGGGTAAATGCTGTTTTAAGGCGATGAAAAAAGCTGGGTCGATAACTAACTGTTTCTCTGCAAATATTTGCTTTTGCACGCGTTGCTGTAAATTTGCGACAGACAAAGAGGCTGGTGCTTTATGTAATTGAACAGAGGTGTGAAAAGCTTCTAGTAAGCTGAAATTGCGAACATCTCCTAAAAATATAAAGCCTCCAGGTTGGACTACATTTACAGCACCTTCCAATACTTTTAATAAATAATCAATACTAGGAAAATATTGGGCTACTGAGACGATGAATACAGCATCGAAACTATCTGTACTCATACCAGTGAAGTCATCTGCTCCTTTCTGGATGAAACTCACTGCTGACAGATCTTGCCCTAAGTTGCTTAATTGTTGCTGGAGAATGTTGAGAGCATTTTGTGAAATGTCAGTTGCACAGTATTGCGTGCAATCAGGAGCAAAGTGTAAAAGCATCAAACCGCTTCCACCACAACCAATTTCTAGAATCTGGGTTGGTTGTAAAGCTGAAATCCGCTCAACTGTTTGCTCCATCCACTCACGTACTTGTTCATCAGGGAGATGCAAGCCTGTATAGCTACTTTCCCAGCCTTTAATATAAAAACCTGACTGTTGTTCTAAGTCTAACTCGTTGTAGAGACTATCAAAAACTGCTTGCCACTGGGAGGCTTGTTGAGTGTTCAAATCAACTGCTGATGTCTGCCCTTTGACAACATCAGATGTATTGGCAACTACATAGGCTACTAACTGCTGAGATTCTGATACATCTTTGTGAGGAATTACTGTAGCTTCCCGAACATAAGGATGTTCGTCAAGCAGTGCTTCTATTTCCCCTAGCTCAATACGGAAACCCCTAATTTTTACTTGGTTGTCAACACGACTAGTGAATTCAATTTGACCATCATTGCGGTAGCGTACCCGATCGCCTGTTTTGTAAAGACGAGAACCTAGCCGCTCGCTAAAAGGATTTGGGATAAACTTCTGAGCTGTTAGTTCTGGTTGATGCAGATAGCCTCTGGCTACCCCAATTCCTCCAACGTACAATTCGCCCCAAATGCCGATGGGAACTGGTTGTAAATCAGAATCTAACACATAGGTTTGCACATTGGCGATCGCTTTGCCAATGGGTACTTGTGCTTCTACAGTCGCTAAATCGCAAACTGTAGCCACCACTGTAGTTTCTGTTGGCCCATAGCTATTAATCAAACGTATGCCTGGTACTTGCTGTCGCCAAGTGTTAACCTTGTCAGGCAACGCTTTTTCACCACCAATAATTACTAGGCGCAGTGATTCTGGTAACTTTGATGCTAAGGTTGCAAGTTCTGAGGTTAGTTGATGCCAAAAGGCAGTAGGTAGATCTAAAACCGATATGCAATGCTGTTGGCATTTTTGATTGAAAGCTTTAATCGAAACCAACATTTCATCAGTTCGCAATACCAAAGTCGCACCGTGCAGTAAACAAGGAAAAATTTCTTCACAAGCAGCATCAAAACTAATAGAGGCAAATTGTAAGATGCGGTCTTCTGGTTGGAGTTCGTACTCTGTGATTGCAGCTTGGACAAAGTTTACCAAAGACTGATGCTGGATTGTCACAGCTTTGGGTGTGCCAGTAGAACCTGATGTATAAATCACATAGGCTAGATTTGCCTGAGTTGTTTGATTTACTGGATTTTGTAGGATTGCCGAGGATACGCCTTGCCAATGAATCTCATCTAAGCAAACGACTTTTGCTGTATGTGCTGGTAGCTTTGCTAGCAGATGTTGTTGTGTGAGTAATACTTCTATTTGAGCATCATTTAGTACTAATGCTAATCGCTGCTGCGGATAGGTTGGGTCAATCGGTACGTAGGCTCCGCCAGCTTTGAGGATGGCTAATAGCCCAATTATCATCTCAATTGAGCGCTGCGTGCAAAGTCCCACCAGCACCTCTGGTTTGACGCCTAAAGCTTGCAAATAATGTGCTAATTGATTGGCTCTAACGTTCAGTTCCCGATAGGTAAGTTGTTCTTCCTCAAAAACCACCGCTACGGCGTCCGGCGTTTTTTCTACTTGGACTTCAAACAATTCATGGATGCATTTTTCCTCAGAGTAATTGGTAGTGGTATCATTCCACTTACCTAACAGAGTTTGCTGCTCTGCATTTGTCAACAGTGGCAAATCTGATAAGCGCTTGTGAGGGTCGGTAACAATCGCTTCCAACAAATTAATCAAATGCCCGTTCATCCGCTCAATAGTGGCAGCATCAAACAGGTCAGTATTGTACTCCCAAAACCCCCAAAGTTCTGACTTGGCGTCCATCACAAACAGCGTTAAATCAAACTTAGCTGTTTGACTGTGGTTGTCAAGCCATTTGAGAGTCAAACCAGGCAATACCAAATCTTTTTTGGTATCTTCCTGCAAAGCAAACATGACTTGAAATAAGGGGGTATGACTGAGATTCCGCTCAGGATGCAGTTCTGCCACAACTCGCTCGAAAGGTATATCAGTATGAGCATAAGCACCCACGCATACTTCGCGCACTCGACCGAGTAATTCTAGAAAACTTGGGTTTCTGGAAAGGTCAGTACGCAGTACAAGGGTGTTGACAAAAAAACCGATTAATCCTTCAATATTGGTATGGTTGCGGTTAGCTATTGGAGAGCCGAGGCAAATATCTTCTTGGTTTGTATAGCGATATAATTGCGCTTGAAATGCTGCTAATAGGGTCATAAACAAAGTAACCCCTTGCTGGTTGCTTAAAGACTTAAGCATACTAGTCAAGCGTGGTGATAGCTCAAAAGGGCTGGTTGCTCCTTGGAAACTTTGTACTGGCGGGCGCTGACGGTCTGTAGGCAGAGCCAAAGTGGTTGGAGCATCTGCTAATTGCTGCTTCCAATAACAAAGTTGAGTTGTTTCTCGCTCACCTTGCAACCAATCACGCTGCCAGATAGAATAGTCCGCGTATTGAATGGGTAGTTCTGAAAGCGGAGAAGATTTTTCAGCACAGAAACTTTCGTATAGTACTGCTAATTCTTGGTTAAGTATTTGTATTGACCAGCCATCACAGATTATGTGGTGGATAACTAATAAAAGTAAATGTTCCTGCTCGCCTATTTGCAACAACATCGCTCGCAGCAAGGGACTAGATGCTAAGTCAAAAGCCTTTTGAGCAATTTCACCAGTTAGTTGCTCAACTTTAGCATTTTGCAATGCTTGCGGTAAGTTGCTCAAGTTCACCACTGGTAACTCTATAGTCCAAGTGGGATGAATAACTTGAACTGGTTGCTCATTCAATATTTCAAAGCAGGTACGCAAAGATTCATGGCGTCTAATAATCTCATTCAGACTTTTCTCTAAAGCTGCTAAATTGAGAATGCCTTTTAATTGTATACACGCGAATTCGTTGTAGACAGAACTTTGGGATTCTAACTGTTGAAAAAACCATAGTCCCTGTTGAGTTAAAGATAGAGGAGCAGGGCTTTGCTGGGCACGAGGAGAAATAACTATTTTTTGACTATTAGGACGCTCCTCACCTCGTAAGCGCTTTTCTAAAAGTGCTTGTTTGGCAGGTGAGAGTTGAGAACGTCGTTTAACAATTTCATCTGCTTTGTTATTCATAAATATTATTCAATAAATATTTTATTATTAATAAATTAATCAATTACTTGAAAATCTACATACGAAGGTATAAGTTGAATTCGACTTAAATCGTTTTCAAAAATTACTGAACTGCCATTATTGTCAATTTCCTTAAACCCGGCAAATTTATAAGATATATACATCATTCTGTTACGGTCATTTGAGATAAACTCTGCTACAAGACGGACATTATTGCTTTTAGCCAAACTCATAATATGATTTAACATAATTATCCCGACTCCCCTGGACATAACCCGACAAGACATCAGYAAAAGCTTTATTGTCCATATTTCTGTTTCACATTCGAGCAGAGCTAAACCTATTTTTCCGTAAGTACCATACTTATCTTCTAGATTTGCAATTAGTAGTTTATGATTTTCTGAAGAGCGAAAATGATTGAGTTCGTCATAGGAGTAAGTATAGCCAGTTGTATTCAATTGGTTAGTCCGCAATGTTAATTCTTCTGCACGTTGTAAATCTTCTTCTTTTGCAGAGGATATTGTAAATTTCATCTTGAGAGTAGCTAAGAATTCGTCTGCTGCACCAACAAATTCTTTCTCGGCATTTTGACGCTCTATATCACTGATATACATCAATCTTCTAATTTGTGAATCTTCCGTAATAAAACGGGGATTCATCACAGGCATATTTAAGATATTTTCTATTTCATCTACATTTATGCAGAGAATTTCTGGCAATGAAAATTTTACTTCTTCTAGTTCGAATAATTGATCATCAATAAAGGCGATCGCATCCATCCCAATATTTAGTAACTTAGCGATTTCTTTAATAGAAGCCGCCTTAGAGTTCCAATTTATTTGTGGGTATAAAAAATACTCTTTTAACCTAAATTCTTCTAGTTTTGCTAGTGCTGTAGCATGTTCGTTCTTACTAGATATAGATTGTAGGATACCACGACTATCTAAAGTATGAATAATATTTAGTAGATTTTCTCGCAAAGCAACTTTTTTATCTTCCAGTAAAACTCCATACCATAAAGTATTATCTAAATCCCAAACAACACATTTAATAACTTTTTTATCTTGTTTACTATTTAATTCTTGCTCTCTTATACTAATCATGTCTTAAACCATCTCTGCTAATTTATTTTTATCTCAGTAGTAACAAAGGTTTGAGTAGTGATAAATTTACGCAACTAACTTATAATTTATTTGATACAATACTTTCTAAGTATTTTCGTTTATTTGTATAGTTAATAGAGATTTTTTAAAATTACTAGTGATTACCAGATAGATTCAATAAACGACTTAAATATGGTTATAGAAGAAGTTGAATGAAATATATAATGAGGTAATATATTTAAACTAGTAGATAATAATCTTTTTTGCAGAAAAAAATCTTTTATTTTAATATCATACCAAAATGACAATGATATGTTCTCATCTAATGCTGTAACATGATGCCACCAACCAGGTGGGATATATAGCATTTCTTCAGCTTGAAGTATAACTTCTATTTTGTCTTTCCAGGGAAATTTAGGAAATAATTCCAAATCGAGGTTAATAGGATTTACCTTACTAAAATGTGCATGAGTCCCACTTTCTCCAAGGGGGGGATATAATGATAAATAATTAAAAGGAGGAAACATAAGTATTCTTTTTCTACCTCGAATTTGAGCAAAAATATTATGTACCAGATCAAAGTGAAGGGTGGTAGTTCTACCGGAGGAACCAAACCAAAAATTAATTAATGGTTTTATACTAAAGTACTTTGGATAATTTATATCGCCAGTTAGTTGAGGAAAATATTTTTCAAAATTTAGCTGAGCCATATAATATTCAAAATTAATTTCTTTTTTATTTCTACTAATTATATCTATATAGTCCTTTAACTTCATCTCTTCTTGTTTGTAGCTTTTCTCTAATACATACTCATAATTTTCCAAATATGATTTAGGAGAAAATTCTACAGGAATAATATTATTTTCACATTTTTTTAATAGATAATCATTAGACCAATCTTTGCATGCGTTCCAAGATTCAACTATCCCATCAATTAAAAAAGGCTGATATTGCCTCCAAGCTTCTATAAATTCTTTTTGACTAGGATTTTTAATTTTTAAAATAGAGTTAGAATTTTCAAACAACATAAAAAAACACCTTTTTAATTATTTTTATTTATTAAATGTCAATCTGCTTGATTTTGTTATATGAGAATATTATCAACCAATAAGTTTTTTTCCAAGATAATAGAATCGTTTGAAAAAAGATAATTTTGATAACCTGACTCTGCAATAGTAATCTCTTGAATTTGAGTACTACCTTCGATGATTTCCATAACTTTCGAGTCGCGTAAATACCTTTCAACTGGGTACTCACTGCTACAACCATTGCCACCATGAATTTGCACGGCATCATTTGCTATTTTGGTAGCTACTGTGGATGCAAAGTACTTAGCAATAGAAGTCTCCATAATTGAGTTAGGGTCATTAATTTCTTTGAGATAACCAGCTTGATAACATAACAATCTTGCTGCTTTGACGTTAGTTATCATCTGAGTAATCATTTGGCGGATTAATTGATGTTCTTTGAGGTAAACACCAAACTGTTTTCGTTCACTTGTATACTTGATACAAGCTTCCAAACAAGCTTGAGCAATACCTACACAACCTGATGCCACACTATATCTACCATAATCAAGTGCAGTAGCGGCAATATATGAAAATCCAAAACCTAATTTACCTACTAAATTTTCTTGAGGAATTTGACAGTTATTAAACTGCAATTCTGCTGACATTGAAGCTTTAACACCTAAAATCCCAGACATTGGTTTAACTGAAAATCCAGGACTATTTTTTTCAACTAAAAAAGCAGTCGCTTTTCCCTCACATTTAGCAAAGACTAAAAATACATCTGCTATTTGCCCATAGGTAATCCATTTCTTTTGCCCATTTAAGACATAAGCATCACTAGTAAGTGTTGCTGTTGTTTCTACATTTTTGGCATCGCTACCAACATTTGGTTCGCTTAATGCAAAAGCAGCAATGACTTCTCCAGATGCAAATTTGGGAAGCCAATACTGTTTTTGAGATTTATTACCCCATTTACACAAAGCATGAGCAACCATGTTGTGAACTGTCAGCAAACTTCTAATGGAAGAACATCCGCGTCCAATTTCCTCATTGAGAATGCCATAGGTAATCATGTCCATTTTTTGACCACCATATTCTTGGGGTAATATAGCACCAAGAAAACCACGTTGAGCTATTTTATTAATTAGTTCTGGCGGAGTAAATTCTTTCTTATCCCATTCTCCAGCATTAAGACATATTTCTTGATTAACAAAAGCTCTAAATTCAGCTTTAGCATTTTTTTGTTGAGCAGAGAGTTCCATATACTATTTGTGTGGCATAAAATGGCAATTTTTATTTAATTACTGCACGAGAATAGCAGTTTTACGTTCGACTAAATTAGCGATAGAGTTGATTGTACGGAAATTTTCAAATTCTAAATCCTCGTTTTCAATAGCAATTTGAAACTCTTGCTCTACAAATAAAACAAGTTGCATAGCAAACATAGAATTGACAAAACCTAGAGCAAAGATGTCTTCGTTCGGTTGTAAATCATGATTGCCAAAAAATTTTGACAGAAAAGTTTTTATTTTAGATTGAATCTCGTTCATTATTCTTGATATTCCCTATTTATTGATATACGTAAAAACCTTTACCACTTTTTTTACCATGTAACCCGGCATCTACCATTTTTTTGAGCAGAGGGCATGGTCTGTACTTACTATCATTAAAGTTTTCATACAAAACTTCAATAGAAAATAAAATCGTGTCTAGACCAATTAAATCTGCTGTTTCTAAAGGCCCCATTTTGTGACCGAAACAACCTTTAAATATTTTGTCCACATCTTCTGCTGTAGCAACTTGGTCTTGCAATATAAAAATAGCTTCGTTAATAGTTAACATTAACACTCGGTTAGAAACAAAACCTGGTGAATCATTAACAATTATGGATTCTTTACCCATCTGAGCTAACATTTGTTTCGCTGTCTCAATTGTTACGTCAGAGGTATGATACCCGCGAATCATCTCCACCATCGGTTTCATGGGTACAGGATTCATAAAGTGTATCCCAACAATTTTATCAGCACGTTTGGTGACTGAAGCAATGCGGGTAATCGGAATAGCTGATGTGTTAGCAGCGAATACGCAATCTGGCGGACAAATAGAATCTAGTAAAGGATAAACCTCTCTCTTAATATTCCATTTTTCAGTGACATTTTCTATAATAAAATCTGTACAATCTAAACTTTTATAGTTTGTTGAAAACTCTATTTTACTGAGTATATTATCTGGAGTTTCTGTATTATTGCTTTTTTGGAAAAAACTCTGAAAGCGGATATTATTCCTGATTTCATGTCTAGCCTTATCTAAGATATTTTCGGAAATATCTATTAGAAAAACTTGATGATTTGTTTGAGCGAGGTTTTGTGCAACTCCTATTCCCATAACCCCCGCACCAACAACACCTACTGTTTGAATATCCATGATTTTAATTGACCTTCATTTTAATTTTATTGTACTTAAATCCAGCAATATTTACTTCATAAAATAGTAAGTAATTATGAATTGTATTAACTTATGGTCTTAGTATAATTAAGCGCTGCGACCATAATTCAATCAGTTCATGAATGATATCTTTAGCTTTTCCTTCTTCTGTATTAAAATGTTTATTCAGAAGATTCTCTATTGTTTTATTACTGTTTGCTAACTTCAAAACTTCAAAGACTTCAGCTGATATCTCTCGCTGAAATTCAAGCTCATAGCTATTTTTAATATAGAATGACTTGGCAAAATTTTCTTTTGGAGCAAACTTATTGACCTGATGTAAGGAAATATGAAAGGGAAGAAAAAACCTCAGGGACATATAATTCCACCATGACACATCCCTTCTTCCGATCAGGTAATCTTCTACAACAGTATAGTCTAATCCTGTAGTTAAAAAACAAACTATAGCATCTTCAAGGGAATCTACAATTGGTTCAACATTGTTATTGAATGATGTATTAAGCAAAATTGGAACGCCTGTCAACTGTTTAAATGAGTTAATTAAATCCCAATATTTTTTGTTTGTTTTTTGTGATACAGTTTGGATTCTAGCTGTTCCATCAATGTGAGTCACTGCCCCTAAAAGTTGACGTTTATCTTCTTTGACATTAACTACAAATATCATGAATGGGAGTTTTTTTTGATTGTGTGGAACTTCAAAGAATTTATCCACATCTTCTTCTAAAACAGACGGAGCGAAAGGTCTGTAACCTTCCCGCTTCTTAATCATTTTGTTAATACGAGTTTTATTTTCTTCTGGGCGGGGATCTCCAATAATACTTCTGTTTCCCAAAGCTCTTGGTCCAAATTCAGAACGACCTTGAACCCATCCCACAACATAACCACTTGCTAATAACTTTGCTGTCTGTTCAGGAACATTGTCCAATTTCTCGAAGGTAATAAAATCTTGCCATTGCATCAATTGGTTTAAAACAGAAGAAGAACTCCCGATATCTGTTCCCCAGTAAACATGCTCAAGTTTATCAGGCTTCTTAGCCTTTGGATTGGCCTGATAATAGGCATACAAAGCAGATCCTAAAGCGCAGCCGGCATCATGAGCCGCAGGCTGAACAAATACATTTTCAAATATTCCAGACCGTAATATTTTACCATTAAGAGTACAATTATGAGCTACTCCTCCTGCTAAACAAAGATTTTTATAGTTAGTTTTTTCTTGTTGGTATTTAATCACATGAAAAACTATATTCTCTAAGGCTTCTTGAAGTGATGCAGCAATATCCTTATGAGTTTGTGTGAAAGGCTCTCCTTTGCGGCGTGGTATCCCTAAATCAAAAAGTGAGATTATTTTATCTCCATGAATTTCATAATCTCCATCAGGAAGTAATGTATAGAATGTTTGGAATAAGTCTTTATATTTTTCTGAGTTACCGTAAGGAGCTAGTCCCATTACTTTATATTCATCAAATTCGCCATATCCTAAAAAGGATATTATTTCACAATATAAATGACCAAGAGATAGGTAGACAGGAATATCAGTTATTTGGTGAAGTATTGTTCCCTTACCCTCAAAAATCATACCAGAACTGTTCTCTCCAGCCCCATCAAATGTGGTAATCAAGCTGCTTTCATAACCAGACAAGGCAAAAGCGCTCATTGCATGTGCATAGTGATGGGGAACAAAACAGAACTTATCTCGATTTACTTCGCAACCTAATCCTTTACGGAAAAGATTTTGAAAAAATATTCTTGGATCGATTGTTGTTAACTGGGGATTATTCAAAAACATTAGTTTCAGCCATGTCTGAGCGTATTCTATTGAACTGTAAAATGCAATCAAGTCTACGTCCTGTAATTCTACGCCATGACTGTTTAAGCAAAAACGCACTGATTCAACAGGAAACTTATTTGTATGCTTTATTCGATTAAGCCGTTCTTCCTCAATTGCACAGACAACTTTTCCATCTTCGATCAAAACACACGCTGCGTCATGAAACATATTTCCTAAATTTCCATGTCGCTCATCAGAAATAAGTTCTATTCCTCCAGAAAACCCTAAAACTAGCATTTTATTCACCTCTGTATAATGCTTTAAAATTGATTGATAGTTATCAAAATCTTCCTGATAAAATGAATATCATTTTTCTTTGTATCAAAAGAGAATTCAATTTATTTAACTTGCTAAATTTACTTTGAAATAAAAGTTTTATATTTACATAAATAAATTATCAATTTAGTTCTATAATTGAATATTTAAAATAGTTAAAACCGTGATTGTGACTAGATGTCCCACTTTTAATAATTTTAATTCTTGATAAAGAATAACTTTAGCACTCTCAAACTCCATCTAGTTTAACTTTTTCAAAATTTGCTTAAACTTCAGATAATTTTTCTAACTCCTCGATGATGGTTTCTTCAATAACCAAAGCCAATTCAGATACAGAGGGTGCTTCAAAAAGGGAACGAACAGATAGTTCTATCTGAAAGTTTTTACGAAGCTGAGAAATTAATACGGTTCCGATTAAGGAGTCTCCTCCTAACTCAAAGAAGTTGTCATGAATGCCTACTTGCTCAATTCCTAATAACTCTTGATAGATATCAGCAATCTTGGACTCGCTTTCACTGGTAGGAGCAACATAAGCATTTCTCAATTGGGGTCTTTGGTATGCTGATTTGGATATGTTAGTTTTCTCTAAGACTTCCAAGGAAAATTTCTGCTCAACCTCAGTCTGTAAATCTTGCGTTGATACAACTATCTGAGGCACTGTGCTAGTGAAGAGAATTCGTTTAAATGCCTCAATACCTTCTTCTGGTGTCATTCCTGGCGCAATCTCTTTCTCTGTTAGAGCTTTATACTGAGCTTCTACGGCTACTGCGGTTCCTAAATTGCTCCATCTATCCCAGTCAATGGCTCTAGTAAAGTTGCCATATTTAGAAACACTGTAGTGAGCAAACGCATCAAGAAAGGCATTTTCAGCAATGTAGTCTACCATCCCTGTTACAGGTTGAAAGGTACTATTTGATGAACAGAGTACAAACAAATCCAGTTTGGCATTCTTAAAGAGAATATCAAGGATTTGTGTTCCCCTGACTTTCGGTGCAAGAGTACTTGCTGCTGCTGCTTTTGTTTTGAGTTGAATCAGGCCTCCCCCTGGAACTACTGCGGCATGAATCACCCCATGAATCTGACCAAATCGATTATTTGCCTGAGCGATCGCAGCCGACATTTGTTCGAGGTTGACAACATCGGCGCTGACTAACAATACCTCTGCACCCAAAGCCTCAATCGCTTGTAATTTTCGGATTTTACAGCTGATGCTGTCGGATTCATCGTGAGTGGATAGCCATTGTGACCATTCGTGGCGATCAAGAAAAGGTGATCGCCCAGTCAGGATCAGTTTTGCTTTGACAGTCTGTGCTAGAAACTCTGCTAACACTAGACCAACGCCTCCTAATCCACCGGTAATTAAATAGACTCCTCCTTTTCTCAAGCATGTTTGTTCTTCAACAGTTTCATCCAGTCGAATTGGCTCAAAGGTTTGTACCCAACGATGATTGCCCCGGTAGGCGATAATTTGCTCAGATGGTTGAGTATGTAGTTCGTTCACTAGTTGGTCTACGAGTTTATCTTGTTGCCAACTTTCTACAGGAAGAACGACATCAATACTACGACAGTTGATATTTGGGTACTCCATCGGAATAATTTTACAAGGCCCAAGAACTAGTGCTTTTTCTGGAGACAGCGCCTCTTGACCGGTTAATTCCTGCATATTATTTGACACAATTGCAATTTCTAGGAAATCTGTGAGATTTTGTTCTCCAATTGCCTGCGTTAGAAATAGCAAACTGTAAAAGTCTAAGTCTTGGGAGTCTCCGGATTCAAGTCCTAATTCTGGGCGATCGGGCGGTGTCACACTCCATAAATATACAATTGTTTTTGGGGTCAAATCTAGGGCGCAAAGTTCTTTGAGTAGGGTGTGATAGTCATCCTGTTGTTGAGGATTGATTGTGTATTGTTGACCACCTACATCTGGAGAAGATTTGCTCTGGTTACTAAATTGCTCTCCCTTGTTGACGGAAATAACATTTTGGTTCTCAAGTTGGAGTCGCTTCACTAGTTGGGCACCCAAGCCACACTCATCGACAAATACCAACCAGCATCTTGGCTGAGTCAATTTAAAAGGCTGGGGCGGCATTGAGCGTTTCCAGGATGGGATATAGAACCAGTCAGCAATGTCCGGCTTTTTATCTGACAAGACTTGAGGCAGCTTGTCAACCTTGCCATTGGCTAAAGCTGTAAATGCTGCTGGTGCTGATAATCCTGTTGAGTCAGCAACCTGAGCAATAAATACATGTTCGCCAAAGGCTTCAAATTCAGAGAAAGCTGCCACCTCAACAAAACCACAGGATTTTAGGGCTTCTTGCCACTGCTCCTTTGATAAAAATGGATTAGCCATGTTGCGGCTGCCTTTTTCATCTTCTATGGGATTCATGATTAGAGCATCAATCATGTCCGACTCTGGTCTAGGTTGAGTGATTTCCCACAGCAGTAAGAAGCCTCCAGGAGCTAATAAAGAGCGAACATGCTCTAGGGTTTGTTCGATGTTGCGGGCTATGTGCAATACATTTACAGCTACCACTACGTCAAAGCTATGACTTTTGTAACCCTGCTGTTGTGGCGATCGCTCGATGTCTAGTAAGCCATATTCCACAAAAGGATAGGCACTAAACTTATTTTTGGCTTCTTTGACAAAAAAACCACCGACATCGGTAAAAGTATAGTTTGTATGTGGGGATGATAGCACAGGTAGTAATTCCACTGTGGCAATCCCAGTTCCACCGCCGATTTCTAAAATTCTCAGGTTCGCGTCTGTTGGTAAAATTGTTGTCAGCTTTTGCAGCATTGCCCGCATAATGCCTCTTAAGTAAACTTCAGAGGGCAAATTTTGTCGAGAAATTTCTCCTTGATTGACTAATGTCGCAACGTGTAACTCCAATGGTTCTTTTTCACCAGTCAGCACAGCTACCAGATTTTCACCAAAGATTTGGATCAAGTTGATGTTTTGAGGTGTATCTGCCCATCTAACTCTGACTTGTTCAACAAGAGTATTGATATCCTCTGTTGACGATGGTAAAAAGTTGGTAAATAGTCCCTGCTCTTGCTGTAACTGACCTTGCTCTACAAGTACTTCCAACCACCTAGACAACAATTCACGATATTTAGGAATAATAGAAGATTGCTCAAATAATTCCTCAAGAGAATACTTTTTGGCTGAATCGCTAAATGCACCTAAACGCTTCAGAGCAAAGCTCATGTAAGCAGTACATAAACTATCTAAGCATTGTTTGTTTGCTCGATAAGTTTGGTCGTCAAATCCCAAACTCCCTTGAATCGCTTGCATCTGAGCAGCTGCTACCAAAGACTTGCAAAGCTCTGATGCTGTCGCTCTGGGGTGAAACTGTCTGGGTGGAGGTGATGTTTGTGGTTCAATCCAGTAACGTTGACGCTCAAAGGGATAAGTCGGTAAGGGAAGGCGATGACGGCGCTCGGCAGCATAAAAGCCCGACCAATTAATCTCTACTCCTGAGAGCCACAACTGACCTAATGTCTTAAGCAAGAAAGCCAAATCTGGCTGTCGCTCGTAGGAATGCCTCAGCGAGGAGAGTACGACTCGACTTGTAGAAAAGCCGTTATCCAAACACTGTAAAGCTAAACTACTGAGCGTTTGTCCGGCTCCCACCTCCAAGAGAATTGGATTTTGTTTTTCCCCCAATTGTTGAATTCCATCTGCAAAACGCACAGGTTCACATAGATGCTTTGTCCAATATGTGGGATCAGTAGCTTCAGCTGCTGTAATCCAGTTTCCCGTGACATTAGATAAATAGGGAATTTGGGGTGGCTGGAGGCTGATAGTTTTTACTAAGTCAGTGAATGGTTGGGCGATCGCATCCATCATGTTTGAATGAAAAGCATGGGAAGTTTGCAAACGCCGACACGCTAATCCTCTTTGAGTCAACTTGCTTTCTAATTCATCCACAGCCTCTATGACGCCAGCAATTACACACTGTTGCGAACCGTTGATTGCTGACAAACAAAGATTCTCATTCAACAAAGGACGCACTTCTTCCTCTGAAAGGGGGACAGCCAACATTGCGCCACTTGGTAATTCCTGAATCATTTGCGCTCTTTTCGCAACAAGAGTTAGAGCATCTTCAACAGAGAATACTCCTGCCAATGTAGCTGCAACGTATTCACCGATGCTGTAGCCAATCATTGCCGTAGGACGAATTCCCCATGACATCCACAACTGCGCCAAGGCGTACTCAATTACAAAAATAGCTGGCTGAGTTAGAGCGGTTTGATTGAGTTTTTCAGTGGTTATATCTGCTTGTTCGACACCACGACCTAACATTTTTCGCAAATCTAACCCAGTGCCCAGAGTGCTTTTTTGCTGAGTGTGATTCTCACTGTTTCTACTGGGATAGAGGACATCTCGCAAATCTTGACCTAGAAGCGGTTTAAGAAATTCACAACAGTAGTCGATTTGTTGGCGAAATGTCGGTTCAACTTGGTAAAGTTCAACAGCCATATTGACATATTGAGTACCAAGCCCTGGAAACATGAAGGCTAGGGAGCGTTCTTCAGTTTGTTGAACATTGGTAAGTAAGCGCTTTGGATCTGCAAGTGCAGCGATCGCATTTACAATATCTTGACAGACAACTGTCTGGCGATGCTCAAAAACTTGTCGTCCACACTGTAATGTATAAGCAATATCTGCAAGGTTTAAATCCGGATGCTGTTTGAGATATTCTGCCAGATTGACAGTAGCGCTTTTTAATGCCGAGTCTGTTTTCGCTGAAAGTACCAATAACTGCCAAGGACGAGAAGGACTAGATTCTGGCAAGGTTGGAGCTTCTTCTAAAATGACGTGAGCATTAGTCCCACCTATACCCAGAGAACTCACACCTGCACGGCGAGGAGTATCAGTAGTTTGCCATTCCCTTAGCTTGGTGTTGACGTAAAAAGGACTATTAGCAAAATCAATTTCCGGATTCGGTTCTTCAAAATTTAAGCTGGGGGGTATTTGTTGATGTTTGAGAGCCAAAACGGTTTTGATTAAACTTGTAACTCCTGCTGCTGCGTCCAAATGACCGATATTCGTTTTCACTGAACCGATTGCACAAAATCCTTTTTTATCAGTACTTTCACGAAAAACGTTGGTTAAAGCAGAAATTTCAATCGGATCGCCTAAAACAGTTCCCGAACCGTGAGTTTCTATATAGTTAATTGTTTCAGGTTCCACATCTGCTAAAGCAAGTGCCTCTGCAATCACTTGAGCTTGTCCGTTCACACTAGGTGCTGTGTAACCTACTTTACCAGAACCATCGTTATTAATAGCACTACCTTTAATTACAGCATATATATTGTCACCATCGGCGATCGCCTCAGCTAACCGCTTTAAAATTACTACTCCAGCGCCATTACCAATAATCGTTCCTTTTGCTTTGGCATCAAAGGCGCGACAGTGACCGTCAGGTGATAAAATTCCCCCTTCTTGATGCAAATACCCTGTTTTTTGAGGAATGCGAACAGATACTCCACCAGCCAAAGCCATATCGCATTGATAATTTAATAAGCTTTGACAAGCTAAAGAAGTTGCCACCAAGGAGGTAGAACAAGCTGTTTGTATCGTCAGACTTGGGCCGGTAAGATTTAATTTATAGGAAACGCGAGTAGCAAGGAAATCTTTATCATTACCAATCATTTTTTGGAAAGTGTTCGCTGAGCCAATTTGGTCGCGGTTGAAATTAAATGATTGATAATTATTTAAACTAGCGCCAGCATAAACACCAATTCTACTTTCACAGCTTTGGGAAGCATAACCAGCATTTTCTAGTGCTGACCATGCACATTCTAAAAACAAACGATGCTGCGGGTCGGTAATTTCTGCTTCTTTGGGATTAAAACCAAAGAATGTAGCGTCGAATAAATCGATATTTTCTAATATGGCTCCAACTTTTAAATAATTGGGATCGTTGAGTAGTTCTGGTGAAACTCCAAAGGCAATTAATTCTTCATCTGTAAACGCCGAAATTGACTCAACTCCATTAGATAAATTCTGCCAAAAAGTAAAAATATTCTTAGCATCAGGAAAGCGCCCAGCCATTCCAATAACAGCAATACCTTCTAGTAAATGATTTGTAGCGCTAACCATAATTCTTTTTACCTTGTTTGCTCAATAATTGCTTTTGGCGATTAATAGCCTCAATTTGCTTATTTGCGCGTTCGCGTGTGACTGCAAAAGAAAGTTCTTGTTTTTGACTAAAATATTCGGCTAAAGAGTAAATAGTCGGGTTTTGAAACATCGTCACTACTGATATATCTCGCTGCAAAATTGCCCGTAGTTTGTAATTAACCTGAAGCATCAATAGTGAATGTCCACCAAGGTCAAAGAAATTATCATGAACACCTACTTTATCTAGATCCAGTACCTCTTGCCAACATTTTGCTATCTGTTGTTCCATTTCCGACTGAGGTGCTTGATAAGTAGTCGTTAATGTTGGGCGCAAACTTTCAGGTACAGGTAAAGCACGACGATCTACTTTTCCGTTCGGTAAAAGCGGTAAAGCATCTAAGAAGATAAAAATACCAGGAACCATGTAATCAGGTAACAGTTCTTTTACATAACTTCGCAGTTCGCTAATTGTAGGTGTTTGGTCTGGTAAAAGAACAATATAAGCTACTAATTGTTGCACGCCTGGTTTATCTTCTCGTGCCAAAACAACAATTTCCTGTACTGCTGGATGTTCGAGCAATACATTCTCAATTTCACCTAACTCAATCCGAAATCCTCTAATCTTGACTTGGCGATCAATTCGCCCTAAATACTCTAAATCTCCATCAGGCAAATAACGAGCTAAATCTCCAGTTTTATATAGCGGTGATTCTAGTTTATGACTAAATGGGTTAGATATAAACCTTTCCTTTGTTAACTCCAGTCGATTTAAATAACCTCTAGCCAAACCAGCACCACCAATATAAATTTCTCCTGGGATACCAATTGGTACTGGCTGCAACTTAGTATCAAGTAGATAAATTTGTGTATTGGCGATCGGACGACCAATAGTTACCTTTTTATCTATATTTACTTGAGTAAATGTGGAATAAGTCGTATCTTCAGAGGGGCCGTAAAGATTGAAAACCTTTTGAATATGATGATTTTGATAAATCTGCTGTACAAGTTGATTTTGTAATGGTTCGCCAGCAAGATTAACTGTTTTAACACAAGAGGGTAGACCATCTATTCGCAGTAGTTCTCCAATAATGCTTGGGACTGTATTAACTAAGCGAACATCAGCAGCCAATAAGGGTAAATGCAAAGCATTCTCTACGAGAATCACTTTACCACCCCAACTGATGGGAACAAACAGTTCAAATACTGATAAATCAAAGCAAATGGAAGTTGATGCTAAAACTCCAGCAAGGTCATCATTGGTAAATACTTCCCTTGACCATGTTAATAAAGCAACACAATTTTGATGCTCAATAGCAACACCTTTCGGTACACCGGTAGAACCAGAAGTATAGATGACATAAGCTAAGCTGTTGGATTTTACATCACTAAATAGATTTTCTCTACTTTGTTGGCTAATTAATTGTGAATTATCAATACAAACAATAGATACATTCGATTTAGCAAACAATTCAACTAGATCGCTTTGAGTCAATAGTACTTTCGCTTGACTATCTTCTAGCATGAAAGCCAAGCGTTCCTGGGGATAGGCTATATCTAATGGTACGTAAGCCCCACCAGCTTTGAGAATAGCTAACAATGCAATCAGTATTTCTGGGCTGCGCTTGATGCAGACACCGACAATTACTTCTGGTTTCACTCCTAGTTCTTGTAAGTAGCGTGCTAGTTGATTCGCTTGGTTGTTTAGTTCCTGGTAGGTTAATTTTTGGTTTTCAAAAATAATAGCAATGTCAGATGGCGTTTTGTCAACCTGTGCTTCAAACAGTTGATGAATACATTTATTTTGTGGGTAATCTGTCTTAGTATTATTCCATTCAAATAATAATTGCTGTATTTCAGGTGACGTTAATAGTTGCAATTCAGAAATAGATTGTTGGGGATTGCTAACTATGCTTGATAATAAAGTTTGGAAATGTCCCAGCATCCGAGCAATAGTATCTGGACTAAATAAATCTCTGTTGTACTCGCAAGTTGCAATCAATCCTTGCTCGGAATTCTCCATAAACAATGTCAAATCAAACTTAGATGTCCCGTTGTAACCCTCTTGATAAGTAACATAGACATCTGACAGTTTGGGATTTGATATTGGTACATTTTGGAGAACAAACATTACTTGAAATAATGGATTGTAACTCAAATCTCGATTTGGCTGTAGTTCTTCTACTAACTTCTCAAAAGGTAAGTCTTGATGAACATAAGCTTGTAAAGCTGTTGACTTGACTCGTGCTAACAACTCCTGAAAACTCAGGTCGCCAGATAGGTCTGTACGTAGGACTAAAACATTGACAAAAAATCCAATTAATGAGTCAATTTCTGCTTTGTTACGATTGGCAATTGGCGAACCGACTAAAATATCAGTCTGACCTGTATAGCGATAGAGCAAGGTTTTAAAGGCTGTCAGCAAGGTCATAAATAGAGTTACTCCCTGCTGACGACTCAAATTCTTTAGTTCTTTGGTCAGAGTTTGGCAAAGAACTAATTTTGCTTGAGCGCCCTTGAATGTAGAAAAAGGCGAGCGCGGTCGGTCAGTTGGTAAATTCAGTACAGGTAACTCACCCTGCAACTTTTGTTTCCAATAAGTCAATAAGCGATGGATGCGTTCCGAATCCAGCCATTTTCGTTGCCAGTTGACAAAATCTCGATACTGAATGGGTAGTTCCGGAAGTGGTGAAAGTTTACCTGTGGAGAATGCATCATATAATGCAGCTAGTTCTTTGATCAGAATGCTAATAGACCAACCATCTGCAATTATATGATGCAGAGTTACAACCAATTGATAACTTTTTTCATTTAATTGTAAAATTTTAGTACGCAAAAGCGATTGAGCAGATAAGTCAAATGGCTGCTGTGCGAATTCTCTAGTTAAACGTTGGGCTTCTTGGGTGCATTCGTTTGTGTTCAGCGAAACTCCTACAAAGTCACTTCGTGAACGCAAATCTTCAAACTGCAAAGTTAAGGGTACAGCTTGATTGATAACTTGGACGGGTTGTCCATTCACCACTGTAAAGCTTGTGCGTAAGACTTCGTGTCGTCTCACAATCTCATTGAGACTATCTTGCAAGGCTACTAAATTAATCCAACCTTTGAAGTTAATAACTATAGGAATATTATATGTAGGAGTATCCGGATTTAGTTGATTGATAAACCACAATCCCTGCTGAGCAAAAGATAGAGGATGAACAGATGTATTTTTTTCTATTTGGGTGAGAGATAATGATGGTAGTACAGCTGTTGTTATTTGAGCCAGGAGCTTAGTGACAAGCCCAAGCATACTCATTCCTTCAAAGAAGTCTGCTACAGATACCTCTACTTCTAAATCAATTTCAATCCGGTTTTTCAACTCAAATACTTTTAAAGAGTCTAGTCCGAGAGTGCTTAATGGTTCTTGAGTATTAATATCATCCGCTGCGATAGAAAGTACTGCCGCCAAAAGTTCAATCAGATATGATTCTAAAACTGGTTGACACTCCCTTGGAGAAAGTGCCAATAGTTCAGAACGTTGTAATTGAGTTTGTTTTCTGGCAATATCGCTAATCTTAAGAATGTCACTTTCAACTATATTCAGTTCGCCATTTTGAAACTGAGTACGAGTTGCACGACGTTGAATCTTACCACTAGAAGTTTTAGGTATTGTACCTGGTTTGATTAAAACCACTGCATAAACTTGTACTTCATGTTCTTCAGTAATAGCTTGCCGAATTGCACGAGCTACTTCTGCTAAATTCGGTTTGGCACGAAACTCTAATTCTTGTACAAGTACTAGTCTTTCTTCGTTATTAACTTCTACTGTAAATGCTGCATTAGCACCGGAACGTAAGGATAGATGACTGCGTTGGGCACTTAATTCTACATCTTGGGGATAAATATTTCTCCCACGAATAATAATTAAATCTTTTGCTCTACCTGTAATGAAAAGCTCACGATTATGCAAAAAGCCTAAGTCACCAGTCCGTAAAAATGGCCCCTCTCCTGTATCTTTGAGATATGCGTGGAATGTTTGCTCTGTTTCTTCTGTCCGATTCCAATAACCTTGACCAACACAAGGGCCAGATACCCAAATTTCACCAACTTCATCTGATGAACAGCGAGTTAATTCGGGATTGACAATCACAATCTCTTGTTGAGGAATTGCTTCACCGCAACTGACAAAGCTTTGGATATCTTGATGGGTAGTTGCTTCGACTATCTGATTGTGTGAAAGCGCAGATTTTTCTACGGTTTTGACTTGAGCTAAAGCTGTTTTGCTCCCACCAGAAACTATCAAAGTTGCTTCCGCCATACCATAACAAGGGTAGAACGCCTCTGGACGAAAGCCACACTCGGCAAAAGTGGTTGCAAATTGCTCAAGAGTCTCTTGTCGGACTGGTTCAGCACCATTAAACGCAACACTCCAACTACTTAAGTCGAGAGTTTCTCTTTGCTGAGTAGTAATCCTTTGAATACACTGTTGATAAGCAAAATCAGGACCGCCACTCGTGGTGCCTTTGTAGCGGGAAATCGCTTGTAACCAGCGGTAAGGTCGTTGTAAAAAAGCTGCTGGCGACATTAAGATGCAACCAAACCCTCCATACAAAGGTTGCAAAATCCCACCAATCAATCCCATATCGTGGTAAACAGGTAGCCAGGAAACAAACTTGCTGTCGGGTGAATGTTCCATCATTTGGTAAGTTACTGCGGCGTTGTGCACCAAGTTACCATGAGTGAGCATCACTCCCTTTGGTGTGCCTGTAGAACCGGATGTATATTGCAGAAAGGCTAAGGTATCGGCATTGATTGCAGGTTGTTTCCAAGAATCTTCTAGACCCTGTGCTATGTTGTCAGTTGTCAGCCAGCGAAAATTTCCCTGTTTTGTTTGTGGTATGAGTATTGATTGTAATGTGGGGAGCATTGCTGTTGTAGTCAGAGCAACACTTGCCTGTGCATCTATAGTAATCGCTTGTATTCTGGGCGTATTACGTTGATTGCGAGGCGGATAAGCTGGAACCGCCACAACTCCGGCATATAGACAACCAAAAAACGCTATTAAGTAATCAAGTCCAGGAGGATACAGTAATATCGCACGTTCCCCACTCAAACCCAGAGCTTGCAATTGAGCGCCTACAGCCCGACTGCGCCGATCCAATTCATGGTAAGTCAGCGTTAATTCTATTGTCTCTCCATCTTCGAGGAAAGTGAATGCTTGTGTGTGCGGCATCTTCAGACTGCGATCGCCCACAATATCAACAATAGTTGTACACTGAGGCGGAATTTGGGAAAATTTATTGATAATTTGAGTCATTATTATGCCTCAGGCGATCGGATGCAGGTAAATACTGATATTAACGTTATACTCACTTTTGCCTAAACAAGGGTTTGAGTCGGTTGTTGTGGGAATGTTAGTTTAAAGACCGACTTAAAATATACCAAACCTTAAATACATATACCTTTTGATTACTCAAAGTGATATTTCTACAGAATTACAGCATAATTCAGGAGTCAGAATTTAGAATTTACAAGTAAAACACGCTTTATTGCTGGCTACCAGACTCAGCTTGCGCACTTAACTTTGAAATCTACTGTATTTAATTCAATTGGAAAAACTTAAACAACAAACCTCAATGTTGCTCTAGGGAAGACAGGAGAAAATTAGTAAGTCAGCCATGCAAGCTTTGATATTGCTAGTTATTTTCATTTAGACTTTCTTCACATTACAAGGGATTGTGGCGTTTGGCAATCCTGTATTAATAGCTAATAATTATCAATATCTAAAGAATGTGTGATTTTAGACTATCTAACTAAATAATTTATGACTTTGGATAGGTATCAACGACTGGAAATCGAGTACTTTCAACGACCGGATTTGGCTGAAGATAGAAATTCCGTAGTTTAAGGGTAGTCCAATGGCTCAGATTTTAATCCAGATTGGGCGATCGCTCGACGACAACGCTCAATATTCGGATCTCCTGCAAATACTCGCCTATTGAGTTGATGAGCGATTTGGATTGCATCCCCACTTGCTAGCCAGGGAAAAATTACTATATCCCCAGATGTGGAAAACATTTTGATTAGCTGTTCAATCAGTTGGTCTTTTAAATCAGATTCTCCAAAGATAATCACACTCTTGGCTCGTTCAACTAACCAATCGTGATCCCAGTCATCAGAGGTAATGGCAATAGCAAGGGCAGCAAAGGGTACGCGTTCAATGAATTCTAGTGAAGCGGTATCGCCATAGAATACAAAATGTTGCTTTTGGAGGACAAACCAACCCGACCCTATTTGATCATGATTTACAACAACAGGCGAAACTGAAGCAGTTTTTGCCATAGTAACTTCTAAATCTGGTGTTTCAACTTTAAGCGCTTGCTTCGTAAGCCCACTTACAATCTCTGGCTTAGAAATAAGAGGCTGTGGCAGCTTAGGCAAAGCAAGAGTCGAGATCAATTTTGACTTTTCTTCCTTAATTACTTGACGAATACTCTTATAAGTGATGGTTTTACCTTGATGAGCGCGTTGGAGAATTTCCTCGCGGACGTTTTGTGGAGTTGATGGTGCTGCCAAAAGATAGAGCGCAGATGTGGCAATATCTATTTGTGCAAGACTTGCAGGTTCAGCCAATGTTTCATAAACATTAATAAAATTGTAAGCTGTGCGTCGGCTCCAACCAAACTCAGCTTTGAGCCAAGTCTCAAACTGTCCGTGTTTGAGTTGAGAACGTACCTCGGCTAGTTTGTGACCAATTTCCCAAATATCCTGTGCTGAACGCCGTAAGCACTCTTTAATTTCTCCAGTTCGCTGCTGAATAACAATACGTTGTTTACAATCCAAGATTTGATAGTCAAAACCAGTGACTACTTGGCTCTGTTTTTTTAACTTGCTCACAATTTATATAGATTATTTACAAAAAATTTCTTATAGCCAATTATTGTCTTGATTGTGCGTAGCATCCAGTAAGGCGATCGCTAAAAAAGATTTCAATCATAACCAAGTTCTCAGCGAGTGTGCAAAAAATTTATCCAAGTGATATTGAAATCGGATAAGAAGTATTGTTTTAAAATTAATCTACAAACCGAGGTTGATGCTTTTCGGATTTTGTCCCCAATATTTTTGCCAATGCTAGCAGACTTTGCCAAATTATTGCTCAAAACAATTCCGAACTCAATGGCAAGGATGAGTTAGTCAGCCAAATTAACGATTTTGGTTGCATCGTCAGGTTTTGGAATGGAGAGTATGCGATTCGTCTCGAGTGTTACGATTACTCACCTTCGGAATATCAGCAAATATAACAAATCAGCGATCGCATTAGTTAAGATATATTTCAGTGCGTTGGTAGAATTGGTTCAAAAGTGCTTGGATTCTTTAGGAAATACTCAACCGACCTTATTTAACTACTTGAGAAGAAAAATTGTTTCGGGAATTGGGATCGGAACATTCAATCATCTAAGGGTAATCTAATGGCTCAGATTTTAATCCAGATTGGGCGATCGCTCGACGACAACGCTCAATATTCGGATCTCCTGCAAATACTCGCCTATTGAGTTGATGAGCGATTTGGATTGCATCCCCATTTGGTAGCCAGGGGAAAATTACTATATCCCCAGATGTGGAAAACATCTTGATTAGCTGTTCAATCAGTTGGTCTTTTAAATCGGATTCTCCAAAGATAATCACACTCTTGGCTCGTTCAATTAACCAATCGTGATCCCAGTCATCAGAGGTAATGGCAATAGCAAGGGTTGCAAAGGGTACGCGTTCGATGAATTTTGGTGAAGCTGTATCGCCACAAAACACAAAATGTTGGTTTTCGAGTAAAAACCAACCCGACCCTATTTGATCATGATTCACAACAACAGGCGAAACTGAAGCACTCTTTACTACAGTAAGTTCTAAATCTGGTGTTTCAGTTTTGAGTGCCTGCTTAGAAATTAAACTCACAATCTCTGGCTTAGAAATAAGAGGCTGTGCTAGCTCACATGAAGCAGGAGCAGACTTTGATTTTTCTGACTCAATTACTTGACGAGTACTCTTATAAGTGATGGTTTCGCCTTGATGAGCGCGCTGTAGAAGTTCCTCGCGGACGTTTTGTGGAGTTGATGGTGCTGCCAAAAGATAGAGCGCAGATGTAGCAATATCTATTTGTGCAAGATTTGCACGTTCAGCCAATGTTTCATAAACATTAATAAAATTGTAAGCTGTGCGTCGGCTCCAACCAAACTCAGCTTTGAGCCAAGTCTCAAACTGTCCGTGTTTGAGTTGAGAACGTACTTCGGCTAGTTTGTGACCAATTTCCCAAATATCCTGTGCTGAGCGCCGTAAGCGCTCTTTGATTTCTCCAGTTCGCTGTTGAATAACAATACGTTGTTCAGAATCCAAGATATCATAGTCAAAACCAGTCACTACTTGGCTCTGTTTTTTTAACTTGCTCACAATTTATATAGAGTACCTTCTACATAAAATTTATCATAATCAATCATCAGTTGATTTTCATCTGTGAGAGTTTAAATTTAACTACTTTTGTCATACTCCTAAATGTAGAAATAAATCAATTGAAAGCGCCACTTCTAGGTAAGGAATAGTCGCCCTGATGCTTGGGGCATACATAAAGCAGAGGGAGTTAGGTATTTTTTTCTTCATCTGTGCCCCCCTGCTCCTGTTTACTCAAGTCAGCGTTAGGGGTTCCTGCTTGACTGCTCCCCATTCCCTATATCTAATGCCAGAGGTATGGTTTTCAGACAAGAATAACTAATCTGCTGTAAGAACTATAAACTATCGGCGAAGATTTGAAGTAAGTCGCTTGATATTTTCTTGATTTAATGATAATCTTTATTATTAAATAAATTCAGTTGCTCAAAAAAGTTTTTTCAAGGTCTTACCAGCCCTTTACTAAAAATGGGGAATACAATCTCCTAAGAGCAGCTTAAAATCTACCTTTTGACTAATTTTGTTATGGATTGAGTCAATAGCGATCGCATATTGCTGGCGCTTTACACCATCACAACCGTTGATGATTGCCAGCCCGAGAAACATCGGCACAAAACTTGATTCTTTCCGTAGCTCGTCAAACTTTTCGATTTACTGAACTTTATTTATTAACAATGAGAACGAATAAAAAGTAGTTTATAATACTAAACTTGTGTATGGTTAGACTTAAGTACTTAGTAATCTATTACTCTTAAAATAGAACTAGAATCACTTTACTAAGAGTAAACATAGTTTACAAAAAGTAGTCTATAGCACCATTTATGATTTAGAATTCGGGATTTTAGATTGTGAAAAAACTAGTCAATAAGCTTTTTAAAGATTCATCTGTTGCAATTCTTTTTTAACTATCTCCAGTTATAGCTTAGCAGTGGCGCGGTCTTGGGGAGCCACTATGTAAAGTAGCCCTCATCCTGGGGCTTTGCATTGCTAGCGATGGGGAAGGATTGAGCCTTTGGCTGACTCCCATTAGCGATAGCGAGCTTGCGAGCGTTACCTATTTGCTCAAAGCGTTGGTAGGGTCTTCTATATTTCTCCACGACACAGAGTTAAGTTTCCACAAATAGATTCTTGAGCAAGGGTAATCTCTTTACCTAGCTAGAGTCTAGATTTGAGTCCAGCAAGAAAAATTAAAGCTGAGAATTAATTGCCATGCAAACAACGTCACCCCAGGTAAGGGTGGATGATTATTTTCTAGAGGTAGATCACATTTTTGTCTGTATAACAAAAAACGCTGAAACTATTTCAATTCTTGAACAACTTGGTCTTCACTGTTCAAATGACTCGGTACAACATGTCAAACAAGGGACAGCCTCAAAAATAATTTTTTTTGAGAATACCTATCTGGAGTTAATTTGGATAGAAGATAAACATTTAGTAGAACAGCAGTCTGTGCAAGCAGGCATTTACACACTAACTCGCTTTCATGGGCAGGATACAGGAACATCACCCTTTGGTGTCGGTCTGCGTAGAAAGTTAGATAGAACTAACTTGGTATCAGATTCAACTTTAGACTCGGCTGAGTGGATACCATCCCAGATGTCAATTAGTTTTGGCACAGAAAATCTTGTGAATCACCAAGAGCCTTTTTGCTTTATAATTCCTGACTGTATTGCTCTAACAGCTTGGCTCGATCCTTCATTAACAGCACATCAGCAGTTAATTTCTCATCCTTTGGGTATCAAAAAGCTAACGAACGTAAAAATTACAATTAATAGCGACAAAGATTTGACTGATGCTATATCTTTAGTTTGTACACATAGTGCTGTAACTATCGAACGAGGGGAATCTCCCCTACTAGAGTTGACCTTTGATGAAGGTATAAGAAAAAAAATTCTTGATGCCCGACCAATTATACCAATTTTGTTTAAATATTAAAACACAGCTTGATATCGCTGAGGAAAAGAATGTCAACTGAAGTATTACTATGCCAACAATCGTAAAGTATTGCAAAGCTTACTCTTTTAAAAAATTACGTGAGTTTAGTCTGAGAATAAAATGTGCTGAAAATATAAGTCAAGAAAACAAGTCAGTTGAAGGGAAAGAAGTTGAAATTAAAAAAAATGAGAATGTCATTTTGGATAAAATAACTGATGAATAGCAAGAGTATTGTAAAAAACTAGCATTTTCAATTTCAGTCTCAGAATCAGTAAAAGTACAACTTTCAACAAATCAAAACAAAAGTTATTCTTAAAGGACAGATATACATATGAATGAATTAGTGCAACGTTTGTCAGAAGGGGAACATTCCGTTGAAGCGAGTTTACAACCTGAAAAAACAGCTACAGCACTCAAAGAAAGTATAGACCGAGGTTATGTTCACATCAAATTTACCAATACTAATGGAGGTACTGATTTGGGTGTCAGACTTGACACAGAAGCGTCTAATTTCCAAGAAGCTGACTTTGAGCATCAAACAGGAAGAGTTCATTTAGTTGGTAATTTGACATTAAATTATGTGAAAGTTCGATGTGTTGCAGATATTGAACTGGCAACTTTAGAGGGTAAGGGACACCTTGAACCTGTGGAATAGTGAGATTTAACCGTGTAAATTATTGTAAAGCAGTTGTTTATTAAAATAAAAGCCTCAGTCATCAGAAAAATAAATTAAAATTTGTGTGAATGACAAATGATTTAATGGCTTTAAGATATCGATTAAATCATAGATTTGATGCAAAATAATTAGTGGGGGATTCACATCTACCAGTAATTGATTCTGACTTGTGAATTCTTCTTTAATAAATCTTGCAAACCATATTTAATTAAACATCAGGAGACAAATTATGTACCAAGACGACAAAGAAGACACAACAATTTACAAAGTTGTAGTCAATGATGAAGAACAGTATTCCATTTGGCCAGCCTACCGAGAAAACGCACTCGGTTGGAAGGATGCTGGCAAAAGTGGTTTAAAACAAGAATGTTTAGATTACATTAAAGAAGTTTGGACTGATATGAGACCGCTTAGTCTTCGCAAAAAAATGGAAGAAGCTGCTGGGGGTTAATTATAAACGCATTAGAGTTGCATATTTATATCAGGTTCGATTGAAGACTATCATTAGGACTGACCCAGGAAGTTCTAAATAGTAAATTATTATCCGAACTTGATATCAAGGGTTAACTGGTTTTCACTGGTGGATTAAAATCGGGGTTTAATCGTAAGTGATTTACCGAACATGATATTAGTTGTTAAATTAGGTTAAATGAGCAGGCATGAATTACTGCATCAACCTTAGTATGCCGATAGTATATTGTTTGACTCAATTTTAGTGTGATGTCTCCTGATTCGTTGTTTTACGGATAGTTGAGTGAAGCGATCAGATATTTTAAAAGCTGTTACTTAACTTTGAGTTTCACTTAATACTGCTAGCTAAAAGCAATTTATTTAGGAAATTAACTGTTATTGATTCGGTAAATCGCTATAAGCAATGTCCAAGATGTGGGAAGCAAAGTAAATTTTTGGACGCTCTTGTATATCTGATTCTATAAGAATGCCAACAGTTATCAGCCGTTCTATATCAGCACGCGCAGTAGGATAGGATATACTACACATTTCTGCTAATTGTGGAATGGTGATGGCTGGCGATTCAAAAAGGTGATCGATAAGCCGATTAAGTCGAATATTACCGTTAGATTGAGCAAGCAATTCCATATATTCAGTGCGAAGGTTTAGCAGCATATCAAAACGTCTGATTGCATCCCGTGACTGTTCAATAGTTCCACGGAGACAATAAGCAATCCAGTCTTTCCAGTTTCCTTTTGCACTCACCTGAAACAAGAGATTAACATACTCATCTTTGTATTTATCAAAAAAAGCACTTAAATATAACCAGGGTTTACTGAGTTTGCAATGTTCGTAAATCATTAGTGAAAGTAGTAATCTACCTACCCGACCATTGCCATCTAAAAACGGATGGATTGCTTCAAACTGATAATGCACCATGAAACAGACAATCAAAGGATCGATATGTTTTTCTTTGTGAATATACTTCTCCAAAGCATCCAAACACGGCATAATCTCGTTGGGAGGTGGGGGAACAAATCGTCTGTCTGAACCAATGTGAACTTGAGAGCGACGAAAATTTCCCGGATCTCTATGAAAACCACGCACTCCAGATAGAAGTTCTTGATGAATACTCCGGATCAGGTTTAAAGAAAGTGGTCTTTTTTCCAATAGGTCTAATCCTAGTTCTAATGCCCTATTATAATTCCAAACCTCTTGCCAAGCATTCACAGGATCGTCGGCTGACCGTGGTTCTCTGGGTTCAATCTCAAACAGCAATAGTTGTTGGGGCGTAGCATAGGTTCCTTCCAAGCTAGATGAACGTAATGCTTCGCGCCGTTGTAACGGACGCAACAACAAATTATAGTTGGGCATATATCTGCCAACCCCATCAAGCCTTGCTAGTTCCTCACGTGCTTGAACTAATAAAGACCATGTTTCGCTAGGAAGCTCCCATTTATCTGGTAAAAGATCAGGAATAAATGCCCAGTCCTTGCTGCCCTCTACTGATATCTCCCAAAGTTTACCTGAAGCGCTCTCCGTGAATACTGATTTATCCATGTCTGATATTTTTATTCAAAAATAAACTTTAATTGTAAACATATGAATTAAAATTTAAGGCGCTTTTTTTTAATTCACAAGTTTGAATTAAAGTATTCTACTAGTAATCGCTCTGAATTGTTTGCCTGGTAAAAAGTTTAGCTATTCAAATTTATTGAGAAAAAGTTCGTTTTTTCTCAATAAAGACCAATTATTTTTGATAGATACCAAAAATACTCGTACACACCATGTATTTAATGACTTTTTACATACGTAAATAAGTTTCTAGTTTAGAGTAAAAAAATGGGTCTTGCGTTCGCCTAACCCATTTAGAAAATTCCTAATATTTTTTCGGCAGGCAAGATGCCTGCTCAACAATAAACTTCAATTAACCCAACGTGGCTTTTAACTCACTTTGCGCCTGTGCCAAAGCCTCTGGTAATTTACTCGCATCTCTACCGCCTGCTTGGGCTAAGTTTGGTCTGCCGCCGCCACCGCCACCGCAGATTTTCGCAATATTACCGACAAATTTACCAGCTTGCAGTCCTTTTTTGTTAACTTCTGGACTAAAAGCCGCAACTATGCTAACTTTTCCAGCTTCCGGAACAGAACCCAGCACCACCGCACCGTTACCGATTTTTTGCAATAAGCGTTCGGCTGCGGTTTTCAATGATTCTGCATCAACGTCTTCTAATTGGGCGACAATTATTTTAGAATCGCCGACAATTTGGGCTGTTTGTAGTAAGCTGTCAGATTTAGCGATCGCTAATTGTACCTTCAAGCTTTCCAATTCTTTCTGGCTGGTTCTGAGTTCGGTTTGCAGACTGGTGATTCTATCTGGTAGTTCTTCGGGTTTAACTTTAAAGCGATCGCTCAAATCTTTAACTACTTTATCCCGCAGGTTAAGATAATCTAACACTGCTGGCCCCGAAACTGCTTCAATCCGCCGCACGCCAGAAGCAATTCCAGCTTCGGAAATAATCTTAAACACGCCAATCTCAGCAGTATTACTGACATGAGTGCCGCCACACAATTCCATTGATACGCTGGAAAAGTCAATTACTCGCACATCCTCACCGTATTTTTCCCCAAACATGGCAACGGCACCTCTAGCTTTGGCTTCTGCTAAAGGTAATACCTCCACTTTTGCCGTATGCGCCTCAGCAATCCAAGTATTGACCTGTTCTTCAATTTGTTGCACTTCTTCTGCTGTCAATGCACGCGGACAGTTGAAGTCAAAGCGCAATCTATCAAAGGAAACCAGGGAACCCGCTTGCGATATGCCCTCATCGACAATTTTCTTCAACGCCGCTTGCAGTAAGTGGGTTGCAGTATGGTTAGCTTGGGCGCGACGCCGACATGCGCGATCAATTTGCGCTGTTACAGCATCTCCTACACGCAGTGTACCGCGTTCGATGCGTCCGAAGTGAATAAAGAAATCAGACTCTTTCTTCACATCTTCCACGCGAATCACAATTCCATCACCGGAGATATAACCGCGATCGCCGATTTGTCCCCCAGATTCAGCATAAAATGGCGTTTGGTCGAGGACGATTTGTACTTGTGTTCCGGCTTCTGCTTCCTCTTGGGAAACACCTTCGACCAAAATTGCTTCGACTTTGGCTGTCGTCGTCGGTTGGGTATAACCTAAAAACTCAGTAGCGTGGATGTGTTCTGCTAATTTGTCGAGGGAACCTTGCACTGTTAAATCAATGCTTTCATGTGCTGCTTTGGCGCGTTCCACCTGCTTTTGCATTTCCGTATCAAAGCCTGCTTCATCCACTGTCAGATGATTTTCTTCGGCGATTTCTTGAGTAAGTTCTAGAGGAAAACCGTAAGTGTCGTATAAAGTAAAGGCACTTTCACCGCTAATAGAGGTTTTGCCTTGCTGTTTCACCTCTTGGATGATTTCTTCTAGGAGTTTTTCGCCTCTATCCAGCGTTCTCAGGAAATTAGATTCTTCACGTTGCAACTCAGCTTTAATTGCTGCTTCCCGTTGCCGCACATTAGGATAAGCTGATTCTGAAAGAGCGATCGCAGTTTCGGCAACTTGGGTAGTAAATTCACTACTAATCCCAATTAATCGCCCATGACGCACCACCCGCCTAATTAATCGCCGCAGCACATAACCTCTTCCGACGTTAGAGGCGCGAATTTCATCAGCAATCATGTGGACGACAGCGCGAACGTGGTCGCCAATGACTTTTAGGGAAACTTTGGTTTTTTCATCGCTACTGTGGTAATCAATACCAGCAATTTGGGCTGCTGTTTCGATAATTGGAAAAATCAGGTCAGTTTCGTAATTATTCGGCACTTTTTGCAGGATTTGCGCCATTCTTTCCAAACCCATGCCGGTGTCGATGTTCTTGTTTTGCAGTGGTGTTAAATTGCCCTCAGCATCCCGGTTATATTGCATGAATACGAGGTTATAGAACTCGATAAACCGGGTATCGTCTTCTAAATCTATATTTTCGTCGCCGCGTTCGGGGTGGAAGTCGTAATAAATCTCCGAACAAGGACCGCAAGGGCCAGTCGGCCCAGACACCCAAAAATTATCGTCTGCACCCATGCGCTTAATTCTCGCTATTGGCACACCAATTTGATCGCGCCAAATGCCAAAGGCTTCGTCATCATCTTCAAAAACGCTGACGACAAGGTTTTGGGGAGAAAAGCCAAAGACTTTGGTGGAAATTTCCCAACCCCAAGTGATCGCTTGTTCTTTAAAATAATCACCAAAGCTGAAGTTACCCAGCATTTCAAAGAACGTGTGATGTCGTTTGGTGCGTCCGACGTTTTCGATATCGTTAGTGCGGATACATTTTTGGGAAGTCGTAGCCCGTTTAAATTCTGGTGTGCGCTGTCCCAGGAATATCGGCTTAAATGGTAGCATCCCCGCGATCGTCAGCAGCACGGTTGGGTCTTCTGGCACGAGGGAGGCACTTGGCAGAGTTTGGTGACCCCGTTGAGCAAAGAAGTCAAGAAATATTTGGCGAATTTCGTTACCGCTTAGGTGTTGGGGATTTGAAGACATGGGAGTTTTTAACTTTTGACTGATGACGGTTAATTGATGACGGTTGACTGATGACGTTGAACAGTTAACTATGATCTGACTTTTGCTTTGACAGCAGGTGTATTTTTATTAGCAGCTTTATATATATTTTGCATTTTGTTTGATGTTACTGCCAGCCAACTGTGCTACTCGGTGGCTAAATCCAGCCATTGCGATCGTTTTAGGCTATTACCTTACTCTGGTAGGATGTGCGATCGCTAGACACTGGTTTAAATTAATCCTTAAGAAATAATTTAAAAATTCCATATCTTGGTAAAAAATGGCACTAAAACTGAAAGTATCAAATATTGCTTGTGACGGGTGTGCAGATACAATTACTGAATCAATCCACGTTATGGAACCTGATGCTAAGGTCGATGTCGATGTTAACGCTAAAACTGTTACCGTAGAATCCGCAGCTTCTGAAGAGTCAATCAAGCAAGTGATTGTTGCTGCTGGTTACGCTGTCGAAGGTTACTGAATCCGATTCTCACATTTTAAAAAAGTCGACATCTCAATAGTTTAGGCTACGTTAACAAAACCTTTTTTCTGATTTTTGCTCTTTTGGGAAGTGGAATTTAACTAATCTCTCCGCCTTGGAGGACATTTTAAAATCTGGTTTTTTTATTTAGCTTTGTTTTGTACATCGATGTATTTATCGTAAATTTAAAAATGTGAATAAAATCAATAAATACACAGAAGTATAAATAGAGAAGTTTTTTGTGCTGATAGTACATTGTAAAAATCTGGCTCAAAACTGACTAAAATTATGAATTTATCACCATACGAATTCTTTTTAGAATCGTAGGGGAGATTAGGATTTGCAAAAACTCATTTAATCAGAGGTAGTTTTGCAATACTTGACTTAACATTTTTTATTTTTTAGAATATTCAATTAAGACCTAATCTCTAAAGGTAAATACTAAATCAAGCCAATTTTCATGAAGGTAAAATACACAATGTAAGTCTCAAAACTTAGCCTCAAGCCTGTTTTACTTCTAAATTATGTAGTAAAGATAAAGTCAAAAAAATATAAATAGATTTAACCCACGAAACCGGTTTTAAAAGCCTCACACAGAGTAAAAGTCTCTTAGATTTTAGGAGTGATATACAGAGGTATTACATTCTATTTGCTCAAATTAGTGTTTATTTTATTGACTAACTTCGGTTTTTACGGTTAAAATGAAAACTTTATAAAATTTTTATTTTTTGATTTGTCAGCAATTTTGCTGGCAAATATGATGATTATTAAAAATGTCTATGTTGATAATTTATTCAGGTAAATAATATCCTATAAACTACAGGAATGCTTTTTAGATTGATATAAAATTTTCAGTATTTATACTGTTTAAAAAACATTGTGTAAAGAAGACATTGTTTATTATAAAGAATTTGAGTAAAAAAGAGTAACTATTAAGAGGAGATTAAAATTGAGAGCTTTTTTTAAATTTAGCGTTAAAAACTCAAATAACAAGAAACATAGCTGAGCGAAAAGCATCATTTAAAAGTAAAAAGATAAAAGTAGAACTGAAAAATCAAACTTCTCCAGAATAAATTAAAATCTGGGAACCATTCTTATTTATGACTGATTTTAATTTTTACTTTTACCTAATTCGTTAAATTTAGTATTAAGCAACAAAGTTTTAGTAATTTAATCTTCTGAAATTTTAAATCCTGTAAAAAAGCAATGAGTATTTCCATTTTGGTTTTTGGAAATAATAACTTTCGCAACACACTTCCACATCAGTTACATCATGTGATCGCTTTTAATGTAGAAGTTATGGAAAATCTAAATCAGGCGGTGTCGTACATTCAAATGACACCCCCTGATATCATACTTGTGCAGGCTAGCCTGGATAGCAGCATGGAATTGTGCAATTGGTTGAAAGAGCAAACAAAACTATCGTGGATATACTGTATTCTGTTTGAAGATCGTCTCCAACAACTGATTGATAGAAAAAAGTATGGTTGGCAGAAGGAATTAGAGATGACTGCTACGGCGTTAAACCAAGGAGCTGATGCTTATATTTGGCATCTGATGGATGAAAGAACAGACCATAGCTTGGCAGAACTGACCGCTAATCACGGGCTAATACTTGCTCAATTAAACGTTGGCTTGCGGAAAGCGCAAAAATATCGAGATTTGATTCGGACAAATGATTTATTATCAGCGATCGCCTTAGCCGATTCATTGACACAATTAAATAATCGCCGTGCTTTAGAATGGGATTTACCCAGGCAAATTAAAAAAGCGAAAACTCAGAAAACTTCCTTGAGTTTGATTATTTTGGATGTAGATCATTTCAAAAAAGTTAATGACACTTATGGGCATTTAGTTGGCGATCGCCTTTTACAACTGCTGTCTCAGCGTCTACGACACAATCTCCGTTCTCAAGACACTGCATTTCGCTATGGTGGTGAAGAATTTGTGATTCTTCTGGCTAACACTACTGGTGAGGAAGCGCTAATCGTAGCCCGTCGTCTCAACCGCGTAGTCAGCGCTGAACCATTTTCACTCAGTAATAAACAGACAATTAATATCACCATTAGCTTGGGTACAGCGTGTTTAGAAGCTGACGATGATGAACAAGGAGAAAGTCTAATCCATCGTGCTGACCAATGCTTACTACAGGCTAAAACTACTGGGCGTAATCGGGTTATTGACTCAAAGTACTTATCTCATGTCCCACATCTCAAAGCTGTATCTTCGTAAAAGTGGAGAATGAGCCTAAGGTATAGAAAGTGTTGAGTTATATCATGTCCAGCTAATCACTTACAGCGGTTTTCAATTGAGTAGACTACAAAATGTATAAACTAGAAGAGTAATAAAAATACTCACAGTAATGCCTGCTGCCTACTCAAATGATCTACGCCAACGGGTAATTGATGCTTATACAGCCAAGGAAGGGTCACTTCGACAACTTGCAGACCGCTTTCAAGTAAGCTTATCGTTTGTCCAACGGTTAATTCGTCGCTACCGAAATATAGGACAAGTGACTCCAAAACCTCATGCAGGTGGAGCGATCGCTAAAATCACAGTCGAGAATTTATTAACAGTGCAGCAGCTAGG
>NZ_SZNH01000005.1 GCF_005869855.1 Nostoc sp. PA-18-2419 | reverse complement strand
AACAAGGAGAACGCAAAGAAAGTTAAGAAAAGTAGATCAGGTTCACATCGCAAAGTCAATGAAGCTGACAATATAGTTTTATCATCTAACGAACAGACGCATACAACTAAAGCAATTAATATAGATGGTCTGCGTCCAATCGATCCAAGTAACTTTGAAATTGAGGAAATAGTTAATATAGATGGTCCGCGGCCAATTGCAAAGGATGAAAATAATTCTGGTCGCACAATTGATATAGATGGTCATCGCCCGATCGCTAAAAGTCCTTTTGCGGATAATGAAATGCTAAACGAAGATGGTCAACGTCCTATTGACCATAGTGATTTAGAGGTTGAGGAAATTCTTGATATAGACGGTYAACGCCCAATTGCTAAGAGTAAATTTACAGTTAAAGATACTCTAGAGATAGATGGTAGCCGCCCAATAGTTTCAAATAATGCTGTTGAGTCGGAAATACCAACGGATTATGTAGACTAAAATTACGAGTCTTCTTGATACTCGAAAGTGATGAAGATAAAACAAGAGGACGCACTAATATATAATTGTCATAGGCTTACTATAGTAAAATTATTAAAGTCAAAATTGATGATTTTGCTATAGTTAACATGTATTACTAATTGGTAGGGCTTGATAAAGTGCGATCGCTCAATCAATCATATTCCTAAAGTTTCAACAATGTAATAGTCTTGGTGACTGGTTTATTAACCATAGCAACAAACCGAAGTAAACGCTTAGGATAATCTAGGCGCTGGCCATCAGTACAACTGTCTTAGCGCCAAGGAGCAAAGAATCTGGTCATAGCTGATACTATTGGCAAACCTTGTAATTAACCCCAAAAGTGTGAAAATTGCAAGTAAACCTTGTAGCTATTTGAAGTCCAGATTTCAGCTATCACTATGAAATTCCATATTACCGAGCAAACACCAAAGTTATTAAAACTGCAACTCAAGCCACAAGCCACATTCTACTGGCTATTTGGCGGAATCTTTATCATCGGAGGCGTTTTTTTAATAGCTGCACTGGGCAAAGCTACTAGTTTTAGTTGTAGCAGAGTTGGAGAAGAGGCAAACATTTGTCAACTAACTACTAAAAATCTTCTAACTACTCAAACTCAAAGCTGGCATTTTCAAGAGATCGTAGAAGCAAAATTAGACACTACCACTACTGATGCATGGGGTAGTTATCCTTTTGTACTTCAGACAACTCATGGTTCAGTGTTAATAAATTTGCTAAATGCAGATAGTACTAAAAAAGAAGCTAAAGCGGCACAAATCAATACATTTCTTAAAATTCCACAAGAACAAAACCTGACAATTGGTGAAGATAGTCGTTTGTGGACTTATCCTCTAGGCTTACTCATGATTGCGGTTGGTGCTGTTTGTATTGCTTCTATACTCAGAAATAAAAAAATTATTTGTGTTGTTGATAAAACTGTTGGCAAAATAACTATTGAACGTCAATCTTGGTTGGGTAATCAAATTCTTGAAGCAAAGCTTTCAGAAATTGTAACAATTGAGCTTAATTCATTTGAGTTTGATAACATATTAAGTTATAATATTCGCTTAATTTTAGCAGATAATCATCATATTGATTTAGCCACAGCCTCCATATTTACTGCTACAACTGCAAATCAAATCAAAGAGACGCTCACCAGTTTTATCAATCTCTAAATTAAAGTCTCCAGCGAGGCTCTTAACTCAGCACTTTCAATAGCTATTCTCGCCTAACAAATAATTGTTGACCATTGTTTGCCGCCTTTATGAGTAACTCCCCGACTTCTTCATCTGTAGTTTGGAGAAAGTCTTCGTACCAAAGACCAACGCTGTAGAAAGGGTTGGGTGTAGAGATACAAGCAACTTGGTCTACTTCAGGTTCTAACTGTTGGCAAGTTTCAGATGCCGCTACAGGCACAGCAATTACAATCATAGCTGGTTGTTGTTTCTCCACAGCTATAATAGCAGCCCACATAGTTGCACCTGTTGCCAAACCATCATCTACTAAGATGATCGTGCGCCCCTGTAAATCTCTTAAAGGGCGCTCGCCTTGATAAACCTGTTCCCGGCGCTCTAACTCTCGTTCTTCTTGTACGGCTACCTTGGCAATTACTTCATCGGAGATATTCATCAGCTTGATAACATGTTTATTGAGTATCCGCACGCCATGAGGAGCGATCGCTCCCATTGCTAGTTCTTCTTGATCGGGTACACCCAATTTACGTACCACCAAAACATCTAAGGGAGCATTTAATGCCTTAGCAACCTCAAAAGCAACGGGTATGCCACCTCTTGGTAGCCCTAAAACCAAGACATCTGAGCGATTAGCATAAGCAGCTAACTCTTTAGCCAATAGTTGACCTGCAAATCTCCGGTCTTTGAATAGCATAGTGCAACACTCCTAATAAAATTATCAAAATTTTAAATATTTACAGGCGTTCTTATTTTTAATGCATGACTTTTTATAATCGGACGTTCTGAGCCGATCTTAGAAAGCTAAAAATGCAGTGTCCTCTGACTAACGAAGCGACATCTTCAATCTATTGTTCTATCAAAAGGACGACTTGTACTATTTCTAAAAATCTTGATAACTAATAAATTGGTTGTAAGGACAGCTTTATACCCCTACCTATGTATAGATTTCAGGTATTTCGTGAAATACATCAACGGATGGAAGAATATATTTTTATTTAAAGTTACAAATTAAAATGTACGGCTAGCTATGCCTGTGACAAATTGGTATAAGTTTTCTCCCACTTGTGAATATTCGTTGTCAGAGGTATACTGAGTATATATTATAACTAAATGAATCAGAATTATCTAATTAATACCAGATGTAAAAATCTATAGATGATAAAGTAACCATGCAACTGCTAATTCTGAGCTTCTCCCATTTTGTTTGCCATAAAGTGTTATGTCATGTCCGGCAAATTACTTATGATATGTCATGGCGAGTGCAACCAAGTGAAGCAATTACAAGACTTCTCTGATTGTTTCACTTCGTATCCTACGGGAACGGCACTGGCGAAAGCAATTGACTTGTGTTCAACCGGACATGATATTAAATGTTGTCTTCACATTAACCCTCAGTTGTAAATCTATAATCATTGACAATATTCTGATTTGTTAAAGCAAGTATAAAATTATGCTAAATTTTACAGACAAAATGTTATACCAAGTATTGTGTAACACTTTGAGGTAAAAACTAGTAGAGTACAATAACTGAATAATGCTCAGCTATTTTTGATATCAAAGCAGGGTTTTTATAAATGAGCAACTTAACTAGTTCGGAAAACACTATAGTTAGTAGCACAGCAGCTATTAAGAGGCTGGCAAGGGCGATGATGGTTTCTGCTGGAGAGTTTTCATTGATATTAGCATGTTGCAATTGTCTTGAAAGACAGCAACAGATGATAAATCTGTTAACAGAATTCTCCTCAGCAGACATCGAGCAAATCCTGCTTACGCCCGCAGCCGAATCATTGTATACAATTATTACAAATACAATTGGTGCTACTCAACCCGAAGCTTTGATAGTACGAGGTTTAGAATCTGTAGTGGCAATTAATCAACTAATCATCAGTACTAACATTATGCGAGATCAGTTTCGCAAACAGTTTCACTTTCCCTTTGTATTGTGGGTAAATGATGAAATTCTGTGCAAGCTAGTTTGGCTAGCACCTGATTTCAAAGACTGGGCGTCTACTACTATTAGATTTGATTTACCTAATAATCAATTAGTTGAACCGGAACAGCAAGCGATTAGCGCCTAAGCAAGACATTTTGGATTTTAGATTTTAGCTTAGAAATAGTTTGAATTTGTCTGGCTTAGTGTGAATGCAACTGTCACAATAATTTTTCAGCCTTGCTGATTGATCGAAGAATTTTGTCTGACGCGTAGGCGAAGTAATGTGCCCTTGGAGTTTTGTACCAATACGGTTTAGTTAAAGGCTGTACAAAATTGCGGGTTTTCGAGACGCCATAAATCGCCGTCTCTACAAGCGTTTTGGTCTTATGTGAACTGTATTGGATTTTGTAAGCTGTTGTCCCTACAAGTTGCACTAGGTAAAATCTAGCTCAGGAACAAACAATCATTACACTAGCGTCTGTCTTTATATCTGCTTCAAAAGACAAATACTAAACTTATCCCAACTTAGTGAAGTGTCTGGGATTATATAGTTTCTTGTCCTGAGTCGCTAGATATTATTTCTTAGTTTTATAACTATTGACTAATAGCACTGTATTAGTATGAAACTCATGGCAAAATTTTATGTTAGCACCAATCAAGCACGAATTTTCACGGCTTTGATTTTGACTGGGATTTTATCTGTGACTAGCGGTTTAACATTGAGCAAAGATGCCGCAGCGGCTTCTGCAAACTTGTTACTAGAAACAAGCACTGATGTTTCTAAAGACAACATTAAATCAAATCGCTTGCCGCGTCCAGTAGCTAACGCAGTGCTGCAAGATTTAGCCCGCAGACAGGGAATTTCGACTAGAGAACTGAAAATTACAAACTATAATCAGCAGACTTGGCGCAACGGTTGCTTGGAATTACCTCAAGCGGATGAAATCTGCACCGAAGCCTTAGTTCCTGGTTGGCGGGTTGTAGTATCTGATGGCAAACAAAATTGGATTTATCATACCAATAGCAACGGGCGATCGCTACGTTTAGCTTCGGCAAATACTCCCTCAGACAAATTACCTGCATCAGTAAAAAATGCTGTTTTGCAAGCTGCATCTAGACAGCTGCAACAACCGATTTCTCGGCTAACGATTGTTGAGTTTCAACAGCAAACTTGGAGAGATGGCTGTTTAGAATTACCTAACGCTGATGAATTCTGTACCCAAGCTTTGGTACCAGGCTGGCGGGTAGTGGTTGGTGGAGGCGAACAAACCTTGGTTTATCACACTAATCGAACAGGTTCGATAGTTAAGCTCAATCAAAAGCCGAACCAAAGTACACTGACACCTGTACCAATTCCAGTTAGCGAGTTACCACCGCCCTTGGATCGAGATATAGTATTTCGGCAAATCTCCACTGGTGGCTTTACTGGTAGAACCTACGAGACTGTTTTACTCAAAGATGGGCGATTGATTCGCGTGCGGATTGGTGATGCTAATGATTCCGAGCGTAGTGTTCGCCGTGTTTCTTTGCAACAGGTACAACGATTTTTGCGATCGCTAGAACGCTATAAATTTACTCAATTCCAGAATCTCAGTTACCCAGTACCCAGCGGTGCTGCTGACTATATCACCTACACTCTCACTAGCCAAAAGAATACGGTTCAGTACAACGATATTTCTCAAGATAACCTGCCAAACGATTTACAAGGAGTAGTTAAAGCCTGGAATCGGGTTACAGCTAGCGCTCAATGATGAATAGGGATTGGGGATTAGGGACTGGGGAACTTGAGTGCCTCAGTTCCTTTTACTAGCGATTGTTTTAGAGCATACAATCAAAACGATAATTCGATTGTACCTGTGGTAGATGATGAAAAGGTTAGTAAAGTGGTGTGTTGGGTTTGATTGTTGGTGGAATATTCGCCAAAGTCGAAAGTCGGGGTTATTTTTCGTCATGGTTACCTTGAGTGTGGTAACTACGCTGATATTATCGTTGCCCTTAAATGCTCAAACTATTTCTCAGAGATTACCTGCGTCTGAGTTAAGGGGAGTGTGGTTAACAAATATTGATAGTGATGTGTTATTTGAGCGCGATCGCCTCAAGGGATCTTTGCAACGCCTTGATGAACTCAATTTTAACACCGTGTATCCGGCAGTTTGGAATTGGGGGTATACATTGTATCCTAGCAAAGTTGCAGCCAAAGTAATTGGGCGAGCGATCGACCCTACACCTGGACTGCAAGGGCGAGATATTCTCAAAGAAATTGTCAATGTGGGGCATCAACAAGGGTTAACAGTGATTCCCTGGCTTGAATTTGGCTTTATGGCTCCAGCTGATTCTTTATTAGCTAAAAATCGTCCTCAGTGGCTCACCAGTCGCAGCGATGGGACGCGGATTGTTAAAGAAGGCATACATAACCGCGTTTGGCTAAATCCTTTTCGCCCAGAAGTACAACAATTCATTCAAGATTTAATCATTGAAATCATCAGAAACTACGATATTGACGGCATTCAATTTGATGACCATTTCGGTTTACCATCTATATTGGGATACGATACTTACACAGTGGCACTTTATAAAAAAGAACATCGAGGCAAAGCGCCCCCAAAAAATCCACAAGATCCAGAATGGGTAAGCTGGAGAGCAAACAAAATCACCGACTTTACAAAGCGGGTATTTAAAGCTATCAAAGCCACTAAAAAAGATTGCCTCGTTTCTGTGGCACCAAATCCTCAGCGTTTCTCCTACGACTTCTTTTTAGCAGACTGGCAGAAATGGGAACGGCTAGGAATCATCGAAGACTTGGTATTGCAGATATATCGAGATGATTTGAATGTTTTTATTAGTGAATTAGAGTATCCAGAAGTCAAAGCTGCTAAAAAACATATTCCAGTAAGTATTGGTATTATGGTTGGTTTGAAAAACAAATTTGTGCCGATGCAAAAAATACAGACACAAGTGCAAAAAGTACGCGATCGCAATTTTGCCGGAGTCTCTTTCTTTTTCTACGAAACCCTCTGGAATATGAGCAAAGAAAAGCCCCAACAACGCCAGATTGGGTTACAGGAACTCTTCCCTACACCAACAACTTACCCGAATTTGCTAGCTGGCTGGAAACCCTCCAGTTGATTTTTCTAATAACTGCTAATTTCAAACTTTAGCTTGTTCAAAGTCCATCTATCTTTTGTTAAGAACCACTCTATTGCTGAAAACGTTCGACAGTGTGCTGAAATAGTTTAAAATATGCTTGCTGTAAAATAGTGATAGTCATCCTGGCACTTTAATTCAGATACAAAGCTTCTATTTTTAATAAGAAATTATCTTATTAAGCTCTGCTCATCCGAATCTTAGTACCATTCGACTCAGAGTACTATCCTATACCCAAACGTCCAGCCAAGCCGGGAGTTAGGGGTAACAGTGTAGTAATCATTAAGAATAAAGCCAAAAGACCTAAAGCGGCTCTGGCATCATCAGGTTCACTTATTTCATTCAAGCTGGGGCGTTCTAAATCTCGTTGCAACAAGAAAATCACGATCGCCCAGTACATAGCCAGAACATTACCAAGAGACACTAACACTAGTAAAATTAAAGTTGCCACAGTTGCGCGTCCAGCGGTTTTGCGTCCATAAATTGCTTGGACAATGCGACCACCATCTAGTTGTCCTGCGGGCATTAAGTTCAAAGCGGTAATTACTAACCCCAACCAACCAATTACCACTAAGGGATGAACACTTACCAAAGATGACTGCAAGGCAGAACCAAGCACAACTCGCGCCAAGCTTCCCACTAAAATCGACCCTTGGAAAAACTGATTTGGCAATTGAAATAAACTACCTGGGTGGGAAAGTAACAAGCCTGCAATCAGCATTACCAGAGAAACAATACCACCTGCGGCTGGGCCTGCCAAGGCGATATCAAATAATACCTTGCGGTTGGGTAATAGAGATTCAAAGCGAGTAATTGCACCAAAGGAGCCAATTTGCACAGCGGGTAGAAAGAACGGCCAGCTAAGGCGGATTTGGTGACGGCGAGCCAGTAACCAATGACCTATTTCGTGAGCTAGTAATATTGCAAATATGCCAGCACCTATGGGCAAAGCTTCTGTAAACCGTCCGGGATTGGCAAAGAAATCAAAATTCAGCAGTAATCCCCCAGCTTCTAAGTTTGTGGCAATTGTCGCTAGCAACAGAATACCTGCAAAAGCTTTTTGCGATAACCGCATCGGCTGCGGATCGTTGCGACTGGGTAGAACAATGACTACAGGCCTACCATCAGTATTTTCAACTAAAAACAAACGATAGCGATCGCTAAGCCGTTCTCGCAAACTTGCACTCAAACGGTTGTGAATTTCTTCTGGTTCTCCTCGCAAATTGCCTTTAAAAATCGCTCCATCTTGGTAGGGAATGGTTTCTGTGGCGAAAAATGTATCAATACCGAAAATGCTTTTAATTGCATTCAAGTCATCTTCTGGTATCGGTGGGATCTGCGGTTTGAGTTCTATTACTGCTGTTTGTGGGGAATTTTCTTCATTTGCGGATTCAACAGCAAGTCTTTGAGTTGCCCGTTGCTTGAGTATGGCATCTTGCCCAGCTTTGCGTAACTGGCTACCCAAGTAGATGTACAATCCAGCTGAAGTTACGACTAAGAACAATATACCTGCGATGTTGATGTAAATCCCTGCGGCAAACAATCCAAAAAACAGTAGCCACGGAGTCATCAACACCACCGACTGTAACCAGGCTAAGATTCCTAACTTTCCTAAAGGTCTGGCGCGATAAAAGCCCCAACCCAAAATGCCTAAAGCTACCGCTAGGATTACCGCCAGGATAGAAGTTTCTGATAAAGTAGACATCTCCAAACCTTTGCTATTGAGACTAAGCCAGAACAAGTCCGGTATTGCAGATACACTTATTAATGTATAACGTCGCCCGTCTTCTGCCCAATCTATCTAGTTTGGCGATGCACTTCATAAAGCGATCGCAATTTTAGAATATCCTGCCATTCTCGCTCTGTGAATGCTTGCGTGACTAATTCTATACCAAAGTACTGTTTTGCGGTCTCTGTCAGTGTATCCACAATCTTGACAATCCAACTATCCTGTTCTTCTGTGTTACAAAGCGAGGTATTCCAAGGAGCCGATTGTTCAAAGATTTTCTCAAATAAACCTTTGTCTGTAGATAAAATCATTGAGCCGTGTTGAAGAATAGTATTTCTTCCCTTGCGTTGGGCACTACCAATAAATTTACTTCCATCAGCTGTAACCAAGTCTGCCGCTGTTGCTGTATTAAAACAACTAGGATTGTGAATGTAACCCCGTGCAGCAGAACCATAATCTAATTCAACACCTAACCTTTGCCAGCCTAGGATCAGAAAGTTACAGATGTTTTCATAAGTACCCCAACTTTTTGCAGTACTAGCTGAGGTAATCAGAGCGTAAGTTAAGTCTCCTTGGTGGAGAACGGCTCTACCTCCGGTTGGCCGACGAACTAAATCGAGTGTTTGTCCTTGGTAAGTCAGATTATGCCACTGGGCAGGCCATTGTTTTTGCAGATGTCCCAAGGAGAGAGTATACGGACACCAGGTATAAAAACGCAAGGTAGGCGGATGCTGTCCGTTTTCACATTGGTTGAACAACCAAGCGTCAATCGCCATTTGTACTCCTCCTGATGTGTGAAGCATTGGGATCAAACGCCAGGTGGATGGTGAGGTTGCTAGTTTCATTTTTCAGCGTTGACAGAAAGCGGAATGATTTTGCTGGTTTTTGAGGGTGTTGCTGCAAGATAAGCTGTAAAACATTTAGTTTGCATATTCAGGTTGATGGGAAGATGGGGAGATAAGGAGATGGGGAGAGGAATTGAGCGACAATCCAAAATATGCAGTTTTTATGTGGAACAGCTGAGCAATTTGTCTGACGCAGAGCTGCAAAGAGGCACAAACTAATACCAATTTAAAAAAATAATGTGACAAATAGACGATTTGTAAAGACGCGATGCGTCGCGTCTTGAACTTGAAACAAGGATGTGTTGCAATCATTAATTTAATTGGTATAAGAGTTTAACAGGGCTTTATTTGAACTTTCATATTTCAATCCAAAATCTGTCTTGGAAAGTTTTCATATACGGAAGCCTGAGTTTTTGACTTTCGGCAAAATTGAAAATCTAAAATTCGCTAATCACAAAATCAAATAATTGATGCGCCATTTCTAATTTAGAACAAAGTGCAATTTCTACTTGATGTCCTTGGTTATCTAAAAATATCGCTTGATTACGATCGCTGCCAAAACCACTATCAGCCCGATCAATGGGATTAGCAACGATCGCATCTAATTTTTTATTCTGTAATTTTTCTAACGCTGAATTGACAATATTACCAGTTTGTGCAGCAAACCCAATTAATATCTGATGTGACTGTTTAAGTTCTGCTAATTGGGCAATTATATCGGGTACGGGTTCCAAGGGTAAAGCTTGGGGAAGCGATCGCTTGGATAATTTCTCTGTACTATAATCTCTGGGCTTAACATCTGCCACCGCTGCTGACATGACAATAATATCAGCGTTGGCTAGATATTCCAGCAGAGCGTGGTGCATTTGGTCTGCACTAATGACGGAAATTGCTTGCACTCCCAATGGTGCTTCCCAATTAGCTGGAGTGTGTACCAGAGTCACCCTTGCCCCTCGGTGGAGTGCTGCCTGGGATAACGCCAATCCCATTTTACCTGTGGAAGGATTGCCAATAAATCTCACCGGATCAAGATGCTCTCGCGTCCCGCCTGCACTAATTAGCACTCGTTTACCTACTAAATCTCGTTTGCCTTGGGTGTGTAACAGGGATTGGATATAAGCCAAAATTTCTGGAGGTTCTGCCATCCTACCAGCACCGACGCGATCACACGCTAATAAACCTGATGCTGTATTCATGCCATGATATCGGCTATCGATTGATAGTTGTTGCCAATTTCGTTGCACTGATAATTGTTCCCACATGTCCGTATTCATTGCTGGTGCTAACAGCACTGGACAAGTAGAAGCCAGCACAGTGTTTGTAAGTAAATTATCAGCCATACCGTAGGCTAACTTTGCTAATGTATTAGCCGTTAAGGGAGCAATTACTATAACGTCTGCCCATTCACCCAACTCAATATGCAAGGGGCGAGAGTAAGTTGGTTGCCAGAAATCATCATCTGTATATGCTTGATGACGAGACAGGGTTGCTACAGTTAGAGGCGTGATAAATTCTTGCGCCGAACGGGTGAGGATGACTCGCACTTCCACACCCGTTTGAAACAGCTTTGAAATCAGATCGCAGATTTTGTAGGCGGCGATACCGCCACCTATAGCAACTAAAACCCTGTTGAATTTTGGATTAGTCATAGTAAAAAGTTAGGAGGAAGTAGTAACTTAAGAGCAATTAGTTACTAATATTAATATCCAACTCCTAACGGACAAGGGTTAATCGCATCTCTACTGTCAACTACGCTTCATCGTAGGGTTCCAAGTCTAACAGATAAATATAGGGTTCCACTAACTCTGGACGCTGAAATGCGATCGCTCGCAGTAGATGCCAATCATTTAAACCCTCAAAAGCATTACTGTAGTTATCTAGTTCTAAACGTGTAGCTAACTGTTCTACATCTGCCGTAGTCATGGCAGCAATTTCTTTCCTGGAAATGCTTAGAGTTGTCATAATGCTTGCCCCTCCCTTATGCAGCATTCGCCTTCAGCATGGGTTAAGTTGCACTTAACGCAGCCACCCAATATATATTAATCATTAGAGGTCATTGATTTCGTAAAATTTTCCCGCATTTATACCATAATTTATAAAAAAATCGTAATCTTGACTAACTAATTGTATTCACTACGAAGTTGCGTAGCACCTTTAACGTTTGTGGATCTATTGCATGTCCAGTGTCAAATTCGTGATATTCTACTGCCACTCCTAAAGACTCTACAGTATCTCGCGCTTTCCACGCGGCTTTTAGGGGCACAACTTCATCATATCTACCGTGAGTAATTAAAATTGGGGGAATTCCACCTTTAACTGCTGTTAGTGCATCAGGATGTAAATACCCGCTCATGACAACTAAACCTGCTAGAGGCAATTTCGAACCGACATCTAAAGTCATTGCCCCACCTTGAGAAAATCCGCTCAAAATAGTCCGTGACAAAGGCACGCCAGTACTGCTTTCTAAAGATTGCAAAAAGTCTGTTAGCAGTTGCCGACTTTGTTTTAACCCTTGATACATATTCTCTCCCCTCAACTCATACCATGCCCTCCCTACAGAGGAATAGGGATGAGGAAAAGGTGCATTAGGTAATACAAACTGGTAATCACCTAAGTCGAGTAAAGGCAACAAAGATGCTACATCCTCAGCATTAGCACCCCAACCATGCAAAGTGACAATTAAACCTGCGGGCGGTTGAGAATTAGCTGTGGGGACACTAATAAATTGTAAAGACAGAGGTCTACTCCTAAAATTTTACTCTTTTAGTAGATCCTATCTCTTGAAGTAGACTTAAGTATTAGCAAGCAGATGCCACTTTGCCAGAAACATCCACCTTATTAGTTAAAGTTTTTACCAGGGTACTGGTTGACCAAGATGAAAAAAGCCACCACTAGGGCCATCGTCAGGGAGTATCGCTAACTCAACACCAGTTTTTGCTCCTTCTGCGATATCTATCATTGCGCCTTCACCGCCCAATTCAGTTTTCACCCAACCCGGATGAGCGCTATTAATTTTTACAGGAGTATTGCGTAACTCATGGGCTAGATGGATGGTGAAGGCGTTGACTGCTGCCTTAGAAGCATTGTAAGCAAATGGTTTAGAGTCATAAATTGGTGAACTGGGAGTAGCATGAAGTGTCAATGAGCCTTCGATACTAGACATATTGACAATTCGACCACTAGGACTTTTCAAAATTAACGGTAGCAGTACTTGAGTTAATTCCACTAAGCCAAAAAAGTTGGTGTTGAATGTCTGTCGAATAATGTCTATTGAAACAGAACTAGCATTACTGGTTAACCAGTCGCCATCCAAAAACACACCTGCATTATTAATCAAGATATCGAGTTTCCCAAAAGAGTCGCTAATCTGTTGAAAAGCAGACTGGATTTGAGTACTGTTAGTTACATCAACAGCGATCGCTTCAGCTGAAACTCCTTCATTATGCAAGTTACTGGCTGCCATTTTTGCTGCTTCTAAATTTCGGGCTGCGATCAAAATCGTCAATCCATGTTGTCCGAGTTGACGACTCATTTCCAATCCTATTCCCTTATTTGCCCCAGTAATCAAGGCTACTTTATTTTTGAGTTCGCTATTTCCCATCTTAGCCACTCCTATTGCTTTGACGATTTATGATGTATTTAAAAACACTATGTTTAAGCTTTGTTTAAATACTGGGCCAATCTTCACATGAAGTTCTAAGCAAGAAAACCTAGAAAAAGGCTAGGTTTTATTTATTAAACAGAGAAAAAAGGATGAACATGAGCGTCTTGACGTCTCAATCGAGTGATTAAAACTTTTATCTTTACGTCTTTGTGCCTCAGAAAGCGAGAATGTCTAAAAGCGAATGTATAAGACTAAATTTATACTTTTAATCTTTCTGTATATTTAGAGAATATACAAAAAGGACTGAAATGACTAAACAAATTTGGAATCCGACAATTCTCAATCAATAAGTTAGGCTACGTAGAAATCCTTGACCTTAATAGTTGAAGTGAATCAAGGCTTATGCAAAACTTGAGATCCTTTGCTTCACAATTTAGCATCTAAGGAATTGATTCATGGCGCATCTAGCACTGCTGAGTGTATCTAATAAAACTGGTTTAATTGACCTAGCCCGTAGCTTGGTTGAAGAATTCGACTTTGATTTAATCAGCAGTGGGGGAACAGCCCAAGCACTCAAAGATGCTGGACTCCCAGTTACCAAGGTTGCCGACTATACAGGTTCGCCAGAAATTTTAGGTGGTCGAGTTAAAACGCTGCATCCCCGAATTCACGGCGGAATTTTGGCACGGCGGGATGTTCCCCAAGATATTACAGATTTAGAAAATAACCAAATTCGCCCGATTGATTTAGTGGTAGTGAATCTTTATCCTTTTGAAGAGACTATTGCTAAACCAGGGGTGACATTACCTGAAGCCGTTGAACAGATTGATATTGGCGGCCCGGCAATGTTGCGTGCATCATCAAAAAACTTTACTCATTTGACTGTATTATGCGACCCGGCACAATATAACGAGTATTTAGAGGAATTGCGGCAAAATAACGGCGAAGCATCTTTAGAATTTCGCCAAAAGGCAGCTTTAAAAGGATTTTTGCACACTGCTAGCTATGACCAAGCGATCGCATCTTACCTCGCAGGCACACAAAACTACAACCTCAGCGGTACACAATTACAATCTCTGCGTTACGGTGAAAACCCCCACCAACCCGCCGCTTGGTATCAAACTGGTGCTACGCCAACGGGGTGGGCAGCAGCTACGAAACTCCAAGGCAAAGAACTGAGTTACAATAACTTGGTTGATTTAGAAGCTGCACGCCAAATTATTGCAGAATTTACTGATACACCAGCAGCGACGATTATTAAACATACAAATCCCTGTGGTACGGCGCTGGGAAGTACTATTTCACAAGCATATCAAAAAGCTTTTAACGCTGATTCTACTTCTGCCTTTGGTGGAATTGTGGCACTCAACCGTCCCATAGATGCACCTACAGCCAGTGAGTTGACTAAAACATTTCTAGAATGTGTGGTTGCACCAGGTTGTGAAGCGGATGCCCAAGAAATTTTAGGCAAAAAATCTAACGTGCGAGTTTTGATTTTACCAGATTTGAGCAGTGGAGCCAAAGAAACAGTAAAAGCGATCGCAGGTGGTTTCCTTGTGCAAACTAGCGATGACATAATCGCTGACACTAGTCAATGGCAAGTAGTCACTGAACGTCAACCCACTACTGACGAGTTAGCAGAATTGCTATTTGCTTGGAAGGTTTGCAAACATGTAAAATCGAATGCCATTGTTGTAACAAGCGATCGCACTACACTAGGAGTAGGTGCTGGTCAAATGAACCGCGTCGGCTCAGTGAAAATTGCCCTAGAACAAGCTGGGGAAAAAGCTAAAGGCGCAACTCTCGCCAGCGATGGATTCTTCCCCTTCGATGATTCAGTCAAAACAGCCGCAGCAGCCGGAATTACAGCTATTGTGCAACCAGGGGGAAGTGTGCGCGATCAAGATTCCATCAAAGCTGCTAATGACCTGGGTTTAGTTATGGTGTTGACTGGTGTACGTCACTTTTTACACTAACTTACTGGCTCTAATCTGGTGCAGTTTTAAAAGTGTCACTTAAAATACTTGCTCTTTGATGGAAGTAGTGATATCCTTCTTGTTGTGTGAGGAGCAAGTTAAAAGTAAAAAGCGCTTGAGGTGGCAACACGGCAACACTTCGGAGCGCTTTTTAATTTCCATCTAGAAATTGCATTGATTGTAGAATTTCAAAATTGTTATTCAATATACTTGCCTTTTTTTTGAAGTAGTGATATCTTTTAGTTGTGTGTGAGGAGCAAGTTAAGAATAAAAAGCGTTTGGGGTGGAAACACGGCAACACTCCCAAACGCTTTTTAATTTGTGTATAAAAATTAGATATTGGTGCAGTTTTGAAAGTGTCACTCACTACATTCGCTTTTTAATTCAGCAGTGATATCTTTTAGTTGTGTGAGGAGCAAGTTAAGAATGAAAGGCGTCTGGGGTGGAAACACGGCAACACTCCCAGGCGCTTTTTAATTAGTGATAGTCAACAATTAGTCATCAACTCCAAACGAAATAATTTATTTGTTGGAATTTCCTAACCCAAACTTACGTTTGTTAATCTTGCTGATTAGGTTAAAGTAAAGAGATATTTCCTAAGTAATTTACTAAATCATTTTGACTAAACAAATCTAACAGCGCCTCAGCTAACTCCTCTAGCTAAGCGATGGATAATCTACAAATCTGCTGTTCTTCTATCTCTGGCTCAATTGCATCTAACTGACGTGTTAGCTGACCCAAAATTATTTGTAACGCCTCCTGTTTCTTTCCTCATTGTTCTGTTTGTTGCAATTGTTTTTGTAGAATAAACTTCTTGCATAAATCAAAAAAGAACCCCAAAAAGCCTTTGAGTTAGGTCAAATATCTGGCTCTTAGAGGCTGGGGGAGGGTGTTAAGGGACTTTTGCAATAGGTCTATTATCTTAGTAAATCAGAGATTCTTGCATAATTTACTCGATGCAAATAACCATCTAGCAAAATCGGCTGGGCAGTTTTCGGCAAGATATTTACAGGTGTTATCGTAGAATAAAGTTTAATTATTTCTAAGTGGCTTAATTTATATATTGTTTGATAATATACTAATTGTGAAGTTTTGATTGAGAATGGTGTAAGATATCAGTTAATAAAAAAAGTTTCAAATTAATTACTATTGATTAATAACTAAATTATTATGCCAAACACTATTTCAATTACCGATTCTCTAGTTCCTAATCCTGTTCCGAAATCAGATATTATTCGTTTAGAAAATATATATAAAGTCTATGGCATTGGTGAAACTGAAGTCAAAGCACTGAACAATGTAAATTTAACTATCCACGAAGGCGAATATTGTTCGATTATGGGACCTTCGGGTTCTGGTAAATCCACAGCCATGAATATTATCGGCTGTTTAGACCGACCCACAGCCGGACATTATTACTTAGATAATATTGATGTAGCGCAAATGGATGATAAATCATTAGCACATATCCGCAACAAAAAGCTGGGGTTTGTCTTCCAACAATTCCATTTATTGTCCCAACTAACAGCGCTAGAAAATGTGATACTGCCGATGGTGTATGCTAATGTAAACCCAAAAGAAAGGCGCGATCGCGCTACAGAAGCGTTGATACGAGTCGGTTTAGCAAATCGCCTCAATAACAAACCAACTCAACTATCTGGGGGACAACAACAAAGAGTAGCGATCGCCCGTGCCATTGTCAACCGTCCTGTAGTACTTTTAGCCGATGAACCCACTGGCGCACTTGATTCGCGCACAACCCAAGAAGTCTTAGATATCTTTGGCGAACTTAATGCTACTGGAATCACTGTTGTTATGGTAACCCACGAACCAGAAGTTGCCCGTCAAACTCAGCGGATTATTTGGTTCCGTGATGGTCAAGTGGTAAACTCAAATCTGACTCCATCTGAATTAAGCCAGTTGGCTGTATCATAAATTTTTAATTTGCTGATTGCAAGATCTATCAATTTGTGTGCTGCAATGGTCGGTATGTCTGTTTGTTTAAAAATGATTCTACTGAATTTTATAAAAAACTTAGCTTTACTCAAACAGAAACTTGTATGGAGCAGGTACTTAGTAAATGGCTGGTGAATACATCATTAATAGATGGCTAAATAGCAAGCCTTATTGATTCGTAAAATATTGAAAAATAACATCCTGCACTTATTTAACAAGTGCAGGATGTTATTTTTCAAGGTTATAGATATGGATTTAGTCTAATTACAAACTTGAAGTTTTACCAGTTTGTGCTTGTGTCTCAATTGGCTTAACATCGGTATAACCCATTTCATCAGCTATTGTTCGGAACACCGAAATTTGCTCGTCAAAATCTAGTGCTTCAGTTTGCGAAAGCAAATCATTAATCGCTTGACTTGGCTTGTAGGTACCTGGTAAATCAACCACTTTATCACCCATAGCTACTGCCCAAGCATACCAAACTAATAGCTGGTTATTTTCTTTTATCGCCCCATAGGCACGAGAATATTCCGTATCTTTACGGTTAACAATATCCCGCATAATATTCAATTGCTCCTCATCGGATAAATCATAATATTTTCCTAGCAGAAGTGGTGCTAATTCAGGATCGGTAGCAGCAGGAGCAGCTGGAGTAACCGAATCACCCATTTTTTTATAAATCAAATAGAACCAAGCTAATTTTGCATCGGTATCTAAAGCGTTAAACTCATCTACCACTTTTTGAGTTTCACTACTTTGAGCTTGAGCAGTATTTTTATCGTAACTTGCACTCATAACTTGTCTCTAAATGTAGTTTAATAGACCAAATATAAGAGTTACCAAAGTCCTAGAATAAAATTCTACTATCGATAGAAAGAGTTATTATTTTTTGATAATTAAGTATTAATCTATCCTTTAATAGAGGTAAAAATCTCTCGTAAGGAAGTAATCAAATAGCAAATTACTTAGTTATACTTACCTCAAACAGCAAAAAAATTTACCTTAGGTTTTAATTATGCCAGATGAAATAAAAACCAATGTTAATGAAGCTCCTACCCATGATGCCCAATTAGCTGCGGACAGCATAGATAGTGGTGAAGAAGCAGCACCAAAGGTGGATTTTGACGCTGATTACGCAGCTGCTCAAAAATTGAGTGTTAGTGAAGTTGATCGCACAGGTAAGGGAGCAGCAGCAGCCGAAGCCGCAACTGGTCCTCAAAATAAAGTCCCTGAGGCAAAAGAAGTAAAAACCCAAGCGACGCAGTCAACTGGTAATCCAGATGATTACAAAGAGTTAGCTAAAGATGTTAAAAATTCTCAAACTGAGGGTGTGGCTAATGTCGATGATGAGTTAGTAGAACAGGCTTTAGAAAAAGGTCAATCAAAATAAATTTTCTCCAGCTTTTGAGAGTCGATAGTCAATAGTAAAATTTATACTATGGACTTTTGACATAAAAATTCAGCAATCAGGAGCGGAGCCGGAGACGCCGCACGGCTAGGCGTCAGAATTAGGTATTAATAGACAGTTTAGTAGAACTAATGTATTTATTAATCACAAGTTTTCCTAATTCTTCAACTATTCTGGCTCCTGAATTTCACCTTTTAATTATTAATTAAGTATACTAGTTTGAGATTTTTGAGTAAGAATCTAATCCTGTAAAAATTGCAAATTATTATATATATTACGAAGTTCATACAAAAGGAATAAGTTGCAATTGCATGTAATTTGCACGTATTTTGGTGTTGGCTGTTAGTAGTTGACAATTAAGAGCAGGGTCAAGAAAGTTAGAAAGTGACTATGCAATTTATCAAAAATTTACCACTGTTCTAGAGCGATCGCTATTGCTTGTTGCAAATCTGGAGTTAGTGCAAAGTTATATGCTAACTGCCGCAATTGTTGATGTGCAGCTTCTTTATCCAGATTTTTCAGTGCGGCGATCGCATGTAGTCTCACTGATGCATTAGAATCAGCTAGCAGCCAAATTAATGGTTGAATTGCCTGGATTTTTCCTAACTGTCCTAAAGATAGGGCGATCGCACTTTTAATATTGGCAATTTTTGTAGCTGGATGCGGCGATCGCAATATTTGTAATAAAATTTCTGCGGCTAGTGTTGTTAGTTGCGGCTTTTGCACTCGCCCTAAAACTGTGACAATTTCTTGCCACACTGTTTGCAATCTACTTTGATGAAATATTGTTTGTAAATATGCCAAACTCGATGGTGTCTCCATCCAACTTAAAGCCCGGATAGTTTCTAATTGCAACTTTATTGGTATCTGGGATGACAACAAATCAAATAAGTGTTTGGCAGCTTCATCGCAACCCATTCGAGAAAGGCTGACGACTGCTGCACAACAAACATCTAGGTTAATGTCGTATAACTTGGGTTGCAGTCTGGTGACTAAATCTAATGTTTGGCACAAGTCCGGGCGAAAGCCTAAACCAACTACTGCTGCACGTCTAACTATAGCAGCTAGATCATCCAAAGCATTTAACAACACTAGTGGTACGCGTTCGTCCTGAAAACTGCTTAGGGCTTCTATTGCAGCGGTGCGAATTTCAGCTTGCGGATCTTGGACTACACTCAACAACGGTAGAATAATTTCTGTTTGGGAAATATAACAAAGCGATCGCACTGCTAAAAGTCGTGTCTCTGGATCTGCTAAAAGTTGAGTTAGCGAACTAATAGCAACACTACCCATTTGACCCAATGCTGTAGTTGCGATCGCTTTGAGTTCTTCATCCTCATCGGTTTTCAATAATTCTACTAAAGCTACGATGGCATCTGGGTGCTGAAATTCCCCCAAACTCCGTGCTGCATACCAACGTAATTCTTCCTCTGTATCTTCATCTTTTAATATTTCAATCAGTGGTGGGATAGCAATATTTCCCAAATGAGTTAATATTTTAGTCATTTCCCAGCGTTGCTGAAAATCCCCCATCTTTAACATTGAAAGGGTTAATTTCAGCAGATATTCTCGATTTTTAATTATCTCTGGATGCTCAAGGTCTGCCCCGGAAATTAATTGTTGTAAATATTGAATTAGTGATGACCAATCAGCTGCATCATGTGCTGTTTGGGCTTGCGCCAAAAGCTGGTTGATATGATTCACGATTCTTTAAATTGTTTAACTTGGCTTGACTTCAACTGAACTATTCTCTATTTTGACGGCATAAGTTTTCAGCGCTTCTGTTGCTGGGCCTTTTTGCACTTTCCCATCAATACTATATTCCGAACCATGACAGGGACAGACGAATTTTTTGGCATCAGCTTTCCATCCCACCGTACAACCTGCGTGAGTACAAGTAGGGTTAACAGCAGTCAGATTTGCAGATTTAGATGTGCCGATTACCAACACAGGACCAGCAGGTGAGTTTTTCGCCAGCAATTGACCTGTTTTATCTAAATCTGCTGATGTACCTATTGTTTGCCAATCGGTTGATGCTGACTTGGTGCCAGCAGAACAAGCTGCGATCGCTACAGGTAGAGAACTCGCTAGCCAACCTAAACCTACCCAATTAATAAAATCACGACGTTTCATAACTGTTGAAATAATATCTAACGCTCAAAGCTTTTGAAAACAGATTTTTGACTCTGAATTAAACTATACCAGTCCTAAATAACCCCCAAGGACGACCACTAGGAAAATTTTTACAACTCAAATCGGATTGCTATATCGTAATCCAAAATCGCTTCAGTTATCTCAAATACCCTTTATGCAAGGGCTTGGCGTTACTTACTGGGAAATTTGATGCAAAACATGCATATATTTAATACATTTTCTGCATTTTTACTGAAAAACCGTAACATATTATACGATTTTAACAAAAATCTCACCTTAAGTTATGAGAATCGAAATTGTTACACGAACAATATCTAAACCTACTTGACAAATTCCCAAGATATCAATGACGACAAATTTGCCCGAACTAACCACGGATTTTAGGTTTTGCGTTGGATTGCTTTGGAGTATAAATAATCAGTCATAACCAAATATTAAGTTTTTCATCTCTAATCCTTGTAGACACAGCAAATGTTCAGACTACAAGTTGATTCATATTGGGCAATTAGCACAAATTTTCACGCTTATTAGTAATTTGCAACGAGAGTCAGCCTGATGACAGACATACCAACTACCACCAGCCTGAATAAATTCGAGAAATTCAAGGCAGAAAAAGATGGACTCGCCGTTAAGGCCGAGATAGAGAAATTTGCCGCCTTGGGCTGGGAAGCAATGGACGAAACAGACCGAGATCATCGACTCAAATGGCTGGGTGTATTTTTTCGCCCAGTCACCCCAGGCAAATTTATGATGCGGTTGCGGATGCCCAACGGTATTCTCACCAGTACTCAGATGCGTGTTTTAGCCCAAGTAGTGCAGCGTTACGGTGATGACGGTAATGCTGATATTACTACCAGACAGAATATTCAATTGCGGGGAATCAGAATTGGAGATTTACCAGATATCTTTAATAGATTTGACGCAGTTGGTTTAACCAGCGTCCAGTCAGGGATGGATAACGTCCGCAATATCACAGGTGACCCTGTGGCGGGGTTAGATGCAGACGAGTTATACGACACACGAGAGTTGGTACAGCAAATTCAAGATATGCTCACCAACAAAGGCCAAGGAAACCCGGAGTTTACCAATCTACCAAGGAAGTTTAACATTGCGATCGCTGGTGGAAGAGACAATTCAGTTCATGCAGAGATTAATGATTTAGCTTTCGTGCCAGCATTTAAGGAAGCAGGGGAGCAGGGGAGCAGGGGAGCAGGGGAGGAAAATTTCTCTCCTGCCCCTCCGCTCCTCTACTCCTGTGCCCATTCCGATCAAAAAATTTTTGGATTTAACGTTTTAGTCGGTGGCTTTTTCTCAGCCAAACGTTGTGAAGCGGCGATTCCTCTGAATGCTTGGGTAGCCCCAGAAGATGTGGTAGCTGTATGTAGAGCTGTTTTGCAAATTTATCGCGATCGCGGCTTACGTGCTAATCGGCAAAAATCCCGGATAATGTGGCTGATTGATGAATGGGGTTTAGAAAAGTTTCGGACTGAAGTAGAAAGCCGTTTGGGTAAATCATTGTTACTCGCAGCTGCAAAAGACGAAATCGACTGGGAAAAACGCGACCACATCGGGTTGTATAAACAAAAGCAACCAGGATTAAATTACGCAGGTTTGCATATTCCTGTTGGTCGGCTGTATGCCGATGATATGTTTGAAATTGCACGCTTAGCAGAAGTTTATGGTAGTGGCGAAATCCGTTTTACTGTCGAACAAAACATCGTTATCCCCAACATTGCCGACTCGCAATTAGCAATATTTTTAACAGAACCAATACTAGAAAGGTTTTCCATTAATCCAGATTTGTTAACGCGATCGCTAGTATCTTGCACAGGCGCACAATTTTGCAACTTTGCCCTCATCGAAACCAAAAACCGTGCCCTGGCAATGATTAAAGCCTTAGAATCAGAGTTAACCTTTAGCCATCCCGTGCGAATTCATTGGACTGGTTGCCCTAATTCCTGCGGACAACCCCAAGTTGCAGACATCGGTTTGATGGGAACTAAAACTCGCAAAAATGGCAAAACCCTCGAAGGCGTTGACATATATATGGGCGGCAAAGTTGGTAAAGATGCCCATCTTGGAACTTGCATTATTAAAGGCATACCCTGCGAAGACTTACAGCCAATATTGCAAGATTTACTCATCAAAAACTTTGGGGCAAAACTCAAGCAAGAAGCTTTAGTAGTTGGTAGTTAACTGGAGACACTTCGGGTAAGCTTCAGTGCATTGCTGGGGACTAGGAAATAAATATTTAAGAATACTTTGTTAGTGCCTAATACCCAATCCCCAATACCCAATAACTAAAGCTTTAAACTCCGTTAATGAGGCTTTGAACTGCATTAATGAGGCTTTGAACTGCATTAATGAGGCTTTGAACTGCATTAATGAGGCTTTGAACTGCATTAATGAGTATTTGAACTCCATTAATGAGTATTTGAACTCCGTTAATGAGGCTTTGAACTCTGTTAATGAGGCTTTGAACTCCATTAATGAGTATTTGAACTCCGTTTATGGAGTTAGGAATCTTCTCAGTCCCTAATCCCATCTCTCCTAGAAAGATAAATGCTAAAAAAATTATTTTCATTCAGCGATCGCTATCGCATCTTACATCAGACTTGGTTTGCTTTTTTTCTGACTTTTGTCTGTTGGTTTAATTTTGCTCCCTTCGCTACAACTATTGGTAAACAGCTTGATTTAGCGCCCGAACAAATCAAAACTTTGGCTATCTGTAACCTTGCTTTGACAATTCCGGCGCGGCTAATTATTGGGATGCTTTTGGATCGTTTCGGCCCGAGAATCACCTATGCAATGCTGCTGATGTTTGCGGCTGTTCCTTGTTTAGCGACAGCGCTAGCACAAGATTTTAATCAATTAGTCATCAGTCGTTTGCTGATGGGAATTGTCGGATCTGGGTTTGTCGTCGGTATTCGGATGGTGGCGGAATGGTTCCAGCCGAAGGAGATGGGAATTGCTCAAGGTATTTACGGCGGTTGGGGTAACTTTGGAGCTTTTGGTGCCGAGTTTGCTTTACCAATGATTGCAGTTTCTACTAGCTTTTTGGCTGGTGGTGCTTCTAATTGGCGATTAGCGATCGCTTTTACAGGAATTGTTGCCGCCATCTATGGTGTTATTTATTACAATAGCGTCCAAGATACACCCACTGGTAAAGTTTATAAGAAACCTCAGAAAAATGGAGCTTTAGAAGTAACCAGCATTAAAAGTTTTTGGGCGATGATTATCTCGAATTTCGGTTTAATTTTCGCCTTAAGTTTATTAGCTTGGCGTTTGGAACAAAAGAATATTCACTTCTTAACCTTGAGTCAAATGTATCTTGCTTGGTTGCTATTAGCAGGATTATTTATTTACCAAAGTTACAGAGCTTGGCAGGTAAACCAGGAACTTTTAACTGGCAAGAAAATTTACCCCCCAGCAGAACGCTTTCAATTTGGTCAAGTAGCGTTACTCGAATTTACTTACACAACTAACTTTGGTTCCGAACTTGCTGCCGTTTCCATGCTCCCAGCATTTTTTGAAAAAACCTTTGGTTTAGAACATGTTATAGCAGGCATGATTGCCGCAACCTATCCCTTTTTAAATTTAATTTCTCGCCCCAGTGGTGGCTTAATTTCTGATAAATTCGGCTCACGTAAATGGACAATGACAATTATCAGTGCAGGCATTGGTGTTGGCTACTTGATGGCACATTTTATTAGTAGTAACTGGCCAATTCCGCTGGCGATCGCAGTTACAATGTTCGCCGCTTACTTTGCCCAAGCCGGCTGCGGTGCAACCTATAGCATCGTACCCTTAATTAAGAAAGAAGCCACCGGACAAATTGCCGGCAATGTCGGAGCTTACGGTAATTTTGGCGGCGTACTTTACCTGACAATTTTTAGCTTAACTGACGCGCCAACGCTATTTAGCACAATGGGCTTAGCTGCTTTAGTCTGCGCTTTTATGTGTGCCTTTTTCCTCAAAGAACCGAAAAACTCCTTTGCTAATAATGAAAGTGAAATATCAGACACTTCGGCTACTATCTTCTTAACTGAAGAATAATCAACATCACCCAGAGACGCAGAGTCGCACAGAGTAAGAATAGCAATTATCAATTGTTCCTCAATACTCTCTTCATCTCTTCTCTGCGTCCACCGAAGTTCAGATGCCTCCGGCAAGCCCTACAGGTTCGGGGGATCGCAATCGACGGAAACCGCCAAGACTGCGACCCCCTCACCACAAAGCGTCTACGGCGCAAGCTGCCGCTCCGACTTCTCTGTGCGACTCTGCGTGAACTTATTCATTAAAAATTGCCATGAGTGAATTTACCAAAACCCTCTGTCCTTACTGCGGTGTCGGTTGTGGATTAGAAGTTTCGCCCCCAGCCCAACTTGGCAAAGCAACTAATCGAGATAACCAAGGAAATCCAATTTGGCGGGTGCGGGGTGATAAAACTCATCCATCAAGTCAGGGCATGGTTTGCGTCAAAGGCGCAACTATCACCGAATCTTTAGATAAAAATAGATTACATTACCCAATGGTGCGAGACTCTTTAGATGGAGAGTTTCGGCACATTAGTTGGGATGAAGCTTTAGATCTCATCACCCAACGCATTCAAACTGTGCGTTTCACTCAAGGGCCAGAAGCTATATGTATGTATGGTTCTGGTCAGTTCCAAACCGAGGATTATTACATAGCCCAAAAATTGATCAAAGGGTGTTTGGGGAGTAATAATTTTGATGCTAACTCCCGTTTATGTATGTCTAGCGCTGTGGCTGGATATATTCAAAGCTTTGGCTCAGATGGCCCTCCTTGCTGTTACGAAGACCTGGAGTTGACCGACTGTGCATTTTTAATTGGTACCAATACAGCCGAATGTCACCCAATCGTTTTTAATCGACTGGCAAAATATCATAAAAAGAATCGCAAAGTGAAAATGATTGTGGTCGATCCCCGTTGCACACCAACCGCAGAAGCCGCAGATTTGCATTTAGCGATTCGTCCGGGTACAGATATCGACTTGTTGAACGGTATTGCTCATTTGTTGATGCGTTGGAACTACGTTGATACGATGTTTATGGACGAGTGTACCAGTAACTTTCCGGCATACGCTGAGGTAATTCGTCACTATCCCCCAGAAGTGGTAGCTCATGAATGTGGAATCAGTATTGAAGATTTAGAAACAGCAGCTCGCTATTGGGGTCAATCAGAACGGGTGTTGTCGTTGTGGTCAATGGGTGTGAATCAATCTTCAGAAGGAACGGCTAAGGTGAGAACCATCATTAACCTGCACCTGATGACCGGACAAGTTGGCAAACCTGGGGCTGGGCCTTTTTCACTCACAGGTCAGCCAAACGCAATGGGAGGACGGGAAGCTGGGGGTTTGGCGCATCTATTACCGGGTTATCGGCTAATCAAGAATCCCCAGCACCGTGCAGAAGTTGAGGAGTTTTGGGGACTCAAACCAGGACAGATTTCGCCCCATCCTGGTTTGAATGCTTGGGAAATGATTACTGGGCTAGAAAATAATGCTGTCGGCTTACTATGGATTGCTGCAACTAATCCAGCTGTGAGTATGCCAGATTTAGATCGGACGAAGAAGGCATTGTTGCGATCGCCTTTCACCATCTACCAAGACGCTTATTATCCCACAGAAACCTCTGCCTATGCCCATCTTCTGCTACCAGCAGCCCAATGGGGCGAAAAAACTGGCGTGATGACTAACTCCGAACGAACGGTGACTCTGTGTCAAGCCTTCCGCCAACCGCCACCAGAAGCGAAAGCAGATTGGGAAATCTTTGCTGAAGTTGGTCGCCGACTCGGTTTTGCAAGAGAATTTAACTTTGCTAACTCGGCTGAAGTTTACGCAGAGTTTGCCCAACTAACTAAAAATCGCCCCTGCGAGATGACGGGTATCTCTCATGCACAATTACAAGCACAAGGCCCGACTCAATGGCCTCACCTGGAAGAGAGCAGAGGGAGCAAAAAAGCAGGGGAAGCAGGGGGAGAAACCTCTGGAAAGCGGCTCTACACTAACTTGTGCTTCCACACCCCTGACGGACGCGCTCGATTTGGGGCATATTACTCCAAAGGATTGGCAGAACCACCAAACCCTGATTATCCTTTTGTATTAACTACTGGACGAGTTTACGGCCATTGGCACACCCAGACACGCACTGGGCGGATTGAAAAAATTTGCAAAATGCATCCCGAACCATTTATCGAAATTCATCCGCGTGATGCTGCTGGCTTAGGTATTGTAGATAATCAGTGTGTAGAAGTGCGATCGCGTCGAGGTAAAGCTAAGTTTCCTGCTAAAGTGACAAAGGCGATCGCACCTGGTACAGTTTTTGTCCCCATGCACTGGGGTTATTTGTGGGCAGATAATGCCGAAGCTAATGCCCTCACCCATCCCGAATCTTGCCCTGATTCCCTACAACCAGAATTAAAAGCCTGTGCGGTGCAATTAATACCAATTTCTGTGGAAGTTACAGTTAAAAATTATCAACTCCAATCCTCACAATTGTAAGTTCTTAAGTATAACTCTCAATAAGGAATTGGCAATCAGCAATAGGTAATTTAGTCAATCATCAATAGTCGATAGTTATTATTATATTTTCTGTATTTCAATTCTTGACTGTTACCAATTACCATATCTAAAGAAGTAAAGTTTTTTATAACTAAAAGTTTTACTAGTCCCAAATTGAATCTAGAAAATAAAAATAGATAAGCAAAACCAACATTGGCCAGTTATCTTTTTGAATCCTCTAGGTTTCTCTATGGGATTTTATTTTTTAATTGGGTACAGCAGATGAAAAGGTTACTGAAGCTAATTTCAATAATTACCAAAGACCAGAACTTCATGTATATCATCGAAAACATTGAAGTGATAGTTTCTAAAGTTCTATCTATTTTAATGGTAATTGTAATTTTAGTGGCGATCGCTGATTTAGGAGTATTTATTTTTAAAGAATTATTCACTGTACCTTACGGCACATTTAACACAACACTATTTAAAATATTTGGCTTATTTTTAAATATTTTAATTGCTTTAGAAATCTTAGAAAATATTACAGCTTATTTACGAAAACACGTTTTTCAGGTAGAATTAGTTATTGTTACTTCTTTAATTGCTGTCGCCAGAAAAATTATTATTCTTGACTTAGAAAAAGTTCCTGGTATTGATATAATAGGCTTAGGCATTGCAATTCTCGCTCTATCGATTAGTTATTTAATAATTCGTCTGAGTAATTCCAAAGATACACCTTGAAGAAGAATTAAGAATCACACAGCAAAGCCAAAGAAACTCTAACAAGGCATTAGACTCAATCAGTTAAAATTAGCACTTACCAATTTTAAGTACTACTAACTTGAAAAGTTGTTAGTGGTCTTAAACCTGCTTATTCATTGGCTTGCAGATACGCCTTAGGTGCGCTATCCGCCAGTTGGACTTAAATACCCAACTGAATTTTGAATTCTATTTTGATAAATTTAGGTTAGTCGAAAACATTCTAATCAGCTAAATTTAAATATTTTATGACGATAGATTTCTTTCAATTTGAAGCAGATTTTGTTGATTCGCTGCGCTGTATTCCCATGCAGGTGCGCTATAAATTAGATACTTGTGGCATTAAACTAAAACTGTTTGATTGGAATCAAATGACTACAAAAGAGCGTCAAGCTTTAGTCGAATTACCTTGCGCTACAGAAACCGAAATTCAGTCTTACCGCGAGTATATCGAGCAGTTAATTTTACAACGTACAGGCATAGCAGTTGCCAAATTGCCTATAGAATCCCATCCTGCATGGCTGGACTCTGCTACTGTATCACCCAGCGTCCAGAAAAAAGCTCAAGAAATAGGGGTAGTCCTGACACAGCAAAAATGGGCAGCTTTAAGACCATTACAGCGTTTTGCCTTAATCAAACTTAGTCATTCAGCGCATGAAAACAAGAATTTTCCTAGAGCGATCGCAGAATTTAATCTGCTTTAATTAAGCTAAGTTGCTAATTATATAGTTGAGGCTATTAATGGGCAATAAGTAATAGGTAATAGTTTCTCTTGCCTTTTCTCAGAAAACCGTTGCCTTTCCCTGAGTAACAAATAACATACAAAGATGCGTTAAACTTTGTTAACTCGCAGCCTCCAGATAGTCCATTATGGCACAGTTAATGCTGTAATATATCGATAAATTCGCCCATAAGCGGATTAGCCGATGCGCGTCTATGCTGCACATTTTTGTATTAAGACTGTGATTAATCTTTGGTTATTCGTCATTTGTTCTCTATTTTTTATCCTTCCTTAAATAACAAGTCCTAACTTAATAACCAATGCCCATGCCCCATACCCAATTACAAATGACAAATGACCAATGACAAATGGCAAATAACTAATAACTGAGGATAGTAAAAACATGGCTGCAAAGAAACTTTTGATGTTGGTTGGGGACTATGTAGAAGACTATGAAGTAATGGTTCCTTTCCAGGCGTTGCAAATGGTGGGACACACTGTTCATGCAGTTTGCCCCAATAAAAAAGCTGGGGACAAGGTGCGAACAGCAGTTCACGACTTTGAAGGAGACCAAACTTACAGTGAAAAACCGGGGCACAATTTTACTTTAAATGCTACGTTTGCAGAAGTGAAAGCCGAAAACTATGATGCTCTAATAATTCCTGGAGGACGGGCACCAGAATATATCCGTCTCAATCAGCAAGTGTTAGAAGTTACCCGTCACTTTGCTCAAGCAAATAAACCTATTGCTGCTATTTGCCACGGCTTGCAGTTATTGGCGGCTGCTGATGTATTACAAAGTAAAAGATGTACTGGTTACCCTGCTTGTAGCCCAGATGTCAAGAGTGCTGGAGGCATTTATGTCGATATCCCTGTTGATGAAGCCATAGTTGACGGTAATTTGGTGACAGCACCAGCTTGGCCTGCTCATCCCCATTGGCTGGCAGAATTTCTCAGAGTACTGGGAACAAAGATTGAACATCCAGAATTAGCTAAAATTCTTTAAAGGCAAGATACTATAAATCTTTTAATTCAATCTTTGGGGTCGTTTCTTCCACTACTGCCTACTCCTGCGCCCCAAAGGTTAGTCAATCATTAATACATCACGGCGTAAATCAAGCAATCATTAAAAATTCCTAAAAAACCCATCTGATAGTACTTTTAACTTTTGAGTTTTGACTTTTGTGTTGCAATACTAGTGGCAAAAATAACTACCAATAAATAACTGGTAATTATATATTTTTTAGATGAAATTAAATGCAGTAAAAATTACTTTTTTAATACATTGCAGTAGATTGAATTTGCAGCTACGATGTCAAGAGTAGATAACCTATAAAATCTCAATTTATGCACCTAATAATCAAGGTTTGAGAGAAAACCTGAGTAAATGAAATACTTATTAACATTTAAATGAATGAAAAAGTTAAAATTTTGCATTTATAAATTTAAATTTATTAGCAGTAAGTGAAGCTATAGTGGATTTAGCAATGCTGCTGTTGATGTGGCTAAGGTTAGTCCTGCTACCAAATTATTTAAAGAATCAGTTTAGAAACGCACTTCTTATCAATGACAGGCAAAAACGCAAGACATAATGCATTTCTGCGGCTAGTGTCTGGAAATGGAGCAGCTTTGGGAGCGGAATCTCGCTTCTCGCTGTCCCCCAGTAAAGAGATAGTAATTGGACGCGACCCCAGTTGCCAAGTTGTCTTGGATGCCATGACGTACCGAATGGTATCTCGTCGTCATGCAGTGGTTCGCCCCCTGTCTTTATCTCCAGATAGCAAATTTAGCTGGGTACTTTGTGATTTGAATAGTGCTAATGGCACTTATTTGAATGGACAACGCCTGTATGAATGTCAAGAATTGCACCCAGGCGATCGCATTTCTTTAGGTTCTGATGGGCCGCAATACGTTTTTGAGTATGAGTTGACCTCTCAAGCTCCGGTGACAACTGTTAACCAGCTGACACCACTGCCTTCTGCAACGAACTACCACAACCACACGCAATTAAAGCAGCCTGATTCTGTTAGCTTCACTCAGCTTTTTCCGATTATTTCCACTGGTAAAGATTTAACTCGCAAAGCATACCTCGTACCAGGAATACTGACTGTAATTTTTGTAGTACTAATGTTTGCTACAGTCGGTCGTCCCCAAGCGAATCAAGTGATCGTCGCCACTTACATCGCCTTCGCTGCCTATTATTTTGTTTATCAACTTTGCGGAAAACAAAAGCCGTGGTGGGTGCTAATGGCTACGGCAATGGGTACGACGCTGATTTTGCTTAGTCCGCTGTTGGATTTCTTCATCTTCGTGTTTCGGGGTCTATTGCCTGGAAACTTGCCCTCACCTCAAGAATCTACCACCTTCACAGAGTTGCTGGTACGAATGTTTTTTGGTGCTGGTTTAATGGAAGAATTGCTTAAAGCATTGCCTGTACTTGGAGCATTTGCCATCGGGAGAATTTTGTCTTCACCTTGGCGCGAACGCGTAGGCGTTTGGGAACCTCTAGATGGTATTCTCTTGGGAACAGCTTCTGCTGTGGGCTTCACTTTATTGGAAACTCTTGGTCAATATGTGCCGGATATCACTCAAAATGTCACGCAACAAGTAGGTATCGGCGCTGCTGGTCAACTGGCGGGGTTGCAGCTGCTAATTCCGCGAATTTTAGGCTCTGTAGCTGGACACATGGCTTACAGTGGCTATTTGGGCTATTTTATCGGTTTGGCTGTCCTCAAGCCTAGTAGAAGCTGGCAAATTCTTTCTATTGGTTATCTGAGTGCTGCTGCACTCCACGCTCTTTGGAATGCTACCGGCTCGATTAATGCCTTGCTGTTAGTTATTGTTGGAGTGTTATCTTACGCCTTTTTGATGGCGGCAATTCTCAAGGCACGGGCGCTTTCACCGACGCGATCGCAAAACTTTGCTACGCGATTTCTTGGTCCCAAATAATTAATGGGGAGAATGGGGGATGAGGGAGTTCTGGAAGCTTTTGAAGTGGAAGTAGAGTAACTCCTAACTTACCACTGGCATGCCCAATTCCCAATTTCTAATCACTATTAAATATGTATGTCTTGGGATAGATGGTTTAATTTTCTAACTAGCCTATCCTTAGTCTAATTAGTATTTTTATACTTAAAAACTAAGAATCTGGGAGTGTTTAAAAGGCAATATAATACTAGCAGATAAATATACCTGTTAGAAACATTTGATTATTATAGACAAGAATAGCAACCTAAAATTACGATTCAGATTTGTATTTATCAACTTGACTCAAAGCATAATCAGCAATCGCCAAGCTGACCTTAGCTTGCTCTATCTCTGATAAAGCTGTCCATTCGCTATCATTAATATTACTAATGGTATTTGTTGGGTTATGTGATTCGCTACTTCGCATAGCATAAGCAAAAGGACGAGCTAAGACTAAAAGATCCTCTGCTCCCCAAGTCGGTAGTACTGTTTGAACGCACTCAACAAGTTGCTCGCCCCTAAATTGCTGAGGTGAAAATATCTCGGCAGCTTTAGCAGCAATGGTGTTGAGTAATGTTTGGGGAACGCAACTACAAAAATTATTACGCAATTTTTCTTGGAGATTAAGGACTAGAGACTGTTGTGGATGGTGATTATGGCTCTCATTAAAGGAGACACCAGACCAAAGTGTGTCTAGACGGTTATAAAAATTTTGCGAGCGCCTTGTCAGTTCTTCATCTATTAAATCTTGCATCCCAAAATCTTGTTCGAGTTCCTGAAAATAAGCTTCTGACTCTTCATCAGCCAGATTCCAAGGATAAGTAGCATCGTCTGGTTCTAGCAAGCCTTCTAAAAATTCTAGATCTACTTGAGACTCGAAAGAAAAACTGTCTGAGCCATTAATTTTATTAGTCATTTTTTTGCCTCATGATTATTTGGTAGTATTGACAGCTACAACCGCCCAGAAGAGATTTCCGCAAAAAACTTGATTTTATCTAAAGTAAAAACAGATTTTTAAAATTGACACTAAAGACCAAAATTCATTTGTGCAATAGCTGTACTAGGAGTCTTCAATAATAAACTCCCACGTCTCACCTCTAGCACTTCCAAACTTTAACTGCATACCCGATTTCAAGGGGACTTCCTCTCGGAGGATTTGTTGCCAGCCATTAGGGCCTAAAAACCACGTTGTCCCATAGGTAGAAAAATCTTGCAAATAATAAGTTCGCACTAGTGTAGCATCTGTCAAAGTATTGCGGCAGAAGATTTCAGCGTGGCGCTTAGAAACCGAGGGTTCGGGAATGACAATATCATTGTCTTTAGTGCGACCGATGCGAGTGACTCCATAACGTAATAACCAGGTTTTATCTTTTGAAGAGAGCGATCGCAAACTTGCACTAGGAACCACCGAATCTATATCAGGAATGGCTGTGTCTGGTAATTCGGTAATTCCTTCATCTAGGTTCTTAATCAGTTCGCCATCAAAATCTGGGTGTAAATAAAGAACGGGCAAAGTCCAAGCAGGTTGATTGAATCTATATAGCGTTAATAATTCTTTTCTAGCTAGGGTCACAGCTTCATCAATTGGCTGATACAATCGCAAAGCTTCAGCAAAGGCTTGAATAAAACTGTGGCTTTCGTGGTCAGCGATTTCATCGCGCATCCCCAAAACCGCTGGTAGACCATGCCTAATTAATACTTCTGCCAAACTGCTGGCAGGTATAGCTTGATGATTGCTAGCAGCTGGTTGCGCTCCCCAACAGGCGTTGAAAACTGCTAGCTTCACACCTGTACGGGTCAATGCTTGAGCTAATTCTATACCATTGAGTGTCATGTCTGGCTGCAAAAACAGTAACCCACCGTCCGGGTCTGGCAAACCATGACCGGCATAAAAGAAAACATTATATGCTTTGGTTTCTAGTTCTTGAATCAACTCCTCTGGAGTTGGTTGTAGGAGTTGATTAACCATGCAGGGTGCATATCTTTGGGAATTACTATCCACTGGGGTATCAACAAGAGTTTGCTGTAAAATCAGCGCTTCTTGTTCTAGTTGTAGGTTGTCATCATAACCTAAAACCAATAGGATATTTAAAGTCTGGTCAGTTCGTAAATATGGTAAGGGATCGACTTCACTACTGGTGCGACTAAATAGCAAATCTTGGGAAAGGGACATAGCCGATTGACCAGGCTCGCGCTGCATAATTTCCCAAGGTAGAGCAATCAGATCTGGATCGCGAATTTCCAATCGAAAGCGTAAGCGTGTATGCTGACCCATAGCGATGCCGCGACTACGTTCTAGACTGCCAAGAATTTGTCCATCGAATACCCAACGCCACAAATTCATTCCTAAGTATTGCATCAGACGACTGGTGTAAGGGCCAGTCGTCTGACCTGAAGACAATGAAATCGCATCAATGGGCAATGGGTTGCTATTTTGAGGTGTTGAGTTTGGGGGAAGATCTAAACGACTATGACCAGTAAACATCTGCTGCCATTCTTGCCACACTTGGGTGAGTTCAACAGGCCACATACAGTCACGTAAAACATAGCCACTGGGATAGGGAGCCTTGACCACCCAAATTGCGAAGTTGTCAGTGCCAGTATTTATGAGACGGGCGATCGCCAAATTCAGGGATGGCATGGATTCATAAAACTAAAAGCTAAAAATAAATAATTTCAAATAACAGTTCTCTAAAGTAAAAATTTTGACTTTTTTATCTTGTCAGTTTTTGACTCTGGTTATTACCTGTTATTATTCCAGGTTTTTACTAGTTTATCGATTATTTGATTAAGTTGGACTGATATCAGATGGTTGAGTAACTGGGGGTTGGGTGACAGTTTTACATGGATTTGGTGCGGATGATGGCAAAACAAAGACTCCAAAACGGTTGAGTTGTTGAAATTGAATCGATACTGTTTTTTGGGCGTTCAATCCAGGATTTGATGGAGATGGTGCTTGGGAGGATGCTGAAGTTGGCGTCTCTTTATTGGTACAAACTCGCATAACTACTGAAAAATCTCCAGATGCTGGTTTTGGACTTGGTTTGGTATCGATAACTTCTAAAAAACTTTTAGCAGGAAGCAGTTGGTTGTTTCCTAAAGAGATTTGATTGTTGGTTTGGATTACCCAGCCAGGAGCAACGTTATTAAGGGTTCGCGGTGGTTGTGTAGTTGCAATAGGACTTTGAGTTGGCGTAGGATTGGATGATACAACTGGAAGTCCTGATTGCGATCGCCATTGTTGGACGAACAATCCCACACAACCTGCTGCTAGTAAAAATAATAAGGGAACTATCCACTGTAGCGGTAATTGACGAGTTTTGGCTGGTTGATTTTCCTCAATCACCTGAGTTTTGTGGTTTGGGCTACTTAAAACTGATGTATCTGTACCTCTGGATGCCAAATCAACAGTTTTTGCAGAGTAGCTTTCTGGAACGACTGCTTTGATGACGATTTCTGGTTCCCAGTATTGGACTTGATAGTGTACTAAAGCGACGGTGACATTATCGTGTCCATTCTTCGTATTAGCAATTTCTATTAATCTATCGGCAACATTGATGATGTTTGTCTCTCCAAGCAAAATCGGCAAGATTTCTGTTTCCCAGTACTCTTCTACGCGATCAAAATCACTTAAACCATCGGAGGTGAGCAGAAAAACTGCATCTTCATCGAGCATAAACCGTGCAGATGTGGGATGCAGTGAAGTGCTAGGGCCCATCCCTAAAGCTTGGACCAGAGAGCCTGCGGAACTTTGTTGCACAGCCTCGCGGTAAATAGCATAACCCAGCCGCACTTCCCGCGAAGCAACATCGTCATCAAGGGTAACTTGATAACAGCCCTGGCGTGTAATCCAGTAAGCACGACTATCACCTACGTGGGTAATATACATTTCGTGAGCCACAGGCAATGCCATGACTAAAGTTGTGCCCATGCGCTGACGCCCTTGGCGATTTTCAGCGTCATTGCGCTGACTAATCTTGTCATTAGCCATTGCCACTGCTTTTTCTAAGTCATTGAGCAGTAATGAGGGGTCTATGTGGTCGTAGGGAACTTTGGTGAGTTGCTGTACCTGCTGTTGGATTGTTTCAATGGCTAAATTTGATGCCACATTGCCACCCTCATGTCCGCCAATACCGTCACAGACAATTGCTAAGCCTGTGGGCTGGGGGGGTTTGCTCACCAGAGTGCCACTGGGTGGGCTACAGGCGTCTTCATTACGTTGGCGACTAGGACCAGTATCGGTTTTAGTGATAATTTTGATTGTAGGTGTTTGCGATCGCCCTAACCCAGCTAGTCCGCGGTCTAAAACTGCGATTAATTGTTCCGGTGAGTGAATCTCTCCCTGGATCAGGGAAAGGCTAATCCGATCAACAAATTCGGCTACGGCTGGTTTAGCGTTAGCAATCAACTGCTGCCAGAATTTACCTAATTCGGGCAATTCTGGTGATGTAGCTTTGTCGAAGCGCAATTCTAACAAACGTACTAACGATCCTTCTACTCGTAATACATAGGAGTCAAGCAAGCTAGAGGCGACACCTTCACTGGCTAAAGGTTGCCATAAATGAGCTATTTGCCACAACCAATTGAGTTGGCGCATTGATGTAGCATCACGCCAAGCGGCGATCGCCATTTGGGCTAGATGCACTTGTTGGGTTGTCTCATCAAGCAATAGTGGCGGTTTTTCTAAAAGTAATATGTCTTGTCCTGAAGAGTCACTAGCTAGGCGAAGGACTCCATATACTTGCGGTACGTGTAAGCGGTAGGGAATGAGTCTCAAGTATGCTCTGGGAATCTGTAAATTCTCTAACTCCGGCGTTAGGGTTAATAAACCAGGTTTCGTATCTAATAGAACATATTTATCAACTATTAAATAGCGCTCGGCTAATATTTTTCCAGGGTTACCCAAATTCTGACTATCCATCGCAGCCCAGAGGTAATTTTTGGGTAGGGGCGTGGAACATCGCTGGCAAAACTTATGAGTCAGGGGGTTGGCAGCCTGACAATTTTCATGTGGACAGTAGAGCGTTGCCGCGTCATTTTCCATAGTTTTCCCACCGATCGGCGATTGGCAATTTCTTTAACAGCATTTGTAGGGACAATCTAGACCGCTCATCTTGCTTAAACTTGATATATCCAGACTTTAAATGATGATTTTAGCTGGCGATTATCAGCAGGTGCTAATACTTAACTTATCTAAAGAATATGCTCCCAAGTTAACCCTACAGCCTCATCATAGCTTCTATTGCTCTGTGACTCTCCATCACAAAAGCAACTAACTCCAACCTGTCACCAAAGCATAACTCAAGCATAACTGTGCTATTTGCTTTTGCTAAATTATTCCATGTTCAATAGGCAGATAATATTGGTATTTATCTAGTTTATAAGTAGGATAGCAATAATTAACTTTAATTAAGAATTAAGATATAGTAATCGGCTTTGAATTTTGAACTTAATTTGCATGACTAGGGAGCAAGGAATAGGGCGTCAGCCTTTTCGAGTTAAGAGCGAGTTTTTTAGTGCAATCAAATATAAGTAAGCTATTGGGCGTTTAAATTACAAAATCAGTTCTAAGTTGGTTGACTGCTGAGAGTTAACAATCAACAGTCAACAGGAGGCAGTGCGTTGCACGGGTTAAGAGGCTTGTTCGCGTAGCGTCTTTGACAAGAGAAGCAACTGGCTCTCAACACGAAAAAATGTGCTGCGTTAGATCCAAGGGCGGCTTAGTTCTCTACCTTATTGCTTGTCGTCAATTGCAACTTGGGGGATTCCCATGCTGTAGTTGGTAACACGCGCAGAGAGATTGTAGCTGATTTCACCCAGTTGCAGGAGCGATCGCAGATAATGCTCCAAGTCAGACCCGACGCGGCGTAAGTTATAGTCTGTGAGGTCTGCGCCACTAGATGCTTCTACTAGTTCATCAAATTTTCGATAAACCTTTTGCAGCGCATCTTCATTCCAGTTGAATTCGTTGTCTGGGTCAATATCTAACGTTAAAACTTGATCGCTCGAAACTAGTTCGCCATCTTGGTCAATTTCAGCCGCAAAAATGCGGATGTGCCGAGTTGTGGACTTGAGCAGCATCGGGTTATCCATAAAAAGGTGTAAGATTTGGGTGAATTACACTGAAATTATTGTAAACGCTTTATTCAAGCTTGAATGCTCTTAATTTACAAGCTTTCAGAGCAGTTTCAATACAGTATATTGAATTGACATAAGTAAAAATATTGTTTGTACTGATTACTGTTTGACTTGTTGTTAGTAGTTGAAGTTGCAATTAGCTACTAGTACTGACAGTACCTCATAATTTTCACACCACAATTAATGAGTAGAGAATTTTTCTTTAAGGAAGACAAACGTTGTCTGAGTAGTATGCTGTTGTTGCCTACTGCTAAGGTTTTTGTATTTATTAAGTCTAAAAGACACTAGGATAAGGTCTTTTGCTGGAATAATTTGATCTGTGTACATTTTTGTTCGAGAAGAAAAATTTTTACTTTAATAGCTATATTGCTCAATTTCTCATAAATTTACTCTGGAAAAAAAACGTACATCTAGTAATTTTACGGAATAACGCTAGACTGACCTCTGGCATTAATAAAAATCAAAAAAATCAGCGCTTTTACTTACGTACAAACACCAAAAATTAAGTAACAAGTCAAACTGTTATTGACGTTCAGATAAAGTTGATGTAAAAAGCTTTAAAAAGCTCGGACAACTTCTTACAGAAACTTTATTGTGTAGAATCTTAAAAACTGAATAATAGTTATGGCTTACCATAAGCTACATCTGGCACAGTGACATCAAAATCTAGACAATGAAAATTGAGCTTGAAAACAAAACACAGGAGAGTGAAATGGAATACATTGGTGTTTGATGAAGAAAAATTCTTAATTCAAGCACTTTGGATTCAAAAAAGATATAAAGAACTTTTTGCTGGACATCTACCTCCTTAACCTCATGACTACTAAGTAAAGGAATCTCAATAGCTATGAACTCCAAAGCATTACCACGCCAGATTAATAATCTCGAAGTAGGTGTTTATGAGTGCGAAATACATCTCAAATTTCGGTTGATTGAAGAAAAGAGTCTGTTGGGCGATCGCGAGCAACTCTTACAAGTGCTGCTCGATGCTTTGACCGAAGGTTCTGATGATTTTCTGGAGACGCTACAAGCGTCCGTTAAAGCGCAGGAAGTATCAGAGTTCAAAGCCTCACCTCAAATGCGACGCCAGCTAATGCGCTTGCGTAATGCTGCTGAAAACCCCCAAACTTAAAGGTGTAATTTAAATAGTGAAAAGTTGGGAATTAGGTATCAAATCAAATAGCGATCTCACACCTCCGTTGCCATAAAAACTAAGCAGTAAGTAGAATTAATCAAATAATTTTGATTTCTACATTTGTAAAAGTCTTTAGCAGCATGAAATCCCAGGAACAGTTTCCTTGATAAAAAAGTTTGTAGCAAAGGTTACTGGTAGAATCTCAAAGCAAATTCAGCCGGGTGCATTTTACTGAGTTAACATCAAAACATAGGGGCAAAAACAAAACCCTGTGTCTTTACAGATGGAGCGTTGGACAATAGGTGTAAATAAAATGAAAATCTAAAAGACCAAAGTAAAAATAAATAACCTTTCTTTTGGCTTTTTGCTTTAGCTTAAGTGTCCGATTTGCTGAAATACTTATGTTTTATCTCTTACTGGTAATAAGTTATGGTTTAGCAGCTAGTTACCTGTTACCAATTACACTTTAAGGAAGTGTGAGAAGATTATAAAAAAGCTTCTCACCCTTCCTTGACTACCCTTCCCTACACCCAATGTCTATTTAGCAAGACCGTGTTCTAGAGCAAAACGAACTAACTCTGTACGGCTATTGGTGCCGGTTTTACTAAACAAACGGCTAACATACTTTTCTACGTTGCGGACACTGGTTTCCAAACGACGGGCAATTTCTTTGTTCATTAACCCTTCAGCAACCAAGTTTAAAACACTTTGTTCTCTGGGGGTCAAATCAATTTTGAAAGGGGCTGGAGATTGGGAAATGGCATTTCTTTGAGTTAACAAGGCCTTGATTTGGGCAATCTGGTTGGCTAGTTCAGCAATATCAGGGGTTTCAGGGTCATCTGTTGTAGTTGCAGCTTTAGCAGTGCGGCGGGCGATCAAATTTTCGACTATGGCGACTAACTCATCTGGGTCGAAGGGTTTGGGAAGATAAGCATCAACACCAGCTTGATAGCCTTGGATGCGATCGCCTGTCATTCCTTTAGCGGTTAAAAATACTACTGGAAGTGCTTGAAAGCGGGGGTCTTCCCGCAGTTGTTTGAGGAACTGATACCCATCCACCTGGGGCATCATAACATCAGAAATGACTAAATCAGGTGTATTGAGTTGCATCCATTCCCAACCTTCGAGGGCGTTACTGGCGACTTGAACGCTGAAACCGCTCTCTTGCAAATAATCTTTCACGGCTTCCCGTATCCCTGGTTCATCATCCACCAGTAACAATTGTGCTGACATTGAAAATTTCCTTGAGTTTACCTTTTTCCAATTTAGCGAAAGTTGGCAAGCATTGAACAAAAGGATAGCAGGGAAGATACTGCCATCCTTTAGAGGGAATTCTTTAATTCAACTTCAACTGCGCCTAGTAGCCTTAATGAAGCTTTCTGTGCATCAGTTAACCCTCTGGCTTTGGTAATATTCATTCCTTCATAAGGTCGTGGGGCTTGAAGTGTTTTGCAGCATTCGCCAGTTTTGACATTCCACAATTTAATCGTTTCGTCGTGGCTTGCACTCCCAAGTATTTCACCGTTGGGACTAAACTTCACTGACCACACCCGATTTGTATGTCCTGTTAAAATTTTGAGACATTCTCCAGTATTTACGTCCCATATCCGCACTGTTTGGTCATCGCTAGATGTAGCAAGTAGCCAACCATCAGGGCTAAATGTCACAAAATAAACTCCGCTGGTATGCCCCTCTAGGGTTTTGATACATTCASCAGATGGTAGCCGATCGCTATTATTTGTTGTTAAATCCCACAATTTGATCGTACGGTCATCGCTGGCGGTAGCAGCAAATTTAGCATCAGGACTAAAAGCAATTGATAATACGCCATTGTCATGTCCTTTAAGAGTTATTAAACATAGACCTGTATTGGCATCCCAGATTTTGGCACTATAGTCTCCACTTGCACTTGCTAAAGTTTGACCATCAGGACTAAAAACACTAAACCAAATCCAGCCACTATGGCCGTGTAATGTTTTTAAACATTCACCTGTCTGCACATCCCACAATTTCAAACTGTGGTCAGCGCTACCAGTCAATAAAGTTTTGCTATCAGGACTAAAATTCACCGACCAAACCCAATTACTGTGTCCGTGCAAAGTTTTCAGACATTCACCTGTGCTAGCGTCCCATAAATTTACTACCGTACTGCCACTTGCTAAGGTCTTACCGTTAGGGCTAAAAGCAACCGATACAACTAAACTGGTGTGTCCGTGTAAGGTTTTGAAACACACACCTGCCTTCAAATCCCATAATCGCACCTGAGAGTCACTACTACCACTGACTAAGGTTTTGCCATCAGGACTAAAGGCAATTAATCGAAATCCATTCGTGTATCCTTTGAAAGTTCTTACACATTGCCCAGTCGCGGTATCCCATAGCTTAACGGTATGGTCCTCACTGCTGCTAGCGATCGTTCGCCCATCAGGACTAAAAGCAATTGACCAAACTTGACTAGTATGTCCTTGCAAAGTTTTCTTACAGATACCCGCAGCTAAATCCCACAACTTTACACTTTGGTCATAACTGCTACTGGCAAGGGTTTGACTGTCAGGGCTAAAAGCGATTGATTGCACAAAACAAGCATGTCCTTGCAAAGTATTAAGTAATTCCCACGTTCTGACGTTCCATAACTGAATAATATAGTCATCGCTTACACTGGCAAAAGTTTGACCATCGGGGCTAAAAGCAACAGCCTGCATAAAATTGCTTCGTCCTGGAAAAGTCTTGAGTAGCTCACCTGTATGTGCATTCCACAACCTAATATTGATATCATTTGCACTACTAGCTACTATTTGACCATCAGGACTGAAGGCGATCGAGTAGGGTTGAGCGCTATGTCCTCTAAAAGTTCTTAAAAGTTGACCGTTAGAGACATTCCATAATTTAACAGTGTATTCATCACTAATGCTTGCAAGTGATTGGCTATCCGGACTGAAGACCACATCAAATACCCAACTGTTATGCCCTTGAAATGTTTTTAAACAAATGCCTGTGTTGACATCCCATAGCTTGGCGCTTTTATCATCACTACCAGTAGCAAGCATTTGACCATTGGGACTAAAAGCTAGTGAAATAATCCAATGAGTGTGTGCATTCCATTTCAAAAGTAGTTTTCCGTCAGTTACTTGCCATATTTGAATGTCACCTGCAATACCACCAGTTGCTAAAACTTTTCCATCGGGACTAAATGCTACTTTCAAAATACTACCAAAAGTTTCTGTAAAAACTGACTTTGATAAATCAGCATTTTGAAAATTAATATGATTTAAAGTGATATTTTTCAGATATGCCTGCCAAACGGTAAGGTTTGAAAAATCTGCATTTGTTAAATTTGCCCTGATGTGGCGGAGTATGTTAAGAATATTTCCTCCAACATAGCCAGGTTGAATTTGGCAAGAATTTTGTAAATTTTTAATTATTTGATATAAATAATCTTCTAATGTATTTTCATTGAGAAAATATATTAATAGTTTATCGACCAATGGTTTTAAAAATAAGCATATTTGTGACTCTCGAATATAATCTTTAGCAGTTGCTTTAATTAGGGGATAAGAGTTCAAAATCGAAATTACATTTATGGCAATTTCATCAAATACAGCAGTACCTAGTTTTTCTGTAACGTATTCCATAACAACAGGTTGTTGCGTAAAGGTTACACTATGGTTAGCAACATGATAACTTGTTTCAATTAGTGACCTTCCTTTTAAAGACTCTAGTGATTGAATGAGTTCTCGTGTCGATATATGTGGTACAATATCCTCTTTTAATTCAGCTATAGAAACTGCTTCTCGATTAATTGCTAACCAGTATATCACTTGTTTTTCTAAAGGAGATAAGCGTTTATACTGTTGTTCTAAAAGTTCCCAAATATCACCAAAAACAGAGTTATCATACTCTAAAAATTGCAAAATATTTCCAGTAAATAATTCTTGGATTGTGTTGGCAACTATCCTTAAAGCTAATGGATTACCGTTATAACGTGCAGTTAGTAATTTCTCTTGTTCTAATGAAGCAGAAAAACCTTTATCTTGAAAAATTTCGTGTATATCTAAGTTACTTAATCCTGTAACCTTTAGAGAACGAATAGGTAAATATTTTCCCTCTTTCAATCCTAAGCATTTTGGTTTTTCACGGCTAGTTAGTAATAAGCAGCTTTGGTGCGATAGTTCAGCAATATACCGAAATAGCTGTCCATAGCTTTCATAACCTTCTCGATAATTTCCAGTAACTATACCACTAATGAAAACTGTTTCAACGTTATCTAAGATAATTAAACAGCGTGAAAGGCTTAAATATTTCATTAATAACGCTAGTAGTGCTTCGTTGTTGCTGAGTAAATTTGTTTCCTGCTGATGAGATAAAAATTTAATTAAGTCTGACAATATATTCTGTATAGGTGGTGCATTGCGTAGAGAACGCCAAAAAATATATTCAAATGCATGTTGGTTATCTTCTGCAACCTTAACTGCAAGCGTGGTTTTACCAATACCACCCATCCCTAGTAAGGTTATCAGCCGACAGCGATCGCCCACAATCCACTGGCTTAAGGTTTCTAATTCACTAGTACGTCCATAGAAGCGCGAAACGTCGGTTGCTTCTCCCCAATCGATATGAGGCGTTAAGCTTGAGGATATCTTCACGCGATTGTGCTGTTGTGCAACTCGCTTCAGGACACCGTGCAAATTATTTTTGGTAACTTTTTCACCCAAAGCTTGAGAAAGCGATCGCCATAGTTGCGAACCAACATCCTTGATGTGTCCTGGGTCGTATGTGGCTTGTTTGGCCATTTCTAAGTAAGTTTTTCCTTCCCAGGTGTAGCGAAATACAAGCTGTTGCGCTTTTGTTAAGCTTCCTCGTTCTAATAATTGCTCAACGAGTGCGATCGCTTCTTCAACCGTCATTTATTCCGTAGTAATACAGCTAACTACAATATTCTCACGAGCAACTTGATTTTTTCGCAAAAGTTTACGTAAATCTACCAAAAATACCCGACTTTTTTCCGACCTTTTCCGACCGCCAAAATTTATACCTGGCTGTAGAGTATTTAGAAAAGTAGTTTTAGGAAGAAGTCTGCACAATAATTAAACGCTTACAGGACTTACGCATTACTAAAGTATTCAGGTGTGTTTTTTTTAGTCAACTTAGAGAAATATTATTAACGTTATGTTTAATGGAAACGAGTCTGGTTTTGGTACAGAAATTGCTAATAATCTTGAAGTATCTCTACAAAGTGCTCACAGCAATCTGATCGCTGCCTCAAAAAGTGACGATTTTCTGCCTAAAATGGCATCAATCTTTGGTGGAAGTAGAGATTTAAATAGACTGCAAGCATTATCTTCTAGTTGGGCAATAGGTGATTTCAGCCAATTACCGACTATTGAGGTTCTACCAAGCAATTCGATGCATGGTGCAAATGGCGCATTTTCAGAAGTGACCCGCACAATTTATTTATCTTCAGACTATCTTTCCCAAGGTTTAAGCAATCCCGATCCGCTCACAGGCGGTATTACCGGGGTCTTATTAGAAGAGATTGGACACTTTGTAGATACCTTGATTAATCCAGGGAGTGATACTACTGGAGATGAGGGAGAATTATTCGCCGCAACTGTGATGGGATTACCTCTAAGTAATGCAGAGAAGCTGCTGATCAATTCAGAGGACGATCGTGGCTTCGTTACTATTAATGGTAAAGCGATCGCGGTTGAACAGTCATTCACAGATATAGCTCTTAATAGCCTGAGTCAAGCACCGAACCTGCGTGCAAGTGTCACGATTACTGAAACTCCCGTTATTACTATTGCCGCTACCGATGCCAATGCAGCCGAAACCGCTACAGGTGTAACTCCGAATCCGGGAACCTTCACCCTGACTCGCACTGGCAATTTAACTAAAGCCTTAACCGTTAATTACACCTTGGCAGGAACCGCTACCAAGGGTACAGACTACAGCAACTTAACTGGCATTGTCAGCTTTGCCGCTGGAGCCAGTACTGCGACTGTAAAAGTTACTCCAACCGATGACACCCTTGCTGAGAATAGTGAAACCGCCATTCTCACCTTAAAAACAGGGACAGGCTATACCCTGGGAACAACAACCACTGCTAGCGTCACCATTGCTGATAATGAAACTCCCGTTATTACTATTGCCGCTACCGATGCCAATGCAGCCGAAACCGCTACAGGTGTAACTCCGAATCCGGGAACCTTCACCCTGACTCGCATCGGCAATTTAACTAAAGCCTTAACTGTTAATTACACCTTGGCAGGAACCGCTACCAAGGGTACAGACTACAGCAACTTAACTGGCATTGTCAGCTTTGCCGCTGGAGCCAGTACTGCGACTGTAAAAGTTACTCCAACCGATGACACCCTTGCTGAGAATAGTGAAACCGCCATTCTCACCTTAAAAACAGGGACAGGTTATACCCTGGGAACAACAACCACTGCCATCGTCACCATTGCTGATAACGAAACCCCGGTGATTAGCGTGGCTGCTACCGATGCAAGTGCAGCGGAAACAATCAGTGGACAAACTGCAAATCCAGGAAGATTTACCCTAACTCGTACTGGGAATTTAACCCAAGCTCTGACAGTCAATTACACCTTACTAGGGACGGCAACAAAGGGAACAGATTATACAAACCTGACGGGAACGGTTAATTTTGCAGCGGGTTCGGCCACAGCAGTAGTAAATATCACGCCGATTGATGACAATCTTCTGGAAGCAAGTGAAACCGTTATTTTTACTATCACATCTGGTACAAATTATAAACTAGGTACAGCGATCGCTGGCACAGTTACGATTGATAATACAGATCCTACAAAACTGGCTGACTTTCTCTGGGATAAAGGGAAAACAGTCAGTGAAATCGGATTAAATCTCAAAAATCGAGGTTTCGATTTACCAACTATTGCTGATAGCGTCAAATGGGGAGTTACCAAAAGTGATGGAACTAATCTTAATTACACTGATGTAGCGAGCGCTCTTTGGAATAGTGGTCACATTATTGACGCGAGAAAACTAGCGGACTTGCTCTGGGATCGAGGAGCCAGCCAGCAACAAATTGGTCAGGCAATGAAATATCTTGGCTTGAGTTTAGAAACCATTGCTGATGGCGTTAAACGAGGTGTTACCAAGAGTGATGGAACTGGACTTAATGATATTGACGTAGCGATCGCCCTGTGGAATAGTGGCTATAGTGGTGCGGATGGTCTTAATCCAAGAAAACTCGCAGATTTGCTTTGGGATGTCGGTGCTAATCCAATAGCAATTGGTCAGGCGATGAAGTATCTTGGATTAAACTTACAAACTATTGCCGATGCCATAAATGATGGAGTTACCAAAAAAGATGGCACTCATCTTAATGTAATTAAGGGCGATGGAATTGTTCGTAATGACATTTCTGTAGGTTATATTTATGTAGCCGAAGCTTTGTGGAATAGTGGCTATGGTGGTGTGAATGGTCTTGATCCAAGAAAACTCGCAGATTTGCTTTGGGATGAAGGAGCTAGTCAACAACAAATAGGTCAAGCTTTCAATTATCTTGGCTTAAGTTTAGAAACTATTGCTAATAGTGTTAAATGGGGGGTTGTGAATCAGGATGGAACTTATACTCTTAATTTCAATGATGTAGCTGTAGCTATCTGGAATAGTGGTTACGGTTTAAACTCAAGGAAACTTGCAGATTTGCTGTGGGATGATGGAGCCAGTCAAGGAGAAATTGGTCAGGCATTCAGAGTGTTAGGCTTTAGCTTAGAAACAATTGCTGATAGCGTTAAATGGGGAGTTGTGAATCAGGATGGAACTTATACTTTTGGTTTCATCGATACAGCCTTAGCTATCTGGAATAGTGGTTACAGTCTTAATACGGGAGATCTTGCAGGATTTCTCTGGAATAAAGGAGCTAGTCAAGGAGATATTGGTAATGCATTGAGGTATCTTGGATTTAATTTGTCACAGATTGCTTATGCCATAAAGAATGCACCAGGTATTGGTTTTAATTATTTTGATGTAGCTGTAGGCCTATGGAATAGTGGTCTTCAGCCTACTAAAGAACAAATTGCGGCTACTCTGTGGAATCAAGGAGGAATTAGCCAAGGAGATATTGGTAATGCATTGAGGTATCTTGGATTTAATTTGTCACAGATTGCCGATGCCATAAAGAATGCACCAGGTATTGGTTTTAATTATATTGATGTAGCTTTAGCCCTATGGAATAGTGGTCTTAGGGTTAATGGCGGACAAATTGCGGCTACTCTGTGGAATCAAGGAGGAATTAGCCAAGGAGATATTGGTAATGCATTGAGGAATCTTGGATTTAATTTGTCAGAGATTGCCTATGCCATAAAGAATGCACCAGGTATTGGTTTTAATTATGTTGATGTAGCTGTAGCCCTATGGAATAGTGGTTTTAGGGTTAATGGCGAACAAATTGCGGCTACTCTGTGGAATCAAGGAGGAATTAGCCAAGGAGATATTGGTAATGCATTGAGGTCTCTTGGATTTAATTTGTCACAGATTGCCTATGCCATAAAGAATGCACCAGGTATTGGTTTTAATTATGTTGATGTAGCTGTAGCCCTATGGAATAGTGGTCTTCAGCCTACTGGCGAACAAATTGCGGCTACTCTGTGGAATCAAGGAGGAATTAGCCAAGGAGATATTGGTAATGCATTGAGGTCTCTTGGATTTAATTTGTCACAGATTGCCTATGCCATAAAATATGCACCAGGTATTGGTTTTAATTATGTTGATGTAGCTTTAGCCCTATGGAATAGTGGTCTTCAGCCTACTGGCGAACAAATTGCGGCTATTCTCTGGAATCAAGGAGGAACTAGCCAAGGAAATATTGGTCAAGCATTGAGGTCTCTTGGATTTGATTTGTCACAGATTGCCGATGCCATAAAATATGCACCAGGTATTGGTTTTGATTATATTGATGTAGCTTTAGCCCTATGGAATAGTGGTTTTAGGGTTAATGGCGGACAAATTGCGGCTATTCTCTGGAATCAAGGAGGAACTAGCCAAGGAGATATTGGTCAAGCATTGAGGTCTCTTGTATTCAGTAACGAAGAGATTGGTTATGCAGTAAAAAATGCACCAGGTATTGGTTTTAACTATAATGATGTCGCTCTAGCGCTACGGGATAGTGGTCTTCAGCCAAGTTATCAAACAATCGCTGTTATAGTGCATTCATTGGGAGCGTCCAGTAGTCAAGTATATGGGGCGCTCAAAGCCGCTGGGGCTAACGATTTTACAGCCGGGTATTATTACCTAACAACAGCGTGGGCAACCTTGGTAGACAAGGTTTTCGATGTTGCTGACAAGGCAGGTACGCAAGCCAAAGGAGTTTTTGATGATATTAAAGAATCTGTCGAAGATAGTCCTGTCACTAAAATTGTTCTGTCGCCATACACCCTTCCTACCTCAATCATTATCAGTACTGCCGAGGCTGTCAAAGCAGGAGATATTCAAGTCATAGTTAGTGGATTGGAAAAAGTTCCCTTTCTTGGTACTGCTGTGGGCGTGATAGCTGGGGTGATTGAAGCAGCTAAAGGGAATGAAAAAGGCGTTCTTAAGCAGTCAATCATTTCAGGCTTGGCTGTTTATGGGGCATCAAGCGCGATTACTCCCAAGATGGTAGATTTTGCGGTTGATATATTCTGGGAACTTAAAGACTTAAATTATCAAGGGGCTATTTCAGCATCTCTTCAAGACCTTGGGATGCAAAAAACAATAGCCGATCTTTTTGTCACTGTATCTTGGTCGGCGCTAGTTGATCCCAATTGGGAAAAGGTTATTAACGCTGCTTTAACTAAAGTTGGTTTTAATAATGCCAGTTCCCTCGTTAATATAGCATGGGATATTATTGACCAAAACTACAAAGAGGCGCTCAAAACTGGACTACAACTGGTAGGTTTTACCAACCTTGGGATTAATCAAGCTAAGGCGGATGCTTTTCTTAATCTGACTGCGGCAATTCGAGATGGAAATCCTAATAAAGCCGCAGACATTCTCATCGCCCTCTCTGGAAATAATCAACAGGTTATTCAGAGCAGTTGGATCAAGGATTTGAAAGATGGAAATCTAGCTAACGATCGTCAAGCTATTCAATTGGGACTCTCCAACTTAGGTTTTCAGGATGTCACGCAATGGGTAAATACCATTTGGTCTGTTAAGGATGGAAAATATCTTGATGCCGTATCTGGTGTTCTGACTCTAGGAAAGTTTGCACAAAGTCAAGATTGGGTAAAAATTATCGATAATTTGCAAAAGGAGAACTATGTAGATGCCTTATCCACTGCCTTTAAATTGGCTAAATTCCAAGATGGTCAATCTTTAGCTGATGCAGTCCTTGCAGTTAAAAAAGGAGATTATGTAACAGCATTTTATGAAAGCCTCAATTTAATTGAAGGCGGGCGTGATTTGGCTGATGCCTTCAAATACCTAATTGAATTCGATCTTCAGGAGTTTATAACCTCAATGATTCATGCTGCTCCTCTTCTGTTAAAAGTCTTAATTTAAGTTAGGAAAACAATCTGCTCATATTGGGGTTGGCCTGCGATATATACAAAAGTGTGATTCGTTCGCTCGAACATACATTCCACAGATATTAAAGCAGATTGAAGAATTATGAATTTGTAAAAACTAAAGCCTGAAATCTATGCCATACAATTATTTCAGGCTTTTTACAGTAAAATAATTTACTTAAGTCAAGAAAGAGAAAAATCATTAATGAGACAAAAGTGCTAGTTTCGCGCTGACAAGAGTGTTTGCTGTCTAGTAGCATGTAATACTTATGGATATTGTACAAATAGAATTGGAGCTATCTGGGCAAGCTTTTTAGTATTGTTACAGGCGAGCAATAATCTTGGCATTTTCTGGCAGTTTGGCGTCTCTTTGTCCAGCCGCACGCGCCCTAGCCGTGAACAAACCAATGGGAGTATTTAATAAATCTACCAAAGTCGCTTTACCTGCGATCGCCTTCATACTATCTCTTGGTACTTCTTTCAATAACCAACGTACCAAACGATAGCCGCATTCTTTAAGTGTAATATCTCGCATTAAATCTATACCATGCAGTTCGTGTAAATAGCGATTGGAGCGACCATAACGCCGCCATTGACTTTGCAGTTCCAAAAGTGTAGTGCGGTGGCGGTGCTGAACGATGGCATTGGGGGCAAATTCTAAACGTCCAATGTTTTCGGTCAAAATCCGCCAGCAAATGTCTGCATCGCCACCAGTGGTAAGATAAGGACGAAATAATCCTGCTTTTTCTAAGGCGATGCGGCGAATTGCCAAATTAGCAGTTTGTCCATAGGGACGAAAGCAATGGGCAAGGGTGTGTTTTTGCGACAGCGTTTCTTCGCGGTCTGCGTGTTGTTCTAACAAACTTTTGCCCGGTAGTGCCAAAATTTCCCCAGCAACAATTACCACTTCTAAGTTGACAAAAGGCTGAATTAATGAATTTATCCATTGGGATTGGGGACGGCAATCTGCATCAGTAAAAACTATAATTTCGCTAACAGCTTTGCGAATTCCAGTATTACGAGCAGCGTAGGAGCTTTGAATTTGATTTTCACTCAAGGGGCGAATTGTAATTGGGCTATTTTTGGCAGCTGTTTTGAGTAAACTGAGAGTGCGATCGCTACTGTTATTGTCCACCAATAAGTACTCTACCCGGTCTTGGGGATAAGTTTGAGATAATAAACAATCGAGCAAATCTGGTAAATCTGCCTCACCGTTATAAATAGGAACAACCACCGATACCATTGGCAAAAAGTTGGTATCGGTGGTTGCATCAACTGGCTGATAATTCATAAATTTGAGATTTTGGAGATGGAATTACTAGCTAGTATTCCCAATCCCAAATCGACAGAATGGGAACAAGGAGTCAGAATTCAGGAGCAAAGCTGAAGACACTCCGCTAAAGCGTCAGAATTAATTCTCCTGAGTTCTGACTTTTAAGTTCTGTTCAATCTAAAATTTCAGGTCACCAGCGCGGACACTCATAGGTTGACTGGGTTGATTGCTCGACGATTGGGCGAAGTTGCTACCTGATAAAATTGCGATCGCTCGCGCATATTGCGGATCGCTGCGAGTTCCGATTAAATCTGGATTAGAAGCCAACTGCCGCTCTTGTGCCTCTGTCAAGTCTAACTTGATATCTGGCGTAATTCCTTTATGGTTGATATCTGTTCCCAAAGGTGTGTAGTAGTGAGCAATCGTGACTGCTAAGCCTGAACCATCAGCGAGTTCGTGAACTGATTGCACTAAAGCTTTACCAAAGGTTTGACCGCCAACGACTACCGCTCGCTTATTATCCTTGAGTGCGCCTGTGAGAATCTCGCTAGCACTAGCTGAATTTCCATCTACCAATACTGCCAACGGACGATTTGTCAAGGCAGTGTGATTGGCTTTAGTTTCCTCAGAATTTCCTACACGGTCAACTGTCTTCACAATGCCGCCGTTATCGTACCACATCCGAGCAATTTCAATGCTGGCTTGTAACAAACCGCCAGGGTTTCCCCGCAAATCCAACACATAAGAATCAACTTTCTTATTGCTCAAATCGCGGATGGCTCGTTGCATTTGCTCTGCGGCGTGGGCACTAAATTCCCGCAAACGGATATAGCCAATGCGTCGATTTCCTTCTTGCTTAAGGGTATAACGCACCGTTGGCACTTCTATATTAGCTCTGTTGAGCTTCAATTCAAAGGGATTTTGTCCTGAACGTTTGAGCCGTAGGCTGATGGGAGTACCAGCTTTGCCACGAATTAGTTTGGAAGCGTCATCCACTTTCATTTTTAAAGTGGGTTTGCCGTCAATGGCTAAAATTTCATCGCCTGCTTTAATTCCAGCTTTCAGGGCTGGAGAATTCTCTATGGCTTCGACAACAGTTAGGCGCTGAGTTTTGTCGTTGACTTCCATGCGAATGCCAATACCAGAGACTTCTCCAGAGGTTTGGCTAGTCAGGGCTTCAAACTGCTTGGGGTCCATAAAACGAGTATAAGGATCTCCCAAGGTTTGTAAAGCTTCGCGGATGGCAGCATAAGCTTCTTCACGAGAAGAATAGTCTCTGTTTAACAAGCTTTGCCTGGTTGCTCGCCAATCTTGTTGATTAAATTTACCATCAACATATTCATGATTTACCAGTTGCCAAACTTGGTCAACTATCGTTTTCGGGCTGTCTTGTAGACTTAGGGCTGCGCGTACACCGCGAGTCCAAGCAAAACCGAACACAGACATGGTAGCAGTTGTAGCGATCGCCCCACCAATCAAGGCTACTTGGAGCGGCGAGTAACTTTTCGCAGATTGGTTCATGTATATTGGCTGGAATAATTGTGTTTTTGACAGTTTAGCAATCAGGCTTTCTAGAAATTTTTAAGTTTTTATACCCCAAACTCAGCTATGCTTTCTTAAGCCTTTGGCATTGAATAATGCCAAAATACTGCATTAGATTATTAATAACCATTTCTGAGTTTGTTAGCCTTCTCCGGAAGGCTATACTAGCGATGTGACACTTCAATCGCCGTCATCTTTGTACTTTAGATTACTTTTATAAGATAGCACTTCAATCTCTCAATCGGAGTATTGTTGGATAGTCATCAAATCAGCTTTTTTATATTAGTCATGAAACATAAATTTATTATCAAATCATTAATTTACATTAAAAAAACTTTGGTTAATCTGTGGCAATTGTTACAAAAACTAACTGTTGGATTGTACTTTGTTTTGGGTGCTTGGTTGATTTTTTCTACTATAACCTTAGTTTCTGCTTCTTTGCAGCCAGTAGACACCTTTTTTGTGCTTGGTGGCAGTATTCGTCGAGAAACTTACATTGTCCAACAAGCAAAACAATACCCGCAAATCCCAATTTTAATTTCTCATGGTTCGCCAGATCCTTGTATATGGTTAATTTTTCAACGGGAATTCGCAAGCTTAGAAAACGTTTGGTTAGAAAAGTGTGCAAATTCTACCTTTGAAAATTTTTACTATAGTATTCCCCTACTGCGTAAATGGGGCGTACATAAAGTAAAACTGATTACCTCAGCTAGTCATTTGCCAAGAGCTAAATGGATGGCACAGATTCTTTTGGGTGCTCATGGTATTTGGGTAGAGCCAGAAATCGTTCCAGAGTTAGGTGTTCCTGGTAATCATGAATCTTGGGTCAAAACAGGACTAGATTTAACTCGCAGCTTATTTTGGGCGATTTTAAGTCAAATTATTGACCCGCAATGCCCAAACATCATCAAACTTAACGAAGTAAATATGCCATATTGGCAGAATCAAGGTTTTAAGTGCGAACATCAAGGGGGAGTGGGGAGATAGCGAGCAGGGGAGAGAATAACTAATGACTAATGACATTTAGAGCTAACTTTTCACGGGAAGTACCAAAACCCTCATCAAGCCAGGGGGTAGGGTGTAGAGAAGAACAAGAAAGTCTTACTACACCCCACACCCCACACCCCACACCCCACACCCTTGCTCAGAAGTCCACATACCGTGAAAAGTTAGCATTTAAAGCCATCGCTGCAAATCACTGCTGGTAACTTCTTTACTTATCTCCCCCTCCTCTTTGCTTAGTATTAAGATATACCAAATCCACCGCCTCCAGGAGTTTCAATTGCGAAAACATCCCCAATATTCATCTCTACCGTTGCAGTGCTATCTAAACTTTCTTCAGTTCCATTTTGACGTTGTATCCAATTGCGCCCGACTTTTCCGGCTTCCCCACCATTTAATCCAAAGGGAGGAACCAGGCGATGTCCAGAGAGAATATTAGCTGTCATCGGTTCTAAAAACCGGATCCGACGAACAACTCCATTACCACCAGAATATTTACCTCTACCACCGCTATCAGGACGCAGACTAAAGCTTTCTAAAAGTACCGGATAACGCGTTTCTAAAACTTCTGGATCGGTCAAACGGGAGTTAGTCATGTGGGAATGAATGCTATCAGTTCCATCAAAATTAATCCCGGCTCCAGAGCCGCCGCAAATAGTTTCATAGTATTGATATCGCTCATTACCAAAAGTAAAATTATTCATTGTTCCTTGAGAAGCAGCCATTACACCCAAAGCACCATATAAAGCATCAACAATAGTTTGAGAAGTTTCTACATTACCTGCTACTACCGCTGCTGGATAAGTTGGGTTTAACATACAGCCCACCGGGATAATAATTTCTAGAGGATTAAGACACCCAGCATTTAGAGGAATGTTATCGTCAACCAAAGTCCGAAATACATATAAAACTGCTGCTTGAGTTACAGCTTTGGGAGCATTAAAATTACTATTTAATTGTCCAGAAGTTCCAGTAAAATCAATAGTAGCACTGCGATTTTCTGGGTGAATTGTCACTTTCACCTGAATTTGTGCGCCATTGTCCATTTGATAAATAAATGAACCATCCTTGAGAACTGCGATCGCCTTTCTCACTGACTCCTCAGCATTAGCTTGTACGAATTTCATATAAGCTTGAATAGTCTCCAGCTTGTATTGCGAAACCATTTTGTGAAGTTCTTGAACTCCCCTTTCATTGGCAGCGATTTGGGCTTGAAAATCTGCTATATTTTGGTCAGGATTCCGAGCTGGATAAGTATGATTTGAAAGGTAATATCTGACTGCGGTTTCTCGAAAATTTCCTTCTTCAATCAAAAGAAAGTTATCAAAAAGAATTCCTTCTTCTTCTACTGTCGTACTGTGGGGAGGCATAGAACCGGGAGTAATTCCGCCGATATCGGCTTGATGTCCGCGAGAAGCAACGTAAAAGAGCGGAGTAGAGAATAAAATATTTTCACTACTTTGCAAAAATACAGGAGTAATTGCAGTTACATCAGGGAGATGTGTTCCACCGTTATAGGGGTTATTTGATAAATAGACATTTCCTGGTTTTATAGTGTCGCCTTTATCATTAATTAAACTGCGGACACTTTCACTCATTGAGCCTAAATGTACGGGAATGTGGGGAGCATTCGCTACTAATAATCCAGAAGAGTCAAAGATAGCGCAGGAAAAATCTAGTCTTTCTTTGATATTTACTGATGTTGCCGTGTTTTGTAACACAATTCCCATTTGTTCGGCAATAAATTGATAGAGGTTTTTGAATATTTCTAAGCGAACGGGATCGGGTTTAGATGTTGTATACATTTTTAATTTATTAAAAAATTGTGTCCTAAGTGCTTAAATATTTTTTTATGCATTGAAGTATTTACTGTCTACTTGCACGAAAGCGAAATGTGCAAAATTTCGCCGATTGTAGAGAATCCTGAACGAGTGTAAATTCGCACTTCCTCTTGATGTGCAGCCATCAGAAATGCCATCGTAATACCTGCATCGAAAGCTTCTTGCACTAGGCGGGTTGTTAAGGCTCCTGCTATACCGCGTCGGCGAAAAGCTACACGCACACCGATACCAGCGATTTCTGTTGTCTGATTTATCGGCACGGAACATACTCCAACTCCCACAGGCTCGCCTGTTGTAACAACACGAGCAAGTACAGCAATTCCACCTGCTGCTAGGCTATTGCTAAGACGTTTAATATCTTCAGGGCTTGGTGCGGACTCTCCATAAGCCTCGTTTTGCACTGTAACTGTAGCAAGTATTTCAGCATCCGAAACAGGTACAATTAATTCGATGTCCGAGGGAACAGGAAGCAATTGCTCTAAACCAGGAGTGCAAATCATCAGTGGCAGGCGTCCCTCAACAGTGAAAGCAGCAGTTACTAGTGCCTCCTCGACAGCAGGCGCTAGGGAAGCAATGTATTCCAAACGCGGTTTTCGTCCGCGACTTTCATAAGCAGCGATTAGTGCCTTAATCTCGGTAAGTGAGGGTGTGGCTGCATCGTTAGGGATGGCATAGTTAAGAAAAGGATTGGCGCTATAACGGTTAAAACTAGCGAGGAAAGATCCAATCTGCTGCGTATCGCGTTGCTTGCTCGCCGCGAAGCGTAAATATGACTGAATGCGAGACTCCATAAATGAATAGCCTTTTGATTAGAAAACCGTGTTGAGGTTAGTGTAACGAGAGTGAGTTTTTTATAGCAAAACAGCCAGTTTATAGACGTTCTAAAATTAGATGGTTCCCTTGAGTTAATCTGGCTTGCCATAATGGTTCAACTACAATCGTGCTAATTTTTTCGACAATAATTGCAGTTCCAATAATCTTATCTTCTGGCTGTAAATCTTCACGTCGATAAACAGGTGTATCATGCCATGTATTAGCAGTAAACATCTTGACTATCTCAACAGATTTAGGAGCTTCATCTATCAAACGGGTACGAGTAATTAAAGGTTCTTCTGGTGTATCCATCTTCTGAATTACTTCCACTAATACAGATTCGACAATTAAGGCTTTCTCTGATTGAATGAAACCATAACGAGATTGATGCTCAGTTTCAAATTTTTGTTGCATTACTGCTACTTCATCGGCAAAATCTACGGTCAAGATAGAGTTAGTACCTTCATATTTTAAATTAGCTTTGCAGACTACTTCTATTTCAGGGGGTGCTTGATTTATTTTACTTATAGCTTGGGTCAACAAATATTCTATTAACTGTTGTAATTTAGGAATTAATGTTTGAGTTAAAGGTTGTTCAACTCCTGCTTCTCTAATTGCTCTGACATCAGCTAAGCCCATTCCATAAGCAGAGAGAACGCCAGCATAAGGATGTAGAAATATTTTTTTAATTCCCAAAGTATCCGCAATTAAGCAAGCAACTTGCCCACCCGCACCACCAAAACAACACAGTACATATTTAGTGACATCATAACCACGTTGGAGGCTGATTTTTTTAATTGCATTTGCCATATTATCGACTGCGATCGCTATAAATCCAGCCGCTACTTGTTCTGGTGTACAATTATTTCTTGTAGCAGAGATAATTTCTTGGGTTAATTGTGTAAATTTCTGAATAACAATATCTTTATCTAAAGGTAAATTACCATCAATTCCAAAAACTGAGGGAAAATATTGCGGGTGGATTTTGCCTAACATCACATTAGCATCAGTAACTGTTAATGGCCCCCCACGACGAGAACAAGCAGGGCCAGGAATTGAACCAGCAGATTTAGGACCGACACGATAACTAGAACCATCAAAAAACAGAATTGAACCACCGCCAGCCGCAATAGTATTAATTGCTAATACCGGAACTCGCATCCGCGCCCCAGCAATTTCTGAATCTAATTGTCGTTCGTACTCTCCTTGAAAATGAGCAACATCTGTACTTGTTCCTCCCATATCAAAGGTAATTATTAACTCAAATCCTGCTCTTTTACTAGTTTTAACTGCACCAACAATACCCCCAGCAGGGCCACTTAAAATACTATCTTTTCCTTGAAATTGTTCGGCTGCAACCAAACCACCATCAGATTTCATGAACATTAATTTTACTTGCGGTAACTGACTCGCTACTTGGTTAACGTAACGACGTAAAATAGGAGTTAAATAAGCATCGACTACTGTTGTATCGCCGCGGCTGACTAATTTCATTAACGGACTAACTTGATGAGATATAGATATTTGATTAAAGCCGATTTCTTGGGCGATTGCTGCTACTTGTTGTTCGTGCTTGGGATAGCGATCGCTGTGCATAAAAACAATAGCACAACTCCTAATTCCTGTGTGATAAACTGCTTGTAAGTCACTTTTTACTTGTTCGATATCGACTACGATTAATTCATTTCCTTTGGCATCGTAACGTTCATCTACTTCAATTACCTGTTCGTAAAGCATAGTTGGTAAAACTATCTGACGAGCAAAGATGTGAGGACGATTTTGGTAGCCAATTCGTAGCGCATCTTTAAACCCTTTAGTAATTATAAGAAGGACGCGATCGCCTTTTCTTTCCAACAGTGCATTTGTCGCTACTGTTGTCCCCATTTTTATGACTTCTATTGCTTTATCAGAAATAGGTTCTTCAGTTGAAATACCGATAATATCTCGAATACCTTGAATAGCGGCATCTTGATATTGTTCGGGATTTTCTGAAAGTAGTTTGTAAACTATAATCCATTGCCGATTAGGCAGCGGAACAATTAAAAATCGTTCAAGATGTTTTGATAGTCTGTCTATAATTTCTTGGTTGTTAGTAACAGCAACAATATCTGTAAATGTACCACCTCTGTCTGCAAAAACTTTCAACATCGCTCTGTTTCCTCAATGCCTATAAGTAGATTAACAATAGGATGTAGCGTGTTTCTACTTCGGGCGCACAAAAATTTAAAGACAACTGTCGAAAATTAAGCTTAAGAAAAACAAGTAAATAATAACTCATCGCTTGAATTTAACAATGAGCGCATTAATATGATATTGGTAACGTGGGGCGATCGCTTTATCAAAAACTTCGTATCGATTGAGGTAAATTTATAGCAGTCAGATTGCTTATACATCTACTGCAATGATTGATTAGGTCTTTTGAGCAATGATATAAACATGATTTTCTGGATATTGGTCATATTCTAGATGGCGGCATGTACAGTGATGCTCATTAAGAATTCGCACCAAAGCATCTACCCCCAAAGTGCTATACTCAAAGTTCTGACCTTGAAATGTCCCGGAAATTTCGCTGTTTATATGTCCACCACCACAAGTGAACAGCAGTACTCCATCAGGTTCAAGAGCATCGCATAACTTTTTCATAACAGGCTCTTGCATATTTAGCGGCAGATGAAAAGTGCTGTCCCAAGCAGAAATTAAGCTGTAAAGTTTCGGAGGAATCCAACAACAGATGTCTTCGGTGTAAAACTTGATATTTCGATGCAGTTGCTTGGCTAAATTTATCATTTCTGTGGAAATATCAAGTCCTTCAGTCTGAAATCCATGCTTGGATAAGATGTTAATAAAACGTCCACTACTTCCACACCCTACGTCAATAGCTGAGTACCGCTTAGAAGTAAATTTGATAGCCCGCTCCAATTGTGCGATCCCGTATGGCGAATCTTGATGCTTAATCTGCCACCATTGGGCAATTTGATCGTATTGAGTGGCTGTAGCATTCGGGTTCATGATGATCTGATACCTAACTCAATTAATTGAAATTCGTTTTAAATCTTGTAAAACTGTGGCGGCTGATTGATAGCGATCGCTAAAATGATAACAAACCATTTTATCTAAAATTACTGCTAATTCTTGGCTAACTCGTGCTGTTTGTCGCCACATCACATTACCCGTTTCTGGATCTGGATGGAGTTCCTGTGGTGGTATTCCAGTTATCGCTTGAATAGCAATCATTCCTAAAGCGTAAATATCACTGCACAAGCGGGGATGACCGGCAAATTGTTCTGGAGGTGCATAACCCCGCGTCCCAATGGCTACTGTTGCTAATTCTGTTTGCTCGCTACTCGGTGGGTGCATCAATTTTACAGCCCCAAAGTCAATCAATACTAACTGATTATCTTCAGTGCGTCTAATAATATTAGTCGGTTTAATATCACGATGAATCACTCGATGTTGATGAACAAATACCAAAATTTCCAAAACTTCTTTGAGCATTTCAATCACAAATAACTCGTTTTTTAAGTGATGCACAGGTGGCAATTCTTCACTTAAAGTATGTCCTTCAATATATTCTTGAATTAAATAAAATTCTTGGTTATCTTCAAAATAAGCAAGTAGTTCTGGGATTTGATGATATTTACCCAAAGTTTCTAAAATTTCTGCTTCACTGTGAAATAACCTGCGAGCAACTTGTAAAAATCTACTATCTTGGCGAGCTGGCATTAATTTTTTCACAACACAAGTCGGATTACCTGGTCGTTGAGTATCTCGTGCTAAATAAGTGCGACCAAATCCACCTGCACCCAAGACTTTTGAGATTTGGTAACGTCCACTCAAAAGTAAATCTCCAGATTTTGTTTGTGGTGAATCGATTGTGGGAGGAAAATCTAGCTCTGAATCTGGAAGTGCTGTTTTGTCTTCTAAGAGTAGATTTAATTGGGCGATCGCTGCTTGTTGTTTTTCAACTTGGAGAATAATTACCTGAGTCTGCCGCTGATTTTGATAATTAGTATAAGCCATGACGCTGATAATACTAATTGTGAAAGCCAAGCCAGAGGGAATTAACGGTATCCATCCGGCTTGCAGAAACAAAATCATGCAGATTCCCACTAATACAACTAGGGTTACCCCTCCCACGATTAGCAAAAGTAACGGATTTCGCCACCGCCATGCTAAAGTACTACCTAAAACCGCCCAGCCCCACACCCAAATTAGTTCTACCCAGTCAGACCAGTACCAAATTAAAGGTCGCCCATCCAAGACTGTACCAATCAATTGACTCGCTATCTGGGCATGAATAAACAGAGCAGGCATTCTCGCTGGTTGATCTGGTAAACTGCTGTAAGGTGTGTAAAAGCTACCTGGAACCAAGCTAGCTGAGGTAGTGCCGATAATTACCAGACGGTCTTTAAATAAACTGGGATTAACGCGATCGCTCAGAACTTCCGTTAGAGTTACTTGAGAGGCGAGGTTATTGGGGTGACGGTAATTTAATAATATTTGATAACCATCTGCATCCAAATCTTGATAACCACCAGAATTAGATTTTAGACGTGGAAAAATAATTTTACCTAACTGAAAATCTCCTTTATCTGTAAATTTATATTCAATGCCTTGTTTTTCCAAATAATTAATTGCAATTAACGCTCCAAATGCAAATGATGTTGTACATTTATCATCTGTAGAATGAGCAAATAGCAAACTGCGGCGGAGAATTTGGTCGTTTTCATTATCAGCAACTACATCGCTAAACCCAACATTATCTATGGAAAAATTTGGCGGTGGGGGAATTTCAGATCTACCGACGCTGCTAAACAAGCAAGTGCCAATAATATTGTCTTGATTTTGCTTTGTTGCTAAATTTTTATCTTCTGGACGAAAAAGATATAAACCAACAATACGCGGTTGATAAGACTCGATTTTTTGTAAAAGTTGATTAATTTTAGTATCTGACAGCTGCCATTTTTCTCGTTGCAGATCCTCGTCAGTGATTTTGACCAGCAAAATCCGCCCATCGGGCGCTTCCCTCGGACGCGATCGCAACATCTGGTCATAAGCTCTTAACTCCCAAGCCTGCAACCATTTGAGTTCGCGAATTCCCCAGATCAGGGCGGTAACTCCCACACTGCTAACCAAAATAATTTGCAGCCAACTATTGCCCAAAGATGTTTGACGCAAATCCCGATCATTAACAAACGAGACACGCAGTTTTTTTAAAAGTCCACTAATCACGACGTTGCGGCGGTAGCCTGAATAGAGTAAATCGCTCTAAATTTAATGTAGCAATTTACTTGCTGATTCGAGCTGTTGATATAGCCCCACCTTGAAAGCCTTGCCTTGTGCTTACCCTGGCAGGGGGCAGGGAGAGAAAGAGTTTGAGCTTTATTTACTTTTATTCACACAGTTTAGTTTTATTGCACTGATTTATTTAAAAGACACCTTATACAATTAACAGACTCTTGTTTATTGACCGCCTTATCGTGCTAAATTACTAAAGCTTGGGGTTGGGAAACTCCGGTGAAATTCCGGGACTGTGCCGCAACTGTGATGGAATCGCCTAAGTCAGAATGCCAACTCTCAGGATGTCCTCAGGACAGACCACCGTCTACTTTCTGCGTTGCACAAGGAAGGAGTTTTCAGTTTGGTTTCTGGATTTGCTACTTGTCCTGGCTTGTTTTATGCCACACCCGCTGAAGACGGTATCCTATCTCGCATGAGAATTCCAGGTGGGATGATTAATAGCGAACAGTGCCGCGCGATTGCAGAGATAGCAGAACTGCACGGCGGCGGCTATGTAGATGTGACCAATCGAGCTAACTTGCAAATCCGCGAAATCCGCACTCTTATCGATTCTAAAGTTCTCAACCGTCTACAGAATATCGGACTCGGTTGTTGTAATACCGATGTAGACCAGATCCGGAATATTATGACCAGCCCAACTGCTGGTATCGACTCCCAAGAATTAATCGACACTCGTCCTTTTGTCCAAGCTTGGGATAATTATCTGGCGACACATCCAGCCTTATCAGCACTGTCAGCAAAATTTAGCGTTTGCTTTGATGGTGGTGGCATAGTTCAAGTATGCGATCGCCTAAATGATATCCTATTTGCTGCTGTTTTAGTTGACGGTGATGTTTACTTCCGTCTCCATTTGAGTGTAGGCGCGAAGGGACAACCGCCCAGCGATACGAAAATTTTGTTACTACCAAATGATTGTTTACCCATCTTAGCAGCTTTGGCAGATGTCTATCTCAATCATAGTGATATTAATAATCAGCGGCGGCTACGTTTGAGAGACTTATTAAATACTTTGGGTTGCGAAAATTATCTTCAGCAAGTTCAGCAACGTCTAACTTTTCCTCTTAACCGCAGTGAAACATGCCCAACTGCACAGAGAATAGATACTAAATATCAGCATATTGGCATCCATCCCCAACGCCAGAAAGGATTATTTTACATTGGTGTCGTCTTACCTCTGGGACGAATCGAGAGTAGACAGATGCAGGGTTTAGCAGATTTAGCAGCAAAATACGGCAGTGAAATCAGGCTAACCCCCTGGCAGAATTTGCTCCTAACGGATATTCCTCAGCAAAAGCTTATCGATGTTCAAAATGAAATTACTATCTTAGGATTAAATACCTCAGCAACAAACATCAAGAGTGGATTAGTTGCCTGTTCTGGTAATAAAGGTTGTGCCGCTTCTGCCACCGATACCAAAAGTCATGCATTGGCATTGGCAAAATATCTTGAAAGCCTCACTCTCGAACACCCAATTAATATCCACTTTACTGGCTGCCAAAAATCCTGCGCCCAACATAGCCAAAGTGATATCACCCTACTCGGTGTCAACTTTGAGGTAGACAATCAAACAGTCGAAGCCTATCACGTTTATCTTAGTGACAGCAACAGCAGCTATAAATTCGGTCGTCAACTATACCAATATGTCACCTTCCCCGAACTACCCGCATTAATAGAGAAAATCATAAAAATGTATAAAATATAACAACTTTAACCAGCCCAACCCCATCTAAAATCTCTATTTCTCTCTGCGCCTCTGCGTGCAAATTCATTACTCTCCACTATGACCGACTACATCCGAGACGCCAATGAAATTTACCGTAACTCCTTTGCCATTATCCGGTCAGAAGCCAACCTAGATGTAGTGCCGCCAGATGTAGCAAAAATAGCAGTGCGTCTGATTCACGCCTGTGGAATGACGGATATCGTTAATGACTTGGGATATTCACTAACAGCAGTGCAGTCTGCAAGGGCAGCACTAGCAGCAGGAGCGCCAATTCTCTGCGATTGCCGAATGGTTGCTGAAGGCGTTACCAGGCGGCGGTTGTCTGCAAACAATCAAGTTATCTGTACCCTCAACAATCCTGAAGTGCCAGAGATGGCCAAAAGTCTTGATACCACAAGGTCGGCAGCAGCTTTAGAATTATGGCGATCGCACCTCGAAGGAGCAGTAGTAGCAATTGGCAATGCCCCCACCGCCCTATTTAGGCTATTAGAAATGCTCGATGATGGAGCGCCGAAGCCTGCTATAATATTAGGCTTTCCAGTGGGTTTCGTTGGTGCAGCCGAATCGAAAGCGGCATTGGCAGCAGATAGCAGAAATGTACCATTTTTGACATTACACGGTCGGCGCGGTGGCAGTGCGATCGCCGCCGCCGCAGTTAACGCCTTGGCAACGGAGGAAGAATAATGAATACCAAAGGTCGTCTTTATGGAATTGGTGTAGGGCCAGGCGATCCAGAATTATTGACTCTCAAAGCACTGCGGTTATTGCGTGCGGCTCCTGTGGTAGCCTATCAATCAGCCACAGATCGGGAGAGTATTGCCAGAGCGATCGTGGCGCAGTATTTAACTGGGGAGCAAATCGAGGTCTTATTTCACCTCCCCCGTGCTTTGGAACCAGAAAAAGCCAAATCTATTTACGACAAAGAAGTTGAACCAATCGCCGCTCATTTAGCAGCAGGTCGAGATGTCGTAGTGTTATGTGAAGGTGACCCCTTTTTCTACGGCTCCTTCATGTACCTGTTCACCCGATTATGTGACGAGTACCAAACAGAAGTTGTCCCTGGAGTTTCCTCACTGATGGCTTGTCCAGTCGCCTTGGGTATACCTTTTACCTACTACAATGATATTCTCACAGTCCTGCCTGCCCCACTGCCAGCAGAAGAACTGACTACACAATTACTAATGACCGATGCAGCAGCGATTATGAAACTAGGTCGTCACTTTACTAAAGTGCGAGACATTCTGCATAAATTAGGACTAGCATCGCGGGCAAGATATATTGAGCGGGCAACAATGACACAGCAGCGTATTATACCCTTGGATGAAGTTGACCCCGCAGAAGTACCTTATTTTGCAATGATTGTAATTCCGACTAAAAATCGACTATAGAACTCTTATTTCAAAGAAACTCAAAAAAGTTTGGCGCAACCTCACATGAACCTATCCCACTAATCTAAAAATCCCTACTTCTTTTTGGAAAATATGCTTGAAAACCTGAATTTTTAGTTTTCATTTTTGAATAAGCTTAGCTTTGTAGCACAAATATTATTAGTGGGATAGGTTCATATTTCGGACGCTGGGAGCGTAAAGGGGTATGGCAAAAAATTCATTCAGTAAAGACTACGAATATCATCTCCAAACATGTGAAACAATGATATACGCCGCTATAATGCATCTTATGTTACGTCGATTAGCCCGTAATCATAGTCGCTCAACCGCTTAAGAATTATTTTATAAACACCCTCTAAGACCAATCAAGAGATACGAGTCCAAGATACGGCATTTTTGAGTGAAGTTGGAAGCCCATGGTTTAGTGTTAAGTCAGTGTGGGTAATTCACCCCAAAAAACAAGGGCTTTGAAGCCCCGCCTTTAAAGACGAGCGTTTTAGGCAAGTATTTAAACCTTGCCCAAAACCTACTCTGTTCCCTGTTCCTCGTTAAAAGCATAAATTCATCTTCACAAGCGTTGTAGCAAATTCAAACCGTGGGTATCAGTACCACAGGTATTGAAAAGAAGATATTCATTAGCTAATTTTTGCACTTGTTCTGATTCCAAGGCGCTGGGTTTCCAGGGATTGGGATTATTGTAGGCGTAGAAAGCTTCTACACCATCGATACCCTTTTTGGCCGCAGCTGGAATTAAGTCAAAATGCGATCGCTTGTAACGCGCAGGATGAGCCAAAACTGCCAATCCTCCAGCTTCATGAATCGCAGCAATCACATTACTTGCTTGATATTCTTTGCCTGTAGTCGCCCTTCTTTGCAGATAGGGTTTGATGCTAGGGTGTTCTAGCTCGAAAGCATAACCCAAAATGTGAACTTCTATGTCTAAAAGGTTGGCATTGATTTCCACACCACTCCACAATAGAGGAGTACTTGCACCGGGATTATTCCACCTCCAATCCTCTAACCAAGCTTGTGCCGCTTGATAGCCGCTAATACAATGATGATCGGTAATCGCTAACCCTTTTAACCCAATTGCGATCGCCTGCTCCATCAATGCACTTGGCTGCAACCTCCCATCTGAATGGACAGTGTGCATGTGAAAGTTGAATAACCTGGGACAACTGTGTGCATCAATGTTCTGGAATACTTGCTTCAACTGTTCTTTTGAAGCACTAGTGCGGGCCAAATTTACAACCATAACCCTCTCTAAACAAAAATATATATTCCTAACACACTAAAACGCCACACCTACAGATGAGAAATACTCAGGACTGTAAATTAGTGTTGACAGCTAATTTCTCAGCTTTATTAGCAAATTTTTCGATATGTTAAGACTACGTTAGCAAATCTCAACGTTAGTAGTCATCAATAGTTTAAATTACCTGGAAATTTTAAGTAGTAATAAATATTGCATATCAAATTTAGGGAACTCCAAGAAATAAAAAGAATCTTTGAAGTTGCTGAGTGTTGATTGATGGCTATTGACTGATGACTGTTGAGTGTCCGGCAGCAGGATATTTTTTAGAAAGGAAGTCCCTTAATCATCTGCCTATACTAGCTGTGTAAATAATTTAGAGAGTAAATCTTTAGTAGAGAAAATTACTCTGCTAAATTAAAAAGAAAATTTACATTACATATAAAAAATATTTATTTAAATGGTAATCCTACTAATTCTCCCGAACCTGTAATGACTTCCCCGATCGCCAATGCTGGAATTTCATGCGATTGAAAATGGTTAATTGTCTGCTCTACTTCATCGGGTGACACCAGCAATACAAATCCAATTCCCATATTGAATGTATTGTACATGGCTTGGGAGTTGACTTCTCCTACTTCAGCTAACCACTGAAATATAGGGGGAATATTCCAACTGTTGGGGTCAATTTTAATCGCTTGAGCTTTTGCTAAACATCTAGGCAAATTTTCTGGCAAACCACCACCTGTGATGTGAGCCATACCATGAATTGACAAACCTGCTTGCAGTGCTGCTAAAACCGATTTGACATAAATCCGCGTGGGTTTAAGGAAAGTTTCGCCGATAGTTTCGCCACCTAACAATTGTGGAGTATCGCTCCAAGCAAAGTTGCGATCGCTAACAATCTTTCGGACTAAACTCAAACCATTACTGTGTACACCTGTACTAGCGAGAGCGATCGCTACATCTCCTACTTGTACTTGCGAACCGTCCAACATCTGACTTTTTTCGACAATTCCCACACAAAATCCAGCCAAATCATACTCACCCACCTGGTAAAAACCTGGCATTTCTGCCGTTTCTCCCCCCAATAAAGCGCAACCAGCTTGCTTACATCCAGAACTTATACCTGCAACTACATCAATTAATTGCTCTTTGTCCAACTTCCCAGTTGCCAGATAATCTAAAAAAAACAGCGGTTGGGCACCAGATGTCAGCACATCATTCACACACATCGCCACTAAATCAATCCCCACAGTATCATGGCGGTTGAGCATGTGAGCGATTTTCAGCTTAGTACCTACACCATCTGTTCCAGAGACCAAAACAGGTTCCTTAAAACCTCTTGGTAGTTGAAAGCAGCCGCCAAAACCACCTAGTCCACCAATTACTTCTGGTCTGAAAGTACTGTGAACCAAGTTGCGAATTTGATTTACAAAGTCTCGACCAGCCTCGACATCAACTCCTGCATCCCGATAATCCATTCGTGACTACACCTTTATTAATTTCAGTTAGAAATCAGAAATTACCAAAATTCCTAACTCTTGGAAAGACTTGAGTTAATCGCGTTTCTTTAAAATACCTCATCTTCAATGCCCCGCCACCATTCCCCTAAATTCATCAAGTCTTGGTAAATATCTTCTAATTCTTTACTGTAAGCATCGTCTGTAAGTGTAGCTCGACGCTCTTGCAGTTTTTTTAGGCGTAGTTGAACCAATAACCAAGGTTTACTGATACCATTCGTTGCTTCGATGTATTGCGCTAATTCTTTACTATCCATATATTTTGATTTTCATCTTACTGTCTTTAAGATACAGGAGGCAGCCCCTGCGGGGAAGTAATAAGTCAAAAGTCAAAACTTAAAAGTCATATAGTCTCTTTTTAATAAAGAAAATATCTTCAAATCATGGAATTGTCCTTTCCAAAATCCGTATTCTCTTAAAGTTCCTTCTTCTACAAATCTCAAATTGCCTAACAATTTGATAGAGGCAGTATTTTCTAGCATGACAAATGCTTCAATTCGATTTAAATTCAACTGATGAAAACCCCAGTGAATGATAGTTCTTAAAGCTTCTGTCATTAAGCCTTTTCTCCAATATCCTCTTGCCAGTTCATAGCCAATTTCTACCTGAAAGTGGTTTTTAATACTATAGCCACAGGAACCAATAATTATATTGTCTTCTTTCTTTGCTATTCCCCAGCGAATACCTTGTTGATTTTTAAACCTGTCTGCACGGCGCTCAATTATAAACTGAACTTGCTCTAAACTAGTGGCAGTTTCTAAATCATGATACTTCGTTACTTCATCATCTGCAAAAATCTGAAAAATTGCTGGCACATCAGCTAGTTTTGTTTCCCGCAAAATTAAATTTTCAGTTGTCAGTTGGGGAAAGTTATTGAAAGCAGTACTAAGGTTTTGCACATTTTTGAATAAGATATACACAGTTGATAAGAAAGTTTTTGTTCTTAATTTTAAGTGTCAGCTTTTTTGTACCTTTTTCAACCCCTCCTCGAAATAGGATTGCTATATGTGCCCAGCTAATCAAAAACAGCCACGATCCAAAATCGTGACTGTTATTAATTTCTTAATAACTGTTAAAAGCCATTGTCACAGCCAGTTTAAAACTGGTTGTTAATTAAGCCTTGACTAAGTTTTCAGCAACGAAGTCCCAGTTAACTAATTTATCTAGGAAATTCTTGATGAACGCTGGACGAGCATTTCTGTAGTCGATGTAGTAAGCATGTTCCCAAACATCCAAGGTTAAAAGTGCTTTCTGACCATAAGCTAGAGGGTTCTCTGCATTTGGTGTCTTAATCACTTTGAGCGTACCACCATCATCAATTAGCCAAGACCATCCGCTACCGAACTGAGTTGTAGCTGCGTTAGAGAACTCTTCTTTGAATTTGTCGAAGCTACCGAAATCTTTCTCAATCTTGCTTGCCAGGTCACCACTGGGTGTGCCACCACCTGCTGGTTTCAAGGAATTCCAAAAGAAGGTGTGGTTCCAAACTTGGGCAGCATTGTTGAAGATTCCCGTCTTAGAGGAGTCTTTAAAGGAAATTTTGATCACCTCTTCTAAGGGCTTCTCAGCAAGTTCTGTACCTTCAGTTAGCTTGTTGAGGTTGTCTACGTAAGCTTTGTGATGCTTGCCATAATGATACTCGAAAGTTTCGGCTTTCATACCATATGGCTCTAGAGCATTAATCTCGAAGGGTAGGGGGGGCTGTACAAATGCCATTGTGTGAAATCCTCTCTTTAGCGGTTTCCAGTTTTAAGCTATTGCAGAAGCTTAGAAAATTAGCAGCTTTTATTTTTGGTAGTTTTATGTCTTTTTTAATGAAACATAAAACTTAACATCGTCATTCTACTACCAAAGTGAAGCGAAAAACAAAGTCTTCCTCTAATAAGTAAAATAAGTTAAATCGCTCCTATGCAATCACTATAAATAAAAATGGCTAATATTTCATAGCTAAAGGTCTATATTGCAATCTGATTTGAAACACATCAATCGCAAAGTTTATGTTTCGGAATTATCTAATAACTCGCAGACTTCTTCGTTCAGAAATAATTCAGGGTTGCTATGAAAATTGGTATTAAGTAATTAAAAGCAGCAATTAAAGCTTTGAAACTTCTACCTATGGTAAGATTAACTGCTACTTAAACAATCAGTCTAAAGCTGGATGAATTAATTTTAAAATAATTTACTATCTAAAATAATTTTCTAAATTATTTTAAATAAAATAATCAAGAATAAAAATTATCTAATATTTATGTAAATTTTGGCACTGTCTCTGGATGCAAGAAATCTAGAGTTAGGAAAGTAGGGCATGGCAGCCAGATAATGTTCAATAAGGTTATTTAATTGTCAATAAACTCCAAAACCGTCTCATTAATCTCTGCTGATTGACAAAGATTTTAGAGACCGCCTTGAGGCTTAGAAAATCAAATCAAACAGTAAATGCTGTTTTTTTTGTTAATTCTTAACCTTGGTTATGAGAAGTATAATTTGGATGCGTTTGCCTTAGAGTCTGCCCTCTTTACAAAGCACAAAATAGAAACTAATGAAACACTTTACCCTGTTTACTTTTCTATATATAGTAGCGTGAGTTTGCTTAACTGCGATCGCTCTTGGGCATCCTAACATTACTCCAAACCATAAAATAACTCTGCTAATTAATGCTGGACTGTTATACCTTGTCGCTGTCCTTAGTACCTTTCGATTTTGGCGACAACGCTTAATAAGCAGGCAAGCGAGACTGCGTGATAAACCTGCTTGGGATCGTAATTTTTACATAATTTTACTTTTATTTATCATTGGATTGACGCTTTTTATAGCGATCCCTGACTTGGTGAATCACAACTGGGCAATAGAGGCGATCGCCAGAGTATCTGTCGCGCCACTGGTCATCCTGACAAGTACAGAACAACTCTTAATTAGAAGCCAAAATCAGTAATAATCCCGATTACAGATATTTTCATTTATTAGTGACCAGAAGAGTACAACAGAAGTCGGAGACAAGGTGACAGTAGCAGAGATTGATTAAATGGTTATTCCCTTGTCTCCTTGCTCTCTTCGATAACTACCACTCAGATAAACGTTGCTGGTAGTGGTTAACAATTTTTGCACTGACTTCAGATACGTCTAAACCATCAGTTTGAACTTCGATCGCATCGGCCGCTTTTTGCAAAGGGGAAATTTTACGCGTACTATCTTTCCAGTCCCGTTCGGCAATGTCGCGTTCGAGCTGCTCTAAAGTTACTTCGGGTTGACCATGTTTTTGAAAATCTTGCTGACGGCGACGTGCTCGTTCGCTTACAGAAGCGGTTAAGAAGATTTTCACTTCAGCATCGGGAAAGACATGAGTGCCAATGTCCCGACCTTCAGCTACTAAACCACCTTTTTTACCCCAGCTTTGCTGTTGTTTAACTAGTGCTTGACGTACAGCGCTTTGTGCAGCGATCGCCGATACTTGGGATGTCACCTCAATCGTGCGAATCGCTTGGGTAACATCAGTACCGTTAATCCAAACCCGCACGGGAAACTGGAAATCCTGGGTGGGAGTCAGTTCGATTTGACACTGGTTAACTAATTCGGCGATCGCACACTCATCGTCAATGGCAATACCCTTTTGCAGTACTAACCAAGTCACAGCTCGGTACATTGCTCCTGTATCTAAATACACTAAATTCAGCTTTGCTGCCACTTGACGCGCCACAGTGGATTTTCCAGCACCGGCTGGGCCATCAATGGCGATGATGGGTTGACGATCGCGCAAAATGATATTATCAATCAAACGTGTAGAACCCAGACGAGCTGCGATCGCCAGCATTCCTTCCTCCTGAACTTTTTCTAAAGACATTAACGTAGTCGGTTCAACCAATTCAATATATTCCACTAAAAGCGTGCTGACCATTGTCAGTTCTTGCTGTACTATTGCTATCAACTTATTGCGATCGCGAAGTCCTGCCCAAAACGCCGTTTCAGCTCTTTGCAAGCCGCGATACAGCACTGCTGCTTGGTGTTTTTCTGTTGCAGTCAAATACTGATTACGAGAACTCAAGGCAAGACCCGATGCTTCCCGTACAGTTGGACAAGCAACAATTTCGATTGGTAAATTTAAATCAGCTACTAACCGCTTAATAATAGCCAGTTGCTGACCATCCTTTTGACCGAAGTAGGCTCGGTCAGGCTGTACCAAGTTGAAAAGCTTAGTCACAATCGTAGCGACACCCTGAAAGTGACCCAGCCGAGAACGACCACACAAGCCAGATATCATAGCAGATGGGGGGATAACTTGTGTAACCTTTGATTCTTGTATACTTTTCTGAGGTACTACCATCTCTTCTGGAGTCGGCGCAAAAATTGCATCTACCTCAGCTTGGGAGCAAAATTGTTGGTCTTGCTCTAAAGTGCGCGGGTAACGTTGATAATCCTCATTGGGGCCAAATTGCAAGGGATTAACGAAAATACTAACAATCACCGTGGAATTTTCTTGCCGCGCCCGTTTGATCAAGCTTAAATGACCTTGATGCAAATTCCCCATTGTCGGTACCAGACCGACTGCCATCTGATGCCAGCTATTTATCTCATCTAGTGCCAGATTTTCTGTAACCGCAATCAGCTTGTTTTCCAAGCAGCGTCTAGTTAAATAACAGCGTAAAGCTGCAACTGTTGTCAACAGGCGCACAAAAATACCCCTAGTTCTCTCATCCCTCCCCCGTTAGTTTATATCTGAAATAGAGGAGATGGTTGAATTAGGAATTGGGGATTGGGGATTGGGTATGGGGCAAACAGGGAGTGTGGGAGGAAAAGGAGGTGTGGGAAGATGGGGAAGAGGCCAAAAGCCAGAAGTATAAATTTTCTCTCCTCCCACATTCCCTATTGCCCCTAATCCCCACTTCGTGGGGGCCCCGAGTTCCCCATCCCCCCAGTCCCCAGTCCCTTTACTTCTCCAAAACCTCAATATGTACTGGTGCAACGCCACTACCCATCATTCCCAGTATTCGAGCTGCGCCAGCAGACAAGTCAATGATTCGACCGCGAATGTAGGGGCCTCGGTCATTAATCCGCACTACGACGGAACGACCATTACGGGTGTTGGTCACACGAACTTGTGTACCGAAAGGTAAGGTACGATGGGCGGCAGTCATACCTTCTGGGTTGAACCTCTGACCGCTAGCAGTACGATTACCGGAACCGTCATAGCCATAAAAAGAAGCCATCCCTCCGAAGCTGATTCGGACTCCTCCAACGGCAATATCTCGGGGTAGCTTAGGTATTGATACTGGCTGACGCACTGGCATATTTGCAATCTCGCTTAAGGGTGATGCATTGCCTAGTAGTCTCCGCAAGCGATTGGTTGCTTGCAATGCATCTTGCGCCAGGTTGCTGGTGGTATCTGCTAATCGCGTACCTTGATTAATTTCTACTAATTCTTCACCGTTAACTTTGATTGTATAGCGATCGCCAGATCCTCCTTCTACAGGGGAGCTCTTGTTTTGAGCAACATTTGCAACTTTAGATTCGCCCCCTGCTTTCCAACTGACGGTAATCTGACTCGCATCTACATTTTCCCGGTTCAACTGGTTGATTTTAGCTGCTATTACACTAGCCATTTCAACTGGGTCATTGTCAACAGAACTAATCTGATTATTTGCTCCGGCTACATTTCCAATACTCGCCGATGAAAGTGAGTTGCTACTAATAAGGGCGTATGATTGTACGCCCTCCGTTTCGTTTATTGCACCAACTTTTTTAGTCTCAACGCTTGTATCTGATACAGAACTTAAAAAGGTGAGAACAGGAATACTTTTGATATAAAGAGTTGCCGCTTTACGTCCTCCAATGTTGTAAGGATGAATTTGTGTAATCACAGCATCCGAGGTTTGTTCCCCTGCTCCTGATTTGTATTCTCCCACTTTCACCACATCAGAAGCAGGCGATTTTTGAGAAGCTAGCGCATTTCCCTTTGTGGTTTGAGTACAGCCAACTGTGGGTATTCCCAAAACAGCTAGAGACAGAGCAACAACAGTCCAAAAATGTCTTTGATTCATGCGTCCAATTTTAAAGCGACTGTAGAACTTAAGAAAACTTAAGTCTTATAATTCGCGGGATTTTCACCAGTGAATTCCCTTCAGCAAAACTCGAATTCGTTCCGTCTTCACTTTTTTTTTGTAACTGCAACAGACTAGCATGAACCTTTTGGCTTGGGGATCAGGGTTTTAGCGTAATTCTAGACAACTTTATCCAAATCAAATTGCTATTTTCAGGGTGAAACCTTTTTCAAATGAGGATTTGGGCTGTGTAACGTTTTTTTGGGTAAGTAAAAAATTTCTTTAGAAAACTTTGCATTTTTTGTGAATCATACTCACAAAACCTTGTTTACATCAGTTTCCAAGGCTAACAACCATGTTTGTATTTTATAATACACAATTTTTAATAATTTACTGAAAAAAATAAATATGATTTTAATTAAAAGACATCGGCATAAATACTCAAAATTACTTATTTAATTAAATCTTTAGATTTGAGTACAAATAAGTTGTCATCCGAGTTAGATATAAAATAGTCATACAAATCAGTTGAAGTTTACTATCCTTTTTTTAAAGTTTTTTCTAGCTAAATTAACCATGACTTGTATTATCTCTAACTAGGTTAAACTGAGTGATTTATATCACTTGTTCTATAAGTGTTACTGTGTATAAAAAAAAGGATAATACGCAAGCTAACCTTTTTTGTAATTAATATTAAAAAAATTAGAAAAACTTGGCGATCGCTTCTAGATAATTTTTAGTTTGTAACAAAAAGTACACATAGTATTCTCTAGTCTAAGTAGTGAATCGAGTATAAATAGGCAATGGGTAATAGGGAAAGATAAATTGCCTCTTGCCGCTTGCCTTAAGGTGTACAGTATTTTTTCAGGCAATCAAATTCAATTGCGATATATGTACCAGGTATTTCGTAAAATGCTATCAGCCTCATAGTAAACCAAGTAAATTCAGGAGATTTAGAAATAAACTCGTCATTATTAACTGTTATCAACGACTTGCATTCCCAGTACAAGTCATTGAGCGAGGGTGCAGTAGCGAATTACATTCCGGAACTGGCAAAGGTAAACCCAGACTTATTTAGTATTTGCATTGTCAGTGTAGATGGTCAGGATTATAAAGTTGGAGACTGGGAACAGTTCTTTACCATTCAATCGATTTCCAAGGTATTTGCTTATGGACTTGCCTTAGAAGATCATGGACGGAATTACATTTTGACGAGAGTTGGTGTCGAACCGACGGGGGATGCATTCAACGCGATTATTTTGGATGAGCAATCGAAGCGACCTTATAACCCAATGGTAAATGCCGGAGCGATCGCCACTACTAGCTTAATCAAAGGATCTGCTCCCACAGAACGGCTCAACCGGATGCTGGAGATGTTCCGGCGATATATTGGCCGCGATGTGTTCGTTGATATTTCAGTTTTTACCTCAGAGCGCAGTACCGGACATCGCAACCGCGCAATGGCGCACCTGATGCTCAACTTCGGCATGATTGACCAAAATATCGAACAAGCGCTAGATCTTTATTTTCAGCAATGTGCTGTACTGGTGAATTGCCGAGACTTAGCAGTGATGGCTGCTACCCTGGCTAACAGAGGTATTAACCCGATTACTAAAGAACGGGCAATAGATAAGCGTTACATCAAAGATATTTTGAGTGTGATGTACACCTGTGGTATGTACAACTTTGCGGGTGAGTGGGCTTATAAAATTGGTATTCCAGCGAAAAGCGGAATTTGTGGCGGGATTATTGCCGTTGTACCCAATAAGATGGGCATTGGCGTATTTTCGCCGCCACTGGATGCGCGTGGTAATAGTGTGCGGGGAGTAAAGGTGTGTGAAGAACTTTCCCAACGTTTGAGTTTACATTTATTTGATTGTTCTAGTGAAAACGGAAAATTAGGAACTGAGGAATGAAAAGTAGCAAAGATGAAGCGAGCAGGGAGTTGTTAGCCGAGAAGAAATTTGATAATGTTCATTACTTCTGAATCTGCTGAAGAAGGGCTTGCGTTTGCTGATACTTCTGGCTATCTCCTTGCTTTTGAAACAGGCTTGCAGCTTGTTGTAAATCGGTAATAGCGCTTTTGCGATTGCCTAAAGCATATTCAGCAAGTCCTCGGTTACCATAAGCATCAGCTAAATTGGGATTGATTTTTAGTGCTTGGTTAAAATCAGCGATCGCTACTTTGTGATTTCCCTGCCTATAATTTAAAAGCCCCCTATTATAGTAAGCATCTACAGACTTGCGATCAATTCTCAGAACTTGGTTAAAGTCGGTAATTGCAGCTTGAATATTTCCTAATTCTGCATGAGCAGTTCCCCGACTATTGTAAGCATCTATATGGTTAGGATTTAGTCGCAGTGCTTGATTGAAATCAATAATGGCTGCTTTAAAGTCTCTTAATTGAGACTTTGCCAAACCTCTCAAGCAGAAACCTTCGTAGTAGCTGGGATTTAACTCTACTACCCGACTAAAATCTTCTATTGCGCCGGAGAAATTGCCTTGCTCAAGCTTTTGCACACCCTGGTTATAGTATTGTTGAAAATTTACTTGTTGGATGCGCGTTGGTTGTTGCTGTGCAGCATGGACAGCAAAAGGCATTCCACTCAATACACCACTCGTTATTCCCAGGATGACAACAGTTTTTTGAATGTAATTCATAGCTTGACTTTCTCCTTGATAAATATATCAAGACAGATGCACAGGATTATTTTCGATTAAATCTATCCTAAGCGGTTTAGAGCTAGAAACCTAATTAATTAGCGAACAGTCTTCTGGTCGAGTAGAAGCACAAAATGCTTAAGGTTTTTGAAGTTGATGACTGATGACTGTCAACAGTGGGATGTTTTTTTATTTACCAGTCCCTTAGAATACTTGTCAATACCTTTCGATTTATGGGAAAGGGGTAAAGAAAAACCTTTAACCCAAACCCAGTAATACCAATTCAAAATTCAAAATTCATGCATTAAGAATCCAGACAGGACAAGGTTTTGGAGATGTGTATCTGTCCCATTGTTTTTTCAAATTGGTGTAACCTTTTGCCAAAACCTAATTCCAAGTTAGAAATCCACAAAACGAACAGTATTGGAACACTTGCAATATTATTCTTTTGAGCTAAAGACCTGTTTGGGCTAAAAGTAGGTCTAAATGGGCATAACAGACAAAAATGCTGGGTGATGTTCAGGCGATCACTCGCTATTAATCAGAGTTGTTAGACTTATTTTTTTACAGGGCTAAAACCTTTGTTTTTATGTAATTTTTTGAAAGTTTGCTTACTGACTATAGTATTTTATCGCTAAAGGGGAGATGTCTAGAAAGCCTTAAACATAGGCGCTGATGCCGTTTGTTAAAAATATTATAAATTACTTGGTATTGTTTTAAATTTATCCACTGAACCCAAAGAATAATCTTCTAATTTAAAATCAGCAAAAGGCTTCTTTTTTAGTCTATTTTGTAGAGCTTCATCTATGCTTACACCTGTTGATTCTTTTTTGACACCAATAATTATAATACTTCTTTGATATGTAGTTAAATCCTGATTTGCTTGACAATCACTTCGTTGAAATTGACCCAAGTTTAATAAGCGATAGCTTTTAATACTAGGTTGATTAATAAATATTTTTTTTGCTAATAGCTGTGTTTGTACAGCTCGTTCTAAAGCTATACGTTGCTGAAATTCTATATTTCCCTTACAAGAAGTTGTACCTACAGAGATAATCTCACCAGAATCTTCCATTATATTCTGTATACCTTGTTGTTCTAAGTTCAACTTTAATAAGTTAAGGCTAATAATTTCATCATTATGTTTAATTTGAAAATTGCTCCCCACAACCCATTTATATTGTACTGATAAAACAACTATATTAAATTTGGCAATTCTTCCCTGACTATCTCTACCTTCTTTATAGGAAAAATAATCAATGTCACCTTTTTTTTCGGGTAGTTGTCCGTAATTTGGTATTAAAGAATTGTTTGATGTCTGCGTCACTAAAACGATTATACTAAGTAATCCTAAAGCCAATAGCAATGCAGCAAAAAGTCCCAGTAACGGCACTTTTGACGGCTGGCTATTTAAATTGGACAAACTTGGAGTAATTGGTTGTAACTGTTCGGATTCATAATTGTTTACCAAATTAATGTTTGAAGGATTATTTCTTGTTAGTTGATTTTCAATTTCTTCTAATTCCTGTAAAATTTCCTGGGCATTGTGAGGACGCTTTTCTACATCCGCTGCTATGAGCCAATCAATTAAATTTAATAGTAAAGGTGAGATATCGATGGTCTGATTACGCCAGTGCAGCAAATTTTGCTGGACATCATACATATCTAAGGGATGGTTTCCCGTGAGCAAAAACACAAATGTGCGTCCCAAGGCAAAGAAATCTGATTGTGGTATACCTTGACCGTTCATTTGTTCTGGGGCGCTGTAACCAGATGACATAAGTGCTGTCATTCTAGGGCTGTCACTGAGTTCATCTGGGTAGGTTTTGCTGATTTTATAGGCGGTGCCAAAATCAATAATTACTAATTGCCCATCGAGTCTAATCATAATATTAGATGGTTTAATATCTCGATGCAGATATTGTTTACCATGCACTAAATCTAAAATTTCTATCAACTGTTTTAACCAGGCGATCGCTTGTTCTTGGGAAATGGGACAATTCTGCTGCTCAAACCATTCTTCTAAGTTGTACCCGTCGATTTTTTCCATTGCAATGCAATGCAACACTAAACCATTTCGGGTTTGATACTGGAAGTAACTATCTTCCTTAGGAATACCGGGATGGTTCAGTTTTACAAGCACAGTTAGCTCTTGCTGAAATAGTTCTACTGCTTGGGGATCGCTTGATAAATCTTCTTTGAGAATCTTAAGGATTTTGGGGGTATTTTGTTCGTATGCCTCATAAACTTTACTAAAACCTGTTTCGTCATTCAACAGACACTTCACCCGATAACGCCCTAGCAATTCCAGATGAGAACCACAACTTTGACAAAAACGGTTTTGATGATTATTTGGGTGATTTGGTTTCGGGCAAAGGGGATTAATACAAAGGCTCATGACTGGCTAACTGGAGAGTGAGGAGTAAGGAGTGGCAAAAATGAGGGAGATGCTTCGGCTTGGCTCACCAACCGCCAGATGTAGTTCGACTTCTCTACGAGACGCTAGGCGTAGCTTGCTTAAGAGCGGGGGTACGCTCACCAACCGGGAGATGAAGCAGACACAGGGACAAGGAGAATAACTCTTAACTCCTCACTAAACAGGAGCCAGTGCGTTGTCCGGGTTCCCCGGCTTGTTCGCGTAGCGTCTCCCACAGGAGAAGCAACTGGTTCTTATCAGTCAACAGTTATCAGTCAACACTCCCTATTTGCCCAATCCCCCAAGACATCGCTTATCTTAATTCTTCTATTTCTGTGGGATAATCCCGTCTAATAATCATGAGATTTTTGAGCTGTGTTTTGCTAAGAAAGCTGCTACAGTCTGGTTAAATGGCTCTGGTTGTGTCAAAAATGGCCAATGATTGCCAGGAACTTGGCAAATGCGTAAGTTTTTCAAATAGGTTTTATAAGGTTGAATTTGCCAATTTTGACGGTTGAGACCTTGTTCTGGCTGGATGAAGAGGGCAGGGGTGTCAAGGGGTATTGTAAAACCAGGCACTTGCATTACTGCCTCAAAAATTCCGTCGCGGGCGGCAATAGTAAATTTGCTTCCCCAATTACCATCGGGTTTTTGTTCAATTCCTGCTTGAAAAACTTGCTGCTGTAGCGAACTCCATCCTTGATATTGCTTTAATTGCCGTGCTTGTTGTTCGGCTTCTTCATAACTGGCAAAGGGGCCCATACTTTTGAGAAAAGGCAACAAGCGATACAACATTGGAAAAGTTAGCCTGAAAAAGTTAGGCATTTTCCAAATGAAAATTGGATCGATTAAAATCATACTTCGTAAACGCTTTGGATTCTGTCTTGCCCAAATGACAGCTAATTTGCCTGTCCAAGAGTGAGTGATAATATGAGCAAAAGTCCATCCGAGATGATCCATGAGTGCTTCTAGGTCTGTGATCGCACTTTCAAAGCTATAATCTCTCTCTGGCTTACTAGTTTCGCCATGTCCACGCATATCTGGTGCAACTATGTGGTAATCTGCCGCCAAGCGATCTGCTAAATTAGACCACACAAGAGCATGGTCACCTAAACCATGTAACAACAGTAGAGGTTCTCGACCTTGGCTCCACTCTAGATAAGAAAGTTGGATATCAGGTTTTGATAAAGTTTCACGAACAGGTATCATTGCACATCCACCTGTGGAGAGATATCTTTGCGTTTATATCGTACAGCGAAAGGGGGAGTGGCGAGTAGGGGGATGGAGGAAAGTTAAAACTAAAAAGTTTCGAGTTCAAAGGTTCAACGTTCGAGTTCAAAGGTTCAACGTTCGAGTTCAGAGGTTCAACGCTCGAGTTCAGAGGTTCAACGCTCGAGTTCAGAGGTTCAACGTTCGAGTTCAAAGGTTCAACGTTCAAGCTTAAAACCTCAAACTCTTGCTCTCCCTCATTTCCTCATCTCTCCACCTCCCCATCTCCTCAATTCAGTTACCAATTACCACTTTGTAAGTCTGAGGATTGTACTAATTGACACGAAATAATGAGACTGATGAATGCCAAGATCAAAAATAAGGATGTCGAAGGATATTAAAAGTACTATGCCAGAATTACACCAATCAATTGCTCAGCATTATCACGAACGGACTAAATACGATCCTGAGACTCTCGCTTTGAAAAATCAAAGGTTAGACTGGGCTAAGCAGCCAGTACCTTTCAAAGAATACAAAATTGGCTCTACTTACGATCTCAAACCTTATATCCAAGAAAAACCAGAGGCTTTTGCTAATAATTCAGATGCTCAACGGTGGCAAAGACTCTCGCGGTTGCTGTTTCGCAGCTATGGACTAACGGCGAAAATGCCTTCTATGGGAAGTGCGGTATATTTACGTGCGGCTCCCAGTGCTGGCGGGTTGTACCCTGCGGAGGTGTATTTAGTTTCTCGTGGCACGTCGTTATTGCCAGCAGGACTATATAATTACCAGTGCCGGACTCATTCCTTGATGCATTATTGGGAAAATAATGTTTGGCAAACCCTACAAGCAGCTTGTTTCTGGCATCCTTCGTTAGAAAATACCCAACTAGCAATTATTGTCACAGCAGTTTTCTATCGTTCTGCTTGGCGCTATGAAGACCGGGCTTATCGTCGGATTTTTTTAGACGCAGGACACCTTTTGGGTAATATCGAGTTAGCTGGTGCGATTAATGACTATCGCCCGCATTTAATCGGCGGTTTTGTGGATGAATCGATAAATGATTTGCTTTATATAGATCCACAACACGAAGGTGCGATCGCCATTTTACCTCTGGCAGACTTGTTGGATATTAATCAAAATCTGCCATTGGGATGCACTGCCCTACCTTCTGCCACCGAAACCAGTTATCCCCAAATCGCTGATGGAGAACTACTAAAATATTTCCATCAACACACTCAGATTGAACCAGGTATAACTGGCAAGCTCAATCTACCAACTATCAAACAAGAAAAATCTTTGGAGGATAAATATAATTTTCCTTTCTGTTTGAAAATTCCCACCGCCACTACACCTATATATTGGGGAGAAAAGCTTTGTGATTTAGATATCGCTATGTATAAGCGACGTTCTACCCGCGCTTACAATGGTGATGATTTAACTTTCGATGAGCTAAAAAACTTACTCGATTTCACTTATCAACCACAAAATTATATTGACCAAAGTTTAGACATTTCTCCAGATTACTTTGACCTGAATTTAATACAAACATTTATCGCTGTTTGTGGTGTCAAAGGACTGGAGGCTGGCTGTTATTATTACGCGCCCAAAGCTCAAGAATTACGTCAAATTCGGTTTAAAAATTTCCGGCGAGAGTTATATTTTCTCTGCCTGGGGCAAGAATTAGGCCGGGATGCCGCAGCAGTGCTGTTTCATACAGCAGATCTCAAAGCTGCGATCGCTCAGTATGGCGATCGTGTTTACCGTTATTTACATATGGATGCCGGTCATTTAGGACAACGCTTGAATTTAGCGGCAATGCACCTAAATATAGGCGTTAGCGGTATCGGTGGATTCTTTGATGACCAAGTAAATGAAGTTTTGGGTATTCCTGCCGATGAAGCTGTTTTATATATCACTACATTTGGACGCCCAAGATAGAACTAACCCTTTCCAGGCAGAGGACACAGAGATTCCAAAAAATCTCTGTGTCTAGAGTAGTTTAATTTGAGCGCTAAATCTCTGGCGACAATTTTAGTATATAATTTTACTGTCTGTTTGAATTATGTTAATAGACTGTCAATATTTATAGCAAGCGAATTAAAGGTTAAGACATCTTGAAAGCCTTGATGTTAGGAATAGTAATGTTTTACCTCCTGCCTCCTACGTAGCTGCCTCCTGCTATATCTATTTTGTAGTATCAAAATCATATAATACCTACAAAGTAGTGATGAATAATGTTTGTTTTTTAATAAAACCTGTTTAATTAATTGCAAGTGATTATTGAAAATAAAGTTAAATTAATATTTTACAAACCCTACCCTATCAAGTTAAATTATAAATTTTGAACCAATATTAATTTAACTTTATATTTTAGTTGATTTTTGAAAAAATAACTTTTTAATAAAAAATTATTCTCAAATAAATATTGATTTTTAAAAATATAAGTAGATTAAAATTAACTATAAAAAATTTTTTACACAACAACCGATGCTACTTCCCGAAAATGAAAGCCAACGACTAGAAGTACTTAATCAGTATCAAATTTTAGATACACCTCCAGAAGAAGTTTTTGACGGACTAGCTCAATTAGCTGCTAACTTTTGTGAAACACCAATCGCTTTGATTACTTTAGTTGATGCCCAACGGGAGTGGTTCAAGTCAAAAATTGGAATAATTATATCGGAAGTTCCGCGAAATATTGCCTTTGGTAGTTACACGATATTGGAAAGCCAAATACTAATTATCCCTGATATCTTGCAGGATGAACGGTTTGCTGCAAATTTTTTTGTAACATCAAATAATTGTTTCCGCTTCTATGCAGGGGTTCCCCTAATTACCTCTAATGGCTTTGCATTAGGTACTCTTTGTGTAATTGATTTTGCTGTCCGAAATTTAAATCTTAAGGAGCAAATAGCTTTACAACAGTTGGCTCAACAAATAATCAGCCATTTAGAGTTGCATCAGCAAAAAATTATTGATGATAGTCAAAAAAGTTTTAATCTCCTTTTCTCTAAAAATCCTAACCCTATGTGGGTGTTTGATGAAACAAATCTGCAATTTTTAGATGTGAATGAAGCTGCTATTGTTCATTATGGCTACTCACGAGAAGAGTTTTTAAAAATGCAAATAGCTGATATTTGTCGTCCAGAAGATGTCTCCATCTTGTTAGAATATTTAGACAAAAATCATTCTAGCTTACACTTTTGTCGACAATGGCAACATCGTCACAAAGACGGACAGATTATTGATGTAGAAATTGTATCATATCCAATAGATTATGCCAGTTACAAAGCTCAGTTAGTTAACATCAAAGATATTACAGAGTACAAACAAATAGAAAAAAATATTGAAGAAAGTAAAGCTAGATTACGAGCAATTTCTGAAGTAATTCCTGTTCCATTAATGATTTTGCGGGTGTCTGATGGATTAATTTTATATGCTAATCAAGAGTTAATTCAAACGTTTCATTTTTCTCCAGTAAATTTAGTTAAGCAAAAAATATTAAATTCATACTACGATTTAGCAGATTTAAAAGCACTGTTAGAAATTCTGGAACAAGATGGATATATTCGTAATTATGAACTTCAATTAAAAAGGGCGGATGGCAGTCAGTTTTGGGCAAGTGCTTCACTGCAATATTTAAATTTTAACAATGAAGCAGCGATTTTAATAGTAGTTTATGATATTAGTATTTCTAAAAATAACCAGAAAAAGCTTCAAGAACAAAACGAATTTTTAAAATTAATTTTTGAAAATATTCCCTTGATGATTGCACTGGTTAATTCTAATAACAAACTTCAGTGGGTGAACCAAGAATGGGAAAGAGTTTTAGGTTGGAAATTTCAAGATTTAGAAAATTGTGATATTCTAGAAGTTTTATATCCTAATCCCAAATATCGTCAAGATGTGATTAATTTTATTCAGTCTGCACAACGGAACTGGAGAGATTTTAGAATTCAGGTACGAGATGGTCATTTATTAGATACATCTTGGACTAATGTTAAACTTGCAAATGGTCAAATTATCGGTATTGGGCAAGATATTACAGAACGTAAGCGAACTGAACTTGCGATTATTGCTCAAGCCGAGCGAGAGCAATTGATGCGAACCATTGCTCAACGAATTCGTCAATCTTTAAATCTTCTAGATATTCTTAATATTACAGTCCAAGAAGTGCGAGATTTGCTGAAGGTTGAACGAGTGGTAGTTTATCAGTTTGACCGAGAGATGATTGGCACAATTATGGCAGAATCGGTAGAGCCTGGATGGAGAGTTTCTTTAGGTGCAGAAATTCATGATACTTGTTTTCAAACAGGCGGAGGAGTGGAGTATTATCAAGGACGCAAACATGCGCTCGCTAATATTTATCAAGGTGGACTAAGTGATTGCCATATTCGCTTATTAGAACGGTTTGAGGTGAAAGCGAATTTAGTTGTACCTATTTTACTAGAAGTAAGCTCTCAAAACTCTGGTTCTCACCTTTGGGGTTTACTAATTGCTCACCAATGTTCCCGTTTTCGGGAGTGGGAAGAAAATCAATTAGATTTGCTCGATCAAGTTACAGTGCAATTGGCGATCGCCATTCAACAATCTAGCATGTTTGAACAAGCTCAAACTGAACTTGTGCAAAGACAAAAAATGGAAGTTAAGTTAAGAAGTGCATTGGCAGAAAAAGAAGTTCTCTTAAAGGAAGTACATCATCGAGTTAAAAATAATTTGCAGATTGTCTCTAGTTTATTGCAACTTCAGTCTCACACACTTAAAGATCCAGAAGTTATTAAAGTTCTTAGAGAAAGTCAGAACCGCATTGAGTCAATATCTCTCATTCATAAAAATTTATATATTTCCGCTAATATTGGACAAATTGATGTTGGTGATTATATCCATAATTTGGCAACCAGCTTGTTAATTTCCTATCAAATTGTTCCAGGAAGAATTGCTTTAGAAACTGATATAGATTCAGTTAGTTTGAATATTGACCAAGCCATTGCCTGTGGATTAGTAATCAACGAATTAATCTCTAATGCTCTAAAGCACGCTTTTCCCAACCAACAAGTAGGCACAATTCGTATTGCCTTACAAAATATTGATCATCGGATCGAGATGACTATTCAAGACAATGGTATTGGTTTACCAGATAATTTAGATTGGAGAAATACTGCTTCTTTGGGTCTCTCTTTGGTGTATGACTTAGTTACAGAACAACTCGAAGGTGAGATTACTCTAGAACGCGATCGGGGAACAGTATTCAAAATCCAATTCACGCAGTTAACTTTGGATTAGTAAATATCAAATGGGTCAAGCTAGGATTTTAGTCGTTGAAGATGAAGTGATTGTGGCTAGAACTATTGCCAGACAACTCAGTCAACTAGGGTACACTGTCACCGGTACAGCTTCCTCTGGGAAAGTTGCCATTGCTAAGGTATGGGAAACTCAACCAGAATTAGTACTAATGGATATTATCCTTAAAGGTGAGATGGACGGTATTGCTACTGCCACTCATATTCGTGAACAGCTAGATGTTCCTATAATTTTTTTAACTGCGTATGGTGATGAAAATACTTTAGAACGAGCTAAAATTACCCAACCTTTTGGATACATTGTTAAACCATTTACTACAAAAGATTTAAGAATAGCTATTGAAATCGGTTTATTAAAACACCAGTTAGAACGTGAACTGCGGGAGAATCGAGATCAGTTAGCAACTCTTCTCAACTCGATGAGTGATGCTGTGATTGCCACCAATGAGGAAGGAATGGTGACATTTATGAATCCGGCAGCTGAGGCGATAACCGGATGGCAGCAAAAAGATGCTTTAGGCAATGAAGTATCAAAGATTTTTCATATTGTTGATGAAGTTACAGAAGCTACATTAGAAAACCCAGTCACAAAAGTGTTGCGGGAGCAACAGGTTGTTTATTTAGGGGAATTTACATCTCTAATTACTAAAGATGGAAAAAGAGTTCCCATTGGGGATAGTGCTTCACCATTGAGACGGCGACCTGACCAGATTAATGGTGTAGTAGTTGTTTTTTGGGATCTTAGCGAACGGCGTCAAGCAAAATTGTTAGAGCAAGCATTGCAAAAGGAGCAAGAACTTAACCGTCTCAAATCTTTATTTATCTCGACTGTATCTCATGAATTCCGTAATCCCTTAACAGTTATTCAAACGTCAGTAGAACTTATAGAAATCCAGGGAAGACATTTGACCGATGTTAAAAGACGCACCTATATAAAGCGGATTCAAGGAGCCGTACAATCCATGAACAAACTCATGGAAGAGGTACTATTTATGGGTCATGCGGAGGCAGGAAAACTAGTATGTAATCCTGCTCCAATTAACTTAGAACAATTCTGTAAAGAACTAATCGAAGATTTTTCTACTGTTGTAAATAGTGTGAGTCAAATTATTTTTACTTGTCATAGTGATGATACGAACGCTGTTATGGATGAACGGCTCTTGGATTACATGTTTAGTAATCTCCTCTCAAATGCAGTTAAATATTCACCCAGAGGTGGCAATATTCAATTCGATTTAATATGCGATCCTCCCCAGAAAGTAGCAATTTTTTATATTCAAGACCGAGGAATTGGTATTCCGGAAGCAGACCAAGCCAGACTTTTTGAATCATTCTACCGAGCCTCAAATGTCCAATCAATTCAGGGCACCGGATTGGGGTTAGTCATCGTTAAAAGGTGCGTTGATGCTCACAACGGTCAAATCAGTGTCACAAGCCAAGTTGGTATCGGTACCACATTTACAGTAATTTTGCCTTTAAATCCCGAATCATAAGAATAAAGGTATTAGGTGTATGGGGCATAGAAAAATGAGGGAGATAAAAGAGCAAGTCTTTCCCCTTTATCCCTTTGCTTGTTCTGCCCAATGCTCCTTTCCTCATTGCCATTTTGATTAATAATTCTGTTGCACGCCGTTCACTACTGGCTTAACTTCAGAAAATGGATTGGCACCGCCATTCCAGTTAAAATCACTAATTCGGATGCTGAAGCCACCTAGCTCTAGCACTGGATTGTAACGCAAGGTGATGCCATAGGTGCGGCGGCTATATTCCAAAATGTAGTCTGTGCTAGATTGTTGACCTGTATCCAAGTTAACTGATGTTTGAAAGCCTAAGCGGAAAGGACCATAGATTTGCTGTATAATTCCAGCACTCAATACTCTGTTATCGACGGAGCGATCGAATAAAAAGGGCGATAATCCGCTGTTTAAACCTTGAGAGTAACTAATATTAAAAGCAGTGTAGTCTAAAAAGGCTCGAGAAAAATGACCAATTTGCCCTTGTAAGCCAATTGTACCAGTTAAGGTGCTTTGGTTATCCCCATTGGTATAATAACTACTAGTGCCCGTAACGCCAGCGATCGCTAGCAAGTAAGGAACTACAGGGGTAGCTGTGTATCGTAATCCCCCACTGGCGGTGGCTGATAATGGTTTTCCCTGCCACAGTCGTAACCCAGTACTCAGGGATGCACTAGCTTGTAGGCGACCTAGTGAAATGCGATCGTTATCCCGCACTGGTTCTAGTAAGTCTAGGCGATCAGTGTTGGCATCAATATACTGGGCACTTCCTTGATAGCTGAGGTTAATACCACTTTTGCCTAAAGGAATCACAGGAGAGGTAATCAAAGCACCAAGACTACTCTGGACAGTTTGAAAGCCAAGGGTGCCGTTGTAGAGACGATCGCGGTAATTATATTGTAGAGTCAAGATATGGGGAAGGCGATCGCCTAATATTTGGCGCAATGCCAAATTCGCCCGGAAACTTTCTTCCACATTGTTGAAGTTAAAACTCGTTAATTCTCCAGTCCCCTGAACTACAGTTCGTGGACTCAAAACAGAATTGACCCTTGTTTTTACACCAAACAGTGCGCCTAAGTCACCCACTCCTTCTTGTACACCCCTTTGCACTAATAACTGGGGTGTGATTGTCCAGCGTGTCTGCTCAGTCTCGATGAGTGGAAAGCCGCGCTCAACATAGAAACCACCACGGTCTTTTCCATCATAGCCAGGAGAGACTATAAACGGTGAAACATCCCGCTCCCGACGGTCAATTGTCTGTTGATTCACCGGAATTGGTAAAGAGAACCCTTGATCTAATACCAAACGCTGTCGCTGGGTGCGGATGCGGTCTACCAAGGGTGACTCTCGCGTCAAAGTGACTTTATCTGCACGTAACTCTAGTTCTGGCGGTGAAAAAGGGTCATTAGTGATCCGGACATTGTTTGCTTGCCAACCTTGGGGATAGAAGTCAATCTGTTGGGCTTCAAATCTCAGGCGCTTGACTGCACCGCCAGTTTTCGGGGGCGGGATGTTGCTAGCATCTGCCTGACCACCAATTGTGACATCAATTCCTCCAGGACTGCTGACACCTGAAAACGGCTGACTGGCTGTAATACGTTCGCTTGGTGAGCGTTTTGGTACTCCACCAGCAGTTACATCTGTGGATGAAAAAGCTAAATCTGTATCAGCTGAGGGTACGTAAATTTCTCCTCCGCCATTTTGCAGTTCTCCACTATCTTGAACAAAGTTATACGTAAAGCGTTGTCCCCGCAATATTTGATCGCCCCGTGTTAAAGTTACGTTGCCTTCCCCCGCAGCAATCAAGTTGTTCAAACTGACTTGCAAGCGATCGGCATCCACTACCGCTCCATCAAATCGCACAACTACATTACCAACAGCTGTAATAATTCGCCGTTGTTCGTCATACTCTTGCCGATCTGAAGTTACTTCCACAATTCTCGGTGCGGCTGGTAGCGTGCTTGCTGGCGGTTGTGGCTGATTGGTAGTGTCTACTTGCGGCGTGCTCGCTGGCGGTTGAGGTTGATTGGTGGTGTCTACTTGCGGCGTATTTGCTGGCAGTTGAGGCTGATTGGTGGTGTCTACTTGTGGTGTTGGCGTTGGTGCTTGGGCTTGGGAATAAAATTCTACGGTGATGGGCGCAGACAGTTGGTTTGTCGGCTTGCGAGACTTAAACTGTATTAAATTCTGTATTGATTGAGAATTTGATGCAGAAATAGCAGGGGGAGACGCTCTGAGACTTTGAGGCTCTGAGGCAGTGGAGTTAAAAGAGTCTAATAAGGTTTGTTTTTCTTTACTATTAGAGTCAGGATTTAGCGATCGCTGTTGGAGTTGTTTAAAAACTTCTGGCTCTTGCTGTTTGTATCCCTGCGTCTGTTCGTCAGAGCGTTCCGATACCTGCGTATTTTCTTTCTCATCTACATTAGAGATTTTAACTTGCTGCGTGGGATAACCAATTTCTAAAGATTGCCCTAGAAGCGCTGCACTTTGGGGGGTGGTGAGTGAGGAAAATTCTGCTGGCAGAGTTTTTGGTCGATTAGCTAGGGATGGAGTTTCGGCGACTTCCAATTTCTGACTAGTTAACTTGAGCAAACTTGGCGAACGTGGTGAACTTCTGCTATCAACTGCGATCGCCAACTGAGCCAAATCTTGATCATGCTTGAATTTTTTCAGGTTTGGGCGTATCCCAGTGTTGATACCTGAACCAGATTTTCTATTGCTAGCAGATGAGACAGAATTGGCAGGTTGTAAAGGTTCGAGGATAGGAGGCGGATCGGGCGGCAGAACTGGATGAAGCATATTTGAGCAAAACTGAGCTAACAAACAGCCAAATGACGAACAAAAGGATGAATATACATTTTGCCTTCCGACTGTCGCCTTGTGCTACCTAGAGCAGGAAACTTACTAACTTTAGGGCAGTAAGTTTCCGTGGCGTTGAGTATCTTCCGCCTTCCAAAGTCGTGGATGATTTGTCGCCCTATTACTCCAAGTCCCGACGGCCAGGGTTACGAGCTGGATCGTTTGACAAAAATCCGAAGACGAAGATAGTTACGAAGAAGGCAACAACAATATAAACAATGATTTTTAAAGTCACCATACAAATATCTCCAAGGGGTATGACAAAGAGAGCTTTTCTTTGAGTATCTGCCATGCAGAAAAGGTAGCTACTTTATATTACCCACATCTCGTCCCTTTTTGAGACCATATTCTATTGACTGTTGAGAGCCAGTTGCTTCTCCTAACGGAGACGCTGCGCGAACAACGGGGGGAACCCCCACAATCCACTGGCTCCTGTTGACTGAGCAATGCAAAAAGATTAGGGGCACAGAAGATAATAGTAACTCCTAACTTAGCACTCCCTGTTTGGCCAAGTTTACTGGAAATGGTGCATGTCTAACTTGATAGATGCCCCGAAAAAATAACTTAGAGAGTCGCTATTCTTGTGACGTTTACTCACAGCATAAGTTTCCTCAAAAAGTAGAGGTGACACAGAACACTTACCAGGCCCCACTCAACAGGAGCCAGTGTGTTGTGGGGGTTCTCCCGATTGTTAGTGCAGCCTCTTTGTCACCAGAAGCAGCTGGCACTCAACACTTAACACCCTGATTTCTCCTGAAGTTTTACTAAATCCTTCTTGCAAATTCGCTTTTTGATCACTCGTGCAGGTATGCCTACAGCAACCGAGAAAGGTGGAATATCTTTATTGACAACTGCTCCTGCACCAATTACACAGCCTCTACCAATGGTAACGCCATCTAATACTGTTACTCCATGTCCTAGCCAGCAGTCATCTTCAATCACAATTCCCTTGCGAGTCACACCTTGGTATTTCATCGGCTCCATTGGATCGGCAAAATTATGATTATTGGCATATATCCCTGAATGAGCTGCAATCATACAGTGTTTGCCAATTTTAATATCTCCTGGTCCTTCAATACACACATTGGGCCCAATGAAAGTGTCTTCATCTATATGTATATACGTATCTGACAAACACCCTATGTCAGCGTAACGTTCAATAGCGACTCTATTTCCTAGACGAATTCTATTATTTTTGTCTCCTCTAGCATCCATCCGCACGCCTTGGAAAATATATACTTCATTGCCAATTTCAATACAAGAACTACCGTTAAATTCAACACCATTTTGAATATAAACTGGGCTGCCTATTTGGGCAAAAATAGTACGATATCCTAAATTACGCAACTTTGGTCCCAAAATTACTGTTGGAATATCTCCTAATACCGTAGTTACCAAAAGTTCTTGCGCGCGTTGCAATTTTGAGGAATATTGCTCGTTATGCATGGTTACATATCTCTTCAATCGAGTTTTATTGACAGTTTTGAAGCTTTTTTTGGGTTGTATCCTAATCACCTGCTCATGCTAGGAAATTAGTATGTATTAATACCTTTTATTTAGGTATTACTTAATATTTTCCCAGATTTTTTAGATGGTTTTTCAATTTGAAAAAACCAGAGTCTGGATTTGACTCTATGAGCAATTCTTTTACTTAAGTGTGTAGAGTCACTCAAACGATATGCAAAATCATGTTAGTTACTATAAGCTTATATATCAATCTTATGTAACAATTTTGCTTGTTTTTCACGAGAGTGAAGAAACAAAACAATATCAGTGCATTGCAGAGTCAAAGCTTAGATAATTAAATTGTCTAATGGAAATATTTGCTAGTTAAGATAGGCTACTTTTTTGGTTATCAGGAAATTTGAAAAGCTTGCTGACGCGACTATTGATAGAGTCATTTATCCAAAAGCTACTTATTGGCAGACGTTTTAGTGTTTTAAAACAACTCAGTCCTACAAGCTATCTTGCAACAAAAATACATTTAACTAGACTCTCTCAAAAAATAGAGACAATTTCTGTCTAGCAGGATTATGTGATTATTGTTGGATTTTGATTGGCACTTATACCCGAATAAAATCCAATTTAATTAAGGTGGATTATCTCCCACATCAGCCATCACATTGAAGTTAACCATCGGTGCAAACAAGTAAGCGCTTCCCCGACTGCTATGACGGCTTTCTGGCAACGAATTTCTAGGGTATGCTGCTCCAATCATGTTGCACACGGATGATTTACGGACTAACAAATTCACCTTTGTAATCAGATGAATGGCTTTTAATCAGAATTGTTTTTAACGATAACACATTTTATTTTTAGTGGAGCAATCTTATTAAATTAGTTGTTTTCTAGGCTATTTACTGATGAAAATGATGAAAAGCAGCTAATTTTTTGACGGAAGCGATCGCTACTTAAGCAATGGGGAGATGAAACAGAAGAATTAATCACTTATTCCCTGTTTTTCCAATACTCAATATCACTTTCTCCGTTTGGTGTCGATATTTATACCGTTACTTATCCCCAAACAGATTTCTGATTGGATGTTAAATTCAGAATGATATCTACTATACTTAATTACACCCTCTTTTTGATAAAAGTAAAAATCTAAAAATTATCTTCTTCCCTATTACTTATGTCTTCAAATTTGTAAATCACCCATTTGGGTGAACCAAGCGGGTGATGCGTGCTTGCTATTGCTTGTTATAAATTTTATTCAAAGCTAAAACGGATCTCAGTTTCGGGTCAAAGTTGACAAAGCAAGAAGCAATGCCCAGGCTGAGGTATCGTATTTAACTCACACACTTGGTTTAAACTATGGCTTTAATTAAAGAAATTGTAGAAGAAGCTCTTGCCACTGGTTATCTGAGTATTGTAGCTGAAGACAAAATACGATCGCTGATTCAAAGTGACTATGATTCCGAAGATCTAGATGCATGGATTTTATTACAGCGAGCGGTTGTTGCGGGTGATGTCAAGCAAGAATCCCGCCGTCAAAAAGTTTCCCCTCCTGCAAAAACTAAGGACGCTTCATCAAGCATTAAACTTGCTTATCAAATGGCAGCGGAGATTGCTTATGCAGCAGCTGTAGCTCTCTCGATGTCAAAAAATACTAAGGATCAGCCTTCATTAGGTGCATAAAATAATATATTAAGTTGTTTTATGGTTGTAGTATCAATGTTTGATACCAAGGAATTTGTGTGGGCGTAGCCCGTTGTAGACATCGCTTTTTCTAGCTAACTATTTCCTGTAATTTTCGTCAGCGATGGTTTCCGGCTGGTTGAGATAATCTCGTGCGATTGCATAAACTATAGGTTAACCTTAATCTATTCATCATCGCGACTCTAGAGCAGCACGAATTTATTAAAAAATAATTAAAAATTTCCCAGGCTATAATAAATATTTAGCCTCAGCAAAGGCGCGGGAATTGATCCCCTGAATGAATACTAAAAAAAAGCTAAATAATTTATTCAAAACTAAATTATTTTCCAGAATACATCCCAGTAAATGATTAAATTTTAATATACCAAGTACATGGCTTATCGTAACGCATAGAATAAAAAATACCTTGGCGTCAACTGTACCAACGAGGTTAAGAAAATTTTCAATGCTTACCAAAGTCATCGCTTTTTCACAAACTACACTATAAAGAATTGGCAACATTGGTAAATAAAGTAAACAATAACCATAGCTAAACTTGGAGTTTTGCCAACCTATGCAGCCAATTCGCACATTCAACGTTTCTCCTTCACTACCGCCGCGACTCGAATCGCTGCGGCGGCTGGCATACAACTTGCACTGGGATTGGAACGTTGAGACTAAAGATTTATTTCGTCGCTTAGATTCTGACCTGTGGGAGTCTAGCCATCATAACCCGGTGTTGATGCTGGGTACTATTTCTCAAGCGCGGCTTTTGGAAGTTGTCGAAGATGAAGGCTTCCTAGCGCAAATGGATCGAGCTAACCGTCAATTAGAAGATTATTTCCAAGAGCGCACTTGGTATCAAAAACAACGCGAACATCAGCCAAAAGAATGTTACGCCTATTTTTCGGCGGAATTTGGACTTGTAGATTGTTTGCCCGTTTATTCTGGAGGCTTGGGCGTTCTGGCGGGGGATCACCTGAAATCAGCCAGTGATTTGGGGCTACCACTTGTAGGTGTAGGTTTACTCTACCAGCAAGGTTACTTTGCCCAGTATCTCAATGCTGATGGTTGGCAGCAAGAACGCTACCCCATCAACGATTTTTACAATATGCCCTTGCACCCAGAACGCAATCCAGATGGTTCAGAACTGCGAATTGCAGTAGACTATCCAGGGCGCAAGGTGTACGCCAGAGTTTGGCGCGTACAAGTGGGAATGGTGCCTTTATATCTGCTAGACACCAACATTGAACCCAACAACGTTTACGACCACGACATCACTGACCAACTCTATGGCGGTGATATCGATATGCGTATCCACCAGGAAATTATGCTGGGGATCGGTGGTGTGCAAATGCTCAAAGCCCTGGGGTTGAAAGTAACCGCGTATCACATGAACGAAGGTCACGCCGCCTTCTCTGCCCTAGAACGTATCCGACTGCTGATTCAAGAAGAAGGATTGGATTATGCCCAAGCCAAACAAGTAGTGGCTTCCAGCAATATCTTTACCACTCACACGCCAGTACCAGCAGGGATTGACTTGTTTGCTCCCGACAAAGTTTTGTACTACTTGGGTTACTATGCAGAAATCTTTGGCTTGCCCAAAGAACAATTTTTAGGATTGGGACGCGAAAATACAGGCGATTTATCTGGCCCTTTCAGTATGGCAGTGCTGGCGTTAAAAATGGCAACATTTTCTAACGGTGTAGCACAACTACACGGTGTAGTATCGCGGCAGATGTTCCAAGGCTTGTGGAAGAAAGTGCCAGTGGAGGAAGTGCCAATTGCTGCCATTACCAACGGTGTTCACGCTCGCAGTTGTGTTGCTAAATCAACTCAAGAGTTATACGATCGCTACCTGGGGCCGAATTGGTCATCAGCACCAGTAGATAGCCCACTGTGGGAGCGGATGGACGCCATACCCGATGAAGAATTGTGGCGGAATCACGAACGCTGTCGGCTAGACATGATATTGTTCGTGCGGGATCATTTGGTGAAGCATTTACGCGATCGCGGCGCTTCGCCCTCAGAAATTGTTCAAGCCCAAGAAGTTTTAGATCCTTACGCTTTCACCATTGGCTTTGCTCGTCGCTTTGCCACCTACAAACGTGCTACGCTTTGGATGCGCGATGTAGAACGCATCAAGCAGATTTTATTAACCAATAAAGACCGAAAAGTGCAATTTGTGATTGCTGGGAAAGCACATCCTAAAGATATTCCTGGTAAAGAACTAATCCGCGACATCAATCACTTCATCCGCGAACAGCATCTAGAAAAGCAAGTAGTGTTTGTTCCCAATTACGACATTCACATCTCCCGGTTGATGGTAGCAGGTTGTGATATCTGGTTAAATACACCGCGTCGTCCGCGAGAAGCCTCTGGTACTAGTGGCATGAAAGCCTCAATGAATGGATTGCCGAATTTAAGTGTCCTAGATGGTTGGTGGGATGAAGCCGATTACGTCCGCACAGGCTGGGCAATTGGACATGGAGAAAATTACGACGATCCTAACTATCAAGATGAAGTAGAAGCAAACGCCCTCTACGATTTGCTAGAGAAGGAAGTTGTACCGCTATTTTATGAACATCGTGATAGTGATGGCTTACCGCGTCCGTGGGTTGCCAAAATGAAAGATGCAATTCGCTTGAATTGTCCATTCTTTAATACAGCCCGGATGGTAGGAGAATATGCTCTTAGGGCTTATTTTCCAGCTAGCGATCGCTATCATACCCTAACAGTTGATAACTATGCCCCAGCCAAAGAACTAGCCGCTTGGAAAGCAAAACTTGGCGAACACTGGTTCAACATCAAAATCAAAGATATCGATGTATCCACACCTGCGGATATTGAAGTTAACCAAACTGTCGCGGTGAAAGCTAAAGTTGACTTGGCAACTTTGGTTAATAATGATGTGCAGGTAGAGTTATATCAAGGTGCGATCGATGCCAATGGTGATATTGTCAACGCCGTACCAGTGGTAATGGATTACCAAGGTGAAGATAGCCAAGGATTGAGTAGTTACACGGCTAATATTACCTACACTCACTCTGGTTTGCAAGGCTTGTCTTTACGGGTATTGCCAAAAAATGAACACCTGGCTAATCCCTATGAGCCAAGGTTGATTGCTTGGGCAGAGTAAGACTAATAAATAATTTTTGAATACTCAAAATTAGGCGTTGCTGATTTAATAGCAACGCCTTTTATTAAAGTAAATCCTGGGAGGATGTCTCTTGCAGTATAATCATTAGTAAAATATCAGAAATTGTTGAGCAAAAAATACGATTTAACTGGGACAATCGCAAAAATTAGCTTTTTAAACAAAAAGCTAAGCGTCTCGTCTGTTATTCTACATAAATTTTAGGTAGATAATTAATATCTAATAGCTGTTCTAAGGTATTAAGTGCAAGATTGAGGTAAATCATTTAGTTTGCCTTCAGTTTTCTCAATAACATATCCTAAAGCATCATCATAAATTGATGGTAATTCTTTTTCTAAAAATTGATATATATTCGTTGTCAAATTACGTTTTAATTCAGTCCTAAAACTTCTAATTTCTGCTCTCAAATTTCCAGAATTATATTGAGATTCTTCCGTCCAATATTGCAATAATAAAAGATGTCTAATCAGTTATTATAGTAAACTATTAACCCTGGCTTTGTCTCTCCGACCCAAATTTTCTAATTCCTCAATTAAATTTTCTAAATCTAATTCTTCTAAATGATTAGCTTTCAATAATTTTATTGTTTCCTCTAACCACAGATGCTCATCAATTTCATAAAGCTCTTTTAAACTCAAATTAGAATTAACTCCTTGCATAAAACCTCGGTAAAAAGAACTGGAGAGTAGGTTTACGGCTTTATTACCTAATAATCTAACACTTCTGTTGTGCGGACTCTGTTGCCTCTGGGTGAAATAAAATTCCAATTTCTGCAACGCCCATTTTAAGCTAAAATCCTTTGAGGAATCACAATATAGCCAGTAGTGCGATCGCCAAGTACCAAATTATGTTGTTCTCCCCAATACCACCAGTATGCAGCAACGTAAGCGCAAATTAGACCATCTAGTTTATCTTCAGTTGCTTTCAGGGCTGCGCCTGTGGTTGGAATTTCCAAAAAAAATGAATCGCCCAGACGCACAGCAGGAGAAAGAGAGGGGAGGATATTGAGAAGATAATTTTGAAGTTTGATTAATTCTAAGCGACGTTGGCTGAGGCGTCCTTTTTTGTATTTGAGGATGCGTTCTAAGTTAAATAGATGAACAATTGCTGGATGGGGAAAGACTTCTATTTGATATCTGCCAAGTTTTTGCGGTTCGATGGTGGGTGCGTGTACATAGCTGCGAGATTCTAATTCTAAACCAAAATTGATAGTGCGATCGGCGAAGGGTAGGTTTTTATTAGCTGGGTAGCATCCGGCGTGATATTTACCAAAGTATTTGTGAGTGAGTTTGTCTGGAAGGCGACTTCCACCCTCGTTGGGTATGAGGGTAGGTGCATCTACAGCAATAATAGCTGGTTCCTCTGGTTGAACGCACTCATCAATCCACTTCAGGATATCTGCAATAGCTTCTTTGCGGTCTAAATCGAGTAGTTGCAATTGTCCATTTATCCATTTTAAGTAGCAAAGTCCACTTGGTTGCGATTTCCAACCTAAATCAATACCAATAAATTTCATGGTCATCACCCAAATTTGTAATTATTTTCGCATTTTCGGGTATCAGTTCGCTAAAATAGCACTTGGTTGCGAGTACTGATACCAAATTGCATTCGATGAGGGGGATTAAGGAGATGTACTTCATTTCTAAATACTATTTATGAACATAATTTAGTATGGGTATTCAATAATAATTTAAGTAAACTAATATTTAATTATAAAAAAATGTTGTCAATTATATTAATAATATAAAAAACTTTGTGACAATTTAGCAGTTAGAATCTTTGAAGACTTGAGAGAAATTATAATAAATCAAAATAGCTATAATTAATTTTTAACAAGAGAAAATATACCTAAATTATTTAAGACTTGAGAAATATATTAGTTTTAATTTTCGTAAATCAAATATAATTGCTAGATACTATTAGATTAAAATAATTACAAATTTTCAATTGTAAATTCTGACTAATACTTTATTTTAAATTAAAAAATTCAAATTATTTCCATGCAGATTTTATTTTTACATCCCAATTTTCCCGCGCAATTTCGCAATCTGGCAATATTTTTGGGTAAGGATAATAATTGCAAAGTTGTCTTTGGCACAAATCGCCGAGAAGGAGAAATATCTGGTGTTTATAAAGCTATTTATACTCCTTCTCGTGAAGCTGCTCCCCAAACCCACCACTACGTTCGCAGCCTGGAAAATGCTGTACTCACTGGTCAAGCTGTTTATCGGATTGGAGAAAAATTAAAAGCTGAGGGTTTCGTTCCTGATATCGTTTACGGTCATTCTGGTTGGGGGCCGACTTTATTTATGAAAGATGTGTTTCCGAAAGCAGAATTGTTGTGTTATTTCGAGTGGTTTTACCATGCTCGCGGTTCTGATGCAGATTTTGATCCTAGAGACCCATTAAATGTTGACGATATATGTCGAATTCGCGTGAAAAATGCACCAATTTTAACTGATTTATACAGCTGCGATCGCGGACTTTCTCCTACTCATTGGCAGCGGCAACAATTCCCTAAAGAATTTCAGGATAAAATCACAGTATGTCATGATGGCGTTGATACAAAATTTTTTGCTCCTAAACCAGGTGCGAAATTAGTTTTACCGAGAATAAATCTCGACCTTTCCCATGTAGAAGAGTTAGTAACTTATGTGGGACGAGGAATGGAACCTTACAGAGGTTTTCCTCAGTTTATGGAAGCTGTAGCGTTAATTCAACAGCGGCGACCTAAGTGCCATGTAGTAGTTGTGGGAGAAGATAGAGTTGCTTATGGAAAAAATCTCCCTGATGGCAAAACTTATAAACAATTAATGCTAGAAAAATTATCTTTAGATTTATCAAGGCTGCACTTTACAGACAGCCTACCTTACCATGAATATCTTCAGGTACTACAAGCTTCTTCTGCACATATTTATTTAACTCGTCCTTTTGTTTTATCCTGGTCCATGTTAGAAGCAATGTCTGTGGGATGTGTGCTAGTAACTTCCAAGACTGCACCAGTGTTAGAGGTTGTACAAGATGGAGTTAATGGACTGCTGGTAGATTTCTTTTCTCCTCAAAATATTGCTAATCGGGTTGAAGAAGCTCTAAATTATCCTCAAGAAATGAATGCAATTCGTGCCAACGCGCGAGCAACAATTCTCAAGCATTACGATCTGGCAAAACTGTTACCACAGCATTTGCAATGGATTTTCGCTACTAAAAATTCTGAAAGTATTAAAAAGCGCCAAACTCCTAAAATTTCTAAAGGATTCGCCGGAAATTAGGCATTAAAAATGTTGCATGGATTATTGAGCATTCACAAATGACCAATGCTTCTCTACGAGAGGCTACACGTAGCTTGCTTCTCCGTGGGAGTACGCTCAGCACAAGTGACCAATGACAAATAGCTAAAAAAACTAATATTTAAAATGCGAATTCTTATTACCATTGCTCACTTTTTTAAATTTAGTAATGAAGCTCGTCATGCTTCCCAACGCAAAGATCCACAACCCCGCTTTCAAGCTTTAAGTGAAAGTCTTGCTACTTTGCACCAATTATTTGGTAAATCTCAAAGTATTATTAATATTGCTCAGCGATTAGCTTTTCCTGCTAATCAACCCCTATCTCACAAATTAGATATTGTTATTTGTACAGCCCAAAATAATCATCTTTTGAATCAGCTTTCTGTACCATCCCATTTATATAGGCATCATTCTACTAATGTAGAACCTATGCTCTTAGGATTTGAATGCCAAGTTGTTCTGCAAAGTTGTCTTGGTCAATATGATTACTACTGCTTTCTAGAAGATGATTTAATCATTCATGACCCTTGGTTTTTTATCAAATTAAGCTGGTTTACCCAACAAGCAGGTGACTCAAACTTGCTCCAGCCAAATCGTTATGAAATCTCACCTCATGGTTTAGTTCATAAAGCTTACATTGATGGAGATTTGGCTTTGCGAGTAACTGCTCCGTTTCAAAATGTACAAGAGCAACAAGAACTCAAGGGTACAATTATGAATACACCAATTATCTTGCATCGTGCACTGAATCCTCATGCAGGCTGTTATTTTTTAAATGCAAATCAGATGGCTATATGGGCTAATAAACCTTATTTTATTGACCGAGATACAAGCTTTGTTGGACCTCTAGAAAGTGCTGCTAGTTTGGGAATTATGAAAACATTCCGAATTTACAAAACCTCACCAGAACAAGCAAGTTTTTTGGAAATTCAGCATTTTGGAACAGGATTTCTAGGATTAATTGGAAAACAGGTGGGTTTGGTGCAAAAGTAATGCCTCATTTAAATTTAATTTGAATTTCTCAAATGCTTGCCACACTTAGCAGCAAAGTCTTGAAAAGATTTTAATACAATGTCATACCCGGCTGTGAAAGTTTAGCTCGATTGCTATCCCACCAAATAAAGGGACATTTAAATATGCTTCAGTACCACTCAAGACGTGTAGCCCCCGTCTAATTGCAACTATGTCTATGACAGCTACGCCTGATTAATTATTTTGATTCACCAACGCCAAAAATCTAGTCCTGCAGCATAAAGCAGTAAACTTGGTTTCCCAGACAAACTTAATACTTGCAATTGAGCAGCTATTCAATGTCTATTTTGTTGCAAATAATTTTTGTTTAATTTAAATTACCTTATCAGGAACAAGTTGCTTTAACAATAACTCAAGTTATAATAATTTAATATTGATTAAAAGCTTTTTATAATTTTTCTTTATTAAATTTTTAGATAGATCATATATATTGCAATTTTTCTATTATTCTCTTCAAAGAGTAATAAAAGATAATTAAGTAAGCCAGTGCAAAAAAAACTAAAATATCTAAAAATATACTAAGCTACATTTACTGATATATCGACTTTGCAGACGATAAGGCTAATTAAATTAACAACTATGGAAAATAATAACCTTAATTAATAATTGTGATATTCTATACCTTATGTCTTTTGCTCAAAATTTATCCATTTGAATCCTTACTTTAATATTTATTAAAAGTAGAAATGATTTAAAGCACTTAAAAACATAGTTTCTCAAATTATTGATAAGAATTCTCTATTATTATTTACTTGCCAAATTATATAGATTGCCATTATAGTTAAGTACGTACGTGAGAAAAAACCAAATAAGAAAAATTGCTCGTAGTCAGCGCTGAAGCACTTCAACACTTACTACAGGCTTTTAATTATTTATACTTGCTTACTTAGGCATTAAGAAGTGCTAAAACCTTGCCATAATTCGTAAGAATTTAAATTTAGCATTGAATTAAATAAAAATAGTGTTTTTTAGGAATCACTAATAGTCCTTTAATAGGTTAGTTAAATTGGCTCTTAAGCTGATTTAAAAAATAGGCTAAAAAGAGTAGTAAAACATGCTTGTTTTTTACTCAAAATAGATTTTTAATACACATTATAAATAATTTAACAGAGGTTAAAAAATGTTGTAATTCTCCAGAAATGCATTTTTGAATTTGTATATACTAAGGCTTTTATAAAGTCAAATAATAAAGGTTTGGAGTTTAATAAAAGCTAATTGTAATATAACAGATTAGATGTCAAGGATACATAAGATTGAGATATGAAGTATAGCCTCATTAAGTGCGATCGCAACAGGTATACTCTCAACAAGCAAAAAGATTTCAGCAAATAAGGCATATATTTTCAGAAATACTTCTTTGAGAACAAGAAGTAACTTTGATTACCTTAATAAAAACTAATTAATATTAAATATAACTTTTACTATTAATTATACACAGTTTTTTAATTTAAAACCAACTGGCTTATTTGGAATTTGCTACAAATTTCTTGGAAGATGATGTTATTCATAAACTTAACAAAATGATGAATATATTGAATTTCAATAAAGTTTTGCATACAGGAACTGAAAATTTAAAAAAAACACCTAGAGAGATTATTAGGCAAGCTAAGATACGGTTACTTAGGATGCATTTTGAAAGTAGTGTTGGTCATATTGGCGGTAACTTATCATCACTGGACTTACTAATAGTTCTGTACCATAAAGTTTTGAACGAAGGTGATGCATTTGTTCTCTCTAAAGGTCATGCTGCTGGAGCACTCTATGTTACTTTATGGTCTTTGGGGCGCTTGAGTGATCAAGACCTACAAAAGTTTCATCAAGATGGTACAAAGCTGAGTGGACATCCTCCTGTCGGTTGGATGCCTGAAATTCTTTTTGCTACAGGAAGTTTGGGTCATGGCTTGTCTTTATCCAATGGATTAGCTTTAGCAAAGAAGTTAAAGAGTGAATCAGGAAGGATCTTTTGCTTGCTGTCGGATGGTGAATGGAATGAGGGTTCTAACTGGGAAGCTCTGATTTTTGCCGTGCATCAAAAGCTGGATCAATTAACAATGATTATTGACTGTAATGGGTTACAAGGTTTTGGGACTACACAAGAAGTAGCTAATTTAGAACCATTAGCTGAAAAGTTTCGTGCTTTTGGTTGTGCTGTAACGGAGATCAATGGTCACGATGTAGATGCGATTGTAGAAGCTCTTTCATCTACTCATAAGAAGCCTCACGTTATTATTGCCCATACCAAGAAGGGGAATGGTGTCTCCTTCATGGAGAACAAAATGGAGTGGCACTATCTACCAATGACTCCAGCTCACTATCAACAGGCGTTAAAAGAGGTGGGGATATGAGAAATATCTTTTGTGAAACCCTTGTCAAGTGTGCGACTAATCCAAAGTTGGTATTTCTCAGTGGTGACTTGGGATACAAAGCTCTAGAACCTCTGCAAGAGAGTTTAGGCAAACGTTTTATCAATGCAGGTGTAGCAGAACAGAATATGGTATCTGTGGCTGCGGGTTTAGCTCAAGCAGGTTTTCAACCTTGGGTTTATAGTATTGCTCCCTTTGTTTATGCCCGACCCTTTGAGCAAATCCGCAATGATGTGTGTATGCATGATTTCCCTGTACGGCTAGTTGGGAATGGAGGTGGTTATGGCTATGGAGTGATGGGAGCAACGCATCATGCACTTGAAGACTATGGCACTATGCTGTGTCTGAGCAATATGCATGTCTTCGTACCTGCTTTTGCCGCAGACGTTCCAGAGATTATCAATCAGCTTCCTAAGTTGGAGCATCCTGCTTATCTGCGCCTTGGAAGGTGTGAAAAGCCAAAGGATTTAGAGCTTCCTAATTATTCTTCTTGGCGACGATTGATGAAGGGTGAAGGAGCTACAATCTTAGCCGTTGGACCTTTGGCTGGAAGTATCCTTGAGGCGGCAAAGCATTTAAGTGAGTGCGATCGTCCAGACATTTGGGTTTTAACTGAATTGCCAATTGAGGTGGCTAAAATTCCAAAAGATTTCCTTGATGACCTAGACAAATCACGTCATTTGTTCGTAATTGAAGAACATGTGGCTCAGGGAAGTGTTGGTCAAATAATTGCCCGTTGTCTTTTGGAGATGAATTGTACACCACCACAGTTCACACACCGCCATGCTTTGGGATATGTATCTGGACTTTATGGCTCTCAGAATTTTCATCGTCAAGAATGTGGCTTAGATGCTGTGAACCTTGTTAAAGAGTTGAAGAGGTGATTTGTGAATTTAGAACAGAAAATCAGGCAGGTACAAGGCCCAATTTTAGTTCTTGGTGGTAGTGGATTTATCGGTGCCAATTTACTTAGACAATTACTCAAGGTTAGGGAAGATGTCTTTGGAACAACTTCTCGCTTTCCTGCTTGGCGATTGGAAGGGCTGAGTGACAAGAATGTTATTGTTGTTGATTTGCTAGTAGATTCCAACCTATATTTTTTAATAGATAAAATTAAGCCGGGAACAATATTTAACTGCGTAGCTTTTGGAGCTTATTCTTTTGAAAAGGATAGCCAATTGATCTATCAAACCAACTTTAACCTAACTGCCAAACTTTTAGAGCAACTAGTCTCTCACCAAATATCTTGTTACGTTCATGCTGGAAGTTCTTCTGAATATGGAGAAAAATCTGCTGCGCCTAGTGAAACTGAGCTACCTGCCCCTAATAGTGATTATGCTGTCTCTAAGATTGCTTGTGCTAATCTGTTGTATTTCTATGGCAAGAAAAAACAACTACCTTGCGCGAATTTAAGATTGTATTCTGTCTATGGTCCCCTAGAAGATTCGTCGAGGCTGATTCCAAATTTAATTCGCTGCGGGCTTAAGGGTAAATATCCTAATTTTGTCAGTCCTGATATTTCTAGAGATTTTATCTATATTGATGACGCTTGTGAAGCATTTATTGATACTGCCTTGAACTTAAAAAAAGAAGATTACGGTGAATCATTTAATATTGGTAGTGGTCAAAAAATGACTATTAGTGACGTGGCAGTTTTTGCTAGTAAGATATTTAACATTAGTAAAGAGCCAACTTATAATTCTATGAAAAATCGCCATTGGGATGTTATTGATTGGTATGCTGATGTAACGAAAGCCCAAGAGCTTTTGCTTTGGAAACCTCAGATAAGCTTTAAAGAAGGTTTGTTAAAGACCACAGAGTGGTATAAGGAATTAGAAGATAAAGAAAGATATCATCAAAGTTCTAAAAAGTTTGGCTTAGATACGATATATAGTGTAACAGCTATTATCGCTTGTTATAAGGATAATAAAGCGATTCCTATTATGTATAAACGTCTGAAGGAGACGTTTATAAAACTTAAAATAGACTATGAAATTATCTTTGTTAATGATTGTAGTCCTGATAATACTGAAGAAGTCGTTCAGAAAATTTCCCGGCTCGACAAACGAGTAATTGGAATTTCTCATTCTCGTAATTTTGGCTCTCAAGCTGCTTTCAAAAGTGGCATGGAAATAGCAACTAAAAATGCCTGTGTTTTACTTGATGGAGACCTTCAAGATTTACCAGAATTAATTGAACAGTTTGTTGAAAAATGGCGTGAAGGATATGATGTCGTTTATGGCCGTCGTAAGAAACGCAAAGCTCCTGTTTTTATGCAGCTTGCCTATAAAGCTTTCTATAGAATTTTTGATTATTTTTCATATCTTTCAATTCCTCATGATGCCGGAGATTTTTCTTTGATGGATAAAAAAGTAGTTCAGGCAATTTTGCAGTTTCCTGAGCGAGATTTATTCCTTCGAGGAGTTAGGGCATTTGTGGGCTTTAAACAGATTGGGATAGATTATGTAAGACCAGAAAGAATGTTTGGAGTGACTACTAATAATTTAGCAAAAAATATTGCTTGGGCTAAGAAAGGAATTTTGTCTTTCAGCTATACTCCTTTAAATATCCTCAGTTTTCTAGGAACAGTATTGTTACTAGTTACAATATTGTTAGCAATTATACAAATTATCAGCCGAATTTTGTTTCCTAGTTTGGTTCCTAGAGGTATAACTACTGTTTTACTTACTATTTTATTCTTTGGGTCAGTGAATCTATTCGGCATTGGTATTATTGCAGAGTATATTGCCAAGATATTTGAAGAAGTTAAGCACAGACCCCATTTTATTCGCCGCACGATTATTAAAAATGGTGAAATTAGATCAGCTTACACTAGCGTAAAAAATTAACTAAGTTGAAGACTTAATTATGTATGATAAACAGGCTCAAAGAAAAGAAGGGTTGAAACCAGTTAGCAATACGCCTCCTGATACGTTTATTAATAACTTAAAATTTCAAGCAAGACTGTTGTTAGATTTCCAGACAAACACTGTATATCGGCACTTGCAAGAGTATCTACCTAAAATGAAAGGTAAAGTGGTCGATATTGGTTGTGGGCAAAGTCCCTACAAACATCTTCTGAATAGTTATAAAACTCAATATTACGGACTTGATATCGAAGATGCAGCTAAAAATTTTGACTATGACAATTCTCAAATTATCCACTTTGATGGCCAACATATTCCGTTAGCTGATAGTTCAATGGATTGTTTCGTCTGTACAGAAGTTCTTGAACATGTAAAAGAGCCAGAAAAATTTATTGCTGAAATTTATCGAGTTTTGAAGATAGGAGGGTTAGGTATAGTTACAGTACCTTGGTCAGCTAGATATCACTATATTCCTTATGACTATTATAGATTTACACCCTCCGCACTCACTATTCTATTTCAAGATTTTTCATCAATTAAAGTCATATCTAGAGGCACAGATATTACTGTGATCGTCTCTAAAATTATCGTTGCCTATTTTCGAGGTTTATCATCCCCAAAAAGAATTCTATTATGGCTTTTAAAAATTATATTAAGCTTGGCTATTTTTCCATTTCTCATTTTGTGTATTGTCATTGGACATATTTCGTTAGCTTTAAGCTTAGGTTCTAAAGATGATCCACTTGGTTATACCATTTGGCTTCACAAGTAATTAATAAGCAATTTATTGAACAATAAATAAAAAATGTTTGAAATATCACAAAAAACAACTCATAGAAAATTAAGTTTTATTACTATAATTTTAGCTACTATAACTTTGTTGACTTTGGTCTATTACTTAGGTAAAACGGAATGGAATATCATTGAATTACTGCGGTTTTGTATAGGAATAATTTTTCTTTGGATGCCTCTGGGTGCTTTGTTTTATCTGTTGTTAAAGCGACAAGTGCAAGAGACTATAGTTCGTTTTACGTTCAGTGCAATCGCCAGCTATACACTAACAACTTTAATTTATTTTGCTTTAGCTGTATTTCATCTGCAACTATTGTTTTATATTGAAGCGATTGTAATTTTTATCGGGTTAATAATTTACTCAATTCACAAAAAAATTTGGTTGAATATTCAGATTTATTATTTAAGTTGGCGGCAGTTTGATTGGGTACTCGCTCTATTGATTGCACTGAGTTTAGTAGTCAATATTCCCTACCAAAAAATCTGGGAGCATAATCCCACAACTAACACCTATAAATCGCTACTCGATACTGATTATCATTACTTTATAGGTCTAGCTTACGAGTTAGCTAGACACGTACCGCCTTTACAACAACCTAGCACAGCAGGAATACCTGAACGCGCCTATCACATGTTTCCTCATCTAACAACCATGTTGCTCTCGCGCTTCACAGGTCAGACGGATATGTTGCGAGTACAAATCATTTATCATAACATCATTATTGCAATTGGGATGTGTCTGGCACTCTACAGCATCGTCAAAATATTGACCAGCAGTAAAGTCGCTGGATATTTGGCAACAGCAACAATGTATATTACAGCTATCTCATATCCACCTTTAATAGCAACTGAGTTTCAATTTTGTTATTTTACTTTGTTTCCCCATGTTTCTAGTGGAACAGAGCCAGCTATTGTAATTTCTCCACAAATGTATAGTGGGATTTTAGTCGCTTATGGAATTCTTTTGGGAATTTTGCTAATTTCTGTTCGTTGTTATAGAAAACAACCTGTTGATATAGTTCTGATTATTACCGCAATCATGGTGGTAGCAACAAGCCGTTTTCGAATTCATATATTTTTGCCAATGCTACCAGGTTTTGTGTTACTGACAGCCTACGGCTGGAAACGCACTAATCAAAGAGTATACCTTGTTGCTGCTGCTCTTACTTTGGCTTTAAGTTTCTTAATTTATTTGGAGATGCAATCTCATATTTATCTAAGTTCTACTGCAAGTTTAAGTTTAGGCTTGAATAGTTTAAGTAATCCTCAAGAATGGCCGTATAGGCTAATTAATGAGTGGCCATTTTCTACAAAAATTCATGACTTTATAAATAACTTAATTCATAATTTGACAGCATTTAAATGGATTTGGCAAATACTATCTATATATACTTATGTTGCATTGAATATGATAGGTATTCCTTTGCTCATTATTACTAGTATTTATCTATTTTGGCAACCAGTACGTCAAGAATTTCTTCTTTTTACGAGCTTGATTGTGTGGATGACAGTTGTATCAACTTTAGGTGTAACTTGTCTAAAATTTAGTTATGATGATTTCTCACTTGCAGGGGAACTGCTTTTGCTAACAAGATGGTATCCATTTTTATTAATGATTCCTGGACTTTATCAACTTTACCAGTTTTTTCAACCTCATCTATCGTTAACCAAACTAACACAAATTAGTTTTATAATCGCTTTTATCGTAATATCTGTAATTGTTCAACAACTCGCTAGACCAAGTATTTTAATGACTGATGTCTATTCTTCTGCAATTAATCTAAGTGGTAGCGCACGAATGGCTTTTGCTTACATGCATGATAATACGCCACAAAACTCTGTAATTTTAACTGATAAGTATATTGAGAAACGCATAGTTAGTAGTATTACTGGTAGAGCAATTTATTTAGAAGATATAGATACTCCTGTACACATGAAATTATTAAAAGCTTATTCCTCAGAGAATCGAGAGCAAGTTATTAAAGACTTATGGGCAACATCTCAATCAGAGCAATTTTGCAGACTCCTGATAGCAACTCCAGCGACTCATCTGATTGAGAATTCAACTCATCACTTGCTTGTAAATAACCCACCCTGTATACAGCCTATTTGGGAAAGTGCTAATCAAAGTATTCCAGTTTCATCAGAACAGGTAACTATCTGGAAAATTAATCATTAACTATCAAGATGAATTGTTATTGAATTAAACTGATGCATTATCCTTCAAAAAGATTTATAAAATTTATGATAGTAGGGGTGATTAATACACTTTTCGGTTATTCTTTATTTAGTTTGCTGATATTACTAAGTTTTCGCTATGAAATTGCAGCTTTAATATCAACTGTTTGTGGAGTGTTATTTAACTTTAAAACTATCGGAATTATTGTGTTTCAAAATAAAAATAATTATCTGATTTTTAAATTTATAGTAGTTTATATTATTATATATTTATTGCAAATATTGCTTTTAAAACAATTAGTAGCTTACAAAATTAATATTTTTGTAGCAGGAGCTTTAATTTTACCTCCTCTCGCCTTAGTCTCCTATACATTAAATAAAATATTTGTTTTTCCTAAATATCAATAAAAAGGTGAATTATCAAAATTTCATCTACAAAAATTACAGAGGATTAAATATTGGCTTATATTTCTGTTGTCATTCACGTTTACAAAGCTGAAGATTATCTACATGAGCTTTATCAAAGGTTAAAAACCTCTCTTGAAATTATTTCTAAAGATTTTAAAATAATTTTAGTTGAGGATTGTGGAGGCGATCGCTCTTGTCAAATAATAGTACTGTAAAGGATGTTCTGTTATCGATTTTTTTGAGCAACCGATAAAAGCAGTAGTCAATCCTGATTTACAGGCTCCATCTTTGATATCTCAATTTTCGGGCTGAATCCTTACAAATTATTGAAAAGTATTTTGATATTAATAAACAGTAGGGCGAGCATTGTATTGCCCACCCTACTATTAGTGATAAACTTACTTAGACAAACTTATTTAAGCGTGCTGCTTTTTCTTGCGAAGCTGTGGAAGTTGGCTGGCCATAAAACTCAAACCTGTCAAGAGTAAACCAATTGTCCCGGCAGATTCTGGTACAGATTTAAGATCGCCCTTGAGAGCTATTCCATCATTGCCGCACTCAAGGAAGATATTAGTAACATAATTACCTTCGCCGATTAAAGACTTATCAAACGAAAAACCAATCGTGTAATCGCCACTGGCAGAAAAGTTAGCAAAATTTAGTCCAGCAATATTGAGTTGCTGAGCGTTGAGCATGGAGATATTTCCAACTTTCGTGCCTGACCCAATGGCGTTGAGAATCGGTGTATTATTCCAAGTAGGATTCTGAGCGACATCAGATTTGTAGTAGTAGTTGTAAACGTCTTGTGTGGTGGCTAGGTCTGTGCCTTGAGTATTATTCTGACCCCAACCCCAGTCGTAATACCATTTCAAGTTGCTGTAGCCTCCATGTTGTGTAGTGATACTCTTTGCTTGGACTCCTTGATAAACTCCTGTTGCCAAGCTATTGTCATAATCGGCAAATCTCACACCATATAGCTGACCACTTTGACTAGCTGTTTGGAAGTCTTGACCGGAGAAATTGAAGAATAAATCGCTCCAACCAATATGGACTGAATGACCTGGATTCCAGTAGTCATCGGCATCGGTTGTGCCACTCAAAGGCATCCCGCCTGTAAGAGCAACATAAACTTTGTCACCTGAGTCTTTGACCGCCATACCTTTGATATCAAAAACAGAACCTCCAGAACCATCTTGGAAGGAATCGATACTATAATTCCAACCATCGTATAGTTGTCCAGCATTTGCTTGCTGATTAGATAGACTCAAGAGGCTAATACTGACGGCTGTAGTGGCAAGAAGAACTTTAAGATTTTTCATATTTATGACAATATCTCCGATTAGGGAATGACTTTTTCTCTGTGAAAAGCCTAACCAAACTTATGTAAATTCTGTAGAGTTAAAAATGATTTGTTTTGAAAAAATATCGTAAATTATTTTGCTTATTTATCTATAAAAACTCAGTACTATACTTAGTTATTTCTATAATGCTAATTAATTATTTTATGAGATAATTTGATATCTGGTTGACAACGTGCAAACAAGTAATGTCATGACGTAAACAATATATGTTTTTAATGAAGCATTAATTATTTGATTGTTATATCCCTAATTTCAAGTAAGTATGTATATTTTATCAGTAGTATTTTGTGATTTTATACGTAGATAGAATTGCCGTCACCCTGGCTATAAGGGAAACAGATGAAAATCTGGAATCAGAACTGAGTATAATAATTTATTCAGCGATTGCCTAGAGTACTCAACAAGGCAATCTCAGTTGTCAGTTAATCGCGGCGTGAATGTGACAGTTCTGATGAGCGATCGCTTATCCTAATTTTTCCTTGATAACGATACCGCCACATTACAAAGCCAGTGATAAATAGAATTAACGGTGCAAGCCCAACAAATACATACAAAATACGGGATGGAAGCCCCCAAAAGGTTCCATAGTGGAGAGGAACAAAGGAGTTGAGGACGCGATCGCCCAATGGTAACTTTAAAGCATTATCAACTCGTAAAACCTTACCGCTGTACTGGTCAAGATAAACATTACTATTACCATACTCTACATTTTCCTGTGGTAACTTCATGCGAATTTGTAGAGCTTCTTCTGGTTTACTAGGAAAATAAATGCTTTTAGTAATAGCACCAGGTAAGGCAGTATCGGCAATTTTCAGTTGTTGGGTTAGGTTTAAAGTCGATTTACCAGGAACTGGCTTCGATACTGGCTCAGATAATTTTGGAGTGAATGTTACAGCGTAAATAATCGGCTCAGTCAAATCATAGAAGTTCCAGCAAAAGCCAGTGAAGCCAGTAAAAAATAAAAAAACCACAGTGATAATACCAGCCACTTTGTGAATATCAAAGTTGGCGCGTTTAGGATGAGCATCAAGTTTAATTTTGAAGCCTGCAATCAATCTGCGCCAACCAGGCCAAAGAATTAAACCTGTGATGGTGAGGACACACATAAAAAAGGCAATGATGCCAACAATTTTAGTACCAGTTTCGCCTGCCATTAGGCTGTAGTGCAGACTAAGCATCATACCTATTAAGGTGTTATCTGATATCCGCTCACCAATAACTTTGCCTGTATAAGGATTGAGAAAAACTTCTGTCCTTTGATCCTTAGTTGTTGACAACTGTCCTATATAGGGAGAAGTAGGAGTATCTGGCAAATAAATCCGAAAAAGATGCAGATCGCTTCGTGCAGCATACTTCGTCTCAATTGTATTCATCACAGACTCTGGAGATACTTGCACCTTTTGAGGCGTAATCTGTCCATACTGTTGAGTAATCATGAAGCGGTCAAAATCTTGCTCAAACACCAACAAGCTACCTGTTAAGCCAACAATAACCAGCAGCAGTCCTACTGCTAAACCAAGATAGCGGTGCAGAATAAATGTTAGCTCGCGTATTTTTTTAGAGTTCATAGTAAAAGCTCCGTCATACCATACAGCACTTAATCAGTTCAGAAATTGAAGCAATCAAAATTCAACTGAAACTGTTCCCAGCACAGTCAAAGGCGCACCAGGACGCAGATAGTAACCCTGAGAATCGTAATATGTAGTACCCAAAAGATTCTTAAAGTTCAATCCAACCCGCCAGCGATCGCGTTTGTAGAAAATTGAGGCATCAGCGCGCACATAGGAGGGGATTTTGAAAGTGTTGGGAAGTGTGGCTTCGCGATCGCCTGTATAAAATACTCCCCCACCAAAACCTAATCCTTTCCAATTTCCGTCTTGAATTTCATAAGTTGTCCACAAACTCCCCCCAACACCAGGAGCATTTACCAAAGAGTCGCCCACTGGTAGAGTATTATCTTTACTGACAAAAGCATCGTTGTGGAATAAGGACGCAATCACATTCCAGCCTGGTAAAATCTGCCCAGAAACATCAAATTCCAAACCGCGACTTTTGACTTCTCCAGCCGCAATCGAATAATCAAGATTGTTTAGATCGGTTGTAGCGACATTTTCTTTGGTGATATCATAGGCGGCAAAAGTAGCAGATAGCCTGTCTTTAATCAGTTCGGCTTTGACTCCTACTTCGTACTGAGTGCCGCGTTCTGGTGGCAATTGAGTTCCATCTACTGTCCGCGAGTCACTGGGATTAAACGAGCGGCTGTAGCTGGCGTAAATTGAAATCGGTTCAATCGGCTGATAAACAATGCCAACGCGAGGTGAAAAAGCTTCATTGTAAAGCCGATCAATGCTCTCATCACCAATCAGATTATTACCCAAAGCATCCAGTGGGTGAATGGTATTTTTACGATTAATAAAGTCATATCTGCCACCTACTAATAGCTTCAGGTTTGGTAGCAGTGTGACTTGATCTTGCAGATAAAAGGCGATCGTGTCGCGACCGTAGCGCTCGCGCTCTGAGCCTTCATCAAACTCTGGTGGCGGGGAAGCACCATACACGGGATTAAACAAATCAATACTTGGAGTCACCGAAGTGCTACTGCGGAGATAATCGAAGCCCAGGAGGTCTTTATTCCACTCCAACCCCAGCAAAACTTGATGTTGGACAGGCCCTGTATTGAAGTTGCCAATCAGATCCGTTTGCAGGGAGTAGTTGCGGTAAAGGTTTCTATCTACCGCATACCGCCGTAACACAGTACGACCGTCTGCATCAAGAGAGTCTGGTCGAAACGCTAAGTCATCACCATCGGTCAGCTTAACGGAAAAGGCACTGCGAATTCGCAGGTTTTTGTTAAAACTGTGATTAACAGTTAAATTTATGAAATGCGATTGAGCCGAGTAATAATCTCCTGGCTCTCCCAAGAAGCGATTAATCGGCACGTTGAAAACGTTAGGATCGGGTAATAAACCGTCGTAGAAAGTGCGATCGGCGTTGAGGTATTCATATTGAAACGTTAACGTGGTTGCCTTCCCAAGTTTGAACGTGAGTGCGGGAGCGATGCTAAGGACTTTTTCATTCAAAAAGTCAACGAAGCTACCGGAATTTTCATAGGCAACATTCAAGCGATACAGAATGCTTTTGTCTGAGTTAAGCGGTCCAGAAAAATCGAGCGAAGGACGATAGGTGCTAAAGCTCCCAGTTGTGAACTCAGCAGAGTAATAGGGATAATCAAGTGGTTTTTTGGTGACATAATTCACCACCCCTCCTGGCTCAAACTGCCCATACAGCACGGAAGCTGGACCCTTAAGCACTTCAATCCGCTCAATATTTGTTGGATTTACAAAGTTACCAATGGCATAGAAACCATCTCTCAAAGTGGCGTAGGTGGTAAAGCCGCGAATGTTGTAAGTATCTGACAAATTGGCAAAGTCTCCCTGAATAGTCACACCGCTGACATTCCTCACAGCATCGCTAATCCGTGTAATTTGTTGATCCTTGATGACTTGTTGAGGAATAACTTGAATTGACTGGGGAATGTCACGTTGAGGAGTATCAGTTTTAGTTGCAGTTGTGCTATCTGGTACACTATATCCGTCTTGTTCACCCGTGACTACCAACTCAATCGGTTCATCACCTTGTGTTGATGGTTTTGGCTGTGTTTGACTTTCTGGCTGCTGTTGGGGAGTTGGTTGGGTTTGAGGTTGTTGTGCTGTGGATGCAGCAGTCGCCACACTAAAAATTAAACCCTCATCCGCACTGTCAAATAACTCGACAGTTGGAACACCTGTTTCCCCTGTCGCACTCACCCGGATAGTATTGGCATCAAAGTTAGTAACTGTAATTTCACTAACACCCACAATTGGCTTTTCCGAGCGGAATGTAAATGCCTCACCACTAGGTAAACGCAACTGTGCATTGGGAATATCAGCAATGAAGTTATTATTAACACTGCGATTCACGATCTGCAACTGTTCGCCTTTAGATGTCTGTAAAATCAGCTCCACACCTTTAGCAGTCGGATTTGCTTTAACTCCCGTCACCTGCACAACTTCTGTTTGTGGCGTGTTTGCTGGTGGTGACGACTGCACCAACATTTTGGCGCTGGTAACAACAGGTTCTAGCTCACTTAATTGCCTAATTTTCCCAGTTGCTTGAGGTGGCTTGACCTGTGGTAGTGTTTTCGCTAGATTGAACCGATTATTAGATTTGGGAATATCTTGGGCTTTGGCTGGCTGAACCAGCAAAATCAAAAGTATTAACAACCACTCTATTCTGTAACTGAATTTAGATACTTGCTGATTCATTTTCTCTCCACACACCATACTATTCCAGATAAAAAACTCACTCCATGCGTTGCTTTGATGCAGATGCTTATTGAGTCTTAGAACGTGAAAGAAACAGAGCCAATCACTGTAAACGGCGCACCTGGGTAAACAACGTCGCGTCCCTGAGTTTCCAGGTAGTAGTTAATATCAAAAAGATTTTTGAAATTGAGACCAACCCTCCAGTTATCTTGCTTGTAAAACAGCGCTGCATCTGTGCGAAAATAACTTGGCAGAATAAGGGATTTGTCAATTTCTCCAGGGCGATCGCCCACATAATAAAGACCTAAACCAAAGCCCAACCCTTTAAAATTACCTTGTTGAAGTTCGTAAGTTGTCCATAAACTGGCAGTATTTTCTGCTACGTTTTGCAGGCGATTGCCTACAGGTAAGTCATTATCGCGGGTAACTCTGGCATCTGTATAACCATAGGTAGCAATTACATTCCAACCTGGTGTTAATTGCCCAACAATATCAAGTTCAATCCCCTTGCTAGTCTGTTCGCCCACTTGAATCGAATAATTTGAATCGATGGGATCGGTAGTTAAAACGTTGGATTTTGTTAGGTGGTAAGCTGCCAATGTTGCTGAAAGTCTGCCATCAAACAACTCTCCTTTAACGCCTACCTCATACTGTTTGCTGCGTTCGGGAACAAAAGCTGAATTGTCCCTAGACCGTCCATACTGTGGTACAAAAGATTCTGCATAACTTGCATACAGAGAAACAGGAGGGGTGGGTTGATAGACAATGCCAACACGCGGGGTAAAAGCAGAATTATTGTCGTTGGTTGAACTTTGAGCTACTAAATCCTTCTGTAAAATATTCACCGTATCAAAACGACCGCCCAGCAGTAGCTTGAGGTTGTCAGCAATAGTTATTTGGTCTTGCAAATAAAAGCCTAATGTATCTGTGAAATTTTGAACTATGTAAGGTGTAGTGGGACGAGTAATCGGAACAAAGTAAACAGGATTAAAAACATCAATGGATGCAAAAGGTCCGTTAGAAAAGCCATCAGAAACTTCAGTGTAACGGTTCAGGTCTACGCCAAACAGCAGTTTATGGGATATTGTTCCTGTTTTGAAGTTACCAATAACATCTGTCTGGAGTCTGTAGTCCTCGTTGGTGGTTCCACCAAAATTAGCGATATCTCTAGTTGCTGTGCGTCCATCTGCTTGCAGTTCGTCTATCTGAACGCGGATTTCATCACTCTTGAAGATATTGGTAGAAAAAGCCTGACGCAGTTGCCAATTTTGACTGAAGCGGTGTTCGAGATTGTACCCGAACTTGTAGTTTGTGGTAGTACCCTCGTTAATCGATGGTTCGCCAAAAAATCGGTTGATGGGAACCGAACCAGGGCGATCGCCAATTGCAAGCACTCCGCGATCGGGTTTATAATCTCTGTTATTGTATTCCAAAAATAGATTTAAATCAGTATTTTTACTAAGTTTCCAAGCGATAACTGGTGCAACAAATATGTTCTTGGAACTAATAAAATCTCTGAAACTACCAGCATTCTCATAGGCAACATTCAGGCGATACAGTAAGGTTTTGTCTGTATTCAGAGGCCCTGATAAATCCAAAGCTGAACGATAGAAAGCATAATTTCCAACATCTAAATCGAGATTGTAATAAGGGTCACTTAGAGGTTGTTTCGTCACCAGATTGATAATTCCACCTGGTTCGGTTTGTCCGAACAGCACAGAAGCAGGCCCCTTGAGTACCTCAACCCGTTCTACATTGGCAAAGTCTGTAGATGGAAAGTTGTCACGAATTCCATCTCGAAAAGTTGTTTCTTGCGTAAATCCCCGAATTCTCACTCTATCAAAGGAGTTTTGATAGCCTGCACCTGGTGTTACGCCACTGACATTTTGCAGAATATCTCGCAATCTAATCGTTTTTTGATCGTCAATTATTTGTCGTGGAATCACCTGAATCGATTGGGGAATGTCGCGCAAAGGTGTATCAGTTTTAGTTGCGGTTGTTGCATCTGGTACGCGATATCCATCTTGTTCACCAGTTACCACTAATTCAATCGGTTCATCACCTTGTGTTGATGGTTTTGGCTGTGTTTGACTTTCAGGCGGCTGTTGTTCGGGAGTTGGTTGGGTTTGAGGTTGTTGTGCTGTGGATGCAGCAGTTGCCACACTAAAAATTAAACCTTCGTCTGGACTGTCAAATAACTCGACAGTTGGTATACCTACCTCACCTATCACTGTCACCCGGATAGTATTGGCATCAAAGTTAGTAACTGTAATCTCACTAACACCAGCTATTGGCTTTTCTGAGCGGAATGTGAATGCTTCGCCCGATGGTAGACGCAATTGAGCATTAGGAATATCAGTAATAAAATTGCTACCAGTACTACGATTTACTAGTTGCAACTGTTGTCCTTTCGAGGTTTGTAAAATTACCTCCACACCTTTATTAGTGGGATTTGCCTTGACTTGCGTCACTTGTACAACTTCTGTTTGTGGCGTTTGTTGTTGTTCTATCTGAGCCAGCCATTCTTTGACTGTTCTGGCAAAGTGATTTGGCTCTTGGATAGGAGAAATTTTAATTACTTCTTTTGCTTGCCCAGGTTTGACAATGACAGCAACTAGAAAACAGGAAATAAAAAGCGATCGCGACAGTTTCATCATTCCACACACCCAACCGGATTTCTCAAAACAGAGCTTGCTAGTTGCAAGTTACTTTTAATTAACTCTATTCAGGAGAATACGAAAAATTGGGCGATCGCATATATCTGAAACCGGATTTTTTTTATCGGAATCGGGATCTACCTTTTGCTATCAGCCTTTGCGGTGACGATAGTCTATAAGAGTCATGCAAATTGCTGTTTAAACAGGTAGCCAAAATGACTTGTGTTTTCATACCCCACTTGAGAGGCAATTTCTACAAAAGCGGAATAAGGGATTTCCAAAGTAAAAAATTAAAGCTTTAAATTGAAGTTTTATAAATACTATTTTTTGTAGTTGGTTTTGCCTGATAGCGATATCGCCACATCACAAAGCCAGTAAAAAATAAAATTAAGGGTGCAAATCCGATAAAGACGTAGAAAATTCGAGAAGGTAATCCCCAGAAAGTGCCGTAGTGCAAATCGTTAAAGGAATTGAGGACGCGATCGCCTAATGATGCAGTTGCGATCGTAGATACCTGTAAAACCTTGCCGCTATACTGGTCAAGAGAAACATCGCCAAGATTAAAGTTAAACCAAAAAGTCTCTTCTGGTTTACTTGGAAAGCCAATTAGACTAAGTGATGCATTGGGCAAAGCAGCTTGAGCGATTTTTAACTGCTCCTGTAGTCCAAGTGGAGACTGACCGGAAATAGGTACAGAAACCAAATTGGGTTGAGGTTTGGAGAAGGTGAATGCGTAGATTATCGGGTTGACAAATTCAGAAAAGTTCCAGCAAAAGCCAGTGAAAAAGGTAAAGACTAGAAATGTGGCTGTAATGACACCAGCAACTTTATGAATATCAAAATTTACTCGCTTAGGATGAGCATTCCATTTAATTTTGAAGCCAGCAATCAACTTGCGCCAACCAGGCCATAAGATAATGCCTGTAATACTCAAGATTGTGAACAGTAATCCCACAATGCCCACAAACTTAAGACCAATGTCACCACTTAAAAGGTTGTAGTGGAGTGKATAGATAATGTCAAAAAATATCTTTTGGATCGAGCTTGGTTTGGAGTTAGGGTTGAGGATTACTCCGGTGTAGGGGTTGACGTAGATTGGTAGCCAGTCAATTTCTTTTGTTTTGAGGATAACCTTTGTTGACCGATCTGGCTTTGGGGGCGGGTAATACCGTTGAATAGTTGTATCTGGCTGGTTGGCGTAGGCTTTTTTGACGGTGTTGAGGACAGCTTCGATTGGTAGTTGTTCTCTTTGAGGGATGATAGTGCCACTTTGAAGATGCTCATCAAAGTTGTCAATTTCTGTGTGGAAAACCAATAAACTACCCGTCAAGCCGATGATGATTGCAATCAATCCTAGCGTTAGACCCAAGTAACGGTGTAGGGTGAATATCAAGTTACGTACTTTTTTAGAATTCAAGGTAGATCCTCCTCTGCATAATGTCAAAATACGAGATTGATTTTCTCAATTAAAATCGCACGGTTAGTGACCCGATAATCGTAAAAGGCGCACCTGGAGAATTTGCAGAAGAATAGCGCGAATTTGTGTAGTATTCCACATCAAACAAGTTCTCAGCATTAATTGCTACCTCCCAGTTGTTGCGTCGATAGAACAGAGCCGCATCAAATCGCGTGTAGGCGGGTAGCTTGAAGTTTGGCGGATCGAATTGATCGCCCTGGCGATCGCTAACAAAATATGTGCCAAACCCAAAGCCCAAGCCTTGCAAATCGCCGCTTTGAATCCTATAGGTTGTCCATAAATTTGCAGAATTATTTGGCGTAATTCTCAGCCGACTGCCCACCTTATACGTATTATCTTCAGTGATGATCGCATCAATGTAAGAATACCCTGCTGTCACATTCCAACCAGGCAAGATTTCACCAGTCACGCTCAAGTCAATGCCGCGACTGCGCTGTTCTCCAATCTGAATCGAATACTTACCAGGATCAGGCTCGTTGAGATCAGCCGTCAAAACGTTGGATTTTGTGATTTCGTAAGCAGCTAAAAGTGCTGAGAGTTTCCCATTCAGAAAATCGCCCTTGATACCCACTTCATACTGAGTACCGCGTGTCGGAGCAAAAGCTGAATTCGTTCGAGAACGACCAGAGTTAGGCACAAAAGAACGGCTGTAGCTGGCATACAGTGAAAGAGGCTCGATTGGTCGATAGACGATGCCAAGGCGCGGACTAAATGCTTCACCGTAATTGCTATCAAAAGTATCTGCTATAATGTCTCTCGATGTGCTGCTCACCCAATTAAATTGTCCAGCAGCCACTAGGATGAGGTTATCTAGCAACTTTATCTGATCTTGCAGATAAACTCCATAGGATTGAGTGAACTCGAGGAGTTTAGTAGGGGAAGTCTCAGTGGGTAATTCGACATTGTAGTTCGGGTTGAAAATATCCAGTGGCGGTAAGGGTGCAGTCTTAGGGGAAAGGTAATTCGCCCCGTGGTTTACATCAAAACCGAACAGCACCTGATGGGCTACTGAACCGGTATTAAAGTTTGCTATTAACCCGGTTTGCACTGTATAGGATTCATATATAGGTCTATCATCGACATACATGCCTGTAATAAATCGGTCATCAGACAAAGTGCCATATTCACTGTCTATCAACTTTATATGTTGCGAGCTGATAGATAGGGAATTACGCAGCTGAAGATTTTTATTGAACCGATGTTCAAAGGTGTAGCCTCCTTGTATTTGAGTGGTGTGAATATCATTCGCACTAGGATAGCCAAAATAGCGATTAATCGGCAGCACAAAGGAGCCATCACTCAACGCTGGGACTCCAGCATCAAATGCTGTTTCTTGATTAAGGTATTCAAAGTTTAGGGTCAGCTTTGTATCATCGCTGATATCCCAAGCGATGGTAGGTGCAAGAAAGAATCGCTTTGTCCCTACAAAGTCTCGAAAACTATCAGAATCCTGAAGCGCAATGTTCAGGCGATAGCGTAGGCTGCGGTCGGAATTGAGTGGGCCAGAAAGATCAGCCGTTCCCCGGTAGTAATCATAGCTGCCAGCATTGAAGCCAAACTCGTAGAATGGTTCTGATAGAGGTTGTTTAGTAGTAACGTTAATTGTACCTCCGGGTTCGCCTGCACCGAATAATACAGATGCGGGGCCGCGCAGCACTTCAACCTGTTCAACGTTAGAAATATCTGTTGGTGAGCCTAAGCCACCATTGCGTATGACTTGTCCCGAAAAGCCCCGAATTGAATAATCACCAAAGCCAAACCCTTCGCCACCATAGTCTCCACTATTCAGTGCTACACCGCTAACGTTATTTAACACATCTCGCAACCGAGTAACATTACGATCTTTAATTACCTGTTGCGGTATAATTTGAATTGTCTGAGGAATATCTCGCAAGGGCGTATCGGTGCGCGTTCCGACGCTCGTTCGTGAGGGGTTATAGCCTTCATCTCGTTCACCCGTCACCACAAGTTCAATCGGTTCATTACTTTCTGTCGATGGTTGACTTGGCTGTATTTGACTTTCTGGCTGCTGTGGCTGCACAGAAGATGCAGCAGTTGCAACAGAGAAGATAATGCCCTCATCTGGACTGTCAAACAATTCAACAGTTGGTACACTCGCCTCACCTGTCACGCTTACCCGGATAGTATTAGCATTAAAGTTTGTTACCGTTATTTCACTAACCCCTGCAATTGGCTTAGTAGAACGAAATGTGAATGCATCACCACTAGGTAAACGCAGTTGAGCATTAGGAATGTCGGCAACAAAATTATTGCCAGAACTTTGATTAACTACTTGTAACTGTTCTCCTTTTGATGTTTGTAAAATTATCTCCACACCTTTAGATGTGGGATTTGCCTTGACTGAAGTCACTTGTACAACTTCACCCTCCTGATTTTGGGCTGGCAGGTTCTGCTGTTCTATTTGAGCAAACCATTCTTTGACTGTTCTTGCAGAACGGTTGAGTTCCTGTACACTTTGAATTTCAGTTACTTGCTTTGCCTGAATTGGTTGTATGACAACAGCAATAAAAAAACAAGAAATAAATAGCGATCGCGACAGTTTCATAACCCCACACACCCAACCGGATTTCTCAAAACAGAGCTTGCTACTTGCAAGTTACTCTTAATTAACTCTATTGAGGAGAATACGAAAAATTGGGCGATCGCATATATCTGAAACCGGATTTTTTTTATCTGAATCGGGATTTACCTTTTGCTATCAGCGTTTGTGCCGACGATAGTCTCTAGGAGTTATACTAAATTGCCGCTTAAACAGATAGCAAAAATGACTTGTGCTTTCATACCCCACTTGAGCAGCAATTTCTGCAATCGTCAAATTAGTGCCGATGAGTAACTGTTGTGCTTGCTCTAGCCGTAAGGATTGCACATACCCACATACTGTAGTGCCAAAAATTTCTCGAAATCCTCGTTTGAGTTTAAAGTCATTGAGTCCGATTTGTCTGGCGAGATTTAAAAGAGAAGGTGGATGCTGAAGGGTTTGATTGAGGATAGCTTTAGCATGATGTAAACGTTCAATTTCATCAGGACGAAAAAATAGCGATCGCTCTAATAAAAGATTATTTTCACCCCACTGAGCAATCTGAAGCGTCAGTAGTTCCAACACCTTTGCTTCTAAATACATTTGTCTGAGTGTTTCTCGAAATGGACACTGTAATATTTGCTGAAGTACCAATCGCATTGCAGGTGTGATGGCTCCTAATGGCTGGTGAAACCGTTCTATTGTGCTATTTTCAATCAACTGCTGGAGTAGAGTTGGTAATTCCTTAAAGCTACTCTGGAAACTAGAAAGTAAATCAGGATACCAGTAAATACTGACACATTGCTTGGATTGGTTCGCAGAAAAATGCTCAAACTCCCGAATATCAGGTAAGTAAAATAAATAGTTGTAGCCTGCAACTTCTTCGTAATCATCGTTGACTCCAGGCACATTTGGTGTAGTGGTTCTCATACCACCAGAGAGCAAAAATTTAGATGTCAGAAAAGGCAAATCATCGTGTTCGCTCTCAAGAATTACTGCTTGTGAATACTCACTTTGGTGAATTACCAACTCAAGGTTATGGCGCAGCATAGTCCAATGACTGCTACCTTGACCAAACCAGGTAGAAAATTTTACTTTACCCTGGTAGTGATTAAGCTGCACATCATCACATAATTCATTGAAGTCTGTCTCAGTCAAATAAATAGTCATGATAATAGTCTCAACCACTTGTTGAGAATAGTATCTATTGACAGGCAAAGCGATCGCAACTGAAAATTTTATCCAAGAACAGTATAGTCAGATTTTTAAGAAAATTTATGCCATTACTCAGTAGTCAGTTACTAGTAATACAGATTATTAAATGCGTAAGTGGGATGCACTTGTGAAAAAAACTCTGCAAACTACTAAAATTCAGTTCAAATCCGCTGTGGTGAGTAAATCTGTAATTCTGCAACGACGAGTTGACATGGAAAATGTCAAAATTAAATGAGTTTTGCACCAACCGCGTTTGAGTTGATGCAGCCTCTGATAAACAAGAGAAGCCAATTGTCACCAGACGCCATTTGATTAGCGCAGATTTGAGATAACTAAGTTGAGAATTTATGGGCAAGCAACGTGTTCTTTCTGGAGTTCAACCAACCGGCAATTACCATCTAGGCAACTACTTGGGAGCCATTCGCAACTGGGTAGAAGGTCAGAGCGAATACGAAAATTACCTGTTTGTGGCTGATTTGCACGCAATTACAGTACCACATGACCCAACACAGTTGGCAGCTGATACTTACACCCTTGTTGCTTTGTATCTAGCTTGTGGTCTTGATTTAAATCACTCCACAATTTTTGTGCAATCCCACGTTTCAGCCCACAGCGAACTCACCTGGTTGCTCAACTGTATTACACCCCTAAACTGGCTGCAAKATATGATCCAGTTTAAGGAAAAAGCCGTCAAGCAGGGAGAAAATGTGAGTGCAGGCTTATTGGATTACCCAGTGCTGATGGCATCTGACATTTTGCTTTACCAAGCCGATAAAGTACCAGTAGGTGAAGACCAAAAGCAACACTTGGAATTGACACGGGATATTGCAGCTCGGTTAAATCACCAATTTGGCAAACCAGAGCAGCCAGTTCTGAAGTTACCAGATCCTCTGATTCGCAAGGAAGGGGCAAGGGTGATGAGTTTGGCGGACGGTACACGTAAAATGTCGAAGTCCGATCCTTCCGACTTAAGCCGGATTAATTTGCTAGATCCACCAGACCAAATTCAATACAAGATTAAGCGTTGTAAAACCGATCCGATTCGTGGTCTGACTTTTAACGATCCAGCGCGTCCAGAGTGTCATAATTTGTTAACTCTGTATACATTGCTTTCTGGTCAGACGAAAGAAGATGTAGCTGTTGAGTGTCAGGATATGGGTTGGGGACAATTCAAGCCATTATTAACGGATACAATAATTGAGTCCCTCAAACCAATTCAAGAAAAATATCAAGCGATAACGGCGGATAAAACTTATTTAGAGTCTGTGTTGCGGGATGGAGGCGAAAAAGCTAGAGCGATCGCTAATCAAACTTTATCACAAGTAAAAGTCGCTTTAGGCTATTCTCTACCATTATAAGTTTTCCCGATTAAGTGTGATTTGTTATACCATTAAACAAGATAGAATTCAGGAGTCAGTCGCCAAAATTCTCCAATTGAATTGTGTACAGAGGCGACACCAGTCGCTATAACGTGGTAACCCCGCAACGCGCTGGCTGATTAATTGCGTCTCTTGAATTTTGTACCGACGCGATTAATCGCATCTCTTGAATTTTGTACCGACGCGATTAATCGCGTCTCTACTTCTAAATTCTGACTTGTTCTTTAATAAATCGAGATTTCTAATGATATGCATCGTACCCATAGTCCTACTGCCTTTCATAGAGCCGTGCAAGCAGGTGAATTTTTGCTTACCGCCGAGGTAGCGCCTCCGAAAGGGGGAGATCCAGCGCACATGATCGAGATAGCGGCGACCCTTAAGGGGAGGGTTCATGCCGTCAATATTACCGATGGTAGCCGCGCTGTGCTGCGAATGTCTTCGTTAATGGCATCGGTGATTTTATTACAAAACGGTATAGAGCCGATTTGTCAAATTGCTTGCCGCGATCGCAACCGCATTGGTTTACAAGCTGATTTAATGGGTGCTCATGCCTTGGGCATACACAATATATTAGCCTTAACTGGCGACCCCATAAAAGCAGGCGATCATGTTGAAGCCAAAGCTGTTTTTGATTTGGAAGCTGTGCGACTCTTACAACTAATTCGCAAGATGAATCAAGGCGTTGATTGCAACGAAAAACCTTTAACTGATGGGGCGCTAGATTTATTTGCTGGTGCAGCAGTAGATCCGCAATGTAAGAGTTGGTCGGGTTTACAAAGTCGATTTGAACGCAAAATCGAAGCTGGAGCGCAATTTTTTCAAAGTCAGCTGATTACCGATTTCGAGCGCCTAGAAAAATTTATGGACACAATTGCCACTGGTTATAAAAAACCGATTTTGGCAGGAATTTTTCTGTTAAAATCGGCAAAAAATGCTCAGTTTATTAATAAGTGTGTTCCGGGTGTAAATATTCCCCAACATATTATTGATAGATTAGCAAAAGCTAAAAACCCTCTTGAAGAAGGAATGAAAATTGCTGCTGAACAAGTACGGATAGCACGGCAATTGTGTCAAGGTGTCCATATGATGGCGGTAAAGCGGGAAGATTTAATTGTACCAATTTTAGATTTAGCTGGAGTTGCTCCACTTAATCAGTTGGTATCAAGGTAAATGATATTATGTCCGGTTGAATACTTATGATATGTGTGAGGGTTGGTAATGGGTAATAGGTGATGGGTGATAGGAGAGAAAAACATAGCTATTCACCTCTTGCCAATTACCTTTTTCCCAATTACTAAAAAGACCAACCATATTGTAAGTAATTAGCCGAACTTGATATGAAATAATACATTTTGATGAAAGCAGATGGTTATCCCATCTGTTTTTTCATCGTTCAAGATAAGGCAATTTGCACTCTTTGGAAAACTAGGGCGTGTTTTCAAACTCGCTGTCTTCTAAAAAAGAGCCCCCCAGTTTATCCAGTAGATTGCTTCACAGGCTGATTTGATTTTGGATGGAACTTGCAAGGCATGAATAAATTGTGTACTTGGGCAAGTCATTTTTAATAAATAAATTGGTTCTTCATCAACATCAGCATCAATTTTTAATAGCGTGTATTGAGCAAAATTATCTAATTCAATAGCTTGTAATTCTTGGCAAATTAGGGCTTAACCAATACCTTGAATTAATACTTTAAATTTTCGACAAAAAATTTTGTAAATATTCGTAGTTATTAAACTTATCGAAAGTGATGTAACTTTTTAATCAGCGACATACCTTCAACCTTCAGGCTCGTAATTCCCGCTGAATTTTTCTCATCCAGTCACCTTGGAGAATAGAAATAGCTTGATGCTCCTCATAAACTAAATAATACCGACTCTGAAAACACACGTAAGTAGAGTATGGTATCTTTATCGAATAATTCTGCCTTTTCCTCAGTAATTCGATGTTTATGACCAGTAACTTCACCTTTTGCCAAAGTTAAATGAGGTATTTTTTGTCCTTCAACCTGCTGCACAGGCAGTAAGATAACATCACTTTGAGGAATTGATTGTATGGTTTTGCTTTCCTGACATGGGTACAAACCGCACTTCGCTTTTTTTCTCAAATTTGATTTAATTTTGGCACAAGCTTTTAGGCATTGGGAGTGTTGAGTGATGATCGTTGATTGTTTAGTGAGGAGTTATTCTCCCTATGCTGTTGTCTACCCTTGCCTCCCTTGCCCCTGTGCTACCCACTCCCTGATTACACTTGCGGGGTATTTTGAAAACTGTAGTCGCCAATTATGCGCTAGATAAGTTAAAGATTGAAATAGCTGGAAATTCACATCCAGCTTTGACCTCTCCTATACTCTGGGAAGGACTGCGCCCTAACTTAGGACGATTTTCTCCCAAACAAGCAGTTTGTGTGAGGATTAAATCACCGCCCTAAGCCTGACGTTTTATCTTGACAATTTGTAAAAATTACCTCAATTTGACTGTTTAGCTTAGCAGCTATTCTTTTTTTTGAAATTTCCATGTCAACTCTCGTCATCGTCGAATCTCCAACCAAAGCTCGTACCATTCGCAACTACTTGCCATCAGGCTATAAGGTAGAGGCGTCTATGGGTCATGTGCGTGACTTACCGCAGTCGGCTACTGAAATTCCCCCGGCCGTCAAAGGAGAAAAATGGGCGCAGCTAGGGGTGAATGTGGACGCCGACTTTGAACCGGTATATGTTGTCCCGAAAGACAAAAAGAAAATTGTCACCCAACTCAAAGATGCCCTCAAAGATGTAGATGAACTGATTCTGGCAACGGACGAAGACCGGGAAGGTGAAAGCATTAGTTGGCATTTATACCAATTGCTCAAGCCGAAAGTTCCGACTAAGCGGATGGTGTTTCACGAAATTACCCAAGATGCCATTAAAAAAGCGCTGAAAAACTGCCGCAATATTGATGAGCAGTTGGTTCGCGCCCAAGAAACGCGGCGGATTTTAGACCGATTGGTGGGTTATACTTTGTCTCCGCTGTTATGGAAAAAAATTGCCTGGGGATTATCTGCTGGGCGAGTACAGTCTGTAGCGGTGCGACTTTTAGTCAACAAGGAACGCCAGCGCCGCGCTTTCCGTGAAGGTACGTACTGGGATTTAAAGGCTAGTTTATCAAAGGACAAAACCCCCTTTGTTGCCCAGTTGGTGACTCTGGGAGGAACCAAAATAGCCAATGGCGGCGATTTTGACCCCGCAACCGGACAAATTGTTGCTCTTCGCAATGTCTTGTTGCTCAACGAAGACCAAGCCTTAGCCCTAAAGGAACGGCTGACTGGAAAAACTTGGAATGTCGCCGACATCGAAGAACGTCCAGTAACGCGCAAACCCGCACCACCATTCACCACCTCGACGCTACAACAAGAATCTAACCGAAAACTGCGCCTCTCCGCCCGTGATACGATGCGAATTGCCCAGAATTTGTACGAACAGGGGTATATTACCTATATGCGGACAGATTCGGTGCATTTGTCAGATCAAGCGATCGCAGCTGCTAGAAGTTGTGTAGAAAAACTCTACGGTCAACAATATCTCAGCCCCCAACCCCGGCAATACACCACCAAATCCAAAGGCGCACAAGAAGCGCACGAAGCAATTCGTCCAGCAGGTAGCACCTTCCGCACCCCCCAAGAAACTGGTTTGGGCGGTCGCGAACTTGCTGTCTACGATTTGATTTGGAAACGTACCGTCGCCTGCCAAATGGCTGATTCTCGACAAACCCAAATTTCTGTACAATTGCAAGTCGAGGACGCTGGTTTCCGTTCTTCTGGCAAGCGCATTGATTTTCCGGGATATTTACGCGCTTACGTTGAAGGTTCAGATGACCCGGAAGCAGCACTGGAAGACCAAGAAGTAATTTTACCTAGTCTGAAAGTAGGCGATCGYCCCAATTGTACGGAAATCGAAGCCGTTGGTCACGAAACCCAACCCCCAGCCAGGTACACCGAAGCGACTTTAGTCAAAACCTTAGAAAGCGAAGGTATTGGTCGTCCCAGTACTTACGCCAGCATCATTGGCACCATCATCGACAAGGGTTACGCGCAATTAGTGAGTAACGCCCTGATACCCACTTTCACTGCTTTCGCCGTCACCGATTTGCTGGAAAAACATTTTCCGGATATCGTCGATCCCAGCTTTACCTCAAAAATGGAGCAAACCCTCGATGACATCGCCACAGGTGAAGCTAAATGGCTACCTTACCTGCAACAATTCTATTTGGGAGACAAAGGTCTGGAAACCCTAGTTAAAGGACAGGAAAGCCAAATTGATGCCACCAAAGCCAGAACTGTAGAACTGGAAAATTTGGCAGCAAAAGTGCGAATTGGTAAATATGGCCCTTACATTGAAGTTGAAAATGGTGATGGTGTTGTCACTGCCTCAATTCCCAAAGACTTGACCCCAGCTGACCTCGATCCCAAACAAGTAGAAGTATTGCTGCGGCAAAAAACCACTGGTCCCGACCAGGTAGGTCGGCATCCGGAAACTGGCGAACCAATTTATGTGAAAATTGGTGCTTACGGGCCTTATGTCCAATTAGGTGACAAGTCTGAGGAAAACCCCAAACCAAAACAAGCTTCTCTACCCAAAGGCATCACCCCAGAAAACGTTACCTTGGAAATGGCTGTTGGTCTATTGGCACTACCCCGGACTTTAGGAGTTCATCCAGTCACTGGCAGCAAAATTCAAGCCAGTTTAGGACGCTTTGGCCCTTATATCGTTCATGACCAAGGGAAAGAGGGAAAAGATTATCGCTCTCTGAAAGCTGCTGATAATGTATTGACAATTAGCTTAGAACGTGCGCTGGAATTGTTGTCCGAACCAAAAAAGGGACGCAGTTCCACCAACAGCAAGTCCAAAGCAGCCTTACGCGAATTGGGTACGCATCCAGAGGACGACACACCAGTTAACATCTACGATGGCCCCTATGGACCTTACATCAAACATGGCAAAACTAATGCCAGTATCCCAGAAGGTCAATCGGTAGAAGATATAACCCTAGCAGCGGCCTTAGAATTGTTGGCAGCTAAAGCCTCGACAGGAAAATCGACTCGTAAAACCAGTAAATCAACCAGTTCGAGAGCGAAGTCAACTGCTAAGTCATCAACCGCAGCTACGAAAAAAAAGGGCACACAAGGTTAACAAATTTAGATTTTCAATTTGCGATTTTGGATAGCCTACCAAGGCTCAAAGCGTCAGTCTCAATCGGTAGCTTGCTCAACTACCACCTACCCTTGACTGTTGACCCTTAATACCCATCCTTGGTAGGATGCACTTGTATAGGTTGCAAGTGTGATACTGTAAAAAGTAGGATCTCCACTTTTTTTGGAGAAGGCGGCCAGGTCTGTCGTATCAGCTTGTGCACTGGAAAGTGCCGACACTTCCAGATTTGTTACAACGCGAAAATGCCAGCAATTGCCAGCATTTTTGGCTCAAAAAATACGAAACCTGAATTCGTGAAGTGGCTGATGTCCCAAATGTGGGATTTTCTATTAGCTCGGTCAAAAGTTAGAGGTGCAAAAATACGCAACTCACTGCGTACTTGTTAATCGAAAATTGAGGTAGTATCTCAGGAGCGATCGGTTCATGGACTATATAGAAAAGGTGCTAGAAAAGCTTAAGGAATTAACACGTAGGCTAATTGAGAGCCTTTTAGGACCAGAGGCTGAGCCGGAACCGGAACTGATTCCGATTCCCGTGAACGATCGCTCGCGTCGTCGCTAGCAAAAAGCAAAAGTGCTAAATTCGACGTTGGAACCCTTAAGCATTCTGGCACTGCACGGGCCAAACTTAAATTTGCTAGGACAGCGAGAACCTGGAATTTATGGCTGGTTGACATTAGCAGAAATTAACCGCCTGTTAGAACAAGAAGGATCAAAATTACAGGCGAAAGTTTTTCCCATGCAGTCAAATCATGAAGGAATTTTAGTAGATGCTATTCATGGGGCCTGGGGACAACATCAAGGAATTTTGATTAATCCAGGGGCATATACCCATACAAGTGTGGCATTGCGAGATGCGATCGCTGGGGTTAACTTGCCTACAGTAGAGGTACATCTGAGTAATATTTATCGTCGGGAAGATTTCCGCCATCATTCTTATATTGCCCCAGTAGCAATTGGGCAAATCAGTGGTTTTGGCTTTCAAAGTTATATATTAGGCTTACAGGCACTAGTGCATCATTTAAGAAGCATATAGGCGTAAAATATGAATTGATTTGAGAATTGAGATTTATATCTTCAATTTAAAATGTTAGTTCCGCTTCTAGCGCCTTAAAGGTGCAACTAAAATCCAAAATTATAATGCGTTACTCTCTTGTAAGTCGGTTTAGAGGTACTTTACTCGGAGTATTATTGGGGGAAAATTTAGCTTTTGGTAGGGGAATACAGCCTCAAAATTATTCCAATGGCATAATGGCAATGGTTGTGGGTATCGAGAGTTTAATTAGCTTGAGTAGATTAGATTTAAATGATTGGATAGCGCGTCAGCAAAAAGCTTCTCTTGATTCTGCTCCAACAAACATCATTCTTGCCACATTACCAGTGGCACTTTTTTTTCACGAAAATCCAATTAAGCTACGACAAAACTTGCTAGATGTACTGCAAATCTGGGATGATGACCCAGTAGTACGTGATGGAACACTAGCGGTAGGGTATGCGATCGCTCTAGCTTTGACTGAGAAACTCGACCCTTTAACCTTGATTCCGCAAATAATTTCCTTTTTAGGAGAAACGCCGACATCAATACCGAAAAAACTATTAAGAATTCAGAATTTATTAGCACAAGGGGCTGGACTAGAAAGAGTGCAAACCGAGTTTGCTAGCAAAGAAAAGCTTAGTAACACGATTGCGATCGCATTTTACTGCTTTTTGAGTACATTGGAAGATTTTCGCCTTGCAGTTTTACGAGCTACGAAAAATGATGATGCCATCCAAGATGGTACCCGTTTAATGGCACACTCCACAAGTGTAATTACTGCGGCTTTATCAGGCGCGTATAACACTACAGCAGGAATTCCTCTAAATTGGCGATTGTTTTTACAGAGGAATTTACCAGCATCCGAACTGACAAGCTTTGACCAAATGTTAGAATTAGCTGATGCACTTGTGGCTGTGTGGTCAGGATTGTATGATAACGTTCGCTTACATCCAAAGGAGTTAACACAACAGGGATGTACCATGTCTAGGGTAACGCTTTCAGTTTACGCAGCTCCTCGTGTTAYTCGGTTACATTAATGCTATTTTCAGCAAATAACAGTGCGGATGCCAAACTGCCAACATTAACAGTATTCTATACTGAGATTTTTCAGCAAACCCTCGACCCAATTGTGTAGGTAACTTCCGCAACTGTAGTTGCAACAGTAGCCACATATTGGACTTCCCTGATGATTGTTTTGTTTGAGTTGAGCTAATGAACTCAAGTTGCATAAAACTAGGGTTGAAGCCCCCTATATTATGTCGGGTTAAACACTTATTATTAGATCTGAGGCTTAGAGATTCTAATAATTAAGTAATTACCAGGACTTGATGTGACTACAAGGGAACCATCCTGGAAAATTATAATGCTCATTAGCTTATCAAAGTCAGCAATTGCAGGCAGAGATAATGAAAACGACCGAGCAATTTTTGCAGTTCTTCACCCAGGAATTGTCTTACTGGCGGCGATGGTACACATTATTACGCCGTAAGGGAAAGTTACTTGGGAGAATTAAAAGTCCTAAAGGCACAAGCCATAAAAAGGAACTTTTAAGAGCTATCCTCACAAATGTAATCTTGTTTTTATCAAAAACCAATGACAAAAGCGAACGCAAAAAACCAGAAACAGCGCTAAAGTCAATGGCAAAATCAGTCAAAACTCAGAGTARTATTTATACAGTTGGTTGCCACTGGGTACATGGAAAGCGATATTTGGTGATTTTGGCGATCGCTGTAGTCTCGTTAACAGGAGTTATAGGTCATAAATTCTAYAATCAAACGCAACTCCAAATAGGCAATCCCGCACTCCAGACAATTAGAGCGCCCTATACAACTAGCATCGAAGATCAGAAAAAAACAGACGCCAAGCGTAAAGTTGCTAGTAAAAGTTTTATTCCAGTGTTGATGGTTGATGTGCGAATCAATCAACAGATCGACGAAAATCTGCAACAACTTTTAGATGATGGCAACAAAATTCGTACCATTGCTGGAGCTTTTCCTTTTTTTGATACTGTAGTTTTGTCCAGATCTACCCAGCGTTACCTTCGTTCTTGCTCTGATTTAGAATGGCAAACGGTGCTAGCGGCGGTAAAAAATCATCGAAACCAGTACCGAAAAATAACAGGACGAATCACCTCATCCCGTTCATCATCTATAGCTGCACCGAATCAAGTAGGCCAGCCAAGCACTACACCATCCAAATCTAAATCTGATTCCCAGACTACCGAGGTAGCGTCATTTTATCAAAATACTGACTTTACTCAAGCAATAAAAGAATTAGAAGATTATCAACTGAGAATTTCTGAGAAAAGCTTATCCTCATTGATTGCCCAAATTTCCCAAGTACGCCAAAAATACACACTCGCCACTGCCAAACTTCTACAGTTGGAGAGTGCTAGTCCAGAAACAACATACGAGGAATCCCTGCTCCTAGACTTGTCAGATTTGGAGTGGGAAAATACACAAACAGGAATCCATCAAACTGCCCAGCGGATTCTCACCCAAGGCATCCCCCAAGGACTGCCACCAAATATTGTACAAGATGCGGTGAGCTTACAAGTCCACACCTTTGTCCCTGAAGATGCTGAACCCTTAGCAAGCAAACTGTTGTTAGCTGTACTCCAACCAAATCTGCAAATAGATGAACAACAAAGCAGAGAAAAAGCTCAAAAAGCTGCTGCTGGGGTATCACCCGTGATGGTGAATGTACACCGTGGTCAAGCAATTGTCAAAAAAGGAGAGCAGATTAGTGCCTGGGATTTTGAGGTGTTGCAGCATTATCATTTGATTCGCTGGGAAATCAAGTGGTTAGAGTTGGTGAAGTTAGGAAGCATTATTATCGTCGCCATTGGCATTTTTGTTTGGGTAGAACGACACATTAATTACAAACTGCGACAACGCGATCGCCTTTTGGTGTTACTGCTGGCTCTGAGCGTACCAGGAGTAATCGTCATGGGATTGCCCTACACTAGTTGGAGCGCCCTTGGTTTATTGTTGGGAAGCTTTTACGGCGCTACTTTGGGGCTGACAGTTGTCGGACTGCTGTCGCCGATATTAGCAATCACCTTGGATATGGGCAAAGCTGCACTTTTAGCAGGTTTAGCAGGAGGAATATTAGGTAGTTGCATCGCCCAAAGATTGCGATCGCGTGAGGAATTGGCATTATTGGGTGTGGCTATCGCTTTAACTCAAGGCGGTATTTACTTGATTGTGAAAGTGTTAATTGGACAAGTCTTTGGTTCAACTTGGTATATTGTCATCCGAGAAGCAGGGTTATTTGCTTCATCAGGTTTTGTTTGGAGTGTTGTCGCTTTAGGGTTGAGTCCTTATCTAGAAAGACTTTTTGATTTAGTCACTCCCATTCGCTTAGCAGAATTGGCGAACCCTAATCGCCCTTTACTCAAACGATTGGCAACTGAAACTCCCGGAACCTTTCAACATACACTCTTTGTGGCTACCCTTGCCGAAGCTGCTGCCAAACAACTCAAATGTAACGTTGAATTAGTTCGGGCTGGTACACTATACCATGATATTGGAAAAATGCATGACCCCCTTGGGTTTATTGAAAATCAAATGGGGGGGCCAAATAAACACGATACAGAAATTAAAGACCCTTGGAAAAGTGCAGAAATTATCAAAAAGCATGTAAGTGAAGGGCTGGTGATGGCACGTAAACACCTTTTACCCACAGCAATTCAAGCTTTTATTCCAGAGCATCAGGGAACAATGCTAATTGCCTATTTTTACCACCAAGCCCAGCAAATGGCTCAAGAAGATCCAAATTTAACGGTAAATGAAGCAGATTTTCGCTATGAGGGGCCGATTCCCCAATCGCGGGAAACAGGAATTGTCATGTTGGCGGATGCTTGCGAAGCAGCGCTGCGATCGCTCCAAGGAGCAACTTCGGGGAAACGTCCTGTACCCTTAAAGGGAAGTAGCGTCAGCGCAAAGTCTAGTGAGAAAGAAGAGGAGCAATCGCCTAAAGATGTCTCCACCGAACAAGCTTTAACAATGTTGAATAATATTTTACGTGCCAGGTGGCAAGACAATCAACTTGTAGATTCAGGATTAACACGGGAAGAAATGTCACAAATTGCCCAGATATTTGTAGATGTTTGGCAGCAATTTAATCACAAACGCATTGCTTATCCTAAGTTGAAGGCTAGAACATCAATTCAGTCATGAATAAATGAGATAGAGATTTAGCTCATATACAATAAATAGCGAAATCTAATCATGTACATGATAAATAATATCAATAATTTAGTTTTTCAAAAACGTAACTTAGTATTTTTATTGCCATTAACTATATATGGGATATGGATATTGATTATATATTTGTATGGTGTAAACATTCCAATACTAGATCAATGGAAAGTGCCTGGCGAACAAATAGAAAGTTTTTTCAACAATCAATTATCTTTTGCAATACTTGATAAACAACATAATGAAAGTAGAAAATTGATTCCCAATTTAATATTTGTTATTCTTGCCGGAATTTTAAACGAATGGAACGTGAAAGCAGAAATGATCATGGGATTACATTTTGCTTTTTTTATGTCACTTTTAATTTATTTTTTATTATCATTAACAAATAAACGTTTCTTTAAAAATGTATTTCTTCTAATAGTTTATGATTTTTTATTATTATCACCGTCCTCTTTTAGTCGATGGTTGCGAGGTATCACTATACATAGACTTATTCCTGATGCTTGTTTAATAATAAATGCAATAATTTTTAGATTAAATATAAATCAGAAACTCAAAGTATGGCTATATTCCATTTTCTGTGTAATCTCACAGTATTCTTTTTCTGGAGGCATTGTTATATGGGTCATTTCACTGTTATTTATTATTTTTAACAACCAACTTAGCTTAAATGATAAATTTAAATCTTCAGGTTTATTTATCGGATTATTTACAATATCAAGTATTTTTTATTTTATAAATTATATTCAACCGTCTTATCATACAAAACCAAGTGAAATATTTAAATGTTCTTGGCAAGATATCATAAGTTATTTTTTAGCATTTTTGGGGAACATTTTGGGAGAATATTATGAATTAGATATATTTATCGGATTAGTTTTATTGATTACTTTCACTTTGTTACTAATTTTAAATTTAAAATTTATTAAACAAGAAATTATAGTATGGTTTATTATTGGATTTTACACGATTGTATTAGGAATAGTAAATACTATTACTAGATTACCAATGTCTACTCCTGCAAATAGCCATGCAGTAAGAGTTGATTATATTATTCACTTAGCTTATCTACCATTATCAATAATGGTAATTATTTTATATTTACTAGAATATAAAAATAAATATAATCAACATTTTAAGAATTTGAGTCTTTATCTTTTAGGCGTAATAACTGCCTTTTATATTAATAAGAATTATCCAACTAAAATTTTATATGGATTACAAGAATGGCAGTATCACTATAACTATGGCAAAAGTTGTATTCAGTTAGTCAATATTTATCAAAAAGATGATTGTATTATGGCGCTATTTCCCTTTGTTGAGCCTATAGATTCTTCTGGTTTAAATTTAGTAATTACAAGATTTAAAAATCTGAGTCAATTAAATATCTTCCGCCCTGGAATCGTTAAAGATATAAAAATATCTCATCAGGGTGAATGGGGTTATATTGATTCCATACAAGAAGACCAAAATGGTTTTTTTCAAATTAGTGGATGGGCTAAACTACCAACAAGAGTAGCAGATGCCGTAATATTAGCTTACACAAATGAATCTAATGCTTTGACAGTAGTTGATATCCTATCTATAGGACAGGCGAGACCAGATGTTTCCAAGCTTTATGGTTTAAAATATTTAAATTCAGGATGGTCAGGTCTTATAGATTTAAAAAACAAACTCACTAATTTTCAGAAATCTTATCTTCAAGCATATGCATTTAATTCAAAGCAAAATATTTTTTACCCTTTAAAAAGTTTGTATTTATAATCAAAATTCTGGATTCAATCTCTAATCTCCAGTACGTAGTACAGCAGCCAAAATAAAATTCACTGCTGCTTGAGTATGCTGCTCAATCATTTCTGGACTCAGCAATTCTAAATCTGGTCTAGTGTGCTTGATGTTTTCGTAGGCATTGAAGTATAAATTACAAACCCCAATAATATGTAGGGTGGTGAGAAATGGATCGAGTTGACGAAAACAACCTTCTGCCATCCCTCGCTCTAAAATCCTGATCAGATAGGCAAAATTTTCTTGCCAATTCCCCTGTTTGAAATACTTTCCCTGATTTTGGTTTGCCTCTTGGAACCAAAGCATCCCTCGGTGTGGATGAGCTGCTTCGTAGGCGATCGCTTCTTTAACAAGCAGCTTCAACGCCTCCTCTGGTGGGAAATTATCGAAATTTAACTGCTGAAGAACTTCGTGCATTTCTAGCGCTGGGCGTTGCAGCACAGCTTGATATAGTCCTTCCTTGCTCTGGAAGTAGTAGTAAATCATCGCTGTGGTGACACCTGCACCTTTGGCGATCGCCTCCGTTCGCGCCCCGCTAAGTCCATTTCTAGCAAATTCTGCTTCTGCCGCATCAAGAATCTGCTTTTTCGTCGCCTCTGCATCCCGCACCTGGCGAGGTTTTTTATCTGAAAGTTTTGATTGCGTTGAACGACCCACGTTGCTCCATCAGCTTAACGAAAACATCTTAACTAAAAAATTGGTTACTAGTTGACACAAAAGATGAAGTTTATTAAATTGGTATTAATTAACTAAAAAATTAGTTAATAGCTTTTCTTTGTAATCCAGCCATACAGAAGTCGAAGTTAACCGAGCAATGCTCGGTAGTATTATCTTGTCCATTCCTAACTAAACCTTAATTATCCCAATTGATATTTAAAAGAGCAATGGGAGGACAGGCGCTACTTACTCGTTAATCACAAATTTTAACTTTTAAGATTGACAACCGACCTCTGAATTATTTGTTAATAAATCAATCAATTTTTCAAATTTTGGAAGAAAAATGCAAGCAATTTTACCTGGCGCACCTTGGTTAATCGCGCACAAATCTACATTAGGAATAAATAAACCTCATCAAATCACTTTAAATGGGCATGATTATGTAATTTGGCAAAACCAAAAAGGTGAAGTTTTTGCCCTTGATAACATCTGTCCTCACATGCAAGCACCCTTATCATCTGGCTGGATTTGTCAAGAAAGAGATACTATTACTTGTCCTTTTCATGCACTAGAATTTGATGGACAAGGGAGACTTTATCAAGACGATAAAAAAGGTAATCAGCTAATTATCAAACCATTAGAGCTAATTATTAGTAACGATTGCATCTGGACATATTGTGGATTTGAGCCAAGATTACCTATCCCAGATTTACATCAGAGAATTGTAGATAACTACAAATTTCTTGGGGTAACTGGCGAAAAAAGTATTCAGGGAGATTTTTTGAGTAATCTAATGGTTAACTACGACTATAATCACCAAAACGGTACTCATAAAGAACTATTTAAAATCACGTCTTGTGATGTAACTTCTTTTGAAGAAACAGGATATTATGCTGTAGTCAAACAAGATTTGAAAAGAGCCAAAAATACACTAGGAGAAATTATTAAAAATCCAGTTTTAGGAATCTTTCCCAAAATTCTTAGTAACACACTCGAATACGCTTTTCCTTCAACTACAGCTTTCTTTGCTAAAACCCCTATTGGTGATATTGCTCAAATTCACATTCTCTACCCTCAAACACAAAAAACAACTAAGACCTTCATTTTGATGTATGCTCAAGTAAACAATCCTTTGGCAAAATTGTTCTATAAAAATTCCGTTTTACAAGTAGCAGCTAAAGTCATAGAACAGGATACAGGTGCAGTTGAAAGTTTATATCCTCGGCAAAAACCAAAAATTAGACTGCCAAATGAAGAAATTATGTTTTATGCAGAGAAACTATACCATAATTGGTAATTTAGTTTTACCAATTTACAGTAGATTTTACCTTCTCTACCTTGAGTTACGCCAACGTGAGGTAGAAAAGTATCTCATGCTATGGCGCACGCTCCCCAATGCCTGTCAAATCTGATTTTTAAATCGTGAGTGCTAAATTCTGACCAAGTTTGAATAAAAACCCCTGGAAGTTAACCAGGGGTAATGCAAGTCAGTACTTTTTCGCATGGAATGTATCCTACTCAAATACCATAGCAAGCCTCTAATTGGCAGATCTGCCATTTTGCCAAACAAAAAAGCCCCCAGTGGTAAGCTGAGGGTTAATTTTTTTTGGAATAGCGGTAATCTACAAAGCTATTATTCCCAGATAAGTAGACAATAGCAGCAAAATAGAATTAGAAATTTTCAGCTACACGGCTGCGGGTATTCTAAGCTTGTTTCCCGATCTCCTCATCTTTCTCATCCATAATCACGGGTATATCGGTTGGCGAAGTAGCGCCGCTAGTTACCTTTCGGTTCGCGGATTTCATTCGCACAGGGGCGACCTTGTTCAACATCGGTAATATTAGCAAAAGTCGTCTCTGCAATCTTGTAGAGAGCTTCTGCTGTAAAAAACGCTTGGTGTCCGGTAATCAGTACATTGGGAAATGTTGTCAAGCGCTGGAAAATATCATCCTGAATGATTTCGCCAGACAAGTCTTCAAAGAACAATTCTGATTCTTGTTCGTAGACATCAACACCGAGATAGCCAATTTTACCAGACTTTAGTCCTTCAATCACTGCTTGGGTATCAATCAGCGCTCCTCTGCTAGTATTAATTAGCATCACGCCCGACTTGATTTGTTCTATAGCTTCAGCGTCAATCAAATGATGTGTTTCTGGAGTCAGGGGGCAATGCAAAGAGATAATATCAGAGGTGGCAAATAACTCAGGCAATTCTACATACTTTCCACCTAAGGCTTCCAATTCTCGATTGTGATACACATCATAAGCGAGGATATTACAGCCGAATCCCTTCATTATCTGTCCTAAAATTAGACCGATTTTCCCAGTGCCAATAATCCCTACTGTACGCTGATGTAAGTTAAATCCTAAAAGTCCATCTAAAGAAAAATTGCTTTCTCGGACGCGGTTATAAGCACGATGAATTTTGCGATTTAAGCTCAAAATTAATCCCACAGCGTGTTCTGCTACGCCATAGGGTGAATAGGCGGGAACACGCACAACAGTAATCCCTAAGTCTGCTGCTGCTTGTAAGTCTACATTGTTAAATCCAGCACAGCGGAGGACAACTAGGTGAGTTCCTCGTGAAGCTAAAAGCTCTAAAGTTGGCGCATCAACCTGGTCATGGACGAATACGCAAACAGCGGGAAATTCAGCAGCGAGGATAGCGGTATCGCGATTTAAACGAGGTTCAAAAAACACTAACTCATGTTCGGTGGGAGAATTTGCACTTGACAAAAACTGCCGGTCGTAGGCTTTCGTACTGAATACTGCTACTTTCATGCAAAACCTCAGACTGTATGCTGCATAGTGTTCGAGTAGATCCTAGCTTGACATTGAAAGCAGCGATGTCTACCACGGACTAGGCTTCGTGCGGTTGTGAACATTGCTATTTTAAGGATTGCCGACTGTGAGATTAATATAAGTTTAAGTTGAAGACCGATTGTTAAAACTGACGCAAACAGAAGTCACTCAAACTGTTCTGTTGGTAGTAATGGGGCGTTTAGCCTGTGCTGAGTACTAAATAAAAAGTAAAAATTGATCTAACTTCAGAACTAAAGCAAAAATAGAGGATTTCAGCTATGGCGATCGCTCAACTATTAGCCAATAAAATACTCTAGTCACAATGCTATGATAGTGTAGGGGATGCACTAAAATTTCCCTAATTTACCTAGATTTGAACTTAGATCTAAATCTCAAATCTATAAATAAATAGCTGGAGAGGTGTCCGAGCGGTTCATGGTGACGCACTCGAAATGCGTTTTGGGGAAACCCAACGGGGGTTCGAATCCCCCCCTCTCCGTTTTCGTTATCAATAGTAAGGGAACTCCTGAGAATTTAGAACCCGGTCAACGCAAGGGAGAGGGGTCTATGACAACTTCTATTAGCTTTAAATGCACCGAATCAATGAAGCAAGCAGTGAAGGCTAAAGGTGACCCTTCTGAATTCTCTCGTCAAGCTATCCAAGATAAGTTAGATAGAGAGAAGTAGTTAAAAGTTTTTGAAAAAATACTCTAAAAATTATAATAAATATACTTCAGTAATTACTTAGCCAGATATTTGTCAATAATATTAAAATATACACTGCCAGCACAGATTTTTAGGATAAACTAATGCCATCGTGTGAGGAGTGAACGATGGATAATTCCAGTTTAGGGCAAACAGTTTCGTTTGCTTTTATTGGTGTGTTTTTTTATCTATGTATTGGTGCCGGAGTCGTGATTAGAGTGGGGCAATCGCAGCCAACAAATGCTGCGACTACACCCGTTGAACCTAGCTTATTACCATTAGTTGTACCTGAATCTACGCCACCAACATCCAAAAAACAAACCTTTCTCAAGACGATTACTATAAAAGCTGTTGGAGACATTATTCCTGGTACTAATTTTCCTAACTACAGATTACCTCGGTTTCCGGAGCAATTATTACCAAAATTAGTGAAAACTCACTTGCAAGGAGCTGATATATTGTTTGGGAACTTTGAAAGTAGTCTAACTAATTATCCTTACACTACTAAAGATATTAGTCGAGGACAAGTCTTTGCATTTCGCTCTCCACCTATATATGCTCAGCTATTTGCTAAAGCTGGTTTTAATGTCTTCAATATGGCGAATAACCATGCAATGGACTTTGGTCTAGTAGGGTTTAAAGATACAAAGAAGAATCTTGAGGCTGTGGGTATTGCTACATTAGGTCATAAAAATCAAATTCTCTATCTAAAACCTAACAATATTTCTGTGGCAATGATTGGTTTTTCTCCTTATGAAATGTATAATTCCATCCAGAATTTAGCAGTAGCCAAAAAACTCGTAGTAAAAGCTAAAAAGAATGCCAAAATTGTAATAGTATCGATGCACGCTGGATCTGAAGGAACAGAGGCACTACATATTAAGAATCAGACGGAGTTTTTTTATGAAGAAAACCGAGGTAATTCAATCAACTTTGCCCGAAAAATGGTTGATGCGGGAGCCGACTTAGTACTGGGACACGGACCTCATGTACCAAGAGCGATGGAAATTTATCAGAAAAAAATCATAGCTTATTCTTTAGGAAATTTTTTAGGATATCGAACTTTATCTACAAATGCTCAAACAGGTGACTCACTGATTTTAGAAGTCAAACTCAATTCAGTTGGAAATTTGGTATCAAGTAAAATTATTCCGATTCGCATGGATAGACAGGGAATTCCTCAAGTAGATCAGGATTTTCGGACTGTGAAACTTATGCGTTATTTAAATAATCAAGCTTTTCCTAAAAATCCATTAAAGATTAATAAGAAAGGGGAAATTATTCTCAATAAGAAATCATACAAGCACCATGATTAAGCATTCAGACCTAATTATCCGAGAGCAGATACCTTTAAACGCAGAACCACCGTTGAAGCTGCTACGGCAAAACTTTGTCACACCGAAAGAATTATTTTACATCCGCAATCACGGTTCGATTCCTAATATCGATCCAATCAACTATCGTTTGTCTATTAATGGCAGTGTAGGTCAGCCACTCCATTTTTCATTAAATGAAATTCGAGAAAAATTCCCGAAACGTACAGTTATGGCAACGCTTTACTGTGCTGGCAATCRGCGTGATGAGTTGATCGAAGCCAAGCCGATTGAAGGTGAAGAACCTTGGAGTGCAGGAGCAGTTAGCAACGCAGTCTGGGGCGGCGTTCCACTTTTTGAGGTACTGCAAGCAGCCAGAATCGAAGCCGATGCTCAACATGTTGCCTTTAGCAGTTTCGATGAAGTTGAAAAAGAAGGTAAGAAATTCGGCTTTGGGGGTTCTATTCCGATTGAGAAGGCGATGAGTCCAGAGGTTCTCTTAGCCTATGAGATGAACGGTGAGCCTTTAACTTCTGAGCATGGTTTCCCATTAAGGGTTGTAGTACCTGGTTATATTGGCGCTCGTAGCGTTAAATGGTTATCGAGCATTACGCTGCAAACTAGTCCTTCTAGTAACTACTTTCAGCAATATGCTTATAAACTCTTCCCACCAGAAGTACAATCACAGACGGTCGATTGGACTAAAGGACAGATATTAGGAGAGCTAAGCGTTAATTCTGTAATCTGCCATCCATTAGATGGAGAGAAAATACTGACAAACCCTATCTTAATTGAGGGGTATGCGATCGCCCCTGGAGATTGCACTATTAAATGCGTAGAGCTATCCACCGATGGCGGAAAAACTTGGATGCAAGCAGAGCTTGAAGAATCACAGCATCCCTGGGCTTGGCAATTTTGGCGTAGCCAAGTAAATCTCAAAAATAGCAACAACCGAGTTATTGTGCGTGCTTGGGATTGGGCTGGTAATACTCAGCCAGAAGATGTTAGAACGATTTGGAATTTTAAGGGATACATGAATAACTCTTGGCATCAAATTGAGGTGGATACCCTTGAATAAATTGAGCAAACTAAGGATATTGCACGGTAAATCCTATCTAAGTTAAAAGAACCTATGAGCCAGTCAAATAGTTCAAAAAATGATAATTCAACTCCCACCAGTAACGCAACATCAGCAGAATCTTATAAGACAAAACAAGCGGCAGCAAAGATTACAACTGAGTATGCCCAAGAAATGGCACCTGAAAAAATCGTTGTAGATGAGCCACCGCCTAAACCAGACTATCCTCGCTACCGAGTCCACCCCGGACAGCCCATCACCTTAGCCAATTTCGATCCAAATGCTTGCGAGGACTACAAGAAAAAGAAGCACGTTGAGGAAGAACTAGAAAAGCAGCGTCAACGACTGCAAAATTTGCAAGAACGGTTATATGCTCAACACCACCGCAGTTTGCTAATCGTGCTGCAAGCGATGGATACCGGGGGTAAAGATGGTACTATCAAACATGTATTCAGTGGTCTAAATCCACAAGGCTGTCAGGTTTGGTCATTCAAAAAGCCCAGCGATGAAGAAATAAGCCATGATTTTCTCTGGCGCTACCACCAACGGACACCACAACGGGGGATGATTAGCATCTTCAATCGCTCTCATTACGAAGATGTGTTAATTGTACGAGTCAAACAGCTAGTACCAGAGGATATTTGGCGCGATCGCTATCAGTTGATTAACGAGTTTGAGCATATGCTGACACTCAACAACATTGCTGTTATCAAGTTTTTTCTTTATATTTCTAAAGACGAACAAAAACGGCGTTTGGAAAGTCGGCTAGAAGATCCAGATAAGCACTGGAAGTTTTCCAGCAACGACTTAAAAGAGCGGGTGCTCTGGGATGACTACCAAACGGCATTTGAGGACATGATTAACAATTGCTCGACTGCTCATGCTCCCTGGTATGTCATACCTGCAAACAATAAGTGGTATCGTAACTTGGTAGTAGCTCGAACGATCGCAGACACTCTAGAGGCAATCAACCCACAATATCCACCAGCAGAAAAGGGTTTAGAAAATATTGTGGTTCCAGATTAAAACAATAATTTACTGACTATAGATAATTCAGCGATCGCTGGTCATTTAAAAGAGAAGCGACTTTTTTCTCCAGCGATCCAATGGCTCACTCCAGGCAATTGTCTAGAGAACCATAGCGCACCTAAAATAATTAGACTACCACAGACAATCAAGGCATTAGTTGCACCAAAATTATGTGCTAAGGTTCCAGCTAACAGATTCCCAAAGGGCATTGTACCCACCATTGCTAAGGCATAAAAACTCATTACCCGTCCACGCTTATCCTCGGCAACTAAAGTTTGGATAATCATATTACAACTCGTAATCTCAAGGATGCTAAAGCAGCCTACAAACACCAGTATGATTATGGACAGCCCAACTTGACGCGATAGTGAGAAAGAGATCAGACTCATCCCGATTAAAATTTGAGCGATTACAATCAAACGGTCTAAGCCCACAATCCCTCGTCTGACACTCAGATACAAACAAGCAAACAACGAACCAATCGGCGCTGAAGTACTGAGGTGAGCCATCGTAGTTGCATCCCCATTTAAAATCTTAGCTGCGAAGATGGGCATGAGTGCGACATGAGACATCCCGACTGAACCTTGTAATGCCAGTATTAATAAAATTGCTCTAATTGGCTGGAATTTGGAGACATATTCAAAGCCCTCCTGCAATTTCAGCAAAGTATCGCTCAGGTTTGTAAAGGTCTGCGTAGGTCTGGCTTCAAGCCGCATTGCTAGCAGGGTAAAGATAGCAGGAATATAGCTGAGGGTATCGTAAAGAAAACAATACTTTACCCCGAAGGTCGCAATCAAAATCCCGCCCATAGCCGGCCCTAATACCAGAGATGAACTTAACATCACTGAATTCAAGGCGATCGCATTACTCCAATCAGCGTGATCGTCTACGGTTTCGGTGACGATTGTATGGCGCACAGGCATATCTAATCCCTTGAGCAAACCATTGAGAACACTCAGTATCAATAAGATGGGAAACGTAATCCAATTCGTAAACGTAAGAATCGTTAAAGCTAAGGAAACGTTAATTCCCAATATCTGCACTAGCATTAACAAGTCACGACGACTCCAGCGATCAGACAATACGCCGGAAAAGGGAATCAGTAATAACGTAGGTAAAAATTGTACAAACCCTGCAACTCCTAACAACCAAGCCGATTTAGTCAAATCGTATACTAGCCAAGGAATAGTTAGCTGCTGGGTCATAAATGTCCCGGACATTGATAGTAACTGTCCCCCAAAAAACAGGCGAAAATTACGCCAACGAAAGGCGGGTGAATAGCGATAAATGGTCTTACTGATCCGATCGCCTAGTTGTCCATTCCAAATTTTCATGAGGGAAGTTTTTATATGTTTTTCTAATTGTTAGGTTAACTAACAATTATACGGTAATCGCGTAGTTTACTGTTGCAGGCATCACTTATTTGCCTGGGCTAACACATTTGTCCAACTATACTGTGCAGTAGGTGTGTGGTACACCAAGTTTGCTCTCTTAAAGCTTAAGCCTTATTCCTAACAGCATCCGGTGTAATCGCTGCATACTGCTGGGTAGTTAGGGTTGCACCTCGAACATCAACTTGTTTTGGTATAACTTTGAGTTGATACAGAAGATCCGCAACCTTTTGTTGGGCACTGATTACTTCTTTAGTAATCGGTTTCATGTCAAATTTTCTTCTCGTCAACGTCAACTCCATAGTGTCTACATCAGTCTTGACCTTCGGTGCGAGAATTTCAGCTGCTGCGCGCCTATTTTTATTTGCCCACTGCCCAATTTGGTAATACTCTGACAAAATTGTTTTTAATAGCTCAGTATTATTAATTGCAAAATTCCGTGAAGCTAGGTAATAACTCCCTGGCGTACTAATTCCTTGGGCGTTTCGCAAGACTCGAATGCTACCTTCTTGTTGGAGCTTAATCAGATTAGGGTCGCCTTCTACAAAAGCATCAACTGTCTTGTTTAAAAATGCTGCCCTTCCATCCGCAATGGCCAGGTTCACTGATTGAATATCATTGATTTTCAGTCCTACATCTTCCAACGCTTTTACGACAAAATAGGTCTGAGCTGTTCCCCTGGAGTAGGCAACTTTTTTACCTTTAAGCTCTGCCAGTGTTCTAATGGGAGAATCCTTGAGTACGATAATCGCTGAACCTTCGCCAGTACCGGGCGGCATGTTAACTACATAAATCAAATCAGTACCCGCAGCCTGAGCAAAAATAGGTGGCGTTTCGCCTGTAGGTCCTAAGTCGATGCTACCAACATTTAACGCTTCTAATAGCGGCGGGCCAGACACAAATTGAGACCAAGTAACACCTATTCCTTGAGGAGCCAGCCGTTTTTCAATTACGCCTTTTTCGTGGGTCAAATCCCCTGAAACTTGGTAGCCAAGTCGAACGAGCTTGGTAGTGCTTTTACTATTACTAGTAGTATTAGTACTCAAGCTTTTACTGCTGTTATTTGAACTGCTATTGCCCGTACTGCCATTGTTTGATTGACAGCTGACTAACGTAGTAAAAGATACTAAGCCATAGAAAGCGTAAAGTAAATCACGTCTGGATATTGAGTATTTTCCAATTTGCCGTCTGACCATAACTCTCTACCTCATGTTGACGCTGATACCGTTTAGCAAAACCTCTGCAAGCTTGCCGAATTGATTAGAAGGTTCTATTCTTCGGCTTGGTTGTCAACCTGCTGTGTAGGTAGTTATACAGGAGTAAATACCCTTGTATAGCTTTGAAAAAGAACTGAAATGGCGCACCTTCAAGGTGAATAATTTGCTCTTTGGTAGCAAAGAGCTTAAGCGCGATAGTAGGGCGTTTAGTCGGTGCTGAGTGTAAACCTAGTTACTTCAAAGCTTTGAGGAATCAACACTGTCCAAAAGGGTGTGACTGCGGCTATAGTAAGTACTTTTTAATTCACTCAGCACCCAGGACTTAGCTTTACGAAAGCACTGGTTGTGCTGCCTTAGACTCAACTTTCTGCTTGAAGACGCTTGGTACTTCTGCGCTGAACGCCTCACCTTGAACCACTTCTGAACGCAAACCATCAACCCCTACTGGAACATCGCCAGTAATAGTGGTGCGATAAAGGAGACGTTCGACATCTAAATGATCCAAATCTTGAGGAGCTAAATGTACGGTGGCGCGATTGTCCCAGAAGGCAATATCACCGTTATTCCAACGGAAGCGGGTGGTATAAGCAGGCTTGGTGATTTGGTTAAAGAACAACTCCAGCAGTAGCTTACTCTCTTGTGGTGACACATCAACAATGTGCGAGACGAAACCAGGATTAACGAACAACGCACGTTCACCAGTCTCAGGATGAACCCTGACGACTGGGTGAATAGAAACTAGTGGATTAACACCAATGCGCTCGTCGAATTTACCATTGTGGGGCTGATACCCACCGCCATTGAAGCGATGTTCCGCTTTTAATGTATCTGCTAGCGCCCGTAAGGGTGCTGACAGTCCTTCATAAGCGGCAACCAGATTACTCCACTGGGTGTCACCACCGAAACTGGGGACATTAACTGCGCGTAAAACTGACGCTGCTGGTGGGTTAATAGCCGCTGTTACGTCTGTGTGCCAGGGGCCTCCACTACGAAAACCATACTGCTTTTCATAGAGCTTACGGTCTACAGGTTTGAGCTGGGGAAATCCCGGTACAGGTTCAATCTCTCCGAGGGGATGGGCGAAAGTCACTTCGCCAAAACGAGATGTGAACTCAACTTGGGCAGCATGGTCGATGTTTTGACCACGAAAGAACACAACTTTCCATTTCAATAGGGCTTTACGAATTTCTTTGACTTGCTCATCAGAAAGAGGACGGGAAAGGTCTACGCCATTGATTTGGGCACCAATGAAACCAGCTACTTGTTTAACTTCTATATGTTTATAGCCCATATATATTCTCCAGAGTTCGATCTGTAGGGTAGTGTTCGCACTCGCCTGTGCCTTTGGAATGTTGCCGATATTTGATAGCAACATTCCTGTGCTGGGAGTATGACTAAGAATATTATACGGTATCTTGATACAATTACCGTAGTATATAGTTGCTATTTAGCAATTTCCTGTGTTTTTGCAGCTAGAATCTTTGGAATTGAGACATGAATGTGGGAATTGTTAGCTGGCTGTACTTGTAAGTAGGGATTGGGATATCAAAAATGAGCAACCTAGCCAGCATCAACTGCTAAAACTTGATTTATGAAACTGGCACACCTATTTCCATGAAAAACTTTTCTTGCAATAATAGTATAATGCAGCACATAAAAATTACTGATTCTAAACCGATGTTTGTAAACCCGTGAATCTGTCCTTGAAGGCGATTAGGACATCAAAAGATGATAAAACTTAGACACCAAAAGACTTTTCACCTAGTCTCCAGTCCTTTGCTGTAGCTACTCCACAAAATTGCTAGAGTGAAGAAAGTTATGAGGACGCAAATATGAGTGATAAAAATCGTTCTCAATGGGACTTAGGCAGGTTTATCGAAACCCTGACTTACTTTGAGGTAATTCCTTTACTTAACTGGGTACAGCAATTAATCCAAGGCCGTCCTCAGGATGATCGAGATAAACCCAATGGAGGAAGAAATGTGGGTGTAATACTGGTAGCAGGTGCCACAGGTGGTGTAGGTAAACGAGTCGTAAAGCGATCGCTCGAACAGGGTTATAAAGTTCGGGCGCTGGTGAGAGACATAGACAAAGCACGGTCAATTCTTGGTAGTGATGTTGACTTAGTAGTTGCTGATATCACCAAACCGGAAACTTTAACTCCTGTAGTTATGGCTAATATTGAAGCTGTAATTTGTTGCACAGCAGTACGCGTACAACCAGTAGAGGGAGACACAGCAGATAGAGCCAAATACTATCAAGGTGTTAAATTTTACCAACCGGAAATTGTTGACGACACCCCAGAAAATGTGGAATATCTAGGTGTTAAAAACTTAGTCGAAGCCGCAGCAAAATATCTACCCCAAACAAACGAAAAACAAATATTTGACTTTACAAAACCATCAGCAGAATTAAAAGAGATTTGGGGAGCGTTGGATGATGTGGTTATGGGTGGCGTGAGTGCCAGTAATATCCAATTAGTAGAAAATGCAGCTTTGTTTGCTGGCAATGTTTCCACTGCGAACTCTGGCGGATTTGCTTCTGTGAGAACTAAGAATTTCGATCCACCATTTAATTTATCTGGTTATGAAGGTGTAAAATTGCGCGTTAAAGGTGACGGTCAGCGTTATAAAATTTTCCTACGAACAGATACAAAATGGGATGGTATTGGCTATAGCTATTCTTTTGATACTGTAGCTAATACCTGGGTAGATATTCACATTCTCTTCAAAGATTTGATTCCTGTATTTCGAGCAAAAATTGTCAAAGATGCGCCACCAATTGAGCAGAGTACAATTTGTTCATTCCAACTAATGTTAAGCAAATTTGAATATGATGGCGAATTAAATCCCAAATTTTCTCCAGGTGGTTTTGCTTTAGAGTTGGAATCAATTAAAGCTTATAACGGCATAAATTTACCCCAATTTATCCTTGTCAGTTCGGCAGGCGTAACTCGCCCCGGACGCCCTGGGATTAATTTAGATGAAGAACCTCCAGCAGTGAAATTAAATGAGCAATTAGGAGGAATTTTGACTTGGAAATTGAAAGGAGAAGATAGTTTAAGAGCAAGCGGAATTTCTTATACAATTATTCGCCCTTGTGCTTTAACTGAGGAATCAGGAGGCAAAGAATTAATTTTCGAGCAAGGTGATAATATCAAAGGTAAAATCAGCCGTGATGATATTACAGAACTTTGCGTACAAGTGCTAAAAGTAGCAAAAGCATGTAATGTCACATTTGAGGTGAAAGAGGGACACAATACTGTTAAGTCTATCGATTGGCAAAGGCTATTTTCTAATTTAGAACACGATAAATGAGAATTCAGAATTATGACTTGCGATCGTAGTTATTGAGATAGTGCAAGATATTAAGATGAATAAAATTAAGGTGCTAATACTTGCCGGGATTTTAGTAGTGCTTATCTGGGGTGGGTTATTTTCCAATACTGCTTCATCACAGCAAGTTGAATCCCGTCTTAACAACTTAGAAGCAGACTTAAATCGTGTTGAGTCGCGGTTAAACCAGCTAGAATCTCAATTAAATCGAACCGGCAAGTCTCCATCCCCAAGAACAACACTTACTCCACGACAGTCAACAGGTTCCAGACAGAATTTATCACAGCAAGGTTCTATGTTTGATCGGCTTGCAACTTTGGTGATTGAATTGAAACAACAAGTCAATAAATTAGAGGAGCGAGTTTCTAAATTAGAATCGCGTTGAATATTTCAATTCCGTCAAATAGAAGTTTTTGGTGGGGTAGCATGCCTAACTGTGCTACCCCATGATAGTTAACAAATTGATTATTAATCTTTGAGAAGACCACCTAATACTAATTTGTAATATCATGTCCGATCGCCCTCGAAACTCAAACTAATCAGCAAACTTTTACTGTGAAAATATCAGTACTGAATAGGGAGCAATCCCAACGTTACCTCGACAAGGCATATGCTCTGGATCGTTTGGATCTGTAGAACCCGCAGTAGTTGAATAACCGCCAAAATTGCCAAAATCAGGGCTGTAAGTGTCCGAGTCACTATTAAAACGGTTCCACCATATTCCTGGCGTTGGAAAACCCACACTGTAGCTTGGAAAGCTCTTGTGTCCAAAGTTAACAACGACAATCACATCATCTCCTGCTCCACCATTTTCCCAACGATGGTACGCAATCACCTTGTCATTGTCATTCACATGGTGAACATGAACATGCTGCCCTCGTAATCCCCGCGTGTTGTTATACCAGTTGCGTCGTAACTGAATCAAATCTCGATACAGGTTAAAAATCTTTCCACCTATCAAGCTATCCTTTTTATTCCAATCTAGTGCCGTTTTATCCGTCCAAGCCAGCCATTCCAGAAACTCTTGTCCCTGAAAAATCATTGGAATCCCAGGAGTTGTCATCACAATTGCAGCAGCTAACGTTGAGCGCTTGCGGGCAAAATAACTATCCGCATGTCCGCGATCGATAGCATCGGGTAAACGAAGATTTCCTTTATCTGCATGTACCTGATCGTGATTCTCACTGAACAAGATACGGCTGAAAGCATCTGAACCATATCGCTGTTCAATGACATCGCGAACTGCAAACATATTACGACTACTATCAGCAGGGACAACAACTGCATTGTGAATATCCCAATAGAATCGGCTCACCCACTGAGCATCAAAACCTGCACCTCCCCCACCAAAGGATGCAGGTTTAGTCACCCATTCATTCTCTTGTAAATCTTCTGCGATCGTAATTTTGGCTGAAGGTTGGCTCTTAATCAGGCTGTTAAGCTCCTGCAATAACCACCAACCCTCGGAAATGTCATTCTTGGGATCATTATTGTTACCGTATGCATTACGGATACCGATCGTTGAGTCAAACCGAAACCCATCAACGTGGTATTCTTCTAACCACATTCGGATATTATCCCGAATATAATCCCGCACTTGCGAACGTCCATAATCTGGTCGAGGACCAAACCAATCTCTTTGAGGCGATCGGTTATAGAAATAAATGCCATCTCCATCCCCTTCATACCAGCCATCAATTCTGCGGAGTGACGCATCTAAATCTTCGGGTCCAAAATGGTTATATACCACATCCACAATCACTGCCATTCCCTGATTGTGTGTTGCTTTGATAAAGTCTCTGAATTCAGTATCTCCTCCATAACTGCTTTCAATATCAAAAGCAAAAGCCGGGTTGTAACCCAAAGAATGCTCACCTTGGAACCCAATAATTGGTAAAAGCTCGATTGCATTAATACCCAAGCTCTTTAAGTAATCCAGCTTCTCAATTAGGCTGTCAAACGTGCCTGTCTTTCCTTCAGTATTAAAGGTAGCAACATGCAGTTGGTAAATGACGAGTTCATTAAAAGCAGGCATTCCAAAAGAACCAGAATCCCAGAAATAGGTTGGCTCAACCACATAACCATTATTTTTTCGTTTGATAGTGGCTCCCACAGGGTCATCTTCGGAATAAACCCGTCTAGCACGAGGATCGGTTCGCCAAATTGGAGTTCCATCCCCCAAAGGATGAATAACATAGCGATACTGATCTCCTATCTTTGCAGAGGAAACATCTGCCGACCAATTACCATTGCCCTCATACACAAGTGGATTATCTGTATCAGACCATCCATTGAACTCTCCAGCAACAAACACTTTCTGAGCAAACGGTGCCCAAACTCGAAACCCTGTGCCACCACCAGCAATTGGCATAGCACCCATTCCAGTCTGACTAGTACCCATAACACTCCATATGTATAGACTGATAAGGATTATTTAATTACCTGTTACCATAAACTTCTTGCAAAAGTCCGTTAAAGAGAAAGTGGGTATAAAACTCAACTAAACATTACCACGGTTGTGTTGCAAAAATTTACATGGCAAGAGCGATCGCAAAACAGAGCAATGCCAGTCATCTACAAGTTATATTTCTGGTTGTATTTCTAGCCAGTTGCTCTGGCCTGACCAAGTGCTATCTCAATCATGTGTACTGCCAATGACTAATAGCTGGACTTTTATATAAGTGCCTAGAAGCTTTGGTTAATAAGACTTTTCAAACACCTTCTCATCCCGTTTCTTGAGGTGTTGAACCCTCGTAAATTGGCAATGGTATTGATACGAAATAAGACTTGATTTTATATCATTTCTATGATATTTTTTATCTACAAACTACAGTTAATCGATAAGTTAACCGTAGTTTGTAGATACATAGTGTGCATTAAACGAAAATTACTCCTTATGCCAAAAGATTGGTATGAATGGCACGACCTCTACAAGATTGAGCCAAAATTGCAGCAGCGTCTAGAAATCGTGCGCGAATATATTGCTTATAGCTTGAATGCGTCCCCACTTGGAGCTATTCGGATAGTGAGTCTTTGCGCGGGTGATGGACGAGATTTATTAGGAACATTAGAAAATCACCCTCGTGCGAAAGATGTTTCTGCACGACTTGTGGAAATAAATTCAAATTTAGTTGAACGTGGACGAGCAACTATAGAATCTTTAGGTTTAGCTAAGCAAATTGAGTTTATCAATGGTGATGCAACTCTTGCTACTAACTACGTAGGCGCAGTACCAGCAGATATTGTAATTGTTTGCGGTGTGTTTGGCAATCTTACTGATGGAGAACTGAATCGTTTACTAGATAACCTGAGTTTTCTGAGTAAAACAGGTGCTTTTGTCATCTGGACTCGCGGACACTCTAACGGTATTCCCTACTCTGATAATGTGCGGAAAATTTTGAGTGCGTCTGGATTTGAGGAAGTGAATTTTAAACTCACGGCTACAGGAGACATGGGTGTAGGTATTCATCAATACAGAGGCGAGAATTTACCTCAACCCAAAGAGCAAAAGTTATTTGTGTTTTCTGGCATTCCTAGTAAAGCGAGGTAAAAATGTCTATTCAAAACACAGTATCGAGTTGGGAAGAAGTTTTAGAGACTGCTAGAAAAAATACCTCTGCGCGTAGGGTAAAGAGGCCGGGACAATCTCCTTCTACTGTACCAATACCCAGTAGTTTACAGAAACTTCCCCCAAACACAGAACCGCCAGTCTTGCTTTATCGAGATACTAATTCCTGGTGTCCTTTCTGCGAGCGAGTTTGGTTTGCTTTGGAAGAAAAGGAAATTCCTTTTGCAACGGAGTTTATTGATTTAAGTAATAAACCCAAATGGTACACTGACCTAGTTCCCACAACCCTTGTGCCAGCAGCAAAAATTGAGGGTAACTTAGTATATGAATCCAAAGATATTCTCTTGGCTTTAGAAGAAAAGTTTCCTTATCCGTCATTACTACCTGAAAATCCACAGGAAAACGCTGTTGCTAGACAGTTAGTTGAAGAAGCTGAAACTAACGGTTTGAGAGAGATTGCGTACAAATTCCTCAGAGAACCACCTGTAGATACTGATGAGTTAGCATTACAAGCAGCATTTGAGGCTAAGTTAGATGAACTTGAGCAAGCTTTGGCTAAATATCCCGGTCCCTACTTTGTTAGTACATTTAGCTTAGTAGACATTATGTATAGCCCCCATCTAGATAGATTAGCGGCTAATTTACCTGTGTATCGGGGATATCACCTCAAAGGAAATCCTCGCTTTCCTCGCATTAATGCTTGGTTTGACGCACTTAATCAGCGTCCTGCTTATCACAAAGTAAAGTCAGATAATATCACCAATAATTTACTGTTGCGTCGCAGATGGGGTGTAGAACCGATTGGAAATCCCTTAGCTTTGGATGTAGCAGATAGTGAGAAAATTCAATATCGAGCCGAAGCAGCTGAGAGATTGAGCGACAATCGGGAAGTTGCGATCGCAGATGTTATCAAAAACTCTGGAGTCCAAGCAATAGCCGCAGACGGGGATTTTACCACAGTTAAGAACGCTGTTGATTTTTACCTGCGACAACTGGCTGATTATTTAATTAATGGTAATAGTACAACTTTGCCAGGTGGTCGGACTGGTGGTAAAAATAGCAGTGTTGATCCTGTCTTCGCTGCTGTGGGGGCGATTACTTTTGCATATTTGAGAAATCGCATCTGCGCTCCCCGTGATATGAGTGCTGGTGCAGCTACAGCGTTTAGAGCAGCAATAGATCGGGTGTTAACATCAGTTTATTAATTTTGTGGGCGTTGCTGATTGAAAATATGAATTTATCTCACGCAGAAGAGGACAGGTGCATCAAGGGGTTCCCAACTTGCAGTAACTGCTGGAGTCATAATTGGTCGCAGGAAGTTGTACGTTGTCCTGATTATAGTTACGGCTGCTGCCATGAATTTGGTTAGGGTTTGGCAGTGGTGGACGCAAGCTAATAAGTTTGGCAAGAGAATTTCTCACTTCGCAGCACTAGTCATTTAAAAAATATATAATTTTCTTGTTCACAATATCTAATTTGATGTGAAACAACAGTGTTAATCGACTGTAAAAATTAGCTAGATTTTATGTCTTAGGAAGGTTTTTTACCATCTGAAACCATTTGTGAGAGAATATGTGCTGTAAAATCTAGCAACTGATCCAACAAAAAGCCAATAATACCAATGTATAGTATTGCTTCTATTACTGAATCGATATTACCAGTTTTATAACTATCCCAGAGAAGAAAGCCAAGTCCTTTTGGCCCTGTCAACATTTCTGTCGCAATAACTGTAAACCAGGCTACCCAAATACCAACTTTTAGAGCATGAAATATATGAAATATAGCTACTCTAAAGTTCTTATTCTGTCTATGAAAATGTTGCATACCTATTGCTGTATTAATGATTATCGTCCAGAGAGTTCCAAAAAAAATTACAACAATAGCAGCGGCTTCACTTTCTCTAAACACTATTAGGGTAATAGGTAGCAAAGCTATAGGAGGGATACTATGCGGTATCTGAAATATCCGCCTGAGTAGCTGATAAATCATGCTATTCATACTGATGAAATATCCAATGAAACTACCCAATACGGCGGCTGGAATGTAACTAACAAATAATCGTTGCAGGCTAGCTAAAAATTCTAAAAACATATTATTTTCCATGCCTCAGTTCTCAATGAGAACATGTAGGAAATACTGGGCTAACAGCAGGAAGCAGTATATTTAACAAATTATTTACAACTGCTAGAGAAAAGTGATTGCTATTATACTTGCTCTTTTCCCACTACAAAATTTCCTATATCTTCTCCTCCTTAATGGTTACTCAAATAAGTTTAGGTATTCTGACGATGAGATAGGAGTAGTACAAAGAAAAGATAAACTTGGCTTTCCTAGAATTTATCATTAAAATAAATTCTAATTAGTAAATTCAATACAATTTCTCTAATTGATATGATGTCTGACAAATCACTCGTAATATGTCATTGCGAGTAAAACGACGCAATCACAACGTTTTCAGTATTGCTTCCCTACAGTCGCAATGACGGTTATTTGAGCACAGATGATATGACTTGCTCGTCAACAACTAGAAGTCCGATCTCTATAATAAATCGGGCTTCTAAGCTTTACGATTTTTTCAATTCAAATAAGAATACTATGACTAATGGACAAAACCCTTACACCCCCATACCCTTACCTCCTCACACCCAGTCTCAACAGCCAACCTTTGTGCGTAAGTCCTGAATGCTTGAAAAATAAATTTACATATAATTAATATTTTTCAGTAAAAATACTCGTATATAAAGCAACTGAATAGCTTTAAAGTAACTACTTGAAGGTAATGAACACAGATAACTGTGTTCATTACTATTAGGCGGATATGTCATCTCAACTACTTTCCCCCGCCTAAATACTTACTCGTACGCTGTATCCTTTATATCAGTTAGGAGTTTAAAAGATGAAGGCAGTAATACTAGCGGGTGGATTAGGAACAAGAATAGCAGAGGAAACATCTCTAAAGCCTAAACCCATGATAGAAATTGGGGAATATCCAATTCTTTGGCATATTATGAAAATTTATAGCAGCTATAATATCAACGATTTCATAATATGCTGCGGTTACAAAGGTTACTGTATTAAAGACTACTTCATTAACTACTTCTTAAGAACATCAGATGTAACCCTAGATATGAGGAATAATGAAGTAGAAGTACATCACAAATATGCAGAACCTTGGAAAGTCACCTTAGTTGATACTGGTTTGAACACTATGACTGGTGGTAGACTTAAAAGGATTAAAAAATATGTACAAGATTCCACTTTTTGTTTTACCTATGGGGACGGAGTTGGAGATGTACAAATTGATAAGTTACTAAATCATCATAAACAATCAAATAGAAAAGCTACAGTTACTGTTGTTAAGCCTCCAGGCAGATTTGGTGCCATCTCGCTTTGTCAACAAGAAAACAAAGTCACAAGTTTCAAAGAAAAATCTGACAGCGATAATATTTTTGTTAATGGTGGCTTTTTTGTTCTAGAACCAGAAGTTATTAATTTTATTAAAGATGATTTTACTGTATGGGAACAAGAACCTATTGAAGAACTAGCTTCTCTTGGAGAAGTCAACGCATATAAGCATACTGGTTTCTGGAGACCTATGGATACTGTTCAAGATAAAACTTATTTAGAAAACCTTTGGAAATCCGGCAGGGCACCTTGGAAAGTTTGGTAACTTTTCCCAATACACCTTATCTGTAGTAAGAGTTAGAGATTATTTATAAAATAAATCTAAAAATGAATAGTTAGATTGAAGACAGAAGAATAAGATACATATAGATATTACGTCTATTGCAATCGTTTACAGCTGTTATCGTCAGTGGCAAAAGTGAGGCATCTGAGAGCGGATGAATCATACTTGACGTGAATATCTTTGCATACATATGGGTAAGTCAAATTAACCCATTACGATTAAAAATTTATTAGTAAGTTGTTACCCTGTGGAAAAATGAGACCTCACGAAGATGTTATCAATACCATCTGGAAACTATCTAAATCTCCAGAAAAGTACTCCGAAGCTCTGAAAAACTTAACGAGTGATTTAATTGATGGATTGAATCAAAAGAATAGGTTATTAGAAGATCCTTTGAAAGAAACGAGGAATCGAAAAATCCATTTATATGAAGATGAAATAAAAGCCAAGTTACTAGGTAAAATTATTTTGATAACTGGGGAAGGCTGTATAGGCTCTCTTCTAGTTAAAAAGCTTTTAAAATTTGGATGTTGTAAAAGGATAATTATTGTAGACTCTTCAGGAGTTTGCAAATCTGAGGATTTTGAGGTAAAGAGATATTCTTTAGATATAAGGGATTGCAAGATACTTAGAAGTATTTTTCAGAAAGAAATGCCTAATATAGTGTTTCACACAGCTGGACAGAGAAATCCTGGACTAGCCGAGAAGGAGATTCGCAGGACTATTACAACTAATATTTTTGGCTCTCAGAATATCATTAGTTTTTGCCAAGAATTTGGTGTAGAGCAGTGTGTATTTTCTTCTACAGGAAAGGCAAGCCGATATTTTACTAATGAAGTTTATGCTGGAAGCAAGAAGTTTGCCGAATGGTTATTTTATTTAGCAGCCAAGCAAGGAAAAACTACCTATAGTATGGTGAGATTCACTCATATTCTAGATAATAGTTTAATGGAGCAGGAATTGCAGAAAAGCATTGATGAAGATAAGCCTGTAGGTGTCCATAGTCCAGGGAGGTACGTTACTGCTCAGACAGCTGAAGAGGCAGTCTTTTTAATGCTAAATTCTTTGGTCTTTTCTCAAAAGGACGAACTGAGGTTTTTAATTGTCAGAAATTTAGGGTGGCCTACAGAGTCTTTAGAAGTAGCCTTATGGAAAATTAAAGAATCTAAAAAGAAACTACCTTTATATTTTAAGGGAAAGCCTCAAGGATATACTGAGCCTTTTTTTAGGGGGCAGTTAGACTGGAGCGATCCTATGGACATGAATTTTCTAATTAATGCTTTAGAGACTCCTTCCAAATTTATCGATGCTTCGGGGGACATAATTATCTCTGCGCTTACACCAGTGAGAGAGGAACTAGTTGAAAGCAAGTTAAATTTTCTCATCAGTAATATCGATCTATCTGAGGATAATTTAAAGAGCGTTTTAACCGAGTGCATTAAAGAAATTGCTAAGGTATCTTTTATTGATGCCGATCCTTTAAGAATTTTACAGATTCTCAAATGGGGTATAGATCGTAAGTATATGGAGGTAGAGAATATCTCCTTGATTGATTATAGTCCCTTAATTGGAATGCTAACTCAGGCTTTAGTAGGAAAGCCGAATTTTGAGGAGATAATGAAAAATCACGTGTCAGCTTCTGAGTTTAGTCAGATGATTGCGACTTTAAAAAACTCGGAATCATTCTTAACTGTCTAGAAGAATATCTAGCACCCGGCAAGTATATTCGCTACCTGTGCCAGGATAAAACGAGGGTGGGGCTGAAAACTCTTACAGGAAAAGTGATTACAGACGGATGGAGTCAAGCTTACTGTTGAGCTGAAATGGCTGCGGGAAAATTTTTGGATTTATGGTGCAATTGAACCAATGAATGGAAACCACTTCCTTTATGAGTATCCAAAATTAAATAGCAAGTGTTTTCAACAGTTCTTGGACTGGCTATCTCAACAGTTAGGTGGTGATTATGCTATTTTACAGGTACTCCTTTACACCTATTCATACAAGTTCAGCGATTCGTTGGTAAGAATTTATTATTCCTCTGTTTCAACCACCTTCAGCCCTTGAACTCAATTGCATTGAAAGGCTTTGGCAGTTCCTTAAGAAACCACTCAAAATCAACTTTTCTCTTGTCTACAAACTTTACGCGTAGACGCGTTCGTGTAGCGTTTCGTAGAGAAGCGGCTTGTCGGAGACATCGTATCCATGAAATATTCGATCAACTTGCACTTGAGCAGCTAATATCTATCTGTTCTTATAACTTTATTCTAGAAGCTCTTTTCTATGCAGCTTCACATTAAATTGGTATAAACCTGTAATTAGCAATATAAATAATYAATAAAATTAAGAAATATGAAGGATGATATGAAGGATGAAATGATAATGTTTAACTTTCATCCTTAATACTGTATATTCTCGGAATTATTTACTCATATTGCGCTTCATTTGTTCTAATTCGTCTTGTGTTTCCCAACGGCGGAATTTTTCTTCTAAATCGTCAAAATTACTAGAATAATTGGTAGTTTGATTTGACCAACCATTAGTTTCCAAGCGCTGCTGGGTTTGGGCTTTAGCGCGGGCTGTCTGTGCTTCGGCGGCTTTAGCTTGTACTTCCTGTCGTCGCTGCTGAATTTTTTGCAGGAGTTCCTGAGATTGATTAATGCGTTCTTTGAGCCCTTGCATGTGTCCCCAGCGCTGATTTCCTTCTCGCAACAAAGCTGCTTCTCGTTCACTCGCCGCACTTGCCAAATCTTGTCTACCAGCGTCTTTAGCTTTCTGAACGCGGATGTGCCAACGCTGGATTTCTTGAGCGGTGGCTAGAATATCGTCTTGCGATCGCTTCTGTTGTAATTGTAAATCTGCAATCAGCTTTAATGTATCTTCCTCTTGCTCACGCAGCTGTTCTAGCAGCGCCTCTAACTCCAAATGTGGATTGTTACGCAAGAATTCTTCTAAACGGTTTTCTAGAAACCGACTCAAATCATCAAATAAACCCACTGCCAGAACTCCAGAGGTCGGGTGTGTAACTATTTTATTGTAGTAAATTATCGCTCAAGAAAAAAATTGTAATAATTATGTCTTCTTACTAATTATTGGTTTACCCTGATTGATATTTTGATTGACACTTTCTACTTCTGGTTCAGGTATTGAAATAAAATAATCACAAACAGCAGCAAGTATTTTGTTGGTTTGGTTTCTATAAGCACATCCAATTACTGTCTTTCCATACTCATGTAATTTTTTTGCTAAAGAGGCAAATGCCCCATCGCCAGATACAATGACAAAGACTTGCAACCAGGGTCGGCAGTGAATTAATTCAACTGCATCAATTGTTAGTTGAATATCTGCTGCATTTCTTTGAAAGGAAAAACCAAAAATCTGTATTGGTTCAATACCAAGTTTTTGAATTTCATTTTTTATAGTTTTTAGATTACTATTACTCCAATCAGCATAGGCACATTGTATAGCAATTTTATCAACTAATTCTATTTCTTTAATATTTTGGATAATATTTGTTAAAGAAAATTTAAAATTAGGGTTTTTATTACCCATTGTCAAGTTTTCAATATCATATAAAATTACTGTATTAAAATGTTGGCTAGATGTTTTTATATCTTTAAGTGCTGAAAAAATAGGTTCTAAAGTAATTTTGGTTATAGAATTATCTTTTACTTGCTCTAATCTCGCCAAGTTTGTTTTTAGATTATCAATTTCTTGCTTAGTATGTTCTAACTGCTGTATAATTTTTGGTTGTTTGAAATTATCAATGTGCTGTTTTGCTTCTTGTAATCCCTCGTGTAACTGGTCATTTAATACATAAACTTCAGTTTGTGTTTGAACAGTTGTGTTTCTAAACTCTTCAATAAGTTTAATCAGAGTTTGTTCGCGTTGTTGATATGCAGCTACTAAATCTTGCTGTATAACGTCCCACTCTTCTGGAAAAGCCTCGCGGGTAAAAAAGTTTGTAACTGACTCATAACCAGCGATCGCAATTTCTAAATTAATGGCATAATTTCCTTCTTTAAATACCTGAATATGCTTACTAAATTTTATAATTACTTTGGCTAAATTGGAAGATGCGGTAGTTTGATTGCTAAACTGGTCAACAGTCCATTGTCGCAACAGTAAAGCAAATTCATGATTTAATTTGTCTAAATTTTGCTGTAAAAGTGAATATATTTCCTGATTTTGGTATGTTGCTTTTAATAATTCTTTTAAAAAATTAATTAGAAAGTTTTGTGAGTGATGGACAATTTTGCTTGTCATAGCCATATCCCTGATTTAAAATGCAACTCTTTAGTTAAGTTTTGCTAACTTAGCATTACCTATAACACTCAAAGTGGTGTCACCCAATAACTAATACCCCTGACAATTTTATTTTTCAAACCAAATAGGGGTAATTTATCCTCAGATAAACCTATATAAGTCCAATGTGGAACATCATTTTCTACAGTTTGAAACCAGCCATTTTGATTGAGAGCTTTTCTCTGTTCTTGATTGGATACGCGTAAATCAATTGCTAATCCCCAAAGATGTTGTGAAGTTCCAGGAGGTGCAACTAAACCGAGAATTTTTGTTTCTTTCCCCTGTTGAACTTTTGCTAAAGTTTGATTATTCGTATATTTGTGCCAAAATCTTAAATTTGTATCGAAAGTGCGCGTACAATCACCAGAACCATAACCAGATTTCAGGGGAAATTTTTGGAGATTTCGAGCTTTATTTAAAGCGTCTGCGGCTGATTTTTGTAAATAACAATCTTTAGTTTGATCAACGTGACCCATTGTTAGGGTAGATTGAAACTCTTGGGTTTCTTGTTCGTTAGCAAAGATATCTTTTGGCGGCAATTTAATTCTTACATCTGGATTGACAAAGATTGCACCATAACTTCGTAACAAAATATATTCATAACTATTTGGCTGGGGAATTGTCGGTAATTTTCTGGCGATCACGGATAAAAAACGCTGTTGGTCGTTTAATTTTTGATCAGGGATAAATGGTTGTGCTGTTACCTCTTTTGAGCCGTTTGTGCAGGGTAATGAATCAGTACTCAAACATTCGTTTAGTGGTTGAGCAGTTTTACCCACACTATGATGTGTAATTTCATGACTAGCTACCAAAACAAAAATTATTAAAATTACTGTAATAATAAAACTTGTAGTTTTGACAAGTTTATGATTAATATACTTTTTGTTAAGGGTAAGTTTCATTTTTAAAAGTTTGCCTATATATATTTATAACCAGGCTCGCTAACTTCTGGGTAAAAAATCAGCTATTTATAAATTATAATTAGATCTGAATAACGATAAATTATAGCAATTTTATTATGGATGCACAGTTATCCGCCACTACTACATTTGTGGTTGGATATCGAAGTATTCTTGAGCAAGATATTTAATATACATTACAGATAAATTCAAATTGTGTTTGTGACTGACAATCTAAAAAATATTTGTCAAAAATAAAAACGTATTTATTATTGAGCAATAGTAAAGTTGATAACTTATTTATCAGAAAGTTACATCCCTGAAATCACTGGAAACGTTAAAATTGAAAAGAACTTTCAGCTTGCTGTCCCTGTAAGTATGACCATGCACAACGTTGTTGAATTCCAAGACGCTTTTGATGTGATTGTCGTTGGTGCAGGTCACTCCGGTTGCGAAGCAGCTCTGGCCTCTGCCCGCCTCGGTTGTCGTACCTTGCTATTGACACTCAATTTGGATAAAATCGCTTGGCAACCCTGTAACCCAGCAGTGGGTGGCCCAGCGAAATCCCAGTTGACTCACGAGGTAGATGCACTCGGTGGGGAAATTGGGAAAATAGCAGACCGCACCTACTTACAAAAGCGTATCCTCAACTCTTCACGAGGGCCTGCTGTTTGGGCTTTACGCGCCCAAACTGACAAGCGCGAATATGCAGCAGTGATGAAAAATATTGTGGAAAACCAAGAAAACTTGACCATCCGTGAAAGTATGGCAGTTGACTTGGTGTTGGGCGCTAACGATGAAGTCATCGGCGTGGAAACTTATTTTGGTGTAGCGTTCCAATGCAAAGCCGTTATCTTGACAACTGGCACCTTTTTGGGTGGCAAAATTTGGGTAGGTAATAAATCAATGCCAGCAGGACGAGCTGGCGAATTTGCAGCTGAGGGATTGACACAAACCCTAAATCACTTGGGATTTGAAACTGGTAGGCTCAAAACCGGAACCCCAGCTAGGGTAGACAAGCGATCAGTAGATTACAGTAAAATGCAAATCCAGCCAGGGGATGAAGATGTGCGCTGGTTTAGCTTTGACCCGGATATGTGGGTAGAACGCGAACAAATGCCTTGTTATATTACGCGTACAACTACTGATACTCATCGCTTAATTCAGGAAAATTTACACCTGTCGCCAGTTTATGGGGGTTGGGTGGAAGCCAAAGGGCCGCGTTATTGTCCCAGTATTGAAGATAAGATTGTCCGCTTTGCTGATAAAGAAAGTCATCAAATCTTTATTGAGCCGGAAGGAAGAGATATACCCGAACTTTATATTCAAGGGTTTTCTACAGGCTTGCCAGAAAATTTGCAACTACAGATGTTGCGGACTCTGCCTGGTTTAGAAAAATGTGTAATGCTGCGTCCGGCTTATGCTGTGGAATATGACTATTTACCTGCAACTCAGTGTTACCCCACACTGATGACCAAGAAGATTGCCGGGCTGTTTTGTGCTGGGCAGATTAACGGCACCACAGGCTATGAGGAAGCCGCAGCTCAAGGTTTGGTAGCGGGAATTAACGCAGCTCGGTTTGTTCGCTCTCAGGAGATGATTGTCTTCCCCCGCGAGCATAGTTACATTGGGACGCTAGTTGATGACTTGTGTACCAAAGACCTGCGGGAACCTTACCGAATGCTTACTAGTAGGTCAGAGTATCGGTTGATTTTGCGTTCTGACAATGCCGACCAACGCCTGACACCCTTGGGACGAGAAATTGGTTTAATTGACGATCGCCGTTGGAATTTATTTACCCAAAAACAAACCCAGATTACCACAGAAAAATCACGGCTATCCAACACGCGTATCAAAGAAMATGATGAAATTGGTATAGCGATCGCTTCTCATACCCAGCAAGCAATCAAAGGTTCAATTACCTTAAATGACTTACTGCGGCGTCCGGGATTCCATTACGTTGACCTCGACAGGTTCGGACTGGGAAACACCAACCTCAACCGCGCCGAGAAAGAGGGCGCAGAAATTGACATCAAGTATTCTGGATATCTCGCTAGGCAACAAAATCAGATTGACCAAATTGCCCGCCAAGCCCACCGCCAGTTACCTGCGGATTTAGATTATGCAAAAATTGATACTCTTTCCAAAGAAGCGCGGGAAAAACTGACTCACGTAAAACCACTTACTCTCGGTCAAGCTGCACGTATAGGTGGTGTAAACCCAGCCGACATCAATGCTTTATTATTATATTTAGAATTGCGTAAAACCAAGAGCCAGTCAGGGTTTACAGCGTTAATCTCATAAAAACTTCATAAAGGGTGAGTATAGTAGTAAAGAGGGAGATGGGTATGATAGATGACATAAATCTTAGTATTGCCATCATTAACAATCCCCAGATTGAAGTTGATTTTAATACCACCGCTCAATAACTCGTCTTCATCAGACGGGCGATTGAATATTTGATTGATAATCCTGATAAAAGGCAGCAGGAGCGGCATTTCCCTGACCTAGTAATAAAGATAGAACGTCTATGTTACAACAAGCCACCACCCGTCTCATAATTCCAGAATTATCAGAGGACTTAATCCCCAACGAACCTTGGTCGATAGAAATCTATGCTGAGGGCTTGATGGATGAACTCTTTGCGGATATAGACCACATTCTCGATGCTAGTGGTAATCTAGTTTCTCAAACCATTAAGCACAGCACTCCGAAAAAGTCGAGCCAATCCGCGGCTGGGGTTTCTTTTGAAGTTCAAACCAGCCCCAACCGCCGCTCTGATTTTGCAACTGTAGTAACTGGCGTTGGGAACCCACTGCAAACAGTTACCATGCCGCAGATTATCTTACCAACAGCTGATAGCCCAGTAGAGTCAGTTGCTCAAACTAACCACAAGCAATTGAGTACGGTTGTATTTGACCCCGCCACCGTCAAACCAGTTAGTAGAAAGCCTCAGAAAACCAGTTCTAGTTTGGGCAAACTGCTGATTGTGGGAACAACATTAGGTGTGGCGATCGCCAGTATGATTTACCTAGTACAGTCTGGCGTTATCCATCTTTTTAATAGCAAATTGCCCCAATCAGCTCTTTTAGTGCCGCAGCCCCAGTCACAATTGCCAACAAAACCACAAGTTGAGGCAGAGTTAGTTGACTATATGGTAAGTGCCCTAGCAGTTATAGATAAGCAAAGTGTAAAAAATAATCAAAGCTATATCAGACCTGGATTTTCCACTCAGGCAAATACTAACCAAATAACCCTTGCCAACGGGCAACCAACCAATAATTTACCGCCACTGCCACCTTTAGCGGCTAACAATACACCACCAACTCCTAACCGTTCTGGCAACGTTGTTGAACGCATTTACGTACCTGTACCATCGCCAATGCGCTACGCTCTCCCAGCAATTCCTGGCACTCCCACACTTTTACCACAAGTTGCGAGTGCGTTGCGGGGTTCTCAACCTAATATTGTGAAAACTGCCTTGAATACCGTGCGACAAGCTGCCAAGCCTGCCACTGTCAACATGTTAGCGGCTGTGCTACCAGAACTCAAAGCTGTGGCTACGAAAACTGCACCCATTACCGTGCGACAAACACCCAAGCCTCTGCCTGCATTACCAGTTGTGCCATTACGTCCAGCACTCGCACCAGAATCAGAACCAACTATTACCGAGCATCAGGTGTATTTGCCAACTGCGATCGCAGAGGCTCCGAGCAGTACCTTAGAAGGATTACTAGAATTAGGCAACAAATCTGCCGCTTTGTTTAAAATCGAGGGCGTGACTCGTCGCATCAATATGGGTGAAAGCATTGGTTCAAGCGGGTGGACACTTGTTGATGTTAGTAATGGTGAAGCAGTGATTCGGCGTAACGGCGAAGTGCGATCGATTTACGCAGGGCAGAAATTGTAAGAACTTCTAAAAAATAAAGAACTACAATCTATTGGAGATTGAAATTCTCGCTGATTGAAATCATAATTTATCATTCAGGCTTAGAAAATTTCCCCACGACTACTTATCTAGTTGCAAACATTCGTTTTGAATTCCTTTAAAAAGACTCTGTTGGATAAGGGTTTTAGAATTTACCTGTGTTTGCTGTGTTTCCTAACGCCACTTGACAGCGGTTGCTCATGGGTAAACCCCTGTCCCAGCAGTGGCTCCTCCTATTCCCTGCATACCTAAATAAGTTCAAAAATTAAAGTAGATTACTATAGTTAGAATCGGTAGAGTAAATTTTACCCAGTAATATAAAAATCAACAAATTCAGATTTACGACTTATATAATAAACCGTAAATCTAAGTATTAAACTAATATTTAAAGAAAAGTAACTAATCTTTTTCTAGAACTTTGCTATGTCCAGCGAAAACAAAATGTTCGTCTCGGTTTCCTTTACTTTTATCAGGCCACTTAACCCAATAATGATTTTCCTCAAAACGGACATCTAAAACTGGATAATCTTTTGGGTCAATCTCAAATAAAGATTCTTTTGGAAGGTCTGAACCCTGCTCAGTAGAAGGTTTGAGAAGAGTTTTTGTTGTGATTTCTAAAACGTATTTCTTATCATGTTTAACTTCAACTCTATCTGATTCACCAATTAATCCATCTTTAATCGCTTCCGCCATTTTTTCAACATCAAACCGATCCATATCTACTTTAGCGTCACAAAAGCAGCACTCAATTAAAATAGCTGGCATTTGTGTATTCTTGAGAACAAAGAAGCCTGTATTTTTCACTCCTCTGCTGTGAAAACCAAGTTTAACAATCTCTTTGAGAACTGATTGAGCAATACCTTGTGATACATTACTAATGGCATAAACTTCTGTCCCATTGGCTGTGCCAGTGAATTTATTGAAGTGAATCGAGACAAAAATATTAACATTATTGGCATTTGCTTTATTAGTTCGTTGTCTCAAAGAATCGGTGACACTGCTAGCGCTACTGGGAGTGCAATCAATAGCGGTATGACCCGCTGCTTGGAGTTTTTGGATTAATTTTGTACCAACTGCTTTAGTTAAAACATCTTCTTGTTTGATGCCTGTTGCTCCTGTATCAGGAGGGCAATTGTGTCCCATATCAATACCAAATTTCATCGAGTTAATCTCCTTGTGATAAATTTTGAGGTACGCATTATCTGCCTATAGTGTATTAATTATTAAGCCAAATGCCATCGCTGTGTCAGTAAGAAAAAGTGAGTATTGACTGTAAAAATTTGTAACGTCTAGCATAATTATCTCTGGAAAAACAGAAATCTCATAAATCGAACCCATAAACTAAGCAGGCTGACCAATGACCCCAGAAGAAGCGCTGAATCTAATCGATAGTCTTTTATGCTCTACGTTTGGGCAAAGGCTCAATGACGTTCAATCTGTAGTCTTTCTGGAAAGTTGGCTGGGACGCACATATGCGGAAATTGCGGTGCAAATAAGTTATGAACACGACTATATTAAGCAAATCGGTTGCCAGTTGTGGCGATCGCTTTCTCAAGTGTTTGGTCAAGAAGTATGTAAAAAAAATATCCAAGCTGTTTTGCGTTGCTATCAGCAGTCTCCAAACAATAGACATTCAAAAAAAGCTACCAAGATTAACATCTTTGAATTAGATAAAATCAAACAAACAAAGGCAACAACGCAAACAAGAACAATCATGAACCAAGCCATTGATGGAATAGGCTGGACAGTTCACGATTTAGAGATTCTACCCGAAAATGAGTGGACATGCTATGAAATTATTAATGGAGAACTCTTGGTGACTCGCACTCCTCACCGCCGTCATCAACAAGTTTGTGGCAAAATATTCCGACAACTCGATATTTGGTCAGACTTGAGTGCTTTAGGAGAAACAATTCTAACTCCAGGGATAATTTTTTCCCAAGCAGATAGCGTTATCCCAGATTTAGTTTGGGTAAGTCGAGAAAGACTAGTAGAAATTGAAGACGAAGCTGGACATTTAACAGCTGCACCAGAGTTAGTAGTGGAAGTTTTATCTTCTGGTAAACAAAACGAACTTCAAGACAAAGAAGCAAAATTAAAACTATATTCAGTTCAAGGTGTGCGTGAGTATTGGATTGTTGATCGCTTCACTCAAAAAGTTGAAGTTTATCGTCGAGAAAAAGCACAGTTGGTATTAGTTGCAACTTTGTTAAATAATGATAAAATTACATCATCACTGTTACCAGGATTTTATTGTTCTATCCGTTTATTTTTTCCGGAATAAGCTAGTTGTATAGATTTCAATTGGATATAGCAATCTGAAATCATTCGTCACGGACAAAATACCCGACTTCTCAAATAAGTCTAGTACCTGTAACTTTCAATTATCACAAATTAAATATAATTGCTATATTATTGTCCTGAACCTGATGAATCTCGTATCTTAATTTCTATATCTCCTATCATGGATTCTGCTTCTACAAAAGCTTTTGCTAAATCATCTATAGAACTCTTTCCTGCACTAAATCTTATTGTTTCAGCTTTTAAGTGTCTTTGAGCTTGACGAAATCCGTTACCCTTTCGCCCAACACCCGTAGTATTAATAATTCCAATAGAAGCTGCACTAATTGCAGCAAAAATTTTTGTTCTAAATGTTCCAAGTTCGTCAACAAAGGTAGCGACTATCAAGGATGAAAGTATAGAAATTACTCCTAAAGTTATGTAAGTAGAGTGTAATATCACTGCATCTTGATGCCATCTTTTTATTTGCTTTTGAATTTCTTCTGGTATTTCTTGCATTATCTAAATTAACCTCTTTTAAAAATAGTAGAACAGCAATCAAGCTAATATTGCAGGTGCAGATTAAATTAAAAATACTGTTGGACTTGTCAAGTTAATATTGTTATAAATACCAGTGATGCCAGACAAATTAAAAATAAAATCAAAATCTCTGAAGCCTAAACTTGTTGAAATCTATTAGAAAGCTGACAATTTTTAGAATATTTGCTTATTTTTTGAATGTCAGTGAGAAAAAGTGAGTAATTACTCTAAACTTTATGTTTAAATACAATGCTATTTAGGAAACCTTATACCAATTCTCTATGAAGATGCACATAATCAAGACCCCCTGTAGTCCCCCCTTGCTAAGAGGGGACGGCGTAGCTGGGGGGTAAACATATGCAGCTTCATAAAGAAACGGTATTACCCCTCTTTAATCACTACGGGGAAAGAAAAATACTGTTCACAACCTCAACCTTAGACTAAATCAGAAATTGAGCGATCGCGGTCTAGTTTTATCATTTAAGTCTGTTTGTTGAGAAATGCTTTTATAAAAAGGATCATTGATTATTCTCTGCTGAAAGTAACAAAAGAGGGATTACTTATATAAATATCGATGGAAACCGAGTAATGAAAGCGCCCTCTGTTTGCTGGAATTTGGGTAATGGAATTTTGACAGGTGAGATATTCCTCGGCTGCGGCTTTGCTAACGTGACTGCAACGAAAACCACTCTTTTGTAATCTTTCGCCCCTGTGTGACGGACACTTTCCAAAGGCATAGCAACTTTACTATAGATTCTTACAAATTGTAGTTATTGAGACTACAGAAACCATCAAATAATTTTTATATTAAGTTCACTATAGATTTTTCCTAATTGTAATTATTGAAATTACACAAGGTATCAGATAATTTATCGGCAAAATTATCAATTGGTATACAACTTATTAGTATATTTAATAATTTAAAAATACTTTGATATGACACAAATATATTTTAATAAATAAAGAATATTTAATGTTTCAGACAAATTTTTTGAAATATATCTAGCTTAGTTGTGAGGAGACATCGTGAAAGTTAATTTCCTAGCTTCTGTTAGTGGAGTAAGTTTTTTGTGCTTACTTTTCGGATGGTCACCTGTACTAGCGATAGGAGCAATTGAATCAGGTGCAGATAATACTCAAACTCAAAATTTTTCCCAAAAAGCAGCTAATTTGCTAAATGAAGCTAGTTATAAAACAAGTAATGATGATTATAAAAGTGCTGCATTGACACTACCTTCCTCTAGTGATTCTTTGCAAACTACTTCAAAGTCTTCACGTCCCTCTGCTGAAATACGCTTAGCGCAAGTAACATCCGTATCACAATTGTCAGATGTCCAACCTACAGATTGGGCTTTTGCAGCATTACAATCTCTAGTCGAGCGCTATGGTTGTATTGCTGGTTATCCAAACAGCACATATCGGGGGAACCGTGCGCTGACTCGTTATGAATTTGCTGCTGGTTTGAATGCGTGTTTAGATCGGGTTAACGAGCTAATCGCCACCGCAACTAGTGATTTGGTAACAAAGCAAGATTTAGCCACCTTGCAAAAACTGCAAGAAGAATTTTCTGCGGAATTAGCTACACTGCGAGGTCGAGTAGATGCTCTGGAAGCTCGCACCAGTCAGTTAGAAGCAAATCAGTTTTCTACAACTACCAAACTCAATGGTGAAGTAATTATTGCAGCTATTGGTGCAACCGGAGGCGCTCCAGATGTGGATGACCCCAATATCATCTTGACAAACCGAGTCCGGTTAAATCTTACTACCAGTTTCACCGGTAAAGACTCACTGATTACTGGGTTGCAAGCATATAATTTCTTGGGTGGTGTAGATGGAAGTGGTAGCCTTCAAGAGAGTTTGGGATTAGCATCACCAATCCTCAGTTCTAGTAGCGCTCGTACTAGTTTTGAACCTCAATTTCCTGGAGTCGATCCTAAAACACTAACAACAATCGGTGCCAACTCTATTCAGCTTTACAAACTGCTTTACATCTTTCCGGTTGCTGATAAACTCACATTATTTGCTGGCACTGCTGCTGAAGTGTCGGATGCTTTTCCTGCAATTACTCCTTTTTACGGTGAAGGACAAGAGGCGATTTCTCGCTTTGCGAGTTTGAACCCTGTAGTGCGTATTTCTGGTGGTACTTCTGGTTCTGGTTTAGCATCTGCTGCTGGCTTTATTTTTAATATTTCCAAGCAACTCGATTTGAGAGCTTTGTATGGCAGCGTCAACGCCAATTTACCAGCGCAAACAGCAGATACACCATTGGGGGCAGGTGTATTTGGGGGTAGTAGCGTCATCGCAGCTCAATTAACTTTTAGACCAAGCAGTTCTATCGATATTGGTCTCAACTATGCCAACAGCTATCACAGTATAAACATTCTTGCTACAGGATTAACTAGTAGTGATATTGGTGCTTTAGCAGGAGTTGATTTAGCAACACCTCTAAAACTTAACTCTGTTGGTGGAACATTTACTTGGCGATTTTCTCCGAACATTGCTTTATCTGGTTATGGCGCGGCATTTTTTGTTGATGATTCTTCTGAGACAGTTGATGCTTCTACTACCTTCACTAGTTGGATGGCGGGTGTTCATTTCAACGATTTATTCCGAAAAGGGAACAATGCCGGCATCATTTTTGGTCAGCCACTATATCGCACTGATGCCAGTGGTGCGGCTACCCTAGCAGCTGCGGGTGAAAACAGGGCTGTTCCGTACCATTTAGAAGCTTACTACCGCTTTCGGGTCAACGACAATATCAGCATTACTCCGGGTGCATTTGTTCTTTTTAATCCTGAAAGCAATAGCAACAACGATACAACTACCGTAGGTGTACTTCGTACTACCTTCACTTTCTAATGGCGTTGCAGAAAAAAATATGAATTAGTGCCTCACCGATTTTTTGGAGTTCTGTAATTGACTTCGTAGATCTGCCCATTCGACCCCTGCTAAGCTGGGCAAAATAACATGAGCGGCTCCAACTCGTTCAACTGGGCCAATACCTACTGCCCACATCCCAGCAGCTAGAGCCGCCTCAACACCCGCGGCGGCATCTTCTACAACTACAGATTGGGCTGGTTCGATTCCTAGCTCCTTGGCTGCATAGAGAAATAAATCTGGTGCTGGCTTGGGTTGCTGTACGCTATAACCATCAGCGATCGCATCTACTTTATCAGCAATACCCAATCGCTCGATTACTGTGCGGGCATTTTTGCTGGCTGAACCAATGGCTATTTTAATTCCAGCTTGCCGCAGTTCATCCAAAAGGGCGATCGCTCCTGGTAACAAATCCTTAGATGTCATATGTTTGAGCAATTCCATATAGTAGCGGTTCTTGCGCTCCATCATTTCTTGGATTTGTTCTTCTGAATACGGTCTATTTCCAATAATCAACATTAGCGAAGCACGACGGGATACACCCCGCAGTGCTTCATTAGCCATCCGATTAAACGGTATACCCTCTCGATCTGCTAGCTTCTGCCAACCTAGATAATGAAGTTCTGCTGTGTCTGTCAGCACACCATCTAAATCGAAGATGACTCCTTGGATGTTGGGATTGGGAGTACTGACTGTTGATTGTTGATTGTTGATTGTTGGTTGTTGAGTTATTCTCCTTGTCCCTTTGTCTTCCTGATCTCCCCGTGCCTCGTGCCCCATATCCACTCCTCCATGTAAATCAAAGTCGTGCCATAACCCTTGCCAGTGCAGTTTAAACTTCAAGCGTGTCCAGTTAGCAGGTAAATGGGGGTTGGCGATCAGGCGATTTTCGGTGAATTGAATACCACCAAAGCCAAAAATTACAGCTTGCCAAACGCCGCCAGCAGTGGCGCCATGAATTCCATCACTGGTATTTCCCCGGTTATCTTCAAGATCCACCATTGCTCCATGCATAAATAGTTTGTAAGCTTCTGTGGATAGATTCAAATTTGAAGCTAAGATGGCGTGAACTGCGGGGCCGAGGGAGGAACCATAGGTAATATCAGTGCGGGGTGCGTAGTAATCCCAGTTTGTCTGCAATGCTTTTTCGCTATAGGGAAAATCTGTTGATTCTCGCATTAAATAAAGCAGCATTAATACATCTGGCTGTTTGAGTACTTGATATTTGTTGGTTTTCTCAATACCCAAGATGGCTTGCATGGAGCGATCGCGTCCTTCGTAATCTGCTAAATTAATATCTTCTAATTGAAAAAATTCTTCGCACTGCTCGATTAATTCTGTTGATGGGTCGTAAAACAATAAGATTTTGGCGATGATGTCTTGCCAGTAATATTGCTGTTCTGAAGTCAGTTGTAGTTTCTCTTGTAATTCTCTGGCTCGTTGTGGGTATTTATCAGCCAACCAATCACAAACTGCGATCGCTTTTTCTAGATGCCATTGCGCCATGCGGTTTGTAAAAATATTGTTGTGGACGAATTCATGGTATTCATCCGTTCCGATTACTCCTCGAATTTCATACTTTTGGCGCTCAGGATTGAATTCCACGCGGCTACCCCAAAAGATGGCAGCATCTAAAATCATCTCTGCGCCGTATTTTTGCATCCATTCATCATCGCCTGTGGCTTGCCAGTAGTTCCAAACTGCGTAGGGGATATCTGCGTTGATATGTATTTCGCGATCGCGACACCAAATCCGCACGTCTTCACCATAAAAATCAGTCGGCAGTGACCAACGTGGTGTTACTTCATCGCCAGTAGCAGCACTTTCCCAAGAAAACATTGCTCCTTTATACCCGTAATGAGCAGCTTTGCGTCTAGCTCCTGGTAATGTGTGCCAGCGGTAACTCAGTAAATTTCGGGCGATCGCTGGTTGGGTAAACACAAAAAACGGCAGCATAAAAATTTCTGTATCCCAAAAAATATGACCGCGATAGCCAAACCCCGAAAGAGTTTTTGCTGGAATGCTTACCTTGTCATCATGCCGTGGTCCAGCAATCAACAGCTGAAACAGATTGTAGCGAACTGCAAAAGCCGCTGTGGTATCTCCTTCAATCAGGATATCGCTTTGTTGCCAAACCTCATCCCATGCCTGTTCATTCGCTTTTAGTAGTGTTGCGTAGTCTGACAAGTAGGCGAGTTTTTTTTGAGCTGCTGGGACTGGTGTTTCAATCTCCCGCGAAGTGAAAACTGTGACGAGTTTTTCTACTGTTACGGTTTGTTGCGCTTTAGCCAAAAAGGTCGTGCTGAGGGTGGGATAACCAGGTGTAGTACTGACTTGCAAGGATGCTTTTGTCCCCGATATTGTCATCTTCGCTGCCATACCCAGTTCAATTTGGGAGTTGCGGGTGCGACTTTGTAACCAAATTCCTTCGTCAGTCTTGCCTTGATCTAGTCCTTCCCAGTGATTAAAACCCTGATTTTCTGCATACCCGTTGATGCTTCCCTGAACTTCAATTAATCCATCAAAATCTACTGGGGTTAACTGACAGCGTTGTCCTAACACATGCTGGTCAGCAAAACTAGCAAAGCGTTCAAAGTAGATGTCTATGGTTTTCCCACTGGGAGAACGCCAACGCAAATCACGACACACAAGTCCCTGACGTAGGTTAAGCTTTCGCTCATACCGCAATATCTCACCTTGGTTGAGACGAAAGCGATCGCCATCCACAATCACTACTAAAGGTAACCAGTCAGGGCAATTAACTAGTTCAGTGTACATCACGGGCACATCATCATAGACACCGTGAATAAAAGTAGCCGGCAATGCATGAGGATAACCTTCCTCAAAACTGCCCTTTATTCCCAGGTATCCATTGCCGATTGTAAAGACGGTTTCTTTGGAGTGCAATTGGTCAGGATCAAACTGAGTTTCGGTTAATGTCCAGTCTGTATAAATAAAATGGCGAGAACGACCTTTTGTTTCCATTATTCAATCTGTTGAAAGTGGTGATTGGGCAGGGAAGGGGAAGAATAACTTTTAACCTTAGCTAATACCGCTTGACTTTAAGATTGATACAAATAGGAGGCAGGGGGCAGGGAGCAGGGGGAAAGAATTAAAGAGGAATCATTTGTATCAGGCATTTCGTGAAATGGTATAACAAAAATGTTTTTGGCGAGGTTCCTCACTCAGCACTGGGCACTCCCTACTCACCCAGATGTTTTTTTAAAATCTTTTTAGCTCTTGGTTTATAGAGCAAATGAAATAACGCTTCCATGTAACGATCTCTGGCTTCGTTATTTTCTGGAGCAATAAAGTTCCAAAAACTAAATATTTTCGTCAGCAATAACAATTGATTAGTATGTGAATGCCAATTGTATCTGTGATGAATTCGCCCAGTCATCCATTCTGAAACTTCCTGCCAGTATTGAGGATGAGTATCACATTCTTCAAGGAAGTCTAAAATCTTTTTTGCTGTTCCTTCCAAGTCTGTAGGATTAATATTAAATCTGTCTTCTTGGTTTTTAATAATTTCTAATGACCCACCAAATTGAGTGGCAAAAGTTGGTAACCCAGAAATCATGGCTTCCAAAATAGACCTTCCGAAGGATTCAAAACGGGCAAAGTGGACATAAATTCCCTGAGAATCTGCAATTACTCGGTAGGCTTCACCGAGGTCACGGCTAGACAGACGCATTCCTAACCAACGAATCTTACCGTGGAGATGATATTGCTTAATAATGTCGTGGAGTTTTTCGATTTCTCCTGCTTCTTCTGGGTTAATAGCTTCATGTGGATGCAGTTTACTAGTTAAGATAATCAAGTTGCAATGTTCTTGCAACGCTTGATTTTTTCTGAAGCATTCAACCAAACCACTAAGGTTTTTAACTGTGTTGAAAGTTCCAATGGCAAATATTGGTCGCTTTTTGGAGTTATCTAAGCGACCAAAAATTTGGGAGTCTTCACTAATAAAGAGTAGTTCGTGAATTTTTCTACAAAGCTCAGCATCTCGCTCTGATTTTTGGCTGTGGGGGAAGAAGATGTTTTCATTTACTCCTGGCGGCACAAAGTTAAATTTAGGACTAAACAAATCAATTCCGTCAACTACATGATAAAGTTGTGGCATAGTAAACCACTTGTATGACTCATACTGACCTATGGTATCTGGTGTGCCGACAATTTCTTGATAAGACGATGTAATAATAAAGTCAGCCGCATTCATGCTAATTAAATCGGCAGTAAATTGTACGGAAAAGTGGTATTGTTCTTCTAAATCTTGCCAATATAAATTACTAAATAAATATTTAGGTTTTTCTAAAGAATGAGCAATATTGCACTGGGTAACTTTGAGACTACGAGATAGGAGAAAAGCCACTAAGTTCCCGTCACTGTAATTACCAATGATTAAATTAGGTTTACCTTTGAATTGGGCTAGCAATTCTGTTTGAGCATCTAAAGCAAATGTTTCTAAATATGGCCAAATCTCAAATTTAGAAATCCAGTTATTAGTAATTTTTGGATTAAATTCAGCAAAAGGAACCCGTAAAATCCAAGCATTTTCAGTATCTTGAACTTTTTCTAAGCGTAGGTTACAAAATGTCCCTTCACAGTTAGGAATTAGTCGGGTAAGAATAATTACATGGGGTTTAATCCCCAGTAAGTCGAGGCCAGCGAGTTTGATTTCTTCACGAAGTTTGTTTTCTAAACTGCGGGCTTGTTCGAGAACGTAAGCAACTTGGCCGAATGTTTCATCTCTTCCCAAGACATCTTCTTGTCCAACCCAGCCATGTACGGAAATTAGGACTACGCGAAATACAGCAGGGATACGAGCGACAAATGTTTCTAAAATAGCTGGTTGTGGAGAGTAAATGAGTCGCTCGAAAAGTTCTAAAGTTTCGCGGACTCGCGCCGCAGTATTACCCCAACCCGCTTCAAAGCCGAGTTGTTGGAGGTGAGAGCAAAATTTTTCATAGGGTTCCTCAGGGGGTTGCTGACTGAGGAATTGCAAGGCTGGCTTCAGTTGTTTGGCTAGCTGGATACCTGAGGTAATGCGATCGCCAATTAGCAAAGGAATTCCTTCGTAATCAATTTTGCTTAAAGCTAGATACAAAAGTTCTAGCCAGTATTGGGGGTCAGCCAATAATTCATTTGACAAGTAACGGTTGAGGAAAGCTAAACCTTGACCAATATTTCTGGGGTCGTCGATTCTGGGGGAACCTTCGTAAAAGGGGTGGAGGTCAATTTCCAAGATGTGATTTTGGTAGCGGTTCACCAAGCGATCCCTTGCATCTAGCAATGCTTGGGGCGTCATCTGCTCAAAGCTGCGATCGGCTCTCAATAGCCAAACTTCCTGGCTAGCAATCCTGGGTCGAACAACAAACCAAGTACACTCCTCCTCCAGAATTATTTCATGGGTATAATGTATGAGTTTTCCAATAGAAGAAGAGTGATAAAAGTAAGCTGGCTTTTGGAATTGCTGACAGCAATCGGCAAAAGTGTGCAAAATTTCATTTCTCAGAAAGTAACGTTTACCTGAGAGATTTAATACATCAATTAACTCACCTAGAACAGTTTTTTCATCGCTGTTCAAGACACCTTCAAATAATTCATACATGACGAATTCCAGATATCTAATTAGTTCAGAACCTCATTCTTTTCTCCTCAACATCTGTAATTTTACTTAACGAGTGTTCTATGAGGTACATTCTTATTTTGATGGTAAATAAAGCCAAAAATCCTTGCTTCTAGCTGTGGGCTGAAATATTCAGGTGAAACTCAAACTTATAGAATCCAGAAATACAAGTCTTTTTTTCGCAAAAAACTGCCAGTTTGGCTAAATTAGCTGGAAAGACATATTATTCTAGATGTGTATAAGTTCTCAGTCAGGCATAATACACAATAGGTTTCTTTAATAGTTGAGAACTGATTTAAGACTTTGCGGGTTGAAATCGGGCATATTCTTAGTTCAATGAGTTTACTTAGCCAAGACGACGTTGTGGGATCTAAATCAAAAGTAAAAATTTCTTTTTGTCTACAGCCGAGTCACTCTATCCAGACTAAGTTGCTGAGTAATCAGTATTAAACAGCACTGTTTCGGTAAGTTACATCAGGGTTAGCTATGAACTACCAAATTTCTTCTCAAAAAAATTTTCAAAAAGCCATTAGTCCAGAACAATTTGAGCAGGTAATCGAAGCTATTACCGATGGTCGATATTCCTGGGCTTGTGTACTGATTTTACGCTTTGTGGGTTACAATCCTCTACATTTTATTCCCCAGAGAACTTACAGTCGTTTAATCAAAGAAAATAGCAATGTTTCAAACTCACCTATATCTACTAGGCAAAATTCGTAATTCATAATTACTTTTAGGCAAGGAAATATACTCATTTTCTAGCTAGACAATTCTCTTATGTCACTCTCCAAAAACATTTGTCATTTCTGATTTTTAGAGCTTTTGCTTACTCAGCGTAGGCTTAGCCCGCCGCAGGCATCGCCAGATTTTTTTATAATAATAAATAGCTTGTATTAACTACCTAATGAGCTTTTTAGCGATCGCCCTCTTGGAGAGTGACACCAGAGGGATATGCTTCAATTGTTATTTGAGTAGCTGGTGTAAACTTTTCAATAATTCTCTGGCTGTATAGGGTTTCGATAAAACTGTTTGGACATTAGCCTCAGCAGCTTGAGTAAAAATTTCGATTGAGTTGAGTCCAGTGCAGGCAATGATTTTAACCTGATTGTTCATTTTTTGCAAGGTGCGAATAGCAGTGATTCCGTCCATTTCCGGCATCATGATATCCATTAATACAGCTTGAATTCGATGCTTGTGCTGGGCATAAAGTGCGATCGCCTCAATGCCATTACTGGCTGCAAGCATCTGGTAATTGTGATTTTCGAGAACGATTTTTGCAATGTCACGAATTTCAGCTTCATCATCTACAACTAAAACTAATTCTCCCTGTCCTGGGTAAGCTTGTGAATCTTCTATATTGAGTACTTGGGTTACTTCCATTGCTGGTAAGAAAACTTGAAATGCGCTGCCTTTAAGAATTTGGCTGGACACTTTTATAAAGCCGCCGTGGCTTTTAATGATGCCAAGTGCAGTTGAAAGTCCTAGCCCAGTACCTCTATTTATCTCTTTTGTGGTGAAAAATGGCTCAAAAATTTTATCTAATATTTCTGATGGTATCCCAATTCCATTATCAGCAACAGTAATCACAATGTAATTCCCAACTTTGGCATCAAGATTCATTTTGGTATAAGCTTCATCAATGAACTGATTTGTTGCAGAAATTTGGATATTGCCGCCATCTGGCAAAGCATCACGGGCATTGACTATTAGATTTATCAGCACTTGATGTACTTGTGTGGTATTTGCAGTCATAGCCAAAATGTCTTCTGAAATCACGGTAGAAAATTCAATAGATTTGGGAAATGTTTGCTTAGCAATTTGGATAATTTCTGAAATCAAATATCCGACGTGGATAATTGTATGCTCTTGTTTAAATCCTCGCGCAAAGGACAAAACTTGCTTGACTAAAGTTGCTCCGCGTTTAGCATTGCTTTCTACAAGTGCCATTAGCTGCTGAGAATGCTCCTCATCTTGGAAAAATTTATCTTGTAACAATTGAGCGGCAGCTAAAATCGGCGTCAATATATTATTCAAGTCGTGGGCAATACCACCTGCAAGGGTACCAATGCTTTCTAAGCGCTGAGTGCGAAAAAACTGCTCTTGGAGTTGTTTCTTTTCTGTAATGTCTGTGTCAACACAGAGGATGGATTTAGGTTCGCCGTCTGCATCGTGCATTAATGTCCATCGGCTTTCAACGACAATTTTCTTACCGGATTTGGTAACTTTATCTAACTCACCTTGCCAAGAACCAGTTTCAATTACGCTTTTGAGCGGTGCTTCTAATTGCGGTTGAGTTCCGACTGGGAATAAAATCTCTCGAGAGTCTTTTGCCAGAACCTCTGTGTCCAGCCAACCGTAGATCCGCTCTGCACCTTTATTCCAGAATAAAATTTGGAACTGGAAATCTCGAACTAATATAGCATCGGTGGCAATATCAAGTAGAGCGGCTTGTTCGGAGATTTTTTGTTCGTTGAGTTTGCGATCAGTGATATCTCTGTTTGTACCAAGCATCCGTATCGGCTTGCCTAATTCGTTATAGTAGACCTGACATGTGCAGTTTAACCAGTGTATGCTGCCATCAGGCCAGATAACCCGATACTCTACGGTTCCTCTTCCTTCTTCAAGGATGCTAATTATACTCACAACCAAAAATTCGCGGTCTTCTGAATGGATTAAATTCAGGTACTCTTCAAACGGTGGACATGGACTACCCTTGGACAAACCATAAAGTAGTCCCATATTGGCGGACCAAATACCAATATTGGTAATTAGATTGCGATCCCAGATGCCCATGCAGGCAGTTTCCAAAGCTAAATTCAATCGCGCTTCACTTTCCCGTAGTGATTCTTCAGCGAGTTTGCGATCAGTGATATCTTCGGCGATACCGCCATAATAATTAATTTTTCCTTGGGCGTCGCATACAGAAAAACCCCGATTCCAAATCCAGCGTAACGAGCCATCAAGTCGAGAAATCCGGTATTCTGCTGATGCCGACTGATTATTTAGCAGTTGTTCTATGAGTTTAGTGTGGCGATGCCGATCGTCTAGATGAACTGTGTATAGCCAGGAATCTGGTTGTTCTAACAAATTCTTACAAGCACGACCCCAAATTTTTTCATAAGCAGGACTAATGTACAAAGGCTGGAATGCCTCAGGGCTAGCAATCCAGATCGCTGCTTCGGTGTTTTCGGCAAAATTGCGAAATTTATCCTCACTTTGGCACAATGCTTCTTCGGCAAGTTGGCGATCGCGCTGTGCAGCTTGCTGTTCGGTAATATCTCTTCCTACTCCTTGTATTTCAATAATCTCTCCTTTTTCATCTTTAATTGGGATGCTCTTCCATTGAAACCAGCGAATACCATTGACAGTCAAGGCACGTCGCTCACCAGTTGTCAATGAACAAGATAAAGATATTAGATTTGTCATATTTTCCATTACTTGCGGCAAGTCATCTGGATGAAGAAACTCGAAAGATGATTGACCGCGAAATTCATCTTGGCTCCAGCCAAAGGTTTCACAAGCAGCCAAATTGGCAAAGGTAATTTGTCCTTGCAAATCAATGCGGATAATGATGTCTGTTTGGCTTTCCACAAGTTGGCGATAAAGGTTTTCGCTTTGTCGTAATGCCTCTTCGGCGCGTTGGCGTTGGCTAATTTCTTGTTGCAACAGCGTGTTAGCCAAGACAAGTTCTGTTGTCCTTTGTGCTACTCGTCTTTCTAATTCATCGTTAGCTTGCCGTAGTGCTTCTTTTGCTTGTTGTCGTTCGCTAATATTGCAAATTAACCAGCGCCAGCCAACCTGCTCGCCCTGTGAGTCGTACATGGCAGCCATTTTAATGCTAGCCGGGAAAGGTTTATTTTTTCGTGGTTTTAGGTAAGTTTCCCACTCCTGCACCTGCTGCAAATTATTCAGTCGCCTGGTGAAGGTCTGGCGGTCTTCCTGAGCAATAAACACAATTAATCGTTTGTTTATCAAAAATTCTTGGGGCATAGCAAGCAACATCGCTGCTGCATGGTTAACCTCTTGGATAATACCTGCTGCATCAGTTACTAAATAACCATCTGGAGCGAATTCAAACAAATCTTGGTAACGCTGACGCTCTAATTCTACTAGCTCACGAGCTGCGAGCAGTTCTTGATTTTGTTGGCGCAGTTCCTCTTGTGCCGTCCGAAATTCCTCGAGGGCCTGCTCAAGTTCGTGATTAACTTCCATGATTTCAGTAGATTGTGCGTCAAACCAAAGTCTTAAATAATTTTGAGTTTGGCAGCGTCCTTGGTCTATTTCAATTTGCCGAGCAATCTGGGTGAATTTATCTGTGGGTTTTTGTAAAGATTGCTGTAGTCCTTCAACAACTCCAACTATTTTCACCAAGTCAAACGCTTGTAGCAAGCTAGCCTCAGTAATGACTCCTACCACTTGCCTACTATCGTCCAAAATCGGCAGATGGCGAATTTGATGTTGACGCAATAACGATAAGGCGATAAAAATATCCTGACAATCTGATTCTCTTAGGGTAACAACTGGTCGCCTCATCACCTGGGTCATTCTCAGTGTAGATAAGTCAACTCTAGAAGCTACAAGTCTAACTATATCTTGTTCTGTAAAAATACCTAATAAATATCCTCCCTCCATAACCAAGATATAATCAGTTGATGATTGACCTCCAAGGGTTAAATCCAATGAAATATCTGAGTTAGTTGGTGCATAGTTATTACATCTTTCCTGAGTCATTAAGGCAATAGCTTCGACTACATAACTATCAGAGGTAATCGTAAACGGAGTACGATTAATAACATGATATAAAGTAGGTAAATTAATTAGCTGATCGTTGAATCCCATAGTTAATTAGTCAATTCTAATTATCTTGTTGATATCAAGAGAAACTAGCATCAGCTAGCAAAATTAAAGGCAAGGAAACTGTTGAGAATTGAGATTTTTATCCTCAAAGAAACGATTAATCAGGTATATGGATAAATACACCCTGTAAATTTTACTAGGCAATACAGAAAAAACAATACAATTTAGTAACCAAGCCAGGAACAATAAGTAGATAGAATTTTAGAGTAGACAAACTCATTCTATTGTCAAACTTAAGATAGATGAGCTGCTATTTAAAGAGATTACCTTAAATAACAGTATTGTAGTATGAAATTTTTAAAATTCATAACTGGATTGGAAGTATGAAACACCATAGCAGTGAAGAATTAGGTGGAATATAATAATTAGTAGTTTGGTGTTAGTTTAACGGTGTTAAAGGTTGCTTTGAGGAGTAATTATCAAAAAAATCACTCAATTTGAGCAAATATAAGTATCTTTGTCGAAATCAAGCTGTATACTCTTACTTTATATTGTCTTTAAAGGAGAGCCATTATATTTTTCCGTTGTAGTTATATCAATAAGATATGAGGAGCTTATTTCTCTTGCATTACTTTAGAGAAAAAAATAATCACAGGTTAAGCTTATCGTGTGAAAACCCAAAAAATTAAGAATATCTGGAGTTGAGTTCGGTTTATCAAACGCCACTCAAGGAGTCGAGAAACGGCAAGGGTGCAAGGCTACCTCAACCTAAATTCATAAAAGTATTTAAAAAATCTGGGTTTTTGATTTTTCTCTGCTAAAAGTGACAAAAATACCCCAGGATCGGATTTCCAATGGATGTAAATAAAAAATGTTTCTTAAAAGTCGCACATTCGCAGCGTACTACCCGCTAGGAATGAAATAAACACTTTCTTTCCCCATTCTCTATTTATGCTCCTGACTAAGGGTATTTCTTGACAGTAGGCGCACAAGCGGCACACCACCCGCTACGAATGAAATAAACAAGTCAAATCGTCTTCCCTTGTGCCTTTTACCCTCTGCCTCCTACCTAATACCAATTACTGAAATTAAATTAAGTATAATTATTTGTTATTTTATTTCAGTGATAAATTGAGAGAAAATGTGAGGCTTTAGCCCACTTATAAAGTATTACCTGACACAGATAGAAAAAAGTAGGGTAGTTAGGAGTGGCCAGTCTTGAGTAAGGAGTTATTCTCCTTGTTCTCCTGTTTCCCCTACCCTTGTTAAACTGGCCTATACCCTTTTAACCAACAAGATTGACTATTTACTTTAATAATCTTTTATTTATAACCCTCGAAGAGTTCGAGGATTATTCGTTTCAAAAATTAATTTTTAATTTCGATTTGATTGCGATATTGCTAATGGTTTCAGCTTCTATATACAGCTTCAACCATCTTCCCAAGATTCATGTTCTAGTAGATCAACAATTCTATCTCTGAGTAGAAATTCATTTTTTTCTAGCTCAAGTTCAAAATTAGACCAGTGACGATAAGGAATATGTTTACAGAGGGTATAGATTGGCTGCTGACGGTTAACAAGTCTCTTTTTAACAAGTTCAAGTGCTTCTCCCTTGATAACATCAATATCATATTTAACCGTAGTGTTCATGGGTCGTTCCTTTATTTTAAATCAAGGAATTAAGGTAAGAATTCAGGATTGAGCAGTGACAAGTCAGAATTGAGAATAAATCTCAGATGATTGATATATTGATTTATCAAATTTTCTTTAGATTATTCAACTATTCTGACTTTATGAAATCTCAATACTCACGGCGGGTTTCACCGATGCAAAAAGTCGGCGCTCTTAATTGTGTTAAATTCTGACGCGAAGGCGTACAGCGTCTTTGGCGAGGCTCCTGAATTCTGACGCTGCTTTGACTTTATCTTAAACTCATCAAAAAAATTCGCCAAAATTGTAAAGAATCAAGACATTAATGTTTGTGGCAAACTAAATATGTCGGTAATATACTCTTCGGTCTGATAAATATACCCCCTCTAGATAGAGATTCTTTAGGAATAAAAAGGCTGGGATGACAAACTATAAATAAAAAACAATACAGAGGCTTTCTGGGCAACTTGCCAAAAGTTAGGCTAKGGTAAAAAACATTCTCTAGAGGATTTCTACCATGCTMCTGAATCTTGATAAAGTTCGTCAATATTTTCCTGCTTTAGCTGGTGAATGGACTTTTTTTGATAATGCTGGCGGGTCACAAACTCTAAAAAAAGTAGTAGATAGAATTAGCGAATTTCTTTTAACTTCTGATGTGCAATTGGGAGCATCTTACGGCGTTTCCCAACTTGCAGGAGAACGATTAGCTTTAGCAACTAGAGGAATGGCTACTTTGATTAATGCCAATTCTACCAAAGAAGTAGTGATGGGGCCATCTACTACAATGATGCTAAAAGTTCTCTCAATTTGTTTGGGTCAAACCTTCACACCTGGTGATGAGATTATTGTTACTAATTGTGACCATGAAGCGAATATTGGTGCTTGGGTTGCTCTGGAAAAACAAGGAATGAAGGTTAAAGTATGGCAAATACGCCCGGATACCTGGGAACTTGATTTAGCAGATTTAGAACCATTGATGAATCGGCGGACAAAACTAGTAGCCTTGACTCATGCTTCTAATATTTTGGGAACTATCAACCCGATTAAAAAAATTACGGCATTTGTCCGCGATCGCGGTGCTATGATTTGTGTCGATGGTGTCGCTTATGCACCACACAGATTGATTGATGTCCAAGATTTAGATGTTGATTTTTATACTTTGAGTTTTTATAAAGCCTATGGTCCACATCATGCTTTACTTTATGGCAAAGAAGAACATTTATTAAGATTGCCTGGACTGAACCATTATTTTATTACCCAAACAGATATTCCTTATAAGTTTCAGTTAGGAAATGTCAATTTTGAATTAAGTTATGGAATGTTAGGTTTATCTGATTATCTGAGTGAATTAGCACAACTGCACTATGAGAATCAAACCGCGCCTGATTTGAGAAATCAGATGGTGCAAGCATTTGATTTAATTAGCATCCACGAAGAGAAGATTAGCGATCGCCTACTAAATTACCTCAACAGCAAGTCTAATGTCAAAATCATTGGTCAATCAAAAGCTGACCGCAAATCCCGTGTGCCGACCATATCTTTTGTTATAGATGGAATGCATAGCTCAACCATTCCACTAAAAGTTGACCAACATTATATTGGAATTCGCTACGGAGACTTTTATGCTAAACGGTTAATTGAATATTTGGGGTTAGTATCCCAAGGGGGAATAGTCAGGGTGAGTATGGTACATTACAACACCCTTGAGGAAGTTAACAGGTTGATTGAAGCTTTTGAGGAGATATTTTAATATTGGGCATGGGGTGTGATGTCAAGATTCTTCAAACAATCGATCGCCCTGATGTAATCGATAAGCGATTTGATAAGTTTGTCCTTGCGATCGCATTGTGGGAGAATGGGCTGCTAAATATCGAGAAGCAGCAACTAATACATGAATACCAGCCTGAGTATTACCCAGCAGGGAGTACTGACGAAAAGCTGCTTCTATTTCTTGAATTACATGAAAATCGCGGTTTTCTCGCAGCATCATTTTCCCCAGCATCGCCATCAGTCTTTCAGCATCACCACCACTATATAAATAATTAGCCACTAATTGCCCTGTCTGGTTTACTTGTTGCTGACGATTTAATAAATCCGGTAGTTGTTGGAGTAATTCTTCGGAATTTTTAATGGAGTCTTTGGGTTCTGGAAGCCGTGCTGGTGGTACATTCAAAAAACGATTTAAATAGACACTCATCGCCGCATCAAATACACCTTTTAGTAGTTCGACTGTTGGTACTCGTCGTAATCCTTGATGCACGGCGTTAGCAAAAGTAAATGGATGATGTGCGGAATTCCAATCTCCAAAGTCATTGTTGGTATGGAAACGAGCGACGCGCAGGGCTGCCGTATAAGTAACTACACCCGCTAATTGTTCTTCAGTACAACCTGCTTGCAGTGCATTTAGCAGCGAGTCGGCGATCGCTTGTGGGTCTTCACCTAATAAAATTGGTACTAATTCATCCCAGTTTGACCAAGTTCCTCGTCGAGATTTACCCGCACTTAAAACAGTAGGTAATTGCTCAAAAGCTGACTCTAAAATTGCTACCAAATCTACAGGGTAGCGCCAGGAATTAGATTCTTCCATACGCGATGCATCAGCTAAACTCGAAACTAAGCTAGCGAGAATAGATTCTGCTGCTTGCCAATTCACAGCATCAAGAGCTTCTAATGCTTTGTTGATAAAATCAACCGTATGCCCAACATCAAGATAGCGATGGTCTGTAGCAGCACAAAACAGCATATCTGCAACTTGCTTAGAATTAGCTCCTGAGCGAATCGCAGATATCAAGCATCTTTGAGCGGCTTCACCATCCCGTACCTCAATAAACTGGCGAAACCAGCTTTTAAGAGTCGGGAAATCAACCTTAGAGTTGGGTAACGGGTGAACGGCAAACAGAGGCGGCGCACCTGCGCTATCATTAGCTACTGCCGAAAGTCCTTGAAATAAAGCACGGGGTTTGTCTTCTGCATCTAGATAAGGTAGGAGATTCATCATGCAGGTGTGGATAGTTAAACCCGCACTCCAACCTGCTTTGTTGTAACGAGTGCCAAATTCTAGCCCGATTTGAAATGGTTGAGCTGGATTTACTCCTAGATCTAAAAGTGCGATCATTGATTTAGCAATCACTAAGGAAATATTCTGCTCTAAACCATCTTGGAGACGTTCGCATTGGTGGAGATGAGGGTTAACTGGAGGTGCTAAATTTACCCAAATTTCACCATCGCGGATTTCTAGGGGAAAAGCAGGCACATCATCTGCCCAAGAGTCGAAGGTGCCACCACTAGCAAGATCGAAACGGGCATAATGCCAAGGGCAGGTAACAATACCATCTTTGCAAGTGCTACCTTGTAGGGGAAAGCCCATGTGTGGACAACGGTTGTCAATTGCATAAACTCTATTGTCTGAGTAGAACAAAACAATAGTGTGTTTTTCCTTGCGGACTAACAAACTACCTGCTGCCTGAACATCTGCAAGTTTAGCAACACGCGTATAATAATCTTTATCGGTGGGAAGTTCAAATATTTGAGTCATTTAATTTGCACCCAAGTGAAATAAAAAGCTTTACTTCTACTGTGGCAAAATTTTCCTTTGTTTGAGCATTGGACTATTCTAATTTTTGTTAAAAATAACTCTGCCCTTTGTAGAGGATGTTCTCAAGTAGAGGCTATCGAAATCACGTGATTTTAAGGTATAATCAACTGCAAAACTTGTACCTCTTCTTGGGGAGAAATTAATGCTTTCCCTGGCGGGAGAACAGCCAAAGCATTAGTTTGAGCTAAATTAATTAAATTAGCAGAACTGTGACTACCACCAGCTTTGTGAAATTCATAAATTCCATCAATTAAATGTAATTTACCCCAAAGGTAAGTTTCACGCTTGCCATCCGATCGCAATTCATCATGTGATCGCACTTTTAAAAATACTGGTTCCCAACCTTCTTTAATTCCGGAAAGTTTTTTGATGGCTGGTAGTACAAACCGCCAAAAAGTTACTAATACAGATGCCGGATTTCCTGGTAAACCAAAGTAGACGGGAGAGCAAGTAGAGACGCGATTCATCGCATCTTTTACCGATTGGGGAGCAGGGAGTGTGGCAACGGTGAGGGGTTTACCTGGCCTGATATCTACAGCCTGAATGTGGATTTGGGCTTTGAGTGATTCGAGAATTTTGTCAACATAGTCATAATCTCCCACTGAAACCCCACCAGAAGATAGAACTATATCAGCGATCGCAGCAGCATGGGTAATGACTTTTTCTAGGGCAGCTGGTTCATCTTTGACAATGCCCAATAGTAATGGTTCTGCCCCACTTTCTCTGACTAAAGCTGCCAGCGCATACTGATTAGAATCGACAATTTGCCCTGGTTGCAGTGCTTGATTAACTGTTACCAACTCGTCACCTGTAGAAAAAATTGCTACACGTGGACAGCGGTAAACATTTAATTGCGGACACTGTGCTGCTGCTAACACGGCAATTTCTGAGGTATTTAATCTAATACCTGCTGGTAGTAATTCTGTTCCAGCTTGGTAAAAAGATGCTTTGTGTCTGACAAATTCTTGGGGTTTTGGCGCTGCAAGGATGAAAACACGGTTTTCTTCTCGACGCGTCTTTTCTTGCATAACAACAGTATCGGCTGCTGCTGGCATTAAGGCACCTGTGAAAATCCGCGCTGCTTGTCCTGGTTCAATCGTAGATTTAGGCTGATAGCCAGCCGGAATCTCTTCTACAATTTGCAAAACAGTTGGTTTTTCGCTGCTTGAGTGCTGCACATCTTCGTACCGAACTGCATACCCATCCATCGCCGAGTTATCCCAATGGGGAAAATCTAGAGTACTGGTAACAGGCATTGCTAAAATCCGATTAGCAGCTGCCAATAACTCGACAACTTCTGTATCCTGCTGGTTATCCAACGGCTGCACCAAATTTAAGATAATTGCTTGTGCATCGCTGACTGATAGCATAGCCAATGGCTCCGATTTTGTAGTTTTAAGTTAATGAATAAGTAAAATGGTGTGAAAAAACAAAACTATGTTAATAAAAATTAAATAGACTTAAACCCTCTTCCCTTCTGCCTCTGGCAAGAACTGCTTCCTGTCTCATCCCAACAATAAATATTCACACCGACCTATTTATAGCGATCGCATCTATGATTCTTCACTACAGAAGTCTCTCTACGCCATTAGACAAGGTGCTTTGAGTGACTTCTTTTCTCAGAAATATCCCACTGTTGGCAGTCAATGGTCAACAACTTCAAACGGAATAATTTATTTGTTGGAGTTCCCTTAATATTAAAAACAGGAGCGATCGTTGTTCTCCAATCCCTAAATAAAAGTACTTACTTTGTATGACCATCGAACACGTTCGGCAAAAACACTATCCTAAGGCTGATATTGGGCGACGAGGTATGGCATTGGGGTTAGATTTTTTTGTTGTTTGGTTAGTCAGTTCTTTACTGGGAGGCAGCGATATTGGGATTCAATTTGCTGAAATCTTAGTTTTTGTAATACTTTGGCTGGTTTTGCGGGTGCTATTGGTATACAACAACCAAGGGCAAAGTTTAGGGCGTTGGGCCTTCGATTTAAAAGTGTTGGAAGTTGAAGATGGGGAAATAATCTCCAGAATTCCAGATTTACAGGCGCTAGTGAAGCGAGAGGCGATCGTTGGCTTGGGTGCGCTTTTAGTCTCAATCGCCTTAAGTAATATTAGAGCCAATCCCACTGCTATACTGCTAGTATTTCCTTTAGCAATTGATTGTGGTACTGCCCTATCTGATACCCAGATGCGGCAGGCTTTACACGATCGCTATTGTGGAACTTTTATAGTTTCTTCCCGTCGTGGCTACTCGCTGGATATCAAAATCAAAAAATTAGTTGAAAATATCCGCCAGAATGTGAGAAGATAGTCATTTGTGTTAATTCTCTTCAGGCTTTACTGTTTGTAAGATTATGGCTAAGAGTAAAGGTGCCCGGATAATTGTGACATTAGAGTGTACCGAGTGTCGGGCAAATCCAGAAAAGCGTTCTCCTGGTGTTTCGCGTTATACCAGCACCAAGAATCGCCGCAACACCACTAACAGGCTAGAACTGAAAAAGTTCTGCACCCACTGTAATAAACATACTGTTCACAAGGAAATTAAGTAGAGATGAGCTATTTCCGTCGTCGCCTTTCTCCGATTAAGCCAGGAGAACCAATAGATTATAAAGATGTTGATTTGTTGCGTAAGTTTATCACCGAGCGGGGCAAGATACTGCCACGGCGGATTACAGGGCTTACGTCTCAGCAACAGCGAGAGTTGACATTAGCAATTAAGCGATCACGGATTGTGGCTTTGTTGCCATTCATCAACGCCGAAGGCTAAAACAATTTTGGATTTGAGATTTTGCAGAAAGTCTGTTGCGAAGTTTGTGGCGATAGAGTAGGGGCTTGCTGTATTTGCGAGCATCTAGCTTTGCCATAGAATAGGGTACAGAATTTTCTCAGACGAATTGTTAAGTAACACAATCTGTATCTAAAGAAGTATTTAGCTCGGTTTAGTGTGAGTCAAAAATCTCAAATCTGAAAAAGATAATGTAAAATAGATTGCTGCATAAAAAATCTTTGGATTTTAGAACTTATACATCATAAGTATGAAATCCAAAATTCAAAATCTAAAATTACTAGAGTGCGAGAGTTGTGGAGAAGGGGACGCTAGTTGAATTTAGGGTTCAAGGCGATCGCCGTCTGGGCATCGTAGAACGTCCGGACGGAAAAACCCGGTGGTTTGTGGTAGACGAACGCGGTCAATCCCACAGCCTCGCGCCTAGACAAATAACCTATACAGTTAACGGACAAACCTACAAGCTCTCGGAGATTACCAGCTTTTTAGAACAGGTCAAGCCTTATTTAGATCCATCTAGCTTAGAAGTAGCTTGGGAATTACTGGTTGAAGGTGGGGAAACAGTAACTCCCAACGAAATGGCAAATCTGCTATTTTCTCAATCAGGTACGCTTCATTGTTACGCCGCCTATTGCTTGCTATCAGACGACAAACTTTATTTCAAGCAAAAAGGAGACGCTTACGAAGCTCGAACTCCTGGTCAGGTTGCAGAACGCAAGCACCAGCTAGAAGTAGAGGCACTCAAAGCTAAGGGACAGCATGAATTTTTAGCTCGTGTAGAACAGGCGCTCAAAGGTGAAGCAGTAGAGTGGCAGCGCCACGATCGCCAGCGCTTAGAAGGAATAGAAAAATACGCAGCCTTGCTTGCTGACACCGTGCGGATGGGAGTCAATTATGACTCTTTAGCTCGCGCCTACCCTCCAAGCGCTCCAGTATTAGAAACTATGACCATGCTGGGACGACCGACAACACCCCAAGGAGCCTTTCAACTGTTAGTTGATTTGGGTTGCTGGAGTCCTCATGAAAACTTGTTCCTGCGTCGTTCTTTAATTCCGATTCAGTTTCCTCAGAAGGTATTAGAAGTGGCGCAACAACATTTGGATTTCCCGCCGATTGACTCAGATACAAACCGTCTGGATCTGACTCACCTGAAGGTGTACACCATCGATGATGAAACTACCACCGAAATCGACGATGGTCTGAGTTGGGAAGTCCTCGCTGATGGACGAGAACGCCTATGGGTACATATTGCCGACCCCACTAGATGGTTAGTGCCGGAAGATGAATTAGATTTAGAAGCTAGAAAACGAGGTAGTACAGTCTATTTACCTACGGGGATGATTCCCATGTTTCCAGAACTCTTGGCAACTGGGCCTATGAGTCTGGTGCAGGGACGGGTTTGTTGCGCCCTCAGTTTTGGAATTGTTTTACGTACAACTGGGGCAGTAGAAGATTACAGCATTCATACCAGCTTAATTAAGCCGACTTATCGCCTCACCTACGAAGATGTAGATGAAATGCTGCAATTAGGGGTACAAGCAGAACCAGAAATTGAAGCGATCGCTACTTGGGCAAATCGACGCAAAGCTTGGCGTTATGCCCAAGGTGCAATTAGCATCAATATGCCTGAGGCGACAATCAAAGTCAAAGGTGATGAAATCAATATTGACATTTTAGATGATTCCCCCTCACGGCAACTCGTAGCAGAAATGATGATTCTTGCTGGTGAAGTTGCTGCTCACTACGGTAAAACTCATAACATCCCTTTGCCTTTTCGCGGTCAGCCCCAACCAGAATTACCTCCGGACGAGGAATTACTCCAGTTGCCACCCGGATTCGTTCGTGCCTGTGCCATGCGGCGTTGTATGCCCAAGAGTGAAATGAGCATTACGCCTTTGCGCCACGCCGGTTTAGGTTTGGATACATATACTCAAGCAACTTCTCCTATCCGCCGCTACAGCGACTTGCTGACTCACTTTCAGCTGAAAGCTCACTTGCGGGGTGAAGTTTTGCCATTTTCTGCCGAACAACTTAAAGAAGTGATGATGACTGTTACCACTATCACCCAAGAGGTAACGATGGTGGAACGGCAAACTAATAGATATTATGCTCTGGAGTATTTGCGCCGTCATCCAGAGCAAGCTTGGCATGTAACAGTATTAATGTGGCTGCGGGAAGACAGTAACTTAGCCCTAATTTTGTTAGAAGATTTGGGCTTGCAATTACCAATGTCTTTCAAACGTTATGTGAATTTGGGCGAGCAGATATTAGTGAAAGTTATCCACGCCGACCCGCAAAAAGATTTAATTCAGTTTCAGGAAATAATTTATCAAGAAGCCCAAACAGCGGTAAATTAACTTTACTTTTTAACTTTGGTTTAGAGAAAGTGAAAATTTCCTTTATCATCGTCCTTGGTTACTTGTTCTTGGTCATTTGGAATTATAAAAGACAAAGTACAAAGTCATACCAATTCAAAATTCACGCATTAAGAAAGCCGGACATAACGAAGATTTGGGAGTATATATCTGTCGCATTCTTTTTTCAAATTGATATCACAACTCGCCAACTTAGGGTGATAGACCAACCATATATGTAAGTAATTAGCTAAACTTGATATCAGTTACGAAAATTAGTAACCTTCAGCATTAAGGGTGCTACAAGTAATAGCCAAAACATTGGCAATCCAAAATAAATGCCTGCGTAAACGGCGTTAGTAGCGCGTGTCTTAATGGGTTCAACAGAAAGCCAAACATTGATGATTGCAATATTAATTATTCCAAAAACAAAGTGTAAGGCTAACACCAAAATTACCAGGGCAATCATAGAGCCAGTCGCTAAGTTCAAATATTGCCCCCAAGCAATTACCGATAGAAACAGAGTACAAGCAAGAGCCAGCCAACGTATAGCCATAACAGGGAAAAAGATAATAACTGCTTCATTGGCAGTAATTCCCGGATGTGTAAATGGGGATATAGGCAATGACCAAAAAAATAGTAATGCGGTACTACCAAGTGAAATAAACCAGCAACCCCAGAACAAAACTTGTTTCATCAATGTCCCCTGTATGGAATATAGTTAATTCAATAAATGCTTAAGTAGTAATTAAGCTGCTACTAATAATGGCAGTTACTAGTAAAAAATGTGAGCAATAAAGGCTTTTATCTATATAGTATTTATTAGCTTATATTTTAGAAAATAGATAGTGTAGCCTAAATTTATCTATAGCGATAAAAATGTGTATTACTGTACAGTTATTATGGAAAATCAGCTAGGATTTGTTCTGAAATTACTTCTACTTTCAGCTTTTGTATCGGTATTAATTAAGTACGTTGCTCCAAGTTTATCAGTTTCGGCAACAGCAACTAATGCCTTAATTATAGTTTTGTTGCCGATCGCAATCGTGGCGCTCGCTCTATTGTGGCGATTCCAAGCACACAAACAAAGTTAACTTTAACTATCTAGGCATAAGTGATTAAAATCAGCTAACCTAACTGAATTGCAACAAAATTGCATCTCACCAACTGTTGGAGTCAGCCTGTGAAGCTCGGTCAATGGATCGGTTTAATCGCCATCGTTCTTTCTTTATACATTTTGTGGCAAATTCGGGAAGTACTTTTACTGATGTTTGCCGCAGTTGTCTTAGCCAGCACTTTAAATCGGCTAGCGAAACGCTTTCAAAGCTCAGGTATGAAGCGGGGATTCGCCGTTTTATTGTCAGTCGCTATCTTTTTTGCCGGAATCGTAGGTTTTTTCTGGCTAATTGTGCCACCTTTTACACAGCAGTTTCAAGAACTCACTTATCGGGTTCCCCAAGGATTGGGACGTTTTAATAGTTGGCTAGACACACTCAGAACCCGCATTCCCAGTGAGTTGCTTCCTTACATTCCAGATCTTAACAGCCTGATCCAACAAGCCCAGCCCTTCGTCAATCGCTTATTAGGAAACTCCTTCGCCTTTGTGTCTAGCTCTTTAGAAGTTGTCCTCAAGGTTTTACTAGTGCTGGTTTTAACAGGAATGTTATTAGCCAACCCTGTAGCCTACCGCAAAGTCTTTATACGGCTTTTTCCCTCATTTTATCGGCGACGAGTGGAAGGGATTTTAAACAAATGCGAAATTTCTTTGGGGGGGTGGATAACGGGCGCTGTGATTGCAATGGGTGTAGTGGGATTAATGAGTGTAGTTGGTTTATCAATTTTGCATGTCAAAGCAGCACTTGCTTTAGGAGTTTTGGCAGGATTTTTGAACTTAATTCCCAACCTCGGGCCGACGCTGAGTGTAATACCAGCAATGGCGATCGCTCTGTTAGACGAACCTTGGAAAGCGATCGCTGTTTTAATTCTCTACTTTATTATTCAACAGACTGAGAGTAATTTTATTACGCCGATTGTCATGGCGCATCAAGTCTCATTACTACCAGCTGTCACCTTAATTTCCCAATTATTTTTCGTTACTTTTTTTGGTTTTTTAGGATTATTTTTGGCACTACCTTTAACTGTTGTTGCTAAGATTTGGGTGCAAGAAGTTTTGATTAAAGATGTTTTAGACCAATGGGGACATCATGAACAAGAAACTGAACTTGTCATTGTTTCTAAATATTCTGAAGTAGACGATCCTTGGACAACAGAAACCTCAGTTATTGATAAAGAGCAACCAATTGATGATGTTTTATCCAAAGAAGAATAATTTTGAATATGTATGCGACTCCTGTTTGATTGTGTCAAACAACTCGCCTTCAACTTGAAACGGCTGATTTCCTATTTTCTGACGAAAGTGAAGCGTACCACTTCCCTGCGGGACGCTACGCGAACGTGGAAGCAAGCTACGTACAGCGTCTCGTAGAGAAGTAATCACAAAGAGTCTATTTCAGTTTTTTAATTTTGACCTACTTTTAGCAATCAATCATTTATAAATAATAAAATTCCCGATTTTTTAATAAGTCAGGAATTTCAACATTTTGAGTTAGATTTAATAAATCCTGTTTCCAACAATCACGATAAACAATAACTGACTACAATCAATTCATCGGGTTGGTGTTTGATTAGTTGTCTCTTTGCTTGACTCGTTAGATGAAGTTGATTCTACCTTCTCTGGTTGCGTCTCACCCGCTTGTTGCACTTGGTTGAGATGAATGTTATTCACTTGAACAATAAAGTATTCTAATGCTTGACTTACTTTTTGTTGCTGTTGGATTTCATCAGACATATCGTAGTAACGATAAGGCGAAGTCACTCCCAATATAAATTTCTCTTGCTCAGCTTCTAACAATTCAACGGCTGTGTTAGCAGCAATAATTCAGAATTAGTCATTGCCTCTTACTCAATTTAAAAATGTTTAAAATGTAACAACAGTAAAAACAACTGTCAATAGAACATAACTACTATTAATGTATTATTTAAAAATAATAAAATGCGAACAATTACAGAAATTAATGAGAAAATTAGCCGTCAACGTGCGGTGGTGCTAACAACTGAAGAATTAAAAGCGCGAGTCATAGAAATTGGTGTTACTAAAGTTGCTAAAGAAGTTGATGTCATTACCACTGGCACTTTTGAGCCGATGGAATCAAGTGGTGCAATTATTAATCTTGGACACACTGACCCTCCAATAAAAATTCGCCGTTGCTGGTTAGATGGTGTTCCGGCATACTCTGGTTTCGGGGCAGTAGATTTATATTTGGGTGCTAGTTGTGCAGTGGAAGTGATGGATGGCGAAGAAGTCCGAGAACGCGGTGGTGGTCATGTCATCCAAGATTTGATAGCTGGTAAACCTATACACGTCAGAGCGCAAGGACAAGTAACAGATTGTTACCCCAGAGCAAGCTTTGAAACTACAATTACCAGTGAAACAATAAATCAGTTTTATTTATTTAATCCACGTAATCTTTATCAAAATTTTATTGTCGGTGTAAATGGTGGCGATCGCCCACTTTTCACTTATCTAGGGCCTTTACAACCGCGTTTGGGGAATGCCGTTTACTCTAATCCCGGTGCTATTTCCCCTTTACTTAACGACCCCGATTTACAACTTATTGGTATAGGTTCAAGAATTTTTTTAGGCGGTGGTGTTGGCTATGTCGCCTGGGAAGGCACTCAGCACTTTCCCTTACAAAAGCGTTTAGCTAATCGCACACCTATTGGGCCTGCCGCTACTTTAGCTCTAATTGGCGATGCCAAACAAATGAATGCTCATTGGGTGCGGGGTTGCTACTTCAAAAGTTACGGGCCTTCATTGATGTTAGGCGTTGGTGTACCACTCCCGGTATTAAACGAACAAGTAGTTGAACACTGTGCAGTGCAAGATCGAGACTTAGTAGCGCCAATAGTAGACTTTTCCATTCCCCGACGCGTCCGTCCGACCTTTGGTTTAGTGAGTTATGCCCAACTCAAATCTGGACGGATTACCATCGAGGGCAAAGCAGTACGCTCTGCCCCCTTAGCGAGTTTGTTTTTTTCCAGGCAAGTTGCCCTAGAGTTAAAACAATGGATTGAAGCAGGTAAGTTTACTCTTACACAACCAGTTTCTCCAATTCCAATGGAGCGTTCTTTTCTACCCCAAGATCGTTGGACTGATTTTTGAGCTTAGGGACTGGATACTGGGGATTGGGGGACTAGGTAAGCAGGGTGTATGGGAAGTATGGAAGGATAAAGAAGAAATGCTTTCCCCCCTCTGTTCCCACACTCCCCACACTTCCCCATCTCCCCATCCTACTCCTGGGGTGGTTTCGGTCGCTTGACGGGCTTAGGAGTGGGTGTTTTGGGTATAGGTTTTGACACTACAGGAGTGTCGCCACCGACACTTGCTTTCTTGATAGGACGAGGGGTTTCGCCACTGCGTCTGGGTGGAAATGGTTTTCTACCACCACCACCGCTACCACGAGGGCCACCTTTGAATGGTGGTCTGCGTTTTTTGGGCAAATCAGCGATCGCCTCAGCTTTTTCTACCACTAAAACATCAGCTTCTCGCTTGGCTTGGAAGTCCCAGAATTTTCCCACTGCTTTAGTGGTTAGCACACCCCTCAATTTCAACTTAAAATACTTGGGTTTGTCAGTTGATTTGCGTGGAGCTTGCTTAATTTTGACTACCAAGCTCTTAGCATCAAAAGATTGGTATACTACCTCACCACGAACAGAAAAACCACCATCTGCAATTTCTGATGAGGGGATTACGGCAATTTGATTGAGTTCCGAGTCTTCGGGTAAGCCGTCATCAAGGGTTTCTACCTCTTGTAACTCCGAGTCTGGCTCGTCCTCATTGATTGAGTTTTTAGCCAGATTTTCTGGCTCCCAAACTCCAACGATTTGGATGTGCAAAGTATCATTTTCTTGTCTTGTACGTGGATATACTACCCACAAATGTTCTTTCTCTAAGTCTAGGTGATTCTTTACTAAGCTCATAATCCGTCCTAGAAGGACAGCGTTGAGTTCTACACTATCTGTGGTCAGCAGCGTACCTTGAGTAAATTGTTCGCTGCTAGCATGATAGCGACCCCGAACTAAGCCGATCGCTCGATATTGCATCGGCTCACTCGGAGGCGGAATTGGTTGCTGTCGATTGACTAAGTTCCCATTTGAGTCAGTTTCACTGGGATTAACAGGCGAATTTTCAACTTTAGAAGACTGGGCTGCTGTATTAATAATATTAGCGGTTGCCTCTATGTTATTTTGTCCCTGGTTAGAGGCAGAAGAATTGGAATCGGGTAACGGCATCAGGTCGGAATTCATGAAAACTCCTTGGGGCACAGACACATCCCATTGTGGGATTTTACAAAGGCAGCTGGAAAGAGCGTTTGTGCGGCGAAGAAAAGTGTATTTACTTTTCAGATCACACTAAAATACTCTACACAATCCTAAAGGCGCTAAATTTAGTGTGTAAACACTAAAAGTCTAATTTAGCGCTCACACGCTAGTTTCGGAAGCATATCATAGGTACAATTCTGACGGCTCCTCCTAAAGTCATCACTTACTTTAGCAGTGTAGATAGTTAATTGTTATAAAATTCACAGACAATGAGCGGTATTCCGCAAAGTTTTGGAAATTTTTAACTTTACGATTTGTGTAAATGGTAATCTCATTAGAGTTCAGGAGAAAGACAAAACTGTGTCTCAACCACGCAATCGCTGGATAGTTCAAGTTATCTTGGTGCTGGCAGTTCTTGCTTTTGTGGGTGTTTCGGTGATTCCTCTATTTGGAGCGTTTAATAATACGCCATTCTCCAACCAAAACACCGCTAACACCAGAGGCAGTTTGACTGACTCTGACCAAAAATCAAAGCTGGAAGAMCAAGTACGGGGATATGAACTGGTTTTGCAAAAAGAACCAGAAAATCAGACTGCGCTCAAAGGTCTATTAGAGGCGCGGTTACAATTACTCAGCCAAAAAGAAAAAAGTGAGGTTAAAGCATCTGATATTCAAGTCGTGATTGAACCTCTAGAAAAGCTAGCTAAACTCAATCCCGAACAGTCAGAATACGCAGTGCTGCTGGCTCAAGCTAAACAGCAAATAGGCGATCGCGAAGGAGCCGCCCAAGCTTATCGCTCGGTTTTAGACACCAAACCTGGTGATTTAAAAGCTTTGCAAGGAATGGTAGCTCTGTTGCTCACTCAACAACGCCCCGAAGCAGCTATTGGCTTGTTACAAGAAACTCTGACTAACGCTGCTCAACTAAATATAAATCAACCTGGAAGCATTGACACAGTGGCCGTGCAAGTGCTATTAGGTTCTGTTCACGCTTCTCAGAAACGTTACGCCCAAGCTGCCTCTGCTTATGACCAGGCAATTAAAAAAGATCCTAAAGATTTTCGCCCTGTTGTCGCCAAAGCGATGCTCCTAAAACAACAGGGCAAAAATGCCGAAGCAAAACCTTTATTTGATAGTGCCGCAGCTTTAGCACCCGCTCAATACAAAGACGAAATTAACWAAGCTGCAACTGCTCCTCTGACTCCCAATCCGGCTGCATCTGGCACACCTTCACCGGAAACTAAACCCAAGTAATGGGCATTCGGCAAATAGGGAGTGTTGAGTGTTAACTGTTAACTAGTTGACTAAGGAGTTTTTATTCTCCCCCAGATCGCCAGTCCCCTCACACTCCTTCTATAGCAGCAACGATACCAAAGATGAGAAACAGGCATCCGCCAATTATGGTGAGTTGACGCTCAGAAATGCGACCAGCGATCATTTTGCCACCGATAACAGCGATCGCAGCACAAATCGCATGTCCCAAAATTGCACCTGTGGTTACTCCAATTGGATTATTCCCGGCTGCCAAGGCAATGGTAGCAATCTGGGTGCGATCGCCCCACTCTGCCATGAATGTCAACATAAAGGCTTTGATTAAAATTCTTAAGGAAGTTTTTTGCTTTGGTAGCTGCAAATCTTCTTTTTTCACCGCAGCTTCAGCCTCTTCAATAACTTCTGTGTCACAACTAGCAGCAGACATTTTGCTAGCGTCATACAACAGCTTAATACCAAAGGCGATAAACAGAACTATTTCAGCGTAATGAATATAAGCTTTGGGTAACAAAGATACCGCTTGTCCAAATACCACTGAAAGAACTGTCATCGCCGCTAAAGCAGCTGTCACACCTATAAATACGAGCCGCCGTGAGTGATGCATTGCCAAAATCACAGCAATAAAAAACGTTTTATCGCCTAGTTCGGAAATTGTTATTAATAATAAGCCTGCGGTAAAAGCTGTTAACACTCTCTCAAGCTCCTCAAGAATCGTTGACCGATGTGAAGCTTGATGAGAACCAAAAAGACCTCACCAAGCTTACACTTTTGCGTGTGAACTTAGTGAAGGTCTCGCTTTCAAATATTTGATTACTTGCCACCTGAACCAGGCTCATCGCCAGTATGTTGATTCAGATGTACTGGCTTTTGAATTTTTTACCAGTAGCTACTCCCCTTCCTTCGCGTTCATGATTGTATATCTATTACAAGTAAAAGTCAAGACCGAAAACATGCATCTGGATTGAGTGCTTAGTGAGGTAAAAACTCATCATTGTATAATTTCTAGTAATTGGTATGAACAGGCAATTATTACAAGTGCCTCTTCGGGAGTTAGGGCAGCAACAGCAATCGCGCTTGCCGATCATTGTTCGTTGCGGCTCGCGAACATTTGCTCATAATTACCGTTCCTTTCGGCAAGTTGTGTTAAAGCTCAAATTACAAACTCAAGCGATCTGCTTACGGTCTTGCGGCGATCGCGTTGAGATCAGCCACCGTCTGCTGCGGAAGTTGCAGTGACGCAGCTTTGATATTCTCACGTAGATGCTCAACTGATGATGTGCCGGGAATCAGCAGGATATTGGGGGAGCGCTGAAGCAACCATGCCAGCGCTACTTGCATCGGTGTTGCGTTTAAAGACTTAGCAGCGCTTTCAAGTGCCGAAGATTGTAGCGGCGTGAACCCACCTAAGGGGAAGAATGGCACATAAGCAATTCCCTGCTGAGCGAGGTCGTCAATGAAAGCGTCATCTTCCCGGTGTGCCACGTTGTACTGGTTCTGCACGCAGACAATTTCTGTGATGGTTTGCGCTTGTGCCAATTGCTTAGGAGTGACGTTGCTCAAACCCAGGTGACGGATCAACCCCTGTTTTTTAAGTTCGACTAGGGTCGTCAGCGGCTCTGCAAGAGAACCCTCCGATGATCCATGACTGTCATCCATCAGTCGGAGATTGACGACATCGATCGCATCGAGTCCGAGGTTACGCAGGTTGTCGTGAATCGCTTCGGTTAGATCCTGCTGCGACATCGCGGGAACCCACGATCCATCTTCAGGACGACGCGCTCCCACCTTGGTCACAATCCCTAAATTTTCCGGGTAGGGATGCAGCGCTTGTTGGATAATTTGATTTGTGATGTGAGGTCCGTAGAAATCGCTCGTATCGATATGATTAATACCAAGCGCCATCGCTTCGCGCAAAACAGCAACGGCTGCATCTACATCGCGCGGTGGACCCGATACGCCCGGACCCGCGAGTTGCATGGCACCATAGCCGATGCGCTTCAGTGTGATTGAAGTGTTCGGCAGCGTAAAATTGCCACCAAGGTTCGTTTGCTCAGACATATAGCTACTTTCTCCAAGAATTTTTAGTGATTTAATGAAAGCAATTCCGAAAGTCCATTTCTCATTATTGATGTCGCTGCGTGCGATAAGCGAAGCTTAAGCCTTCTCCTTTGGAGACGCTAGCGCGAACGGTTATCGCAGCCCTCTCCTGCCGATTGATAGATTCCTAGCGCTTGTCATTTTTCGTTGCGGCTCGCGAATATTTGCTCATAGTCACCGTTCCTTTCGGCAAATCGATATGCTTTGGAACGATTAACAAGGATTTCGCCGTGGGGTAGGTTTGGAGTGCTGAGAATCTGCATCACTTCAGCAATATAGTCAGCCAGTGGCATTGCGGCAGGATCGGTCGCCTGACTAGCCCCGCCAAGCTCCGTCTGTACATAGGGTGGGACAAGTTCAAGAACTTCCACGGAGGTTTTCCGAAGCTGAACGCGGAGCGACTGCAACCAAGAGTGCAGAAAAGCCTTGCTCGCGCAATAAGTCGGATATGGACTGATGGGAACGAAAGCCAAGTTAGAGGTGGTGGTGATAATCGTTGAATGTGGTTGCTGTTTGAGAGTCGGGAGGAGTAACGCAGTCAGGTGAAGCACACCGACAATGTTAGTCTGAATCATAGACTGGATCGCAAAGAAATCGATCGGATCTGAGGTGAGGTCTTCCGTCTTAGAAATTCCGGCATTGTCGATCAGAACATTGAGTTTAGGGAACTGCTCTCGAATGCGGGACGCAAAGGCTTCGATGTCGGCTGGGTCTTGGACATCAAGTTGAATCCCGTGCATCCCGGAGTGAGCCGCGGTGATTTCGTCGAGGAGATGTTGACGGCGACCCGCGATAATCACTTGATTACCGCGTTGATAGAAGGCCTCGGCAAGCGCACGACCGATGCCGCTCGTGCCTCCAGTGATGAGGATGGTGTTGTCCGTGAGATTCATCAGTATTTTTCCTGCAAAGATGTCGAAATGAAGAATGTCAGAGTTTATTGAGAGTAACGTTATTGCAAAAGCTGGAAATTTAATCAGCGCTTATTCGCCGCTTACGCGCAGCACGATTTTACCTAGATAATGCTGTTTCATCGCTGACTGCGCTTGTGCCGCCTCTTCCAGCGCAAACGTTTGCGCGATGTGAACTTGAAACTCATCTATATCGATCAATCGGTTAAGTTCGTCTAACAACGTTGGGTTGGCGAACCCATTTGCTTTCTTGAGTTCCACCCCGTCGGGTGCTTTAGGTTCGGGCATCACGCCGTTAGGAAAGGAGATGATTCCGCCCTGACGCACCAAACTCAGTGTAGATTGAACAGTGTCGCCACCCACCAGCACCACCGCAGCATCGAAGCCATCGGGTGCGAAGTTGCGAGCGCGTTGCACAATGTCGTTGCTGTGTCCGTCCACTGCTTCATCCGCCCCCAACTGCTTAGCCAAAGCTACACCGTCTGCACCCGATGCGATCGCGAACACGTTCGCGCCCATGCGTTTAGCCAGTTGTAGCGCAACGTGACCTACGCCACCACTCGCGCCCCACAGCATCAATTTGGTTTCGTTGCCTATCTCCAGCGCTTGCAAATTGCTTAACGCCGTCACTCCAGCAATGGACAACCCACCCGCCACCAGCATATCAAGACCATCGGGTATCGGTGCGACCGTTTCTTGGGAGACAACAACGTACTGGGCATAGCTACCGCCCTTGTCGTTCATGAAGGTCTGGGCGTAAACGCGATCGCCAACAGCAAAACGCTCAACGCCGTCGCCAATAGCAACGATTGTGCCTGCACACTCGCCACCCAGCACACGCGGAAAGTGAACTTCGTTATACAGCAGCTCACCTTCACGCTCCATCGCGTCCCAGATGCCGACTCCGGCAGTCTCGATGCCAATCAAAACTTCGCCTGCATCTACTATAGGCACGGGTAATGTATGCAAAGTCAGCTTGTCAGCATGACCGAACTCGTCCACAGCCATTGCTTTCATTTGTTGGGGAGTATTTTGCATAAATAGGTTCTCCTGCTAATTGCTTGAGTTGTTATTAAGGGGTTCAAAGGCGTAAGACTGCTGACAAAGTTTGTTTGAATGAATTGCCATTTCCTCCAAAAAGTTTTTAATCGTTTAAGGAAAGCAATGCAGCATCCTTCTCTAGACTCTTTAACTCGCTTGAGATGCTTTCATCCTACGAATTCGATTCAGCGTTTCCAATGCCTAAAGCTCTTTAATCTTTGCCTAATTCTCCAGCGTGCATAACTTAAAGACCTTCTATAATTGTGTAGGGCGTTGAATGAGTTGAGGTTTTACCATGACAGTCAAAATCTCCAATTCTGATGTCGTTGCAGATCAGTGCCAAGCGTTGGCGGCATTAGTGGCTCGGCACACCAAATCTAGTCGCAACCTGATCTATCCAACTGCGATCGCACCCTTAAGCTTTTCGCGCTCGGATGCCTCCTCTGCCATCATCTACCAGGATTATGAACCGCGTCTGGCCATTCTCGTTCAAGGCAAGAAAGAAATTGTGCTGGGAGAGGAAACGTATCCGTATGAGATAGGGCAATGTCTTGTTGTCTCAGTCGATCTCCCCATCGGTGGGTGTATTGTTGAGGCGACAACCGAGCAGCCGTATTTAGGATTAAAGCTGACCCTAGACCGAATGCAACTCTGTGAGATGGTTGCTCAAATGAATTTCAGTTCAGCGAAGAAAGAGAACTCTGTCCGAGGCTTGTTTGTAAGTAACGCCGATCCCACGTTGCTGGACTGTGCCCTTCGCCTGACTAAGCTTTTAGATACACCCCAAGATATCCCCATGCTGGCACCGATGATCGTTCGGGAACTCCACTACCGTCTACTGATAGGGGAACAAAGTGAAGCCGTGCGCCAAATTGCTACCTCTGGCAGCAGTATGCAGCGAATTGCTTCAGCGATCGAACAAATCAAGTCTAAGTTTACTCAGCAGATGCGAGTCGAGGACTTAGCAAAGCAGGTCAGAATGTCTACTTCGTCGTTTCATCAGCACTTCAAGCAAGTGACCTCAATGAGTCCACTTCAATATCAAAAGCAGTTAAGACTGTTAGAAGCCCGTCGCCTGATGCTGACGGAAGATTGTGATGCAACCTCTGCCGCCTACCAAGTTGGGTACGAAAGTCCCTCACAGTTCAGCCGGGAATATTCTCGCCTGTTCGGTGCGCCACCAATGCGAGACATCGAACGGTTACGCTCGGCTTGACTTAGACTTGTTTCAAGAATGGCATAAAAACAACAATCGTGAAGGCGCTGTTATCAGTGTCACCTGTTCTCGAAACGAGGGTGTAGGTGTGGGTCTTGTTTGCACCTGCCTCCTGCTATTATCACCTCAACCATTGTTGACCTCTACATGATGTTAATTCAGCCAAAAAAGTAGATTGATGAATCCATAAATCATGGATAAGAGTAACGCCAATTACTATTTTGTTACCCAAGCCCAACCAACTTTGCGCTTAATTCCCACATGCGATCGCCTTTTTCATCATCGCGGGCTTGAGAAGAAACCTTTTGCACAAAGGACTTGCCATCTTTCTTCTGGCGATTTCCCCAACTCCAATAAATACCGGATTGATTATATTCAGAATCGGCAACCACCGCAGCAACTCTTTCTCCTGCCAACTCCTGAGACACATATCCCCCAGTGATGTATTTTTGGAATAATGGGAAAAGTTTCTGAAACAGCGGATAGTGGTTTCTAAATAGTGGCGTTTCTGCAACACATCCCGGATAGAGAGAACTGAAAACTATATCGGTTGACTCGTGATAGCGCCGATTTAGTTCTCTCATAGTCAGCACATTACAAACCTTGCTATCTTTGTAGGCCTTGACAGGTTCAAATTTCTTGCCGTCAATCATCGAAATCGGCTCTTGAAATCCTGCTGCGAAGCCTTCAAAATTGCCCAAATCTGGACGTGGCGGAATCTTTCCACCCAGTTCATCTGGGTTGTGGGTGACAGTTCCTAAAATCACCAGCCTTGGCTGTGAAGATGACTTTTTTAAATCCTCCAACAGAAGGTTGCACAAAAGAAAATGCCCAAGATGATTGGTAGTGACAGTTAACTCATAACCTTCTGGGCTTCGCAGCGGCTCTTTTAACAAAGGCATATAAATTGCCGCGTTGCACACCAAAGCATCCAGAGACTTACCACTTGCTCGAAAGTTATTCACAAACTGTCGAACGCTTTCCAATGAGCCAAGGTCAATATGTATGCTGGTATAACTGTTGTAAGGAATTTCCACAGCTTGGGCAGCTTGTTGTGCCTTTGCTAAATCCCGACATGCCAATACCACGTACCATCCTCTTTGAGCAAGAGCTTTTGCTGCGTATAAACCAACCCCCGAAGAGGCACCTGTAATTACAACTGTTTTCCTATCCTGTGCCATTCTATTGAGACTCTAATAATCGCCTTTTACTATCTCCAGGATTTTACATCACTGAGTTACTACATCTGATTGTTGCAGGTGTTATAGTTGGCGATCGCTTCTCACTCAGTTCGATTAAGTTTCTCTAGCAGCAGGGCTTCTACCTTGCTCTCAGGATTGTCTAAATCGAAATAAATTTGATATAGTGCCGCACCCTACGTTTAATAATTAAAGTTTTTTATTATAACCAAGAAATTTTAGACCGCTTCTGGTCTGTTACTTAGTTTTCTCTTAAGTATCTCTTCCATTTCCCTAAAATCTTCTTCAGTCTGGGGAAATGGATATTTTTGACTATCAGGATTTCCAAGATTAATTAAAACCTCAATGGCCTCATCATCCTCTCGATGAGCCAAAACATAGGCTCTTAGTTCTTGACGGCTCATTTTAGTGAAGTCAGGCTTCGTCATCGTTAAATTTCCATTGACCATCTGCGAAAATCAGAATTTCCAAGCTTTCAGTTACACCAGCAAGGATAAACACTGTCTTGGTATTTTGATTGTACCGAAATACATAAATAGGCTGATATCCATCTGAGAGCATCTGGCATACTCTGACGCAGGTAAGAGCCTGTTCTACATTAGGCATAATTATTTATATTTAATATTTTTAATCGAGGTGGATAAGGTTTTGTAGTCCCCTCGATTTTCCTGTATAAACTTACCTTTTGTTAATACTTCCGCTCTTTTGGCTCAAACATAGTAATCGCCACAGGTCGATACTGTATATCAATTCCAGCTGGTGAATAGTAAGCCATTGTATGTTTGAGAAAGTTAGCATCATCTCTTTGAGAATAATCTTCGCGGAAATGAGCGCCGCGACTTTCTTGGCGATTTAGGGCTGATGCCAAAATAGTCTGCCCCACTACCATCAAACTTCTCAATTCCAAGGCTTCCACAAGTTCTGTGTTCCAGCAAGTGCCTTTGTCATCTAAATAAATCTGAGAGTATCGCTGTTGTATTTCTTCTAATCTCTGCAACCCTTCACTCATTAATGCCTCAGTACGGAAAACACCGCAGTAATCAGTCATACAATCCTGGAAGGCTTGACGGACTTGATTAATGCGATACTGTCCTGGTTGTTCTAGCAAAGCTTGAATTTGTTGCTGAGCTTCTTTTAAATAGCGTTGCTCATCCACAGAGGGTAATTTACGTTTTTGTACAAATTGGGCGATCGCCGCCCCAGTCCGTTTACCATAAACTACACACTCTAACAGCGAATTACTACCTAAGCGATTTGCCCCATGTACGGAAACACAAGCTGTTTCCCCAGCGGCAAAGAAAGCCTCAACTAAACCATCGCCACTACTGCGGACTTGACCATCAATGTTCACTGGGATACCACCCATACAATAGTGAATTGTTGGGCGCACTGGCATCGGTTGAGTTACAGCGTCAACACCCACTAGGCGATGGGCTTCTTCCCAGCAGAAGGGAACGCGACTCATAATTTTTTCTTTACCCATGTGCCGCAGGTCTAAATAGACAAAGGGACCCCCAGCGCTACCATCAGTATGAATACCACGACTGGCACGAATTTCATAAGCGATCGCCCGTGAGGTAATATCACGCGGAGCCAGTTCCATGCGACTGGGTGCGTAATTCGCCATAAAGCGATCGCCTTCACTATTAATTAGATACGCCCCTTCACCGCGCACTGCTTCTGAAATCAACACTCCTACTGGATACAAGCCAGTAGGATGAAACTGGACAAATTCCATATCTTCAAGGGGCAAACCGGCGATCGCAGTCATTGCCAAACCATCACCCGAAGAAGCGTAATCATTAGATGTAGTATTATAAACCCGACCATAGCCTCCTGTAGCAAACATCACAGCCTTTGCCCGCACAACCTCGACATGTCCATCCAAAAGATGGAACATCACCACACCCTTGGCCTGCCCCTCTGACAAAATCAGACGCATCACATACCACTCTTGATAAACTTGCACCCCGTAACGCCGCAGGTTATTAACCAATTCATGCAAAATTGCATGACCAGTTTTGTCTGCCGCGTAGCAAGTGCGGTTGTGGGAATGTCCGCCAAAAGCCCGTTGGGCAATACGACCATCGGGTAAACGAGAGAACAAAACGCCCATGTGTTCCAAATCAATTACCACATCTGGCGCTTCCTGGGCGAGAATTGCTACAGCGTCTTGGTCTGCTAAATAGTCAGAACCCTTGACAGTATCAAAAGCATGTGCTTCCCAGCTATCTTCGGAATCTACATTTTTCAGTGACGCTGCCATACCACCTTGAGCTGCGACTGAGTGGGAACGAATTGGGTGGGTTTTGGCAACCACAGCGATATTTAAACTAGGATCGGTGCGGGCAATTTCCACAGCAGCACGACATCCTGCTAATCCACCCCCAACAATAATCACATCATGTTCCAACATAATTAGCCCCCGACTGCAAACCACTGCTGTTCTATTGTAGAAACCTGATGAAAGCGTTTTTCAATTGATTGAACTACACAACTTTTGGTGATAACCGTGGATATGTACAAAAAAATTCCCTGCCTCTAGACAGGGATGTGATTACAAATTTTGTTTGAGTTTAGGAGTGAAAAGTTAAAAATGAAGAGTTAGAGGACAGATGGATTGACTTTTGAGAAGGCAGAAGGCAGAGGGCAGTAGGTTTTATTAAGAAGGGGATTCAAACTCCTCCTTAATAAGAGCCACCTTTGTTAAAATTTGGTCGGGGTTTTAAACCCTTGTTCCCTTCTCTACGAGACGCTGTGCGAACGGTCACGGCAGAGGTTAAGAGTTAGAATTCCCTTCTTTCTGCCTTCTGCAAGAACTGCCCTCTGCCTTTCTTCGATAACTCTTCACTCATAACTGTTAACTCCTTAGCTAGTTGCTTGTACAGGTTGTTGCTGAGACACATTACCTGGGATCGGTTCCATTTTGGTTCCAGGTTCTACAGGAACCATTTCGATATGATTTAACAATGTGGTCACAAATGAAAACAGCAAGAAAGGCAGCGATAGCAGAACTACAAGACCTACTGTTGCTAAAGCATACACCGGTTTTTTAGCACCCATTAGTGCCAAGGCTGACGCCAAACTTAGGGTAATTGTAATTAACCAAACAATTATTTGACCGTAGATATCACCAAACGTCAGGGTACAGACATACCGATAGCTTTGAATATTATTTCCGCTCATCACATTTGCCTCAAGTCTCTCCTATAGGTTCTACCTTAGAACCATGTTTGGCTTCTAGACAATTTCTAAATATTTTTGCAAGGATTGTAATATAACTTCATATTTTATTTTTTTATTACATAAAGCAAATTCTGAGAGCGAATTAGTCAACAGTTATCCCAAGTCTGAGTTATAAATTTAAGGTTTAACTCAAATGAGCTACACAATAGTTGTGGCGCAGTGAAACCTCTGTGATAACTAATAAGTGATAATTGACAGGTAATTGTTGAGTGTTTAGAGTTTTTCTGTTGAATCTCAACACTAGAATAAAGCCCATTACAGTGAGAGTTAGAGTTACACCAAAAACGCTAACTTGCTCAATCATTGAATGAAAGACAAAAGAGTGCTTGATGTTGGCAAAGACTAACTTTTAAATAATTTACTGATTACTTCTTCTATAAAATCGACTCTTTGCTCTTAGGCACAAAAAATCTCATGGTGACTAACACAAGGATAATTTTTGTCATCTGTTAAATTTCGGATATTTAGAATAAAAAATTAAATTTTTGCTACTCGTTATTAAGTAAATAAATCGCTCCAAACCAGGATGTAAAAACCGATTTTTTGATGTTAAATTTTGAGTATTGCTCGAATTTGTTGACTTAAATCAACAAAACCTTTTGTTTTTCGTGGCAATATTGTTTTAGGAGTGAACGTGAATACTACTTTTCTTCGTAAAGGTGTTTTTTGGTTACCAACTATAGCTGTTTTTACAGTCCTGAGTAGCAGCTTATCTGCAATTGCCCAGACAGTGGATACAGTAAGCACTCAGCCATTAACTGAGCCTCAGGCAACCGTAGTGTCTGGCAACGAATTTAGTACTGAACTAAAGACTACAGAAATAACTCAACCATCTACAGTAGCAAATGTAACTAAGATACAGCAGTTACCCAATGCTGCAATTGAGGAAACGCTTACACCTATTCCAGGGACAGTAGCAACCTCATCTGCAAAGCTTACTTCTGAGCCTGACCAACCAAATTCTCAACCGTCTGCTCCCAAAGTCGCGCAATCAGATATCAATTTAGGTACAACTACTCGTGGCGGTAGCAGCTATATTGGGGTTGCTGGCAATATTGGTTTGAGTGGTGATGACTCATCTTTAGGCGATGGCAATTTTGCAGTAATCAGCAAAGTCGGCTTAACAAATGCTATATCAGTCCGCCCATCCGCTATATTTGGGGACAACACCACAATTTTGCTTCCCGTCACCTATGATTTTTCCTTCAAGTCAGCAGATGCTTTTAGCGAACCGTTAGCCATTGCACCTTACATAGGAGTAGGTGCAGCTTGGAAAACAGGTGATGATTCGCAATTTGCCTTTTTGTTATCTGGTGGGATTGATCTGCCTATAAGTTCTCAATTTACGGCAACAGCGTCTGTAAATGCGGGATTTTTCGATCAAACTGATGTTGGCTTATTGTTAGGTGTTGGTTACAACTTCAGTGGATTTTAAAACTAGAGACGCGACGCCAGTCGCTACAACGGGGGGAAAATACGCRACGCGCTAGCTCATTAATCGCGTCTGTACAAGGTTAGGACGCGATTAACCCAATTTTTCCCAAGAGTTAGCAGTTAATATTCAATTCATAACTCTTAACTCCTAATTCCTCATTTTCTACTTAGGGGTAACTTTATCGATTACCTTGATTTTGCCATCGTCTCCTACTGTCCAGACATCATAAACACCGACGACATCACCGTTAGCATCGACATCTACATTACCACTGGCTCCTTGATAGTTAATTTTTTGACCTTGTTTGAGCAACTTCAGTCCCTCGCAGACATCAGTAACTTCAGTACCAGGTCCATCAGCAACTTCACGGATATGCTTTGCTATACCAACGCCTGTATTTTCTTTAGCAGCTTGTGCCGCCAATACTAATAAAGCAGCAGCATCCCAAGATTGGGCAGCGAACTCCCCTGGTGAACCACCTTTCTTCTCCTGCCAAAGTTTTCTGAAAGCATCTAAAGCTTTACCATCAGAACCGGGTACTGTGCCGATAGTTCCAGAAACAATGTATTTACCGTCGCTAGCTTTGCCAACTTGACTAGGAAATTCGTCTGATTTCATACCATCTGTTAGCATCACCTGCACCCCTTTACTCAAACCTTGCTGATATGCTGACTTGAGCAGCAGGCTACCTGTTTCTACGTAAAAAACTCCAAGCACTGCATCCGGCTTCCCAGCAAAAGCAGCAGTGGCTTCAGTTTCAAAGGTAGTCGCTTTGGGATCGTAGCGGACGGGATTGTTTTTGTTAACTATGGTTCCCCCCAATTTTTCAAAAGCTTGAACAAATGCTTTTTCAAAACCTACACCATAGTCGTTGTTAATCACGATAGTGGATACCCGCTTAAAACCTTTTTTAGTAGCGAGTTGGGCTAAAGCCGGTCCTTGGTAGCTATCAGGCGGAACTGTACGTGCCCAAAAGCCTTTAAAATCACCTTTTTGTGCCTTTTGTGTAAATACAGGACTGGTGCTACCTGGGGAAATTAGCATCACTTGATTTTGAGCAGCAATTGAAACGGCCGCTGTCGAAACACTGCTAGCAAAAGAGCCAACGACGCCTGCAACTTTATCTACAGATGCTAACTTGGTCATACCAGCTGCTCCAGCTTTCGGGTCTGTCTGGTCGTCTACAGCAACAAGAGTAACAGGTTGACCGTTTACACCACCACAAGCGTTGACGGTTTCTACTAGCAAGGGGACACCAGGTGCCATCTGCTGTCCAATAGATGCTAAATCGCCTGTTGTTGGTAGCAGGGAACCAATTTTCAATCCGCTAGCTGTAGGGTTAGTTCCACCAGGAGCTTCACAAGCCCCTAAGAGAAATCCACTTGCTAAGGTAAGTATACTCAAAGTTAAAGCTGCACTAATTCTTTGCATAAGTTACTTTTACTCCTCATAATATTTAGGAGCCTAAAAGTAATATTCAAACTAGATTTACAAGTTAGTTTGATTTTATCAAGACTCCAAAGGATAAATCATATCATCCCTCTGAGAGAGTAAAAGCGGTTACTCCTAATGGTCAATTCTTACGCATTTAGCTTGTACATTTACCTGGTCACTGATGACCGTCGGTTGTCAACAGTTAATAGTCAATAACTATAGAATGCTTATATAATTTAAGCGCACATCAACTTATTATTTTTACAGTTGCAATTTAGTTTCAAGCGCAGCTCAATACTTAAAAAACGGAGAGGGAGGGATTCGAACCCTCGAGGGGATATAATCCCCTAACAGATTAGCAATCTGCCGCTTTCGACCACTCAGCCACCTCTCCAGGGTCACAAATAATGATATTAGCAGATTCATTGGTAATAATCAATAGTCATTTGTCTTTTTTTATTGACAAATGACCAATGACTAATTCCTCAAAGCACTTGCGATCGCATCCAGGCCACAGGCAAAGAACGTAACTTGCGCCACTGAGGGACGTAGGCGCGTTTCGTGAAGGCATTATAATCGTTACGTTCAATGACGCTTAAAATTCCGCTGTAATGCATCAGAGCCGCCCACACAGGCCAACGACCATCAGCAGCTAGGTAGGAGATTCCTTTTTCTGCCTGACGATAAAACTGTCGTGCCCGAGCAATTTGAAAACGCATCAAGGAACGCCAGCGCTCGTCTACTATACCCTCAAACAAGTCTTGTTCGGTATAGTTGAATCTTGCCAAATCTTCTAGAGGAATATAAATTCGCCCACGTCGGGCATCCTCGCCTACATCCCGCAAGATGTTGGTAAGTTGCTTGGCAATTCCTAAGGCTATTTCTTCTTCGGTGGGATTATATGGCTGTTGTTGACAGTTCCACGGAGCTGTATTTTTGCTACTATCCAATCCCATGACTGCTGTTGACATTAAGCCTACAGTGCCGGCGACACGATAACAGTAAAGATATAGCTCCTCGAAGGATTCATAGCGACTGCGGTATAAGTCCATACGTTGACCAGCAACCATATCCCGAAAGGGCTGGATGTCCATCGGGAAGCGTTGAACAGTATCAACTAAAGCTACGTCGAAATTATCCAATGGGCTTCCAGCAAAAATCGATTCTAGCTGCTGCTCCCATAGGTCTAGGGTTTCTGGCGTGGTAATAGCAGATGCAGGACCATCGACCAGTTCATCTAAACGGCGACACCAAGCATAGATTGCCCAAATAGCAGGACGCTTTTCCTTGCTCAGAAGCAAAGTACTGAGGTAAAAAGTCGTGGAATACTTGGCTATGAGATGACGACAAAGTTCGTAGGACTCGTCCACAGAGACCAGCGTTTTCATGCGGGCTTTGGATTCAGGCAGTTGCAGCATTCGTTGCAGGCGGTCGGGTGAGCGTTTGCAGGTTTGAGGAAATTGCTACCGGGAAGGCCTCAGAAATTGCCTGCGCTGTTAGCTTACCAGAAAGTACGGCACCTTCCATACTGCCTAAGTAGCGTTGCATGGTATAACTTCCAGCGAGATAGAAGTTGGCAATCGGCGTGACTTGTGCAGGACGGTACTGTTGGCGACCAGGAGTCGCTTTGTAAACTGAACGCGGCGTTTTCACCACATGAGATTTCAGCAGCTTTGCTGGATTGTCTCCCCCAAAGTGATCGGGGAAGAGTTTTTCTAACTCGGCAATCGTTGCAGCCACAATTTCCTCATCGGATTTGGCAATCCAATCTTTTGCCGGAGCTAGAACTAATTCCAGCATCGAGCGGTCGGGGTTGGCGTATTCACGGCAGGTATTGCTCATATCAGCATAAACGCTTAGGAGTGGCGATCGCGAAAATAGTAAGTGATCAATTTGTGTAAGTTTCCGATCAAACCACAGATGCAGGTTAATCACTGGTACTCCTTCTAAGCCTTCTAGCTTTTGGAAAAACTCCATCTGCTTCCAAGACCCAGGCAAGATTACTTTGAGGGGGTCAACTGATATGGCAGATACATAGGAATCAGCCGCGATAACTTCATCTTCTGCCCCATTTAACCCTCGAATCAAGTATCCTTTGACCGTATTATCGGGGTTGAGCAAAATTTCTTTTAACGGAGCATTTAACCGCACTTCCCCACCACGTTCTCTGATGTAATCTACGATCGGGCTGCATAGCCGTTCTGTGGGAGAACCATCCAAAAATGCAATTTTTGAACCATATCGTTCTTGTAGAAAACGATTTAGCGCAGTTAAGAGAATTGTTGCCGAAACTTCATTCGGATTGATAAAGGTGAGGGCTTTACATGCAGCAATAAAAACGTCACTAGTTACTCGTTCGTCAACACCTTGCCTTTTGAGCCACTCTAGAAAGCTGTATTTGTCCATCTCTTCGACATACTTTTGACCCCTTACCACAGCTGGAAGTAGTCCAATTGCAAATCGAATCTTCTGCTCCCAAGTCAACATGTCTTTGTTGCGAAGAATCGATGCAATCACGTTAAATGGAGATGGAATATCTGGAACATCGAAACGTGAAAGTGTTCCAGGCTTCTCCGGTTGATTGAAAATCAGGGTATGTTCTTTCCATTGAAGTCTGTCTTCAATGCCCAACTCCTTGAGTAATTGGAGCATATTGGGGTATGCACCAAAGAAGGCGTGTAAACCGACTTCGTACCAGTCGCCATCAGAGTCTTTCCACGCTGCAACAAGACCGCCCAGTACGTCCCGGCTTTCCAAGACAATGGGAGTATGACCTGCATCTGTGAGATATTTCGCGCAGGAAAGTCCTGCTAAACCAGCACCCGCGATCACTACTCGCATTTAACCTTACTGCCCTTCAATATTTCTTAATGGTTTTGCCGTTCTCATTATAAGTTGCAATCCGTTACATTTAGTAGTCGTTGGGCGATCACTTTTCCAAAAAACTTCTGGAAAAGGGAATTTTCACTGATATACATACACCAAGACAACCATTGTTGATAATCGCTTGCAGCCTTGATTAGATCTAAATTTAGACTACCAGATGTCGAGAAACAAAAGTCATTACCTTTGACTCAAAAAGTTAGTTCTTAACTGTTGTCTCAAAGTAGTTGATTTCTTTGGTAATCCGTGTATTAGTTTTCTTAGAAATATTTGGCGCAGTAGTCAACAGCGCTAATTGATTTAAGAGTTACTTTGCTTGAAAAAATTAGATTTTATGTAAAAAATACAACTATATTTATGATTGATTAAGTATCTTATATAAGTTAAAATACTTATATAATAATGTATAAAATAATATAAAAGTTATTAGCAGCTCCACTTTTGACGTTACTTGTGATCGCACAAATTAACTAAATACATTTCAGTAGAGAAGTTGCTCGTAAATCGTGCTGCATCCCATAATCAGTTATCGCAAATTCTATTTGCAATATTAAACGGTCTTTAATGGTAGGAGTAATTCCTTTATGGAAACAAAACGGATCTTCGACAAATCCGAAACCAGCGTTGCCGGAAATTTTGACTAAAGATTCAAAACCATAATAATCGATGATATCTTCATCTGTTTCTCTTTTGCGTAGCCAAAGGTGTGACCATTTCTTTTTATTATGACTACCACGAACACAAACATGAGGACCACTGCGATCATCTACATCAGTCAAATAGAAGAAAAACTTCAGAAAACGGTAATCATCAATGTCATAGTGAAACAATTGAGCAGCTTGACTTTTTTGATAAAATGTTGTGTCTCCTGAAAAGCTCCACCACATCAGATTCCCTTGATGTATTGGTTGAGCATCTAAAAATGCAGCAGCTATTGCCAATAATTGTGGGTCATTTTGGAGTTTTTTGATAGCAGGACAAAGTAAAGTCGTATTAAAATAACTGCCAATAATAAATTGTTTTCCTGACTTAGCTTGTGCTTCTTCCTTTTGATGATAAAAGAAACCCATATCTGTTTTTCTATTACCATAACAAGCTGTTGAATAAGCAAAATCTACTATTTCTTTAACAACATCTGGAGGGAGATTAATTCCTAAACATAAACCTTCAGTTTTAAGATGATTAACTATCTCATTTACATTGAGGTCTGAGAAAAAAGAATTCTTTTGATTGAAATCTAATTTAGTTGAGCGTTTTAAGAAAAAAATCATGATAGCTCGCCCAGTTTTAAATCGAGCTATTTTACGCATTAAAAGCCATTTAGGATTTTTAGTCAATCCTTTATAATTTTCATAACAAATATTATAAACTTTTGAAATAATTCTATCCAGACAATTATTAAATAAACTTATTGACATAAATCTCCTGAGATGAAAACAGCAGGATGCAATGCCTATGGCAAGTTGCTCTTGGGTCTATCCAAAAATGCTTTTGCCAAAAAACTGAAATATAATTACGTAAGTAATAACATGTAATCTGTATATTAGTTGTAAAAAATAAATAACGATATTTACTTAAGATATATTTACTGTTTCTTTTTATAAGTCACTCTTTTTTTAAAGAGTTACTCAAAGTTTGAACTGAATTGGGCATTGGGAGTGAGGTGGTGGGGTGAAATTCTTTTCCATCTTCCCATCTCACAATAAAAGTATAGGATTAGGCTGGTGTTTTCTCAGTTAGCATCTCGGTTATATTGCTACACAACTATAGGTAGAAAATTATGGCACGATCACAACAGCTAAACCGCTTTGGACATCACTTGATTTTAGGTATTTCCAGCAGTACATTAAGCGATGACGATAAACGCGCACTCAATGAATTAAAACCGATAGGGATAATATTTTTTGGGAAGAATTTTCTTGATGGCACTCCCTATGAGGTTTGGCTAGAAAAGTTCAAAGAGCTGAACAACCAAATAAGACAATATACTGAACGTGATTCAATGTTTGTGACTTTGGATCATGAAGGAGGTCGTGTTGTTCGCACACCGCTACCAATTACACGATTTCCTTATGCGTTGTTGTTGCGATCGCACGCCTACGAGGTAGCAAAAGCCACAGCTTTAGAACTCAAATCACTGGGAATCAATTTATCTTGGGCACCTGTAGCAGATATTTTTTCTCATCCTAATAATCCTGTAATTGGGCCTCGCGCCTTTGGTAGCACTCCCGAAACTGCTGCTCAAGGTGCCTGTGACTACTACCTTGGACTTCGAGATTCAGGAATTATCGGATGCGCCAAACATTTCCCCGGACATGGAGACACTAGCCAAGATTCTCATATCGAGCTACCAATACTCAATTTAACCTTAGAAAACCTGCGACTTCGAGAACTGATACCTTTCAAAAGCCTGATCGAAGCACAGATTCCTTTAATTATGACTGTCCATATCTTATTTCCCAAGATAGATGCCAATGTACCAGCAACCCTTTCTCAGGCTATTCTCAAAAACATACTTAGGAAAGAACTTGGTTTTCAAGGAGTTGTTGTTTCCGATGACTTGGATATGAAAGCGATTTCAAATATGTTTACTCAAGCTGGTACTATAGCACAGTCATTCAATGCAGGCTGTGACTTATTTATTGTTTCGCGTAATATTAATTCATCATCTATAGAAAGAACCTATCAAATTGCTGAAGATTTTGTCGATTCTCTGAGCAATGGTAGTTTAGATGAATCCGTTGTGGAAGCAGCGAGAGAAAGAATTGAGAAACTACTGACAATAACACCGCAACATTCCATCCAAGCTCTGGATAAAGATATATTATTGCAACATGCTCAACTGGCGATCGCTAGTTGCTATTCATAAATTTGACTTAGTATTCAACTTGAATATTAGCAATTGCTAAAAGGCTAGCTAGCATTGCATTTCTTAATTTTTAATTTTGAATTCATAAATGGGTGGTATAGGGGTCGAACCTATTTCTGCGGGTTAAAAGCCCGCTGCACAGCCGTTATGCCAACCACCCTGGTTAATTTGAATCAAGAAATGAGCAAGTGCGATCGTATTACATTGCAAATTTTGTAATACAAACGCTAGATATAAATCCACCAGGGAGGTACTGCCCCTCCTATTTCTGTGTTATCAGCACAGCGCCTCGCTTTTCGGCTTCAGGTGGATAAGTGGAAGATGGAGGAATCGAACCCCTACAGTTGCCCATACCCTGGTTTTCAAGACCAGTTGCCGTCCATTCAGCGGCATCTTCCATTCAGGGGCGTCTGACGGGACTCGAACCCGCTGTGACTGGTTCCACAAACCAGCGCCTCGACCACTTTGGCTTCAGACACCATCAGTGGAATCAATGGGACTTGAACCCATGACCTCCTGCTTGCAAGGCAGACGCTCTAGCCAACTGAGCTATGACCCCATAACAATTTAAAATTCAAAATTCAAAATTCAATATATTTTCAGGCGGGAGTGGTAGGACTCGAACCCACAACTTTCAAGGTAGAAACTTGAAGCTCTATCCCATTGAGCTACACTCCCAAGATTTGGTAGTCCTGGCGGGATTTGAACCTGCAACCTCTTGCTTGTAAGGCACTTGCTCTACCGTTGAAGCTACAGGACTACGCAAGCGAGTGGAGGGACTTGAACCCACGCACTGAGTGTGGCGCACTCAGATGCTACCAACTACATCACACCCGCAAGTTTCAGAGCGGACGGCGAGATTTGTAGACGCCCTTAAGGGCAGCTTCCCGCAGGGTACTCGCACGAAGACGGTGGAAACGTCCCATGCTGCCGTTAGATCACACCCGCGTCAAGCTGGTGACAGGAATTGAACCTGCAACCTACTGATTACAAGTCAGTTGCTCTRCCARTTGAGCTACACCAGCACTAATTTTGGTGACGGGGGCAGGAGTCGAACCTGCTGATGTTCAGGTTATGAGCCTGACGAGCCACCATTGCTCTATCCCCGCATATTCACCAATACCCCTGACTGGATTTGAACCAGCAACCTCTTCGTTCTAAGCGAAGCGCCTCTTCCGTTGGGCTACAAGGGTATATCGGGATGACAGGATTTGAACCTGCGACATCCTGCTCCCAAAGCAGGCGTGCTACCAAGCTGCGCTACATCCCGTTGGTACTCCTGGTGGGACTCGAACCCACAACGAAACAGATTTTAAGTCTGCCACCTCTTCCAGTTGGGCTACAGGAGCAAATTTTGGTACTCTTGGTGGGAATCGTAGACGCGTTCGCGAAGCGTCTCGTAGAGAAGCGGCTTCCCGTACCCCTACGGGGAAGCAAGCTACGCGTAGCGTCTCGTTGGCGCAGCCTCTCGTAGAGAAGATAAGGGTACCCACAACTTACCGTTTTTGAGACGGCAGCCTCTTCCAGTTGAGCTACAAGAGCTAAGTTTGATAGCCCCACCAGGACTCGAACCTGGAATCTTCGCCTTCAAAGGGCGCTATGTTGCCAATTACACCACAGGGCTTTATTGCCAGGGCAGGGTTTGAACCTGCAACCTCATCGTTCAGAGCGATGCGACTTACCAATTCGTCCACCCGGCATTAAATAATTCGTAGTTCGTAATTCGTAATTCACGAATTATGACAAATGGCTGCCTCAGTAGGACTCGAACCTACAACCGCGCGGTTAACAGCCGCTTGCTCTTCCATTGAGCTATGAGGCAGCGAAGCCCCCCAGGTCGGAATCGAACCGACGACCTCCTGTTCTTCAGACAGGCGCTAACTACCAACTGAGCTACCGGGGGATAAGGAGGAGAGATAGGTTTTACCCAGTGGACTGGTTTAATTCAACTCGAATCAGCCACTCCTTCATCTCTCCCATGTGACGAGAGTGGAGGGATTTGAACCCTCAAATCTTCAGTTTCGTAGACTGAGATGTTATCCAGTTACACCACACTCTCAAGGCGGAGAGGACAGGATTTGAACCTGCGACGGATATTTACTATCCGTTTCCTCTTAGCAGGAGGATGCTTTTAACCACTCAGCCACCTCTCCACAGTGGGTCGAGCAGGATTTGAACCTGCGTGCAAAATAGAACAGTTTTACAGACTGTCGCCTTCAACCAGACTCGGCCATCGACCCATAATGATTCCCCTGACGGGATTTGTAGAGGCGTTCGCGAAGCGTCTCGTAGAGAAGCCGCTTCTCGAAGAGTACCCGCAATCTCTGCTTTGAAAGAACAGCGACTTAACCGTTCCTCCACAGGGGCATAATTGACGCAGGGACTAGGATTTGAACCCAGAACATCGGATTTGGAGTCACGAGGTGTTGCCGTTACACCATCCCTGCATTGGTAGCAGTGGCGGGATTTGCACCCGCATCGACCAGGTTATGAACCAGGGGCTTTACGTTAAGCTACACTGCGACACTAGAGGCTGAGGTGAGATTTGAACTCACGATGTCGGTTTTGCAGACCAATGCCTTCAACCACTTGGCTACTCAGCCATTTGGGAGTCCCGACGAGATTTGCACTCGCAATCTTCAGTTTGAGATACTGACGGCTTCAACTATTCGCCTACGGGACTTCAACCAGGGTGATGGGACTTGTAGCTTGCTTCCCGAAGGGTACCCGCAACATTTCCGCAGACAACAGAACGCTCTAGCCAATTGAGCTACACCCCGATTTTTAAGAATCTGTGCCTAAATTTTAGGTTTTTAGGCACATGTTTTGTTGGTGAACTTGCCCATTTCTTATTCAGTTTTCAAGGTTCAGAAGAATTAGTTTTTTGTATTACAAAGTGTTAGCAAAACAACGGAAATTCTAAGTAATAAACTTGTTGCATATTCCTGATGTATTCCGTAGTTTTAATGAGTGCAAAGTTAGAACTTCTTTCGTTTGTTGCCTCTACTTCCGATGGTTTGGAAGCAGCAGCTTTGTTGTTTGGGGACTTTGGTTGATTCCAACGCCTGTCCTTAAGTTGTATGTAGAACATGACTTTGACCCTTGCGAAGCTTGTCTTTTGCTTCACTACATTTATACTACATAACACTATAAGATAGTGTCAAGGGGTTTCAGAAAATTTTTTTGAAATTGTCTATAAAAGCTTCTGTGCTTAAGTTTGAACTTACTAAGCACTTTAAAAAATTACACTACAACCGATCGGATGATTGAATAAGTGTTGAAAAAATGATTGGGGAAACAACAACAAGCTACAAAGAATAATTGGGTTTTTAGTACGTCAATAGTTGGACAATTACCCAAAATTAGTAATATTGTCTAGGCTTCTAAATTAATGGATTCTTGTGTCTGGTTACTGACGGGGCGATTCAGGCAACAAACATCTAAATAAATTAAAAACTCCATCGGTACATTTTGCTCGGTATGATATTTAATCTGCAAGCATTTACCCAATAGAAACTAGCTATGACCCAGAACTACCGCATTACCCTACTCCCCGGCGATGGCATTGGCCCTGAAATTATGGCAGTGGCGGTAGATGTGCTGAAAGTTGTAGGCAATAAATTTGATATTCAATTTGAATTCCAAGAAGCCCTCATTGGTGGCGCAGCAATTGACACCACGGGCGAACCTCTGCCCTCTGCTACTTTAGATACTTGCCGTAATAGTGATGCTGTATTACTTGCTGCCATTGGTGGCTATAAGTGGGATTCTCTACCATCGAATTTACGTCCAGAAGCAGGTTTGTTAGGGCTACGTGCAGGTTTGGGACTATTTGCCAACTTACGCCCAGCAAAAATTTTGCCCCAGCTAATCGATGCTTCGACTTTGAAGCGCGAAGTTGTGGAAGGCGTCGATATTATGGTGGTGCGGGAACTTACTGGTGGAATTTATTTCGGTAAACCCAAGGGAATTTTTGCTACGGAAACTGGTGAAAAACGCGGTGTAAATACAATGGTTTACACCGAATCAGAAATTGATCGCATTGGACGAGTGGCTTTTGAAGCAGCGCGCAAACGCAGCGGAAAACTTTGTTCGGTGGATAAGGCTAACGTATTAGAAGTATCTCAATTATGGCGCGATCGCATCACCCAACTTTCTCAAGAATATCCAGACATCGAACTGTCTCATCTTTATGTAGATAATGCTGCCATGCAGTTGCTACGCGCCCCCAAACAGTTTGATACTATTGTCACAGGCAATTTGTTTGGTGATATTCTCTCTGATGCTGCTGCCATGCTCACAGGTAGTATTGGGATGCTGCCTTCTGCTAGTTTGGGTGCTGAAGGGCCTGGTGTATTTGAACCAGTTCATGGTTCCGCCCCAGATATCGCTGGACAAGACAAGGCAAATCCTCTGGCACAAGTTTTGAGTGTGGGGATGATGTTACGCTACGGTATAAATCAGCCAGAAGCCGCAGACCATGTAGAACAAGCCGTATTACATGTATTAGAACAAGGCGATCGCACAGGTGATATAATCTCACCAGGGAAAAATCTTTTGGGTTGCCGCGCTATGGGCAATGCGTTGATTTTAGCTCTTGAAGATCAATAACTTAATAGTTCAACTTGGGCAATTTGGCAACCTTTGCCATAAGTTTCGGGTAGACTAAAGACAAATCTAGCAATCAAATAACAGTCGATAGTGTACGCATTACGACAAGGTCAAGCAAATTTTACCGCCCCAAGGAACCAGCCACCTTTGATTGATACCGCCGTAATCAGAGCCGCTGGGCAGATCTACTACACTCACTGTGAAGTACATCCCGAAATAGCTGGGCAACCTTCCGGTGTAGCAATTAATCGCGTGACTCATCGAGGTAAGGTTATTTTTACTAACCAACCAGTTCTCTTACCTCAAGAATGTTTTGTGCCCTTGAGTCAAATTGAATCGCACATGTATTAGTCATTGGTCATTAGTCATCGGTCATTCGTTCTCGACAAAGCACAAATGACCGATTGTCATTAGTCATTCGTCTTTTGCTCTCGACAAAGGACAAATGACAAACGATAAATGACAAAGGACAAATGACAAAGGACAAATGACTATATGGACATTTTGTTCGCCATCCCGGCGAGTGTAATTGTCTTTGCTTTGGGTGCATCTGTTGGCAGTTTTATCAATGTTGTTGTTTATCGGCTACCTGCTCGGTTGTCAATTCTTTGGCCACCTTCTCGTTGTCCGCATTGCTTAAACCAGCTAAAAGCCTACGACAATGTACCAGTGTTCGGTTGGATTACATTAAGGGGGCGGTGTCGATATTGCAAAAGCAAAATTTCTGTCCGTTATCCTGTGGTAGAAGGGGTAACGGGAATAATTTTTTTATTAGTTTTTTTAGTATTCAAAGCCTCGACTTTAACAATAGGCTATTGGGCTTTTTGCAGTTGGTTATTAGCGCTATCGCTGATTGATCTGGATACAATGACTCTACCCAATACACTTACTCAGTCGGGTTTGGTGGTGGGGATTTTATTTCAAATGGTGGTTGGTTTTTTACCAGAGGCTAGCACTGTAGCACTGGTAAATCACTTGATGATGGCAATAGTTGGTGCAGTATTGGGCTTATGGTTATTTGAGGCGATCGCCCTATTAGGTTCAATTGTCTTTGGTAAAGCTGCAATGGGTGCAGGTGACGCCAAGTTAGCAGCGATGATGGGAGCCTGGTTGGGATGGAAATATTTACTGTTGGCTAGTTTTATTGCCTGTGCGCTGGGAGCTTTAATTGGTAGTGGTGCAATTGTGCGATCGCATCATAAATTGGGACAAAAAATACCTTTTGGCCCTTTTCTGGCTTTAGGGTCTGTGATTACTCTATTTAGCGGTGAAGCGATTTTATCTAGCTACCTGCGGTTATTTTTTCCAGGATCATAAATTGGAATGGGGATTGAGGATTAGGGACTGGGTATTAGGAATTAAAAGCTAATATCTAATACTTAGTACTCAATCAATACTTCTCGGTTAAGGGTGGAAGGGGAAAAAGGTAAAGAAAAACTTTTAGCCCAAACCTAGTAACCTTTTGCCAAAACCTAATTTCAAGTTACAAATGCACAAAGCGAACAGTATTGAGTATTCAATACCCAATCTCCAATTTTCTCATATAATAAATTTTTATAATTTGTGACTGTAACTTGCATTACCCCATCTGCCCTTTGCATTTTGATAATATTCAGCTTGTGACTTGTATTTCCCTCTTCAAGACGATTACCTATTGGTAAGTACAACTTATAAAACAGATACTGATTGCTTATGACCCAGGAAAAAGAATAATAGATGTATCTGGGAGAGGGAGAGCATCTTATTTGGAGGTTAGTATTTGCATGGCTTTATGACTAAATTTATATAAAAAGTCCTCTAAAAAAAGAGCAAGAGACTTGTGTTGGCATAAGTATTTTCGTTAAGCTGGCAACCAAAGATGAAAATTAAGGTCTCAATTGCTTAAAAGCTTAATTTGACGCAAGCCATTACTCATCGAAAAAACAAATGGCTAATGGCTAAGGACAACCCCATACGGCTTGATATGGTTTTGACCTCTACCCACTTAAAATAAGATAAAAATGGCTAACAACGAAGAATCACGTGGTTTAAAGTCTCTATTTGATTGGTTTGCAAATCGACGGAAATCAGGGTCTACTAGTCCCGAACGCCAAGAACGTGAAATTGCTGACGGTCTATGGCATAAATGTTCTAGTTGTGGTGTATTGACATACACGAAAGACCTGAGAGCTAATCAGATGGTTTGTGTCGAATGTGGTCATCACAATCGTGTAGATAGCGATGAGCGTATCCGTCAATTGATAGATCGTGATACCTGGAAAGCTTTAGATGAGCATTTACGTCCAACAGATCCCCTGCAATTTCGTGATCGCAAACTCTACAGCGATCGGCTACGGGAAATGCAGGAAAAAATTGGCTTAATAGACGCAGTTAAAACTGGTTTGGGTCAAATTAATGGCTTGCCTGTTGCCCTTGGAGTTATGGACTTCCGCTTTATGGGTGGTAGTATGGGTTCAGTTGTGGGAGAAAAACTCACCCGCTTAATTGAGCAAGCTACTCAATGGCGGTATCCTGTAATTATTGTTTGTACCTCCGGCGGCGCGAGAATGCAAGAAGGAATGCTTTCCTTGATGCAAATGGCAAAAATCTCCGCAGCCCTACAGCGCCATCAAGACGCCCGATTGTTGTATATTCCCGTTTTGACAAATCCGACAACAGGCGGTGTTACTGCGAGTTTTGCAATGTTAGGCGATATTATTCTGGCAGAACCCAAGGCAACCATTGGTTTTGCAGGTCGGCGAGTGATTGAGCAAACCCTACGGGAAAAACTGCCTGATGATTTTCAAACTGCTGAAGATTTACTCGAGCATGGTTTTGTTGATGATATCGTACCGCGCACCCAGTTGAAAAATACCTTAGCTCAGCTGATTGCCTTACACCAACCTGCGCTAACACCACCCCATATGGTGTTATGGGAAACAATGTCCTTGACTTCAACTGCCGCAGAATAGAGCAGTCTTAGACTAGATTAACGTGAGTTAGACGAACCTCTCACTGTTTTGAACTCTAATTCAAGTCTGTCCCTCTCCCAATCAAAGAGGGACAGTTTTGCTTAGTAAAACTTGTTAAAGGTTTTTTGATTGAGTAAATTCGGCAGGCAACATATGAGTGATCAAATTCACGTTAGATTAATTCTCCTCATCCTCTGTCTGGGTCTTGGATAAACATAAGTGGAACAAGCGCCGCTAATCGAAATAAACTAGAGAAGGCGAACAACCCTAGTAAGCCTCCAGACTGATTAAATTGCACGATCAGACTGCCTATGGTTATGCCCAAAGCACCACTCACTCCAGCAACGGCAGCTGCGATTGCAAAATAAATAGACTGATTTTGAGTTGGTGCGATCGCCAATTGAATGTTATTACTGCACAAGTCAATCGCCGCCCAAGTACCTCCACCTAAGATGTGTAATAGTGGTAACCACAACCAGACATCAAAGTGATTAAACCCAATCCCTAGCCACAGCAGTGGTGTGGCTGCAACCAAAATCCCAATATAAATTAGGATGGGACGATTGCCGATTTTGTCTGCTAATTTTCCCCACAGAATAAGCATCAGCAAATTTGCCCCCGCCTGAAGACTATTGTAGATAGTCACATAGCTGACATCTAAATCCAGCGTGTCTAACATGTAGAGGTTAAAAAAAGGACTGCTGAGGTTAACAGCAAGTGTCCATAAGCTGAGATACACTATAAATCGCAAAAAGTTAGAGTTTTTCCAAATGCTTTTAGCTAATTGGTTTTGTAGAGTAGGTACATATGGTTGACAATCTAATTCAGATACACTAATAAAATGCTCGTTTTCTGTAACATCTGGCTGAATCTCATTTTTTTGAGGTAACTTGCCAACATAAGTGTTTTGCGATCGCGGATTCATATCCACTTGAAAATACTGGCATCCTAGCCCCAGAAGCCCAAAAATCATACTTAATAACAGAACTATTCCATAGCCTTGGATAACTCCTCCATACCAATGGGATATAGCTAAACCAGCTATTGGTACGCAAATCAAACTTGTGAGGCTAGCAGCACTATTGCGTATCCCAAAATACCTGCCTCGTAATTGTCGGGGAACTATCATTGCCAGCCAASTTAGCCATGATGCGGCTCCTAGTCCTGCTAAAAGATGGCTCAATAAAAGAACTAAGAGTGTTAATATCACTAACTGCTCACTATTCAACACTCCCCAACTTACGCCTGCAATCGCAATTACTAAAACCAACCACAATAGGCGAGCAATTCCGTGTGTCCGTAGTGCATAGCGAAAGCGGCTAGTGCTACTTTCTGACAAGTAAGCACCCAACGGCTGAATCACATTCACCAGCATAGGGATAGAGGACAACATCCCAAATATTACTGGACTAGCATCTAACTCCACCAATAGATTGCCAAGCAAAATCCCACTAGTACCAATGGCATAAACAGCTGCTAAGACAGAATCTACTGTGGAAGCTCTTAAACTTCTGCGAATATCATCCTTGGGAATGCGAGAAGTTTGAGAAACCGCTATTTGCGGTGTAGTGACCTGGGCAATTTCCAGATTCAGAGGCGCAGATATTTCAACTTGAACAAAATCCATAATCTTTGTTTATCGGTGAAGCATCCTGCATCAATCCAGTTTTCAAGTAATTCAGTATGCTTTTGTCGATATTGTTAATAATTCTTCATCATCTTAACTTCGTTTTTCAACAAAAAGTATAAAAAAAGTCTTAAAACAAAGATATTTATTACTTATAAGTTATATATGATACAAGTAAAGATAAAAAGTTTGATGCGAGATTAGCATATTCCGTTTGAAGTTGGTGACTGATGACTGTTGACGGTTGACTGTGAACAGTGGGATATTTTTTTATTTGTCAATGGAAGCGAAGTTATGAGGTTGATTAACGAGTATTAAAGGCTCGTTACCGAGTATCAAAGACTCATTAAAGAGTATTAAAGGCTCGTCGCCGACTATTAAAGACTCGTCGCCGAGTATTAAAGGCTCGTTACCGAGTATCAAAGACTCATTAAAGAGTATTAAAGGCTCGTCGCCGAGTATTGAATATGATTTACTTAGTGGAAAAGTTCTAGACCCGATTAAGGCACAGCCAATAAAAAATATCTCTGTGTCTAATTCCCAGTCTCTAATCCCTAATTCCCAATCCCCTTTATTTGTCAGTGATTAAAAGCAAGTTATTAAATTTTTTAGGAGTAGCGATTGCAGTGGCGATCGCTTTTATTGCTTGTGACACTTTACAATTACCAAGCAAGCACTCAGCATCTACCGCAGTTACCATTAAACTCAGTGGTTGGGGAGGCTCTATTGTTGAACAAAAGCTCTTGAGCCAGGTACTGCAAGACTTTGAAGCACGGCATCCAAATATTAAAGTCAAATATGAAGCGATTTCTGACCAATACATGGATGTAATTAAAACTCGTTTGGTTGGAGAAGCAGCGCCTGATGTCTTTTATCTGGAGTCGCTGGAAGCTCCTTTTTTAATGAGTCAAAATGTTCTTGAACCCCTAGAAGGCTACATTACTCCCGAATTTGACCTAGTGGACTTCGAGGGTAGCTTACTTAACAGCTTCAAATATCAGAACCATATTTATGGTCTTCCTAAAGACTATTCCACCCTTGCCCTGTTTTATAACAAAAAAGCTTTTGCTGCCGTGGGCTTGAGTAATCCTCCAGCGACTTGGGATGAACTACGCACCTACTCTAAGCAATTGACAGGCAAACTTAATAAATACGGCTTTGGAGAAATCCCGGAATTGGTGCGTCAGGCTTACAAAATCAAAGCTTTTGGTGGACAACTTGTTGACCAAAATGGTTACGCTACCTTTGCTGATGATGCAAGTTTGCAGGGTTTACAGTTGGTAATAGACCAGTATCAAAAAGACCGTTCCTCTGCCCAAAAATCTGATGTGGGGACAAACTCAGGTAGTGAAATGTTTGGTCAGAGTAAAGTGGCAATGGTGATTGAAGGTAACTGGGCAATTCCTTACTTAACTCAAACCTTTCCCGAAGTAGAGTTTGCTACTGCACCAGTGCCTACGATTAATAATAAAAAAGGTACAATGCTGTTGACCGTTGCCTACGTGATGAACAAGCAGGCACAGCACAAAGCCGAAGCTTGGGAGTTGATTTCTTATCTCACCGGTAAAGAAGGAATGCAGAAGTGGACAGGGACAGGGTTTGCTTTGCCAACACGTAAATCAGTGGCAAAAAATTTGGGCTATGACCAAGACCCATTGCGATCGCCATTCGTGGCAGGCGTTGATTCTGCCACACTGTGGCAGGTAGGTCAATATCCAGGGGCAATTATGAATAATTTTGATAATCAGTTTGTCAGCGCCTTATTGGGGCAACAACCATTAAAACAGGCGATGTTAGGGGCAGAAAACGCAGCTAATCAGCAAATAAAGGCGATGGACTGATTTAGGAAAGAGCGATCGCTAGTCAAAAAGGCGATCGCTACATACTACATCAAGGGTATATTTGTGTCAGCAATAAAACACACACTTCATGACTACAAATTCTGCCTTTGAAGGTTTTATCTCATTTCGCGGTCATCAGGTATGGTATCGGATTGTCAAACCAAACCAAGAAGATGCTAAAAAGCTACCGTTGCTGTGTCTTCACGGAGGCCCAGGAGTACCCCACGACTACTTAGAACCATTAGAAGCGTTGGCGGCAACGGGAAGGCAAGTTATTTTTTACGATCAATTAGGATGCGGTAATAGCGATCGTCCCACAGACCACAGCTTATATTCTGTTGATTTGTTCAAAGAAGAACTCGTTGCCGTCCGCAGCGCTCTAGATTTAAAGCAGATTCATCTTTTTGGGCAATCATGGGGTGGTTGTTTGGCGCTGGAACATGCTCTTTCTCAATCAACTGGGTTAGTCAGTCTCGTTTTAGCTAATACACCTTGCAATATTCAACAATTTGTGACTGAAGCTTATAGCCTCATGAATGAGCTGCCAATTGAAGTACAACAGGTCATTCGTAAGCATGAAGCTGAGGGTACAACTCAAGACCCCGAATATAAACAAGCAATGGAAGTGTTCAATCACTCTTTTCTTTGCCGATTAGATCCTTGGCCCAGTAGCTTAACTAGAGCTTACAGCAAAGTTGGTACAGAGTTTCGGGGTGCAGGCAAAATCATCGGGTGGAATATTCAAGAGCGTCTGAGTGAAATTATTGTGCCGACACTGCTGCTTTCAGGTCGCTATGATGAGGTGACGCCTACTTGTGTTGAAACAGTTCACCGGGGTATTTCTGGTTCTGAATGGKTACTGTTTGAAAACAGTTCGCACATGCCTCATCTCGAAGAGACAGAAAGATTCTTACAAGTCTTAGACGAATTTTTGAATCGTGTCGAAAATGAGCATCGTGCATATTTATGATCTATCCAGCTAGTTCAACGGGCGAAAGTAAGCCAATTCTCCTTAAAAAGCAAGGCAACACCAGGATTTACATATTTAAAACAGATAAACCTTGGGAACTGCCGTGTGACACTTTTGTGATTCCAGCAAGCCCCACAGCAGATTTTGGGGGGAGCTTTGCACAAGCGTGTATCGAATACTTAGGATCTCAAACCTACGAATCACTCCTAGAAAAGAGAGTAGAAAGTGCTAAAAAGTCACAAAATCTGGATAGAATCGCACCCAATATACCACTGCTAGTTCCTTTACCATCTGAGATTGTCAAGTTACTGCCCCCCCTACCTAACAAAGATGTAACTGAGCGCTTTCTCGTATTTACAACAGTGGAACCTGAACGTACTGTTGACAATGCTTTTATCGCTGCTGAGACAGTTATTCAAATGGCTGCCAAAAAAGGACTGACTCGTTTAGTTATTCCTCTAATCGGTGCTGAAGTTAATCGCCTTGATGCTTCAGAAGTCGCTGTTACTGTACTGGAAGCTATACAAAAAGCGCTAATAAATAAAAAAGTTGAAACCCAAAAAATTCAAACGATCACGATAGTAGCTCAGCAACAAGCTCCTGTTACCGCAGCCGTGGAAGCGGCGCGTCGCCTATTTCCACAAAATTATCTAGCTCAAAGACCATACAATGACTTAGCTCAAGGACAAGATCTGCTCAACATTCAAACCGAGGTTCATGCTTTAGCCGAGGTTTTATTAATGCGTGATGTTGAACCACCTCTAGCTGTTGGTATTCTGGGTGGCTGGGGTAGCGGTAAATCTTTTGTCATGCATCTCATGCAGCAAAAAATGAACGAAATTCGCAGTTTAGCTGTGAATCCAGATAAAGCATGGGACAAACAAACTGATTCTAATGGTAATGAGCTTTTTCACTACGTAGGACACATCTACCAAATTAAGTTCGATGCTTGGACTTATGCCAAGTCAAACTTGTGGGCAAGTTTGATGGAAACCATTTTCTTTGAATTAAACCGCCAACTAACGCTAGAAAAACAATTAAAAGATGCAGGAGTTGATCCTTTAAATGGAGGACAAATTTGGGAAGTATTGAATGATATGTCAGATGAAGAGAGACAGTCTTTGATTACAAAAAAGGTTGCACAGCGAAAATGGGATGAAACTTTATCTAAGGCTGAGTTAGAAGATCAACTTTTTCAAACTTTAGACAATATAAAAGAAAAAGAACAAAAAGATTTAATAGCAAAAGAGAATATTCTCAATCATGAGCAGGTAGAATTAGAAAAAACAAAGAACCAAATTAAAAAACAAGTTACTGAACAGACTTATAAAGATGATGCTCTCAAACCTGTTGAAGAAGAATTGAAGAAGTTATTAGGGACAAAATTTGATGATTTTCAAGACCAATTACGAAAAAAATATGTAAATCAAATAGAGATAGATTATGACAATATTGATTGGATAAAATCTAAAATTGAGAAAATTAAATTAACCCAATTAATTAGTGTTCATAGTTTAACAAAATGGGCACAGACAAACTGGAAGCTCATTTTCGCCTGTTTTTTATTTACTCTACTCTCAATTTTAGCTCCTATTCTACTTTCCAAAATCACAATTACAGACAATTTAGTTTCTAAGCTAACAGCTGCGTTTGCATCTCTTGTTCCAGCTATTGTTACAGCGCAAAGTTTATTAAAAACATTACGAAATTGGTATGAACTACTAGAAAATAGCTTTGATAGATATAGAAAAAGATTAGAGGAACTTAGAGAACAAAAAATTAAAGATAAATTGAACAATCCAGAAATAAAGCAAGCTGAAGAAAGGATTAGGCAACTCAAAGTTAAAGTTGAAGAACAACGCCAACGCTTAACTACCATTAAAGATTTATCATTTGGGGATTTTGTGAATGCCCAATTGGAGAAGGGATTATATGGCAAGCGTTTGGGTTTGATGCAGCAAGTGAAAAGTGATTTAGCAAATTTATCTCAACAACTATCACTCCCATCTAAAACAAATTGTGAGAGATATATTAAAAAAGTAGAAAAACTTAAACCTATTTTCCCTAGAGGGCCAGTGCGGGTTGTACTTTATATTGATGACCTAGACCGCTGTCCACCTGAACGGGTAGTAGAAGTGCTAGAAGCAGTCCAACTTCTAGTAAAAACACCTCTATTTGTCGCAGTACTAGCGATAAATGTACGCTATATTACACGAGCTTTAGAGAAAGTTTACGCAGGAATTTTAAACCGCAATGGTGAACCTTCGGGTATGCACTACATTGAAAAAATTATTCAGATTCCTTATCAAGTAAAACCTATAGAATCATCAGCTTTAGAAGGCTATTTACGCAAGCAAATGCAAATAGATTTTGAAGATGAGGTTCCTGAAAATCAGGTTGAGCCTAGGGAAAGTCGACCATCATATGATGATACCCCGGATAGTAGAAATTCTGGAATGAAAAATGGACAATCTCAAAATATAATAAACCCATCTATTCCAGAAGATGAACCAGACTCATTACCACCACAGGCGATTAAATTCTCTAAAACAGAGTTTAATATTGTACTTAAATGTTGTAAATACATTGACTTATCACCCAGATCTCTTAAACGACTAGTGAATGTTTACAAGCTAATTAAAATTATTTGGTTTCGCTCTAATCAACAGATTCAGGCAAAAGAAAATCAGGATTTAATTACCGTGGTTATCTCATTCCTAGCAATGTCAGGTAGATATCCAGACATTATGCGTAGTGTATTCGACCAACTAAAGATTCATATAGAGGAACTAGAAACACAAAAGGAAGCAGAAACAAATAAGACGTTTAAAAACTTTTTAACCAAATATTTGGCTAACTATCAACACCCATATAATGATAGCTATTTCCGCCAAGAATATAAAAGGTTTTGTGATGATGTAAATACATTACTAATACCAGTTAACCTAATGCTAGAGCAATCGGTATTAGAAACATTTAATATTATGCGTTCATTCTGTTTTATTTGTGATATAGGCTACGATCCGCGTGACTTTATTTCCACTGCTGCATCTCATCACGAATCAAACTCTATTTTTTCAAGAGGTGATGAATCTTTTGATAGTCTTGATTCAAAATAACCTGATTACATTTATGTTTTTCTAGAAAAATAGACAAATTGAAATATAGGCGATCGCCATTAACTCTATACTTCTTAGTAGCAGCTTGCAAATATTAAAATATACCATATTCTTCAGTTATTTTCTAACATTGCCAAAAAGAGCGATGTCTACGACAGGCTACGCCTACGCCATTTTTATTCAGCTATTAATCAAATCCCCATTCGAATTGGTATTCTTCATCATCTGAAATATCTTCATCTATTGTTTCTTCATCTTTTGAAGTCAACTCTACTTCACAGCCGATATGAGATAAATCATATCCTAGACCTTCCAAGGTTTTAATAGCAAAATACTTAAGATAGATATATTCTTTACTTTCCTGCTGCCACTTTAGTGTATAAAAATGAGCGGCTTTCATTTTCAGCAATAACTGTGATTCAGCTTGGATTTGAGCCTTTTGTAATTCGAGAAAATAATTCCGTAAAGATGCATCATTTTCCTCTATTTGATAATAGGGAAGTTCCAGCAGTCAACGGAAATGGTCATAGACTTCTTCTTTATATTTGATAGAGGCTTCATTTGGATATTTACACTTGAGAGTAAAAGTAAAAGGAATTTTCTGGACAACTCTATCTACCAAGTATCCTAAAGCATCTTCTTGTTGATGAGCTTGAATTTCTAATAGCGATGGACAATKAAATAAAATAAAAAACTGTTCAGAATTATATTTATTGGCATATAACGATATCTGTTCAAACTGCTGGTCAAATTTTTCAGAATCAAGTAATTCTAAACCAGTATTACCTAAGATAATGCTGGTCATCGTTGAGCCAGAGAACTGAAAAATATTAGCATCAGAAATAGAATTTTCTTGCTCATTTTCACAATCTTCGTCTGAGGTAATACTGGTAGTAATTTTCCTCTAGGCATTTTTGGGTATACTATTACTACAACTATACTGATATTTTCTAATTAATTCATAATTAAAGATTTTGACAACAATATCACAGAAGAAATCATCTACTTAGGGAATCAAAAATGTACCCACTGGTTGGTGAGAATCTAAACAGGCTTGGAATCGTTCATATTCTTGTTCAGATCCAAAATCAAATAAGTAGTAGAAAAAATAATGCTTAACTGAAATCTTGTCTCTTAGTTTGGCTGAAATTAATTGAGAGTTAGCTATTTCGCTAATTGGTTTTACACCTTTAATAGAAATAGCTATTTTTGTATCTAATGGAATATGCAAATCTAATATCGGATTTGCACAAAGCCCCAATTCATCAAGAGCAGTCTGAAAATCATTTAGGAATGATTGGCTTCTACGCTGGTAGCCTAACTGTTCTATGATAGTTTTGACTCGTAGGCTTTTTTTGGTTTTACCAGTTCTTTGGAGTTCATTTTTAATCGAACGCAAGTAGGCTGTATATGTCATTTTGTATCCTATTGCTTGAGTAGGGTTAATTAGCATTCCCAAGGAAACTAAATATATAGTTCTCTAAGTTATATATCCAGCTAACTCACGCAAACGATGTCTGTTGGCAAGCTTATGTCTACGATTTGCAAACATAAAGACTCATTTAATGAAGCTAAATATTTTTATAGAAATACCAAAAATAATCATCCACCACTCATCGCTACAGTCGGATTAGTGTGGGATAAATCGGAGGTGCAATAGTGTTTGAAATCAACAGGCGGCAAAGTAACCCCAGGTGGAACATTACAGAAGATTTGGCTGGGTATATATTCATGACGCCTACCATTTTAGTTTTAGGAACTTTTGTAGTCTTACCCATTCTCTGTGCCGTTTTTCTTTCCCTACAAAAAGTTCAACTTTTAGGCGGTATTCAGTATGAGTTCATTGGTTTTCGGAACTTCACGCGATTGGTTGAAGATGAACGGGTTTGGATTGCTTTGAGAAATACTGCACAATATGTAGCCGTTGTTGTGCCAACTCAAACTGTTCTGGCTTTAATTTTGGCGGTAACTCTCAATTCTGGGATTCGCGGTAAAAACTGGTGGCGCATTCTCTACTTTTTACCAACAGTTACTTCTTCAGCAGTGCTGACGCTGATTTTCATGTGGATTTATAACACCGATGGGTTACTAAACGATTTTCTGGCTTCTGTAGGGCTACCTACTTATAACTGGTTGGGTGACCCAGCAGTTGCCCTCAAAGGCATTATGATTATGAACATTTGGTCAACAGCGCCGTTTTTCATGGTGATTTACCTGGCGGCGTTGCAGGATATCCCTCAAACAGTGTATGAAGCCGCTGAACTCGATGGCGCAAATGGATGGCAGCAATTTATTTACATTACTATTCCTTTGCTCAAGCCTGTAACTTTCTTTGTAGTAACAATGGGAGTGATTGGCACTTTTCAATTATTTGACCAGTCTTACATTTTCTCTAGCGGTACTGGTGGGCCAAATAACGCTACCTTAACTATGGTGTTACTAATTTACCAAGCTGTATTTCGTAATTTACAGATGGGATATGCTGCGGCGATCGCCTTTTTATTAACAGCAGTAATTATTACCATCACTTTAATTGGGCGGCGGCTTTTTGGAGGTGAACGGATTTGACTAACATCTCTGGCTCATCCTGGCTGAAAGTGTTGTTGTATATTTTGCTGACACTATATGCCCTGATTACCCTCATTCCCTTCCTCTGGGCACTTTCAGCATCATTTAAGCCGCTAACAGAAATTGTCAGCAGTGAACCCAATTTTTTCCCAAAAAATTTTACTCTCGACAACTACAGACAAATCTTTTTACAAGAACCTTTATTTTGGCGTTGGCTGTTTAACAGCGTGGTGATTGCCGTCAGTGTCACTATTTTAAACTTGTTGTTAAATTCAATGGCGGGTTATGCCTTAGCCAGACTGCGCTTTGTCGGCAAACACTTTTGGTTCTTGCTAATTTTGGCAGTACTGGCAGTACCAGGGCAAATTACTTTAATTCCGACATTTTTAATTTTAAAAGCGATCGGCTGGCTGAATTCCTATCAAGGGATGATTGTCCMCAGTATGGTCAATGCTACCTTCATCTTCATGATGCGGCAGTTTTTCGTTAATTTTCCTCAAGAATTAGAGCAAGCAGGCCAACTCGATGGCTTAAATTCCTTTGGAATTTTCCGCTATATTGTCTTACCTTTGGCAAAACCAGCACTAGCAGCCCAGGCAGTTTTTGTATTTATGGGAAGTTGGAATAATTTCTTGCTGCCTATAGTTATCCTATTTGACCCAGAAATGTTTACCTTACCTTTGGGGCTAAATACCTTTAAAGGTCAATATATCAGCTATTGGAACTACATTATGGCAGCTTCTATGATATTTACCCTGCCAGCTTTAAGTATTTATGCCTTTTTTAACCGCTACTTCATTCAAAGTGTCACTTTTACCGGGGGAAAAGGTTAACTGTCAATACTAAGCAACAGGCTTGAAAGTTTCTCAGTGTCGGGGTTTGACCATGAGGTTATGTATTAACATAGCTGGCAAGTGCTATATCAAACTTTAAATTTCAAGCTCAGAGGTTCAATCGCGACAGTCATCCTGGCGGGATAGACTTAAACCTTCTGAGCAATAAATTAGGTATGGGGCATTGGGAGAAAGTAGGGGCGCCAGGAGGAGAACGAAAAATTACTTTTTTGCCCTCTACTGCCTACTCCCTGCCCCTTGCCTCGCTATTGCCCCATCTGCTCATTTCCCCACGCCCCATCCCCCAAACCGTATTTTGGGCAACAAATTGCACTCCTAACGTGATATTGGTATTACAGCGACTCAATCTCTATCTATCAGTTAACAAGCATTATGGGTTTTGCAAACCTATCAATCGCAGAGATAGCAGCCGACTACAGCATGACTGTAGAAAAATTGTTTTCTCTCGATAACCAACTCTTAATTGCCGACAAACACCAAAAGAGCCGTTTGGCGTTAGAGGATGCAAAGGCAATTATTTTCCGAATATCGTCTGAAATACGCCAGAAAGGTTGGGGACTCGGTGGGTGATACCGAAGTCACCTCAAGGGCTATTTCCGGCTTGGGATATGGAGATTGAGCATCGTTTTATTAGCTGTGTTGAGCGTCAAAATCTTTAAGGGGAAACATGTTTAGAAGACTAATTGGCGTTGTTGTGGCTACTGTTTTACTCACGTTTGGGTTGATTGTCGGTAACGCGACAGCAGTGGAACTGGACAAAACTACCCGGACAGTGGCATTAAACGATCAAGGTGATACTACCGTACTTAGCCTCAAACAAGTCAAAGAAGGCAAACGCTTATTTGCTTACGCTTGTGCCCAATGTCATGTTGGTGGCGTTACCAAGACTAACCAAAACGTGGGACTAGAACCAGAAGCTCTGGCATTAGCAACACCAAACCGTAATAACATCGAAGGTTTGGTGGATTACATGAAAAATCCCACTACTTACGACGGGGTAGAGGAAATTTCCGAATTACATCCCAGCACTAAGAGTGCAGATATTTTCACAGAAATGCGAAATCTGACGGATGATGATTTAGTAGCGATCGCTGGTCATATTCTTGTGCAACCCAAAGTTGTTGGCACTAAGTGGGGAGGCGGAAAAATCTATTACTAAATCCCTGAATTAGTACTTAGTGTTGAGTCCTTGGGGATTGGGTATTGGGTATTGGAGGGCATAGAGTATTGGGTATTGAAGGGATAAGTTAGACAAAGCCGACTATTCTTTTCTCCTAACTCCCCAGTCCCCAATCCTCAGTCCCCTGTTTTCATCCAAAAAACATAAAAATTTTTGATTTTAGCATTTACCCTTCATTTACAGAGTTTTTTAGGCTATAGCAGTCTAGTATTTATGACTGATTGAGGGCACAGCTTTTTGTTATAATTTTCCGCCCATTCTTAAAAAAAATTCTATCTATGACATATTGTCATATTTGGCGTTGATTTTATTTAAAATGAGAAAGGAAAAAAAATCTTTGTTAGGAGAGAGTCATGAAATTTATTTCGGCAAGCTGGCGACGCCTAAGTTTAGCTGTGTTGACAATCCTTTTAGTTGTTAGCAGTTTCGCTGTTTTTACTCCCAGCGCTGCGGCTGAAACATACAAGGTAAAACTTGGTACCGATAAAGGAATGCTGGCATTTGAACCGAAAAAGTTGACAATTAAGCCAGGTGACACAATTGAATGGGTGAACAACAAAGTTCCCCCTCATAATGTTGTCTTTGATCCTGCGAAAAACCCATCCAGCAGTAAGGAATTAGCAACATCTCTGTCTCACAAGAAACAGTTGATGAGTCCTGGTCAAAAGGTAACAACCACTTTCCCCGCAGATGCACCAGCTGGTGACTATACTTTCTACTGCGAACCTCACCGTGGTGCTGGGATGGTTGGTACAATCACTGTCCAAAGCTAAAAACATCGTCGTTGAGACTAGATGATTTTTTCAGTTTTTCTCAATGAAATCAGCTTGTAAGCAACACGCCACACTCTCAGAGTGACCCACACAATGGATAATGGCGGTAACGAGTTATCTGCCTACCTACGACATTAAGGACTATGTCGCAACGGAGGGGAAACTCGTTACCGCCAATTTTGATCGAATCTGACTTTAATCAGTGATTAATCGCGTTTATACTCTTTCTGGAGGCTTATTGCGAGGAAATTCTCTTGAGAATACTTTTATTAATTTTGCTCTTAGCGATCGCCATATTCAAATTAACACTCATTCCCCCAGCATTAGCTGCCGAAACATCCAATGGGATTAAAATTTTTGAGGCTAACTGTGCTTCTTGCCATATCGGTGGCGGTAACATCCTGATTAGCGAGAAAACCTTGAAAAAGGAAGCATTGTCAAAGTACCTAAAAAATTATGACCTCGACTCAATTCAGGCGATTATCTACCAAGTGCAGAATGGTAAAAATGCTATGCCTGCCTTTAAAGACAAGTTAAGCCCTCAGGAAATTCTAGAGGTAGCTGCTTACGTTTTTCAGAATGCAGAACAAGGTTGGTAAAGAAGCTAAAAGCTAATCACCTTAGTCAATAAGCGCTAGATTTCTCAACTGAGTTTCTAATATCTAAGACTTCTCGCTAATTTCTACTTTTGATGTCAAAGATAAATAAAAGTAAAAAGACAAAACAAAGAATAAAAAAGATTCCTCAGACACATTAATTTATAGAGATTCTTTTTTACTTTTTATTTTATCTTTTTACTTTTTAATAGTCAGTGACTATTATTGTGCATTAGAATTCTGTCTGTTTTCCTTCACTTGGCGCAACTGCTGTAGTAATTGTTGCTCTGATTTAAGAGTAGATGTGGGCTGATTTTTATTAACTCTTGGCAATGATAACGGTTCAGAAGTACTAGCTGCTGGTGAAGGTGCGAGTTGGTTGTTTCTAATCAGTATCTCGGATGATGGTTTAGAAGTAGCTGCTGGTAAGGTCTGAGGTTGATTGCTATTGAATTTTGGTACAACTAATGGTTTAAGAGTACCTGTGGGCAAGGACTGATTATTTGGGATTTGCAGCGGGGATGATGGTTGTGCAGTACCTCTAGTGGGTGAGTTCCTATTGGCTCCTGGCACAATTAATGGTTTGAGAGTATTTGCGGGTAAGGACGCAGGCTGACTATTTCTGATTGGCGCTTCTGATAATGGCTTAGAAGTAGATGCTGGCAATGGTGTCAGCTGATTGCTATTAACTCCTGGAGCCAATAAAGGGAATGGCTTTTGCTGTTGACTAGCTCCAATTGTATTATTTTGGAAAACTAGATTAAACGGATAAGAACTAATTTTTTTATCTCCCTTGGGGGATTGTTTGCTAAAGTATTCCCTTGCTTCTGTTCGCAATTCTGGCGAGAGTAACTTGTCTTGGAACTTGATATCTAACACCTTGCCATCGGGATCTACCACTAACATGCCCAAAACAGCTCCTTCCAGATTCGGCTTTTCTGTGGCTAGTGTTTGTCGAATAACTGGTTTTTGTTGGGCGTTGGGGTATTGTTGCTGGACTTCTTTTCTTAAAGCATTGTAAGAATCCAGTTGAGCTATTGCCTGTTGAGTTCCTTTGGGCGATAAATCGCTTGACTGAGGGTTATTGACTCTAGTTCCGATTAAAATATTCCCGCTTGGAGTTTGTCTTATAGAATTGATCGGCGGATTTTGAGCAACTTTAGACGCATCATCACTAGGTTGCGTTATTTGGGGAGTTGGATTTACCTGTGCTGTTGTAATCGGGGCAGTATCAGAAAGGTTCTGAGATTGGGCATTTTGGAGAATGTCATCAGGTATGTTCTGCGACTGCAATTGTGGCAACCTATTTACAGGTAGCGGTTTAAGTGCTTCGTATTTGCGATCATTCTCAGTCAAACGAGGAACTTGAGGAACTTGAGGAACTGATGGCGAGAATTTTGGGCTGTTATTGAATTTAGAACTGTCAAATTTAGAAGCGTCAAATCCCATATTATAACTAGGAATCGTCCGCAAAGACTGTCTTGTCGGCATTGAGGAAACCCGATAGTTATTTGCGGATGGAGGTAGGGGAGGGAGTACTAGCTGACTTGATGGCGGTGATCCCAATGAAGGTAATACAGTCTGGGCGGTAAAATTCGGTGGAGAAAGTGGCGCTATTGGCGGTAATTGTTGTAAACCAACTTGGGGCGTGCTTTGCGGCAGACGGCTTTGGTCGGCTTGGCTCAATTCTAAAAGTCCGACTGTTTTTGATGATGCCGTCTGTTGGGGCTTGGTAGAGTCTATGGGCATCAATGGTACAATCATGGCGATCGCACCGTGGATACCAACAGAGGCTAAAGCTGCTATCCCAATCGGTTGGCTAATGATTTCTGGTATGTTTTTCAGCAGGGAGACGTAAGACATAGCGGTTATCGTTCACTCGACTCAATTGCAGTTGATTAACAATTTTCTTTTTCAGACTAGATTTTCAACAGATGCGTGCCTCTAAGGAAATAATAACTTCCTCTACTGGCAGTTCAAATGCTCGGGTTGTGATTTACTCAACTTTTTTATTTCTTAAATGCTGTATCATTTCTTCCAGTTTTGTTTACTCAAGATGATATTTGAACAATTAGTATTTTTATTTTTTATTGTTATAAGACCACAATTGAAAGTAATATCTCAGATATTTATCAAGTTTGAGATATCTTACAAGTCTGACTAGATTGCAACATTTGCTTAGGTAGCATGACTTTTTCTCCTGTTTTTCAGTCAACCAAGATTCCGTAACAAATGGCACACTAACTCTTGATAGACTACGCCCTTTATCAAAATAGTACCACATCAGTCCCTGCCAAAACTGTTGTAAATTGTACTATTTTATTGACATTCTAGCTTTTAAACTCATCTATTAGGTATTTGGGTTTTGTTCTTAGGAATGAGGAAGTAAGACAATGGTAATTTGAGCTTCTAACTTCTAATCATTATTGATTAAAAAATTTCAAACCTTCAATCCTTGTAGCCAAACAAAATTTCAAATGCCGCTACCGACAGTTATTGTGCCTGGATATTTAGAAAGCGCGATCGCTTACCGCCAACTAGAACAATCTCTACAGCAGTTAGGTTTTCCCACCGTCACAGTACCACTACGACGACGTGACTGGCTGCCCACGATTGGGGGAAGATCTGTAACGCCGATTTTGCAACAACTTGATGGCACAGTCCAGAAGATATTGCAGCAATATCACCCTAATCAAATTAACTTGATTGGTCACTCAGCTGGAGGTTGGATATCGCGTATCTATATGGGAGAAAAACCCTATTTAGCACGCGGCAATCTCAAACCATCTCTTTGGCAAGCCCATCCCTTGGTTGCTACTTTGATCACCTTGGGCACACCCCACATTAGCCAAGAACGCTGGACACGCTCGAACTTGGATTTTGTTACCAAAAACTATCCCGGAGCTTTTTACAAAAACGTTCGTTACGTATGCGTAGCAGGCAAAACTATCTTTGGACAAAGACGGCGCGGTAGCTGGTTAGCTTACAGTAGTTACCAATTAACTTGTGGTAAAGGTAACACTTGGGGAGATGGAATCACGCCTATTGAGGCAGCTCAGTTGGAAGGTGCAGAAAATATTGTGATTCCAGGTGTGAAGCATTCTCCTAGAAGTCCTGGCATTTGGTACGGCTCACCAGAACCCTTAAAAGCTTGGGTGCAATATTTAATTTAAAAAACTTTATTTTTATATAAGAAAAGCAAAATATATTAAAATTTATTCGCTAGAATAGTAGTAAGAATAAATACCTACTTAAGAACAGGAGGGGTGAGCCATGCAAAGCACCCAGTTCGATAGGATTTTGCGACGAGTAGCAACGATATTATCAGTTGTAATTCTGACTCTGTGCTTAATTTACGTTTCTAGCGGAGTTTTGCTTTCTTTTTACTACGAACCGACAGCAGGCGGTGCTTATAACTCCTTAAAGATGATTAATACCCAACTGCCATACGGGTGGTTGTTTCGGAGAGCGCATGATGTTGCTGGTAACGGGCTAATTGCCATCGCTTTGATTCAAATAGTAGTCATGTTCTTGAGTCGACAATTTCGCAAGAGTTGGCTGACAGCTTGGATTAGTGGGATTTTGTTTACCTTGAGTGCGATCGGGCTAGATTGGACAGCGATGATCTTAGACTGGACTCAAGAAGGATATTGGCGTTTTAGCATCGAGCTAGGAACTATCGAAGCGATTCCTTTAATCGGTGGGCAACTGCGCGACATCCTCACAGGTGGTGGAGCGATTAGCACAGTTACTATCGAACACCTTTACACGATACACACTTATCTGATTGCGATGACGACAGTAATTCTGTCCGTAGTGCATTTATCTGCTTTAGTCTGGCAGGAATGGCAACAGAGTGCTGAGTGTTGAGTGTTGAGTTATAAATTCTCCCCATCTCCCTCATCTGCCAGCACTTTCACTAGTGGAAAGCTCAGATAATTGACCTAAGGGTAAATCTTCTACCTCTGGTAACTTTTCTAAAGATAGAGGAGTGGATTGGGTAGCGCCAGATAAACGTTTTAAAAGGCTAGGTCTGGGGTCATGCAATAGGTAGATAATGCGATCACCAATTTCCCACTCTTGGTTAGCTGGTATTACCTGTAAGCGTTCTTCTCGTTCTACCAATAGCGGTATTAGTACCCCAGTCCGAATTTTCTCTTGAATGCGATCATATTGAGTGGAAAATTCCAACTCATTGAGCGTAGTTGTCCCCAACTTGACTCGCCCATCATTGAGATATTCATTCCAAGTCTTAATGGCTAAGTCTGGGACAAAAGCTTGATTAACTTTATTATGGGCTGAGCTACTCGCTTGAGGATCGCGGGGAAAAACTGCTAACACACGAGGCGGACTAAACTCTTCAGCTGCTCGTTGAGCTAAAACGAAATTTACCTCACCATTATTTGTCATCGCCAAAAAAGTACCCATAGAGGCAAGTCCAGCTTCTTCCAAAACAGCCGCATCCAAGCCACTACTAGCAATCACGCGCAGATTTTGTGCCTCGGCTTGTACAAGACATTGGGGGTCAGTGTCAATCATCACTACGTTTTCTTCCCGCTCTTGAAAGAACCGGGCAATTAAAAGACTCAAGGGATTACAACCCACAATCACTACCCCAGTTGCGTCTTTCGAGGTAATTTCCAGGAATTTAGCAACCCAGCCAGCCGTTAGCCCTTGGCAGACAACAGTCATGATAATTGTCAAGAAGACTAAAGCTTTAATGGAGTCACCGCCATTGACACCCCGCTGTGTTAACAAAATCGCAAATAGAGAAGCAACGGAGGCAGAAACAATTCCTCTAGGAGCAACCCAGCTTAAAAACAATTTCTGTCGCCAGTTTAAGTCACTGTTCCAGGTACACAACAGGATATTAATCGGGCGAACGACGAACATTAATACCAAAACAGTGAATAAACTACCCCAACCCAAAGCAAACAGAGTGGCGATGGATAGGTCAGCGGCTAATAGGATGAACAGTACCGAAACGCTAAGAATTGTCAGCTGACCCTTAAAGCTTCTTAACAAACGTTCTTCTGGGACTGAGGAGTTGGCAAACACTGCTCCAGCAACTACTGTTGTCATTACTCCTGATTCACTGCGGATCATTTGCGATAAGGTAAACAGACTCCAAAGTATCGCCAGCACAACTAAGTTTTTCAGCTCGAATGACAGAAAACTGGCGCGTTTAAAAATCAAACTCATCAGATAACCGCCGGCGCCGCCTATTGCCGCACCAACACCTAGCCGCATCAGTAAACCCACGATCGCATTGATTGGGCCAGCATCGCCGTTCAAAATCGTATCGAGGACAACGAAAGCCAGAATTGCTCCTACAGGGTCAATTAAAACCCCTTCCCCTTCCAAAAGTGTTGCTACCTGCCGATCTACATTGATTTGTTTGAGCAGAGGCCCAACCACGGTTGGGCCTGTAACCACGACTATAGAAGCATAGAGAAAAGCTATGTTCCAAGGAAATTCACCCAGCCAGTGAGCAGCCATACTCCCACCAAGCAGTGTGATTAGGGTTCCGAGAGTGACGAGCAATTGTAAGCTGACTGAAACTCTACCTAACTCTCGCAGATCTAAATTGAGTCCACCTTCAAATAAAATTATTGCCGTTGCTAGGGCGACAATAACTTCTAGCCCAGTGCCTAGCAAATGAGGGTGCAACAGTCCTATGCCATCAGAGCCAAACAGGATGCCCAATAGCAACAACAAAACGATGCTGGGTACTCGAAAGTATGCAGCCAGCACTTGGGCGCTAATGCCTGCAAAGACAGCGATCGCCATCTGGAGGGTGATTTCAAAAGATGCTTCCATGTTCGAGATTTTGAGCTATTTATTTCAAAATCTTTTGTAAAAAACCGTAGATTACTAACTCTACAGGGTACAACATCATACCCTTTCTCCTTTCCAGAATTTTACGTTTTTTCTATTTAACCATCCACTAAAAATAACAGCGCCAGACGTTAAGGCACCCTGCCTAAAACTGCACAAGCACCTACAGACTTGTTTTTGTCTATCCATGTCTTGTGTATCCTCTTTAAACTTTTGCCTCCACCCAGTTTAGCTGCCACCAAGTTTCTTTGGCAAAAACTGTTGACATTGTTAAGGAAATTCGTTACCTTATAAAAGGTCTGAGTCTTACGCCCCCATCGTCTAGAGGCCTAGGACACCTCCCTTTCACGGAGGTAACGGGGATTCGAATTCCCCTGGGGGTACTAAAAAATTAAAGTATAAAAGCGCTGTTTGGCAAAAGCTCATCGTAAAAACTATCGTTCAGGAGTGACTTTGAACAGTATCTAGTCAATCAAATTTTTTGTTGGCTAATCCTTCTACACGTTGGTAAATAGCCAGAAGATTTAATCTCAAATCTTTACTCAGACGATTTTCAATGATTGACACGGGCATAGTGAGTTTAGGCCAAACTTGAATTGTGTAGCAGAGATTAGTTCCTATCAGATCGCCAACGAAGTAAGGCTCTAAGCACCAGCTACCCGAGAAATCTTTAAAATCTCCTTCTACCATGCGAAAATTAATTTTTTTTGGGAAGTATTCTTCAAGATCCAGAACTACCCGCGCACAAAAGTTGAAATTTAGTAAGCGCTGGGAACCTATTTGCTCGAGTCGAATACCACCACCAGGATGCTCGATCAAACGACTTTTAGCAAGGTTAGGAATAAAGTCAGCCAAGGCCTCATAATCTGTTATAACCTGCCAGATTTGTTCCATTGGGCGGGGAATTTTGACTTTAGCACTGATTTGCCGATGTCGCTGTGCTAATTTTTGAATTTGAACTTCAACTTTAGCCAACAAAGCAACTGCATCAGCAGCCAAATCAGCTTCTAAGTTGATCTCATCAGTGGAAAACTCGAAATCAAAGTTCTGTGTTGTGTTAGGTTCTTGAGTCACTTTATAGAATTATGGTTCACTTTCTGAGGAAAATTGGGGTAGAGTCAGCATGAAGCAAATTTCGCTCTGTTGAAAATCAGGGATTGGTTGACTTTCAACGATGATCGCCCCATTAAGATGCTGCACTAAAGACTTAACTAAAGCAAGTCCCAAGCCCGTTCCAGGAGTCCAGCGTCCCTTTCCGCGACGGAACTTGTCAAAGATGTAGGTCGCTTCTTCTTGGGAGATGGCACGTCCAATGTTCGTCACTTTTATGATAACTCGATCAATTTGTTGATCAACTTGATGAAAGGCGTGTAGGTGAACTTTGCTATCATGATCTGAGTATTTACAGGCATTGGTAAGCAATTCTTGGAGAATGCGGTCAAAACTTTCTAGTTCAGTTTGCAGTTTTAGCGACTCTTGTGGCAACTCTAAAGAAATGTTTAATCCCTTCTCAGCAAGTTTTTTCTCAAAAGATGCTGCTATATGGTGGATTCTGGTATTTAAATCTATAGTTTCTAATTGCGGAGCTTCGTKAGGTGACTCTAGTTTCTGGAGTGTCAGCAGGTCATTGATTAAGTTAATTTCTTTGGTACATTCCTGCTCTAAGATATCTAGATATCTAACCTGACGTTCTGGTGCTATTCCTGGCAAACGTAAGTTACGAATTGACATTAGCATGTTTGTCAGGGGGTAGCGTAAGCGATCGCTCATATTACTCAAAAATTCATCTTTGAGTTCGTTAAGTTGTCGCAACTGCTCAACATATTGCCGGGTTCTTTCATGCAATTTTGCTTGGAGTTCCAAACTGCTCTGTAGTTTTGCTGTTCGCTCATCTACCAAAGTTTGTACTTGACGCAATGTCTGTGACTGAATAATGGCGTTACTCACTTGAGCACAAACCATTTCCACAAGATTTAATTCTGCTGGTTGCCAACTGCGAGCAAGAGATTGCTGTAATACCAAAAATCCTAAGATTTTACCTTGACTTTCTAATGGCATTAACAGTACCGCAGGTAATTCCTCTAGCGCAAATAATCCAGCAGCAGAGAAGCTATCGTTTTGGGCTGTATAATCATCAAAAATTACTGGTTTTCCAGAATCTATGAATGCACGCTGGCATAAACCACACTCAGAAAGCAAAAAAGACTGATCTAAGATATCTGGTTTACTGGTGCGGCAATTTTTTGTTGACTTTGCCCATTCACCAACCACCGTACCTTTGGCTTTGGGAATTTGTTTTTTCGGTTGAGTCCTAAATAGTGGATCTGTATATTTCAACAGTATTAGCAAACCACGATCTGCCTGTAAAGATTCAGCAGTAGAGGTGATAACTAATTGGAGCATTTGATTGAGCTCCAAGTTACTGCGACTTAATATAGTTAATTGCTTGATTAAGCTTTGATGCTGGTTGCTCTTTTGCAAGTACTGCTGTTGTTCGGCAATTAGCTGCACTTGTGCAACTCGAGAAAAAGCGATCGCGCAAGACGATTCCACCTGTTTGAGCAGTTGTTTTTCTAATTCACTCCAATCATAGGGTTGGAATTTAATCAGACAAATCACCCCATTGTTATTACCACCAAATCGGGTAGGAATTGCTAAAACTGCTTTTATCGGTAGTGGCAGATATTGACAGCCAATTACCAGACTGTTTTGAATGATAGAAATGTCTTCAATAGTCAATGGCTCAGCAGCACATTGCAGCACTGGGGAGTGCATAAGCAACTGTTCCATCGAAAATATCTCTTCTGGGTGTGGTAACCCTAAATACTCATCAGCACACCAATTAGTAGTAGTTGGTTCGTCGGAAATCTCACCTGTTACTGAAACCAAGCAGCAACAATCCACTTCAAAAGTAACTCCTAGCAATCGGGCAATATCTTGCAGCATCAATTGCGTCGCCGACGAGCTATTGGCAATTATTTGATTAATCTTTTGTACCAACTGGAGGGCTGGTTCTTCCTGATGCTGCATCACCTTGACTTGGTAAGGTTGTAGTCGATCTACGTCATTTAAGTACTGTGGCGGCGACGATAAAGGCTTTTTCATTGTTGGCACGCCCTTGGATAATAAATCGATTGTTTTTGCACCCAACCTTTTGGCATATTGTTCACCGTTAGTTGTGTTGCTACACCTCGATCATTGACAAATTTTGGATGAATACTTTCTCTCACCTGTTATAGCCCTTTTCTATGTCAGATGGCCAAGTTTCCAAATATATTAAGCAAATTGCTACATGGATACTGAGATACTTAGGATATCTAAAATCCTTGGCTCAAATTATTTTTAGTTTCTTTATATTGATAAGATTATCTAACTTTGACTTAGAATATCTTGTCTGTAAGTATACATAAACCGTAATTTCTCTGGAATCAAGGCGTAATGTCAAGATTTTTAGCCGTAAAACCACTGAATTAATTTTACATATTTTGTAATATTTGTTTCTTTGGTAGTATACTTAACAAGCTATCTTTTGATGTTGTGTTAGTTTCAAATAGATATAGCAAAGCGAAGCTGGAAAAATATTAGGCTTAAAACCTATCCCAATACCTGATGGTGAATAAAGCCAAGTGGAATCTAGACCACAGTGCTTTTTAGAGGATGGTATCTAAAGTGCTAACCTCCAAGAACACGTAAGGAGGAGAAAGCCGCACTTCGTTTTTTCAAAGCGATCAAGCAGAGTTCTCGATATTTGAGTGATATTAGGCAGGTTTTGCTTTTGGGTTTGGTATTGAGAAGAAATTATTTAGCCATTGGCAGTTATCTATTACCAACTTTGTTTATATAAATGAAATTTATTAAACTAAAAAAAGTTATAATTTTTAACAATTAATTTTACTCACTATAGAAAATAAAACTAAATTTTGAATGCAGCCCGATCATTTAGTCATAATAACCGAGCTGCATTCGCCTGGATATAAGACTATCCAGCCAAACTCTCGACACTCAAAGGAACCATATCGCCATTCCTCGTTAGTCCTAACAACATCGGTTGTTGTGGTTGAATGAGTTGACCTGTGAGTACGCAGCGTTCTTCTTGCTGAGCTGTGGCGGCGATGCTAGCTCGAATATCCGCTCGGGAAAATCGCGGCTTCCACTCACCAGATTTTTGCTGAACATAATTCCAAAGAATATCTCGGATCAAAGCTTGGTATCCCTGATTACCAGCAATTTCTTTGAGTTTATCTTTGAGTTCTCGTTCTAGGCGGATGCTGGTAACTTCCATATCAGTGGTTGGGGTGCGAGCGATTGTATGCATGACTTTTCTCCTTAGAGGTATAGACAGGATAGTAATACAAGTGTAGTATGTTTAAAGGAATGTTCAATAGGTGAAATTTTCTGTGAAATCCATTTATCCCATCTCTACTTCCTTATGCGCTACCAATTGCCGAGCCGATTGGGAATCAGCTGCTGTGGGAGTGGAGTATTTATTTATGGGCGACAGTAGTCGAAATCATGGGCAAATCACAGAGGGTAATGATGAATTTAGATATCTGAGCATTAGTGGGCTGATTGCAAAACCACAACTAGATGAAGAAAGCGGGGGGTACAGGCGAAGGAATACTGTACCGATATAAGACCAGAAAATTTTTCGGTCAATTTCCAACCCCCGCTTCAGGCAAACAAGAAGCGGGGGTTTTTTATAAGGAGTGAAGCTGTGACGACTGCAACGCAACTGTTAGAGCAATCCGTAGTGATGTTTTATCAGAATTTTTTACCACTATGTGAGATTAATATCAAGCGGGTGCTTGTTTTATTAGTGACAAAAAAAACTCAAGTACTGGGTTTTACCACGGAAATTAAATGGCAAATTCACTTACTCAAGTTGGTAATGGATGTCGAAGGTTCTACGAGTTAATTAGCGGGAAGTATTGCTGGCAAACGATCGCAGTTGCCAAGATTGCGTTAGCAGCAAACATCTAACGCTAGATTATCTGATACCGCGATTTACAGGCTGAACAGTTTTGAATAAATGTGCAAGCAAACCTGGAATAACAGGAGAGCATAAGGAATGCTGAAATTAACTTACACTGAAAACAGTTTTTACTTAGAATTTATCACTCAGTCACTAGAAGAATGGGTAGCGCAACGAGTAATTTTGGCACTACGAGTTGGACAAACTCTGAGCGTTGAACCCAGTACAGCTTCCTTTTTGCTTCCTGTTGATTTACCAGGAGTAGAAGTGCTGAAGGCTGAGGTGAAAAGAGATGACAGAGAAATTATTGCTCTGTGTGTCTGCGATAGCGAATATGTAGAAATCACCTTGCGGGGTTCTTGGCTCTCAAATGGTTCTGAGGATGCTATAGGTGTATTTGTCACTACAATGAGCGATCGCGTTGAATTCTTTTTGCACAAACTTTGGCAGGAAGCTCAAGCCTGTGCTTCTGTGATGAGCGAATAAACAAATCAGAAAGGGTGAGAAATTTTACTCACCCTTTCTGATTTAATTTCTGAAAGTTTGGGAATTGTCACGAATTGCCAACCTTTTTGCTAAGTTATGACCTATTCCAAACTTTAATAAAAGGAATCACTGAAGATAATAGGCATATTTATAATCAATTCAAGATTCATACAGCTTTCACCTGATTAACTCAGAAGACTTAGACATTTCTAGCCTTAGTATTCCCGCTAGTAAAAGTTAATAAATATTATTTAATTATTTAAAACTTTAATGAATAGTGTCATCACACAAAGTGACTTTACATAAACTTAGTTTCAATTTCCGAAACCAGCCTGACAAATACTGGAGAAACAGGTTAGCTTAACTGTTAATCACGAGCCGTACCCCCCGCAGCGATGGTAAAAGAATTAGCAATTTATACCCGTGGACTAACTAAACAATTTGACCGATACGTTGCTGTCAATGACGTTGATTTAGAAATCCAGGCGGGTGAAGTATATGGACTCATTGGGCCAAATGGCGCAGGTAAAACGACTCTGATCCGGATGTTGGCGACTGCTGAGGAACCAACTACAGGCGAGATTTATATTAATGGCGATCGCCTGTTACGTGACAAGAGTAACCCTAAGCTCAAGCGTCGTCTTGGCTACTTACCTGATGACTATCCGCTGTATGAGGATTTGACAGTCTGGGACTACTTAGATTATTTTGCGCGTTTATATCGCTTGCGGGAACCGCGCCGCACCCAACGGCTGCATGAAGTTTTAGAGTTAATCCAACTTGGTAACAAACGCCACAGTCAGATTTCTACCCTGTCACGGGGGATGAAACAGCGTTTGAGTTTAGCACGAACCATTATCCACGAACCGATTTTACTATTACTAGATGAGCCTGTTTCTGGTCTTGACCCGATTGCAAGAATGCATTTCCGTGAAATCATCAAGGCTTTACGAGAAGCTGGGATGACAATCTTAATTTCCTCCCACGTTCTCAGTGATTTAGCACAATTGTGTACTTCTGTGGGAATTATGGAACTTGGTTTTTTAGTAGAAAGTACTTCGCTACAGCAACTTTACCAACGTCTTTCACACCAGCAAATTGTGTTATCTACTTTGGGGAAAATAGAAGTACTTTTGAGTGAGTTGAAGCATTATCCTTTAGTAAAAGAGTGGGAGGTGATACCAGGAAAAAACAGCATACGGGTAAATTTTTCAGGTACACAGGAAGAATCTGCCCAATTATTGCGATCGCTGATTCAAACAGGCATTCCTTTGACTGATTTTCACTGCATACAAGAAGATTTAGAAACTATTTTCTTAAAATTAGGTCACAAACAAGCATCTTGATTAGGACTGATAAATAAAAAATATCCTACTGTTCGCACTCAACAATCGTCAGTTATCAACTTCAAACGGAATAATTTATTTTTCAAAGTTCCCTTAGTCAATAACTATTACTCACCAATTTTTGGAGATTTATTCGATGATGCTCAATTTTATAGACAAAATAGGTGATGCAAATCCGCAATTATTACGGGAACTCAAAGGACGCCTGAAATTTTTTCATGTGGCGATCGCTGTTGCAACTTCCCTACTACTGCAACTAGTAGTTTTTTTATATCAGTTCCGTGAATTTCCTGGTGAGAAATATTCACTGACTAACACATACTGTCGTTTGCGGTCAGCATACGGGCAGCTACTAACACAAGCTTACCAGCAATCAGATCAATCTAAAATTGCTGAATTAAATAATTTTATCTCCAAGAATTTCTGCCCAGAAAACCAAATTGATTGGCAGTTGTGGTGGCGAGACCATTGGGAATATATATTCCTTTCTTTTAGTGTAATTTTTGTATTTACACTGTTAGTTGCAGGAACTTATTTACTAATTAATGATTTAGCCAAAGAAGAACGTCGTGGTACGCTGAATTTCATTCGTCTGAGTCCCCAATCCGAAACAAGTATATTGACTGGCAAGTTGCTAGGAGTTCCAAGTTTAATTTATTTGGTAGTCTTAACAGCCCTTCCTTTACATTTGTGGGCTGGACATTCTGCCAACATAGCTTTTAGTTACATTTTGAGTTACTACGCTATTGTTGTTGGTAGCTGTATTTTCTTCTACAGTGCTGCATTACTGTTTGGATTAGTTAGTCGTAAGTTCAGTGGTTTTCAACCGTGGTTAGGTAGTGGTGGAGTGTTATTTTTCTTGTTCATGACGATGATGGTGGCATCGTCTTTCCGCAATTTAAATAATTCAGGTGCTTGGTTGAGACTGTTTAATCCTTGGGATGTCACAAATTATCTGTTTCCTAACTTGTTCCGTATATATAATGGTTCACCTCTAAAAAGCTTACAGTTTTTTTATTTACCAATAGGAACAAATATTGTCAGTGTTGTTGGCTTCCATTTATTAAATTTTGGATTATGTACTTACGGCATTTTTCAAGCACTCAAACGTTGCTTCCGTAATCCTCAAGCCACAGTAATCAGTAAGGGACAAAGTTATATATTAGTAGCTTTTTCCCAACTGATGATGTGGGGATTTACCTTACAAAATTCGCAGACAGTTTTCAATTTAGATGAACAAATTGAGCGAAATATTGCTTTGACTTTGATAGCATTATACAACTTAGGGTTGCTTTTCAGTTTAATTGCAATTCTTTCTCCTCACCGTCAAACCGTACAAGATTGGGCAAGATATAGACAACAGCAAGTTTCCAGCCACAAGAGTGTTTGGCAGGATTTAATTTTGAGTGAAAAAAGTCCTGCATTAGTGGCGATCGCCATCCATCTGACAATTATTAGTATCCCTTGGCTGGTCTGGATTTTACTTACATCTGTTTTGGATACACATCATAGCCCAAACTGGACAAGTGACAATGTTGACAGGTTAAAATTACTTTTAGCCCTAGTGTTGTCTATCAGCATGATGTTGATTTATGCCACTATCGCTCAATTAATACTTTTGCTGAAAACTCCTAAACGTTCTTTTTGGGCAATTGGAACTATCGGTGCAGTAATGTTTTTACCACCGATGATTTTAGAATTTATTGGCATGTCTTCCGAAAAAAATCCCACTATCTGGCTGTTTTCAACTTTTCCTTGGGCAGCAATACAATACTCTGAGGCTACAACAATTTTTATGGCATTCATAGCCCAATTGAGTGTTTTGGCATTATTAAACTTCCAGTTAACAAAGCAGGTAAAATTAGCAGGTGAATCTGCTACAAAAGCATTGTTAGCAGGACGTTAGTTCAGTAGTTGAAACATCTTAAAATACTCGATTTCTTTGAGAAATCGGGTATCTTGTTTTTCCGGATTGCTATATTATATTTGTTTACAGAGAAAGGCAGAGGGTAAAAGGCAGAAGGCAGAAAGTAAAAAGTATTAATTAAAACTTTAGTTATTGACATCAACGGTTAGAAAGTTTTCCCAAATCTTGGCAACGTATAAATTAGCTGTAGCGATATACACCTATACATTTTTATTCATCTATCTGTAGTGGTAATTATATTAAATACTATTAAATTTTTGAATAGCACAACTACTATAATAATCTGAAAATCATGCTAGATCCTTCTCCTGAAGACCTACGCCATATAGCCATCCAATTTTTAGAACAAAGCCCTCTACAACGTTTAAAAATTCTTAAACAATTGGGTATAGCTCGTTATGAGTTTTTAACTAAGATTCGCTCCAATGAAGCAAATATCATTTGTATGATGAGATTTTTAAAATATCCAAATTACCTAAAGTTTCCTAATCTTCACAAAGCTGATTTATCTGATTTAATTTTAGATGGGGTAAACTTCATCCGAGGAAATTTATCAGCCGCAAATCTGCAAGGTAGCAGTTTAGTCAATGCTGACCTATTATTTGCAAATTTAACAAAAGCTGACTTGAGAAATGTAGATTTGAGAGGTGCAACTTTGAATGAGACTATTTGGTTAGATACATTAGTAAGTCGATGTCAGCTTGGTGCAGGTACTGGTTTAACTCATCTGCAACAGCAAGATTTGCAACTGCGTGGAGCTATATTTAACTAACTTAGAAATAAGGAGTAGGAAATAGGAGGTAGGATAAATAGTTTCATCTCCAGTTGTGAACTTTTATTTATGGATATCTCTTGAGAAAAAAGATAATTAAAATACAAAAAGTTATAAGATTATTAAATTAATATTGACTTGGATAAATTAATGAATGTTAAGCTACCCCAAAAACTGATGCTGCTTGGTTCTGGGGAACTAGGCAAAGAATTTGCGATCGCTGCTCAGCGTCTTGGTAATTATGTGATTGCTGTTGACCGCTACCCTAATGCTCCAGCAATGCAAGTTGCTGACTGTTTTGAAGTGATTTCTATGCTCAGTGGCAATGATTTAGAAGCTATAGTTACTAAACATCAACCAGATTTTATTATACCAGAAATTGAAGCCATCAGAACAGAAAAACTTACCRAATTTGAACACAGAGGAATTACAGTTATTCCGACGGCGGCTGCTACTAATTATACAATGAACCGCGATAGAATTAGGGAACTGGCACATCAACAATTAGGTATCAGAACACCTAAGTATGGTTATGCAATAAGTTTAGAAGAATTGATTACTGTTTCTGATGAAATTGGGTTTCGTAATGTTGTTAAACCTGTGATGTCATCATCTGGAAAAGGTCAGTCTGTAGTCCAGGATAAAAGCGAAGTAGAGAAAGCTTGGAATTATGCGATCGCTAATTCTAGAGGTGACAGTCAAAAGGTAATTGTAGAAGAATTTATTAATTTTGAAATTGAGATAACTTTACTAACTATTAAACAGTGGAATGCCGCAACAATTTTCTGTTCTCCTATTGGTCATCGTCAAGAACGAGGCGATTATCAAGAATCGTGGCAACCAGCAGAAATTTCTGAAGACAAAATATTAAAAGCCCAAGAAATAGCTATAAAAGTCACTGAAGCTTTAGGAGGAGCTGGAATTTTTGGCGTTGAGTTTTTCATTACTAAGGATGAAGTGATTTTTTCTGAACTTTCTCCCAGACCACATGATACAGGGATGGTGACATTAATTTCTCAAAATCTCAACGAATTTGAATTACATCTGCGAGCTATTTTAAACTTACCAATTCCTTATATAGAACAATTAGGAGCATCAGCTAGTGCAGTAATTTTAGCTTCAACAAAATCTGATTCTATTATTTTTGCTGGTGTAGCTGAGGCTTTATCAGAAAAAGATGTAGATATCAGATTATTTGGTAAACCGAATGCTCATCCATATCGGCGAATGGGAGTAGCTTTAGCAAAAGGTCTGAATGTCCAAGAGGCTAGAAAAAAAGCTACTAATGCTGCAAGGAAAATTAGAATTATTTAGTTTTCTTACTTAAGTTTACTTATAGTAAGGCAAGGAGTTTAGAAAGTTTTTCACCCAATCAAATATAAGTCTTATATAACTTATAAAATATCTTTATTTTAACTGTCATTAGTTCTGGTAATTAGTTTTTCCCAAGAACAAATGGCAAAGGATGATTAGGACAATAATTTTGACCTTATCATTTAAGATTCCTATATCAGTTTAATATTAATAAGTACAAGAGTTGAGAATATTCACCACTGCATGAAAGTTTACTCCGAGCATATATTGATTACTATTGGAGAAATTTTCTAAAATTAACAAAACTGTTTTTGTGCCCTGAGAGTTGCTTTTTTGAGGTTGAATTATAATTACTACTTCATTTGCTCCACCCGGAACGATCGCGAAATTAGCAATTGATTGATAATCTACTCCATCCTTGGCTGTTCCTCGAATGCTGTACTTTACTGTTAAATCTTTAGTAATATCACCATTACGAGTAATTACAAACTCACCAATTTCTCCAGATTGAGATGCATACATTTTTGTAGCTCTAATGCTTACAATTGTCGGGTAGCTAGACTTAGATTTTAAATAATTATATTTATTGTTATTTTCATCACCAAATGTTAAACAAAAGTTAGTTGATAGTGTATTTTTTTGATGAAAATTACTAAAATTAACAGTAAGACTTGGTTGTAGACTAGAAACCAGGCAGCTTGATTCTAACAGGTGATTTGTAGTTTGTGGATTCTTCATTATTTTCCTCATTTGAGTAGTAATAACTGTAACGTTCATGCTGGGAAACAACTCCGTTTACTACTTGTCCTAAGACATTCTGACCAGATTTTTCTAAAAGCTCTTTTGCAATAGTGGCACTAACAGAATCAACTACTCCTGGACGAACAACAAACAAAACACCATCAGCCATTTGACCTAAAGTAGCAGCATCAGCTGCAACGTTTAATGATGGAGCATCAATAATTACGAAATCGTAGTAAATAGAAAAAGTTTGAATTAATGTAGCCATCTTTTTAGAGTCCAGCAGTGAACCTGGATTAGGAGGTATAACTCCAGAAGTAAGGACATATAAATTATCCATTACTTGTTTGATGGCTGTATTAGTTTCAGCTTGCCCAATAATCAAATTACTAAGTCCTTGATTATTAATCAATTCCCAAATTTTATGTTGAACAGGACGGCGCATATCTGCATCTACTAATAACACTTTTCGCTCCATTTGAGCCATTGTGATAGCTRAATTAGCAGCTACTGTAGATTTGCCTTCTCTGGGGACGGAACTAGTGATAACTATAACTTTTAATTCCTTATCAGCACTTGTAAACTTGAGATTTGCTCGTAGCATTCGGTATGCTTCATTAATAGGCGATCGCGGCGCATCTCTAACTACAAGTCTTTTAGTATATAACTCAAGTTCTTCCTTCCCACGAAGAGAGTTTTTAGATTTATTGAAAGTAGGAATAATTCCTAATAAAGTAAAATCCAATAATTCTTTTGCCTGCTCAACATTCTTAATTGATTTATCTATTTTTTCTAAAATATATACAATTGCTAAAGCTGCCAAACTAGACAATAAACCTGTACTCAAATACAAAAACATTGGAGAGGAAATTGACTCTTCTGGAACTTCAGCTTCCGATATCATGCTGGCATTACCCAAATTTTGATTTTCTGCTATTCGGCTCTCTTGCAGCTTTTGGAGTAAAAGTGAATAGGTAGATTGCGCAGCTTCTACTTTACGTTCTAATTGTCGCTGTTGTTGTTCTAATCTTGGCAGATTGTTCAAACGTTGCTTATAAGCAGCTTGTAAATTAGATAAAGTAGTGATTTGGCTTGCTAAACCCATACGAGTTGACTCTAAATCTACAAGCTTTGCAGAAAGTTGCTGTTGTAGTTCTCCTAATTGAAAATTATTATTTAATTGTGGTGATTTTATACCGATAACGTTTTTAATCCGTTGTTGTAGTAGCTCATTTAAAGAGCTTAATTTGTATTGTAAATTGATAATTTCTGGATGATTGTCTTGCAAAACAGTCCGTTTAGCTGCCAATTGTGATTCTAGCTGTTGGATTTCTTTAAGAATATCTTGCACCCCTGAAGTTTGACTAAGGGAAGTCATAATTACAGCTTGTTGGGAGTTCATACCCAATTGTTTGCGGATTGCTTGAGTCTGTGCCTCAGCATCAGTAAATCTAGATTTAGCTTCACTAATTTGCTGTTGTAATTGTGTGATTAGTTCCAGCGATTTACTTGCTTCTTCTTGTAAGGAGACAATTTTATGTTTTTCTTTAAATTCTGCTAGTTCTGCTTCTGCTTGTCGAACTACTAATTCTGCATTTGGTAATTGTTTTTCTATAAATTTGCGAGCAGTTGCAGCTTGACTTCTATGAGAAGATATATTGTATTCTAAATATACATCTATGAGAGTATTAACAACTTTTGCAGCTATTTCTGGGTTTGTATCTTTATAAGAGATACTTAAAATATCAGCTCCTTTTATTTCCTTGACTGTCAACATTTGCAAAAATTGTTTTATTTTTAATTGTGAATTATTATTGTCTTTTAGATTAAGTATAGTTATTGTATTTTTGAGAACTGGAATAGAACGGATAACTTCTGCTTCTGTATTAAGAGGATTACTTTTATCATCGACTAATGGTTCTAATTTACCAATTTCTGTTCCTACTCCTGTTAAAGAAGAAGTAGTATTTATTCTTTGGAATTTTAGCTTTCCCTCTGCTAAGTAATAAGGCTTTTTAAAAAACGTAGCTACCTGTAAGATTATGAATACACAGATAAAAACACTCAAAGCAGGAATCCAACGACGTTTTAAGATTTGCCCATAATTATCGAAACTTTTAGAAGATTCTTGTATTTTCATAAAATAATCGCAAATACTTGATAATTGATAATTTACAAATTAAAAAACAGAATTTAGGAAGTAAAAAAGGTAATTATAAGTACATAAAAATACTTTAATTCGATAATAATAAATAAAAATATAAGGAAAGCTTTATTTTAATTAGGGTTTTTATTTTCATAATTCATTTATTACTTATACAAAAAGTCTTATCAATTATGAGTTCGGACTCTCGAATTATTTGTTGATGTTTCTGATGAACTGCTTGAATTTCAGTAATTACTATATCTAAATCTTCATCTGTAAGATTAGACCCAGAAGGTAAGCAAAGACCGCGTGCAAATAAATCTTCTGCCACTGCACCACCAAAACATTCACATTCAGCAAAAATAGGCTGGATATGCAAAGGTTTCCAGACAGGACGGGATTCTATTTGTTGTTCAAAAAGCGCAAGGCGAAGTTGTTCTCGGTTTGCACCAAAAGCCTCAGGTTCTACTGTTATGCAAGTTAACCAGCGAGTAGCGTATCCATAATTAGCTTCTGGCATGAACTCTACTCCTGGCAGATTTTTTAAAACCTGGTAATAATTTTCAAAATTACGTCGTCTAGCTGCTACTCGCTGATTTAAAACACTCAATTGACCGCGACCAATACCAGCTAAAATATTACTGAGACGATAGTTATAGCCAATTTCTGAATGTTGATAGTGAACAACGCGATCGCGTGCTTGGGTTGCTAAAAAACGTGCTTTTTCTACTAATTCTAAATCATCAGAAACTAACATCCCACCGCCAGAAGTAGTAATAATTTTATTACCATTAAATGAGTAAATACCAATACGTCCAAAAGTTCCTAACGAACGTTCTTTGTAGGTAGCTCCTAAAGCTTCAGCAGCATCTTCAATTAAGGGAATATCATAATAATTACAAGTCTGCAAAATAGGGTCAATATCTGCACTTTGACCATATAAATGTACAAGCACAACTGCTTTAGGTAATTTGCCTTTTTTAGCACGGTGTTGGAGTGCTTCTGCTAACAGTTCGGGATTCATGTTCCACGAAGTGCGATCGCTATCAATAAATACTGGTTTTGCTCCTAAATAAATAATCGGATTAGCACTAGCAATAAACGTTAAAGTAGAACAAAAAACTTCGTCACCAGCCTCAACACCAACTAATCGCAAAGCTAAATGTAGAGCCGCTGTACCCGAAGTCACAGCAACAGCATAACTAGCACTAGTTACTTGACAAAATTCTTGCTCGAAAGCATCAATATGCGGACCAACAGGAGCAATCCAGTTACTTGCAAAAGCTTCTTTAACTAATTCTAGTTCGCGTTCGCCTATGTGAGGTGTTGAAAGCAGAATTGGTTTATTCATTTAGATTAACTGAATCAGTTTGGTAATAAAATTATATTTTTGGATGAATATTACTAGTTTTTACTCAATTTAAAGAACGATAGGCCGGAAAAAAATTTGATTCTAGTAAATTTTTTGGCTTAGTTTTTAAATAGTTTGCTTGTAATTCAACTAAAGAATTATATTTTTCTATATCTGTAATTAGGCGGAGTGTTAAAAATGGATGCTTTTGTTTAGAAAACCCTGCTTTGAAATTGTAGAGACTATCTTTAGCTGAGCCAACACCACCACCCAAATGCAAAAATTTATTTCCACATTCTTTAGCCCAAAATCGCACATAATCAAACATTAACTTGCTAGGAGCTTGTTTTAAAAACTCATTTTTTGTCCCTCCCAGGTGGTATTGAACTATTTCACAACATTCGGTAAATATTCCAGCACAAGCAATTTGATTGTTGAATTCTACGAGACATAAATAAATATTTTTATTTAACTTTGCCAAATTATGAAAATAATCATTATCAAAATAAAAATACTTTTTTGCTTCTACACGGTTCATGGTTTCATTATATATACTTATAAATTTATCTAAATACTCTTCTAATTTCACTATTCTTGCAGTAAATCCATTACGTTTACACCTATTAATATGATTGCGATGTTCTGGTCTAGTTTGATGCCATATTTCTGATGTTGATAAACTTAAATCTACAGATACAGTTTCTCCAGTAACTTGAGATAATCCAAGTGGTAAAACTTCATTTAGCCCTTGGTTTAATATTGGATGCAATCGGAAAAATGCCGAACAAACTTGGCGATCGCGTAGCCCAGCTATTAACTGATTTACTGCTAATTGTAAAAACTCTGGTGTATTAGCTGCGGCTTGACTCAATAAAATTCCAGGATAACCATAAGGAGATACAATATCCCAAATCAAAGGAATTTCTAGTTTTGTAACAAATAAATTATTTACACAACGCAATAAATAAGGTAAAAACAATATTTTTTCATTTTCAAATATTAATATAGCTTCGGGAATAGCATTAATTCTTTTAGCTTCTAAATTTACATATTCAGGCAAATGGTATATATCATGATTTAGTTTTTCTAAAATTTCTAACCACAATGGATCTGATAAACTAACTATTTTAAAATCCATTGATTTCTCCTGTATTTAATTTCAATTATGTCTTCTAACTGATACCAACTTGCATGTAATTTGCATCATTGAAAAATTTTTATTCTCCTAATATGAGCAGTGTTTTTGTAAATATTAATCGTGGCCAGTCAAACGATAGTATTTATGCGGATACTTCCAGCGGATAAATTGCTCGACGAGCGGATTTATCTGCACTTTGGCAGGGATATATACCACCGGAAAGCCCATTTTCTCTTTGAATTGGACTATTCCTGGCTTTTCTCGCCAGTCCTGACCGATGGCAAATTCATAGATTCCAGCAGAACGACGGCAGACTTGCACAAACTCAAAAACTAATATTTTATTGATATTGTTCTTTGATGCTTCAGTGGTGATGTAGAGATCCTCTGCATATGCAATGCCGTTGACAGCGTACCCGCTGATATAACCACAAAGCTTTGCATCACTAAGTCCTGCAAGAATCAGGCGACGTTTGGGTACAACATAATCCACAAGATTCATCATATATTTCTCTCTAGAAAGCAATGGTTTCAATTGCGTTCGTGTAGCCGCTGAGAGAAAGACATCATATCCTTGCTCTTCTAGCAGTTGTGTACCAGTTAACTCGACAATATTAAAAAAATGGCGATTTTTACGAATGTTTTGTCTGTTATTTTTGTTGATGCTATACAAATCGTAGTCTTGAAGGTTAGACAATAAATGAATCGGAATTGACCCATTAGCACTTAGCACGTCATTTTCAGACAATGATGCTTGAAATCCCCAGCATAGTTGCATCGGAGGAGTTACTTGTTGAATCTGTAAGCGCGCTAACAAATGGATTGGCTGATAGAAACCAAAACGTCGTTGTTCCCAATAGCACCCACGATGAAAGATAACGTGTGCACCTTCCTTGCAGCGCCAACTGGCGAATTCTTCTTCCGTCATTGAAGTCAGCACTGCTTCGGATACATCTCGCATTTGTTGAAAACTCATACTCCTTTACTTTTTGTATTTTGATTACTAGTGAAAAGCTTCCTCTGGTGCGATCGCAGTTGACGACCGACTAGCCGATAATACTTATGTGGATATCGCCACCCGATAAATTGCTCAACAATCGGGTTCATCTGTACCTTTGCAGGAATATGCTTTACCTGGAAACCCATTCCTTGTTTGAAGACACAGAGTTTTTCATCTTCACGAGAGTGCAGACCGTTAACAAGCTCGCGAATTAACCCAGACCGGCGACAGACTTGGGCAAATTCAAATAGCAATCCCGTACCAATGTAGGTAGATAATGCCTCAGTGGCGATGATTACTTCATCAATGTAAGCAATACTGTTGACAGCGTATCCTGTAACATAACCGAGAAGCTGCTCACCGTTAAGACCTGCAAGAATCAACTGCTTCTCAGGGGTAGCATAATCACCAAGTGCGGTGAGATAGTCTTTTTTTGAAGGTATCTGACGGTAAGCTGTTCGCTTCAATGCCGATAAAAAGACTTTGTAACCTTGTTCTTGCAAAAGCGCAGGTTTATCTAACTGCACGATATTGACTCGTTTGTAACACCTTCTAAGATGATTTCGGCGATTTGATGTCACACTCTCAAGACTATAGTTTTCCAAATTGGGCAACCAATGAATCGGCATTGAGGCGTTAGCAGAGGTTGCGTCAACTTCAGATAAGGTTGCTTGGAATCCCCAAGATAGTAGTGTTGGTGAGTTTGCTTCTTGGGCACTCAAACGTGCTAACCAATGCAACGGCTGATAGAAACCTCGAATTGTCTCCTTCCAGTAGCGACCCCGATGACGAATCACATGCATTCCTCGTTTGCGGTGCCAATCAGCGCATTCTTCTTCTGTCATCGAAGTTAACACCGCTGCGGATAGATCTCGTATCTGTTGAAAGCCCATATTTTTCACTTCCTCTGCTATAGCCGATAAAAACCGCTATTGTTCATGAAGTTGACCTGTGAATTCCTCCGAAGTAACGTGACCTTCCTGGCTGATGCTTTTTCGCTGGATTACTTGCCATACAGTCATAAATAAAATTTTTAAATCAAGCCACAAACTCCAGCGGTCGATATACCAAACATCCAACTGAAATTTTTTATCCCAAAATCGATCCAATGTGCGGCGACCATTCACTTGTGCCCAGCCAGTAATACCCGGCTGCACTTCATGACGACGTGCTTGTTGGGGTGTGTAGCGGTCAAGATACTTGACTAATAATGGACGAGGCCCAACAAAACTCATGTCTCCTTTCAAGACATTCCAAAGTTGAGGTAATTCATCAAGACTAGTTTGACGCAGAAATTTACCGAAGGCTGTGAGGCGTTTTTCATCAGCAAGAAGATTGCCTTCAGTATCCCGTTCATTGGTCATCGTCCGGAATTTATAAAAGTTAAAAATTTGAGCATTTTTACCTGGACGAGGTTGGGTAAAAATAACCGGGCTACCCATTTTAAAATAAATCGCGATCGCTACACCCACAAATAAAGGAGAAAGAAAAATTAAGGCGATCGCTGCCACAACTCTATCCAATATAAATTTAATTAATCTGCTAAATCTTTTTAACTCAATCCCCTCAAAATTATTATTCATCAATACACCATCCACTCTCAAAATACTTCTCATTCCTCTTCTGTGCAGGCAGATCTGCGTGAATTTCTTTATTCACTATTTTTCTGACATATCAAAATTCCACTAGTTAATTTTTTAACCAATCACAGAGAATAATAAAAAGTTTACTAATTATTTTTAATTAATTTATTACTACATTTCTTTTCAAATAATCTCTAACTCTTGATAGTACTTCTTAAGTCGTCCAAAAACTAATTCTTCATCATAAGTAACTTCAACGCGTTCACGACTAGCTTGACCATAACTTTGTCGCAATTCCGAATTAGATAATAATATTCCCAAAGCCTCAGCTAACTTTTGACTATTTTGAGGTGGTACAATTAAACCCGTTTTTCCATGAATTACTGCTTCTCGACAGCCACGAATATCTGTAGTGACAACTGGTAAACCCATTGACATTCCCTCGAGAATAGAACGCGGTAGTCCTTCATGAGTGAATGTCGGTAACGTGAAGATATCTAGTAAACCTAAAACTTCTGGGATATCTTCGCGTTCTCCTGTCAAGATAACATGTTTTTCAATTCCTAAAGATTGAATTTTTTGAATTAATTCTGTGTAGAAAGGTTCAGGATCACTACTAAGTTGAGAGCCAATGATTAAAACTTGTAAATTTGGAAAATCAGGAAGTAGTTTGGCTGCGGCTTCAATTAAATATCCACTGCCTTTTTTCTGAGTTATGCGTCCAATTGTACCAATAATGAAGTTAGTATTATCCGGGATACCTAGAGATTTTCGTAATTGAATTTGGTGAGTGGAATTGAGGCGATCGCGTCGGAAGCGATTAATGTCTACACCATTACCCAAATAACCCAATTTTTCCGGCGGACAAAGATTTAATTTTTTAGCTGTGGCAATATCTTCATGATTTTGGGTAAGAATCAAATCAGTTATCAAAGCAGTAAATTTCTCAACAGTAAAATAAAAACGATATTGACTAGGTGAGGAGCGATCGTGAAACGGAAAGCCGTGAGCAGTATAGACAATTCGTTTAACACCAGCCAGCTTAGCAGCAATGCGACCTAAGACAGCAGCAATCGGAGTGTGTACGTGAACAAGGTCATATCGATTTTGCCTAATTAATTGCATCAATTGATAAATACTTCTCAAATTTCTCACCAGAGAAATCCGGCGATCAATTTCTATCGGATGAATTACATACCCTTGATTCTGGAGTTTTTTTACTTCTGAACCTGGAGAACAAGCTATTTCAACAGATAGATTCTGAGACAAAAAATAATCTATTTGAGGTCGTAAAAGCGCCTCAACAGTGCCTCCAATTGCACATATATGGAGTATCTTCATTATTCCCGACTCCCCACCCTCACCCAAGAATTTCGGCTTAGTCGAGTATTAGCTTTCTGATAATAAGAACAATACCAAGCTACAAAACGTTCAATTCCTACTTCTATAGGCGTGCTAGGTCTAAAGCCTACATCGTGAACTAAATCATCAACATCTGCATAGGTAACGGGGACATCACCAGGTTGTAGAGGTAGTAAATTTTTTTCTGCTTTCATTCCCAGACAATCTTCTAGCACTTCTATAAAGCGCATTAATTGAACCGGTTGATTGTTACCTATATTGTAAATTTTATAAGCAGCTTTACTCGTTCCTGGGTCGGGTGTATTTCCTGACCAAGCAATATTTGGCTGAGGAATTTTATCCATCACTCGGACAATACCCTCTACAATGTCGTCAATATAGGTAAAATCTCGGCACATTTTTCCGTAATTAAACACATCGATTGGCTGTTTTGTCAAAATTGCTTTAGTGAACAAAAACAGCGCCATATCTGGACGACCCCACGGCCCATAAACAGTAAAAAAGCGGAGTCCAGTTGTTGGTAGACCATATAAATGGCTATAACTATGAGCCATTAACTCGTTAGCTTTTTTAGTCGCAGCGTATAAACTAACTGGATGGTCTACATTGTCGTGAACAGAAAAAGGCATTTTAGTATTAGCACCGTAAACAGAACTAGAAGAAGCAAATACCAAATGCTGAACACCTGAATGACGACAACCTTCGAGGATGTTAATAAAGCCGACCAAGTTACTGTTTATATAGGCGTGAGGGTTCTTGATGGAGTAGCGGACGCCAGCTTGTGCTGCTAAATTGACGACCACATCAAAGCGTTGTTCAGCAAAGAGTTGGGCTATAGTTACCGAGTCTGACAAGTCTATCTGATAAAAACTAAAACCAGGTCTTTCTTGTAATTGAGTTAAACGGTCTTTTTTCAGCACAACATCGTAGTAATCATTGAGGTTATCTAAACCAACAACCTCATCACCTCTGGTCAATAGACACTGGCTGAGATGAAAACCGATAAAACCAGCAGCACCAGTCACTAAAACCTTGACCATAATGTTTCTCCTATAAGCTCCAGTAATGAATATGTGGTGGTAGTGTAGCTTGGCTAAAAATGGATTTGATATCCATCAATACTCCACCTGGACGCAAACAGTTAAGAAGTTGTTCGCAAGGCATATCTAAATAAGCTTGATGACTGACTGCAAATATTACTCCGTCTAAATTAGACAGGTTATGCCAATCGACTAAATTAATCCCATATTCTTGGTGTGCTTCATCAGGATCTACCAGAGGATCGTGTAAGAGTGGTTCAATACCAAATTGCTGCAATTCTCTGACAATATCTGGTATGCGACTATTGCGGATGTCGGGTACATTTTCCTTAAAAGTCAGACCGAGAATTCCTACTCGTGCTTGTTTAATCGACAAGTTAGCTTCAATTAAGAGTTTGACAAAACGCTGACCAAGGTAAGTACCCATACCGTCGTTAATCCGACGACCAGCTAAGATGACTTCGGGATGATATCCCAATTCTTCTGCTTTAGTAGTTAGATAGTAAGGGTCAACTCCAATGCAGTGACCACCAACAAGTCCGGGAGTGAACGGTAAAAAGTTCCATTTGGTGTTGGCTGCTGCTAAAACATCATGGGTGCGGATACCAAGGCGATCGCATATGAGTGCGAGTTCGTTCATCAAAGCAATATTTAAGTCTCGCTGAGTATTTTCAATGACTTTGGCAGCCTCAGCTACTTTAATCGAAGAGGTGCGATAAACACCGACATCAATAATCGCGGTATACACACTTGCAACTCGTTCCAGAGTTTGGGCATCTTCTCCAGCTACCACTTTGACAATCTTTTCTAATGTATGAGCTTTGTCACCCGGATTTATCCGTTCTGGAGAATAGCCCAACTTAAAATCAACACCTGGTTGTAAACCTGATACTTTGGCCAAAGTTGCTTTGCAGATATCCTCTGTCACCCCTGGATAAACTGTAGATTCATACACTACAATCGCTCCAGGTTGTAAGACTTTTCCAACGAGTTCAGAGGCTTTTATTAGCAAAGTCAAGTCAGGATTATGATTGCGGTCAACTGGTGTTGGTACAGCAATTACAAAAAAGTTCGTGTCTACTAAATCATAAAGTTCTGAAGTGATAATTAGACTAGAATTTATTAATTCGTCAGTAGAGATTTGATTTGTACAATCAATACCTTGCTTTAAACTTATAACTTTCTCTAAATTAATATCAAATCCAATAGTCTGGGGAAATTTTTTAGCAAATGCTAGGGCAACAGGTAGACCAACGTAACCAAGACCAATAACTGCAATACGGTTACTCATATCTCAACAAAAGTATATTTATAAATCTAAAATCAGTCTTATAGAGCTTTGCTGACTGGAAGTCGGCATTCAACGATAGTACTCTAGGAGAAGCCTTATGCTGGGCATCTACACACAAGTTGGGAAACACACTTTGAAGAATAACTCAACTTTCACAAAATCAAAAATGGTATTACTTGCTGATTTCTATCTCAATTTTGTAGCACTGTTTTGTTGTTTGAGTCATGCCAAATTGGCGCAGCTTCTACAAATAAAAAGACATAATCACATCTACGGAATTGTCTATGAGTTGTTATTCTTATATAGTAATTCGCTTTAATTTTTGAACTTATTTGTTATTGGCAGGGAGTAGGAAGCAGAGAGGAGCCAGCGCGCTCTGAAGGTTCCCTCTGTTGTAGCAAGTGGCGTTAGAAAATGGAGTTAAAAGTTTTACCCCACTCGCTCATCTGTTTAGATATATCAAAAAATATCTAAATTTTAGTCAAAGTAGCGAGCAATTTCTCAAAATACTTATTGAGAAGAGAGCCTGTCTATTTCCTCTCCCAACTGTCGCCGGACTGATTCGAGGAGATTTATATCCCGCGTCCAGTGCTTCCAGTCAAGACCGACACGCCGAGCTAATGAAAGCGCCCAATCTTGGCGCTCGTGACTTTTAAGTATTTCGAGATACTCGTAATCTTCTACCCCTTCTCTGAGCCACTTGAGTCTCATGGAAGGAACAACTCCTTTGATACCTACCTGTTTTCCAGGATAAAACAACATCCCTTCACCAGGAAAATAGTCTTTGTATTTCTTTTGGAAATAAGTTTGAACGTCGTTCCAGGGGTCTTTTGTCCAAAGGTCAACTCGCCAGTATAAAATTCCCGTCAGTCCAAGGCTTTGGCTAATGAAGCCTGGATGAATTCTGTAGTTGATTGGTTCAAAGTCTATCTGCCATTTCGGAGAGTACCCATCTTGTACCAAGGCATTATAAGACCAAACTTTATTTCCTTTTTGCAGAACTTCAGTAATTCGCTCAGGAGCTTGATCATAGGATTCTGGCAATACTACCCAGATATCTACAGCTGAGCGCCCAGTTCCCGAACCATCATCATAAAGCGCAGGTGTAGGAGTCATTGCTAAGGTGGTTGCGATTCCAGCTTGATGAAAATTTCGCGCCCATTGCTTAACTGGTTCAATTAAATTTGGGCAGTTATCAATTTCATCGGCATATCTAGCGTAGAGAAATAAACCAGATTCATGCTTAGCAGCAGTGGTTTTAATCTTTTCGAGAGAAGGGGCTGGAGCCATTTTGCAAGTATTAACGTTAGCCCCACTCCAAAAAGAAAGACTCCGGGAACGAAGTCCCCACTGCTTAATTAACTCAGGTTCATCTGCCGGATTAAAATGGGCATCAGGCATTAACTTATGTTTGAGAAGTTCTACCATGTCGCTTTTATCTTGATGTTCATAGAATGTGAACTCAGAATTGAGCGATGGTTTTATCGGTAACTCAAAATTCCAAACTTGGAGGTGGATTTTTCCTGCGATCGCTCCTTGGTTGCTGCTAACAGTAAAAGTGCCTTGATAGTCACCAGCTTGAGTGTTGCGGGGTACAAAAATGTCTACCCAAATAGGTTGATTATTCCTAGCTTTCAGGTTGAATGGAACTGCATCTAACTCCGCACCTGTAAGAGCTGTTTTGTTTTCAGGATTAATAAATGGAATTAGTCCATCAGCATACCATCCAGTACCTAAAGATGAATTTGTGCTGCCTTTTTTGTTAGGGCTAGAATGAACAACATGAACGTAATGTTCGCGATAAAGTGTAATATTTTTATTTGAAATTAGTCGATTATTTGATCCAGATAAGTCGGAGACTGTAACATTCACATTTGTTAGACCACCACTGGGTGCGTGAATTCCTATTTGAAAAGGTTCATATTCACCACGTGCAGCGTACAAATGAATCTGGGTTTTACTTGTTGGTGCGTCTTGTTGCTTTATCCTTTCTAGACTTGAAGCCACCCATACAAAAGGGCGATCGCCTAAGGATGAGTTGTTACCTAATAACCAGATACTTGAACAAGCAAATAAAGTCAATACTATTCCTAATATTCCTAAAATAAATTTGAGTACGTTAAAAAACCTAATTTTTTTGCGGAAAAGAGACATTTGAAGTTCTCCTAATTCAAATATTTCTGAAGCGAGAAATGAATTTAACGTTTGGAGATGAGTAAATGCTATAAATATTAATTTATTCTTTAATACTGTTTTTGAAAATAATTATGCAACTTTTGGAGAAAGATAAGTTTTGTTTTGACAGTTGCTATGGGTATGCGATCGCTAATTTTGTGATTATATACTAATTATTTTACTCTAATTATTCTCTGTTCAAAGGAATAAAAAACGGTTAAATACATAAATTATGCGTTAATAAAATTTATGTAAAGTTCAACTCTTGTCAGACTCAAAAATTTTATGGATAATCTATGAATTTAACTTATCTTTCTTTTTAAAATTTTCTTTAATCTCAAAGTATTTTTTTTATTGAAAAATAATACTTTTTTAACAAAATATCTAATATTGAAACCTAACTTAACTAGGAGAGCGCCTTAATTGAAAAAAAATCATAACTTTGACTAAAAGAATAAGGAAGTTTTAAAAAAGTTAATTAAATTTTGCATTTATTTTTATGAAACTATAAATAAATGGCATAAATTAATATTGTAAAGACTTTGTAAAGAAGTTAATGAAAACTTTCACTCATGATAATTAATATAGTTATGGCAGGAAAAAATTTTATAAAAATAATCAATATTAAGAAATTTTTGCCTATTACTTACAATTTGCCTAATCAATAAATTTGCAAGAAAGAAATTATCTAATCTTCTTGTATGGTGAGCGTTTTGTCTCTCTAACCAAAAGGGTGGATTTTGACTCAGCATAATCGATAGTTGGATATTTTTCTTTGGAAGTCGCTAATCCAATCAATAATTAAAGTTTTCCATCTAGGATTACGCAAATGGCAAGTAATTTAGATTGAACTAATAAAAAGTTATTTAATTAAGCCGGAAGTGAAGCTTAGTTAAAAATTGTGGAGAAATGATATGGTAGTTATTTACGGTACGACAGGTTCTGACATCAGAAATGGGACTTCGGGAGATGACACGATATATGGTTGGGCTAATGGTGGGAATGCTAATACTACGTCCGGTAATGACATTTTAAATGGTGCCGCTGGTAACGATAATCTATTTGGTGGGACAGAAAATGACAGTCTTATTGGTGGAGATGGCAATGACACACTTGATGGCGGTACAGGTACTGACAGCTTGAATGGGGGAACAGGTAACGACACTTACATCGTTGACAGTGGTGCTGATATTATCACCGAAGCTGCTAATTCAGGCACAGATAGCGTCCGGTCTTCTGTCTCTTACACACTCATGGCCAATGTGGAGAATCTGACACTGACGGGAAGCAGGGCCATCAATGGTACAGGTAACAGTCTTAACAACTTCCTGTTTGGTAATAGTAGTAACAATACTCTCAATGGTAGAACAGGCAATGACACGCTAGACGGTAATTTGGGAAATGATATCCTCAATGGTGAGGATGGCAATGACAGTCTACAGGGAGGGCCTGGTAACGATACACTCAATGGGGGATCTGGAGACGATGTCCTAATTGGTATTTTTCCTGGTAGTTCGCTCCCACCTGGTTCAGGGGAGATTGATAACTTGATTGGCGGGGTTGGGGTAGATAGATTTGTCCTAGGGAATGCGACAAATGTCTTCTACGACGATAACAACACTACGAACGCAGGTTTTGCAGACTTGGCTAACATTAGTGACTTCAACTCTAGCGACGATCGAATTGAACTCAAAGGATCTCTACAGAACTACCGTCTGCAAGTTGTTGGAAGCAACACACAAATATTCTTAGATAAACCAGGAACAGAGCCAGATGAGATTATAGGTATTGTGCAGGGGAGAACCAATCTGAGGCTTGATAGTGACGACTTCCTTTTCTATGAGCGGGAAAATGCTGGACAAGCTACAAATAATACACTAGCCAGCGCTGAAGGATTGGGTTCTTTATCATCAGGTTCAAATGTTAATCTTGCAGGTGAGTTAGTAACAGTTCAGCCAGGAGATAATCCTGATTTCGACTTTTTTAAATTTTCTATAGCAAATTCGGCAACTGTAACTATCAAAACAGTGACACCTGATGATACAGTCCTCGGTCTGTTTAATAATGCTGGAACTTTACTGCAATTTAATGATGATAGTGGTAATGAATCAGACTTTGGGTCATTAATCACTGCTTCACTAAGTGCGGGGACGTACTCTATTTCAGTGAGTAAATATGCTTTCTTTCCTCAAAATGGTGGAACTTTCTCTGGGGAAAGTGACAGCATATCTGTTCCTTATACCTTGGAAGTTAGTTTAGGATAAGCACGAATAATACCATTTTGGATTAGGAATTTTTGTGTTTGGGTTTTGTAAATCCATCTATTTCAATCCTTTTTAAAATTGGTATAAGTTTTTCAAACATTCTGTAAATCTTTTTACTGGATTAAAAAGATTTAGAAAAAATCATCTGATTATGTTTATGGAGAAAATCATGAATAATGCTAAGTCAACCAGCCCAGATAAGCGCAGATTTAGCAATAAATTCGCGCTGAAAAACCACTTTTTTTGGGAAAAAACACTTCTATTAACAATATTTTTGTTAAATTATGGAACTATTGGAGTTAATGCTGCACCTCAAGCCCTGCGTGCTGATATTAAGATTCGCAATATTCTAAATACGGCATCAATTTCTCCTTCTGTTCGGATTGTAAAAGATCCCCGAAATAATACACTTTATTATCTCAAACGCAATGGCGAGATTTATAAAGTTAATTTAGCTTTATCTACGAGTACACTTGTTTATGACTTTAGTAATCATAAGGTAGCTGAAACTCAAGGTATGGCCATTGGTCCTGATGGTACAATTTATCTAGTTGGCAATGGAAACCTTGGAAATGACCAGACCAAAGCAATTATTGTTAAAGGTGTAATTAACCCAAATACAGGAGTCCGTATCTGGTCTATTTTGGCTAAGAGTGCAGGGTATCCAAAAAGTAAAACAGCCTATGACCATCGTTTCAGCGGTGTGGTGGTTAGCCCAGATGGTAAGTATATCTATGTAAATAGCGGTTCTCGTACAGATCATGGTGAAATCCAGACTGCTGGAGGTTTATATCCCAATACTCGCGAAGTAGGATTAACGGCCTGTATAATCCGTCTTCCTACTAATGGTCAAAATCTCTTTCTGGCAAACAATCGAGCAACTTTAAAAACAGCTGGTTATATTTTTGCAGAAGGAACACGTAATACTTTTGATATGGCTTTTGCGCCTAATGGGGATTTATTTGGCACAGAAAATGGTCCCGATCGCGATATGTCAGAAGAATTAAATTGGCTACGTCAGGGTCAACATTATGGCTTTCCTTGGCGTATAGGTGGGACAGACAATCCCCAACAATTTCCCAATTATAATCCTGCCAATGACCGTTTATTAAACTCCAAATTTAGCGCAGTTATCAAAGGTTACTATTATAACGATCCAACCTTTCCACCTCGGCCTAATATCACTTTGACTGAACCAATTCCTAATTTTGGCCCGGATGCAGACAATTACCGCAATCCTCAAAATGGCCAAATCAAAGATGCGAGTGTTCTTGGACAAAGTTTGAGTACTTTTACAGCACATCGTTCTCCTTTGGGTTTAGTTTTTGATACACAAAGAGCAATGAGTCCAGAATTCAAAGGAGATGCATTTGTATTGAGTTGGACTCCAGGCGATCCTGTTGGTGAAACACTACCAGGTCCTTTTAAAGATCCCAGCCAAGATCTATTGGATTTGAAATTAACTAAAGTAGGAAATACCAACTACCGACTTCAAGCTAGACGTGTTGTCCAAGGTTTCAGTAATCCCATTGATGCTGAAATTATCGGCAATAAGATTTATGTTATAGAATACGGTGGAAACCAAGGAATTTGGGAAGTTACTATACCTACTAAGTAAGAGAATTTGGGATTTGAGATTTTGCGAGATGTTAGAGGGAAGGAAACTTCCGCGCTAAACTTTTGAAGACGGATTTTTAATTGGGAACAGCTTTCTAATTCCTAAGTTCTGAACCGCAGTTGCTCTACTTGGGGAGACCTTAAGACTGCACTACCTTCTGATGAATTCTGATGTTTTTTTGAACTAACACATTGTCATACAGTGCCTCGTATTGAGCCACAATGGAGTCTAAAGAAAAATATTTGATGACTCTTGCTCGTGCTGCTTTTCCTAAACTTTCTCTACCTTCTTTCCCGATATCGATTAATGCTTGCCAAGCATTTGCTAATGCTTCTGGATTCCTTGGGGGTACGACCTTTCCGGTATCACCGACAATCCAAGCTGAGTCTCCCACATCTGTGACTACACAAGGAACACTACAAGACATTGCTTCGCCAATAACATTGGGAAAACCTTCTCCAGAAGAAGAAGAAGAAGCGATATCAAAAGCAGCGGTTAAACAACGCACATCATGACGTTCACCTAATAGATGTATGTGCTTAACAAGCCCTAATTCATGGATTAATTCAGATAAAATCTGATTTTGCCAATCAACTTTACTGCCTGCGAGAACAAATTGAACGTTGGCAGACTTTTTAAGTAATAATGCAGCAGCTTGAAGAAAATTAAAATGGTCTTTGACAGGATGATAACGACCAATCAAACCAATCAACAAATTATTTTCGTCAGTATTTAATTCTAAACGGATATTGAGGCGAGCCTTGGTTGATGGGATAAATTTTTCTGTTTCAAAACCATTGGAAATTATACAGGTTTTATCAAAAGAGTAACCACTTTTTTCGTGTTGTTGAGAACTATTCTGAGAGTTATAAATAATTTTTGTAGGTAAGTATGAAACATTAGCACACAGTTTAATAATAGTAGTTGTTAGCGGTTTTTCTAAATCTAAAGAAGAAAGTGAATGACGCACATTCCAGAAAACAGGCACTTGTCTAAATATAAAAAGTTTAACAACTTGTGCAGCTAAGTTTCCGTGATACATCCAACCTTGAATTAAATCAGGTTTGAGTTGGCGTACTATGTGAATGATTCGCCAAATATCAACTAGTTTTAGCTTTCCTGGTTTCATACCAATGGTATAAACAGGAATGCCTAAATTTACAATGCGATCGCCCCATGTACCATAATGCATTAAAGAAACAACAACTGGACTAAAACGCTCTCGATTCATCCTGGAAAGAAGTTTATAAAGCATAACTTCAGCACCACCAGTGGAGAGTCCAGTAATGATATAAATAATTTTCATAATAGATTTTCTAGTTGATATTTTTGTTCTAACCAACTCCCTCTAGTCATTGCAGCCATCAATGAAAACATAATGAGGATATAGCGCTCCTCTAAAACATTATGGCTAAATAGTCCCCAAAGAAGAATAAAAGCCCCAAAAGCTAAGCCAATATATTTAGTTTCTCCACGGGCGTGCTGTGTCACTGCATATACTAATAGAGGTAAAATAAAAGCGCCGATAATTCCATGATCCGCCATATAATACAAATACATATTATGTGTGGATATATCCATATTCCAGGTTAAAGTTGAGCCAATTCCATTACCTAAGAAGGGACGTTTAGTAAACATCTGCCAAGCCAATTGAGCCACTTCTAAACGCGAATCAGCAGAATCTTCAGAATCAGAAGTTGAAATATTTTGAAACCAGGCAATTCTTTCGAGAGAGTTTTGATTTAAATTTAAATTTTGTAATAGTTCGTCCCACCATTGTGAGCCTAAGCTAATAATGAAAATCCCTATTCCCAAAGCCCAATAAAGTAATTTGTTAAAATGAAGCACGCCCACAAACGTAAAAATAATAACTACAAGTAACCAGCCAACAATAGCTCCTCGGGAAAATGTCAAGAAAACTCCAATACCGACGAGAGATACGAAAGGTAAACGATATATCGGCTGTAATAAACTTACACTAAAAATCATCCCAAGTATTAATGCACAGCCATTACTATTGGGATTTAAATAAAATCCAGCAGCCCGACCACCATCACCTAATGAATTAAATACGACGGGGTTAATAAATTCACAAAAATTATTAAATATACCCATCAATACTGCTAAAAATATAGCCCATCGAGTTAAGTAATGAATTTTTGGATGTTGAGAAAAAATTAATGACATGCAAAGGAGAAAAATTACTGTTAAGATTCGTTTTCTCAATTCTTCAAAAGCAAGTTCTCCAAAACTGGAAAATAGTACAAACCACAATAATGAAATAAAAATAAAACTAAAACACCAACTAATTATAGAGAGTGGTATGAACTTGTTTGATGAAAAAAGTAAGGGAAGAGAGAATACAGCAAACGCTATGATCCAAACTAAAGGAGGTTGAGAAATAATTCCTGATGTATATAAATAGGAATTAATATCTGTGAAAAAAGTGAAAATAGCCCCTAATGCCAGGGTAGATTGGTAAAAAAAGAAGAAATTAAATTTTTTATTTAGAGAATGATTCATGACATAAACTAAGAATAGTGGCTTCGGTTGTAAGGACTAATTGAGCTACTGAGAATTTGTCAATTATTCGTTGTCGAATTTGAGTACGATCGCAACCATTAAGAGCGAGATTTTCTATCAATTTCTTCATGGCAGTTTTCAAAGCTAGTGGAGTTTTGGGAGGTACCACTACATCGGTATCACCAACAATCCAAGCTGAGTCGCCTACATCTGTCACCACACAAGGTATACCGCACGCCATCGCCTCTCCAATTACATTGGGAAATCCTTCTGTATAAGATGAAGAAGCAGCAATATCTAGAGCATTGTAGATTGCAGGCATATCTGCACGCGCTTTTGCCCAGATAACTTTCTCAGAGATGCCTAAGTGATGAGCTAGTTCATCCAACTCGTGTGCATAATTTTCTGAACCACTACCTACACAAACAAAATGCACATTCTGGTTATCTTCACACAGTAGTGCTGCTGCTTTAAGAAATGTCGGATGATCTTTTCTAGAATCTAGTCGCCCCACTAAACCAATTAAAATCGTATTTTCTGAAATTCCCCACTGTGATCGGACTTTGGTTCTAGCTTCTAAGTCAGGCTGAAAAAGTTCGATATCAATACCATTAGAAATTACCATCATCTTGTCAGATGGAAATCCATGAGTTAGATAAGATGCTTGACCAGCATAAGAATTGATAATAATCAAGTCAGCAAAACTGGATAAAAGACATTCTAACTGTAAGATTAAACGCCCTAACCAATCATAAAAATTAGAATCAGTATCAGAATTACGTAATCCCCAAACCATACGGGTTGAGGGAAAAAAAGGCTTTAAGAAAATAGTGAGTAAATTTGGTGTTCCACCATATCCATGCAATATATCGGGATGTATACGGTGAAGATGCTGAACAAGACGCCGAAAAAAGCCAAATAAATGCCAACGTCCCTGTTTTTTTAAATAAATTATCGAGATATTACTATCTTGTAAGTTTTTATCTAGAGATAATGAATCACCAGCATAAAAGCATAAAATGGTTACATCAAAGTATTCTCGATCCAGAGCTTTTACTAGTGTGACTAATTGTCTTTCTGCTCCTCCATAGTTCAAAGAGCGAATCAAGAATACAATCTTCTTTTTCATTTAATCAACCTCGGAAATGGTGTAGCGATATTTACCAGAATGATTAACAGGAATATTATTCACGAACTCAAAATTGACTACACAATCTTTCCCCATCATCAGCTTGCACTTAGCGACTATGTCATCGAGTTCTTCAGTGAAATAATCAGAATTAGCTTTAATAATTTTGATGGTAATTTCTAAGTAGCTTTTTTGAATTATTTGAAATTTATGCACCCAATCTTTGAAGTATAGAAGATGAGTAAAATATTCTCCATCGATTAAAGTTCCGGTATGAGTTTTAAAAATATCAACATTTCTTCCGGAAACTTGCTGTAGTATTTGTCCAGATTTATATTCAGGAGATAAAGTACCGCGATCGCCAATTTTATATCGAATCAACGGCATAGCAAAGTTGATCAGAGAAGTAACTAAAATATTACCTTCAACTCCTGGTGGCACAGGATTATTATCATCATCTACAATCTCAATATAATTACCCCAAGGAGCTACCCACAACCCCTTCTCTCCTGGTTTTTCACAGGCAACATCACTAACTTCTCTAGAACCATAACGATTAAATACTTGACATTGAAATACAGCCTCAATCTTTTGGCGCATCCAAGTGTAAAGTGTTCCAGCAGAAGTTATAATTGCTTTTTGAGGAACAAGTTTAATTTGTTCAGATTCAGCAAATTTTGCTAATTCATAAATTGCTTGAGCGTAGGCAACAATTAATTTTGGTTGTTTTGTATTTAGCGATTTCAGAAAATTTCTCATTCTTTGAGGAGTCATCTGAAAGGCATTCATATATGTGGTATTTCTCAAAAAATTAAAAAAGTTTGCTTTCCATCCGATTGTACCCTGAAAAATATCTTTTTCTGAACCCCATAAATGAACTTCTGGCTCTCCTAATTCTCGTCCAACTAAATAAGAATAAAGTAAGCTAATTGCTGTAGAGTAGTCATTGTAGTCAGCATCTTGAATTAATTTAATTGGCTCTCCTGTTGAACCACCTGATGTATTTAAATACCACTGGCGCTGTGCTAAATCTGTAGATTTTATTTGTTCAAAGTTTGTACGAATAATATCTTTTGTCAGGATTGGAAATTGACAAAGATATAGTTTTGGTGTTTGGTGAATAATTTCTTTATTAGGTAGACTTTCGATTAATTTGGCATAGTATGGAACAAATCTATGGCAATGAATCAAAATTTTTGTTAATAACTCTTTAGTTGGATTAATAGAAACATTAAATAAACTTTCTTTAACGAATTGATTATACAGGTGAGGAAAACTGTAATTTCTATAAGAAGCATAAGTGAAGTAAAGAGATTTTCGGATATTCATTGTTTAATTTATTATATTTTCTCTAAAAATATATTTTTTGCAGTTTAAGGTGCAAAGAAGATAAAATAATGACTTTTCTAATAAAGCTAATTATCTAAAGTTTACAGTTTTCAGATAAACTTGGGTTTCTTTTTAATAACTTGAGCTAATACTTCTTCCCACATTCCCATTATTTTTTTGACACTAAATCGTTCAGTTACTTCTGGCGCACGAGCAGCTAAAGATTTTCGTTCTTGTTCGTTAGACATCAGTCGTTCTATTGCTGTGGCTAATGCTGAAACATCTTCATTCGGAACCAAAATACCATCTGTACCATCACGAATAATCTCTCGTGGGCCACTAGGACAATCTGTGGATATAACTGGTAAACCACATGCCATTGCTTCACAAAGAGCGTTGGGAAAACCTTCAAAACGGGAAGACATAATAAAAAACTCTGCCTGTTGTAAAAAAGTATAAGTATTGTTCACCATTCCCGGAAAATGAACGCGATCACTTAGTCTTAGTTGGTTACGTAAAGTTTCCAATTCTGGACGTAATTTACCGTCTCCTAAAATAGTTAATGTCCATTCTGGATAATTATCTTTTAGTTTGGCAAAAGCTTGTAGCAATAAATCAAAGCCTTTCTCTGGTACAAAACGTCCCATAGCAATTAGCGATCGCTCTGTTAAAAATTTTTCTGATGAATGTTTTTTTATTGGTGGTAATACAACCATATTAGGAATAATACAGCTATGATTTTGTAGTTCCGATGGAAAATAATCCTTTGCTCGTTGAGTTTGAAAAACAATTTTGTCTGCAAATGGATAAGTCCATTGTCGTAGTTGTTGCCAATTCCAACCTAAAGAACTTTTGATGGGATTACTACGTTCAGAAACTACTATTGGGATGTTCAACCACCGCGTTGCTAGTAAAGTGATCGTATTAGTTTTAGACATAAAGCTAATTACGGCATCTGGTTTACTATTAATAATTGCATCTCGGAGAATTTTGATGCGTTTTATATTATTCCAGATGCCAATTATTGCAGTCGGAGATTTTTCAGCTATCCCTAAGGGAATATAATTTACATGAGAGTCGAGATCAAAGTCCGGTACTTTATTGTTATCAAATGTTAATAATGTAATTTGCCATCCCTTAGCTGCCCAGTAGTTTGCCATAATTGACATAATCCGTTCGGCACCACCATAGGTAAGGGAATGAATAATTAATGTTAGTTTCATTGTGGTGCAATATGAGTATATATAAAATCACCCATAGGCGTTTCAGATGCAGATCCCAGAGATGAAGAAAGGGTCAATCTGAAAACTAGGTTGTTGAAGTTGCAGAGAATTTTTTGATTTTTTTATGAGCAAAATATGATAAAAAGAAAAATGCTAAGGCAGAAACACAGGCTGTTGATAGAGCAATACCTGCAACCCCAAAATAGTGGAGAAATAAATAGTTTAAAATAATATTGTTAATGAGATTATATGCAGAAGCCCACATCAATATATGATTGGCTTGCATTGCTGAAATTAATCGTACTACCATAATTCCCGCTACGTAAAAAGGTATTTGGAAAGCAAAAAAACTTTGAATTTGGGCTACTAAATGAGTGTCATCAGCTGTAAACGAACCTCTTTGAAAAAGTATTTTGACTATAGATTCAGAAAATACAAATAAGAATATTGACAGTAAAATAGTTGTGATAAAAATTATCTGCATATATCGCTTAAGTGTGCGACGTGTGCCTACCCAATCGTTAGCAGCAATCATTTTAGAAAAATAGGGAATCACAGCAGTACTTAATGCTGTAGTGGCTAGAGACATGGGAAATGCGATCGCTTTGTTACCGTAGTTGAGTGCTGCAACGCTACCAGGTAACAACATTGCTGCCATAGATTGATCGACTAAGTTTGTACTACACATTAAAAGTCCTCCCGCAATCATCGGGAAATATTGGCGAACAACTTGACGCAGATTAGTGTCAAATCCATACCATTTCGGAACCCATGAAATGCCTTGTCGGTGCAGCGCTGTTCCTAAGAGAATTATTTCTAGTACTGCACCGCAGACTAATCCAGCAGCCAAAGCGAAAATACTCAAAGATTTCAGCGTTAAAAGCAATACAACGGTAACAGTTGGAGTAATAATTGGTGAGAATGCTGCTAAAGCAAAACGCTCCCCTGCATTCAATACAGCACCCCAAATGACAATAATCCCACTTAAGAAAACAAAAGGTGCGATCGCGCAGAGCAAATGAAAAGTCAGCTCTAACTTTTGGGGACTAAATCCAGTCGCAATTCGTGGTAAATACAAGGGTGCTAGAACTACCATCAGTATTGTTGTAATTACTAACAGTCCCAAGCCACTGATTGTGGCTCCACAGAAAAGCCTTTGAGCAGCTTTTGTACCTTCCTGCTCTCGTATCTGCATATAAGTAGGTATGAGAGCAGTATTAAAAGAACCAGCGATTACGTTAATAATAAAAGAAGGTATCAACAAAGCAATTAAAAACGCATCTATGTCATCTCCAGTGCCAAACCTCTGAGCAACCACCAATTCTTTACCCACAGCCGCTACTTTAACCAATGCTGTCAATAAACCAACTATCATCGCAGCACCAAAAATTTGGCGATTGATAGAGCCACTTGTCAGCTTCTTCCAGTAATCAACAAAGCTTTGCAAATGCCACATTGTATAATTTTGTATTTTAGATTACCAATCATCTTGGTGTGTCTGATTTTTGCGAATTTATTGGTTGCAATGATTTTCAACTTATTTTCGCATAAGAGAAAATTTTTAATTTTGAGAAACTTAATCAAATATTTAAAATTTAAAATTCAAGAAATGTGATTTAGGAAATTGAGATAACCTGAAATATATTTTCAGAATATATAAATATAACTTCCCTTTCAAAGTAATACCATTAACACAATTAAAATTCTTGACAACTTCTCCGCCAAACTTTTCTTTAAACTCATTAATACCTAATTTTTCTTGGTCTGTATTTCCGGTATACCACCCGCCAAAATCATAGCTACAAATTCCCAAGTTTTTAAATCTCAAAATATCCTGCCAGTGATGATAACGGTTTGCTCGTCCTAAAATTGATTGGTAGGAAGTATCATTATTCTTTTTTAGAGATGCAGAATGTAAAAGACGAACTCTATTTTTATTTCGATAATAAACATGCCAAACTAAAGAACTACCATCTTTTGACTTGATACGTGAAATATCAATTACACCAGCGTTTACACGATTTTGAAGTTGAGTTTTATTAATTCTATTTAAGCCTTTTTGGAAAGCAAATAAATCATAAAAATCAGAAAAATCATCGATAATATTAGAGTCTATGGTCTCCCAATATTCATAAATTACCTGGTCTTTCTGCTCTGCTCGTCTAATTTTATATCTATCATTACTACTAATACTTTCCCAAAGTTCATCATGACTTTTAGTTAAATCAATTAATCTTGTATAAAATTCATCAGATTGACCACCTTGAATGGGGTGCATCCATTGTCTGTAGTGAAGTACATCCACGTTCGGTAATTCTCGTGTCTCTTCATCAAACCAAACTTCTCCTACTGAAAAGATAAATTTCTTTGTGATAATTAACATCTTTTCTATTCCTCACTATCTTATTCAAACTCAACTTATTAAAATATACTTTTAACTAGCAGATTTTAATTATGATTGCTGTCTGTAATAATAAATGACTTAGTAATCCTAAATTATTTATCTAAATCTCACTTTCTTTATTCTTCTCTCTGCTTTCTCGGTGACTCTGCGTGATAAAAAATAAATCTCACAAATCAAATTGAATTAATATTAGCCAAACTTTTAGTTATTAAAGTTTGATTAAAAACTAATTGATAACGCTTTCCATCTACACATGCAATCCATTTATCTTTATCAATTTGGTGAGCATCAATATGATGCATACCTATTTGATTCCAACCAAGTCCACTTGCTTTAATAACTGGATTATTTTTAATTTCCTTCTCTTGATAATTTGTTGTCGTCAATTCAGTTATTTGAAATGCTCTAACTTGATGACCATATACCCGCTCACAATCTTGGGTATATCTAATAATTTTGCCATCGAAGACTATAACTCTACCTGCTGGTCTGGCTATATTTTTACTTCCTTTAATCACTGGACTTTGAGGATGCTCAATCCAAGTATCCATCAAATTTTGGGAATAATAGAGACGTAATGTGTTTCTTGCTTGTGATGTTGCAGTCAACAACCACCAAAGATTATTGTATTGAAAAATACTAGGATCTACAAAATCTTTTTCAGAAAGTAAAGTTTGGATAAAAGACCATTTGGTTGGAAAATTAGTTGCTTTATATAAACGAATAGAACTAGCTTGTGAAGTTTCTGGAATCATATAGTAATCATTTTGAAATTTGAATACATATGGATAAGACAAATGAAACGGTTCATCAAGTACAATTTGTTGATAATTCCATTTGTATGCATCATTACTATTTGCTAGTCCTATTACTCCTTTATTTTGCAAACTATTTAATACTTCAAAGAACATATACCAAATGCCGTCCTCACGAACCATAAATGGGTCAGCAACAAAGTGTGCTGGGACATCTGTTATATCCTTGGCAGTCAAAACTGGATTAATAATTGTATTGGCAGAAACAAAACTAAAAGGAGATTCGCCTAGATAAATTCCAATTGACCACTCACTTCTTCTCGTGACAAATATCTTGGCAATATTCTTAATCCTAGATAAATATCTACTATTAACTTGAGATACTTTATCAAATACTTGCAAAATAGGATTAGAATTTTTAGACATATTTATTTTGACAGTTAAGTTAAATTACTCACGCTGAACAATCAAAGTAGATTACTATCTGCTAGTTACGATTTTACCTGTGCCAACATATTCATATTTGGCTTCGTTTGGAGTGAAGTATTGCTGGAAATATTTCCTCCCACATAACTATTTAAGTGTTTGGGTTTGTAGCCTGGTACCAATTGTTCAAGTAAAAATAGAATTAAACTCGTATCATTTTTTACTGCTGCTTGACACAAAGTTGTCACAGTTATATCTAAATTTTCTGGAATCATTTGACTAGCATTTTTTACTACTAAGAGTTTTTCGTGTTCGGTTGGTTGATATTCTTCTCCACTAATAAATAATTCTTCAAATAACTTTTCTCCTGGACGCAAACCAGTAAATACAATCTCAATATCTTGGTTTACTTTATATCCAGAAAGACGAATCAATTCCTTTGCTAAGTCAACAATTTTCACAGGTTTACCCATATTCAGCATTAAAACTTCACCACCATGACCAAGTACTGCAGCCTGCAAAACGAGTTGAACTGCTTCCGGAATAGTCATGAAATAACGACGAATATCTGGATGAGTGACAGTCACTGGGCCACCTGCTGCAATTTGTTTTTTAAAAGTGGGAACTACACTACCTCGACTGCCTAAAACGTTGCCAAAACGTACAGTTACATAAGGTTTGCCACTTTCTCTTGCAGCTTGCAGTACCAACATTTCAGCGACTCTTTTACTCGCACCCATAACATTGGTAGGATTAACTGCTTTGTCTGTAGAAATCATCACGAAATGTTTTACATCATATTGCAATGCTAGTTCTACTAAATTTTTTGTTCCCATTACATTGTTAGTGATTGCTTCTACTGGATTTAATTCCATTAATGGGACATGTTTATGAGCCGCAGCGTGGAAAATGACATCAGGTTGAAATATTTTAAATGCATGTTCTAATCGAGACTTGAAGCGAATATCAGCAATAAAGGTAGAAATATGAGGAGTATTAATGGATGATTTGCCTTCATTTTCGAGTACTTGAATAAGTTGTTCTAATTCTTGTTGGATATTAAATACAGAGTTTTCTCCATGTCCCATCAGTATCATTTCAGCAGGATTGCATTTAAAAATTTGGCGGCAAAGTTCGCTACCAATTGAGCCACCTGAACCCGTGATCAATACTGTTTTACCTTTGAGAAATTGAGAAACTTTTTCAAAATTTATTTGTACGGGTTCGCGTCTGAGTAAATCTTCAATTCGTACATCCCGAATGCTGTCAACTCGCACCCGACCATTGAGAATTTCATGTATGCCTGGTAAAGTGCTAGTTTGAGTTCCAGTTGCTTTGCAAATATCTACAATTTCTCGAATAACTTTACCTGTAACTGTCGGCATAGCAATGATCGCTTTATGGATTTGGAGAGATTGTAAAATATCAGGAATTTGATAGCGATCGCCAACTACAGGAATCCCACGTATGTATGCCCGAAATTTTCGAGGATCGTCATCAATGAAAGCAACAGGATAAAACCCTAATTGGGGATTTCTTTGCATTTCTCGTACTAAAGAAATTCCAGCATTACCAGCACCAATTATTAATACACGTTCTTGTGGTTTAAATACTGTATTTTGTTGACTAATTCTTTCTACAATTGGAATAGTAAAACGCAGTCCCCCAATGAAAATACATGAAAGCAATCCATCAATTAATGGTAGCGATCGCGGTAAAATATCCAATGTTAAATATGGGAATAATCGCATCACATCAAAGAATACCGCTTGGATTACTACTGAAATTCCCATAACAATAGTTATATATAAAAGTTCTTCAATACTTGCATAGCGCCAGTAAAGTCTATAAAAACCTAAATTCCACAATACAGTAAGCTTTATCACTAAAAAAAGTATTGTTACGATTCCTAATTCTAATTTATAATCTTCGATGAAAAACTTCCCATCTAAACAGAGATTCAGAGTTAATAAGACTGTTATTGAAAAAATAATAATATCGAACAAGAATAAATGTCTATTCCTAATATTTAGCAGATTATTTAATAACTTATTAATTAACTTTTTAGGTAGCCACTGAGAAACAAATAACAATGATAAATTCATGCCTGTCAAGACCTCTGAATCTAAAAAATTATCTCATTAACTAAAAACATTATTGCAACTGCAACAGAATCAATAAGGAAGAAAATATAAGCGAAAAACTCTGTATATTTTATTGAGTTTTTTCTTTTTTCTCACTTCTTGAAAAACTGCTATTAATGATATTGCTATTGTCAAAGCATTATCTAGATGCTGATTAGATGATTTGAGGCTGGAAATTATTTGTCTAATTTACCTGAAATTATCAATATCTCGAAAATTAACTATTTTTAGGGAAATTTGAGTATATTTCTTATTGAACATGATTACTTTTTCAATGAGATGAGATTTGGTAAATTACCTCTAATAAAATATTAAAGGTCAAATCAAGTAATCATAACAGGCAGAGAGTAGGAAAAAATTAACCTTTTCAAATTGTACAGAGCTGTTTTAAAAATCAAATAGGAGTCCTATAGCCATCTTGACGACTATTAAAACTTTTAGTTGTTTTTAGTGTTTTATTGTTCTAACAACTTTGTAGCAGTTTCTTATATGTTGCGTCATGCCAAGTTGGCGTAACTTTTGCATATAAAAAGACATAACTATATATACTTATTTATATGTTAGTAGCTATTATTACTTTTTAATTGATTAAAGAAGTAGTCCGCAATCAACAGTCAGAATTAACTTACATCTAGCAATCCTAAGTCGTTTGTGAAATCTTGCTACCCAAGCTGTTGACTGTTGACTGTTAAAAGTTGACACTTAATAGTCAACAGCCACCACTGATATTTTTTGCTTTCTATTTGGATTGCTATAGTATGTTACAGCGTTAGCTCAATGCACCCTGCTTGTTTTCGCTAATTGCATTGTGACTTCTTCTTTAATTCCTAACTAAACCTTTACTTCCAAAGATTTTAGTAATTCGGTATTTACACCCGATTCACGAGTGAGGGCAATTTTGCCGGTGCGGGCGATTTCTCTGAGACCAAATTTTTGTAATACCTGGACGATCGCTACCATTTTACCCGGATCTCCCACAACTTCTAAAGTCAGAGAATCTTCCGCCACATCCACGACTCGCGCCCGGAAAATCTGAGACAGTTCGATTACTTCTGAGCGATTGCTGCTAGTAGCATTGACCTTTAATAGCATCAATTCTCGTTCTACACAAGGAGTTTCGGTAATATCCTGTACCTTGAGGACATTGACTAACTTGTATAATTGCTTGGTGAGTTGTTCGATGATGCGATCGTCACCGGGTACAACCATCGTAATTCGCGACACACCACCTTGTTCAGCCGGGCCGACAGCAAGGCTTTCAATATTAAAACCACGACGCGCAAATAAACTAGAAATACGGGACAGAACGCCCGCCTCATCTTCTACCAAAACTGAAAGAGTATGTTTCATCTTCGCCAACACAGGCCAGAGCAGGATTTAAGTAACGCAGACATTAGTACAATAAGGCAAAAGTCAAAAGTCAAAAGTAAGAATACTTAGACCCCAAGCTTTTTACCAATTTCAGATAATGTACTAGCTGTAGGCTGCGCTATACGTACTGAGCCACTAAATAATAATAAGTGAGACCTTTTATTTTAAACTTAATAGTTGCACTCATTTCAATTTATAAAGAGAATTTGTAGATAAATTATTTCGCAAGCAGCATTCTCTTTAAGTAGATATCTTTTCATCGGCAGATGTTAGACCTTGCTAAAGCTTGTATACTCAAGTCTGATTTAACCTCTAATCGGAGATAAGTTGTTATGGGTTGGTTACAAAGATTATTTGGAATGGAAAAACCTGACAATGCTGAAGTAAATCCCACTGCCCAAGCAGTACCCCAAACTCCTAGTACTACTGATACGCAATCAATACCGCCAGAACGTCTAGGATTAAATGGTGAATATGACCAAAGTGGTTTAGCAAAGCGGGTAGCATTGGCATTCGACCAAGACGCCCAACTCGACGATGTTAATACCCTTTGGGTTGCTCAAACAGGTAGCACTGTAGTGTTGAAAGGTAAAGTACCCAGCCAAGATATTCTCGATAGAATGGTTTCTGTTGCCCGTACTGTGAATGGTACTACAGATGTTGATACTAACCAAGCTGCGGTTGAATAGGTAACAAGAAGGCAAGGTAGGCAGGAGGACAGGAAAAGCAGGGGAGAATAATTCTTAAATTTAAACTCCTAACTCCAAACTCCTCTCTCAATCCAATCTAAAATCGCTTGGTTGACTTGTTCAGGACATTCATCATGGGGACAATGACCCACGTTTTCTAAATTCAGCACTTCTAATTTTTCGTTGTACTGAGCAAATTGGTTTGCCAAAGCTGGGGGAACAAACCGATCCTTTTGTCCCCAAATTAATAGCATTGGTATTGTTAAGGTTGGTAATACTGCCTTGACATTGGGACTAAAGTTAATTCCAATTGCAGCTTTAAACAAAGCACTAAAAGCCCTCACTGAACCTCGGTCTTGGGGAGGGCCAGCTAAAATTTCTATCAGTTCATCGGTGATTGCCTCTGGTTTAGCGTAGGCGAGACTAGCCCAGCGACGCAACACGCCTGGACGGCGCACAAAGTTAAACACAGGCTTGAGAATCAACGGCGAAGCAACAATATTTTTAATTCCTCTGACCACTGGCCGCAGCACAGGAGGGATTGCTTCTTGTTCCAGTGAAGGATCTGGTAAACTCATCATCACCATACCCCGCACCATGTCGGGATGAGTGGCGGCGGCGGCTAAAGAAATCAGCGAACCGTTGGAATTGCCTATTAATATTGCTGGTTGACGAATAAATGTTTGCCAAAAATCATAAACTTGCTCTACCCAAAGTTCGATGCTGTAATTAGCTGCGGCTTTTTGAGAAGCACCAAAACCGAGCATATCTAGGGCATAAACTGTGTGATGTTCGGCTAACACCTCTAAATTATGTCGCCAATGACCAATAGAAGCGCCAAAGCCATGTAACAGAATTAGAGGTTGCGTGTTCTGGTGATTCTGGGCACAGCGAATATAAGTATAGCGAGTTTGCCAGCCCCGCCAAACCCAATCTCTTTGATTACCAACTCGCTCCTGCCAGTGTAGTGTAGTGGTCACAGTGTTCTCTAATTTTTAAGCGTTGAAATACTATTATAAAACTTTGATTTTTTACATTATCTGTAAAACTAATATCAAACTTAATCCTCAGCCCCTTCCCTACTAGCATTGGGGAGTAAGACTCAACGCCTCATATCATGTCCCGTTAAAGACTTGTCATTAAGACGGCAGGGTGCAGGGGGCAGGGAGCAGGGAGAAAGAGGTTTTCCTGGTGTTTTGCACAGATGCGGGAATTGTAACTAATTAGGCGGACATGATATTACCCCTCATTTTGATTATTATCCTCGTTAGTTAAGGGGTAATATTATCAGGACTTAGGCACTGACTACGATTTTAGGTCATTACGAGCGAAGCGAATGCGAGTGCGTCTCCTAGAGAAGTAATCGCCAAAAACTCTGGGATTGCTTCCCTACAGTACGTTCCGGTCGCAATGACAGAATAGTGCTTACGTAAGTCCTAATTGTTTAGAATCTTTTAAACCATCGGCTCTGGTATCTGTTACTTCTAGTCAACCAACTCATACCCTTACAAGGGATTTTTCATCTTCTACACTTTTACTTTGTTGCTGAGCCTCGATAAATTCGCTCCATTTGCTCTGGAGAAAGTACTGTCATTGGAAACCATTCATGTGCGCCATTAGGGACTTCTTCAGACGATGGCAACGCCCGTTGTTGAGTTTTAGTGAAACGTATTTCCACATTGCTTAGTGGTTCAAATATCTCATCTCTTTCTGATGGTAGAAGTTGATTTTGGGGCAAGATATAGGCGTGGTTTTGTGCATCGTATGCCAAGACTTCTCCTGTTTCAATTTGATAAATCCAAGCATAAATTTTGAGTTGCCCTTGGTGGAGCTTAGAGTGAATCACTGGATAAGTTCGTAAATTTTCGATTTGGGTGAGTACATTTTCAGCAATAATTATTTCTAAGAGTTCTTCGCCTTCGTAGTCGCTATAATTGTCTTTTACTAGTCGTCGGGTTGCCTCTGCATACTTGAGCCAGTCATGTACAAGCGGCATTTCTATCCGCAAGCTGTCTAACTTCATTAACCCCTTCATAGCACCACAATGCGAGTGACCGCAGACAATAATTTGTTGAATATCTAATGCTTGAACAGCATATTCTATTGTTGCCCCTTCACCGCCATTAGTCGCACCATATGGTGGAATAATATTGCCTGCATTGCGGATAACAAATAATTCACCTAAGCCAGCTTGTGTAATCAGGTTTGGATCGATACGCGAATCAGAACAAGTAATAAATAGTACTCTAGGCTTTTGACCATGAGAAAGTTGTTCAAACAGTTCTTCATTAGCGGGAAAATAACTACTTTTGAATTCGCGCAAACCTTTAATTAATTTTTTCATAGTAGTGGTAGATGTAATAACTAATACTTGGAATTTTTCGGAAAAATTGAGTTGTCGAATTAAGTAAGTAGGGACAGCTTGATAATATCTGTACAGGACTTACGCACTGACTATGATTTTACGTCATTACAAACGAACGCGAGTGCGTCTTTAACAGTTGCGTTCGCGGAGCGTCTCCTAGAGAAGTAATTGCCAAAAACTCTGGGATTGCTTCCCTAGACTCCGTTACGCTCGCAATGACAAAATAGTGCTTGCGTAAGTCCTATCTGTAAAGAGATTGACTTTAGTTAATTAGGCTTTTGCTATTGTACCAGAGGCTTAGTCAAAGGGTAAAATTGATTGTTGTATTGTTTAAGTAGTCTTGCTAAAGTACCGTCTCTGGTGGCAGTTGTAACGTTAAATCAATCTACAATGAGTAATAAATTTGGTATTTTTCCTCTTCAACTCAGCTAATTTTCCAGAACTGTAAGGGTCGGCAGTTTAATATTATTATCGCAATTGCGTTACTGATGTTTACGGACTTATAAAATTACGTTGCTAACAATTTACAGAAAGTGATTAATTATAATGATGACTATTTTTTAGGCAGAATTCGGAATTTTTATTCATACTTGTTATTTCTAACGGTACAAGACAAAGAACTAAAAATAGTGCAATCTTAGAGTAGTGCAAATATCAGAAATTATGGACGCTGCCAAACGCCTTGCTACTCTCAACCGCATTCGCAAACTCAGCCGTTTGATGGATACATCAATACGTATTCCTTTGACGGGTTTTCGCATTGGAATAGACCCAATTATCGGTTTAGTTCCCGGTGCTGGTGATTTAATCAGTACAGCGTTTTCAGCTTACATCATATTTTTAGCTGCCCGCTTCGGCATCTCACGCCAAGATTTAACGAAAATGATTTTTAACGTGGGTTTGGAAGCAGTCGTTGGTACTGTGCCTTTTGTGGGCGATTTGTTTGATGCTTTTTATAAGTCCAATATTCGGAATTTGGCAATTTTAGAGCAACATTTGACAGTGGTTGAACCAGAACTTAAAGAAGTGTCTGATGAACTTTACTCTGGTAAGTTCAGCCAAGTTTAAGTTGATAGACATAAATATAATACATTCTGTCATTGCGAGCGAAGCGAAGCAATCCCAGAGACCTTGTGATTGCTTCGCTTCGCTCGCAATGACATCTTAGATATAATCGTGTCTATCTACTTAGGATTACACTGCACATAACTGAGGCTGGTAATACTCATTGCTTTCGTAGAATATGGAAGTGAGGTTAAAACTAATTCTGTAACTTCTTAAGCTCTCCATCTGTAAACGGATTTTTCCCTGCCCGTAAATCTTTCACCCAGCGCTGCCGTTGTGCTTTAGTGTTTTTATCTTCAGGCTGGGCGATGTATGCTTCAAAGTCCTCAATTGCCCCTTGGGTGTTGCCTGTTAGCGCCCTAGCCAAGCCACGACTATCACGAATGTTGCCATCTTCAGGTGCAAGTGCAACGGCTTTTTCACAGGCTGGTAACACTTCGGCAGCTTGTTTTTGCAGACTACCTCGCCAGCATAGTGTATTCCAAGAGCTTATAGGAATTTCCACTTTTGGATCGAGCTTGAGAGCTTCGGTGTAAGCTGCTAATGCTTCCTGAAACTTTTTCTCTTCTAAGCGGCTATTTCCTTCATCAACTGAGCGTTCAGCCTTGCCTTTGTTAACAAACTCTGTCGCTCTGGCGTGGAAATCAAACTTTAACTTATTATCCCACTGCTGTGCTTGGCGGAACTTTTCAACAGCGCCATTAATATCATCATTTCGCGCTAACTTCTCACCTTGGATGACTAACACTTTTGCCCCCAGCACCTTCCGTGATGGAGTTTGACATTTTTTCAAATCCTCTAGTACTTCTGGATGGGCAACTAGGTAATTATTTAGCAAGTTGCAACCACTGAGTAATAAATTATCGAAATCCAAATCCCATAAAATCACGGTCTTGTCATCACTGCCAGAAGCCAGTGTCTTGCCATCGGGGCTGAAGACGACGCCCCAGACCGAACTGCTATGCCCACTCAGGGTTTTGATGGCTTTGCCTGTGCTCACATCCCAGAGTTTGATGGTCTTGTCATCACTGCCAGAAGCCAGTGTCTTGCCATCGGGGCTGAAGACGACGCCCCAGACCGAACTGCTATGCCCACTCAGAGTTTTGATGGCTTTGCCTGTGCTCACATCCCAGAGTTTGATGGTCTTGTCATCACTGCCAGAAGCCAGTGTCTTGCCATCGGGGCTGAAGACGACGCTATAGACCGAATTGCTATGCCCACTCAGGGTTTTGATGGCTTTGCCTGTGCTCACATCCCAGAGTTTGATGGTSTTGTCAAAACTGCCAGAAGCCAGTGTCTTGCCATCGGGGCTGAAGACGACGCCCCAGACCCTACTGCTATGCCCACTCAGGGTTTTGATGGCTTTGCCTGTGCTGACATCCCAGAGTTTGATGGTCTTGTCATCACTGCCAGAAGCCAGTGTCTTGCCATCGGGGCTGAAGACGACGCTATAGACCGTACCGCTATGCCCACTCAGGGTTTTGATGGCTTTGCCTGTGCTGACATCCCAGAGTTTGATGGTCTTGTCAGCACTTGCAGAAGCCAGTGTCTTGCCATCGGGGCTGAAGACGACGCCCCAGACCGAACTGCTATGCCCACTCAGGGTTTTGATGGCTTTGCCTGTGCTGACATCCCAGAGTTTGATGGTCTTGTCATCACTGCCAGAAGCCAGTGTCTTGCCATCGGGGCTGAAGACGACGCTAAAGACCGTACTGCTATGCCCACTCAGGGTTTTGATGGCTTTGCCTGTGCTSACATCCCAGAGTTTGATGGTCTTGTCAWMACTGCCAGAAGCCAGTGTCTTGCCATCGGGGCTGAAGACGACGCTAAAGACCGTACTGCTATGCCCACTCAGGGTTTTGATGGCTTTGCCTGTTGTGCT
>NZ_SZNH01000077.1 GCF_005869855.1 Nostoc sp. PA-18-2419 | reverse complement strand
CATCTCTCAAAAAATGATGTAGTGACTGACCGTCTTTGAGTCCTACTATTTTGGCTATCTCCGGCAGAGATTTCTGTGGCATTTTTGATAGCATTCCCAAGTGTAAAAACTTGAATGCTTCAAAATGTCTCACATCCTCAAATAATGAATAATAGTGTTGACAATAGTTATCTATGAAGGCAACTGTGCTTACTGCCTGTCTACGCGGCGTAACCATCTTTATTACTTACTGTTTCTGGTTTTCTTCCTGATTATACTTTCCCCGTAGTAACAAAAGAGGGATTAGTCCATTTATTGACGAAAATACTAGCCATGAGAAGCTCCAATGATCGCAACAAGTAGTGGCTCAAGCTCTAAAGCGTCTCCATAACGCACACCATTGATAAATAAAGCTGGAGTGCTAACTACCCCACTATCCATTCCGCTATCAATGTCTTGATTGATGCGATTAACATGCACTTTTTGGGCAATGTCTCGAATAAACTGAGTTACATCAAGCCCTAAATTGTCAGCGTATTCTGCTAAATACCCATCTTCTAGCTCTTGCTGATGCTTCAATAGCATCTCATGCATCTGCCAAAACTGCCCTTGTGCTGCTGCTGCTTCTGTCGCTGCTGCTGCCTTTTGAGCTTGAGGATGGATTTGAGGTTGAGGAAAATGTCGGAATACAAAGCATAGAGAATCTCTCCCGAATAAGGTCGCCTCAAGCTGGCGTTGAATTGCCTGAATTGAGGTATAAAGTTTATTACATTGGGGACACTGATAATCCCCATACTCAACAAGCACAACGCGAGCATTCAATGATCCTTGTCGATGGTCTTGCTCAGAAGGAAGTACAACTAATTGATTATGCTCTGCTTCGCAGTTACCGCAGGGGTCGCCAGGTGTGTCGTCAGGAATAACATCGCTCATTCTAAATCTTTGAGGAAAAGAAATTCATAGTCTACACTTGGAAATTTCTTCCCTTCAAGCCTATAGTCGTTTATATGAGATTAATGTATGAGACTTGCTTAGGCTTGTCGTCAATTCAAGGTCTGTATTTTAATCAACAAAATGATTGAGGATGAGTCAACTTGAAGGAGTAGAACGAATCAAACTCAGGTTTGATTGCCTCACAGACAACATGATGCTTAATCCAGGCAGAAGTACCATCTTTGTTTTCACAAGCTAGCAATTCCGCGTTTCAACGCAATAATAGCTGCCTGGGTGCGATCTTTGACATTTAGCTTGCTTAAAATTCGGTTGATATGAGTCTTCACCGTACTTTCACTAATATTGAGAGCAGTGCTAATTTCCTGGTTGCTCATGCCCTGTCCAACTAACTGGAGAACTTCTAACTCACGATCGCTCAGTTCTGGAGCAGTCATCCGTTGAACTAGCTTGGCAGCCACGTTGATGGGAATATACTGTTGTCCCCTGCTCACTGTCCGAATTGCTGTCAATAGTTCCTCTGGCTCAGAGTCCTTCAGTAAATACCCCTTTGCCCCGGCTCGCAATCCTCGATAAATCTCTTCATCGGTGTCATAGGTGGTCAGGACAATAATTCGGGCATTGGGAAACTGATTGCAAATGACCGTAATCGCCTGAACACCTCCCATATCGGGCATCCGTAAATCCATCAAAGTCACATCAGGTTGCTGTTGCTGAAAAACTGCGATCGCCTCATATCCATTTCGCCCCTGACCCACAATGACAACATCTGGAGCCTCCTCTAACATTCCGATCAAACCCTGGCGGACAACAGGATGATCGTCTACAACCAGAATGCGAATGCTATTAGGCTGATTCATGCTGACTTAACCCCTGATTAATGGATACCGCGATCTCTGTCCCTTGCCCTAAGTCACTTTGAATCTTTAATTCAGCGCTAATGCGTTCAGCCCGTTCTGCCATTCCCAGTAGACCAAAGCCATTCCGCATCGCCTGGTTTTTTACATTAAATCCCTGCCCGTCATCTTTAATTCGCAAGCTGCATTGGGTTGGTTCATAGATCAGTTCAATGTGGATTTCACTTGCTTTAGCATGTTTGATTGCATTTGTCAAAGCTTCCTGCCCAATCCGAAACAGATTATTTTCCAGATCGGAGGATAGGGGATAGGGTGTACCCATGACTTCATAGACGATTTGGGCTGCGATCAAGGAGTCTAATTGAGCAGTAAGACAGCTTAAGGCATCCTGTAAGTTACTGCTCTCTAAAAGGTATGGGCGGTGTAGTGCCTCTACTGAACGACGCGCCTCCGCAAGCCCAGAACGGGCTAAGTCGAGGATCTGAGTGAGGAGAGTTTGCGCTTTTTCTGGGTCTGCCATTACCTTATTGGAGGCAGAGCGAGCATGAATGATAATACCTGTAAACGCTTGGGCTAAAGTATCGTGAATTTCCCGCGCGATGTGATTGCGTTCTTCTAGAATAGAGGCTTCTTCGGCTCGTTTGCGATCGGTGATATCTCTTGTTAACCAAATGACAGAATCTTCTGAGATAGGCGAGATGCGAGTTGCAAACCAGGTTTTCCACCCTCCCACGATCAAGCTATACTCAACCGTTAGGGGCTGCTGAGTGCTTAATGCTTGCCGAATACAGCCAAGAAATGTATCAGCTTGTGATCGCTCAAAAATTTCGGAAAATGTTCGACCCACCTGTTCGTCAATCGGGTTAGATAATTTCTCTGATTCGATCAGGCTTGCTCTCAAAATCCGTCCTTGTGCATTTACTACCAAGAGCGGATCAGGCATTGCACAAAAGAGCGCCCGAAGTTCTGCTTCGGAGGCTTGCAACGCTTCTTCTGCCTGTTTGCGTCTAATTCCTAATGCAATCTCGCGGGCTGAAAACTTCAACGCCTCAAAGTTAGACGACGGAATGGGATGTCGAGTAAATACCGCTATAACTCCAACAAGCTGCTCATCCAGCAGTATCGGATAGCCTGCAAATGCCACCATGCCTTCTCGTTTTGCCCATTCTTTATCAATGGATGATTCATCAAACACATTGTTAGTCAACAGAGGACTGCGTTCCTGAGCAATTCGTCCAACTTTGAGGCTACCTACAGGAATTCGACTGTATTCACCGTCAAGACGGGTATACATCCCCACACTGGCTTGTAACTCCAAAACATTATTGTCTTTATTTAGCGTCCAAATCCGAGCAAATGCCGCATTAAAATGCTTAACAACGGCTTGGGCACAGCGATGCAGTATTAAGGGCAAACTAGCACTTTGAGCCAAGGCACTATCGACATCGGCGCGAAAATCGGAGAGGATTGCCTGTTCCCGAAATTGAGCCTCAGACTGACGCAACACTTCTTCTGCTTGTTTGCGTTCGCTAATATCTGTCATGAGACTGTAGAAGCCTCTCACTTGAGCATTGTCATCGAAATCAGGGATCAAGGTCACGTTGAGGCATCGCTTGCCAAGCCCAAAAGGGATCTCTGTTTCTAGAAGTACCGTTTGCCCTGCAAACACCTGATTAATGTACGGCTCAATTCGTTGATAAACCGCCTCACCAAGAAGTTGGCGAACAGGGTTGCCCAGAATTTGATCGCGGCTACGGTTAAACCAGACCTCATAGGTATGGTTGATGAATTGATAACATCGATTGGCATCTATATAGCCGATCAGAACTGGTAGAGCATTGGCAATCAGTCGTAATTCCTGTTCCCGATGGCGCAATTCTGCTTCATTTTGCTGTAAAGCTGCTGTTCGTTGGGCTACTTGTTGCTCTAGAGTACGATTGTAATTGGCTAAGAGATGTTCGGTTTGTTTACGCTCTGTGATGTCTTGAAAGGCTGCGATCGCATAAACCACATTGCCCTGTTCGTCAAAGACTGGAGTTCCCCATGCCTCAGATGGAATAGTTGCGTTGTTTTGGCGAATATCTATATCGTCAGTTCTGGTGCGTTCGCCACTCAACGCCCGGATAATTGGCAGTTTCTCTGACGGATAGATTTGATCCGTTCCCGTCACGTAAAATTGATAAATTTCTGAAATTTGCTCCGGTGTCGCAGCAGGATCAACGCCTTTACCCATAAGCTCAATTCCCCGCTGATTGACATAGTAAGGGCGACCTGTTGCGTCAATAATACCAATTCCCACTGGAATCGCTTCTAGAAATTGAGTCATCTGACTTTCGCTAGCCCGGAGCTTTGAGTAGAGTCTAGCATTTTTGATCGCGATCGCTGCTTGAGTAGAAAGTAAATTAAGAATTTGCGATCGCGTAGTGTCTCCGTTGGCGCAGCCTCCCGCAGGGAAGGAGACTCGCTCTGGTGTAAATGCTCTAGCCGCTAATTTATTTTCTAGATACAATACGCCTACTAGCTTACCTTGATTGAGCAGAGGTAAACATAAAATCGATTGAGTTTGATTCTGTTGAATATATGGCTCATTAATAAAATTACCTTCACGAGTAGCATCATTTAAGATGACAGATTCATGAGTACGAATAACATAATTAATAATTGATTCAGGCAGATGATTTGCAATTGGGATAGATTGCAGCACTTGTGTAGCATAAACATTCTCACCCTCATTAACTTCACTAGTAGCTTCAATCACCCATTTTCCTGAGTTTTCTAAAATCAGAGAACCTGTTTGTGCGCCAGCATTTTCGATTAATATTTTCATCAAGCAACGGAGCAGCTGATCTAGTTCAATTTCGCTGGAAATCGCTTGAGTTGCCTTCATCACTGCCGTTAAATCAAAAGCGATGTGTGAGGTATTAGAAGTGGTTCCAGCAGTAGTGCAGATTGATGTGGAAGCCACGCTGGATAAATGAGGAAAGAACTGCGGATAGCGAGCTTCTAAATCTCTCACTTTCGCAGCTGCTCCCCACCGTTCATAGCAGTAGTGAGCTTCTTTCATGTAGGTTTGGGCGATCTTTTGCCGACCTCGCACCAGATAATGTTTAGCAGCTAACTCATAAGCTAACGCTTCTTCCTGGATATATTCATTTTCCCTGGCTCCTTGAATTGCTTGTTCATAGAATTCCTCTGCTTCAAACGACTGGCTTAGAACTCGTGCAGTCTCTGCTTGTACCAGATGATATTTATGCAAACAATTCATTGGCGCATACTGTGCCCATTGCTTCATTTTCTCCTGACTAACCGTAACTTTTTTGAGGAGTTCCTCTTGCATTTGAGTGCTGCTTTGAGGGTATATGGCGAGTCTTGCCAGCGCATCATATAGATAGTAAAAAGGAGCAACAGGTGTGCCTGTTATTCGGATTAAATAACGTTCTGCTATGGTTGAGTTTTGAACTGCCTGAGCATACTCAGAAAATAGGTAGCACAGGATAAGTTTATTGAAATAGACATCAAAGGTTGACGTTCCATCATTTGCTGTTTCATGTTGTGGCAATCCACTTTCTTCATTGTAGAATTCGCCAACTAACTGAGTTAGGCTGACCGAAAAACCCATCAAATTTGCGATCGCCTGCTGATATATTTGATTCCAGGTTAGCGCCGTTTTCTGTTTAATTTGACGAATCGCTTCATTATATTTCGTCATCTCGCGCTCAACTTCTACGAGTTCCTTTCCAACTGCATAGGATTGGAAGCAATAACAATGAGCGCAATAAGCAGCAAACTCTAAATCTCCAGCTTCTAAACCTCTTTGATAGGCTTCTAGTAAGGGCTGGGTTGTGTTTCTAATATGCTCTTTCCAATGAATAATAAAGTTATTCACAATGAGTAATGTTCTAGCTCTGAGAGAATGAACATTAAGGTGTGACAATAGATTTAGCGCAAGTTGTCCAAATTCGTACCCAATCTCAATGTTCCCACTCGCACCACAAAGAATTAATCCGTAAAAGGCATAGGCAAAGGGAGATACAACAGCATTACCAGATTGAATTGATAAGTTTACTTGTTTAGACACAAGCAGAGGCATCAAATCAGGAGCCGCAACATAGGCAGCAATAGTGATGCTTGATAAGATTCGCATTGCCGCCAACTTGTCCGGTTCGGTCATTTCTGGCAAATGGAGCAAGTCCTCGATTGGCTTCTCGCCAATGAGTGATGCGATCGCGTCTAGTTCAAGCTGAATGTCTGACTGAGTTGGCGTTTCAGGAAAACTGATTCCCAGTTGCTGCAAAACTTGCAATCCAGTCTTGATTGCTTCTAATGGTTGGTTCTGCGCAATGTCAGTTTGAATTTTGACTTCGTAAACTTTCACGATGTCGAAAATGGTTTTGGCTGATTGTAGAACGATCGCCGCCCACAATTCTACTTGCTCAAAATCGCCACATAAATACGCGACTTCTGTTGTTTCTAAATATAAATCTAATATCAAGTCATAGTTTGTTTGCCAGCTAGAAGCTGCTAGCCAAACTCTTGCTATGGCTAAATAATTTTGAGCCACACTATAGGCGATCACAGCTTTTGCTTTCTGCCCTGCGATTAAATTTAATCTAGCAATTTCATTGCGTTCTAGTTGATCTGTGACAAGCTCAATTCCATAATTAAGATGATCGACAATTTCAAACAGTCGGTCTGATAGTCTCTCTGGCAAAGTTTTTCCGAGGAAAGTGCGACCAATTTGTAAATGAACAATTTGTTTTTGCGACTCATCGATTAAGGTATATGAGGCTTGCTGCACGCGATCATGCAGAAATTTATACTCGTGAATTAACAAGTTTTCATCTAATTCAGATAGTGGTTGAATTAATCCAATTTGTATGGCTATTAGTAAATCTTGAAAAACCGTTTTATGTGGTTTATCACAAACAATCGACAACGCATCTAAATTAAATTCATTACCAATACAAGCAGCTAACCGGAGGATTTGCTGTGTATTCTCTGGCAGTTTCTTTAACTTGTGAAGCATCAACTCGATCACATTATCAGTGATATCTTGGGCTTGGATCTGAGCTATATTCCACTGCCAGCTTAAGTATTGTGCATCAAAGGTTAATAAATTTTCGCTATGCAGCATTCTCAAAAATTCACTAACAAAGAACGGATTGCCCTCAGTTTTATGTAAAACTAACTCAGCTAAGGGACGAACGGTATTAGTATTGTGATGTAGTGTCTCGGCAATCAACTGATTCAACGGCTCAAGCTTTAATGGTGTCAGTATAATTTCTTGAAAAACTACTCCTTTTTTTCGCAGTCTCTCTAGCATTAATGCTAATGGATGCATTGAATTTACTTCATTATCTCGATATGCTCCAATTAAAAATAGGGATTGGATTTGCTCATCTAGCAGCATCAACTCAATTAACTTCAGCGTTGCTGAGTCTATCCACTGTAAATCATCTATAAAAATAACTAGGGGATGTGACTTGGAAGAAAACACCCGCACAAACGATTGAAAAATCCGATTGAAGCGATTTTGAGCTTCAGTTGCGCCAACTTCCGGTGCAGGTGGCTGCTTGCCAATAATTAACTCAACTTYTGGGATGACATCAATAATGATTTGTCCGTTCTTTCCTAAAGCTGTAAGTAAGAGCGATCGCCACTGCTGCACCCGATTATCTGGTTCAGCGAGTAGTTGCTGTACTAATTTTTGCAGAGCATCTGGGATCGCGCTGTAAGGAATATTGCGCTGAAATTGATCAAATTTCCCAGAGATAAAATAGCCGCGCTTTTGGGTAATTGGTTTATAGATTTCTTGCACTAACGCAGATTTACCAATGCCAGCATAGCCAGATACCAACATCATTTCGACTTGGAATTTTGGATTGCCCGTTCTTTGTGAAGTCGTTTCTGAATTGTTTGGTAAAGCCGTGACGCGATTTGATTCCGGACACGCTACGCGATCAAATGCCGCCAATAACATTGCAACTTCCTTGTCCCGCCCATACAGTTTTTGGGGAATTTGAAATTGCTCAGAAACGTCTTGAACTGCCAGTTTAATGCTAGAGATTTGACCGATTTTTGCTAATTGTTCAGCACAGATTTCTAAATCCGCTTTGATTCCCCAGGCACTTTGATAGCGATCTTCTGCATTTTTCGCCATCAGTTTGAGAATGATATCTGAAACTGGTTTGGGAATCGTTGTATTTATTTCACGAGGCGGAACAGGCTGTTTAGCAATATGATAATGGACTAGCTCAAGTATGTCTGTGGTGGAAAACGGCAGATATCCGGTTAGCAGTTTGTAAAATGTTACACCAAGGGAGTAAAAATCGGTGCGGTAATCGAGCAAACGGTTCATCCGCCCTGTTTGCTCTGGAGACAGGTAGGCGAGGGTTCCTTCTAAAATATGAGGACTTTTGAAAGTCGGATTCGTGCGCTTAAATTGGGTGGCAATTCCAAAGTCAATAATTTTGACAACACCAGTATCCAGATTGAGAACTATATTTCCAGGGTTGATATCTTTATGAATGACACGGGCTGCATGGATTCTGCCTAGAATGTCTATGAGGGCGATCGCAAGACTTAAAAATTGGGATAAGGGCATGGGGCAAAATATATCTGGGCGCTTGTGCATCCATTGCTCTAGGGACTCTCCCCCAAAATCTTCTAACAGAATTACCAGAGTGCGTTGATAGTCATGCTGGCTATATGCCTTGATAACTCCTTCCACTGTGAGCGAACAGGTAATTTTATATTCCTGTCTGTAGCGGGTTAGTTCTTGGGGAGAGGGATAATCAAGCTTTAGCATTTTTACAATTATCCCTACTCCATCGTCTCTGATGCCTCGATAAACTAGAGAATTAGAACTTTCGTATATCTTGTCTTGGATGGCGATACCAGGTAGAGTAATCATAAAGCAACTCTTGAGAGGATAATCTGGCATACCTCAAACTATACAGTAATTCTGATTCTGAGAATAATTACTTGCTATTTGCTTCCATCGAAAATAAGTTTGAGTGAATAAAAGAGGTTGTGTTACAAAAACTTGCAAAGGGCAAAAGCTCTGTATAAATTAGAATCAGTTATGAAGCTACTCCGAAAATTTTTGCAACACAACCTTGTCAACTGCTATTTTGTATACCAGAATAGTGGTGATTGCCACAGATGTTTTCTGCCTCACTCACCAAATAAAGAGTTGAACTAGAGAAGACCATAATAGAAGTTTATAAAACTCGTTAGCAGATGTGTGAATTTGGTATTCTCAAAAACTATAAGTCAGCATTAGGCTACTGACTTACAGCAATTTCGAGGTAAATGAGGTACACATAGTATTGGTGCATCAAGACTTAAAATGAAAGCATACTCAATCGATTTACGAGAAAAAATAGTAAATACTTACGAAAAGGGTGGTACTTCAATAAGAAAGGTTGCCGTGCAATTTGGTGTAGCAAAAAGCTATGTGCAAAAGCTAATCCAACTTCATAGAGTGCAAGGACATCTAGAACCCAAAAAGCAAGGTGGAGCCATGAAGGGTAGGCTAGATGATTTCGTGAGCGAATTAGCCGAAATGGTTCAAATTTACCCAGACAATTTACCCAGACGC
>NZ_SZNH01000046.1 GCF_005869855.1 Nostoc sp. PA-18-2419 | reverse complement strand
GGTAGAAGTGTAAACCAATAGCGTTTGACGAAGGTACTACTGCTCCGGAGATGATGTTGTTTCCGTAGAGTAACGAACCTGCTACTGGTTCGCGGATACCATCGATGTCTACTGGAGGTGCAGCGATGAAGGCGATTACGAAACAGGCGGTGGCGGCTAGCAGCGTGGGTATCATTAATACTCCGAACCAGCCAATGTAGAGACGGTTGTTGGTGCTGGTTATCCAGCTTGCAAACCGCTCCCATACGTTGGCGCTTTCGCGACGTTGAATGGTTGCTGTCATTGCTTTATAAGTGCGTGTCGTTTATAAATTAGACGGTTTGTTTTCGTCTGTAATATTACTTTATATTGCTTTACCCGATTTAATCAAGTTTTATTAAGACAGTAAAACTTATTACTGATATGAGTTTTTCTTATTTAAAGACTAGGAGGTGCGATCGCACAGTTCCCCTATATAAATTGAGATAGAGAGAATTTCGACAAAAAAGCCCAGTCTCTCATTGAACTGGGCTTTGTAACTATCTCAATTAATCATTGGAGGTAGAGTAGTGCGATCGCCAGCAATTAAACAAACGCTGATTAGAGATTAACTTTGACAACTTTGTTCTTTTCTTGCTCAGTTTTAGGTAGTGTCAGATGCAAGATGCCATCTTTATAGTTTGCGGTGACATTGGTGTTTTGAATCGGAGCAGATAAAGGAATTACACGTTGGAACTTACCGTAGTAAAATTCAGTCTTGGTATTACCTTTTTCTTCAGTTTTAGTTTCAGACTTCCGCTGACCGCTAATCTGAACAGCATCTTGGGTGACTTGAATATCTAAGTTTTTAGCATCGATTCCTGGCAGTTCTAGCTTCAGATGAATAGCATCATCAGTTTCTTGTAGTTCAGCAGCCGGAACTTTGATAAAATCTCTATTAAATACTCCAGATGGTACTCTGGTGTCTTCAAACAAATTATCAAGTTGACGTTGTAGGGTGTCGATTTCTCTCCAAGTATTCCAACGAACTAGTGCCATAACTCTTCCTTGCATTAATTAGTTTTACTTTTTGTTTTCTGCTTATTTTCAATATTAGGCATGGTTAAAACTGCTATAATTTCGGTTATTATCACCAATAAAATGATGATTACCGACCAGATTGAGAGATAAAAATAAATTTCGGTTTCCTCTACTTTTTTTATTCGGTAAACTGGATAGCAATTTTAAATTATTTGTAAATAATTTGGATATCAAACTTTTAAAAAGCTTGGGTATCTGAGCCTTTTAATTTTTATATAGCAATCCTATTTGATTTTTGAATTAAATTCTGTACATATAATCTTCTATAACCCTGTTGCATCTTGCCTCTTACCTACTTACAAAGGTAAGTTCACGAATCAAATCAGACTACTATATCAACCAATCGGACGATTGCCTGGATTGACTGCATGAATATATTCACTACCCGATCGCGGTCTTCCTCGTTTATAATAAGCTTCTTCTGGCTTACCCCATCCTAGCTGCAAAATTATTTCTAAAAAGCTAGAGTTTTCCCACTTCCATAAACTTGCCCATTCTGTTCTTTGAGCAATTCTCTCGACATCAGGTGTGACAATTTGTTGGTATTGCTTACTATTATTGAAACTTAAATACAAGTCCATTCCCTTAGTGACTTCATACCAAAATTCCAAAATAGAATTTTTAGTGGCTTTTAAAATTTCTAAGTCACTGGGAAGCGCTATTAATTCGGTATCTACTTCCGGATAAGACAAGTTTTTGCCTTTGAGTGTCACCTCTCGCCAGATAATACCTGAGACTTGATTTTTTCTTTGGTAATCGTGAATTGCAGCTTTGAAATCTTGATAGGCTGTGAACTGTTGCAACCCATCAGTTCTGATAAACTGGTCGATTACAGGATTACCTAAAACTGTTAATTCTAATTTTAGGCGTTTTCCTTTTAGGCAAGCTTGGCGCTCGTCTGCCAAAATTTTGATTAGTTCTTGAGTGGTGTAAACCTTTGACATCAGAATACACTTTTGTTAGTCGTTGGTCATTCGGTATTGGGCATGAGGCATGGATATTTGTCATTTGTTATTAGCTATAAACTATGAATTAACTTTACTAGTTGTTAATTCAGAACATTTGCATAAATAGCCATTATCAACTGTGTAAACAAATAACTGATAAAAAAGAATAGGTGAAAAATTAGTTTAGAACCTAAGTACCCTATGCCTCCTGCCTTCTACCTTCTACTTATTATGCTTTAGCATGGAAAACAATGCAGTAACAGATAGCACTAAAAATTAGGGCAGACCAATTTGGTCTACCCAATAAGTTACTTAGCTAACTCACTACTGAACTCATTGAAAGCCCGCCGCTTTAGCTGTGCTGTTTCAGTGCGTGGTGATAAATWGAATATTTTGCGAAATTCATCGTCTATATTTTCAAAAGGTACTTGACCCTTTTTATTCAAAACTACCTGACCTGATTGATTAAAGACCAAAACTTGAGGAATACTCCCAGAATAGTAATATCCTGGTTCTGTGGGGTCGTAAGTCTGTTTGGCTGGGATCGTATCTACACTGATAGGAATAATCTCTGCTACCCGACCATATAATTCCTGTACCCGTGAAATAGAAATGGCATATTTTTTAGAATCGCTGCTGTCATCGACATAAAACGCTAAAAATATGGGTTTATGTTCTGCTAAAGCCTGTGCCAGTGTTAGTCTCGAAGGAACTAATGAACCATTACCAGCATAAACTACGAAGATGTTGCCATCATATCTATCATCATTTAGACCAGCGTATGCAGGTTGCATACTTGTAATCAACAGACAAACAACTATCAACACGCATTTGGAGAGCAATCTGTGCCATTGAGTAAACTTTTTATGTAAAAAAAGAAACTTTACGCTATTCATCAAAAGAAACCTTGCAAGCTAGTAGTTGTCGTGAGTTGTGCTGAAATTGGCAAACTGGGCTGGATATATAATTACGCCCACGCACTATTTTTTAAGATAACGCCTAGTGAGATTATCTCTCGTAAGGGGGAGTGGGGGGATGGGGAGATAGGGAGATGAGGGAGTATTAAGATTAATAGTTTGAACCTCTGAAGGTCAGCGTTGAACCTCTGAAGGTCAGCGTTGAACCTCTGAAGCTCAACTTTGAACCTCAGAAGCTCAACTTTGAAGTTCTGAGCTTTAAAGTACTAGTTTTAACACTTCTTAATGCCCCTTATCTCTTCATCTCTCCATCCCCCCATTCTCTCATTCCCCTTTAAAGCTGGCTTTTTCAGCTAAGATTCGCTAAACTCACAAAATTAAATTTGTAACTAAAAACTTTCAATTAACAACTGCAAGAAGACTAGGTACTGATGTGGGAAACAAAATACAACTTATAGATAGAGTGCGACTGGGTTTAGCGGTGTCGGTAGCAAAAAGCGTCACATTTTTAGTGCGATCGCTGCGTCTCGGTGCTGCTAGTGTATTACCAGGCTCAATCGCTCGTCGCATTGAACCTCGACTTTTACAATTATTGAGTCAGCAAGTTAAAAAGGGAGTGATTTTAATTGCTGGTACTAACGGCAAAACCACTACATCGCTGCTTTTAAAAACGATACTAGAAAATAAAGGCTACTCTATCGCTCATAATTCTACAGGTGCAAATCTGGAAAATGGCTTAATGACAGCTTTATTAGAAAGCACTAATTTGGTAGGCACGCTAGATGTTGATTACGCCATTTTAGAAGTTGATGAAAATATTGTCCCGAAAGTTTTAATACCACTCCAGCCGCGAATTATCCTTTGTTTGAACTTGTTCCGCGACCAACTCGATAGGTACGGGGAAGTAGATACAATCAGTAAGCGTTGGACAAAGGTAATCTCTACCCTACCAGCAGAAACGGTGGTAATTCCTAATGCTGACGACCCAACTTTATCTCACCTGGGTCAGCAGTTACCCCAACGGGTGTTATTCTTCGGCTTGGATGAACCAAAACATTATCTAGAGGCAATTCCTCACGCTGTTGATTCTATCTATTGTCCCAGATGCGGACATTCACTAGATTATAAGGGGGTTTACTTGTCGCATTTGGGAGATTTTACTTGTCCCAAGTGTGGTTTTACTAAAAGTAAACCGAGTCTAGAAAGTAGTGAATGGCCGCAAATTCTGGTTGGTTTATATAACAAATATAATACTTTGGCAGCAGTAACAGCGGCTAAAGAATTAGGAGTTGATGAAGCAATAATTAAAAATACTATTAACAACTTTCAAGCAGCTTTTGGTCGTGCTGAAGATTTAGTAATTAATGGTAAAAAAGTGCGAATTTTGTTATCTAAAAATCCTGTAGGTACAAACGAAACAATTCGCGTGGTAACTCAAAGCACAGATAAAACTACACTGCTAGTATTAAACGATCGCACCCCCGATGGCACTGATGTATCCTGGATTTGGGACGTGGATACGGAGAAATTAGTCGAACGAGGAGGAACTTTAGTAGTCAGTGGCGATCGCGTTTATGATATGGCACTACGCCTGCGTTACAGCCAAAAATCTCCTGAGAGTACATTAAATCTAATTGTCGAATCAGATCTGCGACAGGCGATCGCTACTGCCCTAGAGCATACACCAGAGAATGAAACTTTACACATTCTCCCTACCTATTCAGCCATGCTAGAAGTCCGAGAAGTTCTCACAGGTCGGAAAATTCTTTAAATTAGAAGCAAGAAGTGAGGAGTGAGGAATTATAAACTAGAAAATTACTTCCTATTCCCCACTCTCTATATTTTCAACACCTAATCTAATTACGAATTACGAATTACGAATATGAGTTTCCAAAATTTAGAATTGACAATTGGTTGGTTATATCCAACGCTGATGAGTACCTATGGCGATCGCGGTAATGTAATTACTATAGAACGTCGCGCGCAGTGGCGAGGATACAGCGTTAAAGTATTACCTTTGGATCGAGATGCTACAGCAGCTGATATTAAATCTGTAGATGTGATAGTCGGTGGTGGCGCACAAGACCGCCAGCAAGAAATTGTCATGCGTGATTTGCAAGGCGTGAAGGCTGACGCCATGCGGAAAAAAATTGAAAATGGCACACCAGGAGTTTTTACTTGTGGTTCTCCCCAATTGTTGGGACACTATTACGAACCAGGCTTGGGACAACGTATTGAAGGTTTGGGAATACTCGATTTAGTTTCCGTACATCCTGGCGAAAATACTCAGCGCTGTATTGGTAATTTAGTAATTGAAGTCACGGCTTCACGTCTGGCGCGGGATTTGCAAGAGATGACGGGTAGTACTCCGTATTTGGTAGGCTTTGAAAATCACGGTGGACGTACCAAGCTGGGAAAAGTAGAAGCTTTAGGGCGAGTGGTGTATGGGTTAGGCAATAATGGTGAAGATGGGACAGAGGGAGCGTTTTATCAAAATGCGATCGCTACTTATTCTCACGGCCCTTTGTTACCTAAAAATCCTTTTGTCGCTGATTGGTTAATTCAAACAGCCTTGCGGGTAAAGTATCAACAGCCAATTACTTTGGAATCATTAGATGATAGTCTTGCTGTTCAAGCACGCCAAGCAATGTTTCAGCGATTGAAAGTTACTTTACCAACTCGTGCAACGACGCAAGTTTAAATTTTTGCCATTACTGAATATTTTTCTCAGTGTATAAAAAACTTGCCAATTTGGCAGCATGATTTTGATTGTCTTTGGTAAAGTATTAAAAGTCAATTACTTGTGGGCTATATTTACCGAGGTTTACTATACTTTTAGGTACATTTAGTTAAGTTTGGTCTGCTAACAGAACAACAAAAGTTGCTGAAGTATCTAAATATAACAACAACAAACAGAATGATGAGTTTTGGTTAATTTCCCTCGTCTCTTTTAAAAGACGAGGTATTTTTTATTTCAAGCAAATCTTTTAGTTATCGATTTGAATTTATACCAATTACCCCGATAATTATTAAGGCAATAGATATCAGTTTAGTAAATGTGGTAGATTCACGAAACCAAATCATCCCAATCATAGCAACTAAGATAGTTCCCAATCCGGCCCAGACAGAATAAGCCACACTTACTTCAATTCTTTTAAGAGCCAAGGTTAAAAAACTAAAACAAAATCCATAAAAAACAAATATCAATACTGAAGGGACTATTTTAGTAAATCCTTGTGACAATTTCATGCAGGTTGTGCCTGAAACTTCAAAAAGAATTGCTGCAATCAAGTAAATCCAACTTATTGACATATCTGTTGTAAGCATTTAACTAGAAGTCTTTTATTATCTCTAGGAAAATCAAAAAATGCAATCTAATTACTCTAATTAGTAATATTTATTGCCTTAAAAGTATTTATCATTCATACAAGGTAAAAATATAACATTTAGTACATTGAAACCTTTATCCTCGGCTAGTTAATTTTTGGTCTAACCTTTAATAATCTAAACTAAATAAAAGCACTCTCCAAAAGGAGAGCGCTTTTTAGTCTATACAAGTTTTTTAGGAAAATATTACCGAGAGTACGGCACTATTTCAGATTTTAGATGCCTTATGGATAGCGCTTTAAGCATCGCTTATCGTGCGTCCCTGATAAAACTTGCTGTTTATTAAATGTACATTTGTTAATTAAGCGTTTAGCGCTTCTTCTTGATTGGTTTGGATGGTGCAATCAGAAAGGGGCTTAGCCACACAGGTAAGTACCCATCCCGCATCAACTTGGTCATTATCTAAGAAATTTTGATCGTCTTGGTCAATTTCACCTGAAATCAGCTTGCCAGTGCAGGTAGAGCAAGAACCAGCGTTACAGGAATAGGGCAAGTCCAGATCGTATTCCTCGTTAGCAACCTCTAGGATGTACTCATCTTCAGGAACATCAATTGTTTTTTCACCATCTGGGGTCTTTAATGTGACCTTATAAGTTGCCATGTAAAAATCCTTAACTAATATAAACTCCATTTTCGATACTACGGGTTTATGTGCTGCTAGTCCAGAGTTATTTGTGGTTGAGTGTTCTAAATTCTAGAATTAGCTAGTGGGGCTATTTTGCATCTACCAGAAGGGGGACTGGAAAATCACACAGCAAAAAATCTAGCGATCGCTTCTGCAAATCCCTCAAATGAACTATAATCCTCAGAGACAATCGAGACATTCACTCCTAATTGTTGAGCATTGGCACTTGTATACGGGCCAAAACAGGCGATCGCACAATCTTCGTAATCACTTTGGGAGTTAACCATTCTCAAAAAGCTTTCTATTTCCGCTGTGCTACTAAAAGCAATTACATTGATGTTGCCTTGACGAATCAGGTTTAATTCAATACTGTAAATATTTTTATCTAAGCCCTGCGTGATATATGTAGGTACGCGAGTTACTTTTATGCCCAAATTCTCTAAATCTGTAATTAAATTGGGTATAACATTAGGTTCCGGCAAACCTACAACCTCCGGAGCGGGTATCAGCACTTTTTTGTCCTGAATTTGTGGAACTTTCGCTAATTCAACTACAATTCCGCCTGGGCTAGCTTCTTTAGGAATTAAATCCACCTTGCCACTAAAAGATAGTAAGATTTCTGAATCTTTTCCTAATGCACATAATTGACAATTTTCTAGTACAGATACAGAAATATTTAGCTCGTTCATGCGGTGAAAAAATGCAGCGATCCCATTTCTGCTGGTGAAGATAATCCAATTAAAATCTTTTATACACTTAAGAGCAGCATCTAACTCACTATAGTCTGGTAAATAACTAGTTTCGATAGTAGGCATCAAAATAGGTAAACCACCTTTTTTGGTGATTTGTTCAGATAACCTATAAGCATAATTCCTTGGTGCTGTAACTAAAATTCTCTTGTTATATAAAGGTAATTTGCTAGATGGAGTCAGCAAGTTAATTTCTGTTGATTTGATGTCCATTAGTCAGTTATTAGTTATCAAGGCAGAGGGGCAGAGCGCAGAGGGGAATAATTAATAACTCTTGACTAACGACCAATGACCAATGACTAGCCATTTTTCTAGGATGAGTTCCCCCCATTTTTCCGATGTCAATTGTATGTAGAAAACGGCACTATTTGAACATCTAACAACGTTGGCAAAAAATTTTATGTCTTCATTACTAGCTCTATCTAATAGCTTAGCCGATACCGTAGAGCAGGCTGGAAGTGCTGTAGTTGCAGTAAATGGTGGTAGTCGTGTCTCACCAAGTGGCATTCATTGGCGTAATGGAATCGTTGTTACCTCTGATGAGTTGCTCCAGCGCTATGATGACATCACCGTTACTCTATCAAATGGACAGACTGCACCAGTAAGATTTATTGGTCATGACTCTAGTACTGACATCGCTGTTTTTCAACTGCAAAATCTCGAAATACCTCTGGCAAAAATCGGCGATAGCAAATTGCTCAAAGTTGGTCATTTAGTATTAGCACTAGCAAGAAGTAGCGAAGGTGACTTGCGGGCTGCGATGGGTGCGGTGAGTGTAATTAGCGGTGCTTGGCGGAGTATGAGTGGCGGTAATATTGACCAGTTCATTCGTCCAGATATCACCCTATACTCTGGTTTTGGAGGTGGCCCGCTTGTAGATGCGGCTGGAAATGTGGTAGGTATGAATACATCAGGGCGGCGTGGTACGGCTTTGACTATTCCCACTGCTACAGTCGATCGCGTGGTTAATCAATTAATCACAAAAGGACGCATTTCTAAAGGCTACTTGGGTGTAGGAATGCAACCTGTGCGCTTACCAAATAATTTAAAAATAGCTCTAAATTTAAGTTCTGCGACTGGGGTAATTGTCGTCAACGTTGAGTCTTCCGGGCCGGCTGACAATAGTGGTGTGCTGCTTGGCGATGTTTTGGTAACATTTGATGGGGTGACTGTGAGCGATACAGGTGATGTACTGGCGTTGCTCAATAATAGCGATCGCATCGGTAAAGCTGTGAATGTACAAATTGTACGAGGTGGTGTGTTAGTTGAGTTAGCGATCATAGTTGGTGAACGACCCACTTCGGAACTTTAAGATTAAAATTCGAAACTTGAGCTTCTCAACTCAAAACTTGAGCCTCTGAAGATAAAAGTTGACCTTCTGAAGATGAAAGTTGAGCTTCTGAAGATGAAAGTTGAGCTTCTGAAGATGAAAGTTGAGCTTCTGAGGTTGAAAGTTGACCTTTTGAGGGTGAAAGTTGACCTTTTGAGGGTGAAAGTTGAGCTTCTGAGGGTGAAAGTTGAGCTTCTGAGCCTCGAGGTTGCACCTTTTAACTTCAAGTTTGGTGCTTGGTACTCCACAGTTGAGCTTCTGAACTCGGAATTTTTAGAATTTGGAAATCAAAGTTCACTTAAACGAGTATAAAACTCACATACAGTTTCAGTTTGAGTAACTTAAATTAGCTCAATCCAGCTAAAACTATTTTCAGGCCGCCGATTCTACTTTGACTTGCAGACCAATTAGACTAACATGTCAAACACAACATTAACTAACATCGCTGCTGAATTGACACAAGTAGCTGCTAGGCTACGCAATAGCACTGTCAAAGTACAAAGTGGTTCTTTGGGAGTCGGTTCTGGTGTGATTTGGCACTCAGACGGATTAATTATCACTAATGCCCATGTAGCAATTAGTAACCGGACAACTATAAAACTGTCAGATGGACGGGTATTTGGTGCAGTGCGCGTACACTTTGATCCACAGCAAGATTTAGCAGCCCTAAGAATTGTCGCCACAGATTTAACTGCTGCAACTATTGGTAATTCTGAGGCGTTACGAGTGGGTGAATTAGTTTTGGCAGTGGGTAATCCCTTTGGTGACAATGGTGCCGTGACAACTGGAATTATTTATGCAAATAATCCAAGTATGGTTGTAGCAGATTTGCAACTGTATCCTGGAAATTCTGGAGGGCCACTTGCAGACTGCCTTGGTCGAGTTGTGGGCATTAACACGATGATTGCTAATGGTTTAGCTGTAGCAGTTTCCACCAGCACCGTAAACCGTTTTTTACAAGGAACTGGGGTATGGGGGAAATGAGGAGATAAGGGAGTGTGGGGAGATGCCCTATTCCCAATTTCTACCCTTATAACTAAAGCAAAATGCATAATTAGTAGGAGGTGGCAACCTCCTACGTTGGAGAAGTGTCTCATCTTAAGTAGTAGACGTTGTAATCCAGAGCGTCAAGCAAATACTAATGTGATGTTTAGATGAACAACATGAAATTCCAACTTTACTTAGGCTCTTTATTTTCCGAGATTAAAGTACGTCATTGGTGGATAAGTGTCCTCTTATGGATAGCTTTGGTTGCCCCAGCTCAAGCGTCTGTAATCCTGCGCGTAGCAATTGAGAGAGGGGTAAATCAGGTAAAAGTGGGGAGTTCCACAACTGGGATCGTTAAGGATAGCACTGGCCGAACTTTGGGACAGTTGCCGGCGATGAGTGCATTTTATGCTCAAGCGGTTCCTGGAGGAGTGGCTTTAGATAAGTGGCAGTCTGGCTTATTTTGGATTGAACCAACAGGTAAAGGATTTGTTTATATTGGCGATCGCTGGTATCGAGGCAGAACTCTGGTTGTCCCTACAGAAAAAGGTTTAACCGCTGTTAACTGGATTGATGACCAAGAGTATCTTTACAGCGTTCTCGGTGGCGAGATGGATGCTAGCTGGCCTCAAGAAGCATTAAAAGCCCAGGCGATCGCAGCCCGCACCTATGCCTTTTACGAACGAGAAAAACAAAAAAATAATCCCGTTTTCGATTTAGGCAATACCCCTGATCGCTGGCAAATTTATAAAGGTGTGATTAGTGAATCTCCAGCTACTTACAAAGCAGTTGATGAAACAGCAAACCAAGTACTCACTTATAAAAATAGAATTATTCTCTCAGTTTTCCACGCTTGTTCTGGCGGACACACTGAAAACGTCGAAGATGTCTGGGGAAGTAATGAGCCTTACCTACGTGCTGTTCAAGACTACGACCAAAATATCAGCGAGTGTAACTGGGTAAAAACGTTCTCACCCAGTGAAATTAGCGCTAAATTTCCTGAGGTAGGCACTGTGACAGCGATAATTCCAGAGACACTCTCACCTTTTGGTAGTGTCAAAGTCTTAAAAATTGTCGGCAACAAAGGCACAAAAGTCTTACAGGGCGAGGAAGTACGCACAGGACTCAAACTCAAAAGTACCCGTTTTAGCGTCTCTAAGGGAGCAGACGGTAGTTTTGTCCTCCAAGGACTTGGCTTCGGTCATGCTTTAGGTATGAGCCAATGGGGGGCATACAATTTGGCTCGTCAAGGAGTGAACCACCTACAAATTTTGGGGCATTACTACAAAGGTGTAGCTCTAACACCAATTGAAGCAAAGTAGTGCAGCACGACATCAACAAACCACCCATTCTCAATCAATGAAACGCTTGCGGTATCAGAATTATGAATTACCCGCAGCAGTAATAGTAAGTTTAAATATCAAAAGCCCGGTCATAAAAACCGGGCTTTTGAAATAATCGGGCTATATACCCCAAAGGTTAGCTATAAGAAGTTCAGTATAATTATCGATGCTCTGATATGTAATACCGTCCTAGTATTATTGATTCCGGAAAATTCGCCAAAAATTTTTCGAGTAATTTTGATCTCCAAGTTAATGAGCAAAATACAGCAAGCAACTAGCAGTTTGAAGAAGATGCAGCAAGGGTTGTTGCTTTTTTATAATCTCCTGTGACTCTCCCCATTCTCCATTTCCTACTCTTTACCTCCTGTTAACTGTACGTGTAGGATTTAAAGATATTTATTTTTGGCTTTTGCTAATGAACAATATATTGGGTAGCTGGCAGGAATGGTTAACTGTAATAGCCTATCTAGGTTTTACAATCTTGATTATCTGGCGGGTATTCAGCGCCCAGAAGAATTAAAAAACTTGCATATTATTTCACCAGGGCTTTTTTGCTCAAAAGGCAAAATACTTCCATTCTGCTCAACCTTAACTCGTTGACGACAATTGTAGACCTCAATGGGTGTTTTTACTCCATCTACACTAACGGCTGCCCTATATTCCCAATAATTTTTAGCACTTCGGTTAATACTGAGAATACAAATCTGGTGGTGATTATAATTGCGGCAGACAGAAGCAAAAGCCGGAAATGTTACTGAAAAAGATAGTATTAATAGCAACAAAAAAAATAGATATTTTATCGTGTTCATAAGTGATCGTTAACATTACATTGTGGGAAATATTATTAAATTTCAAAGCCTTTGAATTGCAACCAAAAACAAATTTTGAACAAGCTTCGATTGTACGCTGTTTTGCTGCACTACTACTCTTTGGTCAAGTGTGGCTGCATTTACTCCAGGGAAAAACTTACTACCGCAAGATTTTGCAACATCTGGTAACTGCTGGGCCAGGTTCTATCTCTCCAGTTCTGCTTGTAGGCGGTTTTGCAGGAATGATTTTTACTGTTCAAACAGCGAGAGAATTAATCCGATTTGGTGCTGTCAATGCTGTGGGAGGTGCTTTTGCATTAGCTTTTTGCAGAGAATTAGCTCCGATTTTGACCGCTAGTATTATGGCTGGACAAGTAGGTTCTGCTTTTGCAGCAGAAATAGGTGCGATGCGAGTTACAGAGCAAATTGATGCACTTTATATGCTCAAAACCGATCCAATAGATTATTTAGTACTTCCTAGAGTAATTGCTTGTTGTTTAATGCTGCCTGTGATGACAGTTTTTGCTTTAGTTATGGGAATTTTTGGGGGAGTTTTTGCTGCATCGCAGTTTTACCAAATTACCCCAGAAATATTTTTAGAATCAGTCAGAAATTTTTTAGAACCTTCAGATTTGTTGATTATTTTACTCAAGGGATTTATTTTTGGAGTGCTAGTTGCCGTGATTGGCTGTAGTTGGGGATTAACTACTAAGGGAGGAGCAAAGGAAGTAGGAGAATCAGCAACTAAAGCAGTTGTTACTAGTTGGGTATCAATTTTTATTATTGATTTTTTTCTATCTCTGTTGCTATTTGAAAATGTTGGATTTTGAACAAGAAAATTCCCAACTGATTTATAAGTTGAAAATCCGAATCTGGGAATTAGCTTCGGTATCAAAATCTTCTGTATTTTAAATTATGAATCTTGAAAAATTACTGGTGATGCACTTTATTTTATTACTTGAGTAAAATTTCGGAATTTACTAACTTGTAAATGAGGGCACCCAAGAGCAAGCCTGTCAATGAAAAAATAGACATACTCCAAAAAGCTAGATTTTTCTTCAGACCTGCTATTTGAAAGTCTACCCTAACTAATATAGTTGCTGAAAAAATTAGTAAGGTATCAAGAAAGACCCTAAACCAGGCAAGCATAACAAAGAACATGAAAGCTGCTAAAACGGTAATCCCAAAAGATTTAATATTTGATTCAAACAAAATATTGTAGTAGGATGTCAGTTTTGGCCAAGCAGTTGTCAAAGTTAGAATTAAAAGCAAGATCGCAACTACAATCGCCAACCATACATACATAGGAGGATGTGTTTCAGATATTACCCAGCCTAAAGTACTGTAGCTAAGCAGCACTAGCGCCAGGGAAACCCAAGGAACTGTTTTCAACATTGACACAGGTTGATATTGCCAGTATAAGGCTAAAGCATTATTTCATCACTCAGTCGAGTCACTACTCGATTTTACTTATAGCCTGTCATGCTTTTGCCAAGCAAGGCAACCAAGTTTGTACAGAATTACAGCACAAAGTAGTTAAATATGTTGATAAAGATTTGTAAACTATTAGCAGCCGAGTAGCCTCGTGTCACATCTGATTAAGGAATTATCATGAGACAACTTGTTATTGCTGAGCGTGTGTGCCTCACTGCTCATATCTTGTCAAAAGCTTTTGGACTGGCAGGGATGCTATTAGTCTTACCTCATGCCGAAATAATTTTAAACTTATCTCAGGTTGGAGAATCTGCCATAGAGTTAAGTATGGCTAGCGGTGGTGTAGTTGATATCATCTTAGGAACAGTAGCCGTTTCTATTTATGCCTACCGGATGCTGGGATTAGGACCTTGGTTGACATTCATGCTTCCAGCGATGTTTATCTCTTTAGGAAGTGAATTATTAGGAACCAGCACAGGTTTTCCATTTGGTGATTATAGCTACTTGAGTGGCTTGGGTTATAAAATTGGGGGGTTAGTTCCTTTTACAATTCCTTTATCTTGGTTTTATGTTGGGCTGTCATCTTATTTAATTGCAAGATCTGGTTTGAAGGTAGCCCAAAAACCAAGTTTTGGACGCCATATTGCTGCTATAGCCGTTGGTGCTTTACTGTTTACTTGCTGGGACTTTGCCCTTGAGCCAGGAATGAGTCAATCTTCCTTACCCTTCTGGTATTGGGAGCAACCGGGAGCTTTCTTCGGAACACCTTATCAGAACTATGCAGGATGGTTTGGTACTAGTGCAGTGTTTATGACTGTAGCAGGATTATTTTGGAGAAAAGCCTCAATTAAATTAGAGCGATCGCAACTTAACCTTCCCTTAATAGTTTATTTAACTAACTTTGGGTTTGGCGCTGGACTGAGTTTGGCGGCTGGGTTTTCCGTGCCTGTGCTACTTGGCTTAGTACTTGGTGTCGTTCCGGCTGTGGCGCTGTGGTTTACGAGTTCAAGTACACCTTCTGAAGTTGCTATTGAACCAGTAGTTCAGGAAGTCTCAGTCCCAAGCGTAAAAGTTATTTTGAAATAAACAGATAGATTTGGGAGTGGAGAGTAGACAGCGAGGAGATAAGGAAAGAATTTCATCACCCTCCCACACTCCTCCCAGTCCCTAATCTCCAATCACAAATGACAACTGAACAATTGACAAATGACAAATGCTCAATGACAACCCCTTGATAGTAGAAAGCGCCATCTCCCTTTTATTGCTACTTATTCAACTACCAGCAACGGCGATTCTGCTATCGCGTCTGTTAAAGGGGCCAAGACGCCATCCACCAATAGAACCGCAACAGCCGACGCCAGAACTGCTGGGTAGGGTTAGTGTTGTGGTTCCTACGCTGAATGAGGCACTTCGTATTAGCCCTCTATTAGCTGGTTTAACTCACCAAAGTTACGAAGTTAGGGAAATTATTGTTGTAGATAGCAATTCTAGTGATGGTACTCCCGATTTGGTCAAAGCAACACAGCAAAAAGACCCACGCTTTCGATTGATGACAGATGACCCGTTACCCTCTGGTTGGGTAGGGCGTCCTTGGGCGTTGCATAACGGTTTTATATGTAGTTCAGAAGGTAGTGAATGGTTTCTAGGGCTGGATGCTGATATCCAACCGCATTCTGGTTTAGTTGCTGGTTTGGTGAAGACAGCCGAAGCACAAGATTATGACCTGGTTTCCCTTTCACCCCAGTTCATCCTCAAATATCCAGGGGAATGTTGGCTACAACCAGCTTTGTTGATGACTCTGCTTTACCGATTTGACCCAGCTGGAATCAATACACAGCAGCCAGAACGGGTAATGGCAAATGGACAATGTTTTTTGTGTCGTCGGTCAGTTTTAGTAGCTGTAGGTGGTTACAGCTGTGCGAGTGGTTCTTTTTGTGATGATGTCACCTTGGCACGGAATATAGCTGTTCAAGGTTATAAAGTAGGCTTTTTAGATGGCGCAAAACTACTGAAAGTACGGATGTATGAAGGGGCGATGGAAACGTGGAAGGAATGGGGTCGGAGTCTTGACCTCAAAGATGCAACTTCTCGTTCTCAGCTGTGGGGAGATTTATGGCTACTTTTTGCAGTCCAGGGTTTACCATTTTTAATAATTCTGACTTATTTTTTGATTTCTCACCCACAACAAACGCGATTAATCAGCCAGCGTTTTGCGGAGGTTCCCCCCGTTGTAGCGACTGGCGTCGCGTCTGTACCTGCTCCCCCACTTCTCTTGCTGGGTTTAAATCTATTTCTGCTGGTGATTCGCTTTGGTATGCTAATAGCGATCGCACCTTCCTATGATCGCCAAAATGCCAAAGGAAGTTGGTTATTCTGGCTTTCTCCTTTAGCCGATCCCATAGCCGTGCTACGAATTTTCTTATCTGCATTCCGCACCCCACGCGAATGGCGTGGACGAAAATATAGTGCTAAGTGAGGAGTTAAGAGTAGAGACGCGATTAACCCAAGTGCTTTCCAAGAGTTATGACTTATTCTCCCCATCTCCCCATCTGAATTACGAATTAGGAATTACGAATTACGAATTACTCCCCATCTCCCTCACTTCTCTTCACCTCCCACTCGATCCCCGCGTTCTAGTTCCCAAAGAATTTGATTTCCTTCACGGCGTACTCGTGAGACTATCCAATTTCGCCAGCGCCACTGATCCCCTCTACTGGTAACAGCGCTGGCGTGGACATCCATTAAATCTGCTAACTCGGAACTAGTAATTAAGTAGCCTTTTTCAGAAATTTCGTCAGCTATACGCAGAGTTTCGACCAAATTGCGGAGTTGTAAAACCCTCATTTCCAAGGATTTTTCATCGGTTGCAGTTGTAGCTAGCCCAGTTGATGGTTCCATAACAGTTATTTGTGGTGCAGAAGTAGTGACTTGGTGTGTATTTTGGTTAGTTATTCTAGAGCTTTCATCAGAATCAGCTACTTTTGCTACATTTGTTTCATTTGTGATAGGTAAAGTTTTATAAAAATTGGTAGAAGATAATTGTTGTAGAGAGGGGGTTTTGCCACTAGCATAGGTGCGAGCGATCACGTCACAACGTTCGTTCCCTATGTTACCAGAATGTCCTCTAACATATTGCCATTTTACTTGTTCGCTATTAAGTTGATCTAAGGTTTCTAAAAGGTCTTGGTTTTGGACGGGTTTACCATCTGATTTTTTCCAGCCTTTGTTTTTCCAGCCTTTCACCCACTTGGTAACACAGTTGATTAGGTATTCGCTATCAGTGTAGAGAGTGATGGGTTGGACTTGTTGAGATGTTTGCAGAAATTCGAGGGCGGCGATCGCGGCTTGCATCTCCATTTTATTATTAGTGGTGTGCGAGGATGCATCGCCCATTTCGTGAATTGAGCCATCACTAAAGTAGACGACAACACCCCAACCGCCAGGGCCAGGGTTACCAGTGCAAGCACCGTCTGTGTATATGCTTTGAATTTTAGGTTGGGTGAACATAGTTAAGATATTCAATAAGCACAGGACGCTAAGGGAAGGTTGTTAGCGTCGAAAGGGAGGCTAATAAAGATTAGCACAGCAAAGAAAATACCGATGCCTACACTCCAGCTATAAACTTCAGCCTGAAAGTGGAGATGTTGCTTTTTTCATCTATGAAAAGGATTTCTACATCTGTTGATAATTAGACTACTTTTTGGTTAAGGGGAATTATAATTACAAATTCTGTACCTTTTCCAACAGTAGAAATGCATTCTAATTTTCCCTGGTGTTTTTGGGTAATAATCTGATAACTAATAGATAAACCTAATCCTGTACCTTTCCCAACTGGTTTAGTAGTAAAGAAGGGTTCAAATAAACGTTGTTGTATATCTTCTGGAATCCCTAGACCATTATCGGTAATGCGAATCATGGCCTGTTTATTATTAGTGACTTTAGTGTGAATACGAATTTGTCCTCTATTATTAGTCATTAATCCTTTTTTATAAAGTTCTAAGCCGAGGTTTCCTTCACTCAGACTTTGCGTTTTGTCAGTTGTAAATGACGGATGACTAATGACTAATGACTCTTCCAAAGCATCGATCGCATTTACCAAAATATTCATAAATACCTGATTTAGTTGTCCGGCGTAGCATTCTACTGATGGTAGGTCACCGTATTCTTTAATCACCTGGATTCCTACAAAGTTAGGTTTAGCCTTAAGGCGATTTTCTAAAATCAGGAGTGTACTATCTATACCTTCATGGATATTTACAGTTTTGACTTCTGCTTCATCTAAGCGGGAAAAGTTTCGTAGAGATAAAACAATTTCTGTAATTCTTTCGGCACCAACTTGCATAGAAGTTAGTAAATTTGGCAGGTCTATAATCAGAAAATTTAAGTCGATCGCTTCTATTTGATTTTGAATTTCCAAGCCTGGATGAGGATAATATTGTTGATATAGATGGACTAATTTGAGTAAATCTTCAATATATCTACTGGCGAAATTAATATTGCCATAGATAAAATTGACTGGGTTGTTGATTTCGTGCGCTACACCTGCAACTAACTGCCCTAAACTAGACATTTTTTCACTCTGTACTAGTTGAGATGCTAGCTGTTTTGCCTCTTGGCGCAATTGTGCTTCTGAGTCGCGCAATATCTCCTCTGCTTGTTTGCGTTCGGTAATATCGTGGAGAATAACAACATACTCCTGAAAATCTTGATGGGGTCGGTCTGAAATAGAAACTTCCAGAGTTCTGTTTTTGCTATTGGAAAGTAGGGTTTGTTCGCTACGCTTTATCCATTCACTTGGATAGTGAGTTAATTTTGGTAACCATTTATTGAGGTGATTTCCTAGTAACTGGGATGGGTAGACACCAAAGAAAAATTCTGTTGCGGGGTTAGCCTGACGGATAATGCCTCGCTCATCCACTACTAAAATACCATCTTGAGCAACAGTAAATAGGTGTTCGGCGGCTTCTCGTGCTTCTGCGATCGCCACCACCTGAGGTAAACTTGTCCAACAGGCGATCGCTACTCCCACAAATGCCACACTCATTAGCAATACTACAAATATATTTTCACCTCCCCCAGTTGTGACTTTGTGAAGTTTGATGCCAAATAACCAGCCAATTCCCACTGCACTACACAGCAGAAAAATCAGAATCGCCACCTGAAGAATTACTGAGTCTTTGATAATTACCACAGGACGCACACGATATCGCCGTATCCACCAACCCAGATGAAATGGAGGGAAAGGAACGCGGCGGATTATTGCATCAATTCCTATAACACCAAGAGGAAATAATAGCCCAACCAATAAATTCTGCCAACCCCAAGCAAATCCACCCACCAATAGCACTACAACTTCCAATAGGAAAATTCCTAAAGATATGTGGGGCAATAAAACTTCTCTTTGATTGCGCCGCAACCAAAGCCCTAAATGGAATAACATAAAGGAAACAAACCAACCAACATTACCAACCGCCACAATTCGCGCTACATCTCCCCAAAATAAATAAATCAGGCAAAACACCAGTGTTAAAGTCAGCGCTGGAACAAACACACCCCGAGGTGATATAACAGAAAATACTGGTGAGATGTGGTTGTCTAAGGCAAGTTGATATAAAATTCGTGGGCAATTAGAAACAACCGTTGACGAACCTAATAGGCAGGCAGCTACTAGCAAAAAAGTAACACTCACAGGTGCCGATTTTCCCCAAAACGGTTGGGAAGCTGCCACAAGGTTCAAAAAGGCATTATCTTTGAGGTTTGGATCTGTTGCTAAGCGCATAATTACCCAAGACCCTCCCAAAAAAATTGGTGGCATCATCCAAGCAGCGACGTCCAAAAAGCGCAATGTTTTGGCGGGGTGGCGGCTATCGGCGACAAAGGAAGAAGCCGTTTCACAACTATAGGTTGCATAGGTGACGAAAAAAAACCACTTAGCCCAATCCACAAAACTCAAAGATGACCAATTGCTAGGAAAAAACCCAGGACTAGCATTAGAAAACCCTAACCAGCCAAGACCTTGCACACAAAAAGCGATCAGCAGTCCAAAGGCTGGAATTATAAAAAACAAATGTAAAATACTCAGAGCGCGAGTACCACTAAACGCTACTATAAACGGCAACAGTGTAAAGCCAATATCTATAAATATTTCTGGACAGGCAATACCTAGTCCTGCCAAATTCACTTCAACTAAATCTCTGAGTACGATAGTATTAACCGACAAATAGGAAACCCAGTTTAGTAGGTATCCAATGGCTGCATAACAAGCTAGTCCTGGATAGTTATGCAGCAACTTACTAGTATAGTTCGGTGTTCCTCCAGCCACATTGATAAAATGCATACCCAAGCGTTTTACCTGGTAATTGAGCAGCATTCCCAGAATTACCGCAGGTATCCAGACAAAAATAGCTTGTGAGCCAAGGGCGGCATGAATTGCTGGAACCAATGCTGTCCAAGAAATATGAGCTGTTAAACCGAAGCCCGAACTTTCAACAGCGCTGAGGGTTCTAGTCAAGCGAGGGTAAGGAGATTGGCTCAAAGGGGCATGACCAGGATGGGACATGATTAATAATATGGAGCGGGATACAGGAATTTAAGCTCATTAGCTAGAATTCCCATCTGATAAAATCTTCTCAACACACACTAAGTAGGTGGGTATAAAAAACCAAACTGTGTGAAGAAAAGTAAACAAGGCTCAACTCTTTTCTCCCCTGCTCCTAGTAAGAACTGCCTTATTCTGAGAATAATTATTTACGCCTACTTACTTATTAGCAATCTTCTCAATAGAGACTCTTAACCCAATGTCAAGCTAAAATGTTGCAATAAATTTCTGACAAAATTTTATCAATCAATTTGACTAAGCGGCTTTTGATGTTTTTCTTGGATTTGGCGATCAACTCTAAACTGCGCTCCTATAACTCATCAAATAGTTTTTGTGATACAGCCCAGTCCTTAAAACGCAACATCCACAGCAATCTCGTGCCAGCGAGTAGCCAAATCCTCGGCAGTAGAACTTTCAACAGCGGCAAGGTTCAGCGGATAGTCCACGTTGTTTCGCTCGCTCCAGCGCACGGCTGTGAATTGACCATTGCTTGCCCTTAATATAAATCCAGACTCTCGGCATTCACCAGAAGCGAGATATAACACTCCAGGAGCTACTTGCTCTGGTCGCAATTCCTCTGGCTCATCTTGTACGTTCCACATCCGCGTTTTGGCTACTGGCGAAATTGCATTAACGAGAATTCCATGCTCTTTGCCTTCAATCGCAAGCACGTTCATCAAACCTATCTGTGCCATTTTACCCATCGCATAAGGAGCCAGACCACTAAGGGCATATTGCTGATAAATAGCTCTATCCGAAGTCGTCAGCACGATTCGTCCGTAGTTTTGCCGTTTCATAATTGGAAAGGCCGCTTGAGCCAACCACGTTGGCGCTTCGATGTTAACTTTAATGGCTCGCTGCAAAAAATCAGGGGTTAGGTCTTCTACTGATTGGTATGCGACCCATCCAGCATTGTGGATCAAGATGTCGAGGCGGCCAAATTTCTCTAGCGCGGTTTCCACTAGGTGTGTGCAATTCTCTCTGCTATCAAGAAATCCGGCGATCGCAAACGCAATTCCGCCTGCTTCCTTAATTCTCCTTGCAGCATCAGCCGCCACGTTCGGATCGAAACCAGTTCCATCTTTATTAACGCCTGCATCGTGTACGACGACTTGCGCTCCTCTACCCGCTAGCAATCGGGCATAGGCTGCCCCCAAACCTCTCCCACTTCCAGTAATAATCGCTACTTGCCCGTCAAGTCGAATCACTTAACTTCCTCTTGACTGAAATTCTGGGTTTTAGTGGGTGTATGCACAGTCTAATGACTAGCTTAGAACTTAGCTACCCAACTATTACCTCACTGTTTCTATCTGTATAATTCGTACTTACAGTCACCTGCCACCAAGCATCCAAATCCGTTTTGACGCGTGACAGTTTTTCCAGAATCAAGTTCATGGCATCCGTGCCTAACACTTAGTCGCATTGCTGGATAAGGACTTTCTACAGCTTGAATGATGGCTTGCGCTGCTTTAGCTAGATTGCTAAGTTGCTCCTGTAATCAACCAAACTTTAGGAGCGACACAATTTTTGTCCGAGTTCATTTGTTTTCTCCAATACAAAATCCATGAGACGCGCCTCATATCTCTTACGATAGGAGACACTCATGTGACTGTCCAATATATATTTGACTAAGATTAATAGGTTAGAGATATAAATGTGATGGAATTACGCCATCTGCACTACTTCATCGCCGTAGCTGAGGAACTACACTTTAGCCGAGCAGCGGAACGGTTGCACATTTCCCAACCCCCGCTCAGTCAGCAGATTCGTGATTTGGAAGATGAACTAGGAGTCAAGCTGTTTGAGAGAACGAAGCGGCAAGTGCATCTAACTGAAGCAGGCAAAGTATTTTTAGAGCGATCCTACTTGGTGTTAGCCCAACTCGAAGAGGCAATCAAAGTAACACAACGGATAGGGCGAGGTGAGGTTGGACGGTTGGCGATCGGGTTTGTCGGCTCGGCAACGTACACCGTACTGCCAAATATTTTAAGTGTCTTTCGAGAACAGTTTCCTGCTGTAGAACTGGGATTGCAGGAACTGACGACGCAAGAGCAAATTCAAGCCCTGCATCACAAACAGGTTGATATTGGCATTGTTCGTTCTGCCATCATCGAGCCAGGTTTGAGTGTGGAATGTATTTTACAAGAATCATTGGTATTGGCGTTGCCACAAACCCATCCACTCTCTGCCCAGACTAAGGTATCTCTCTCCACTTTGGCAGATGAATTATTTATTCTATTTCCCGCCAAAATGGGACCCATCTTTTACGAGCAAATTATTAATATTTGTCAACAAGCTGGATTTCGTCCGAAAGTTGCTCAGGAGGCAGTTCAGATGCAAACTATCATCGGCTTAGTTGCAGCAGGACTGGGCATTGCTTTCGTTCCGGCCTCCTTGCAAAACTTTCACAGAAGCGGAGTCATTTACAGACCCTTACAAGAGCAGATACCTAAAACCGGACTCTATCTTACTTGGCGGCAGCATGATTCCTCTCCAGTAATCAGAGCATTTCTGGGCTTGGCACAGAAGACGACACAATGGGAGTCAAAATTATGATCATACATGAGCAGTTAGGAATTGATCGCCTCAGCTAATAGCCTCCAAGTAATGTCTCAGCAGAAACCTGACCTAAAGGTAGAATAGCCACTAGCCACCACGCAGTTTTAAAGTTGTAAATCAAGTTTAAAGTTGTAAATCAAGTTTTGAAGTTGTAAATCAAGTTTTAATCCTTTACACGCCTATATCCCTTGTCTAAACCCTTGATTTTTCGTATTGCTGCGTAAGCCTTACCCTATACCTTTCCCAGATTTCTCACAATAGTGTGGGAAGTGTAGGGAGATAAGGGGATGGGGGAGTGTGGGAAGTGTGCAAAGAGAGGGGGGGCAAGATTTCTTCCCCATCCTCCTTTTCCTCCCACACCTGCCTTTCCTCCCACACTTTTTGGATTTCTCACAAGTGAGAAATCCAGGCTTTGCCTCTTCGTTGACTCAGCGATCGCAATAGCAGGTTAGGATTTTACAGTCGGCGCTATTGTTGCAGCAAAAAGCATGGGTGGCAAATTAATTGTATTTGAAGGGGTGGAAGGCTGCGGTAAAACCAGCCAAATACAGCTTTGTCAAGAGTGGTTGGAAAGTTCAGGTATTTCTGTATTGGTAACTCGCGAACCAGGGGGAACGCACTTAGGCTTGGATCTTCGGCGCTTGCTACTATCCAAGGCAGAGGATAAACCAGTTGCCGAAGTCACAGAACTTTTGTTATATGCTGCTGATAGAGCGCAACACGTCGAACAAGAACTCAAGCCAAATCTGGCAGTAGGAAAATATATTTTATGCGATCGCTACACTGACTCTACCATTGCCTACCAAGGATATGGTCGAGGTTTGAATATCGACTTAATCAATCAACTCAACTATATTGCCACTGGCGGCTTAGAAAGTGATCTAACTATTTGGCTGGATGTCAATGTCGAGGTGGGACTGTCCCGCAAACGAGGAAGTGAAGCAGAATTAGACCGCATCGAACAAGAGACAATTGCTTTTCATCGCCGCGTTCAGCAAGGATACGCACAATTAGCAGCATCCAATCCCTCACGAATTGTGCAGGTAGATGGTAGCTTCAGTAAACAGGCTATACAACAAATAATTCAAGAAATTTTACAGGTACATCTTCAAGTCGAAAAAGTAAATTTTTAATCTATCAAAAGTCCAACTTATACCAATTCTCTAAAATATTGCAACAAATCAATCTCGGCGTCATTTTCTATAGCCGTCTTTTAGAGAACTAGTATTAATGATGTGCAACCACAGTATTGAAGGCTTTATTCACCTAGTAGCCCGTTATCACCCAAACTTTCCTCAGATAATTCAAGGGGCTTCTGTAGCACAAATCGATGCTTTTGCTGAGCTTGTCTATCAAGTCTCGGCACTGACTTTGCCATTAGATTATTATAATTTTCTGTTGAAAATGGGTGTATCTGCTCCTGATTTCGTTGTAGACACTTCTCAAACTGAGTGGGGCGAACGTGTGCCTTGGTGTGCTTTTGTACAGGATGCTTCACCAGATATAGAAAGTTTATACGAATACTATAGTTATCAGTTGCAAGATGGCGAAAGTCCCCGATCTGAATGTTTAACTGTTGGGGTTTTTGGAGTGCATTGTGAAGAGGTTTTTTTAGAATGTTATAAAGGTGTTGCAGGCAGGGTATTTACCCAGATATCTAACGCCAAGGTGTTCTGGGCAGAAAGTTGGGTTGGACATCTTTACAAGCAGGCATTCCGTTACATTATTATCAATCATATGCAGATACAAGCCCACAGACCCATCACTCATCAAGCAGCCTCTCAATTAGCTCAACTAGCAGGCACTTATGGCTTGGAAGTTATGTGGTTCAGCGATGCATTCGACTTCTGTGCCACCAGTCTCGATTGGGAAATTTTGCTATACATTTCCAGCTATGCAACCTCTCCTTGGTTCTATTTAGCAGGCAAGAAGCAGTCTGGCTCATGGATTCTGAATCGTCGTAACAGTTTGGCTGTTGCCGATTTCTGGCAGTTTATAAAGCGCTCAGGTTGTATTAGTTAAAAAAGAGGTATTGCTGGGTTAGAGTATAAATTGAGATTTTTTTATCTGAATTAATAGCATAATTGTAGTTTAACTGCGCCAAATACTAGGTTTTTTAAACATCTGATAAATGTATCAAAAAATGAGAAGATTGTTGCTGTTGCCGGTAAGGAATGAGTGACAACTATGTTCGCTTGGAAAATTTACGGAATAACCGTTGTTACTCTATTTCTGAAAATGTTCGCTATAGCCTTAATCCAAGTCAATACTCGCCAAAAATCAAATAATTTTTCTACACCAGAAGATGCTGCTACCTTTGGCAAAGGAGGAAGTGGAGTTGTACAAGAGTCTCAATTACTGGAACGCGCTACTAAGAGCTTAAACAATGATGTGGAAAATATTCCGATTTTCCTATTTCTAGCGACTACTTATATTAACTTGGGCTGCTGGGAACAAGGCCTTTTAATTTATTTTCCAGTATTTGTTTTGTCACGTTTTGTGCATTCTATAGCTTATCTACGTGCTATGCAGCCGCTTCGTACTCGTGCTTATCAGCTAAGTATTTCCGTGATGATGCTCTTATCTGGGCATATTCTCTGGAGGGCGCTGCAAAGTTAATTGGTCATTTGTTATTGGTTAGCGGATGGGGTAACTAACCCTACAACACCTGCTAATACTCAACTCCCCAACTTTTTGAACAAGCCAAGATTTATCTAAGTCCTAAGTTGTAATCTTTCTCATGCAGGACTACACTTTGCCCAATTTATGTTTCATTCCTAATTTCTTCTTCTTTGTGACTTAAATACATCTGTCTTCAGTAGGGTAAAACTTTAAATGTAAATTTGATAACGTTGCAAATAATAGTAAATTAATCGCAATTGGAGTTAACGATGACATCTACGCAAACTGGCGATCCAATTATTCGTCAACATGTAGAAGCTTGGCGAAAATTAGATGTAGATCAACAGCTGGCTTTGTTTTGGTTTATCTATAAAGAAATGGGTGGCTCAATTACTCCCGCGGCCCCTGGTGCTAGCACTGCTTCCCCAGCTATTGCTGAAGGTTTATTTGATCAAGTTAAAGAACTATCTCAAGAACAACAATTACAAATTCAGCGTGATTTGATTAACAAAGCTGATACAGAAATTTCTCGTCAATATGGTTCTTTAGGGGATACTACTAAGTTACTCTTTTGGTATCTATTAGCTGAAGGTATGAAAAATGGCACTGTCATTCCTATACCTGAAGATTATGAGCTTTCCTCAGGATCTCAAACACTGTTTAGTCAAATTCAAACATTAGGTTTTGAGCAACAGATTACTGTTTTCCGTGATTACGTCGGACCAATGGGTGCCGAATCAAAACCAGGTGCAGAAATTTAGCACTTTACGAGCAGAATTTAAAATTTTTGAAAGTTGATATAAACAAATAAACACAGAGTAAAAGTTTTTGCTTTTACTCTGTGATTATCTAAGTCCTTGGATTAATAGCACCCTCAACTCGTAACGCCCTTTGTTTCGTATTCAATATATTAGAAGTAATTATAGCTGGGTGAATCTGCCTTTTGGTTGGTTTAAATATGTTGAATATAGACTAATATTCTATATTTTTATAGTGCTTTACTTGTAAATAAAATATTTTATATTGATAGAGACATAATTAGTAAAGTTAAACTTTTTACGTTGGAAATTAAGTTACTTTCTTCAAATTTAACACTAGATTATATTTACGTTACCCATAAAAGTATAAATAATCTACTAAAAAATAGTATAGCTGATAAAAATATTCTGCTGTAAAAGCAATCTAGTTCAGCTTTTAATGGATTTGATATTAGCGATCGCTACATAGCTTTAGACTCATTTTCTACCAAAAATATGATACAATAATCAATATCTTAATGAATACATTACTAGTAGAACTTTCCGCAAATTAAGTGGAAGACTTATTATCAAAGCTGACCTGATTACGCACAGAGATTTTAATCATAAGTGATTACTACTGGAGGTCAGAGAAGGAGAAATGACAAACCTAAAAATTAAAGATTAGGAATTGACAATAGAAGTATTTTTTAGTACCAAATACTCAATAATTAATAGGTTGTTGACTGATGACTGTTAACAGTCATCAGTCAACAATTAATCTTTTCCAATTACTGCTTGATAACGACCTAGCGCAATTAAAGGAAAATATTGTTGATACATGTGATATTTGAGATAAAAATGGCAAGGGAAACCAGTACCTGTAAAGTCTGCTTCAAACCAAGTACCATCTGGCTGTTGAGTTGCCACAAGGTAGCCAATCCCCCGTTCAATAGCCTCAAACGCTAATTTACCAGTTGCTTCACCTGCTGCCAACAAACCAATTAAAGCCCAAGCAGTTTGAGATGCAGTACTATTTCCTTTTCCTTTAAGGCTGGGATCGTTGTAGCTGCGACAAGTTTCGCCCCAACCACCATCTGGATTTTGACATCCCAATAACCAAGCTGCTCCCCGTTCTATACTAAATTTATGCTTTTGGGGTTCAATCAACGCTAAAGCTGACAAAACGCCACTAGTACCATAAATATAATTTACACCCCAACGACCAAACCAACAGCCTTCAGTTTCTTGTTCGCTCAGAAGATAACTAAACGCCCGCTCTAAATTGTGGGTATTAATTGACAAATTACAAGAGCCTAGCATTTCTATTACCCTGGCGGTAACATCTGCGGTGTTAGGGTCAATCATTGCTTTTAAATCTCCATAGGGAATGGAGTTAAGCCAATCTTGGTCATTGTCCAAATCAAAAGCAGCCCAGCCGCCTGGTTTACATTGCATAGATGCAATCCATTTTAAGGCACGGGCGATCGCAGCCTGCTTGTTTTTTTCATTAGGGAGTTTCGCTACATGCAGTGCCATCACCACCACAGCCGAGTCATCAACATCGGGATAAAAGCGATTTTCAAACTCAAACGCCCAAGCCCCTGGTTTTCCTTGGCGATTTTTGACAGCCCAATCTCCGTAGTCCAAAATTTGCTTTTGCAGCAACCATTCGCCAGCTCGAACTATAGCCGGATGATCTGGTGGAAAACCAGAATCTATTAAGGCACGCATCACCCAAGCTGTATCCCAGATGGGTGAAATACAAGGCTGTATTCGGTAGCAGTCCTCAGTTTCAATCGCAAAGTTATCAATTGCTTGCAACCCTCGTTCTACAACCGGGTCGCTTTGCTCATAATCCAGACTTCGCAAAGCCAGCATAGAATTCAGCATTGCTGGAATAATACCGCCCCAGTCACCTGTAGCTTCTTGCCGTTCTACAATCCACTTTTCAGCAGCTTTGATGCCTTCTTGGCGGAAGGGAACTAAATTCAAGCGTTCTGCCAACTTGAAACCATCATCAAGGGTGAGGAATAAATCTGTCCAATCGTTATTTTTGGCTAATTCCCATTGGACTTGCTCCACACCTTGAACATATAGTTCATCTAGGTTGATAATTGGGTTAGTGAGAAAAATTGGTTTGCGATCGCATACAATCAATAACGGTACAGTACTGGAACGCGCCCAACTAGACATCTCGTAAATATTCACCGGGAAAGCTTTGGGCAACAGCATTATCCAAGGTGGTAACGAGGGAATACCGCGCCAGTTGTAACAGCCAATCAAGGCTAAGTGTAACTTAGTAAAAATCCGAGTTTTGCTGATACCACCTCGTTGGAGAATAAATTTTCGCGCCCGAATCATTGCCAGATCGGTTGTTGGTACACCCAGCAGTCTCAGCGCCATGTAAGCTTCAACTGAAGTGCTAAGTTCTCCCCCATCACCGTAGAAAAGCTCCCAGCCGCCATGCTCCCGTTGCTCTTGACGCAGGTAAGCTACTACTTTGTGCAAAGGTCTTTTTTGATCTGTTGACCAAATCTTATGCAAAAGCACAACTTCAGCAGTGATGCTGACATTCGATTCCAACTCTGCCCACCAGTAACCTGCTGGATTTTGAATTGAAAGTAGATATTCTTGGCTGGCTGCGATCGCTTGTGCGACTTGCTTGACTTTTACTCTGTCTTGTGTTTGCATTAAAAACCGTTCAACCTCAACACTCAACACTAGTTATTAACACGGCGCCACAGCAAAAAAAATTTTGTCGTCTATCAATAGACATAGTATTGTGTCTGAAATACTGAGAATTTGCAATAGGTCATGGGTGTAATTGTATTAGGATTGATACTTTTATCCTTAACAATTTGGTTAGGATTACGCCGCTACGAGCGTGGTTGGCAATACCGTAACCTATTCAATAATCTTGAGGGTGAGGAACTGAATTTTTTCACCGAACTCCCCAGACAGTATAAATCCTGGTTGCAAGTTTGTGTATGACCTTGAGGTTAGAACACCACAGCAAAATTCTCACAGTTCTTAAATGTTTAGATTGTGACATCCTTACGAAGGGTTCTGCTTACTTCGGTGATGGAACCCTTCTAGCAATGATTTTGAAGAATATCGCTGAAGTAAGGACGTTAATTTTATTGCTTCTGTTGGTACACAAGGCTATAAATACTTACGCACAGTGGTATTTGAGGGTGGGCATGAAGCATTATTTCGTGATTTAAGTAAAATTCAAGTTGGACGTAATATAACTGACCAATAGCAATTGATCTTGACCTCTTACCATCACCAACCTTGTGCCCTACCTCTGGTTGAGGCTGTTTGTTTACTACCAGTGGAATCGACAGACAATGGTTGAGCTGCTTTCAATACCGCATCTAGTAAACCTGGAAACAGCATCTCTAAATCTTCACGCCGCAGTATATTAATGTGCTGTGTTCCTTCTTTACGTGTAAATACTATCCCCGATTCACGTAAAATTTTAAAATGATTAGACATAGTAGACTTAGCGATCGCAAAATCAAATTTGGCACAGCATTGTTCTCCCTCACTAGCCAACAGCCGCACAATCTCTAACCGCACTGGGTCACCCAATGCATACAATACTGCCGGTAAAGAAATATTTTTTCTATCTGGATGATAAAGGAATCTCATACTTGCATTATCTCATCAAGTGGCATATATTTTTATTGTTCGATATTATCGAATAATAGAATTAAATCAGGAGGGCAATTTATGTCATCCATTACAAATGTCACAGAAGCCACATTCAAACAAGAAGTCTTAGAAAGTGGAATTCCAGTCTTAGTGGACTTTTGGGCACCGTGGTGCGGCCCTTGTCGGATGGTAGCTCCGGTTGTAGACGAAGTTGCTGCTGAATATGAAGGACAGGTAAAAGTAGTGAAGCTGAACACAGATCAAAATCCTACTGTCGCCAGTCATTACGGAATTCGCAGTATTCCAACGTTAATGGTTTTTAAACAAGGTCGGCAAGTAGATACTGTCGTGGGGGCAGTCCCAAAGACCACATTAAATAAGACCTTAGCACAGCATCTGTAATCTGGGATTGGGGACTAGGGACTAGGGAGATGGGGGAGTGTGGGGAGTGTGGGGAGATGAGAAGATGGGGAGAATGACTAGTACCCAGTACCCATTACCCCTTCAGGGGGTCTACCTTCCCCAATACCCAGTCCCAGAGCAAATTAACGGGGAAAGAAAGAAATGGACTTAAAATTGCATGGTAAATCCGCACTGGTAACTGGCTCAACGGCAGGCATTGGTTTTGCCATAGCTGTTGGGTTAGCTCAAGAGGGTGCATCAGTGATTGTCAACGGTCGATCTGAAGAAAGAGTAGCACAGGCGATCGCCAAAATTCAGCAAAGTATACCCGAAGCAAAAGTTTCTGGTGTTGTTGCTGACGCAGGTACAAAAGCAGGAGTAGAACAACTTTTTCAAGAAGTTCCTGACGTTGATATCCTAATTAACAATCTGGGTATTTATGAGCCAAAAAGCTTCTTTGAGATTACTGATGAAGACTGGTTAAAAATACTTGAAGTTAACGTACTCAGCGGAGTCCGTTTGAGTCGGCAATATCTGCAAAAGCAGCTAGAGCAAAACTGGGGACGGATAATTTTTATCTCCAGTGAATCTGCTATTCAGATTCCAGTGGAAATGATTCATTACGGCACAACTAAGACGGCACAACTTGCTATTGCCCGGGGTCTAGCAGAAATGACTGTTGGTAGTGGAGTCACAGTAAACTCAGTCCTACCAGGGCCAACTCGTTCAGAAGGAGTTGAAGATTTTATCAACAACCTGGCGCAGGAACGCGGTATTACTCGCGCTGACGTTGAGGCGGAATTTTTTCAAAATGTGCGTCCAAGTTCCTTAATCAAACGCTTTGCAACTAATGAAGAAGTAGCAGCGATCGTAGTGTATCTTTCTAGTCCCGTAGCATCAGCAACTAATGGTGCGGCTTTGCGGGTAGATGGTGGCGTTATTCGGTCGATTGTTTAGTGTGTGGGATTAGGGACTGGGAATTAGGGAATGAATTTTTCTTATTAGTAAGCTGTTCCACATTTAACTTGCATCATTTGAGCGGGCAAGATGCCCACTCCACAAAAATTATATAAATTTAAACATGCAAACTAGATGTGGTTTAGCTTATCCAACACCTTATTCTCAATGCCCAATGCGTAATGACTAATGACAAAAATAATTTGGAGACACAACCAATGAGTACTGATATCAACTTATTCTCTCCTTATCAATTAGGGAATCTGGAACTACCGAACCGGATAGTAATGGCACCTTTAACTCGAAACAGGGCAGGTGAGGGAAACGTGCCACACCAACTAAATGCTACCTACTACGTCCAACGTGCTTCTGCCGGACTGATTATTGCTGAAGCAACACAGGTAACTCCTGAAGGACAGGGCTATCCTGCTACACCAGGAATTCATTCACCAGAACAGGTGGAAGGATGGAAGTTAGTAACCGATGCCGTACATCAGCAGGGAGGGAGAATTTTTCTGCAACTATGGCACGTAGGCAGGATTTCTCACCCTGATTTACAACCGAATAAAGCTTTACCTGTGGCACCTTCTGCTATTGCTCCTAAAGGTGAGGCTTCAACTTATCAGGGGCCAAAACCCTTTGTTACTCCCCGTGCTTTAGAAACTTCGGAAATACCACAAATAGTCGAACAGTACCGTCAGGGAGCAGCAAATGCCCTAGCGGCTGGGTTTGATGGGGTGGAAATTCACGCAGCTAATGGTTATTTAATAGATCAGTTTCTCCGGGATGGGGCGAATCAACGCACAGATAAATATGGAGGTGACATTGAAAATCGTGCCCGATTCCTGTTGGAAGTGACAGAGGCGGTAACTAGTGTGTGGGATTCTAACCGAGTAGGGGTACGTTTTTCTCCGAGTGGGACTTTTAACGATATGCATGACTCCAATCCCTTGGAGACATTCGGTTATGCGGCTCAAGCGTTGAACCAGTTTAATTTGGCATATCTGCATATTTTTGAGGCAATAGAGGCAGACATTAGACATGGCGGAATAATAGTACCCACTAGTCATATACGCGATCGCTTTACAGGTACACTGATTGTCAATGGTGGTTATACTCGTGAAAAAGGCGATGCTGTACTGGCAAACAAAGCAGCAGATTTGGTTGCCTTTGGCACGTTATTTATATCCAACCCCGATTTACMGCGACGCTTCGCTTTGAATGCACCACTAAATCAAGCAAATCAAGCAAGCTTTTATGGTGGCGATGAAAAGGGATATACAGACTATCCATTTTGGTCAGCTGCTAATGAGCCGGTAGCTAAGGCGTAATTCTTCTCCTGTGAATAATTAAAATCCACTTCCCGCACTCGAAAGTATCAAATTCAACTAAAAAGTTTGAGATTTTTCCCAGATACAACAAAATGGTTGTGTAAATTGGTTGTGAACTATGACAGATACTTTAGAAGAAACGGAAATCAAACAACGGGTTAATGATTGGCTAGCTGCGTTTAGTGCAGGTGACAAACCCTTTGATTTTTCTGTTCTAGATAATCTTTATTGGCAAGATCAACAATTCCTCGCCTTCGATACCCTCTCACCGCAGACCACTCAAATTCAAGGATGGCAATCTTATGAGGAGATATGGAAGCCGTTCATGACAGCAATAGCACAGTGGCAAGTTAAATCAGTTGGAGATATTCAGATATTTACAGGTGATAATATTACCGTCTCTGCTCTGATTTTTGAGAGTACAGCAGCCACTATAGCGAATGAAGCGGTTAAAATTACGGCTCATGCGACGCTTGTATGGCAAAAGCGAGAGGGACAATGGCGGATTATCCACGAGCATATCTCTAACCCGGTTAAGACTGCCAATTAGAGAGGAACATAATTACATTGCCCTGCTGTTTAACGTTTTCAATCACTTTAGATATATAGCAGGAGGCAGGAGGCAGGAGGTAAAACTATTGCTAACTATCTTGTTTCACCCCATCCTTATGTCCTAACCTGTGTGACTACGGCTATAAAATCCAAAACCCTGTCATACTCAATTATCAGGAGAATCTCATGAGTTCCATCACTCAAACCCAACCTTTAGATGTACCCAGTGCGATCGCTCAACGTCGTGCCATCAAAACTTTTAAAACAGACCCCATCACCCCAGAACTGCTCAAGCAACTAGTAGAGTTAACCGTGGCTGCACCTAGCAGCTATAATCTCCAGGACTGGCAAATTATTCTTGTCCAAGATGAAGCGCAAAAGGCAGCACTCTCAGCAGCGTCTTTTAATCAACAGCAAATTGTCCAAGCACCTGTAACCTTTGTCTTTGCCGCCGATCCTAACGCAGGCGAACAAAACTTGGCCTCAATTCTAGAGCAGGGACTGGAAACTGGAGCATGGAATGAAGGTACAATAAACTACTTTAAAACCGCCATCCCCCAATTTCAATCAACCCTGGGCGACAAGCGACGCGAATATGCGATTAAAGATGCCATCATTGCCGCTACCCATTTGGTGTTAGCGGCAGAAAGTCTAGGATTATCCACTTGTTTTATGAACGGTTGGACTGAAGATCAGGTAAAACAAGTCATTGGTGCTGGGGATAATCCAGATTTAGCGATCGCTGTTTTAGTTCCTGTTGGCTATGCAGCAGAACCACGCTTAAATCCAGGTCGTTTGCCATTCTCCTCCAATGTCTCTGTAGACAGAATCGGTAATCCTTATGCAGGGTAGTTCTTTCTAAATTAGGAATGGGGTATTGGGCATTGGGAATAGGGAATGAGTATCTGAACTCCATTAATGAGTATTTAATATTCGTGAATGAGTATTTGAACTCCTTTAATGAGTCTTTAATACTCGCAAATGAGTATTTGAACTCCTTTAATGAGTCTTTAATACTCGCCAACGAGTCTTCGATACTCGTGAATGAGTCTTTAATCTCCACTCGTCTGCCCCTGCCCCCTGCCCCCTGCCCCCCTGCTTCCCCACTCTCCCCTCCAAACCATGTCCTTACCATCCTTCCTAGCACGTCGTTCGCTTCACTATGGCTGGCTCGTCGCGGGTTTAACATTCCTAGCCTTGCTGGTGGCGGCTGGAATTCGCTCTGCTCCGGGAGTTTTTATAGTGCCTCTCGAACACGAGTTTGGCTGGAGTAGAGCGACTATATCTTTGGCAATCTCCATTAACTTAATACTCTACGGATTAATTGGCCCTTTTGCTGCCACACTTATGGAGCGGATCGGCATTCGCCGGATGATGGTATTCTCACTTGCTATCATTGCGCTTGGTGTCGGTTTAACTACTTTGATGTCAGCGTCTTGGCAGCTAGTCTTGCTGTGGGGTGTAGTTGTCGGTAGTGGTAGCGGGGTTATTGCCCTAGTTTTAGGTGCTATTGTCGTCAATCGTTGGTTTTTGTCAAAGCGGGGTTTAGTTCTCGGTATCCTGACAGCTAGTACAGCCACGGGGCAATTAGTGTTTCTGCCGATGCTGGCTTCAATAGCTGATCGCTTTGGATGGCGAACTGCGGCTCTGGCTCTGACTGGTGCAGCACTTTTAATTATTCCAGCGATCGCAGCCTTTATGCGCGATCGTCCGGGGGATATCGGTTTGCGAGCCTTTGGCGACAACAGCGAAACTGTGGAAGTGTTACAACCTAGAGCAAATTCCATCGCTTCCACCCTTAATGCTCTCTGGCTGGGAATACGTAATCGAGATTTCTGGCTATTATTTGGTAGCTTTTTTATCTGTGGTGCTAGCACAAATGGGTTAATTGGGACTCATCTGATTCCTGCTTGTATTGACCACGGTATCCCTGAAGTCAAGGCTGCTGGTCTTTTGGCAATCATGGGACTGTTCGATTTTTTTGGAACTACTATGTCCGGTTGGCTATCTGATCGCTGGAACAATCGCTACTTATTGTTTTGGTACTACGGATTGCGGGGTTTGTCTTTGATTTTCTTGCCCTTCAGTTTCAACTTTTCCTTCTATGGACTTTCTATTTTCGCCGTCTTTTATGGACTTGATTGGATTGCCACTGTACCGCCTACAGTCCGTCTTGTTGCCAATGTCTTTGGTAAAGAAAATGTCGGCGTGATGTTCGGCTGGATTGTAGCAGGACATCAAATCGGTGCAGCCACAGCAGCATTAGGAGCTGGGGTGTTAAGAACTTGGACGGGTAGTTATTTGCAAGCGTTCATTTTATCAGGGGTTTTATGCCTGATTGCCGCAGTTTGTGTACTGCGGATTGGTGAAAGTCCAACTAGGGGCAATTTAGAGGTATCTTCAGCTAGAATCAATTCTTAATATTTAATCCTATGAATGTTTTAGTTGTTTATCTACATCTAAATCCCAATAATTGTAATCACGCCACCCTTGACTTGGTTGTAACTGGACTCAAGGAAGTAAGTCATACTCAATAGGAAAATTGAAATTATGGTAACAACAGCATTGATAGTGGGAGCCGGCAGTGGACTAAGTGCTTCTTTAGCCCGCTTATTTGCCAAAGAGGGAATAAGTGTCGCTTTAGCTGCTCGCCAAATTGAGAAACTCACTCAGCTGAGTGGTGAAATTGGGGCAGTTAGTTTCGCTGCTGATGCCTCCAAGCCAGATGAGGTGGAACAATTATTTATTGATGTTGAAAATCAGCTAGGTTCTCCAAATATCGTGATTTATAACCCTAGTTTCCGCGTGCGCGGCCCTTTAGTTGAGCTAGATCCAAATGGAGTGGCAAAAACTCTAGAAGTGACTGCCTACGGTGGCTTTCTGGTTGCCCAAGCTGCTGCCAAACGGATGTTGCAGCAGGGGAGTGGTGCAATCTTTTTTACTGGAGCCTCAGCGAGTATTAAGGGTTTTCCTCACTCTGCTCCCTTTGCAATGGGTAAATTTGCACTGCGCGGTTTAGCTCAGAGTATCGCTAGGGAACTAGCACCAAAAAATATCCATGTGGCGCATTTCATAATTGATGGGGGAATCCGTTCAGCAGCTTACCAAGATCCAGCAGATAAACCAGATAGCACTCTTGACCCAGATGCGATCGCCCAAACTTATCTTAATATTCTCCGCCAACCCCGCAGTGCTTGGACATGGGAAGTGGAACTACGTCCGTGGGTAGAGAACTTCTAGTCAAGACAATCATTTGTTATTGATTATTCTCCTGTACCCTCACCCTGACTCTGATCACCCAGTTCCTTTTACCATGTCTGCTGCCCCCAGTTGGAGGGCGTAAAGATTTGCATAGACACCCTGCTGACGGATGAGTTCTGCGTGAGTACCCTGCTCTACAATTTGTCCCTGTTGCATTACTAACACGCAGTCTGCTTGGGTAACTGTACTGAGGCGGTGGGCAATCACGAAACTAGTACGATCTTCGAGTAAGCGGGCGATCGCAGTTTGTACTAGAGCTTCTGTGCGGGTATCAATGCTGCTGGTTGCTTCATCAAGTATGAGAATTCGGGGATTAATTAATACCGCACGGGCAATGCTGATTAGCTGTCGCTGTCCCTGACTCAAAGGAGCGCCTTTTTCACCCAATCGAGTTGTATAGCCCTGTGGTAATGAGGTGATAAATTCATGGACATTCGCCATCTGTGCAGCTGCTTCGATATCAGCTTGGCTAGCATAGGGAGAGCCAAAGGCAATGTTTTCCGCAACGGTGCCGCTGAACAGAATATTGTCTTGCAGCACGATGCCAATCTGACGCCGTAAACTTGCTTGAGTAACACTACGCACATCAATGTCATCAATTTTCACTGCACCACTCGATACATCGTAAAAGCGCAAAATCAAATTAATAATTGTACTTTTTCCCGAACCAGTTGACCCTACTAACGCAACCATCTGCCCTGGTTGGCTATGCAAATTTATCCCTTTGAGAACCAGTTGGTCTGGATTATAGCCAAACTTGACATTCTCAAATCTTACTTCACCTTGAATCGGTGGCATTTCGGTAGCATCAGGCGCATCATTGAGTTGTGACGGTTCATCGAGCAGCAGAAAGATTCGCTCTAATCCAGCAAATGCAGATTGAGCTTGGGTATAAAACTGGCTGAGAATTTGGATAGGGCGAAAGAACTGCTGTACATAAAGTAAAAAGGATGTTATCACACCCACCGTTGCGCTTCCTGTCACTGCCAGATAACCACCATAAGCCAATACACCTGCGGTTGCTAAAGTATTGAGAAAATCGATGGACGGCAAAAAGGCTGAAGTAATAGCTACAGCTTGGACATTAGCGTTGCGATTAGCGGCGTTGAGAATCTCGAATTCTGAAATGTTCAGGTGTACGCGATTAAATGCCTGTGCTTCGCGCACACTGCCAATATCTTCTTCCAACTTGGCGGAAAGTTCGCCAATAGTTTGTCGTGTAACACGAAATCTGCTTCTTGCCCAGCGTGCAAATAAGCCTGTGGTAAAAATCATCACTGGCACAACCAAGTTACTCAATAAGCCGAGTTGCAGATTAATTGAGAGCATGGCAATCACAATCCCAACTAAACTGAAAGTGTTACCCAGCATTTGAGCGATCGTCAATCCAAATGCCTGATTCACAGTGTTGACATCATTTAACAAGCGGCTCATTAAATCGCCTGCTTCGCTGCGGTCAAAAAAGCTCAAGGGTAAACTTTGGATTTTAATAAAAATATCTTGCCTTAGTTGAGCCAGCAATCGCTGCATAATCCAACCGACTCGGATAATTTGACCCCGGATTGCCAAGGTACTAACTCCGTAATTCAGTGCTAGTAGCCCTAATAACAACAGTAGTTCTTGCAAATTTCCTTTAGCAATTAGGTTATCAATTGACCAGCCGATAAAGAATGGCCCAACTGCCTGGGTAATGGCACCAATCAATACCAGTGTGATGGCAATGGGAATTTCTTTGCGATAAGGTTTTAGATATTGCAAAAAGCGCCCTAAGGTCGAGACTTGCCGAGTAGTTTGTTCTTGGGATACAGCAACCGCAGCTGTGGTTCTCATTTGTTCTCCTTTTGCTTTACCTGAGATTCCAAAATTACGCCGTAAAGCGGGCTGGTTTGCATCAATTCTTCGTGAGTACCTTGTGCTACCAATCGTCCTTTGTCAATCAGAAAAATGCGATCAGCATTTTTGATGGTGCTAATACGTTGAGCCACCACAAACGTTGTACATGCTTTTTGGCGCATCAAACCATCTAACTCGGCTTGAATTTGGGCAGCAGTTTTGGCATCCACAGCAGAGGTACTATCATCCAAAATCAAAATGCTGTAATCAGTGAGTAAGGTACGGGCGATCGCAATTCGTTGTTTTTGTCCCCCAGACAAGCCCACACCACGTTCACCAACAATCGTCTCGTAGCCATTGGGTAGACTGATGATGAAATCGTGTATTTGTGCGGTTTTTGCCACCCGAATTACTTCTTCTAAGCTTGCATTAGGTTTCGCATAGGCAATATTTTCGCGAATTGTCCCAGAGAAAAGTGTAGTTTCCTGAAACACAATACCGATCCGAGATCGAAGGCTTTTGAGGCTAAAATCTCGTACATCCCGCCCGTCAATGCGAATTGCTCCCCGTGTAACATCATAAAAGCGGGCAATCAAGTTCATAATTGTGCTTTTTCCGGAACCAGTCATGCCTAGAACAGCGATTAGTTCATTGGGCTTGGTTTCAAAGGAAACTTCTTTAAGAGCTTCAGTAGCCGCTCCCGGATAGCGAAAGGAAACATTTTCAAAGGTGATTCTACCACCGCAGGTGTGAAAAGGGATGGCATTAGGGCGATCGCGAATTTCTATCTCTGCATCCACAACTTCATAAACCCGTTCTGCTGAAGCAGCTGATTGAGCGATCGCAGGTGCAGCAAATCCAATTAATACAATTGGTTGGAGAATCAACGCTAGGTAGGAGTTAAACGCTACCAGTTCACCAATGGAGAATCTACCTCCAACCACCTCTACTCCCCCATATCCGAAAACTGCCAATGTTACTAAATTACTTAATAAAAAGATAAACGGGAATGTATCACGAATACCGCTAATGGTCTTCATATTTGCCTTGATTAGGGCATCATTGAGAGTTGTGTAACGCGACCTTTCGGTAGACTCCCGCACAAACGCTTTCACCACCCGTATTCCGATTAAGTTTTCTTGTAATACCGCATTCAGGTCGCTTAGTTGCTCTTGTACTTGTCGAAAAAGTTTGTTATTTCGAGTCACAAATCGCGCCATCAACCATCCGGTTATGGGTACTACTGTCAGAGTAATCAGTGCCAATTTCCAGCTCATAGCTAGCAAAATCACTGCAATACTCACCAATGTCACAACTCCACCAATGACCTGAATCAGGCTAGTACTAACAAATGTACGGATTTGCTCAATGTCACTAGTGACGCGGGTTAACAGTTGAGAAGTCTGTGCTTGGTCGTGATAGCTGAAACTGAGATTTTGAATTTTACTAAAAATTTTGTTTCGTAGATCGTAAGCCACACCTTGAGACGCCGCTTCTGCTAAATAGCTTTGTCCAAAATTGAATAAACCACGAGCGATAGCCGTAACGACCATCCAGCCGGCGCTAATTAAGACAATTTCTAAGTTTTTTTTGCTAATCCCTTGATCGATTCCCCATCGAAATAGTTGCGGGGTAACAGCGTTTGCGATCGTCAACAGCAATAAGCTTACCAAAGCTCCCAGCGAAGTCCATCGGTAAGTACTCAAACTACCCAGTACGCGCTGGATTGATTGCATTGACGAAGTTTCCTGGATTTCTGGTTGCTGAACCAATGGAGTTCACCCTGTGTTTTGGGAAAATTATCTCCTACTTTGATTCCAAAAAACCACTTACTTAAGTTGAGGATAAAGAATATGTGATAAATTTGTAACTTTACCAGTTACTAAACTTTGCCATTTTTTCGACTTCAAACTAAATTCCTCACAATTGCTCTGGATTAATTCCCCACTCTTTATTTTTAATCTAGACAATTAATTCAAACTGCTTAGTATTGTCAGCCATTGACTATCCGTCGCTGTCACGGTAGATAATGCTTTTTGGGGTGGAAGATGGTAGTTGTGTAACCATTGCGATAATTCTCAAATGATTGTTAGAGGATGAATGAGTGATCGCTTTTCCCTACTGTTCTTATTTCACATCGTAGTCTAATTAAATCCACTATTTGGTCACTGTAATCTGGCTATATCTGTTTTGATTTTTGAAAAAACTCTGTACATCTCCAAAAAGATGATTCCCTACTCCTTGCTGAGAGCAAATAAGCTCAACGAATGATGACTAGACAATCCTCATACTCAAATCTAACCACTTTGACTGAGTAATCGGCGAACTGCTAGAAATATAATCCACACCCGTCTCTGCAATACCTCGAATCGTCTCCAAAGTCACATTTCCCGAAGCCTCAATTTTTACCCGGCTATCCTGCTGACGAATTAATTCCACCGCCTTATGCATCATATCCAAAGGCATATTGTCCAACATAATAATGTCGGCTTGATGCTCCAAAGCTTCTTTCACCTGTTCTAAACTTTCTGTTTCTACTTCTATTGTCAAAGGATATGGAATTTGAAAACGAATACGTCTAATAGCTTCCTTAATTCCCCCAGCCGCAGCAATGTGATTATCCTTAATCATCACCGCATCATCCAATCCCATGCGATGATTAATCGCCCCACCTACAGCAGTCGCATACTTTTCCAAAAGTCTCAGTCCTGGTGTAGTTTTACGCGTATCCACCAGCCGAACAGGTAAATCAACAATTTTGTGTACATATATATTAGTCAGCGTAGCAATACCACTCAACCGCATAGCCAAATTCAGTGCTACCCGTTCCCCCATCAGCAATGCATCCAACGAACCATCAATTTCAGCTACTACCTGTCCCGGCTCACATCTTGCACCTTCAGGCGTTACAGCTATAAAACTCACATTTTCATTTAGAATCTCAAATACCCTAGCGGCAACTGGTAAGCCAGCAATTATTCCTGGAGCCTTAGCTATCCACTTCGCTGTTCCTGCTTTGGCATTTTCTATAAGAAGCGTGTTTGTGGTGCGATCGCCCCGCCCAATATCCTCCAATAACCAACCACGCAACAGCGGATCTAAAACTATCCAGGGCGGTAAAACACCAAGATTCCTCACAACTTTATTCCTTGCTTAGAGGCTTCCAGGAATACTATAACTTAAAACACTTGCTATGTAAGGCTTACAGCCCCAGAAAAAAAGGTCAAAAAAAGTTTGTCAAAGTGGTTGACACTTTTAGAGAGGTTAGTTATATTGAATAAGTGCCTGAGAGCGAAGCGAAAGAGCGACGCCCAAGGGACACCGAACCATGAAAATATTATAGTTTGAAAGCCATTATACAACAAGTGGTCAGCGTCAAGAAAATAAGATAACCAAGCTGAGGTTAAAAAAGCGCAGCTAAAAGAGCTAAAAGCAAACGATTCAAAACGGAGAGTTTGATCCTGGCTCAGGATGAACGCTGGCGGTATGCTTAACACATGCAAGTCGAACG
>NZ_SZNH01000076.1 GCF_005869855.1 Nostoc sp. PA-18-2419 | reverse complement strand
CCTCCTGCTGCCTCCCCAATCCCCCATGCCCAATATTGCGATCTAAGATTATTAGGTATCTTCTAATTTACGATCGCCACTAACGATGATTGAAGTCGAGCATCTAAGTAAAATATACGGTTCTACCCCAGCGATTACTGATGTCACTTTTAGCGTCGAACCAGGGGAAATTTTAGGCTTATTGGGGCCGAATGGTGCTGGTAAAACCACAACCATGCGGATTCTGGCTGGTTATTTACCGGCAACCGATGGTAATGCGCGGATTGCTGGTTATGATGTCCATGAAAATTCCCTGGCTGTACGCCAAAGAATTGGTTATTTACCGGAAACACCGCCGTTATATCCAGATATGACCGTGGAAGGATTTTTACATTTTGTAGCGCGAATTAAAGGAGTTCCAGCAGGCGATCGCACTAATAAGGTCACAGTAGCAATCGAACGTTGTAACTTACAAGATAAACGTCGGGTAATTATTCGCAAACTTTCTAAAGGATACCGCCAACGGGTAGGAATTGCTCAAGCGATCGTCCACGATCCGCCAGCAATTATTCTCGATGAACCTACTGTAGGACTCGATCCCAGGCAAATAATTGAAGTGCGGAATTTAATTAAAAGTCTTGCTGGAACTCACACAATTATTCTCTCTACACACATTCTCCCAGAAGTGAGTATGACTTGTAGCCGGGTTGCCATTATCAATCGTGGTAAAGTTGTGGCAACTAATACACCAGAAAATTTGATGACCCAATTGACGGGTGGCTCGGGATATGAAATTGAAATAGAAGGAGAAGCCGCCCTCGCCAAACAGGTATTACAAAATGTGGCGGGTGTGAGTTTGGTAGAATCAATTGCGACAACGGGAATACACACTCATCAACTCCAGGCAAATCGGGCTTACCTGCGGGTGATCTCGCAACCTGGCAAAGAACCAGGAAAAGATATTGCCATAACATTAGTGCGTGCAGGATTTGGTTTACATGAATTGCGGCGAGTTAACGCTACCTTAGAAGATGTGTTCTTGCAACTGACCACAGAAGAAAAAAATTTAGAAGCAGCCACACAAGGAGAAGCCGCATAAATGGGTGTAGTACTGGGTAATATTATTGCCATTTATCGCCGAGAGTTACAGAGTTATTTTGTATCACCTCTGGCTTATGCGATCGCTAGTGTATTTTGGTTCATTGCCGGGTTATTTTTCATCATGATTTTGGTGGGGCCTGATGGCATATTGCCAGCAGTCGCAGCCTTAGATTTACAAGGACAACAACTAGGAGTGCCAATTCCACCCATAGATGTGCCCTACGAATTTATTCGCGCATTTTTGGATCGCATGGGGTGGCTATTATTGTTTATCTTGCCAATTTTATCGATGGGACTTTATGCCGAAGAACGCAAACGGGGCACTTTAGAACTATTAGCCACGTCACCAATCACCAACTGGGCGGTAGCTGTAGGTAAATTATTAGGCGTGCTAACATTTTTTACTGCAATGGTCATGCCCATGTTAGTGTTTGAAGCGATCGCCATCAACGGTTCAAATCCCCCAATGACACCGACAATTCTCTTACTCGGTCATTTAGGATTAATCTTATTAGCAGCAGCAATTTTATCTTTAGGAATGTTTATTTCTTCATTAACAGACAGCACAATTCTGTCTGCTGTTCTTACCTTCGGAGTCATCTTATTATTGTTATTGATTGACTTAATTGCCAAAATTGTCCCGAATCCTGTGGGCGAAGCCATAGGCTACCTATCGTTGCTGAAGCATTTCAACACCCTTATTCAAGGCATTTACGATACCAGCGCCTTGATTTTATTTGCCAGTTATATTTTTTTGGGCATCTTTCTCACAGCTCAATCAATAGATGCACTACGTTTTGGGCGTAATTAGTCATTATGAAGATAGTCACAAAAAAGAAACTGTGGAAATATCTGTTTTGGCTAGGCCCGTTCCTAGTTACAGTTGGGTTAACGATTGGGTTAGTTTCTGAACAATGGGGACTAATTTCATTAATATTCCTAATTACAGGAATTGTCATTATTGGGTTGTGGATAATATGGCAAAGCTACCAAACCAAGTGGTGGAAGAGTCGGTCTACCCAAGCTGGTACAAATGCCTTAGTAGCAACTGTGGCAGTATTAGTAATTTTGGGATTGATTAACTTTTTAGGAACTCGCTATCACTTCCGGACAGATTTTACAGAAACTCAATTGTTTACCCTTGCGCCTCAGTCACGCGAATTAGTAAAAGTTCTACCACAGCCAGTTAAAGTCTGGGTATTTGATATTAACCAGAATCCCCAAGACCAAGAATTATTAGAAAATTACCGCCGACAAAGCTCAAAATTTAATTTTGAATATATAAATCCTCAGCTTAGACCAGGATTGGCAGAAAAATTTGGTGTCAAGGATTATGGCGAAGTCTACCTAGAATCTGGCAACAAAAGGCAATTAGTCCAAACAATAAATCAAAACGAACGGCTATCAGAAGTCAAATTAACTAGTCGCTTACAACAACTAACAAGTTCAAACACAACCAAAGTTTACTTACTCCAAGGTCATGGCGAACACCAACTTTCACCCGGTCAAGGTGCAATATCGCAAGCAATTCAAGGATTAAACGATAAAAATTACACAACATCACCGCTAAATTTAGCAGAAAACCCGAAAGTTCCTCAAGATGCTGCTGTCGTCATAGTAGCTGGCCCTAAGCGAGAGCTGTTTGAAGCCGAAGTAAAAGCCTTAGAAGAATATTTGAATCGAGGCGGTAACTTACTGCTGATGATCGACCCTAATACCAATTCCAAACTTGACAGCTTGCTAAAAGAGTGGGGTGTTCGTCTGGATAATCGCTTAGCAGTAGATGTTTCAGCCCAAAGCGTCGTAGGACTCGGCCCCGCTACACCCTTAGTAACAGAATACGGACAACATCCGATAACCCAAGATTTCCGCAACGATATTTCTTTTTACCCCATCGCCCGACCTCTGGAAATTACCCCTGTACCAGGTATCCAAGCCACCCCTCTACTGCAAACCAAACCCTATCCCAGTAGTTGGGCAGAAAGCGACCTACAAAGCGAAAAATTAGAATTTAATCCAGATAAAGACCTCAAAGGGCCTCTGGTCTTAGGTGTTGCTTTAACAAGAAAACAAACACCCGAATCTACACCCACTCCCCAAGCTTCACCCACACCTTCCCCCCTAGTATCACCAACTAGCCAAAGCAAAACTTCTCCCACTCCCACACCTTCCCCCTTAGCATCACCAACCACCCAAAGCAAAACTTCCCCCACTTCCCCATCTCCCTCATCCCCCTCATCTCCCCCTCCCTTATCTCAAACACCCACTGAATCACGCTTAGTCGTTTTTGGAAATTCTAACTTTGCCACTGATGGCTTGTTTCAAAGGCAACTAAATGGCGATGTATTTCTCAACTCAGTCACCTGGCTGAATCAGCAAGATAAGCAACCCCTTTCTATTCGCCCCAAAGAACCAAAAAATCGCCGGATAACCCTGACAACCACCCAAGCCAATTTTTTAACAGTGTCATCTGTGTTAGTTTTACCCCTGATTGGGTTTGCGATCGCAGTTATTCTCTGGTGGAAACGGAGATAAGGGGGTGAATACTAGGAATTGGGTATTGGAAACTGAGCTTTCATAAAACTTTTCCCTAGTCTCTAGTCCAACATGGCGTAAATAAACCACCCATTCAAAATCAACGAAACGCTTAGGCTGTATACCTGTTTGAATTTTGAATTTTGAATTTTGAATTCCGCCTTGCGGTACTAGTCTCCAGTCATTACTTCTAATAACAAATGACAAAAAATGAAATTTTCACGAATAACTTTAATTTTGATACTGCTAGCATTGGGTTTAGGCAGTTTTGTATACTTCCATGAAATTAAGGGTGCTACTCAACGAGAAGAGATTAAAAAGCAAAAACAACAAATTTTCTCTTTTGCCGAAGATGATGTCCAGTCTTTAACAGTAAAAACAAAAAAACTCACCTTAAATCTGGAACGTAACAATCAATCTGGTGACTCTAAATGGTTAATTAAATCTCCAATATCAGAACCAGCAAATGACGCTATTGTTTCTTATTTAATGGATTTATTAGTCAAGGGTAAGAGCGAGCGTACTTTGGCAACTCCCGCAAATCAGCTTGGAGAATTCGGTTTAGAGCAACCGCAAGCAACTATTAATATTACGTTGAAAAACAAACAAAACTATCAGTTAATTTTAGGTAAAAAGAACTTTAACGGTAGTTTATTGTATGCTCAAGCTGACCCAATTAGCAAACCAGATGGAATCAATGTGCTATTGGTATCAACGGATTTTGAAAATGCTGTGAATCGAGAATTATCAGAGTGGAAACAACCCGTAGATAATATTAAATCAACACCTTTACCAAGTACTCTTCCTCTACCAACTCCAACTAATACTAAATAAGTAATTCAATAAATCCGATAATATTTAATGACAAATAAAACAGCAATATTGCTAATTTCCTGCCCTGACCAACGGGGATTAGTGGCAAAATTTGCCAATTTCATCTACTCTAATGGTGGTAATATTATTCATGCAAATCAGCATACAGATTTTGCGGCTGGGTTATTCCTTACCCGCATTGAATGGCAGTTAGAAGGGTTCAATTTGCCGCGAGAGTTTATTGCACCTGCATTTAATGCGATCGCTCAACCTTTAGACGCTAAATGGGAACTACATTTTTCTGATACTATACCCCGTATTGCTATTTGGGTCAGTCGCCAAGACCATTGTTTATTTGACTTGATTTGGCGACAACGTGCCAAAGAATTTATCGCTGAAATCCCTTTAATTATTAGTAATCATTCTAATTTAAAAGTAATAGCAGAGCAATTTAATATCGACTATAAATATATTCCCATTACTAAAGAAAACAAATTAGAACAAGAAACCCAACAAATAGAATTACTGCGGCAATACAAAATTGATTTAGTTGTGTTGGCAAAATATATGCAGATTGTTAGTGCAGATTTTATTAATCAATTTCCGCAAGTTATCAATATCCATCACTCATTTTTACCAGCTTTTGTCGGAGCAAACCCTTATCACCGAGCTTTTGAGCGTGGTGTGAAAATTATTGGTGCAACTGCTCATTATGCCACTCCTGATTTAGATGCAGGGCCAATTATCGAACAAGATGTAGTGCGAGTTAGTCACCGTGATGAAGTGGAAGATTTAGTAAGAAAAGGCAAAGATTTAGAGCGAGTTGTATTAGCAAGAGCAGTGCGATCGCACTTACAAAATCGTGTCTTAGTCTATGGAAATAGAACAGTCGTATTTGAATAATTTTGCATTTGAGCAGACCTACAGCAGTTATACAAATTTTTTCTCTAACAATTCGATGATACGCCGCCCCGATTTATGACCAATCGACTCGTCGTTGCCATCCTTTTGTCCGACACTTTGTGACTCGTGTGTATCTAGCCAAGCCTCTAGTTCCTCGGGTGTCATATTGACAGCTTGACGAAACTCTTCAATGACTGATTTATTATCTTTACTCATAGCTAAGCATTACTCCTCTAGCTTTTCAAGAGCATGAGGCTTATGAGTAGCATGTTTTCCAGTGCGATCGCTTTCGACCATGTACTGGGGGTTATCTTCACTGGCAGCAACATGATGTTCTTTAATATCTGCTTGACATCATTCAATAGTCGTTAGGATTGCTGATGTTGAACTAACCAGCAATGTATACCAATCATCACGATCGCAGGTGGCAGCATCAACATGGGGATGATATCCAAACCTGCCCAGTTCGCCAACCAGCCCACTCCCGTCGGCACGATCGCTGCTCCAAAACTAGCGCTACTGGTGGCAAAACCCACTGCCGCAGGCACGAGCGGTTCTGGTACTCGTTGGGGAATCAGCCAAATGGTGGCGGGGAAAATAGCCGCTAAGGCAAAGCCAATCAATGGTAAGCCGATCCACGGATTGGGTAAGAGCCACCAGGCAACCAAACCGATCATCAATAGACTCAGAGATAAGCTGATGGTGCGAACGGCACCCAGCCGTTTCAAGTAGTAACTCAGACCGAAGCGTCCAATCGTCAGCCCCATCCAATAGCCACTTACACTATATCCTGCAATCAATTTAGGTGTTTCTCGGGCAACAGATTGTACTGTGTATGCCCAGTTACCAACTGAGGCTTCAGTGCCCACATACACTAGCAAGAGCAGCCCGGTTAACAGCACAGTAGGATGGTGGAGCGATCGCCGCAAACTTCCAACCGCAGTTGTATCAGATGTCGTTACCCTTGCGATCATCGGCTGATAGCGGCAGAGAATGACGCTGATAAGACCTATTACTAACACACTAACCACACTAGCCAACACCAGATACACTTGTCGCCAATTTATACCAACAGCTAACAGCGTCGTTGCCACCGTCGGGCCTAGGAGTGCGCCAATGCCATAGAAGGCATGAAGTGAACCGATTAGGTTTGCACTGCGCGAGTCCTGCACAATGTAAGTGTTGATGCCTGCATCAATTAAACCAATCCCCAGCCCCAGTAAGGTTCCTGCAATGACCATGATCGACCAATAAGGGGACAGGGCATAAATGAGCAGCGCAGTTGTCAGGGCACTAGCAGCAATCAAGAGCATTCGCGCCAGCCCTAAACGGCTACTAACCAGACTACTGCTGAAGGCAGCAACAATGTATCCACTAATTTGACTGACAAACAGCAGCGTCACAGTTGCTGGAGTCAGTTGGTAAGTAGACAGGATGGACGGTAACAGTACCCCCAGCCCAGCTTCAGCAATGCCAATGGCGATGAAAGCATAGAAGGCGATCGCTACTCCAATCCAACGGGATGTCAGGTGACGCCGCCGCTGCAATTGTTTGTGTTGATAAGGTTTCATGGAATGATAATCTGCACAGGGATCTAGCAGATGAGCAACAATAGTCTGCTGCCTACTATCCTCCTACACAATAATCATTATGAATAAAAAATTTAGATATCAGGTATTGAAGCTAAATTGATTATTTTTGAAGCAGAAATCGAGTAAAAAGTTTTTCGATAATTAATTTTTTCAAAGTCTCTTATTCAGGGTTCCGCCAGAAGTTAAAACCGCAGTTGACCACAAACATCTAAACTTTGATAACTCAGTACTCACTGCTTTCTATTTTGTTCTCCTCTAAAAAGCAAAACTATAGTCTATGATTGGGTGAGTTTTGGGAAAAATTACATGGGAAAAAACTGTCCTAAGCCTCAAAAGATAATTGGTATTATGACAATTATCAGTTCTGTTACTACTTTAACTACATCTTGTAGTACTCAATCAAATACTTTCTTCTCAAAGACGAATCAGCCCGTACATTTATCGCCAACTCTACAGATTCCTACAACACAGCTTCACAAACTAGTTAACTCTCACTTGTCCTCAGCAGCCAAAGTAAAAAACCTTACTTTTACTGTACCGACGAAATATCAGGGAAAAATTGTTTATCACGCCCAACTTCATAATAATGATAAAGTTATTGCTCTGACTATTGATGATGGCCCTTGGCAAAACACAACCTCACAAATCTTAGATATACTCGATAAAAATCAAGTTAAGGCAACATTTTTTTGGGTGGGACAAGCTTTACAAGAACATCCCGACCTTGCAAAGCGAGAAGTAGCTGAGGGATATGTGATTGGTAATCATACTTGGCATCATTGGTATCGACGAATGGATGAAGCCACAGCCAAGAGTGAAATTGAACGCACAGCTGACCTGATTTATAAAACTACAGGTGTCAAAACTTCTTTGTTTCGTCCTCCAGGAGGTTTTTTAAACAATGGATTAGCCGCGTATGCTAAAAGCCAGAAAGATACTATAGTGATGTGGTCGTTAACTTCGGCTGATACTGACCCTCATGCTAAACCTCAAGCATTTGTAAATAATGTGTTGAAAGGTGCCAAACCCGGTTCTATTGTTTTAATGCACGATGGCGGGGGTAATCGGGAAAGAACTGTACAAGCATTACCACAAATCATTAGTGGACTTAAACAGCAAGGCTACCGATTCGTAACAGTTCCTCAACTGCTGGAAATGAATCAATAAATTCTAAATAAATACACATAGGAAAAATTTAGACAAGTGCTTGGGGAATTGAGAGCGCAACTAGTCAAAGAGGATTAAAAAAAACACTTGATATAGAGCTGTACGATCGCCTGATAATAATGAAGAAAGATTAAGCAGATCGTTAGAAAACTCTCAATGAGCCAGACCAGTCTAAATTTAATTGCAATATCTATCTTTCTCATCACCCTATCAGCACTGTTGGGGCCATTTATCAATTTATCGCCGACAGTACCAGCGCTTGTTACCTTTGTCATCTTGGGAATAGCGACTTTTGATAGTTTTAGCTTGCAGGGTAAGGGCGGTACAATCTTTTTAGATTGGATTGCTGGTTTTTCAAGCGAACATCGCGATCGCGTTATCCACCACGAAGCAGGACATTTCTTAGTTGCTCATCTGTTAGGTATTCCCGTTATCGGTTATACTCTCAGTGCTTGGGAAGCTTTGAAGCAGGGGCAAGAAGGACTAGGGGGTGTTACCTTTGATGATACGGAATTAACATCTCAATTAGAAGAAGGTAAAATAAGTGCCCAAATGCTAGACCGCTACTGCACTGTTTGGATGGCGGGTATTGCTGCGGAAACCTTAGCTTTTAATAATGCTGAGGGTGGAACTGACGATAAAAATAAGTTGATAAAAGTCTTAAAAATTTTAGGTTTTTCTGAGTCAGTTTATCAGCAAAAACTGCGGTTTCATGCCCTGCAAGCAAAAACCTTGCTGCAAGAAAATTCGTCTAGCTATGAGGCTTTAGTTAATGCTATGCGACAACGCAGTTCAGTAGAAGATTGTCGTCAAAAGTTGGGAGTTGCAAGTCAGAAATGATGGAGGGGTAAAAGGAGAATAATAACTCCTAATATCATGCTGTGTTAAAGACTTATCATTTAGAGGGCAGGGGAGCAGGGAGCAGGGAGAAAGAGGCTTTTGGGCTTTTTGCACAGATACACTAATCATACAGCAGTTTTCAAATGAATAGACCACAATGAGCAAACCAGCCGCAAGCATCATCGGAGGAAATATGCTCAGTCACAATCTGTGTTAATACTTGGTTAAGTTGCTCACAAGTACGGGCTTTTGCAGTACGTAAACACTGTTTGAGTTTTGACCAACACAATTCGATAGGAGACAAATCAGGCGAATAGGGAGGTAAAAAGACAAGCCGCGCACCAACAGCTTCAATAGCTTCTCGAATTACTAGGGCTTGATGTACTGGTAGATTATCCATGACTACAGCCGCTCCCACCCACAATTGAGGTGTCAGAATCTCTCGAATGTAGGTTAAGAATACATCGGTATTGACGCTGCCAGGAATACTCATAGTGGCAATTAGTCCATCCATACTCAACGCCCCAATTAACGAGATGTTTTTTCCTCGATTCCGGGGGCAAGAGTCGTACAATCGCTCACCACGTTTTGCACGTCCATAGAGCCGTGTCATTC
>NZ_SZNH01000045.1 GCF_005869855.1 Nostoc sp. PA-18-2419 | reverse complement strand
TTCTACTCTACCAAAAACTGTAGGGCGCTTGGTGTTGGTGACTGGTGATAAGGGCGGGACTGGTAAAAGTGTAGTCGCTCGAATTCTGCTTGATATTTATCGCCACAGAAATATCAACTGTATTGCTTACGAATGTGACCAGTCGAATCCTCAGCTTTATCGTCACTACAATAAGGTACAGCCCGGGGTGTCAGCGTTAAAACTTAATCAGCGCGGTGGTGCTGATGCTTTGCAGGATGATTTGAAGCGTCTTTCTCCTAAAGTATCTCTGGTGGATCTGCCTGCTGGGGCTGCTGAGTATTTTGAGTCGGTGGCGAAGGATATTTTTCTGTTTCAGAATGCCCAACGTTTGGGTTATCGCATCACTATGGTGTCGGTTTTGGGACGGGTTAAAGATAGTGTGTTGCAGTTAAAACGGCTGGTAGATTTTTGTGGCGACAAGGTAGATTATGTGTTGGTAAAAAATCTTTACTGGGGTGATGAACACAAGTTTACTCGCTACAACAATTCTAAAGTCAAGCAATCTGTAGAGGCATTGGGGGCGATTGAACTGTTATTGCCTGAGTTATATGACGATATTTTTGACCTCATCGACTCAAAGGATCTGACGTTCAGGGAAGCCCTAGAACATGAGGATTTCAGTTTGAGTAATCAATCGAGAGTTTTTGGCTGGATTGATGCGGTTGAAACAGAGTTTAATCGTGCAGCGGTGCAATTGGGGTTAGAGTAATGGCTGTGAGTAATGGTAAGGGGAATGGTGGAGTATCACATTTAGATAGGTTGCTGTCAGAAAAGCCGCCAGAATTTCAAGCGAAAGTGCTGCGGTTTGCGCTTGATTCTGGGATGAAGCAAGATGACCCAGCATTTAGGTTGGTGCAGTACATTGGGTATTTGGCACAGCTGACAGAAACTGCACCAAATGATTGGAAATTGTTATTTGAAAATTTACAAGATGAGCTAAACCAATGGAGTCAACTGACAGCGGAGCAATTGAAGACTCAAGCCGACCACACAGAGAATATCAAAAATCTAGCGACCAGCTGCAATCAGCTAGGGACAGCCTTGAGCGCATTAAATCTAACGTCGCAGCAACAACTCAAGCAATTGACGAGCTTAACCAAATTCTCCGAGAATTTGAGCAATATATCCCCAAGGCAACCAGAGACATTGAGCCAACCTTTGCAAGAACAATTGAACGAGATTCAGGCGAAGATTTCTCTATTGAACCAAAAAGACGTGGAATCAGTCGCTAGAGGTTGGGGTAGAGCTATTATCATCTGGCTTTTGTCTCCGGTCACATTTTTTATTCTGTTTTGGGTTTATTCACATTTGGCCCCAATCCCTACTCCTGTTGAAACTACCGAGTCTCTACAGAAGATTTTGGAGCAGACTGGTTGGACTAATACCAAGCTTCAGCGGGTTGAAAAAAATTTGGGGACAGATCCTAACTCTAGACGGCGGTAAAAAATTGGTGTTCAAAGCTAATTTGAAAACAACTGTGTCTGCATTCCACGTATTAGCCCAAAGGTGTAATTCTGGATGAATTATGAACCTTAACAATAAGCTAACTAAATATTTTCTTCATCAATTGTGTAATTTAGAACAAAAACCATGTGGTAATAATAAAATATGATACCGCGCTTAAGAGGTAGTAGATGGAGCCATTAACTGCTGGTGCGATCGCTATTGGTACTATAGTTGCCACTAAAGTTTTAGAAAAAACAACCGAAAAGGGAACAGAAGTTTTATTAGATAAAGCTGGTAAGTTCTTAGTTACCCTGAAAAAACACTCTCCCAATACTGTAGCTGCGATTGAGAAAGCACCATCTCAACCACTCGATTACGGCAAAGCTGTACTGGAAGTAGAATCTGTGGCTAAGGCTAATCCTGAAGTGGCTCAAGCTGCACAGGAATTGGCAACAGCAGCAGAAACTAATCCACCAGCAAACTTGGCTGAAATTCTGAGTGAGATAAAAGCATCTATAGAAAAATCACAACAATCATACCCTCCAAGTTTTATCCAAAACATTGAAAAAGCTATTAATGTGGCTCAAACCCAAAACATTGACCAAAGAGGCAGTACTTTCAATATTTGACTAGCTACGCCCAAACGGGAACGGGTAAATTCAAATTCCCTTGCTAAAGTTCGGCATCTTTCTTGGAAACGTTTGTTAGCACTTAGTTTTACTGTCACTTGCGTTTTATTTGGTCTACGCTTTTTTGGACTGCTACAAGCAATGGAATTGAAAGCATTTGACCATCTAATGCAACTTCGGCTCCTGGATGAAGGTGCTGACCCGCGGCTATTAGTTATTGAAATTACAGATAATGACCTTCGTACCCAAATCAAACGGAACGAGCATGGGCAAGGCACTTTAAAAGATACTTCTCTCAATCGCCTTTTGATGAAATTAGAGAAATATCAGCCTCGTTTGATTGGGTTAGATTTATACCGTGACTTTGAAACTTCTGCCAACGAACCGGATTTGGTGGCTCGTTTGAACAATGAACGCTTCTTTTCTGTCTGTAAAGTGCCTGAAACTGATGAAAAAGAGCGAATTGTTGCATCGGGGATTGCCCCACCAAAACAGGTAGTAAAAGGAGAACGTTTTGGTTTTGTTGACTTTATCCCAGATAAGGATCAGGTTGTCCGCCGATTTCTTATGGCTCAAGAGAAATTGTCCGGTGCTGACTGTGCTACAAAACAGTCATTTAGCCTTGCTCTTGCACGGCGCTATTTAGAGTTAGAAGCTACCCAGAATAACCAGTATAAGTACAAAGACCCTTTTGAAACTCAAGGTCAACTACAAATTGGTAATGCTGTTTTTGAATACCTTCAACCATTTACAGGTGGTTATCAAGGTGTTGATTCTGGTGGTTATCAAGTATTGTTAAACTATCGTGCCACGGGTGCTGAACCTGAAGTGATCGCAAAACACGTATCACTAGAAGACGTTTTCAATGATCGTCTTTCTGAGCAGGATGTTCGGGACAAAATTGTTCTAATTGGAATCACAGCTAAAGTAGCCATTAGTGATGATTGGTCTACCCCTTACGGCACGATGTCAGGTGTGTTTGTCCAAGCTCATATGGTGAGCCAAATTTTGAGTTTTGTAAAGGGGGAGCGAGGTTTATTAAAAGTATGGTTGCCAGGAATTGAATTTTTGTGGATTGCTTGCTGGTCTTTAGTTGGCGCAGGACTTGCTTACTATCTCCGCGCCTACTGGCTTATGGTAGGTCTTGCTGGAGGAACTACATTTCTTGTTTTATATGTAATTTGCTTGAGCCTTCTGACTTGGGGTAATCTTTGGGTGCCTTTCATTCCGTCAGCGATCGCTTTGTTCTTAATGCAAGGAAGTATTCTTTTTATCGTATACCGTCCAAGCAAAAAATCTTAATGTTCAACTCATGCGTCAGATAAAGTTTATTCCTCGAGTTGCTATCCTTTGTTTGGTTGCAGTAACAATGTCTATTTCATTACCATTATTTGTTACTCACAATGTTATAGGAGCAGAGGAATTAAGCCTGATTGAAAAAGTAAAATACTTTTTTTTAGGAAAGCGTCCTAGCAAAGTTGCCACTGGTCGTCAAAGAGGAGGAGCGCGGCGCGATCGCTGTCCTAATGTGCCTGACTCACTGACTGCCCTGGTTCCCTTCGATGTAGACGGAGTTCCATTTGTTGAACAGACAATCTCTGACAGACCGACGTTTTGGTTTTATATCCCATACCTGCCTGTCTCTCGTCGAAATGCAGAGTTTGTTCTCATTGATGAAAATGAAGATGATGTATATTCAGCAACATTTTCTCTGTCACAAAAAGAAGGTATTGCAAGTTTGCAACTTCCATTAACAGTCCCTCCCCTCAAACAAGGTAAAAAATATCAATGGGTATTTTCCGTAATCTGTAATCCCCTAAATCGGTCAGGTGATGCAACCGTCAATGGTTGGGTTGAGAGAGTCCCTGAAAGTTCAAATTTGAATTCTCGGTTAAAGGTAGCAACTACTAGAGAGCAGGTTTCAATCTATGCAGAAGCGGGGTTATGGTACGAAACTTTAGCAACATTTGCTACTTTATGGAAAAACAATCCACAAGATAAATATTTAACAAAAGACTGGGTAAGCTTACAACAAACTCTTGGAATAACCAGGCTTTATTCAAAAGAATGGACATTATACTTTCTTCCAGAGTCTGCTAAAAACGTTCAACAAAATCATTAAAAATATCGATATATCTGTAGTTTTTATGAGAATATAATTATTTTTATTTAATTATTTTCTATCAGTACATTCCAGGTATTTTGAATATTTCTTTCCAGATCGAAGTTATAAACTGGCTTATGCATATACAAATTAACTTTTAGTTCTCTAATTTTAATATCTAGTTGTCTCTCTTTGTATATTAACTTATAACCTCCGTTGATAATTTCATCACAAAAGTATTTTGGCAATATAGTTTCGCTGCTGTCCAGATTTACAGTACGTCTTCCCTGTGTAGGTGTATATATGGAAAGCATAAATGCTCCTATTGGCTTATTATTTAAGTATTCATATGTGACTAAATTTCCCGAATAACAACTATATTCCCCAATTTCAATATTAGTATTACCAAAAACAGATAACAAATTTTTTAGAAGCTCGATATGCGACATATCACTTTCTGGAGATGTCAGTAAATCACTAGCTTTAGTACTGAATTTTTCAACAAATATTTTTTTATTAGTTGTCGTGTAATTAAGCTCTTTTGTAACCAATTTGTCAAAATAAACATTGCCTAAAACCGCTTTACTGTTTATAAAAAAAGCAGTAAGTGTTGCAATACTATTTACAGTAATACAAATTATTTTATTTTTTAAAATGCACATAAATTTATTGTTGTATGTCATATAGCTTCAAAATTTATTGTCTTTGTTTTAGGATTGTTAGATATATATAAGCTAAAACTATCAAACATTAATTGGTAAAAAATATTAGATTCTATAATGATTCAGCAGCAATTTATTAATACCTGAATGTTAAATATATATTTCATATTTAAATTATTTTTAGTCATTTTTTATGAGAGAATTCCAATTGTTTTGGACATTTAATTCAAGCAAAGGAGTTTGCACTGGCTTCTGCATATCTAAATTTACTCTCAGCTCTCCAATTTGGTTATCTATTCTTCTGTCTAAAGACATTATTTTATATACACTATTACTAGATTTATTACATATGAAGTTTAAAGAAACCATAGTTTCACTGCTTTTGTTACTTTCCAAGTTTAAAGTTCTCATACCATGCTTCGGGGTATATATAGAAAATGTCAATTTATTAACTGGTGGAGGTGGATAGTTATAGTAAATCGTTGTAGAAAGTAATCCTAATGACAATTCTACATAACAACTATACTCACCAATTTCAATATGATGATTAGTATTATCCGAAATCCTTTTGAGTAATTCTAATCTATCTTGAATTAAGAATTTATTATCTGTAAATATAAGTAAATCTCCTGCTTTGGTGCTGAATTGCTCATTAGATAGTTCTTTATTAGTTGTTTTGTAATTATATTCGTTAGCTAAAACTTGACCAAAATAATCATTAGCAAAAGCTGAATTACTACTCGCAAAAAAAACGGTAATTATTATGGCAATGTCTACAGTGTAAACAATTTTTTTGGTTATATATTCATACATAAATTTATTTTTGTATACCATTGATAGATATTCTGAGTGTTTGAAATGTTTATTTATGAAGAAAAAATTATTTTAATTTAGTCATTTTTTATGAGAGGATTCCAATCATTTTGGATATTTAATTCAAGCAAAGGATTTTGTATAGGCTTCTGCATATCCAAATTTACTTTCAGTTCTCTAATTTTGTTATCTACTCTTCTCTCTAGAGAGATTGTTTTATATACAATATTAATAATTTTATTGCTGCATATAGATTTTAAAGATATAGTTTCGCTGTTTTTGCTGCTTTCCAAATTTACAGTTCTCGTTCCATGCGTCGGACTGTATATAGAAAATGTCAATTTATTAACAATTTGTGGATAGTTATCGTAAATCATTATGGAATTTGATAGGAATGACAATTCTACATAACAACTAGATTCACCAATTTCAATATTACGATTACTATTATCCAAATTACTCTTGAACAATTCTAATTTATCTTTCATTGATAATTCATCATCTGGAGATATAAGTAAATCTTCAGATTTAGTACTGAATGGCTCAGTAGATACTTCTTTATTAGTTGTTTTATAATTATATTTTTTATCCACAACTTGACCATAATAATCATTAGCAAAAGCTGAATTATTACTTGTAAAAAAGGCAGAGATTATTATTGTAACATCTACTATAAAAGGAATTATTTTTATTGCAAATTTACACATAATAGATGTTTTATCTTTATATACTATTAAACATTCAAAATCTTGGTTTTATCTATCCTGTAATGGAATCCAATAATAAATAAAACTCTCTTCTATTTTTGTAAATCTTGTCATAAATGGGTTTTAAGGTTTTAAGATTTCCTATAAACCTTCTATTTTAATGCCATGCTATGAAAGCAACGCAAAAACCTAAATCTTTTAAGAATTTTATTTCCACTCGCCTTGAAGTGTGAAAGCTGCCCAATAGTAAGGATTTTGCCAACGCGGTTGTTTTAAGATAGCCAGTTGAGCTTCACGTAATGCTTTGGCTGGTGAAAGCCCTTCTTTGAGAATTCCTTGATAAAATCGACTCATTAAAGCTGCTGTTGCCTGATCATCTACACTCCATAAACTGACGACTACTCGTTTTGCTCCCGCATACATCAAACCACCAGTTAAACCAATTAATCCCTCTCCCTTAATCTGCTTACCTAAGCCAGTACGACAGCCACTCAACACTRCTAATTCAGCTGATAACTGTAGGTTAAAAACATCAGGTGTAGATAGCAAACTTCTCTGAAGCTCACCCTGCTCATTGATGACTGAGAGAAGCATACCAGATCGCTCTGGTTTCTCAGCATCTAAAATACCATGAGTTGCAAAGTGAATGATGCGGTACTGGCTCATCTCTGGCTCAAGTACGGCTTGCCGACTAGCTGAAAAACCAAATTTTTGAATTTGGTTGACCGGGTTTACAAGAGACGCTATCTGGTCAGCTTCGTTTCGGGTGCTAGGCAACCTGGGGAAAAGTTGTTCTGTAACAAAAGAACTTGAAGGTTGATTATCTCCAACCACTGAACGTTGTTTGGTTTGCAAACTAACTTTAGTTGACTTACCTCGGAATCGCTCATCTTCTTGACCAAAAACTGGATCTGCCAAAACAGCAAGTGTTTTGGTGGGTGATGGAATATTTTTGTTGTTTCTGAGTACAGCAAAAGTTGAGGCTGAGGGAAGCGTTACTATTTCATGATTGACTAATAGTGGTTGAGAAAAGCCTGAGTTGAAATCTGGGAGAGCGCCAAAAGGTATATATTGCAGGACTCCATCTGCCACAATCAGCAACCGTTTGTTACCCAACTGACTAGCAACCTGTCCCAAAAGCATTTGACTTAGCTCGTTACCCGCTTTTGCCGCTTTATTAGTTCTAATCCTCAAGCTGGGTATAGTCATGAAGTCATAAAACTTCCGAGCCGCTGCTTCAATTTCTGCACGTTTAGGAAGTTCATAACTAGAAAATCCAGTTTTGCTTATTACCCACAAGTAGCTACGTTCTTCACCAAGTGCATACTCCAGTAGAATGCTGTCATCATCCAGCACTTGTTGTTGGATGGTGGACAAAAGAGGCACAGTCGCTAAGTTTATGTATTGGGTTTTAGAGGAATTAGAATTTTTCGGGTTAGAAACATAGCGATCGCGCCGATTGAAAATTGCTAACAAGCTTCGATTTTTAGATTGCTCATTAGCTTGAAATGCTTGTACTACGTATCCATATGGAGGAAATTTTTTATCTAAGCGCATGAGTAAATCGATATAAAAACTGTAGTAATTCTGTTTAGCAGAAAAGTAAGAAGCAAGGTTAATATAGTGTTTGAATGTGTGCTGTTCAGTCCTAGCGTTTGGAGAGTAGTCAATTTCACTAGGACGAGGTTGACTCTCGATCAGCTGGATTGCGCTTTCAATTTGAGCTTTTGCTGCATAAAGATGGTTGCGATCGCGTTCAACTCTTGCAATACCTAATTGACTATTAGCTTCTGCTAAACTATCACCTAGTTCGTGCCAGATTTTCAATGCTTGATTGTAACTATCTATTGCTTTTTTGTATTGATTAAAATTGTAATAAATGCTACCAGTACCATCCAAGATAGAAGCTTGAACTTCTTTTTCACCTGTTAATTTAGACAGTTTTAAAGCTTGTTGGTAAATGCTTAATGCTTCTTGTTTTTTATCTAAATCAGCAAATATATTACCAGTTTCATTTAGAAGCATGGATTTTATATGGTCACCAAAAAAAGTTAAGAAATCTTTTACTTGATTAATATCATCAATTTGTTCCTTCGACTCTGGTTCAATTTCAGATATTTTGAGATACTGCAAGTTTTGTAATGCTTTATTATAAATTTCTAATGCTTTTTGTTTATTGCCAACCAAATTGTAATTTTTGCCTATTTGTAGTGAAATTAGGCTTAGTAATTCTTTGGAGAAAATATTTAATATTTGATTAAAGTTTATTACTTCTGTTACGGCTAATTTTTCTAAATCAACTTGTTCAGTAATTTTTAAAAATTGAGACCAGATTTCTTGTTGAGCAACTAATAATTGTTTTTCATCTTGATTTAAAATAAATGGAATCATATTGCTAAATAAAATGATGAAATCTTTGTGTAGAGCATTACTATTTTCTAAATAAGAGTCACCCTCTTCTGAATCAGAAAATTCTTGAGAATTAATTAAAAATGTTTGTATTTGACGAGTATATTCTTGTCCTTTATTAACATAATTATTCCCTATCTCATCTTCTCCTAAATCTATGTATATATAACTATGTAAAAAAAATGTAAGGGCTTTTAAAATAATTAAATTTATATCATCTTTAATTTTAATATTATTATTTTCTATTAAGGATAATCCTTGATTGTTTAAACTTAATGCTTGTTGATACTCTCCAATTATGCGATACGTATTACTTAGGCTTAGAAGTATATTACTTTCAAGTAATGTTTTTTCTATTGGGGTTATTTTTGGTGTTTGTATTGGTTGCTCACAATAATTGATACTTTCTCTACTTTGGGTGAAAGTATTACAATTTTTAGAATTTTGATTGATATTATTTAGTCTTTCAGAGCTTATTCCATCATGACGAACTAATTCTAGTGCTTGATTATAAAAAACTATGGATTTTGAGTATTCACCTAATTTATTATATGTATTACCGATATTATAAAGCGCATTTATCTCCAGCTTTTTATCATTTTTGAATCTGGAAATTTTAATTATTTCTTGATTTGTTGCTATTGTTTGCTCTGGATCTAAACCAGCCTGTGGTTGTKCTTGCTGCGATAATCCCTGTAGAGACTCATCCGTTTTCACGAAAATATTTTTTTCTTCAATATTAAGTTTAATAACTACTTCTTCAGGTTTTTTACCGGAAACTATAGAAACTGTAATTTCATTAAAATCTCTGGCTCTTCTTATTCTTGCCAATTCTTTTCTAACACTATTTATGTTAAATACATCTCCAGGCTTAAATCTAAAATCGTGAATAATCAAAAGTTTAGGAGTCTTACCACTAATTGGTTTACCATTTTGAATATTAAAACTTTTACCATTAATTATTTTTACGAATTGAGCTTGAATATCTTCAATAACTCCTTCAGCTACTTCTAGAGTAACTGTTCCATCATCAGTAACTTTTGGTGTACCTACAAAATCAGCTAAGACATAACCGTTATCCAAATACCACTTTTCAATTTTTTTTATGCCTTCTTTTAAACTTATTAAGTTTAAAATGCTACCATATTGGTTTTGAAAGGCTTCCTTGATAATTTTTTGAGGTATGATTTGGCTATTGATTTTAACTTCTCTAAGAATTGGATTTAGCTTAACCTCAAATGTTACCCTAACTCCTCGTGCTGTGTCTTCTGGTAATGCTTTGACATTGGAGAAATAACCGATTGCGAAAATAGCATTAATATCCTGTTGAAGTAAAGAGTGTGTGCTTATTTTGCCGGGTTTAGTCTGAATAGTTTCATAAATTTTATGCTGTAATTCGCCCTCTACCCCAGTAACTAGAACTTCAGCGATTAACACTTTTGGTTCTGGTTTATTCTTTGATTCAACGTCCTGTGAAGAGATAGGTGGTTGTTTAAGAGATTTAATGCTATTTTGCTGTACTGGAAAGTTTAAGTTTTTTAGATTAGCTTGCGTCAATACTAAATTTGCTGACCAAGTTGATAAACTACTATCTTGCTGTTGGGCGAGTGCAACTTTGCTAGATAAGCATAAGGCAATGCTAAAAAGTACTATACGGTGAGAAGCAGAATATACAAGTAAGTACTTGAGGATAGAAAATTGTCTAGCCATGTAATATCGTGTCCGGTAAACAACTTATCATAAAGACCGCAGGGTGCAGGGGAGAAAGAGTTTTGTCTTTCTGCACAGATTTGTGGAATCATAACTGATTAACCGGACATGATATAACTTATTGATTGAAATACTATGCGGTAGTAATAAGTATTAAATTATAGCGTTTTGCATCTGTATAGCCCCCAGCTAATACCGCGCAACAGCGATACGCAGCATTGGCTCTCAAAAGGTTTTAAGAGTCTGGCTTTCATGGCCAAAGTAAGAAATGGCTTTACGAGTATTGCTTAATTGGCATAGTTTAAGTTAAGCCGTATATATTAGACAAACCCTAATCCTCACTTCATCAAGAAACTAACTCTAGTCTCATCCCCTCATTCCCTGGCACAAAGCATTCCCAGATTCTTAAGCTGGCTGAAACATTTTCTAGTAAGACGATCGCCTTAAGCAAGCCCTGTTCATAAATAAACCTAGTTACAATCCCCTCTAAACCATGCCGCTTGCTGCCAGGACAATAAACCCGCACCCTTGCACCTTTCGTAATTTCTGGTGTAGCTGCATTCTCTTCGACCTGTTGAGGCTTGGTTAATACTGTGTCAACAGCTTCAACTTGTGGCAGGTCAATAGAATCATCCAGTGGCGGAATTTCAGTTTGATCAATTACATTATTTTCTCCGTAGTCTACGTGCATCACGCTATTGTCAGTACTGACAGTCAGTAATTGGCAGTGGCTATCACTGACATGAATTTCATCGCTTTCAAGTGCATTAGAGATGTATTTTTCTTCATTGTCAGTGTTGTCAGTGGTTGTCAAGGGTTTTTCCAAGTCTTCAAGTTTTCTAGCAACAAATCGCACAGAGCGCCCTTTACGTACAATTTCCCCATAACCCATTTGTTGCATTTTGAGAAATAAATCATGAGTGTAGGCACTGGCTTCTCTGCCTGCTGCCTTGGCCCGTGACTTGATACTATCTAGTGGTCGATAGATGTCACGCACAGAAACGCCGTCTGATGTTTGGGAGGCGCGATCGTAAATTTGCAACAGAATTGAGCTAATCTCATCACTATTGCTCACTTTCTCTTGCAAAACATGAAAAGCACTCCTGTAGTATTGAGCAAGCTTGACAGCGCGTTCAAGGGTATCTTTTTGCAGTGTTGTAATATCCCGGCTATTGGGTGAGTAAAAACACTCAAGCAAATGTATAATCAGCGCAATTCTCAAAACCTGGGTTGGTAGCTTGGACATCCAATTACGGATAGCTGCGTGTGTCGTTTGTTCTATTTGGTCGCCAATTATCTCGACTAGCTTTTTGTAATATGCTTTCGCCTGGGGGCTAATTTTGATGTTGAGTTCTGGTAATTCCTCCATCCACTTGTAAAGTAAGGGCAAGCGCTCGCTAAGTTGACAAAAGCCTTCTACATAGCGCTGTTTCCTTCGTTGGGGAACTGCAAACAACATTCTCGCTTGCAGCCCGTTACTGTCGTCAGCATCCTTAAAGGTTTTGCGAAACACAGCTGGTTGAATGCCACCCGTCAAAGAAACGGCTGTACGTTCGGCGAAATAACTGTCAGTTATAGATGTACGGTCAACACAAAGGGCGGCTGCATCCCAAAGTTTTAATAAAATCTGCAAGCTTTCATCCTCACCCCTGGAGAATTGCCCCAAGGAATTAAACAGCCCCGCAATTTCATCTCTGGCCCACAACGACCCATAGCCAGCATTTTCAGCAGAGCGCTTTAACACGGCTTGAATGGTTGCGACTTCAAACAGATACTTCCTTAAAGCGGGTGGTTCTGGCTCCAAGCCTTCACAGCCGCTTCTCTCCCACTCTTTGAGCGCCCGTTTGTATTCAGAATCCGCATCCTTGTAGCGCTGCACTGCGTCGGCTTGCATTTTTCGCAATGGGGCTACAACCAAGCTGTCAGCGCGGGTTTTTCCGCCACCGGACTCTAAGACTGTAACAGTCCAAAGTACTGAGGGGATTTTATGAGATTGCATATCTAGATTGATTGTTGTGCCTGCAAGCGAGGCTACAGCGCTTAATAACGGCTGCCATATAACAACAGGGTCAACATTCAAAACATCCGCATCATGGATTAAATCACGGGCTAGAGGCGCGGGTAAGATAGCGCCCCAGTCGATTTTTGTATTTCGCCACTCGATGAGCGACTTGAGCCGCATTTCATCTTCGGGTAAAACCTCATAGAGCTTGACACGCTCTCTAGCAACAATGCGGTCAAAAACCCTTTGGCTAATGACTAATTCAGTACGCAGTAAGTCTAATTTAAAGCTCTCTTCTACGTCATCCGAATTCTGGGCTAAGATGCCACTGACAACACTGACAATAGACTCAGATGTTTGCTTTTCAATCATTTTCATTGTCAGTGGTGGCACTGACAATAAGCTATTGTCAGTACTGACAATCGAATTTTGTACGGTTAACCGTTTTTGGCTATGTATCCCTTTTTGCTTGTTTAACCAAGCGATGTAGCATCCTTGTAACTTGTCGTCATCCAATGATGGGTGTTTGGCGTGTGCCTCGGCGTTTTTCCACCAGCCATCAGCTTCACTACGAACATCCGAACCAAGCGGTGGGGTGCAGTTAGCGCAGAACTGGTCATAAATGGTGCGTGGGTCGCAATCGTAGTCAATGCCCAATTCGTTGAGACGACGGGCAGTAGCGATTAAATTAAGGCTGAGTTTTTTCGCTGCGTCGTTCCGTCCACCGTCGCCTGTGCCATGCTCTACTAAATCTCTGTCATCCCGTCCGAGAAAAATAGACAAGTTTGGGCGATCGCTGACTGTAGTTTGCACACTTTTAAATTGGGGCTTTGGAACTGCCACAGGCTGATTCAGCATCAACTCAATCACCCAGTTTGGACAATTAGCAACCTCAATATCAATAGGCGATCGCACCCAATGATAACTACCAGTTTGTGGGTGTACAGATGGGGGTAGTACGCTTTGTAGCCCATTCCAGCGAAATTCTAGTAACTGTTCTTTACCGTCATCGCCCTTGACCCCAGTTTTGAGCTTAACAGTTTTAACTACTTGCCAGTATTCCTCTGTGACAAAGTAAAGTAACTGTCTGCGCCCAGCTTTGCCAGAACTAAAAATTACTGTATCGGGTAAGTCGCCATCAGCAAGCTTTTGCAGTAGTGCTTCTGCTGCATGACCGTCCGCATCAATGGCTAAAATTCCCCCTGATACTTCACCTGTGCGGATGCCGTAGCCCAAAGCTTTGCCTGATTGCAGTTCTTTAATCAGCGCCTGCCTATTTAGCGCTGTTTCTCGTTGCCAGTCCTCACGATAAGGGCGCTTATTGTCTGTAACAGGGGTCAAGGCCCAGTTACCAGGAATTTGCTGTAAGCCGGAAATTAGACGAGATGCAGTTGTTGTCTGGATTTGTGTAGTATGCACTTGTATTACCTCGAATTTTTCAAGATTCGGGTAACTCCTCAATTGCATCCGCGCCACCAACTAGTTATTATAGTTATGGCAAGCGCGGTCTATCTCCATAGAAAAAGGTTCTAGCCTCTCTATGCTCTAGGAGCTACCGCAATATGACAAATCGAATAATCTTGAAGCCGTTCTTAGTGCCTCCACACTTTGGGCGGCTTCTCGATTTTGCCCCTCTGGGCTACCGTGCCTAAGACGTTTACGCCCTCCAGCGCTCGCATCATGGCTAAAATTTGGATTTGACTTCGTAGCATTTGCAGTGTTGCTTTGACGCGGCTCGCAGCCAATATCTAGTCTTGACTAGTGGGTAAAATTTTCCCTCAACACGCTCTCTACGGTCGTTTGGCTGATTTCCTTCGGTAAAATTACCTCCTTATTTTGTTTGTTGTACGTGATCGCTGACTTCTTCTGGTGGAACCCACTCGATTAACTCGCTAGGCTGAACGCGATAACTGTCACAAATTTTGTTCATCGCGGTTACGTGTGGTACTTGCCAGGGATTGTCATACAAAGCGTAAACTGTGGTTGCAGATAGCCCTGTATCTTTTCTGAACTGATAACGGGTAATACCCCTATCATCAATAAACTGTTTGATCTTATTCCTAACTGGCATCAATAACAAGTAACTGATATTAACAGCTAATTCTGTTGCAGTTTATCAGCATTTAAAAGTACCATTCGGTTGATAGCTAGTTTTGCTTGACATTATCAATCGATTGATATTAGTATATTAGTGTCAAAGTTATCAATACGTCAAATAACTCAGGACAGACGCAAGTAAGACCTAAGCGTAAAACGCACTTGGCGATTTCCTTTCGAGGGTTGCTCCCACTTGCGAGCGCTGTTCTGACAGGATTCAACTATTCACAGCAATATCTGCATTGCGTCCGCTCTATATCTGCGGTCGCGGTAATTGTGCGTGGGAGTATCAGGACAGAGGATTCATGCATATCAATTTACGCAGTTTAGAAGCAATCAACGAACTACCAAACAAAGGAGAAACAATGCTGACATCTAATCATCTTAGGCGTTTACAAGCAATAGATCGCTGGCTCAGAGAAATACGAGATTCAGAGCAATTCAGGCAATTGGAATACTATCCAGACGTAACCCTCGGAGATGCCATACAAGCAGTGGGCGAACTACTACAGTCACACGATGATTGTGATTACAACAGAGCGAATCTTACTGATGACCAGTGGCAAGAGTATCTAGAACAAAAGCCAGTAATGCATATTCGCCGCGTCAAAACTTGGCGTGAAAAGATAAACTCATTCATCTTAGATGCAGCGTCAGAAGTAGCACTTTTGAGCTTGGTAACTACTAGTTTTATGGTTGTTGGTGCTATCTTTTGTCACGGCGTTGACCGCATTGAGCAAGGCAGAGGCGAGCAATATCAACCCACATGGATTTACAACGCGAAGATTTTTGAAGGTAGCGCCATCGCGTCTATCGCCGTCTTCCTGGGTGCAAGTTTGACTGGTGCGTGTGCAACTGGAGACAAGAATGATGATTGATAAACAGCTTGTAGTCTGCGTCACGCTGTTGACCCAGAGCAAGACTTACTGGATTGATGGAACACTGTACAGATATTTAACCAGTAGTGACAGTATCAAACACACACAGTATTATTTCCGTCCTTTACCGCGTCAGTCTAAGACTGCTGACTTAAAGCTCAATCGTGACAAAGTGCTGAGGCGCTGCTACGAAATTCCAAGCTTATATAAACAGCACACAGCAGAGATCACAAACACGAGTGTGCAGTTGAGTTTGTTCTAACCTTTGGTAACATCTACTACCGCGCAAAGCATCATCAGCCAAAGGCACAAGCGCATCAACTAGTCCAAAAGGGGCGCATTAGCGGGGGTAAAAGGAATTTTGTCAATATATCAAAAACTCTGGTAAGCCCTGTTATTGCGTGATTATAGCCGACGAAAAAACATACTTTGAAATGTCCGAGAGTTATTTTTCAGAGTTATTGATAGGTTTCAGCTAACGGGTCGTACCAAATACCCTTTTTTAGCTAATTACCTATATCAAGTTCTTTGGATTCATCCGGAATACGCATCGATTTTATACACACCTAAGTAATAGTTAGGGGATAATGTGGCAACAAAACAGTATATTGCTAAGTATCATCAGCTAAAACAAGTCTACGAGCGCGAGTTAGGAAAAGAGATCGCTGATGTCACTTGGTATCGAGTGGTAGCTACTTTAAAACAGCATTTTAATTTCAACGTGCTAAGTAGCGACGCGAGCAAGATAGTTGAGACATTCGCTGGATTTAAACGGTGCTACGGCAGTTTTACAGGTCGGGGTGAGGGGTTTAGCGAGCGCTGGGAGGCATTCAAGCACTTCTATTACATGGATAAGCTTTACCACGGAGAAGAGTTTATGAATCTTCTTGCAGACTATTTAAAAATTAATCTTGACGATGTACCGCGTAGCACTCCTTACTACTGGTTTGAACGTGCTGAACTATCTTTCAGCGCCCTAGATATTTACCACTGCAAAGATTTAGCCCTTGTCGCGTTCGTCGCTGCCAAATGGGCAATCAACAAGCGATCGCAACCTCGGAAATCCGCAACCATAGAAGTTTTAGCACTAGCCAAATAGGAGCAATCACCATGTCTGACAAGTTTACTAATAACGTCCGCGCTCGTTTGTACAAACAGGGTTATCAAGGATTTACTAAAGATGATTACACAACAGCAGCGCTTGCTGTAGAGTGCGATGACCTTGATAATCCCACCAAAGAGCAACTGAGCCAAGCCGTTGACTATCTCAAAGCCAAAGCGACAAGCCAGTTATCTTTAGCTGATGAATCCGTTGAACAAAAATTTCTAACCCAAGTAGAGAAAGTACAGGCCGAGACTGAACTTGAAACAGGGACGCTCGCGGTGGCCCCTCAAGATGTAGGAGAGATGATAAATTCTAAAGCTTCACAAATGGGCGTAATCCTCTCAGAGCAACAAATTAATGACATAGCCGATAGCGTTGACACCTCAGCAAACACCTTTGACGAAATTCTAGAACAGGTAGAAACAGCATTACTGGCTTATGCTGACTTCTCAGCAAATCAGGTTGACGCAAAGATTGACCAGACGTTAACCAGGGTACAAGAACGAGTAGTTAATCGTCACGAACAAAGCAGAGATAAGCTATCCCTTGGGTTAACGGGCATCAGTGCGGCTCTGGAGGCTAGCCGTAGTCAAACTAAAAGCCAACTCTCAGGCATCCTCGCAAGGCTTAACGCGGCTCAATAGTGATGACTTGACACTGCTTGAGTGCTTGGTAATTCGTTGGGGAAGAATGAGTTACTTCTCAAGAATTGCTGTTAGTTTAGGTGCGCTGGCTGCTGTAATTTTGCCCTTACATTACTGGGTGTATCTGCCAATAACAGAGCATTTAAGCTATCAGCAATATCTCAAACGAAAGTCAGCTATTGAGCAATATGTAAAGCGAATGGAGTATCACTGCACTCAAATATTTACCCCATCAAAAGAGTATCGCTGTGAAAAATTCAATCAAGCTCAAAAATCAGGTAACTTCCAAATCACGCAACCTGGAACGCCAACTAAAAACTAAATTCAATGCATCTACTAACTTAGTAGTTAGAGCGCTCACAGGTGATAAGTCAGCACTGAAGCTAATAGGACAAATGGGTAATGACGGGGCAAAGATTAGTGAATTCGCCCCACAAGTAAGAGAACAAATGTTAGCTGCAATTAAGGGGACTGAGGACTTAAATGTAGTCCTGGGCGACATCTACAAACAAGCTGGTGTAAGCGGCGAGCATATTGAAAGAGCAGTGCAGTCAGCAATTTTAGCTGACACTCATCTAGCGAATATCCTAGAAGAAATTCAGCTGGATTTCGCTTCATCTCAGGAGAAAGAAGCGCTACGCCATCAACAAGCAACAGAACACATCAAGCTCAAATCATGGGTGGATAAGCACATGATGCAAGTTGATGGTGAATATAAGATGTTGCAGACAGAATTGCAGACAGACATTAGACAACAAACAATTGACCTGCAACATGATAAAGAACTGGGTAAGTATTACTTAGAAATGGGTGATAACGCTCGTGATGATTTCAAGCCGAAAAAGCAATATGCTCTTCGTTCGATTGTACAAAAAATCAAGGATGCCTTGCTAGCTTTTTGATAGTTTCAGCCCGATATTCACTGTAAACAAGTGACTGTCGGGCAAGTACATATCCAGACAGTAATATGACATACGACATTGAAGATGAGCAAGAAGAAGTAGTAAGCGAAATCGCCCCAGATACGCCCTTACCAAAAGACTTAGTATCACATCTGGAATCGCGCAAACAACACCGTAAAGATGTTATCAATACAACTGAAAAATTGACTCGTTTCTTTGTTGGCTGGTCGCTAAATTCTACAGGATTCTTGATAGCTAAATATCTATTAATAACTGGTGGTGGCGTTAACTTGTGGCTGGCAATTACGCTCTCCTTTTCTATATGCAGTGTTGGCTCTCTGGCTGGGCTGACGGGCTTGAGAGTTAATTACAACAGTGACGGACTAGAGGTTGATAATATGCAAAATCTGTTTAAAACTGCTGGTGGCTTAGTGTTTGCAGGTATCACAACTTGGTTAGCAGTCAAAGACTATCAATATTTTGAGAATTTGACTAAAGAAACAGTCACCCAAATTAACCAAGACATCCAAACCATTGAAAAACAGAATCCACAGTCAGACCCTTGGTTAAGTATTGCAGTCGCGTTGGCTTTATTCATTGGTTCTGTAGCAATTATTTTTAAGGGACGGGAATGAAACAGGGTGTTGTCGAGTTAGCGCTGGCGGGTGTGTGTGGTGTAGCCGCAATCATCGGGCTGACAACTTCGCAAACACGCCAGCCTTACGATTTGACACAGATTCAGTTCTGCCCAAAGTCAATAAATGGTGTACAAAGTCAAATAACACTGGATAAGCGTTTTTGCCACAAGCCGCGTTATGTCCTCACTGAAGAATGGCTTCGCTACGGGCTGTATGGCAGTATTATTCCTTATAAGGGTGATGCAATTCAATGGGTGCGTGATTTGCCCACAGATAACCCTAATCAGTTGCTCGGATATGGGATTGCAGTTACTGGGCTATGGGGTATTGTAGGTTGCTTGCTTGTGCGCTCGCAACGGCTCAAGCGCACGGATTATGAATTAGGGGAACTTGAAAAGACTGGCGACTATGCAACTTGGCAGCACAATAAGCACAAACGAGAAGTTAAGCAGCATTCGACCCAGCTTTACACTGAGCGCTTGAAAGATGGGCTGTCAGGACTGGACACAGAAGAACGCAAAGCACTGGGATTAACAGATGAGGAGAACGAACGCGCTAAGGCACGTATTCAGCTAGAGGACTTTATGAAAGCCCGTGCTGTGAATCATTCTGTGATGGATAAGACCATTGCTGAGAACCTTCGAGACAAGGCGAAAGCGGATATTGAACGCGGCAAGATTGAGGGCAAAACCAAGGGCGCGATCGCAAATGACAATCATCCTTTGACTGACCAGCGCCTCATCAGTGACTTAATCGAAGCGCTCAAGAATTATGAGGATGGCTGGCTGTGGAAGGTCATCGACAATCAAAAACCCGTTTGGGTACTAGGGGAAGCTGGAAGCGGTAAATCAACCCTAGCAGCGTCGATTGTCATGCTGAGAGAATATTTATTTGATATGCCCTTGTATCAGCTGATAGACGCACACGCGGGTGAAAATCTTAGAAACGCATGGAGATATCTAAGCCCTCAGTTGATAGCGCAAACAGAAGAACAGATAGGACAGGCTTTTGATGATGCCCGCGAGCGTTGGTTAGACAGAATTAATAATCAACCTGATAAGCAACCGCAACAGTTACTAGTTGATGAATTCACTAACTATTCTGAGTTTGACATCACCAAGGAGCCTGCCAAAAAGTTTGTTAAAGCATCTCTTAGTGACCCTAGAAAAGCTGAAGAAAGGTTAGTTTGTATTGCCCATTTCTTCACTAATACTGCTGTTGGTGGTAGTGATGGAACAGCTAAAGGTAGAGCTAGAGGCACTATTCAAATTGACCGCAAAACTGCTGATGGTAAGATACCTTTAAAAGTTGCAGTAATTAACGGTTTAAATAATTCCGATGGGGATGCAGAATTAGATAAAAAGGTGACAATTCCCCTTTGGTTTACTCCCGAAAGTATTCATAAGCATTTTAACGGGCAGCCAATTGATTTTGATGATTAATCGTTAGAGAAATATTTTTGGCTCGACTCCCCCAAAAAATAGACCAAACTATTAAGATAAAATTCCAAGATTCTGCACCCAATAGAATTTAAGAAAAAGTGGCAGTTAACTTATAGTGAGTTAGCACTTGTTCTAGGTTATGAAAGTGATTATACCGTCCGCTGCTGGGGTATGAATGGCGGACATAAGCGGAATCCTCAAAATGTTTGTTGTCTACGTCGCTTGTCGCCTTCTAGATGAAAAATGGTCAACTCACGGTAAACATGTGAATTCTTACCTTTGACGCTTGTGTGAGCCAGGACAATTAGAAGAAACTGTTTAATCAGCGCTTTTCGGAATTGATTCGGGAGAGAATAACGTGGCCAACTATGTTGAGAATTATTTAACTGTTGAGGGAAGTAATCAATCCGTGAAGGCGTTTTTTGAGCGAGCAAATACTAATCAAAGCTTATTTGATTTCAATGCTTTTGTACCAATGCCGCCAAATATTTTTCAGGGTGATTTAGGAGCAGAAGAAGAACAGATGTATCCTGGTGAACAAAATTGGTATGGATGGTCAATTTCAAACTGGGGTACAAGCAGTAGGGGATACACAGTAGTACATAAACCTCCATTTGTGCAGTTGAGAACCGTATGGAGTGTTCCTTTACCTGTTCTCTTGGCTGCCTCTGAACAATTTCCCGATTTAAAATTTACCAACGAATGGATTGAGTCAACATTAGAAGCGGCGGGAAGGTTTATTTTACAGTCTGGTCAGATTTGGCTAGATGAATCAGAAAATTATGAGATGTGGTCAAATAAACAATCAAAATATATTCACCCCTTGAATTTAAAGTATTGCAAATCGGAGTATATAAAACATTTGAAAGAATTTGCTGTGGAGGAGCCTGGTGATGATTCTCCTTATGTATTTTATTTAAATGCTAGTAATGGTAGAGGTACATTTTGGAGACTGGCTCATATAAGTAAGTTCTTATTAAAGAGTATTGAAAAGCTTTTTTCTTGATTGAAAATTTAATTTAGATAAGAAAGAGACTGACTCTAGTCCTACATCATCTCTAACACCGTTTGCCCAATCACTGCTGTCTTCGATAGGCAACGACCTGAATCCTAACAAATATTCCTTCACCACTGTTATTGAACTGGGGTAGAGCGGGTGGCGCAGCGGAGTGTGGGGGGCGGGCTGCTGAGTTTTGGCCACTTCACGATAAACTTCCTGCCCGTCCCCCACACCACCCGCTCTAAGCGCAGCGTCCCCAGTTCGCCGGGGCCTCACGAAATGATGGCTTGAAGTAATTTTGATATCACAATTGGTATCAAAAATAGTCATTAGATAAAAAGTAAGCAATGCTTATGCTGCTAAACTTCAAATTGCTTTACTACAAGCATTTTGAATGCCAATGCTGGATACTCCTGTTGCTAAGCATTGGCTAATCTTGTAGCTATGCAATGATTTATCAAAACTTAATGTATGAAAAAACACACTAATTCTTTTGCTTGCTTATAATGGAACGGTTATAGCAGAAATACAGACTGATGAGTATTAAAATATACAAAATATTTGAAGAAGTAGAATTTAAAGTAAAGCTCCTTACTAAATACTGGAATAACTTTTACACAGAAATTTCTGAGCATTTACCAGATACTTATCAGCCTGAGATGCAAGAACTCTCCAGTAAATTAGAGGAAGCTCTAAGCAAGCTGGTTGATGAGCTTCGCAATCCCACTCTCACCCTTGCTACTACAGGGACTACTAGTAGTGGCAAAAGCACTCTTGTGAATTTACTATGCGGAGCGGAAATTGTTCCCGTAGCAGTGAGTGAAATGAGTGCTGGAGCAGTCACGATTGAGTACAGTAAGCAGAAGTCTTTAATTATCCATGAAACACCAGGAGCATTGTGGGAGTGTGGGGAATGGAGAGGTATTACTGAAGAACAAATATATCAGCGTCTGTACGAAGCGATGATAAGTTATATCGATAACAGAGCAAAGCAACCGAATTTAGCCTGTCCACAATCTACAATCTTTTACCCTTTTAGATTGTTAAAAGAATCTAAGCTGGATCTACCACAAGGCACAAGGGTAAGAATTCTGGATTTACCCGGTTTAGCGTATGTAGGTGATGAAGGTAACGCTAATGTTATAAAACAGTGCCGTGAAGCTTTGTGTATAGTAACATACAATAGTGCAGAAACGGATTCACAGAAAGTAAAGAGCTTGTTACAAGAAGTTGTACAGCAGGTAAAAGATTTAGGTGGTTCCCCTGCACGTATGCTTTTTGCTCTTAATCGTATAGACGTTTTTCGAGCAGATAGAAACTGGCCAGAAACAGAGAATCGTTTTGTTGAAAATGCTATACGTAGTATTAAAAATGAATTAAACGAACAGCTTAAAGAATACACAGAAGAAATTGAGAATCTACAAGTAGTAAAACTTAGTACATGGCCGGCTCTGTTATCTCTACAAATACAAAATTATGATGAGATTTACAGTACTGAAGCATGTAAAAAAGCAGATAACAATTTTAATGGGTTAATTGAAGATATATTAGAAGACCTGCCACGTAAAACACAAAATTGGTCTAGACATGATCGAAACAGAGTAGCTGAAGCATTATGGCGAAAATCTTACGCAGAGGAATTTCAGCACAATTTGAAGGAGCATATCACTCAACACTTTCCACAGTTAGTAATCCCACAAATTATAGAACGTTTTAATCTAACAGCAGGAAATGCCATAACTGAATGGGCTACACAAACAACAAAAGCTATTCTTAATAGTTCGCAAGAGCGATATGAACAAGAATGCCAAAATATATCACAGATTAGGTTAGCATTGGAGCATTTTCTTAGAATTAGCGATACCAACTTAAAAGAGCCTTTTGAAAAACTAGATACAAAAGTAAAACAGGTTATAGCAAAACAGTCAGAAGATGACGTTGTAAAATATATTAGAATCATAATTTCAGAACTCCAGAATGTTGAACCTTATCAGGATTTAGGAGAGAAATTATATCCCGTTTATTCATGGGAAAGTGAATTTCAAAGAGGAATTAATCAAGTATTGGAAGCAGTTGCAAAGTCTTTAGAAACTGGAAGAGTAGAATTAGATAGTCCAAATCTGAAAAGAGCTAATCTTTTAAATGTAAATTTACTGTCAAGGAACTTGAACCGTTTAGTTAACTTAGGTTATACAGCTGACGTTGCTCAAAAAGGTCAATTAATAGAGGCAAAAAACGAGCAAGATAAAAATAAACTCAAACAACTTAATGAAGAATTAAATGAACTATCTATCCATCTCAATATTGTTATACAAGATGTATTAAAACAAATTTCTACGCAAGAATTAAATAGAATCTATCAAGCTGTATCTGAACTGTTCCGTTGCCATTTGTCATATTTGGAAAAGAAAGCAAACAATATTGCACCGAGCATAGCGATTAGATTTCCTGAATCGCAACTTAATCAAGTCAATAATAAACTTACTTTTAGCTTTCGTTTCCGTGCAGGATTTGCTATTACAAAAGGAACTTGGCAGGAAGCAATACAGGTTGCAAAGGAAAAAAGAACTTGGTATACATTGTGGTTAGGAACAAAAACCGTTTATGAAACTGAATATAAAACACGTTCTAGTGATAATGCTAAACTCCCTAGTGTAGAAGATTTACTTACAGGTTGGATAATACAGGCGAAAGAAGAAGAATCTGAAAGAGTAAATCAAATTGCACTCTGGTTACTAGAACAAATTGATTGTCTAAAAAAAAATGTAGATCAAATTCAGAATGATATTATTGACCGTTATCAGGAAAGGCTCAATAAAGCAAACCAGGAAATTACTCTTGATTATGAAAAACAAAGACACGTCTGGCAGCCTATGAAACAAAAAGCTCAAGATTTAGCAGAAGAATTTTATCAATTAGAAAAAACTTGGAAATTTAAAACTTAGTTTTTTAAGTTAATAGTTTAATCAAATCATAAAATACAATGACATGATTTCGCAAAAAATAGAATATTTAGTAGGTCAAAGCTTAGAAAAGCTGTATGAACAGGTTTTTGATGAGATTCATCCCCAAATTAAAAATCAAAAAAGAGGAGTTTTATCTACAGTAATATATACAATATTAGCTCCAGAAGAATTACAAGCTCAAGAAATTTGTAATGTTCTTCAAATTGGAAGTCAAGCGGTATTAAATGATGATTTATCTATATCAGCGGATATCATTGGGCTTTTTATAAGTAACCCAAAAGACCAAAAACAATGGTTAATTGAGCCTTTAAAAGAAAGTGTTAAAAATGTACGTAAGTCTATTGGTAGTAATTTTGAAGATCATGATATGAAATTATTTCAAATTGTTGTAATAGGATGTTTAATTGTAGGAACTGTTTCTTGTATAAAATATCTTCAAAAAACAAAAAAAAGACAAAGAGTAGGAGAAAGTCAGAAAATTCAGCCATCAGATACCTCCCTACCACAACAAAAAGTTATTAAACCTGTAGCTTTATGTCTTATTGTACCAGCATCAGAAGTAGAAAATGTAATAGAAAATAATCAAATTAATGTCTCTGATATAGAAAAACTTATAGATAAATCTTTATATTTTCTATGTACAAATCTTGAAGATGCTGATGCTAGTCAGCAGCATCTAGAACTAACTAATGAAAATATTACAACTGTTAGTGAACAGAGAGAAGTTTACATTAGAATTAATATTACCGATGGAGAAGAAATGATTGGCAAGAAAGTGCCATATATTTTAAAGAGAAATCTTCCTCATAATGGGCTATGTGTTGTCAAACAATTAGCTTGTCTCAGATATTTATCTGTATCTGGCTTGGAAAAATTTAACCGTGTTTAAGGAGTCTGCAAATGGATTGGCAAACAGCTTCTTCTTATTATGAGACTCGTCTTAGCGATGCACTAAATGTGCAGCGACACGCAGTTAATTTGGCTATGTTACCTCAAGCTGAAGTTCCTCCCCAATTAAAAGAGATTCTTTTACAAGAAGCAGAACCAACTCGTCGTCAACTCGAAAGGCTCAAAAAGCGCGAGTTTCGTATTGCTGTTGTAGGGTTAGAGAAAGCAGGAAAGAGTACTTTTATTAATGCTTGGTTAGAATGTGATTTACTTCCGGCAAAGGGGGGAAGATGTACATTTACAACAACACAAATATATTCAGTTGAAAACGAGTCTGAACAAAGACTTGAAGTACAAGCGAGAACCGAAGATGAGTTTATCAGCTTACTAAAGGAACTTGACAAAGTAGGAGCGCAAGAAGACCTTAAAACTATACGAGCAAACGAAATAACTTTACAACAGGTTAGAAGAGAAGGTAATCTTACTTTTCCATTTACTAGACTAGAAGACATTAGAGAACCACTAAAACAATATGTAGCAGATGAAAAGTATGCTCATGCTGTTTTAGAAGCAAGATTGTATACTAACAAACTTGCTCAGGCTGAAGGTATTGTTTTTTATGATGTTCCAGGTTTAGATTCAGGTTTAGCGAAGCACGTTGACGAAGCACAAGAAATGCTGTCAGACTGTGATGCAGTAATATTGGTACAACGTTTTACTAGCCTAAGAGAAAAGGAACTGGAAATAATAAAATTCACAGAACTTGGCGATAAAAATGTCACTGTTGCTGACAAGCTTTTTGTTTTTTTAAGCCGTATTGATTCCATAGGCAGTCCAGAGGCGTTGACAACACATATTGAAGAAGCGTCTCAAGACTGGCTAAGGCGTGCAAACCTTCCACACGAGCGCATTGTATATGGTTCAGCGGGAGCATATTTAATTTTGAATGGTTTAGCTGGAGAACAAACTAAGTTAGAGATTGGGGACGCAAGTAACATCCAAGCTCAGTTGAAAAAATTAACTAGAATTACCGATGAAGCAACTTTAAATAAAAATAGTACTGGCATTCCAGAAATAAAAGAGAAAATATTTAACTATATCAATACTGAACGTGTCTCTATTTTAAAGAAAAGGTGCGAAATTTCTCTCAATAAAATTCTCAGCAGTTCTGAAGAGATTTATACTCATTGCAGTAAAAATTATCCAGATAATCCTGAAGAGGCAAAGCGATTTGAAGAAAACAATCGACGTATACTATTTACAGAATGGTGGAATCAAAAATGGGAAGAGAGTAAAGCTAAGTTACAAAAATTTTATGATTACTCTGTTGTCAACAATACTCTAGATAATTTAGATGTCAACTCTTCAAGTAGCATAGAAAAATTTCGGAAACGGTATCTTCAAATCGTTGCCAGTGAGATGCAAATACTTAAAGAGGAAACATTTAGAAAAAAAGATATCATTTTTGAGGCCAACTCATATCCGGAGTTTGACCGTATGAAAGTGAATTATGCTTGGCGTGAAGACTTATACGGTGATATTAGCAAGCTTTTATCTTCTGTAGCCCGACAACTAGCTATAGAATTGAAAGATGAAGCATTAAACTTAGTCGAACACATGACAAGTTTATTATGGGGCAGCAATCAAGTAAAAGAAAGATTGATTGAAAATTCTGATGATTACTTTTTATCTAAACTAGAAAATAGCTTAAGCGTTTTATTTTTACGCTTTGCACGTCCAGTAGCTGAAGTCCTGATTCGTGGGCCAGTTAACAGTGATACCCGTAATAAAATTATCAAAAGCCTTGGGGTAGATATTGAAATTCTTGATAACTACTATAGTGGTGAAGAACCAGCCTTTAAAGTTCTAAAAAGATACGTAAAATATGGTTCTGATTTACTTTTTAACTCTAAAACTCGGCAACAGGTATTAGGAATAACAGAAGTAGCGATAGAAGTTGAAACAGATGTATGTCATGAGTTAAAACCTCCTAAAGAAGCTGTAATTTTCGAGGTTAAAAATGATATTAATGCTTTTGAAGAATATTTGCGGTTTGCAATTTTTGATGCTGCTGGTTTTGAGTCATACTGTATTCAAGAACTCAAGGGTTTAGTTGATAGTTTTAGAGATAAAGAAGGTACTTGGACAGGAGTTGCTCTGAATGAGTGGTTGCAAGGAAATCCGCTTATCTTAGCTGAAATTCCTTATAACTTGAAGTCACAAGAGTCAAACTTAGAAGTTAGTGAACGATTACGGCAGTTATCCATTGCATTAAAAAGGACTCGGTTGTAAAAATTACACATTCAAAATAGCCTCATTGGGAACGAACCCAGCTCTAACCAGAAGAGGTTTTGTTTTACAAAAGCGTATTATCAACCGGGGATATAGAAGCAAGTATAGACAGTTGGGCTAGCTCTTTACCATCTTATATAAGCCAGAGTTATTGATCGCACTGTGTAGAAAATTTTTCGGTAGCTGAAAGATAAGTTTAACTTAACTGAGGTCATTTTTGGGGTAGTTCTTCACGAAAGTATCAGGGTTTGGGAGAATGTGTAGTGTCCAGAATTAACCGTGTAAAGAAGACAGTAGCTCCCGAATAAATGACGACCAAGCCCCCAGGACGTAAACCTAACAAGCATTACAGGTCTAGAGAATACCTTACACCAAGCGAGGTGCGATCTTTACTGGATGCGGCACTTAATCGTAAAGCTCGTTATGGCCACCGGGATTATACGCTGATGTTGATGTTGTTTCGGCACGGGCTGAGGGTTGGTGAAGCTGTAGGCGAGAAATGCGGTTTGCGCTGGGATGCAGTGATGTGGGGAGAGCGTCAGATTTTCATCACCAGGGAGAAAGGTAGTGATTCTGGGGTGCATCCCTTGAGAGACGACGAAATCACCTTGCTTAAGGAACTGAGAGAACAATTCCCTGATAGCAAATATATTTTTGTGTCAGAGCGTGGTCTTGTGATGTCCACTGATGCAGTGCGGAAGTTGATGGGGCGGCTGGCAGTGCAGGCAGGGCTTGATATCAAAGTTCACTGTCACATGATGCGCCATGCTTGCGGCTATTATCTGGTGAATCAGGGGTATAGCACTAGAGAGATTCAAGACTTTTTGGGACACCGCGATATCAAACACACTGAAAAATATACCAAGCTGAATGCTCGACGTTTTTTGAATTTTGATTGGGGGGACTTATAATATTCCTGCGTTAATGCAATGACCTTGCCTCAGCTAAGGCTACTTCATATCCGCCATACTGTTTTTGCACAGGTAATTGAGGTTGTCCGGGTTGCCCTATACTGACAGTCCAATATTGCTCACCAGTCATTTTATCTACTAGTGTTCGTCCGATTTGTATAGAATACTCTTCATATTCAACAATGTTTTGACTATTCATTGTTTTAGTACAAGTTTACTATTAATACAGCTAAATAAAATACCATTAATCGATAAAAAAATCAAGATATATACTGCTATTTTTTTTATATCTTTTCTTGATTAAAAAAATATTCAATCCTCAATAGCCACGACTGGGCAATACGCCTGAGCAGCATTGGCTCTCAATCACCTTGCTGTATCAAAGGCTGTGACAACCCTTGGTAAGAAATTAATTACTAAGTTTCTTAATACTGTAGAACTCCATCACCCCAGTAAAACAGCATTCACTCTCCTGGGCGATCGCTGCCAGCACCACCCATTCTCAAAGTGCCAGATTACTAATGATTGACCGTCGCCACAGATGAAACGAACTGAACATCGAGGTAGTGTCTGATATCTTCTATATTTTTAGTTGAGAGTGCTTTCTTTCTCAAAGATGCAACAACACTATTAGCTCTAACCAACGACAGCCAAATATCTAGACTGTCTCCAATTTCTGTTAGAGTTTCTTCGTGAGATTTCATCTCTTCTTCCAGGTGGTTTGGGTAAAATATCCCGCCAATTAATCCCCAATCTGGACGCTCTGCTTCTAACTTTAGACTAATATAGCAGCTATCAATTGCTGTTATGCCAGATTGACGAGCAAGCTGTCTCACCTTTGCCTTTGTCCTCAGATATTCTGCTGTCATCATAATCTTTCCGTAATTCTAATTAATCAAGCTTGTCATAATCGTCTGGTTCTACATCAGGAACTTTATTTAAAACTTGTTGAAATTTATCCCAACTCCCGCGTTGAGCTTTTTCTTCTAAATAATCTTTGGTCATCCATGCGGACACTTGTGCAGATAAAGCAACTGCTACAAGTTGTTCAATTGACATATTTTCTTTTGTTGCTAAGGCTTCTATTTGTTTGTATAAAGACTCAGGAATTTTTACGTTGAAGTCAGTCATGTAATTTCTCCCATTGCCTGTAGAAACTGTAATGGTGTTACTACTTTCATGCCGAAAATTTCGGCTGGTTGTAAGTCCTTTTGATTGTAGGTGATAATATAATCAGCCTGGGCTTCTACTGCTAAATCAACCAAGAAATCATCATCTGGGTCGTTTAATAATGGTCGCCAGAGGTAGAAAATATTGCGTTTGTTAGCGATAGCACAAAGAGCATCAATAACATTGTCAATATCTTCTAAACTTAAACCTAACTGCATTTGTTCTCGTTTAAGAATTTCCTCATACTCAAATACTAGAGTAGTAGAAATATTTAATTGCCAACGGTTATCGTTGAGTATTGTTAATAGTTTATAGGATGCACCACGTTGGGAGCGTAGACCAGCGAGTAGGACATTGGTATCTAGTATGATCTGATACGTTTTCATTAATTTTCTCGGATTGCTGTTCTGTGGTTAACAGTATAGGCACAGCTAGCTACATCCAGAGAAAATCGCTTAGGCTCTTAATCAGCGAGTAGTGATTTATTTGACTCCATTGGAACATGAACAAAGCGCATAGTGACATATAGGTGATAACGCCAAATCAGCCTAATTTTCTGATGTGAGTTTTTCTAACTCATCCAGAAGCTTCAATATTCGTGTTCTATTCTTCTGAACACTCACTCCTTTATTTTTTTGTAGTCGCTTGCTAATCTCAGCTAATCGTTCAGCTAAAACTCTATCTGGTGTTATTTCTGTTTCAGGTGTCAGTTCTTTTATTTTCGTCTTGATTTCGCTCAAAGATAAATTTTCAGCAATAGCTATCTTGAGTAATTCAGAACGTTGCTGTTCTGATTTGACTCGTGCAATTGCTTGAGCTTTAGTATACTCAATCTCTCCCCGCCTCAGCACATCAAGGATATCTTCAGGAAGATTTAGCAAAGGAAGTCGGCTAGAGCGGAATGTTCCAGAATTGAAACGTCCTATTTGAGACAATACTGTTTCAATCTGCTCAAGTTGAATCAGAACGTTCTGATTCAATTCAACACCTCTTTGTTTAGCGTTGAAAGACTGGTGCAAGATGGACGCAACTTCACTTGGTTCTATTTCTAAGGAAAGCGACAGAATCTCTAGCACTGCCTCAGTTTCTTCCAGCGGATTAAGGTCTTCCCGTTGTAAGTTCTCCATCAAAGCTACCTGGAGAGCTTGTTTATCATCTAATTCATGAGAAACAATAGGGATCTCACCTAATCCCACCTCCCGCGCAGCCCGTAGCCGTCGTTCACCAGCTATCAACTCGTACTCACCATCATGCAGTGGACGAACCAGCACTGGTTCCAAAATGCCATGTTCTCTAATTGACTGCACTAATTGGGCTAATTTCTCCGGGTCGAAGTAGCGACGTGGTTGTTTGAGCGGTAATCGAATCTTTCCAATTGAAACTGTAGTAGAAGATGAGTTAGAAGAGCTACTAAGATAGGCATCAACCGTATTTAGCTTTGGTGCTACGCGATTAGATTTTCTTGGTGGCATTAAACTTCCTCCAGTTTCTGAGCAATGGCTTCAAGTATTTGCACAGATGGGTGTTTAGAATCATAAACCGCCAAAGGCTGTCTTGCCATCGAAGCATCAGCAAAGCTAATTGTTCTAGGAATAGCCGGAAAAATTGGAGCTATAGCACTCAATTGTTCATTGATGCCATCAAGAATAACTTTACCTTGGCTAGTACGGCTTTCGTGCATCATAGGCACTACACCAGCAATCGCCAGTCCAGGATTAATACGTTCTCTTACTTGGCGAATAGAATCTAGCAGCAGTTCTACACCTAGAAAAGCTTTAAAGTGGGTTTGAATTGGTACAAGTACATGAGTGGAAGCTACTAAGCTCAGAATACTAAAAATTCCCAATGTGGGAGGGCAGTCAATCAGTACAAAGTCATAATTGTCTTGCACAGTTAATAATGTTTGCTTGAGCCTCCATTCACGAGCTATTACAGAATGAAGTTGTACCTCAATGGCACTCAACAGAATGTTGCTGGGAACCAAGTCTACATCGTGTACATTCTGGTGGAGCGGTAATGGAGCATCTTTTAACAACGAATCAGCTATGGTTTGCTTCAACTCGAACGGTTCTAAACCCATGAAGGCAGTAAGTGATGCTTGAGGATCAATATCCACTAGCAAAACTCTCTGTCTCCGTTGAGCCAGCTGATAACCCAAATTCTGCGTCAGGGTGGTTTTACCAGTTCCACCAGCTTGATTAAAAAAAGAAATAATCTTAAGGGACACAGGGTTCACTGATGAAGCAATTAGAGTTAGTTTAGCTTAAGCTATTGCTACTGATAACTGTCTGGAATGTCACAATACTTACATACTTACAAAATAAGGTTTCTGTTGTGAGTAGATATCATAGACTCAAATCAGTAATTCTCTAAATTTGTAAAGAATTTATTGATAATAATTAGTGCTAGTAAACATTACATAAGGGTTAACCATCTATTAACCTTTTACTGGATGCGCCTAATTAGCTTTTATGTCATCCTAGAAAAAGAGAATTAATTTGGTGAGTATTTTTGTTTTTAGTATTGACAGGCTTTACCCTTTTAGTATTTACAGACTTTTCTCCGAAATTTAAATCTCTACACATTTATGATTTTGGAGATAATCAATGTCAATTTATGTAGGCAACCTCTCTTACCAAGTTACGGAAGATGATATTAAGGGTGTTTTTGCTGAATATGGTACGGTAAAGCGGGTTCAATTACCTACAGACCGGGAAACAGGTCGTCTGCGCGGCTTCGCTTTCGTAGAAATGGGAACAGATGCAGAAGAAACTGCTGCCATTGAAGCTCTAGATGGTGCTGAATGGATGGGTCGTGACCTGAAAGTTAACAAAGCCAAGCCCAGAGAAGACAGAGGTTCGTCTGGTGGCAATCGGGGTGGATATAGTGGCGGTGGTGGACGCGGACGCTACTAAGATTTGAAACCGTATTGAAAGAGAGAGCGAATTTTTAGGTCATTGATGAAGTCGATTTGGTAGGAGAAATAATGACCCAGATAGTAGTGGGTGAAAATGAACATCTTGAGTCAGCCTTACGCCGATTTAAGCGAGAAGTGTCTAAGGCAGGGATTTTTCAAGATATGAGGAAGCATCGTCACTTTGAAACCCCTATTGAAAAATCCAAGCGCAAAAAACTTGCCTTGCAAAAGCAGCGTAAAAGACGTTTCCGCACTTGAAGAATGACATAGATATTAATCAATGCCCTCAAATAATTTCTGAGGGCTTTATTTATGGAAATTAGCATCAGTAAGAAGTATTTAAGCAATGAGATTTTATGACTCGCTCAAAAGCTTGAGATATAAAGGTTTGAGATAGCCAATGCTACTTACTGTTCTTGCGAGGTCGGGGCTGGCAGCGTGGAAAAGTATTGGGGATATGACGAAATACGTGTAAAATTACCCACGTTGTAAACTGGGGTTAATCAACAATCCACTCTTCCCTGATCATCTTGATTAATTCAGCAATTATGTTGCGGGGATTTCTATCAACAAGAGTCATGTTATTAAAGAGTTTTCTCCGCATTGTTATTATTTCATGAATATCACCCTCATCAAGTGGCTTTAATTTATATCCAGCAAAGTAAAAAAGATCTCTTAATCTGAACAAGAGGTGATCAATATCAGATTCACTTAGAGGTATCAAAGGAAGTTTTTTACGTTTCCAGCGATCTTGTAATGCAGGTTCTAGTTGCTCTAATGCACCGCCAGATGAAAACTGTGAAGTAGATGCTACTAGCAAAGCTGTTGAAGGAAAGCCTTGATCTTCACCAACAAGACTGAATCTATCGCGAAACTCTCTAATTTCTGTAAGTATTTGTCGCTGTCTATCTTCTCGAAATCGTTTTATTGTTTCTAACTCATCAACCAGAATTATTACTGAGTTATATCCAGCTAGTTTTAGCATTCTAAATATTACATTGCATAATTCTTTCTCCTTTCCTAGTGATATACACGCTTCATCAAATCTAGAGAGGGGAGCATTTTCATTTTTAATTATTGATATATATGTTTCTACAAATTTTATGCTGTTTGCACTTGAGTTATGACGAGCCTTCAATGCTAATGAACTTATAGTTTTTCTTGACAATATACGGACTATACTACTTACTGGATTAGCATTACCAAGAAGTTCAATAATTGAACGATCAAGAGTACCAGCCGAAACTGTGCCTATAATAAAATATAATAATGTTTCAAATATTTTCTCTAATTCATCAGGGTAAATATTAATATTTTGCTTTACATATTCCTGGTGAAGATGAGCAACAATGCGTTTATATAAATTCCGTAATACTTCCCCATAATTTTTTTCATCTCCTGAGTACATTCCACGCACTACTCTATGTTCAAAATCTCCAGGTAAAGATAAGTTGCTCATATCTAGTGACGATACAACACGATTACCAGACTCATTCTCGCTAATTAACCAAGATATGTATTTTAGAAAATGAGTTTTTCCACCCCCAAAAGAACCCTCAATTATGTATTCACGAAATTGGGGTTCTTTACTTAATTCACTTAGTTCATTTGATATTTGACTTACAATGCGTCGAAAGCCATCTCCTACAGTGAACAATTCTAAACCTGATTCTGGAACTAATGTAGCTTCTAATAGCTTCAAAATTCTTTTGATTTCTGTGCGGTTCTTAGTTAATATATTTACCATTATGACCTATATTTATATTAATTTATTTAGCTATCTAAAGTATTTTGAAGATATTCTTCAAAAAAAGCTATATACTGTCCTGTTTTTCCTCGAATGGATTCAATCCTAATTGCACCAGGATAATCTGTGGCTATCCTGTTAAATAGTGTATGCATCTGATTACTGCTAGTTACTAATCCTTTTTTAATAGAAACTTCTAAATACTCATCAAGTGGAATAAATTTTTCTTTTCTAATTTCACTCAAATTATTATAAATATCTAAAGCATTTTGAAGGAGTATATCATTTGTATTAACTCTAACTTCAGATAGTGGAAACCCTAATGTATCAGTATTTACTATGCCACCTCCAAATTGAGAATTTTGCAAGTAATTGTGAGAGACTTGTTTGGGACTTTGTGAAACAGTATTTTGTTGATAGTTATGAGTTTCTGTATAAAATTTATGGCGTTGAAGCACCGTTACTACCATAGTTTCTAAACTACGAGTTCTGCTATCTTTTTCTACTATCAATGTTTCTAGTTCTTGTTCTGCTAAAGCTTTGAGTTGATTATATATTTCAAAATATTCTGCACTGAGTACAGACTTGTTAGCATTTGGTACGGTTTTAGCACGTAGTAAGAAATTATCTCTACCACGTTTCTCTAATGCTACAATTTCAAGCTCGGCATCAGGATTGTCTTCAGCAAGTTGTTTGAATGAAATGGCGATAGCACGAGGATCTACACCTTGACTATGGTATAGGTCAAGCGTGTTAAAAATTGGTTTTATAAAATTACCGAACTCTCCATCTGCGAAAACTTCCTGCCTGTTGTCTGGTTTACGTAAGGGGTCAAGGTTTTCTTTAGTAGGCAGTCGCATATAAACATATTGACACTTTACATCATCAAACCTGGTGTTGCTGGTAATAACCCAATTCTCAATGCAAGCTCCAGTGAGATTAGCACCTGTAAAATCAGTTCCGTCTAACTGTGTCTGCACTAACTTTGCTCTAGACAAGTCAGTATTTTGTAAGTTAGCTTCATTTAAATTTGCGCCAAGAAAGCTAGTATCTACCAATCTAGTTTCTTGTAAATTAATACCTCGCAGATCTTGGTGATCAAAAATTCTATCCTCTCCGTGCCCTGTAACCAGTACTTCTCGCACTTGTGCCTTTTGAAGGTAACTTAAACCAGGGCGAACACGGTCAAGCATTTTAGTTTGGTAGAAACGGGTACGTATGAGGATAGCATTTCGGAAATCTGTATTTTTGAGCGTGGCTTGAGTTAAATCTGCGTCAGTCAAATCAGCACCACGAAAGCTTGTACCGCCAAAAGCTGCAAAAGCGATAGCGATGCTGCGAATAATTGCATACTTTTCATCTCCTTCTAGTGATCGCCAACTTATATAGATACTCAATAGCGCTATGACTATAGCTAAACCTTCGACAAAATTTTTGGATAAAACTACAGACAAAACTACATATAAAACTACAGCTATTGTTCCGACTCCAGCAAAGACTTTAGCGTACGCTCCAGCGAAGGCGAAGGTTATGGATAAAACTACAGCTATGACTCCGACTCCAGCAAAGGCCCCAGCGTACGCTCCGGCGAAGGTGAAGGCTTCGCTAAAAACTCCGGTTCCGATTATAGCTCCGACGAAGACTTCAACTATGGCTATGGCTCCGACGAAAATTATGCTTTCTAAAGCCTTTTGTATTCCTTGGCGAATTGTTATGAAAAAGAAAGTAATTATTAAGACAATACTATTCAAGCCTAGTATTAGACTCATTAAACTCGATGTCTTATCAAGTACTAGTGCAGTGATAAAAGAGCTAACAAAAGCGGAGAGAAAACCTGAGAATACCGAAAGGAACCAGGAAATAATGACTAGGAGAGTAACCCAACGCTTTTGCAGTCCAGCTTGAGCATATCTGAAGTTCGCGCCTCTCAAGTTAGCGTTAGTAAAATCAGTACCTCTAATATCTGCATAACTAAAGTTAGCACTAGCAAGGTTTTGACCTCTAAAAGAGCGCCCTCGGAGATTCTGACTAGAGAAGTCTAGGGACATAGCATAGCTGGAAAAATGCTTGGATTTATACTTTAGTACATCTCCAGTATGCAGTTTTCCAGGTTTTTAAAACAATATGCTGCAATAAATAGTGATTTACTCGCTACTACTGTTGTGTGATCGGGTTGGGTACATCGTGGTGTACTAAAAAAAGGTAGCTGCAACAGCCGAATAAACTTTGCCAATCAACGCAACCTTTAGAAAAGATTGAATTTAAAACTCATCGCTTGCTCTTCTGAGTTAAATGTATGTGGCTATTTATAGCCTTACTGGGTTGAAAGCTTCACATCAAGGTAGCGCCATTCTGGAAATTCCCAACCAATTGGGTTCGTCTCCTTTTCGACCTGACTGTATACTTTCTCCAACTTTGCCGCCGCTACAGTATCGCCCTGCTTTTGGTACAATTGTTTGGCTGTTTTTAAATGGTTCAATCCTGTCTGCTTGAGTTTAGCTCCTACTGGCTGATTGCGGGCATGATAGAACCAATTAAATAGTTGAAGTTTAGCCAATAGAAAATGCGCTTTGGCAGAATTGGGATTAACTTTCAGTATCTGGTGATAAATGGCGATCGCTTCATTATTTTCACTGACATTAGCCTCTCCTAGCAGTTCAATTTCTGCCGACGCTCGAACTGCTGGTGAAGATTGGTGTTTGCTGTCAGTCTGTGACAATAAATTTTGGATTTTGGATTGACGGGCATTTGCAGAATTTTTGGGCAGTTCAGTCAACCACCCAACAAATAAACCTAAAATACAAACTTTGAATAAAAGACCACGAGAAATAAACATCATTTGCACCCTCTCAATTGTCAAATTGCAGCATCTATAAATCTCGAAGCTTTCAAAGGATAGTCTGTTGGGGTTACTCTGACTTTGGCAGGTTTTGTACCGTCAGCAATTAATAGATATCCTTCTAGTGGTGGTAATGCTTGCAGTTCACTAGGTAGTACAGCAAAAGTTTCTCGTATTTGCTGATTAACAGAACGTGTTTCACTGAACCAGCCGTTACTACTCTTGCCCTGAGTAGTTTCTAAGCGTTCCTGTCCACCAATCAATTTGGAGCATAATTCAGCCGTGCTATAGTCCCGGCAATTGAGGATGAGTTTGGTGCAACAACCTTGGAGAATGGTTTGCATTCCGTACTCTCCGTAAATGTTGGCTATCTGTCCTGTAAGTTGAGTACCTAGCATTCCAATACCTGAGAATTTCCGCCCTTCTGCTAGCAAGCGCTCTAAACCGACAAGCTTACCCAGYGCTGAGAGTTCGTCAATGCAAATCACGGTTTTAATGTGGTGATTCTCATTGCTTAACAGTCCCCTGAGCATTAATGAAAATGCCATTGTGTACAGGGGTTTAAACAGTTCAGCTTCGTTTTCAAATATCGGTAGGAATATCCACCTCTTGTCGTCTTCTCTCCCCCATCGGCTCCAAGAAAAGTCAGCTTTCGCTTGATTGTCAGCTAATACTTTGTAGAATCGCAGGTAGTTAATGGCGGAACTTTTGATACCTGCTGCGGTGTTTTCTGCTTCTAAGTAAGTGGCGCTTAATGTCCCGGTGAGTAAGTCTTTTAAATCTTGCAAGGGTCTTTTGGCTATCATCTCCCAGACTTCGGCGTTGTCATAGGTCTGGGCGTACAAATCAGACAACAGCCCTTTGGCTGCCTCATTCCAAAACGGGTCTTTGGCATCTGGGTTGGGAGGAATTAAACCAGCTGCAATAGTCTCAAAATCAATGCCTTCGCTGCGGTGGCTCCAGTGAACTGTTCTCTTGTCTCTGGGGTTGTAGATTAGGGTGTTGTGATCAGCGAATTTTTCAAGGATTTCGCCTGATCTATCTAAGCAGATAACACGGTAGTCAGGCCGCTCGCGCATGATAGAGAGCATTTTTAAAATGGCTTGAGTCTTGCCGGAACCGGGGGAACCCAAAAACATAAATGATAATGGTGCTAGGTCGTCTGGTAGTTGAATATCTGCAATTTCGAGTTTGGGAAGTATCGGCGGTGGCGTTTGCTGCTTTCTCTGCATCAGTTGTTCTTTGTGACGCAGTTGTTTCTGTAGTTGAATAGGTGTTTGCAGCTGAGAACCGCGCACAACTCCCGACACCAATCTTTCTGGAATCACGGCAAGCACTAAGCCCAAAATTAAGTTGTAGCTCCAAAAATTCTGCCAGCCTACAAAGGGTGTGAGTAGCAGTTCAATTGCGGAGATTCCTAAACCAATTTTCAGTGGCAGTTCTTTACTAGTAGCAATGGACGATACATAGATCCCACAGAGCATTATAGGGAAAATAGGCCCGCTGATTTTAGCTATGCCGTAAGCTAAAGCACCAAAGAAAAATGCTATGCCTAGTCCTATTAAAGCTGATGGGTCAGGCTGCTGTTGATTTTGACCAAACATTTGCTATTACCGATTTAAATCTTGATTAATTTGTTTGGATTGTTCTGGTGTTGCAGTTTTCACCCTGTTGTGTGCGATGCGCTCGTCTAAAGTCATCTTCTCTGGGTCAACGCGCTCGTGGTGAGATTCTGTGTCTGGGCTGCTGGGTTTGGGTGTTGAGTCATCGGGGAGATTTTCATGCAAGTTGTTCTCTTGATTCTCTGGTTGTTTACTCCCCTGCTTGATTTGTTCTGGTTCTGGTGTTGGGAATTTACTCAAGGAGTCGCGTTGAGCGCGAATTGCTGCAAGTCTCGAATCTAATGTGGGGCGTTGTGGGGCTGGGTCTGATTTTGTGAAGTCAAGCCCTAGTCGTCCGAATGCTGCTAAACCTGCTGGGGTGATGTTCTTTCCCTTTTCACCTAAACCGGGAATCTGCTCTGATGCAGCTTCTAAATAGTAAGAAGCTGGCAGGTAGCCAAATTCTTTGCCCAGCTTGGGAGAGTTAACGTGTTTGTTGAGTTCTGGAGGGTCAGCTTGTTTGTTGTTTTCTCGGTCGGGTTGCTGTTCATTAAGCTGGTTGTTCTGTTGGTTAACCGTTGACTGCTGTTGAATGAGTCTCAACTGCTCAATTGTTAAATCTGGTTCTTGCTCTTGTTTTTGGGCAGAGGTGCGTTTTGGTTGAGGATAATCAGGGCGATCGCTCATAGGAATGCCTCTCAGTTTCTTTTGGTAGTTGATTTATCTGCTCAGTCCGCGCCGAATGGTTTTTTGTTCTTGTTTCTTTGAGTCATCTATTGCCAGTTCCACTAACTGTTTAAATTCTGCTATTGTGCGCTGTATTGAACCTTTTTTGATAATGTCTTTGATATCTGAAGCTGGTTGTTCTTGGTTGATTAAATGGCGAATAATTTTTCTGTCCCGGTCGTTAGGTGACAGTGCTGTTAGCTTCAGAGCAAGTGATAGCTGTTGATATCTCTGTTGCCACTGGTTAAGGTCGGTTTGATTTTGAGGTTCTACTGAGGGGTTCTCTTGTTGCTTGAGTTGAACTGATTCAACTAGTTTTGACTGTTGTATAGGTTTGGCAGGATTTAATAACAGTGCAATAATGCTTTGGTCGTCGCGTTTTGGTTGATAATTAACTCCTTTATGTTTTTGCAATCCTGGGAATGTGTAAGCTGCTCCTAAATTTGTGCCGCTAAATTGCTGGCCCTTCATTGCATAGCTGATACCCTTACTCTTACCGTTGCGTGTAAGACCGTGGCGAACTTTCACACCTTCTATTTGCAGTCGCTCAATTAGTTGGGGCATAGTCGGTTGGTCTACCGTGGCGCGGTCGATTAACTCTTGAAGCTGTTGTTTGATGGGGCGTTTTTGTGGTGAGGAGCGATCGCCATTAATATATTCAAGCTGCTCTCTTTCTAATCGTCTTTGTTGCCCAATACTTGGGTTGCGGGATAATTTCTCATGGCTGCTTTGGGTTTGTTGTAATCCATAATCAAGTTCAAACCGCCGAATAATATTCTCGCTGCGTTTGTAATCCCAGCTATCATGTACAATCTTCCCGTTGTCCAAACGGATGCGGCTGGCGCAGATATGTATGTGGTTGTGTTCCGTGTTGCTGTGTCTGTATACTACGTACTGGTTGCTATCAAAGCCCATCTCTTCAAGATAGCGGTTAGCGATTTCGTTCCAGGTTGCGTCATCTAGTCGCTCGTTGTGTGGTAGTGACAATGATGCGTGGTACACTACTCGGTCAGCTTCAAGGTTTAACTGCCGGGAGATTTTAAATTCAAGAGCCAGTGCGCGGGCATTCTGACCGCCCATGTTGCCACCAATGAGTTTAGCCCCCTGTTGGGATTGGAGATAATTGAGCAGTCCGCGAAATCCTCGCCCCTTAGTCTGGTTGCCAATCATCTGTTGACTCGTCCTCTTCCTCAATAAAGGTTTTAGCTATTTCCCGTTGGCAATGTTGCAGCAGTTCTAGTAGTTCGTTTAATAGTTCTGGATCTGCTGGCGGTGGCAGTTGCATTTTGATAGCGGTGTTGGCAGCTTTGGCCAGTTGGTTGATGTTGTTGCCGATGCGAGAAAGTTCTAGGTAAGTGGCAACGGTAACTCTGCCCAGTCGCGGCGGTGGTGGTGGGATTGGTTGCAGCAATAAACAGCGCCTTGTCAATTCTGCCAAACTCATACTCGCGTCTTCTGCCTTTGAGCGAATCATTTCATATTCAATCGGACTGAATAGTGCTTGCAGCTTTTTGGTGCGGACGAGTGATGGAGAAGAACGCTTAGGCATAACGTTATACAGGACTTAGTACAACTTCTTGAGGGGGTTTCCAAAGCGGGGATACTTCCCCCTTTGGCAAGCCTGCCGAGCCGAGCGCAGCGTTGGTAGCCCGGAGGGCTAGGCATGGCTTGCTCCTTACCAGGGGTGTGGGGGAGGAAGGAGAGAATAGGGGCAACCACCCGCGTGGGGATACAGCGCGTAGAGAGCGACAACCGCCACGAAAACGAGCTAAGGATTACGCTCTGAGGTGGCATGGACAATTCTTACTAATAAATGTGTAATTTTTTTTGATAAACTCTTCGTGAGTTATCTTACACGTTCTCAGTGATTACCGTTCAGTTAATCACGTTAATATCTATTGCTGATTATTAATTAATTGTTGCATTGATAATAACCTGTCTTTAGATAGATGCTTAGTGTAAAAGTAAAGTTTTAAACATAAACATTAGCTTGATTTTTACTTCTGTGACTAAAGATAGTATTCCTAAGTCGAAAATTCCAGAAGCTCTTGATGCTCTCCGCGCTTTGGGTGCTAAGGAATTAGATGACATCCCAGCACGAGAGGCTATTAGAAAGATGCGCCGTCAAATTGAACGGGTGCTACGTCTTGGCTATAGCTACGAGGAAGTGTCTGAAACTTTAGCTGGTCTGGATATCAATATTAGTGCAGAACGTATCCGTTATTTACTTAGCGATATCAAAAGGTCTACGCGCAAAAAGTCTTCTGATACTCCTAGTGAGGAGAATACCAATACATCAGTTATTGATGAGCCGACTAATGCTGAGAATTCGGCGACTACACAAAACAATACTCAGTCTGCCAAAAAAGCTAATTCTAAATCACAACCACAATCAAAATCCGCTTCATCAAAATCAACAACTCCTAAAACTACTAAAACGGCTAAGAAGTCGGATGAGAGTAAGGACAGTGAGTATCAAAATACCTCTCGTCCTGCTTTTGTACCTCAAATAATTTCTGATGAGGATTTGTAAATGGCAGTTAGAGCAAAACAATCAGCTGACCAAGCTCAGGAAAAAAAGCCTTCTACTCTACCAAAAACTGTAGGGCGCTTGGTGTTGGTGACTGGTGATAAGGGCGGGACTGGTAAAAGTGTAGTCGCTCGAATTCTGCTTGATATTTATCGCCACAGAAATATCAACTGTATTGCTTACGAATGTGACCAGTCGAATCCTCAGCTTTATCGTCACTACAATAAGGTACAGCCCGGGGTGTCAGCGTTAAAACTTAATCAGCGCGGTGGTGCTGATGCTTTGCAGGATGATTTGAAGCGTCTTTCTCCTAAAGTATCTCTGGTGGATCTGCCTGCTGGGGCTGCTGAG
>NZ_SZNH01000044.1 GCF_005869855.1 Nostoc sp. PA-18-2419 | reverse complement strand
CCAAGAAAATAACTAAATCTATTCAGACTATGGAATCTGATGCCAAAGTAGATGTGAACGTTGATACTAAAACTGTAACTGTAGAAACTGCCGCTTCTGAAGAGTCAATTAAACAGATAGTTCAATCTGCTGGTTTCACAATCGAAGGCTATTAATTACATTTTTAAATTTCTGGGCAGATTTAGATGAAGTAATTTAGCCAGCACAATTGCTTAGTCATATATTCGCCCGGTTTCCGGGCGGAATATGATAAATTACTCTACTTATTGAAGAATATTTACCTCTTTTGACACACTAAAAATATTTATCTTTCTAACTAACTTATAAGCTGTAACAAATACAGCTAAATACTGTAGGAATTTAAAAGTATTGCTGTACAGTTGTTTGCTCTGACAAAATTGTTAATTTCAGTACTCGTTTTTAAGAACGAATTAACATAGGGTCATAAATTTGACATTCTTCAACCCCATAATTGCCCAAAATCAAGCTAGCTTGCTCAAGCTCATTGTCTGTGCCACTAACGATGAGTAGATAGTTGCCTACAGCAATTTGCTCGTTGTAAAAGCGTGCCCACTCATCTCCTATTCCTAGCCTCATAGCATCAAAACGGTCACTTAAATTAATGTCTATTGACCCGATTAATTGGGAAAAGTTTTTGGAAATTAAGAAAATCTGGTTTGCTGGAAAACCTGCGACATACATATCGTTAATTGTCGCTTCAACATTATCTATGTTATCGAAGTAACTAACAGCATACTTGGTCAGAATCCCAGTTTTATTAGGAATGGCACTAGTAGAATTTGCCGTACTTAAATAATTTGTAGGTAATTGGTCTCTGTTGAGATGCTCGTAAATACCAAACTCTTCAATACCCCAACGTTTTAAAATTGCTTCTACTTTTGCAATTTCACTAAATGTACAATCCACAATTATTAAATAGTGTCCATACTCTACTCGTTGGTTATATGCTCTAGCTTGCTCTTCCGATATTCCCCAACCAACTAATGCACCAGCAAAAGTCCCAGTCGCAGCACCAATACTTGCCCCAACAAGGGTTGTAACCAAAGCAGTTGCAGCTGCGCCAGCCAGCATTATTGGCCCAACTCCAGGGATTGCTAAAGTACCAAGACCTACTAATAAACCAGTTAGTCCACCAACAGCGCCGCCTGAAAGCCCTCCTACTGTTGCACCTTCATCAGCTTTATCACCAGTGCGGTCTCTAATTTCATCATCAGCCATCTCATGATTGCGGTCTGCATTCTGGACAACTACAGATACTTTATCCATCGCCAAGCCAGAATCTCTCAACTCATGTAATGCCCGTTCTGCATCTCGACGATGAGTAAAAACGCCTACAGCACGTTGATATTGACTTAAAACCATTGTTACTCCTTGATAGCAGGGGAAAATTAATTTCTTACAAATCTAGTTTTTCATTTCCTGTAATCTTAAATACAACTTTATTTAACTCAAAACCATCCTAAGTAATAAAATTAATTACAAACCCTGCAATCAGTACCCCTTTAAACTCACTTAAGCGTTTACCAACAACTCCCCACTGGTTATCCACTAAACTTTGTTATCACTATGTCACGGTCATCCTAGTTTGCTCATTTCTCGCTACCAATAGTTGTGCTGCTCATTTGTTCTCGTAAAATTGTAACTTGAGAAAGCATAGTTTTATCCATAGCCCCGGTTTCTAAAGTTCCTATCCAGCGAATCATTGATGAGAGAAATAGTTCTTTGAGATATGCAAAAGAAAAGCCATCTGTCAATGCAACTATCTGATTAATAGCTTCCTCAGACAACTGCATTGCTGTTGTTAATTTATAATTCCACAACGCTATATAAGCTTGTCTGACTACAATATCTGGTAATTCAAAGTGATATTTGCGGTCAAAACGGCTGGGGCGATCGCTAATTGCTGAATCTAAACGTTCAGGATGATTTGTAGTTGCAATAGTGATAATTCCTTCGTTCAAGGCGAAGCCATCCAATTCATTTAAAAAGAAAGAGCGATTTTCATCAGTTAATAGAGAATCGATATCTTCTAGCACCAAAATGCAAGGTGCTGACTGCCTAGCTTGCTTGAATACTTTACGAATATTTTCACTATCAATGTCATACTCACACTTAAAGCTTTTGACATACAAGCAAGGCTGTTGCATTTGATTAATCAATGCTTTTACTGTGTGCGTTTTGCCATTTCCTGGTGAACCTATAAATAAAATGCCTCGCTTCCAAGGCACACCATATGCTGTGTAAGTTTCGCGGGATGCAAAGAATCTATTCAGGTCATCTTGAATATCTTGCTTGAGATTACCTTGCAAAATCAAATTGTCAAAAGTAGCACCTTGAATTGATTGAAATAGTTCAGTATTTTTTTGCCAATAACCATTTTCAAAGACTAAAACTTCGTCACGAATTTCCGAATTCCAATCACAAACATTAACAAAAAAATCTTCAGCTATTTCTTTGTCATCAGCCAAAATCCAGTAATATCGAGTTTTACAATAACCTTCTTGCCAACTCATTAACAGGATATCGAGTTTATGTCCTTGCCATGTAACTTCAAAACTAGCATTTTCAGTATGATTATCAATTTCTTGCTCCATTCCATCCCAGCTAGTGATAATCTGGTTGTGGATAAAGATATTCTGTTGGAGAGTAGAGGAGTTTACCTTGGTATACTTCTCCAAATTGAATGTCGGATCGTCCCCCTCTACCATTCCTTTCTGGGGATAGATTGCTGCTAATTCTTGACTGATATGGTAGGCGATCGCATTATTAGGTAGACTCAGCGCTTCTGTAATCAATTGTTGAATTTTCACAATTATTTATTTCCCTGGTAAGTTTTGGTCTGGAAATCGTCACACTGGTGTTTAACTACAAGACCTCTGAGATAAATTTCGCAGCAAATTGAATATTTTCAACTTTAGGTAACTCCAACAAATAAAGTATCCCGTTTGAAGTTGCTGATTGATGAATGTCAGTTACTTCAAACTCTTGGAAAATACACAACGCACTGACTCCTGTTGACGGTTGAGTGTGAACAGTAGGATATTTTTTATTTACAGCGTATTGCAGGTTTATGAGGTACAAAACTAAGAATTCAAAACTCTAATTATTCTTTATCCCTTCTCCCTTCTGCCTCAAAACCTATAACTTTGTACTTCATGTAAACGAAAACTGCTGTATCAGTCCCCTAAGTCTTAATTATTTAAATATCTTGTTTCATTTGTGACAAAAATTAAGATTCGCATAATTTCTAAAAATCAGTGTTGTCCAGCTAGCTCTCCGATTTATTAGAAAAGTCGGGAAGCTAAGTTTTCACAAAAAAACAACTTTACACAAACAGTTGCGTAAACTCATACATTAAATCCACCCTACCTTTACGTAACATGGCTGGATCTAATCTTTCAGTAGTGTTGCAAGTCATTAAGACAACTAACCGTTGCTGCATCTGAATATCAGAGTCATCAATTACACTCTGATACAAAGTACCATCCAGCAAACTGAGAATGTGTTCGGTTTTGTTATTGTATTGTGCTACTTCGGATGCACGATTTTGTGCTAAGTTATCAGCTTCGTTGATAACAATACAAATCCGCTCTAAATAAGTGGGTGGGACAAAATTGGCGATCGCATCATGATCTAAAATAAAAATTACAAAACCTAAAGGTACAAGAATTTCTTTTGCTACTGCTTGTGTCCAAGCTGTTTTACCCGTCCCCGGTTCTCCATGTACAACAACTGCTAACTGATTTTGATTGAGAATTGCTTGCTGTACAGAATCAGTAAAGTTTTGGATATCTGCTGGAAATGTGCGAATGGGAAATTGACTGTGAACTTTGCCTACACGGCTTTGATATCCACTCAGCATAACTGCTAAGTCGTAAGTTGCTTTGTTAATTAATGGTGCTAAATTTTTCGCCATTAAAGTATATTGTCGTCGTCCACGATCATAAGGATCGATTTGCAACCAAATGTCATATTTAGACCAGTAAGCATAAACAGTATTGATTACATCTAATCGTTCCCAGTTAAAAAATTTTTCTACAGGAAAGTAAAAATCTCTTTCTGAGTAATATTGAGTAATAATATCGGGACGAGCTAATAAATGTAAAACTCGCACTACAGTAATTTCTTGCAATCGGTTCAGAACATAATCAATAGGAATACTGGTACGACTGACAAATTGAACGATAGGTGTTTCTGTACTCAAAACATCTTTGTAGCGATGATCTGGTGATTGAGGATCTGGTGTAATATAATTCCAAAATTTTTCAATTTCGTAACGCGTATTATCAGATACAATACTTAATAGATTTGCCCACCAAGCATAATTATTTCGTCCCAAAATATCAGCAACATTACTTGCTAAATTAAAACTTTTTTGAGTTAATTCGCGTGAGTCATGAGATAATAGATGCCATAAAAAGCTCCAGTCTAATTCTCGGTGAAACGGTCGCCAACCGCTAGCAAGTAAGCTTTGACGAGTATTATTCGCAGGAGTACCATCAATGCTTCTATAATAATCAAAATCCATATTTGTTTAGTTATACAGCGTTACTGAGTTATTTGGTGTGTAAGTGGGAGATTGGGAAAAGTTTTCTCGTAATATAAACCAATTGCGTGGAAGTCGCCAGAGCCAAAGTATACATCAGTTGAAATAACTACAGTGGTAAGTGACTATACACACTCTTTCAAGGATAGCTACTTCTGCGTCAACCTACCAGGTTGTTTATAACTCACTGTGAGAATTCAAATTGTCAATAATCGAGCTAGATAGATGATAAGGACTGTAAACCCACTCTTTTTGTCACTTGGAACCAGTTAATTAGAAAAGCTCTTTAATCTAAACTAATTACTTTTGTAATATATGTACTATAACATAAATATACATGTCAACTATTTTGATAAATCAATTGATACAAAGGTTTTCAATTGAATGGAACACACTTGAAAATAAGATTAAATTATTGTAGGGTAGGATTGCTGTGCTGCCTACTGTGAAGCATGAAGGCGAAGCAAAGTCTCCCATAACTGTAAAAACGTCAAGTTGAGTATTTACCATTAATTTCTACATAACCTTCTGAAAGGTCGCAACCCCATACAGTTGCAGAAGCTTCGCCAATATTAAGACTAACATGAATGTCTACTCGTTCTTTGGACATAATTTGCCGCAACTGGTGCAGATTTTCCTCGGTTAAACTATCAGGATAAACTTTCACGTTGTCAAACCTGATAATAACTCGTTCTGGATTTATCTGTTGTTCCTTTTCACATTTGCCTATAGCCATAGCAACTCGTCCCCAGTTTGGATCTGCTCCATAAACGGCGGTTTTGACCAATGGTGAATTTACAATTGCTTTAGCTACCCTTTTAGCTTGCGCATAGTTAATAGCAAAATCTACAGTTACTTGAATAATTTTAGTAGCACCTTCTCCATCTCTGGCAATTTTCAACACCAGTTCATGTGCGATTTCTTGCAATGCATTAGCAAAATCTAGTTGTGGAACTTCACCTGCTAAACCATTTGCTAAAATGACGGCAGAATCACTAGTAGAAGTGTCAGTATCTATACTCAAGCAGTTGAATGTTTTATCAATAGTAGAGCGAAAAATAGAACGTAGGCTGTTTGCTTCAATAGCAGCATCAGTAAAAAAGAAAGCTAGAAGGGTAGCCATATTCGGCTCAATCATACCGACACCTTTGGCAATTCCTACTAACTTGGCATTTCCGATTTGGCGTGTAGCTAGTTTCGCTACTGTATCGGTGGTCATAATACCACGGGCTGCGGCATGAAAATCAGCAGCACTCAATTTTTTTCCTAATCCTAATAAACCTGCGCGGATTTTTTCAATGGGGTAACGTCTGCCAATTACACCTGTAGAAGCTATTACAATATTTTGTGCAGCAACTCTAGTTTCAGTTGCAACTAATTGCAGAACCTCTTGAGCATCAGCGATACCAACAGAACCATTAGCGACATTTGCATTCTTAGATATAACAACAATTGCTTGTGCTTGTGAATCTTTTAAGTTATCGCGGCTGATAGTAACACTCGGCCCAGCGAAAAGACTTTGAGTAAAAACTCCATCAGCAACACAAGGAACTTCTGATTTAATCAAGACAAAATCATCTGTTGTATCTCGAATTCCCAAGTTAGTAATAAATGCACTAAAACCTTGAGGTGACAAAGGTATAGATAATGACATTTGTGTATTTATAAAAATTTGCTTTAATTATCTCAGTTTTTGGAACTGATAGAAGCTAGCAAACTATAAATTAGGTAACGTCATAGTGAATATCGTCCATTCATTATTGCTTTATACTTAAATTTTTCCTTGCAGTTGTTCGACTAATTTCTGTACTATAGAAAAACTTAGCCCTAAACCACCTTGATTCCAGATGTCTGCATGAGGAAGGCGATAGGATTTTTCAAAGATTCGTGGTAATTCTGTTACCAGAATTTATGCTGAATTAGTGGTTGTAAATCTATAGCAATCTAAAATCATTGGTGAAAAACAAAATCCCCAACTTCTGGTAAGAAGTCAGGGAGTTGCGGTTTGCTCCCGACGAGCGCAAATTGAGGTCGATGAATTAAGAACGTGACATGATAATGATTCCAATCAAAATTATTCCTAGTCCAAGGTATTGGTTAAGGCTGAGGCGTTCTCCAAAAAACCAACTCCCAGTAGCAGCAATTAAACCAAATCCCAACCCGGCGAAGACGGGGTAAGCGGTTGAAACTGGTAATTTATCCAATGCTTTACCAAATAGCACGAGGTTTATGCTGTAGAAAACCAGTCCGCTGATAAACCAAGGAGATAATACCAATGATACTAAACCAGGATCGGGAGCTTCAAGGCGCGATCGCTTTAATAACAAATTTCCAATGCAAGTATTGATGCTAGCAGCAAAGACGAAGCTCCATGTGCTGAAAGTAATGTTCATTTTTTTAATTTTAAATACGTGACTTTTGACTTTAGACTTGCCAATCAACTTAGCGAAACAACCAACTTGGCGAAACGAGGCATGTCAACTAAAAATGAGAAAAGAGCAGATAATAAGTTACGTTTTTTCGGTCCCCAAGGTGTTAGCTTCCAGGTTGCAACAAATCCATTAGCCATATGCACATCTCCGGCTAACTTAGCATTATGTTGAGCTTCTTCACCTTTAACATAAGCCACACCGCGACCACCTGATAAGTGACTATAGTTATGATTTTGATGTATGGCCGTAACCACATTTGTACCATCAATAACGGGTATTCCCAATTCACGGGCATAATAAACCATCCAATGATCCCAATGACCTCTACCAACAACAAAAGATGGAATTTCTGCATACAGCGGCCTGGGAAATACAAAATAATCCATACACACAATTGACGCTAAAGAGCCTTGTTTAAAAACAGATTGCTGAAGCTGACTATCCCAATCAGGTAAATCGAAGTCAAGCGATTTTGTAATATTCACATCTGTACGCTGTCCAGTCATCACAAAAGAATCGAAAGAGGTAGTTTGTAATTGTTTGATAGCTAGACAAAAATTATTTAAAAGAATAATGTCGGTATTTACATAACTGAGAATAGAACCTTTCGCAAGTTCATGAGCCTGTCGAAATATACCATCTAACAAAGGTGTACCATATTTATTTAATTTGATATTTGGTACGTGAATTACATCTAGTTCATGAGAAATTTCCTCAATACCTTTCTCATTACCAAATAAAATAATTTGTGGGCGAGGACAAAGCAATTTCCAACTTTTGATTGCATTTCGCTGAATAATACCAATATGTCCTATAAAAGGTTTAGGTACAGTAAAAATCGTGATTGGTTTTTCAGAAAAATACATTAATTAGTATCCTCAATAAGTACATTTTAAAAAAGCTATATATCTAAGTTTTGTATTACTCAGATTGTTTAAAGCTTTTAAATTACAAATAGCGATCGCTTTTTTCATCCAAGCGATATGATATATATTGCTCTATTACCAAAGCGATGGGCATTACATATTCAGGTAGTCTAAAAATTGTAAGTAAATTAAAACATAAATTACTAAACTACCAGATTTTTCTTCACTCACATGTAAATAAATTCTTAAATCGTTTTACTTTTTTGTAAATCTTCCATAATTATGAACTGGCATAATAATACGATCCTTCGCAAAGTTTTTGACATTTTTACGCTTATAATTCAGCTTTACTACGCCTAAATAATGATAAAATTTATCCACAAGTTGGGGACAAAATTGTCCAATAGCAAACATTAGTTTAGTTATACTTGCTGTTAGCAGATTTTGATTAACAATTATCTCCGCTTTGTTTTGTTTAATAGCTTTAATTACTGCATCTGCGACATCTATCGGTGTAGATACACCTACTAACCAAGGTGTAGGTACGTGACTATTAACAGTCATACCAGTTTCAGAGATATATCCTGGACAGATTACCGAGATATTGGTATCAGTAGCAGCTAATTCTTGTCGCATCGCATCAGTCCACATAATTAAACCAGCTTTACTAGCAGAATAAATACTGTTGTAAGGGACTCCCTTTTTACCAGCAAGAGAAGCAATATTAACAATGTGACCACCACGCCGCTCCAACATACTTGGCAGAAATAAACGAGTTAGTTCGATAGCAGCAAGTAAATTAATTGTCAATATTGACTGGAGATCCTCTAGAGAGTAATCAACAAAATCTTGATAATTTTCTATACCAGCATTATTAATTAAAATATCAACTGGACCAACAATTTTATTAATCTGTTGTTTGAGAGTTGATAATTCTGCCATATTTTTAATATCAAAAGGAATACTTATCGCTTTACCACCTAAAGCTTTGATTTGAGTGCATATTGCATCTAGTCCTGACTTAGAACGAGAAACACAAATCACTGTTGCTTGCTCTCTAGCTAGAGTGCGAGCAATGTATACTCCTAAACCGCGTGATGCACCTGTCAAAAGCACTGTTTTACCTACTAAAGTTGTCATGATAAACACCTTAAACTAATCCTGTTACTGTCAGACTCTTTTAGAAACTGAAGCTCTATATATCAGTAATATTTTTTCGCAGATATATTAAAATATTTTAATTTCAAGGAGTATAATTTCAAATTTATTACTGTATTTAGAGCAACTTTAAAAAATAATTTCTACAAAAAAGTTAACTTAATATAAGTTATTTTTACTATTTGATGCTGCATATTTATAAAATTAAAAAATAAATTAAACAATTTAAAAACATTTATCATATTTTTAAATAACTATGATTGGATCACCAAAAAGCTTTTGCTTTTTCGCCTTGTAAAAAATCAGGATATTTTCTACTATCTTCTTTTACTTTTTTAAAAACTGAAAATGCAATAAATAAAAAACTTACTTTAAAAAATGCTGTTAAAATACTAGGCTTTTGATTTAATTTTAACAATTTTAAAAAAGTAATAGGACTCGTGAAAGTAAACCAAGGAAAACCATCATTTACTAATATTTTAATATTATGCTCTCCATATAGTAATTTTAATCCATGAAGAGAAGCTGACCATCTATATATTTGTTCTATCCAAGCTTTTTTTGGTGGCTGTTCCATCGTCATATCTGTCAAACTGGGAGTTCTATTTGTAGAAATCACATCTAAAAATATATTGTCTACAAATCCTGCATATTTAGCTAAGATAGTGAGTTGAGTATCTTCAGTCCTGATACCTGGATAATTTATAGAAATCACTGCTAACAAGCTAACTATCACATCAGTTCTACCAAATGTGCCTCCTCCCCATTTACACTGAAAGCCGCTGAATCTACCATGAACAATATCTATAAACCATTGGATAGGAGGCACTTGTTCACTAAAATTAGGTAATAAAACTTCAATTCCATCTACTGTTGCTTTTTCGTAAACAGCGAACTTATTTCTTGTACCTATAATATCGATTTTACGCTGGTTTTGCAGTTGATTTACTATTAATTCTAACCCATTCGACTCTAGCTCTATAACTGAATAATTGTGCGACACTAAAAACTGAGACTCTGCATCAAAAGTCACTAAGATGCTAGGTGGTATCCATCCATTTTCTATACTCTTGAGTAGTAATGAACTATAAATATCTGCCAAAACTCGAATTTTTCCTGCTGAGTATTGCCCCTGTTTTTGATGGACAACAAATATTCTATGTCTGTATTGGTAAGTGTCAATGTTAGTCAAAAAATATGGTTGACCTTGGCATATTACATTATCAAATATTAACGCTGGAATATTATTTGCCAACTTTTCTTCAGTATAGAGATGAATAATTTGGATATTTGGCAACAAACTCAAACGCTCAATAACAGCTGGACATTCAAAACCATTATTTAAACCAATGATTATATCAGCCATCATCGCCATTTGCGAAATTTGTTGAATGATTTTAGGGATAGTATAGGGTAAATAACTTTCAGCCCCTTTAGTAGTTGCAACTATTCCTAATATTCGGGTGCTGTCGAAAGTATGATTAGTTTTCGCTTGAATCCAATCTCTATAATGTAGAACAGATTTAACATCTGCTTTTAAAGTTCTGTTTTGTTTTTCTCGTAACGTAATTCTTTCTTCTTTTAAAAAATTCATAGACTGCTCAGATGTTTTTAATAAATTATTCAAAAGCATTAATTTGCTCCTTTCCAATATTTAAATGTTCAGTTTGAACTTGACCGTATTCCAGCTTAATAATCCGATCTGCTAAGTAAAAATACTGATCGTCGTGGCTAATAACCAGTACAGTTTTTCCTCTATTCTTTAGCTCCGGGAGAAGTTGAGTATAGAAAATTTCCTTAAATAGAGGATCTTGATCTGATGCCCACTCATCAAAGATATAAATGGGACGATCTTCAAGGTAGGCAGTAAGCAAAGCAAGGCGTTTGCGTTGTCCTTGAGAAAGATCGGTTGTAGAAAGTACGCCGTTATTGACCTTAACTTTATGGTCAAGTTGTAATTGAATGAGGTATTTTTGAGTTTGAAAATCGAGATTATTACTATCCAAACCTAAGAAGCGATCAAAAAGATAAAAGTCGGAAAATACTACAGAAAATTGCTGACGATACCACTCTAAATTATGATTATTGATAAGCTTATCATCTAAATAAATTTTTCCTGTTTCAGGAGTGTAAAGCCCAGTAATTAATTTAGCAAGAGTAGATTTACCACTACCATTACCTCCTAAAATAAAAACAAGTTCTCCTTGAGAAAATTTCAAATTAATAGGCCCAAGAATAAAATTGGTTTCTTCTCGCTCTTGATAGTAACTATGAGTAATATTTACTAATTCTAAACTCTTCCAATATTTATCTAAAATAAATGAGTTTTTATCAGCAATTTCCTTTGGATAACTTGCTAACGAAAGACCTAGAGACTCAACTTTTTTTAAAGCAACTAAAGCTTTAATTATAGTAGGCATTGTACTCATAATATATTCTAAAGGTGATATTAAATAAATAGTAGTTAAAGCATATGCAGATAATATTTTTGGATTAATTTTGTTAATAGTAGGTATAGTGAATAAAAGCAAACCAATGGCAATAAAAAAGAGAATTTGTCCCCAACTAGCTGCGGCAGCAAAGATACTCATACCCACAACATTATGATAGCGGGATGATAAAGCAGTCCTATGCAAGTCTTCTGAAAGAAACGCTTCTTGTCGTCGGCGATGTAGTTTGAGTTCTTTTGTACCTTGAGTTACAGTGCGGAAATGCTTAAACAATTTATCTTCCTGTTCGCGAGCTAGTTTCAAAACAGACATGGCTTTCATTGTTGGTAATGAATAACTAAATATGCCCAGGAACATAAAGCTAATACCTATAAATAAAATAAGTTGAGATAAGCAGCCTAGATAAATTAGGCAGGCAACTACAATAGCAATATTAATGCACAAAAAAGGAATAATAATAATTGTGTTAGAGATTGTTTGAATATCTTCAATGAGAACAGCTAAAAGACGATGAACACCGATTTTTTCTAACTGCCGTAATGGTGAAGTCAAAATTCGGTGGCTTAAAAGCATCCGCAAGTTGAGAATTGCTTTTTGGGAAATTTTAATTAATAAAACTTGAGAAACAAAATTAGCAACTAGCCGCAGCAAACAAAGACCAACAAAACTCGAAATTAGTAAAGTTTTGGATGCCTGATTTTGATTCAATGTTGTATTAATTAAGGCGATTAGACCAGCAGCAGTACCACCGCTCAAAATACCAGCTAACACTGCAAAACTGAGGTGAAGAGAAGAAGTATGTAATAGGAGGCGAATCAGGTTCATAATATAATTAATTAACAACTTACAACATTTGGTCTAATCCATGTTGTTTATTCATGGTTTAATACTTGGTGTACATGGTTAACGCTCTAACACTAGAATTTTTGATATGAGCAACACAAATCAAGGTGATGCTGAGTCAAAACCAGGGATTTAATTATAGATGTTTGAAAAGTTTAAATTTTAAAGCTACTATCTGGTAAAAATCATATTACTGCTGTAAAAACCCTGTTAAAATTGCTAAAATAACAACTTTATAAGTTTTTATTTATAAGTATATTATGTCAGTGAGATACTCAATTGCAACTCATATGCAACTCATCATATATAACTCTGAGAAATAGTAATAAATTTGTAAATAAGAACCCCAACTTCTGGTAAGAAGTCGGGGTTCTGTAGCTTTCAATTCTCACTATTTATATAGAATAGATATAAATTAGCTTATAGCAAGATAGTGTAGGGTACGAAACCAAGCCCAATAATTAACGCATAATGTTGGGTTACCCTCTCTTTTACTACGAGACGCTGCGCCTACCCTTGCGCTTTTCCGTAGAAGTACAATAAGCTATTTTCCAAGTGTCTACGTTCATCAAACGTCACTTATTTTAAGCTGGGAAACACCTCCAACGCAGTGGTTCCCCAACCTATGCAGTTTCCTTTTTATTAGGAAAGTATTTGAAAATTTGGAAGGAGTTAAAGCAAATTTATAATTTTTCCACTTTTAGCCAATCCCTGATTCGTTTTAGATGAAAACTGCTGTCAAAGTCTATTGGTTAATTTTAGATTCTGCATTCTTCTATCTTAGATTTTAGAGAAGCAAAATGTTTTCCCCCTAGTTCAATTTGTCCTTGTTTACACCCGTCTTTCAATCTTTGAACTAAATTTTCCAAATCATGAGCGATAAAATTTGCACCGTGGTCTGGTTCTATTAAACTTACTAAAGATATATTGCTTGTTTGTTGAGTCGCCAAGCTAGAAATACCCAGAAAATTGAATACACCAGATTCATAAGTTCCACAAGGTACAGAAGGATTATCTACTCCAACGCAGTATTCATTTGGTTTAAACCAATCAAATGCCGGATAGCCGTGAAAATGAACAATTGGCGCACCATCTTTGATTAATTCTGGTGTATATAAAGCCGCAGAAAGACTGATGGCTAGCATAACATAGATATCATAAGAAGGTTTTATGTCTACTAACTCCGAACGAATAACTTTAGGTAGTTGAAGATGTAACTTTTCTTTCAAACCAATTCTGATAATATCGTCAGTGATATTTAAATCTGTTTTATTTGACCCAGAACGAGAACTTACAAGCCAAATATCAGGTATTTGCCTAAATATATATTCTTCTGATTTATTGATTTTTACATAGCGTCTACCTTTATCATTTTGACGAATTTCATTACTGCTAAATCCTCTAACAGATAATAAATTTTCCCAGTCATTTTTGGTGATTTCAATTTCTCCAAAATATTGAGGTGGTTCAGCATAAGCAACAAAACCATAAGAAACACCTGTCCTACCATTTATAATGATACTGACAATATCTCTATGGGATTTTCTTTTAATCACTTTATCTAGTTTAAAACCAGGAGGAAATAAACCTGTTGATGCTAATTCTTGGCCTAATCTGACTAATTTTGCAGCATAAGTAGAATCTTGAGGATTATATTGCTCTACCTCAAATCGACTTAGTAAAAGGGGTGCGATTGGTACAAATACTTTAGGAATTAGTGATTTAAGAACAAAATTACTAATCTGCTTTCTTGTAAAAATAGAATCAGAAAGATTCATATTTAGTATAGAAATTTGCTCCGATGAAACTCCAATAACAATCTCAGAAAAATTTCTAATTAAAGTATTTAAACCAATATTAATTTTTTGTTTATATGGAATCAGAGGATTAATAAAGTCATGGTCTATATTCGTAATTACAATTACTTGTGTTTTGCTAGGATTATCAATATACTTAGCTGCATAATCTTCAGCCCAACTGCTCAATCTAGCTATTTTGATCACAGGAATTTTGCGATTATTTAAGATTAAGCTGGAATAAAGTTTATAGAGAAACTCTGCTAAAATTATACCCCCTCTCCTAAGAAAAGAAGGAGGTATTTCTACATCAATGATTGCATTAACTTCTGATTTAACTCCCTTAAATTTAAAATTTTTCTTTTTATTAATTATTGGAAGAATAAAATCATAGTTTAATTCGGTGATCGCCTCTTCCCATGCTAAAATTTTAACGCCATAATATTTGAGCTTTTCTTCTAATTCTTGGCGAAATTCAAGAATTTCTTGATTTTTGTAGCTACTAGGTAAAGGTTTAAATGTAACTGTTAGCTTTTGAGCCATAATTTGGGGGTCAATAATTGGCGGTTTATACTCCACAGATGATTGTTCTGCAAATCCACCAATTAAACGACCAATAGTTTGTAGATTTAGTCCCTGACTTAAATGGACAGATTCTAAATTACCAGCTACATCCATCTCTTGCACAAATGATATAATTTCTGCCTTGTAAGCAACTATTTTTTCCTGGATTTCTGGTGTGATTATTCCTTTCGGCGAACGAATCTTTAATTTGTCGTTATCAACCCACAAATGAACACCTTGTTGTGTAAGGTTTCCTACAAGTTCTGATACGTTCATCGTTTTATAATCTCCTAATTGTTTTAAAATGTGAGTTTATCAGCTTTCTAGAGTGGAATTGATGATTTCAGGCTCGCCAAACTATCAAAATTCAGAAGAAGCAAACTTTATGTTATTTATTAAGTATTTAATATGTAACAGTTTCAAGAAGAATCACAATTTAAATTGCAAATATCATAAATATAAGATATAAAATTGTTTACAAGATGCTCCATAGTGACTTGACTAATTGAAGGTTGAGAAAATGAAATATTCAATATCATTTTCCCCTGAAATGTCGAAACATGGATTGCAAAAATCCCTGCAAAAAAAGCATTAGAACCAATGAAACTGATTTCTTCCAGTTCAAATTTGCCGTAGTTTTTGGAGATATTAATTTTGCCGATATTAGAAACTGATACTGTGGCAGCTATTTTTTTGGGATAAATACAACAAAAATTTATGAGATACTTGGCGACTAAAACCATTTTAAAAAAATCGCCATGATTTTTACTCGCTTCTAGCTTATATTTCACTTCTCTAGCTAATTCCCAGAAGGAGCTATTTGACTTTATCAGGTAAAATTCCATAATAGATGAGGATAATACAGCCAGATGCTCATCACTAATTGCAGGTTTGAAATGTCTTCTTAAATCAAGATATGATATGCAATTTACTCGTATATCTTTTCTTTGACCTTTAACGATTGTTCTAGCTACTGTTAACATCAGTGCAGCACACAAAGCATTGTGTACTGTTGTATTTTCTTGTTTACAAGAATCTACAAACTTTTGGGTTAACTCTTGGTCAAGTTGTCTGTGGATAATATTGCAACTACGTTTTGGAATAGATACATACTTTTCAAAACCTAATGTTTTTGGTTGATTCCAAATTTCTTGCAAGCTAAGTTGTAACAAAAAGATTGCACTATTTATCCTACCTCTAAATCCCTTAGTCCATCGAGGCATTAGTTCTTCGATGGGTGGAAGTGAAGTTAAACTAGTTACAGAATTATTTGGTTCATTCGAGACAATTTTTTGACAAAAAGTTAAGATTTCTGAGTGAAGTCGGATGCATGATAAACCGTCTGCGATCGCATGATGTATTGTTGTAATCAAATAGCTTATCTGCTCATTACCCGAAAGATGGAGAAGAACCACTCGCAGTAGTCCTTTACTACTATCAATTCCCTGATTCATCTCTTCACAAACAACTTCTTGCCATTGCTGATTATCTAATACTTTGAGAAAGCGTAAAGGAATATTTGCTGTTTCTTGAGTTTGAAAACTGAGACTATTTTGATAACGAACAATTCGAGAATTAAGACGAGGATGACGACACCGAATCATATCTAAAGCCTGTCTCATAGTTTCTTCATATATATAGCCATTTATTCGACTAATAGTTACTATGTTCCAAGTTTTAGCGCGGCTATTTAAAATTTCCATAGCCTGCTCAAGGCGTCCCAGCTTTCTGTTGTCAATCATATTAACTGATGTCTATTCAAGAACAGCTTTGACGTTTAAATCTCAAACATTTCTGACTGTGAAGCCTTAGATTCTTCAGCTAAGCGCCCAGACAACGTTTCAATAGTAGGGTAATGCCACAATAAAATTGGAGATAGCTCAAAACCAAATAACTTCTCTGCTTTGCTAACAAGAAACATTGCCTGCGCTGATTCTAAACCGTAACTATCTAAAGGCTGTCGGACATCTATATCTTTAGGTTCAACTCCTAGCTGCTCTGCAATATGAGAGACTAACCAAGCTTGAATTTCTTCTGCGGTATAAGATTGTTTTTTAGTTGCTTCAGGAGTAGGTTGGTTCATTTGCACACCTTTAAATTCATCAAAAAAAGATTTAGCCTTGGCTACTGTCTTGTGTCTCTATTTTTTAAGATTTGGCACTGTCTAATAAAGCTAAAAACTCAAGTTTTATATTTGTCACAGTGCCAAACTTATATATATTTCAGATTTTACAAATCTGTATCAGTCTATGTGATAACTATCAATTAATTAGCAACCTGAATCCGAATATCACCCTCTACTATGCATTGACATGCTAAGCGAGCATTAGGATTTTCTGGAGCCAACACATCAAGTAAAATCTGCTCTTCATCCATGACGGGAGCTAAATTTTCTATCCCACTTAGAACTTCTACCAAACAAGTTCCACAAGCAACACTACGACAACCAAATAAAATTGAACTAGGATGCTGATCGCAAATTTTAGTTAAACGTTGATTTGCTTCGACTTGAATTGTTTTTTGGTCGTCTTCAAAATGAATAGATACTAGCATTGTTCAACTCATCAATCAATATCATAAAAGAGGGTTAATAAATTTAGAACCTATTGAGCAACTTCAACAAGTTTTTGAATGTCTTTAGCTGCTAGAGCATCCTTGTAGCGATCGTAGCGATTTCCTAGTCGCTCTTGATCTAATTCAAGTTCTAGTGATTGAATAAGACGAGATAGCTGTTGTGCTCTATAATGCCAAGATTTTTGTTCTAAAGAGCCAATTATTTTTCGCCAACTCAAGCTCATATCTCTCCAAGAATCAATTAATTGCTCTAAATCTATTTGCTTATCGGCAAATTCAGGATGATGTAAAGACATACGTAATGCATCAAGCCCAACTCTAACCTCAGTAGATATTAATCCTTGCTTAATTAGATCTATCTTCTCTAGATAAGTTCTGAAAGCACCGTTAATGTTATCTTCCACAATTTTTTGTAGAAAATGACGAATGAAATCTTGAGCTTCTGGAGAAGCATTTTTATACAGTTCTAAGCCTAAATCAAAAGATGTTGTGTAATGACGGGCTTCATCCGCTAAGTGACCCTGATTCAATTCAAAAGCCAATGGTTCATAATCAAAATTTTCCGGTTCATCAAATAAAAAGCTTTCAGCTTGTTTTAACTCTACATTGGCAACATATCGGTAAAGTAACCATAAACCACCCAATCCATACTCTTGAACTTTTTGAGCAGGTAACATCCTTATAGCATCCCCAACTATAAAGCGTAAAGTTCGATATAACCAACTTCTATCTTGATACTGTAGCTGCTCTACTAGATTTTTGAGAAAACTTTTACCCTCCATCAGATGAGACAGAGCTTGCTCAAGCTCTACATCAAGAGTAAAATGAGTAGTTAATTTTTCAAAGTCTAATTGAGATATAATTCCAACATTTCCATAGAAAAAACCAGGCTCGTCAAATGAATTTTTAACTCCTGTTTCTCTAACAACCATACTATGTATAGTTCGGAAAGACCAAATATGATCCAACTCTTCGTTAGTTTCTTGATGCAGAATCATATACTCGTCTGAATATGGAGCAAAAACTTTTTCAGAAACACTGATATTGGATACAATAGCTTGTGATTCACTATTGGCAACAAATTTATAGAAATTAGCTAAAAATGCTGCTGATAAAATTGCTTTTTGACGTTTACTTAAAGAACGTAAATAACCACAAAGCGGCATAGGTAAAGGAATTATTCCAGGATTAGAGTACAGTTTTTCTCCATTAATTCCCTGTCTATTAATAGCTATAGCCAGTGGCTTTAATTCTAAAGATTTAGTGTGTGCTTGCTCAAAAAGCTTATTTTGAATTTTGGTCAGTCGGTCATTAATTTTAACAGTCATCATATAATTTTCCTCTTTATCTAAATTTAATTGGGTGATATTCACTATAAGAAGGTGGCATTTGTAAACCCTGGATTTTCAAACTTTGCATCCGGTATAAAAATGCCGCTCCAGTCATAATTTGGTTAGCAACATCAACTACATGGCGATTCTTATAATCAGATAAATAAGAACCTCTAACCCAGTCATTGAAGCTACCCATAGCTGGACCACACCAGATTTGATAATCCATTTCTCTTCCTTTTTCTCCAAAGTTAGACCAACGGGATGATAATCCAAGATACCAGCGAAAAATTAAAGCCATTTTCAGTTTCGGATTGTTAACAGCCTTGGTTAATTTATCAGGATTGCGTTGAGACAAATAAGTAACTGTCTCTTCCCAAACTGCTTCCAAACTTTTTCTTAAAACTTGTTTTTCTAATTTTTCTCTTTCTGGAAGGGGAATGTCTTCAATTGAGTCATAGTTTTTGTATAACTCAAACAGTTTTTGCGCTCGTAAAGGAAACAGAGTTCCTCTTTTAAGAACTTGGAGTTTTACACCCATTTCAAACATATCTGCTGCTGGAGCCATCATCACATCAGCCATCTCAGCTTGAGCCAGCAAATGTTTAGTATGTTCAGAAGTTCCAGCTTCAATACAAGACTGGTTAATTGAGCCAGTCACAACATAAGCTGCTCCCATCATAAAGGCAGCTAATGCTGATTGTGGTGTAGCAATTCCTCCTGCTACTCCAACTCTGACCGGTTTTTCATAAGAATATTTCTTTTGAATTTCATCTCGCAATTCTAAGATAGAAGGTAATAGACAAATCAGAGGACGATTATCGGTATGACCACCAGAATCGGCTTCTGTTGTAATATCATCGGCAACAGGAATTTTTTCAGCTAGGCTTGCTTGTAATTCACTAATCAAACCTTGCTCAACTAATTGTTTTAAAATTTTTATCGGAGCAGGTTGAATAAATTTCGTTGCAACTTCTCGGCGAGAAATTTTAGCAATGATTTTATTTTTGATTTCGATTTGATTAGCTGGATTCAAACTAAGTCCAGCAGCTCGGTAATAGATGATATTGTCAGTCAAATCTAAGAAGGCAGAAGCTTCTATTGTTCTGATTTGATATTTAAGATACAAATCAACCAGACTGCGTTCAATTGCAGGTTCGCTCGGACTGTGGAGTAAGTTAAAAGCATAAGGTCCTTGGGGTAGTGCTTGTTGAATATGGTTAATGGCTGCTTCAACGCGAGCAGGAGACAAGCCACCAGCCCCAAATGAACTCAATATTTTTTCTTTGCCAAGAGCAATTACTAATTCTTCGGAAGCAATACCCTGAGCCATTGCTCCCGTGGCATAAGCATATTTTACACCATGAAAGTTGAGAAAATTTTGATCACCTAACTGTTTAGTTAATATTGGTGGAACAGCTATTAGTATTTCTGCTTGTTCTATTTTTTCTGGGTTGTAAGCATACAAATAACCTTCGTTAGTTGCACCAATTTTTCCTTCAACTCTAATAATATAACAAGGTTTATCTAAATTTAACAATTTAGATTTTATACCTTTTTCGTCAAAAGATATAGAGTCTAAAGTACCTTGCCAAATTTGATTGTGATGGTGTTTATCTGAATATATCAGATAATTACCATTTTTATTGAGTATATTGTTTGTGCCGATCATGTTTTTAGCCCTTTGGTCAAATTGTTTAACAATGATTATTCAAATAACCTTTGGTAACAAGCTATTTGTAACTGAATTATGGTGCTGATCTGTTTTAGCGACTCTTGTCGTGCTTGTAAAAAAACAGCATGAGCTTTGGTCATGTGGGAAGCGTTATCAGTCAGTTTTTGATATAAAGGGCTATGTAAGTTAAGTAAATGGGCTTCGTCAGCAACACTGTAAGTGGTCAAATTGTATTGACTATTTTCCTGTTCTGTTGTCCAATTTTCGTTGGCTTGTGATTGCTGCAAAATATGTTCTTGTAGCAATAATTGAGCAGGTTTGCCATTTTGAAGATTGACTTGCTCCGGGATATTTTCTAATTTTTTAGAGATGTTTTCTGAATTTTTGCTCGAAGTTTCTGTAAAAGAAGAATTCATTAATGTTAATTCCTTTAACTGTGGTAGGGTATATTCGTGTTGATTTACATTTATTGTGGAATGCAAAGATATGTCTTGAACAATTTTTTGATTGTTTCTGTTTAAAGATGTGTAATTAATGCTGCTACTGTCTAAAGTTATATTTCTAACTCTAAGCTGGTTGTTGTGTGAAATTTCTTGTACCTGAGAATATAGTGACGATAAATCTAAATTAACTTTATAACTAAGGAGTTTTGCTAAAGCTTTAACAAAAGAAGCATGATCGTCTACACCTCTTTTGTTAAGTGTGACTGTGACATGTTCTTTTTGGTTAAGGACTTTATCAATCCATCTAGAACAATTACTACCAGCGCCGACTTCGATAAATATGTTGAAACCATCTTGAGAAACGCGATTAATTAACTGAGGAAAATTCAGCTGCTGACAAAGATTTTTAGCAAGATTATGAGCAATAGAATGGCTGTCTAGTTGAATGGGTTTGTACTGGGCTGCGGAATAAAAGATAGTTTCTGACAACTTGTCAGTAGGTAATGTATTTAATCTCACAAGCTCATCGTACTCAGAACACATTGGTTCGCAATGGATAACGTGAGTGAAAGGAGCAGAAAAAGCATCACAATTTAGATTAGCAATTACCCGCTGACAAGCTTGGATATCGCCAGCGATCGCCACTTCTTCTGTAGTATTAATTAAAGGCAAATAAACGCGTTTTTCTTGCTTAATTGCTTCTCTGACACGAGATACTGGACACATCAGAATATAGTTGCGCCACAAATCTTCGCCTTTTTCTTCTTTTTGAGCTAATCCCCAATACTCCCGGACAGCATTTTTTGGCCCAGATAGCCTTGTCTTCAGCAGAGATGATGAATTAAAGCCTTCACTACCTTCTTGAAACTCAGTCCAGACACCTTGAGCTAGCATCATGCTAATTTCGCCTAGACTATAACCAAAAGCACATTCAGCTTTGAGTTGAAAATAATTTTTCAAAATTGCTGTCATCAATCCAGAACAAGCCATTTCCGATTCCAGTACTGCTACAGGATTGTTAATTAATTGCTGTTCTAAAACTTCTAGTTGTCTGTTGGATAATTTTTCTAAACTTCGGGGATAAATAAGTTTTTCGACGTTGGCGACACGGTTATAAATACTACCGATGAGGGGGTCGTCATAAAGTTGAGGAAACAAGCGAAACAGATTTCGGCCTAGTCCGAGATAAGCACTAAAAGCACCTGGGTAAACGAAAGCAATTTTTCCTCTTCGTCCCAATGGTTTTGCTGTAAAATAGCTGCCTAAAGGTGTTTGCCAGTCTTTCCCTGTCTCGAAGGCATGAGGAATACCTTTGAAGGAATGCTGAATTTCCCGCTGCAATTCATCTTGATTGTGTCCGAGAATCGCTACTGTATAATTTGCCTGTTGACGCTGTTGAAAAGCTGCAAAAGTTTGGCTAGCAGCAGTAGGTAGGCAAGAAGAATTTTTAATAATTTGTTGAAGATTACGGATTTCTGCTAATAAACTTGATTCATCGTTAGCAGCGATCGCAAATACATAATATGGCATTTGCTCTAAATATTTGCTGCTCTGATGTTTGTGAGATACTTCCTCTGATAAAATTAAATGTGCGTAACTCCCATCTACTTCCATTCCATTAATTGCAGCTATTCTTTTAATACCTCCTTTTTCTAGAAACCAAGGTTTTGATTCAGTAGCAATATAAAAAGGACTAGCTTGCCAAACCTCTGGCATTTTAGGTTTAGTCCATTGAGGAACTGCGGGAATATAGCGGTGATATAAACACAATGCTGTTTTAACTAAACTAATTATTCCTGATACAGCATAGGTATGACCAATATTCGCTTTGACACTGCCGATCGCACAACTTAAATTTACTTCAGATGTGCGATATGCCTCAATCAATCCTTGAATTTCTGACTCATCTTGCTGGGGAATTCCACTACCAACAACTTCTAAATAATTGATATCTGTTGGTTTGATATTTGCCAGTTCAAAAGCCATCTGACAAGCTTGTATTACTGCTTTTTGGGGATTGGGTAACTCAGGGCTTTCTCTGGGAATAAGGGGGAATAGGGACTCGTTACTATGATTTATTAAATTTTCTATGAGACTGAGAGCGTCAATCGTTGCATAGATGCGATCGTTTTCTTGTTTTGCTGTTTCGTGGAGCTTCAATACTATGGCTGCTGCACCTTCACCTACTATCCAGCCATTAACATTTTGGTCGTAACTGAGAGTATTTACGCCCGTGTTGAGTTTGCTGATTTGATTTCGTAATAAAACACTAATACCATTCCCAGCAAGCTCGACTGCACCAACCAAAACAGCGTCTACTTCTCTAATTACTAGTAGTTTTTGTGCCAGTTCTAAGGCTTTAAAAACAGAATTTTGTTCAGCCGTTAATGTGAATGTAGGCCCAGCAAAATTCCACAATTTAGAAATATAATTAGCTAAATTATTTTCGAGATAATTTGGATATTCATTGTCTTTACCAACATCGGTTTTGGGAAGTGGATGCAGAGCCAATTCTCTAGCTGTAACAATAATAATTGCTATCCTTGTTCCTTGACGAAGTGCCGCATCTTTCAAAGTGCGATCGGCTACCTCAAGCATCAACAGTTCTTGAGGATTAAAATTATCTATTTCTTCTAATGGAATTTCTAAACGCAAAGCATCAATTTCAAAATCTTTGATATATGCGCCTAGTGGTGCTACACCATCGGCAAAATCATAATTTTTCAGCAATTCCTCTTGTGTTTCTATTCCTTGCCATCGCTGAGGAGGTATGGAAATAAAATGCTGAGTTCCCTCATAAATACTGCGTTCAAAGGTATTTAACCCTTTGCAATCACCACCCAAATGGCAATCCATTCCTACAATTGCTATTTTCGGAGTTTTATTTTTGGTAAATTCTTCCATCACCTGTCTCCTCAAGCTGATTTAAAGATTTTTTGATGTTGCTGAATTGGGGAAAGGGTTATGCACAGATGTAAAAGATAAAGATTCAGCAACAGCCGTTTTTAAGTTACTAATTCTATTTAAATTTCATCTAATTGCTTGGGCAAAATAGTTCCTTTGGCTCCTAGCATCTGGGTATATATTTGTCCTTGGTGATTATGGGCGATGACGTCAACAACTAAACTCGATTCTGTTTTAGATTTGATTTGACAAGAAACGTAAAATGTTTCATCAAATGGTACAGGTAGAAACTGTTCAAAGGTTGTGATTTCTGAAGGTAAACAAGCTACCTGATAAAAATGCTGTGCCCAAATCCAAAAGGCATGAATCTGTACATCTGCTATGTATGGATTAAATGTTTGGACTGGGAATTGTCCTTGTTGTCTTTCTTTTGGTTCCGGCAAATAGCATTCTATGGTAATTTTGTCCAGGTTGGCATTTAAGACGGATTTTACGCCTTGAAAAATAGCCCCGTGAAATAAAGTAGTTGCCCCGTTTTGATAAAGTGATGAAGCGGTAGCAGTGATTTTACGATCCTGGCTTAAATTTATAAACTCGTGTATTGGGGCATCAGAAATTTCCCGCTTTAGCTTCATTTGGCTACTGAAATGATAACGAATTTTACCTTCGGAAGTTTTACTCCAGATTTTGGCATCAAAGTCTATTTCCGAAATACCAGTTTTAGCAATCTCTTGCAAATCTAAAGTATATTCGCTGGGCAAATTCTCATCAAAAATCAGTCCCTTTAAAACTTTATAGTTTGTACAACTAAAGGCTTTATAACCAGGATAGAGTTGTTCGCAAGCATTAGCAATCCATAGTAGTCCACAAGTCGCTGGTAAAACTGGATAGCCAGCAATTACGTGGTCTTGTAAAAAGGGATTTGCTAATGATGTTAAATACCTATGGATACGAAAAGTCTTCAACTCGCTTGGTAATTTATCTGGGACATATATTAAGGGACTACCAATTAAAACTTGCACAGTTTCTTGATTGGCGTTAGTTAGTTCGTCAGCTAACAGTTTTGTGCCAATTTCAATCGGAATGGTTTCGATATTGCGTTCAGCGAAAGCTTGCTTTAATTCTGGCGAAACCATACCACTGTCCCAAGGGCCCCAATTAATTGCTACGACATGAGAATGAGGATATTTGAGTTTGAAAAGGTGGGCTGATTTGTTGAGAATTTCATTAGCGATCGCATAATCAGATTGTCCGACATTTCCATAGAAACCAGCTACAGAAGAAAACAGGACTAAATAATTCAATTGATCGGGGGATACGCACCGTAATAGGTTTTCTAAACCTTTAACTTTGGCAGCGTATACTGTTTCAAAATCTTGAACTGATTTTTTCTCAATCCGCTTATCAGCTAGGTTACCAGCCCCATGAATAATTCCTGTTATCGCACCAAAACGCTCAACCACACCAGCAACTTGTTCAGAAACAGCGAATCTATCAGTCACATCAACGCTCAAATATTCAGCTTGTCCACCTGCCTGTTCGATAGCTAGTAAGGTTGCGGCAATTTCCCGACTTGATGAAATAGCGTTAAACTTTTTCTGCACCATTGCAGGTGTCGGCTTGTCACCTTTAGCAAGGAAATCCTCCATAATCCGCTTTTTCAAATCTGCTTCACTCAAGTAGCCTTCAGCCCACACAGGTTCGCGGTCGGGAGCGGAACGACCTAAAAGAATAAATTTGCATTGATAACGCTGCGCTAGCTCGACGGCGCACTGAGCCGTTATCCCTTTGCCACCACCGCTGACGAGAAAAACTTGCGATTGGGCATTGAGGATTGGGAAGGACTGGTACAACTTCTCCTCTGCTCCCCTGCTCCTGTGCTGTTCTGCTTCTTCTGGCTGTTCGCAGACTAGGGTTGCTCGTCCTTGTAAGGTATATCCCGCTTCAACGACTAGTAGATTGGGGTCGTGAAGTTCGCCGAGGATATGCTGTGCTGATGTATGAGGATCTAGATCGGGACTAAGGTCGATCGCTCGACAAAATACATTTTCCCATTCCTGGTTCAAAGTTTTGGTCAGTCCAAATAATCCAGCGCCAATTGCACCGAAGTTGGTATTTCGTCCTAGTCCGAATTCGCCATCAAGACGAGCTACTGTTACAAAACAACTACGCCCTTGAGTCGCTGCTTGATTGAGTGGTTCTTTGAGATATTTGGCAATCAGAAAGACATGGCGAAGAATAGCTTTTTCTGATTCGAGATAGCGGACATCATTGCTGCTATCATCGTGACTTGAGGGATTGAGATGGATAAACGCGGCGACTTTACCATAGTTAATAGCGATCGCTGCCAACTGTTCTTGCAAATGCTCCTCGCTCATATCTGCAAGCACCACGCGCGTAATCTCTTCAGGTAAAGACGATTGTTGAGCAATCACATTTTGGGGAAAAGTTAAGACAACAATTTTCCAACCACGCTTGTACAAAGTCTGGGCAAGTTTCGCCGTTGTCTGAGAACCATCATCGGTAAGCAAAGCGATATGCTCATCCGGTAAGGTGAAATCTAAAACATCAGGTTGGGGAAGATATTTCAGTCTGATGGGAGTGCGAAAAATTCGGGGTTGGGTATTAGAAGTGTGGGGTGGTGGGGTGGTGGAGTGGTCGGGAGAAATTCTCTCCTCATCTCCCCATCTCCTCATCTCTCGATTTCCCTCATCTTCTTGAGTCCTTAGTCCTTCTTGTATATATCCAAGAAGTTGTCCAAGGGTATGCACTTGAGATAATGCTTCTGGATTTAGCTTGGGGAAATCGGGGTATAGTTCTGACAATGCTCCTTGAATTTCCACTAGCTTGACGCCATCAATTCCCAAATCTGTCTCGATATCCATTGACAGATCTAACATTGTCGTTGAGTAGCCTGTTTGCTCGCTAACGACTTTGAGGAAAATGTTAGTCAATTCTGAAGATGAGGGGGATACTACTCCTACTCCCCCTACTCCCTCATCTCTCCCTGCTGCAATTGCGGGTGCAAGGCTTGCTGAGATTTCTGATGCGATTTTTGCCATGTACTCAGCTATTTGAGCCAGAGTCCTTAGCTGTCCCACTTCTTCGGGGTTTGGCTTGGGCAAATCGGGATATAGTTCTAATAATGCTCCTAAAATTTCCACACGTTTGATGGAATCAATCCCCAAATCTGCTTCGATATCCATCGTCAGTTCTAACATCTCGGTTGGGTAGCCTGTTTTATCACTAACGACGTTAAGCAGAGTTTGACTCAGGGTCGCTTCATCGATGACTACTGGTGCTGCGGGTGCTACGGTTGCAGTCTGATTCTCGTTTGGTGAAGTAATATCCAGAGTTGCTGGTGCAGATATTGGCGTTGCAGTTTGATTCTCCTGTGGTGGAGCAATATCCAAAACTGCTATTGCTTGATGATTTGTGCCATTACTTGTACCGTTTCCATTAGTTAAAACTGGCTCAAATTTGCTAGTAAATCCGTTGCTGGGCACAACAACCGATGGATTATTCACAACCAGGTTATTTTCTGGGAATGATGGAGCCGCAGGACTTTGTTGATAATTGACTGGCGGGATTAGACTTTGTTGAGTAGTATTGCTAGGCGGCAGTTGATAATGTCGCTGAAGCAATTGGAAAAAGTTGTGAGTGTATTCTTGCTGATAGTTCAGATATTGCTCATGGATACGGAGGCTTTCACCTTGATGGTCGTGAAAGCGTATGATGCTACGCTCTGAACTGGAGACTATTAGTTGCTGTGTTGGTATTGGTGACTCGTTAAATTTACTATTTTTCCACAACCCATGTTGTTGTTCCATGAGTTGGAAGAAGGTTTTGGTATATTCTGTCTGATGGTTTAAAGATTGTTCGTGAACCTGCAAGATGTCATGTTGATGGCGATTGAATTCTATCAGGGTGTATTCTAAGTTCTCTATAGCTCTTAAGTAATTTAGAGGAATTTCTGTGTTAGTTTGCAAAGACTTGATATCAACTTGGTCTGATTGCCCATTTTGTACAGATTTCACTCCACCATTAGCAGTTACCTTCTCTGTTGGTAGGGGAGGGTTGTATGTTACTGAGTTATAGTTATTGCCATTATTAACAGCTACTTTTTCTGTTGGTAGAGAGGAGTTTGGTGTTGGTGATTTATCGCCGTTATCAACAGTAAATTTGACTTGATGTCCATTTTGCATAGCTTTTTCAAAGGACTGCTTGGTTTTTTCTGACACATAGTTAGTGCTATTTAAGCGGACATTCAAAACCTTATTTGGAGAAACTTCTGGAATTTTCTGCTCAACTTGATAGGGGTCTAAGTTTTGTAAAGGTAACCCAGCAACGCGCAACTGGACAACGGCTTCCCTCAAAGAGCGATCGCTATCTTTGAGATGACTAGGATTTAAGGCTACAGCTAAATGAGCGCGATCGCCTAGAATATCTTTGACTAAGTTGGTGAGAACGCTTCGCGGCCCAAATTCAACAAAGCAGTAACCGCCTTGAGCATAAATATTTTCAATTTCTTGTTGAAACAATACTTGAGAAATCAGGTGTTCTTTGAGGACTTTTTGAATAACTTGGGCTTGATTTGGGTAACGTTTGCCGGTCACATTACTGTAAACCGGAATTTGTGGTTCGTTGAAAGTAACTTTCTCAATTGCTTTAGCAAAGGGTTGCTGTGCATGAGCTACTAATGAAGTGTGGAAAGCTGCTGAAACTCCCAACAAAACTGTAGAGAATCCTTGAGTTTTCAAAGCTTCATGCACATTAGCAATTTCAGCTTTCGCTCCTGCTAACACTATTTGATGATGAGAATTCAAGTTAGCAATGCTGATTTGGGGAAAACTCGCAATTAGTTCTCTAACCTGAGTCACATCCCCTTTGACTGCTAACATAGCTCCAGCATCAAACTGGGGATCTGTTGGTGTAGCCATCGCTTGACCTCTAGCTTTCACCAGGAAAAAGTAATCTTCCTCGCTCAAAACCCCCGCAGCCCATAAAGCGGTAAGTTCTCCAAAGCTGTGTCCAGCAACAAAATTCGGCTTAAACCTAGCTTGTTGCAATATCTTGTACAAACCAGCACTAAAAGCCCCAATTGCAGGCTGTGCATATTCTGTTTGCTGCAACACTTTCATCTGAGCAGTCTTTCGATCTAAATCGAACACAGGTTCGGGGAAAACAACCTCTGAAACCGGCTGCAAACCATCTTCACCCAAAAGGCGATCAATTTGAGTATAAGTCTGCCCCAAGGAAGGGAAGTTAATCGCCAGTTCCCGACCCATATCTAAATATTGTGAGCCTTGTCCAGAAAATAGGGCAACTACTTTCCCTTCTGTAACTATGCCAGTTTTGCGGTAGTAAATTCCTTGGGGATGTTCCCAAGATTCTGCTTGCAGTTTGTTTTTCAGCAAATCAATACTTGTTTGCAATAAATCGCAAGCCTGGGTAAGAGAATCACTAACAAATCCAAGTCTGGCATTTGTGAGCGGAATTTCTAAAGATTGAGAGGTGGAAATTAATTCTGTATAATGCTGCTCTCCGGTATCGGATTGCAATTGATGTTTGATTTGTTGACAACGGGACAACAATTCTTCAGGTGTAGAAGCAAATAGCAACACTGATTGAGCCGGTTTATGTAAACGATAAGGGAGATTGTGTTGGGTTTTGTATTCTTCTAAAACGACGTGATAATTTGTGCCACCAAAGCCAAAAGAACTCACCCCAGCGCGTCTTGGTTGCTCATCGCTGCTAATCCAAGGTCTGGTTTCGGTATTTAAATAAAATGGAGAATTCTCAATATCTAATTTAGGATGGGGTTTGGTGATATTAATCGTGGGTGGTAATACTTTGTGGTGCAATGCTAAAGCTGTTTTGATCAGACTCGCCGCACCCGCAGCCGCTTTTGTATGTCCAATTTGTGATTTGACAGTTCCCAGAGCAATATATTGTTTTTTGGGATTGTTTTCCCCAAAAACTTCTTTGATTGATGTAAATTCGGCTGGATCTCCAGCCATAGTACCTGTGCCGTGTGCTTCAATCAAACCAACACTCGCAGGAGCAAATCCCGCATCTTCGTAAGCACGACGTAATGCTCTGACTTGACCTTCTGGACGCGGTGCATAGATACTTTTATAACGACCATCGCTAGAAGTACCAATGCCTTTGATCGTTGCATAGATGCGATCGCCATCTCGCTCGGCATCCTCAAGGCGCTTGAGTAGTAACATGCCGACGCCTTCACCGAGCATCATGCCATCGGATTCTACATCGAAAGGTTTGACATTTTGGCTTGGGGAAACAGCAGGAGTTTTGCTGAAACACATATACGCCAAAATTGAGTTATCGGTGTCAACTCCGCCAGTCAGCATCATGTCGGCGCGATGTTCAACTAGCTCACTAATCGCCATTTTTAAGGCACCCAAAGAACTAGCACAGGCGGCATCTACAACACAGTTAGTCCCCCCCAAATCTAGACGGTTAGCAATGCGTCCAGAAACAACGTTTGCTAGCATACCCGGGAAGGCATTTTCCTCCCACTGCACGTATGCACTTTTGATTTTCTCGATGATTTTTTGTGCATCCTCGTCTGATAAACCACTGCTTTTGAGGGCTTTCTCCCAAATCGGATACTGCATTCTCGCAGTTAGTGGCACACCCAACTGTCTTCCTAGTGCTACACCTAAGATTACACCAATGCGATCGCGATTAAACTCTCGAGATTCTCCGTAACCTGCATCTTCCATCGCTGCTTTAGCAACAAGCAAACCTAGCAATTGCGAAATGTCTGTAACTTCTAAAATATTAGGTGGTAACCCAAATTCCATTGGGTTAAAATTCACATCTGGGATAAATCCACCTCTTTTACAATAAGTTTTATCAGCTGCTCTGGGATTAGGATCGTAGTAATCTTCTGTGTTCCAGCGTGAAGGGGGAACATCAGTAATACAATCAACTTTATGAATAATTTTTTCCCAGTATTCCTGTAAATTTTTTGATTGCGGGAATATAGAAGCCATACCAATAATGGCGATATTGATTTGTTGGCGCTGTGTATTTATTTTGTTATCTAGTGGTGTATTCTCAACCATAACCTTTTTCCTCTGTATAAGCTTGAGTACAGCTTGTTCACAATTGCTCACTTCCTCTTGCAACTGTGCCAAAACAGCTTCAATCCTAGAAGCAGCCATGACTTTATCTTCACTATTAGTTATTAGTCATTATTCATTGGTCGTTAGACCTCTTGTAAAAGTCCTTCTTCTTTGCGCGGCAGTCGCTCATAGGGTGCCAGTGCGGGAAATAAAAAATTATTTATCAACAGGTCTATTAGTTATGAGTCATTGTTAACTAACAAATGACAGATAATTCATCTAAAGTTATTCTCAGGTAAAAAGTAATTAGAAGCTAAAACTGCTGGCAAAATTTTGTTTACTCGCTTTATTGATTAGAAATTGTCAAAGTAGTTTGAGAAGCGAGTTTTTAGCTTACCATTGATTTACCTTGAGTTCCAGCATTTATGCGGGTAGAGTATACGAAGTATCAATTACTGAATTGAGTGTAGAGCAACCTTTGTGAGTTCTTGTACATTTTGACTGGCAAACTTCAGAATAATAGGGATTGTTACCGAAAATAGTGCAATATTTAAGTACATTAGCTTGCCCTCAACGATGCTATATAAATCGTTAATCAGATATAGGTCAAATTCTCTGAGTCAGGATTCGGATTAAATTGTCGCTTACAGTTAATATTAGACTGATGATTACTGCATGACAATTGATATGCAACTTAGATGAAATCAGATAATCGTTGCTAAATGAAATATTTGGAGAGCATAGTGTTTTAAGTAACTTTAAATTAACAAAACTGTATGTTTTGTTTTAAATCTACTATTCAAGATGTGTAAATTAATTATAAATAACATCCGAACTTATACAGAATTTTCTTCTGAATTAACATCATCATCTCCTTTAGCTGTTATCGCCTGATGTTGAGCAGATGCTAATAGCTTTTGCTCAAGTCTACTAATACTAATTCCCAGCTCAGAAGCTGTTTTACTTTTCCACTCTTCTAGCTCACAATCATGTTGATTGAGCCATTCACGCACTGCAACGCGTGCCATCTCAGCTTTGCGAAGGGTTTGGCGAGCTGCATGAAAAATCAGTCGCTGGTTATCAAAGCTTGGCAATGAGAGCATGAATCGCTGTAGTTTCATTTTGTTCAGGGTCTTTTTGGGGCGATCGCTTTCACTCACATAACTATTAAAACTCTTTTCAATTAGTATCTCATATCGCAAAAATACATTACCGAAATTGCATAAAAATTGCATTTATCTAAGTTTAACAGTCAATATTTATCAGTTATCAAGCTCTTTACTGTTCAATAACAAATTAGCAAGTAAAAGCTTTCATTTTTATGAATCTTCTGTATTTAGTAACAAAATTTGTCATAATCTTAAACTGTATCTAATAAAATCTGATACTTAAAAAAGCTACGTACCTCTGAATTCTGAAATAAAACAAGTTGCAATATTCATTTTTGAGAATACTTTATAAGTAGTATAGCTTGTACATCTATCCAAAAGTTGATTTATTTGAAAATTTTTTATGTCTTAATCAATCAGTTAATTTATTAACTAAACTTTTGTAGAAAAACAATGATTTATTCACCAAGTAAAATTAGCCACTAGCAACTATATCTAAAGAATGACAAATCCTAATAAACAACAAAGTCATCACAAACTAAATACATATTTGAAAATGCTGAGTAAGAGCGAAGACAGAAAAATGTTCAATTTTTATCGTTCTTTACAACTACTTTACTTAATTTTATGCAACATTTTGTTAGTAATTTATTAAGCAAAATGTTGCATATGGATTGCAATTGAGTATCAGTCAGTTTATCTTATGTAATTAAATAGTGAAATTCAATACTGTTTGTTAACGAAAGTGGAAAGATATAGAAGTAGGAAGAATTAAAATATAAATTGCTCTGATTACTCGCTCGTTCCATAGATTCCTAACTGTACAGTATTACAATGCAATTTATGCAATGACCCGTGTTGTACGAAGCTTTCTGCATAATTGAACTGTCATTAAAATATAAGGGCTTGCTGGCATGAGACTATCTGAGCTAGATCCACTCATACCGCTAACTGAGTTAAGAGAAGAACTCCTAAAGTTACCAAAAGGCTACTCGTTTTATGAAGAAGAACTGGTAGATTTTTTATCCCGACGAAGATGGCCTGAAAGCAATCGCCGCATCGACAGAACAACTTTCTGGCGGTGGAGAAATGACAATGGAATTGAGCATCAAAAAGTATTCAGCAGATTGGATATCTTGAAACTCTGCCAAATTTGTGATCACTATCGGATAGATGGAACTCGCAATGAATACTTAGCGATCATTAAAAGTAAAAAAGAGGCAGTGCTAAATAAATAAAAATAGCCCTAGCTAAATCCATAGTCAGAATTCAGGACTCAGAATTTAGGAGTTAAGTCAAAGGTCAGATGGCTGGAAAATCAAGGGTGGTACAACTACTTGGTTTTCTAAAAATTATCAACTTAGGCTATCTAAGTCTGATAGATTCACTGATTCTGGATTCTGAATTTTTACCACGCATAAAAGTAAAAAAATAAGAATTCTGGATTCTAAATTCTGAATTCTGAATTCTTTTACCTTATTCGGGAACTTTAAAAGATAATTATGATACCAAAACAAAAACAGTCATTTATAAAACCATTTATCAAACCTGTAAGTTGGTCGTCAGTCATGTTGGCAACTACTATGGCTGTAGCTACCGGTGCATCACTTTACACCTTTTCACAATTTCACTTGTCTTCTAAAGTCGAGCCTGTGGCTACTCCAAATAGTTCTCCGAGAATAACTGCTGTTTCTGCTTTGGGACGTTTAGAACCTCAAGGAGAAGTTATTCGTCTGTCAGCTCCTGACTCCCAAGCGGGTGTTCGAGTTACAAAACTCTTGGTGAATAAAGGAGACATGGTGCGACAAGGGCAAGTAGTTGCAATTCTTGACACTTACTATTCCCGTCTCGCAGCCCTAGAAAAAGCCCAACAACAAGTCTTAGTTGCTCAAGCTAGTCTCAACCAGGTAAAAGCCGGAGCAAAAGCCGGAGATATCTCTGCACAACAAGCAACCATTGCCCGCTTAAAAGCTGAGTTGGAGGGTGAAACTTCTGCACAACAAGCAACGATCGCTCGCTTACAGGCAGAATGGCGTAATGCTGAGAGCGAAAATCAGCGATATCAGCAGTTATATAAAGACGGTGCAATTTCCGCTTCCGACGCAGATACTAAACGTTTGCGAGTTGATACTGTTAATCAACAGATCAATGAAGCTAAAGCTTCTCTCAAGCGGACTATCGAAACTCTGCAAAAGCAGTTAACCGAAGGCAAAGCCAGACTCAAGAGTATTGCCGAGGTTCGTCCCACCGATATAGCAGCAGCACAAGCTGATGTTGACAGCGCGATCGCCTCAGTTAAACAGGCTCAGGCAGAATTCGATTTAAGTACAGTGCGATCGCCCATAACTGGTCAAATCATGAAAATTAATAGTTGGCCGGGAGAAATTATCGGCACTACAGGAATAGCTGATTTAGGTCGTACACAACAGATGTATGTTGTTGCAGAAATTTATGAAACTGATATTCAAAAAGTGCGTCTAGGTCAGTCAGCCACTATTACTAGCGATGTTTTCCCCGGAAAATTACGAGGAAAAGTTACAGATATTGGTTTACAAATTGGCAAACAAAATATTTTTAATAACACTATTCAAGCAGATACAGACAATAAAATAGTTGATGTTAAAATTCGTATTGATAACCCAGCAGATAATCGCCAAGTCGCTGGCTTTACGGACTTACAAGTAGAGGTAATGATTTATATTTAATGTAACAATTCCGAATCGATAATTCAGTAAACCTTGATATTCAATCTTAATATTCTACAAAAAAATAAATTATAGTATATTTTTTTTCAATTTTCAGTTTGATTTTGATTATCGACTCTTAAATTATTAACGTAAATTGCTAGTATTGCAAGGCGTAATTTTTAATTCATAAGGAAGGATTTGAGACATTTAAAATGGTTGGTTTATTTCCGCTCTGCTATAGTAGTTATCTTATTATGATTAGGAATGGGGGTGGAGCAGATGAGGCAATAGAAGGGTAGAGGGAGAATAATAACTCCTAACTCAGCACTTCCAATCACGATAAATTTTGACTAATTTAGATTGTTGAGGTTTACTAAATGATTCTCAATATACCTCTTGCTTGGCTACAATTAGCCCGACAAAAAATTCGCTTTCTTGTAGCTTTGGCTGGGATTGCTTTTGTAGCAGTTCTCATGTTTATGCAAATTGGTTTCCAAGATGCTCTCTATGACAGTGCTACACAGCTACATAAGAATTTAGAAGGAGACTTATTCTTAATCAGTGCCCAATATAAATCTCTGACATCCAATCAAAGCTTTGATCGTTCGTCTTTATACCAATTACTAAGTTTTCCCAGTATAGAATCAGTTAGCCCTTTATATGTACAATTTGCCAAATTTAAAAATCCAAATAATGGTTTAAAATATCCAGTATATGTACTTGGCTTTGACCCAGTTAGAACAGTTTTTAAATTAGCAAATATCCAAGAAAATATCGATAGAATTAGAATTCCTAATATTATTTTATTTGACCGCGATTCTCGACCTGAGTTTGGAGGGATCGCTAAAGATTTTGAGCAAGGAAAAACCGTAAAAGTTGAAATATACAGTTATTCTGGATTTGTTGGTTACAAAGTTAAAATTGGTGGTTTATTTAAACTAGGCCCTTCCTTTGGAGTTGATGGAAATTTAATTGTTAGTTATTCAACATTTTTGAGAATATTTCAAGATCGTTCGGTACAAAAGATAGATATAGGGTTAATTAAGCTCAAACCTAATGCTAATCCTGAAAAAGTTTTGGCAGATTTATCAATTAATTTACCTAATGATGTAAAACTTATTACTAAAAAAGACTTTATTGCTCTTGAAAAAAGCTATTGGTCTCTCAGAACACCTATTGGATTTGTATTTAATTTGATGGTATTAATGGGTTTTGTTGTTGGTGTAATCGTTGTCTATCAAATTCTTTATAGTAATATTTCAAATCATTTAACTGAATATGCAACCTTAAAAGCAATGGGATTCAAAAACAAATACTTATTAAGTGTAGTTTTTAAACAAGCTTTAATTTTAGCTTCGTTAGGTTATGTCCCCGGTTTTATTATATCTATAGGTCTCTATGATATTTCTAAAAATGCCACAAAATTACCAGTAATTATGAGTAGTGATAAAGCAATATTAGTATTAATATCAGCTACACTAATGTGCTTAACCTCTGCTTTTTTATCTACAAATAAACTGAGAAAAGTAGATCCGGCAGATATTTTCTAAATTACATATTATAAACAAATGAACACAAGATATATTGTTAGCATTACAAACCTCAACCACTATTTTGGCGAAAAAAAAATTCGCACCCAAATCTTATTTGATATTAATTTTCATATAAAATTTGGAGAAATTGTAATTATGACTGGGCCATCAGGCTCAGGAAAAACAACTTTACTAACTTTAATTGGTGGACTACGCTCTATTCAAGAGGGAAGTTTGAAATTTCTAGGACATGAACTTTTGGGAGCTAATAATCAGCAATTAGTTAAAGTACGTCGTCATATTGGCTATATTTTCCAAGCTCATAACCTGTTAGATTTTTTAACAGCTAGACAAAATGTTCAAATGTCACTTGAATTACACAAAAATATTTCCGAATCTGAAGCTAAAAGTAAATCAGAAGTTATGCTCAATGCCGTTAAATTAGAAAATAGAGTTAATTATTATCCATCCGATCTCTCAGGAGGACAAAAACAACGGGTAGCGATTGCGCGTGCTTTAGTAAGTCATCCTAAATTAGTTTTAGCTGATGAACCGACAGCGGCTTTAGACAGTAAAACAGGGCGAGATGTTGTCACCTTAATGCAAGAACTAGCAAAAGAACAGAATTGTGCCATTTTAATGGTTACTCACGATAACAGAATTTTAGATATTGCCGATCGCATAATTCATATGGAAGATGGTTATTTAGTCAAAGAAGTTTGCTAATAGACTAATTTCAAGAGAATTAGACAACAATATTCCTGATTTCTTCAAGAAGTCGGGATTTGAAGTGTATTACCATATATCCTTGGTTACAATCTAAACGATAATAAAAATATACCTTGAGTCTTAAATAAGACACCCCTGGAGTATGAAGTTATAAGTACTCAGGTGAAAGAAAATATAAATGTCATGACAGTAAACTTCTAACAGTTGGCAATCTCAAACTGTATTTAATTTTTCCTCGTTTATAAGAATAATCTCATAATTTATCATTTTAACTACAATCATTTCAAGATTTTATGGTAAAAGATTTAATTTTTTGTCTACAAGAAGCAATTTTACACTTTGTGTTTAATAAGTCTTCAATACATAAAGACGTTTCTGAATGTTATATAAATCCTCCTTGTGGATGTACCAGTCCCGGACAAAACCTTCAATGTGAAGATTGTGTTTATCTTGAGGCTTGCTTATCTAGTTTTAAGCGATAAATAGTTCAACTAGTTAAATGTGAAATATCATTACGAGCAAAATGAAATGTAGACGCGAACGCGAGTGCGTCTTGTTGGCGCAGCCCAAGGTAGAGAAGTGTTGCGAAGCAATCGCGAAAAAAATAGATCTTAGATTTTGAGTTTTGACCTACTTAAGAGATATAGGAGAATTGTCAAACTCCAAAGAACAAATTTACTAAAAATTTAATTCTTTTGGTATAAATGGTTTTATTCTTAATGATAGAAGTTTGGCATAATAGGAGCATGTATTATATTTAATAGCCAACTCGGCGAGTAGACGATAGTTAGTGTAAATTAAAAGTACGGAGGTCTCAGAACAAAAATATATTATATTGATGCCATTCTACAAGGAATTAAGTTCGGAAAAAGGTATGATTTATTTTCCTCTAAAAAAAACATGCTGACAAATAGAATTATAGTTTTCTGTAAAATGATGCGGAAATATTTAGAAAATTATTTTGAATTTAATTTAGAGGACTAATCAAATGCTTTTTAGCATTTAAAGATTAGGCGAGAGATTCCTAAATCTGTATTGTCAAAATCTACTCTATGAAAGTAGCAAATATTACTAGGCAATAGCAGTTTTAAAAATCAACAAACCATTGCAATCTAAGACATACGAGGAACCATTATCATGAGACCCATTAATTTATCTCAAGCTGTTTTGGCTAGTCTATTTGCGATCACTTTCGCTTCTGCATCCTTACCTATTTCTGTTTCTGCTCAATCAGGAAGTTCCGGCAGTGGCAGTAGCTCAGGAAGTAGTTCTGGAACAGGCACAAGTGGCACAAGTGGTACTGGCACTGGTACAACTGGAACAGGTACCGGCATAGGCACAAGTGGCACAAGTAGTACTGGCACTGGCACAGGTGGGACAGGCACAAGTGGCACAACAGGCACTGGCACTGGTATAGGTGGAACAGGCACAAGTGGCACAAGTAGTACTGGCACTGGTACAACTGGAACAGGTACTGGCACTGGTACAAATGGAACTGGTACTGGCACTGGTACAAATGGAACTGGTACTGGCACTGGTACAACTGGAACAGGTACCGGCATAGGCACAAATGGTACTGGCACCGGCACAACTGGAACAGGCACTGGCAGTACAGGTACTGGAACGACTACAGATAGCACAGGTGGTGGTGGCGTTACAGGTACTGACGGTACTGGCACAACTGGAACGGGCACTGGTACTACAGGTACAGGTACTGGAACGACTACAGATGGCACAGGTAGTGGTGGCACTACAAGTACTGATAGTAGTGGCACTGGTGCAACCACAGATGGCACTGGCACTACAGGTACTAACCGGAATACACCTGTTACGGTTTACCAACAAAGTAGCGATCGCGGTTTCGATTGGGGTTGGCTAGGTTTGTTTGGTCTAGCTGGTTTAGCAGGTCTAGTCCGTAATCGGGATAAAGTCAAAACTTATAGCGATCCTAATGAAGTAACAGGTTCTCGCTTAAAATAAGATAATCGGCTTGTTGTCTCTGAAGTTTAGATCTCAGGAAGTCACAAGCTATCAAATTATCTGTTTGTCATTGGTCATTAGTCGAGTTGTATTTACAAGCGATTAATGACCAATTAGGCTAAGTATTTTGTTGGTCAGGTTAAAAGATTTGAAGAACCTGCAATAGTGTAGTCTGACTTGATGAGTCTTAACTAGAGAATATGTAACTTGGACGCAGATTAGTTTATAACTTAAAGCAGACTAGCAGAATTTATATCTAAAAATAACGTAGCCTGGGGTTGTTGACGGAGAATAGAAGCGGGACAGTCCGTAGTTATGGCTCCTTGCAACATTTCTTTTACCACATTTGCCTTACGTCTTTCTGGAGCAAGACAAATAATTTTTTTAGCGGAACAAATCATTGTAATCGTAACAGTAAAAGCGTATTGCGGCACACTTTCAATATTCGGAAAGTGACCTGTGTTTACTTGTTGCTGGCGGTTGGCATTATCTAGTTTAACTAGTTTCACGCTGTAAGGATCTTGAAAATTTGCTACTGTTGGGTCATTAAAGGCCAAATGTCCATTTTCACCAACACCAAGACAGCACAAGTCAATTGGTTGGGCTTGCAATAATTTAGTATAGCGATCGCATTCTGTCACTGGTTGCAATGTATCACCTTCTATATAGTGAAATTCCAAAGGAGCAATCCGTTTCTCTACACGTTCTCGTAGATAACGCCGGAAACTAGCAGCATGATCGGCACTAATTCCCAAATATTCATCTAGATGAAATAAAGTAATCCGCGACCAATCTATACCACCCAGTGCAATCAAAGCATCAAGAAATTTCAGTTGGGAGTTACCTGTTGCTAATAAGACAGCAGCTGTATCCTGTTCGTTGAGAACCTGCTGTAAATACCTTTGGGTGATTTGTGCAACTGAGAGCGCCATTTCGACTTCAGAGTTGTAAATCTGCACCAATAAATCGTCAATATGAAAAAAGTTTGTAGCGGCTAACATTTGCTTACACAGAAGTTATCAATAATATTGACTGTTGACAGTTGACGCTTAATAATTAATGTGAGATTGCATACCCTTTTATGGATGGCATGAGCTTAAATGCCTTATCCAGTTATAGAAGATAGATTTTAGAATTTAGCAGATTAATTTGCGACTCTTAAGATTTGGTTAAAATGCTGCCCTTAATAGGAGAATTTTTCTACAGTCCCCAACTCATAGTCCAGCACAGCATAAATACAGATACCATTCACAATCATGGAAAAGGCGACAACACAAGCTTTTTGACTTTTGACTTTCGCTTTGCAATACTAGTCCCCTCTATTGACAAAACAATCACTAAAGGACAAAAAACAATGTAAACTATGTGAATAAAGTTAACAATTATTTACATAGTACCAAAAAATTATGCTGGCTGCAATTCTTTTTGACCTAGACGGCACTATTGTCAATAGCGATCCAATACACTACCGAGCTTGGGAAGAAATGCTGTTAAATTTCAGCATAGAACTCGATGAAACATTTTATAAATCACGAATTAGCGGGCGGCTAAATCCAAAAATTGTTGAAGATATTTTGCCACAACTATCACTAGCAGAAAAAGAAAAATTTGCAGACGAAAAAGAGGCACTTTTTCGCAAACTTGCCTCTCATCTACAACCAATGAGTGGATTTTCTGAACTACTAGCATGGACAGAGATACATCAATTAAAACGTGCGTTAGTAACTAATGCTCCAAGATTAAATGCAGAATATATGCTAGAAGTTTTAGGTATAAAAGAAGCTTTCCATACAATTGTTTTAGCTGAAAATTGTATAGCGGGTAAACCCGACCCCACACCCTACCAAGTTGCTTTAAATCAGTTGGGGATTCAACCAGAGGAAGCGATCGCCCTAGAAGACTCTCCCTCTGGAATTCGGGCGGCAGTGGGCGCAGATATCCGCACTATTGGTATAGCGTCTACCCACAATCCTCTAATTTTACTGGAAGTCGGCGCATTCATGGCAATACCAGATTTTACTGATTTGCAGTTGTGGACACTGCTAAATTCAATTATCGAGCCAGATTTAACTGCGATCGCTTCTGATTTTTAAGTACAAAACTGAGAATTTCAAGAATAGAGACACTTTTAGCGTCTCTATTTATTTTTCAGCCAAAATCGCGTAAATTTCCCGTTTAACTTCTTCTAGTAGCTGACGCACTCGATTTATTCGCTCTATATTTCCACTGCGAGCAACCTGCACCACTACGGCAGCTAATTCTGTTGCAACATTCCGCAACTCAATAAACTCTTGGGGCTTACCAGTGATGAAACTTTTGAAGGTATCCCAAGGAGAGTCTGAAGTTTCTTGCTGGGCACGTTCTGCTAAAAGTTGTCTACCCTCATCTGTAATTGTGTAAATCCGCTTACCACCTTCCTGTGAACTAGTTAAATAACCACCCTCCTCCAGCAATTGGAGTGTTGGATACACTGAACCAGGACTGAGGCGACGGAAACCACCATAGCGAGTTTCCATCTCTTTAATTAGGTCGTAACCATGACTGGGATGCTCAGATAACAATTCCAACAAGATGAACTTGATGTCACCCCTACGAGTCCGAAATTCATCTCCCCAACCACGACCGGACATTTCATCACCAAAGTGTTTGCCACGATCTCTACCATGATGCCTGCGATGCTCAAACCGAGACTTGACAAACAAAAAATCATCTTCGCTAACTCCTGCCCATGCAGGTACTCCAAAGCGCGAGCGAAAGTGTCTAAACATAAGTAAATTTCCAATCAACTTTCTCTACTATACGATATATCGGAATATATCGCGATATATCGCGATAGAATTTTGTAAAGATTTTTGAATGAAACAGATGATGCCAGTAGGAGCGTATCTGTACATAGGCGTCAACTTACAGCTATTTTCAGGTAAATCAACCAGGGATTTTTTTTCACGCTCCAGGCGCAGCGGAAAGTCTGAGCGGAGGTTTCCGACGCTCGCAGACTTTTTGCTGCGCTATCCGTAGACGCTTTACGGTGAGGAGGTCGCGGTCTTGGCGGTTCCCGTCGATTGTGATCCCCCGAACCCGTAGGGCTTGCCCCAGGCATCGGAACTTTCCAAGACAAAGTCGCACAGAGGAAGATGAGTATGTGGTCTAAATAGATGAAAACTGCTGTAATGTGAAATCCTTGTCAAGACATGATTTTGAATTTACTCACGTATAGCCGTAGTCACACCCTTTAGGACATATGACAAGCATGAATGCTAGGGATAATAATAGTTCTGCCTCCTGCCTTCTGCTTCGTGCTATATCATCACTCTTCGACTCACCCGCCCCGGTTTTATCCAAAGCCAAAACTGCCCCTCCTCAAACTTCAGGAAAGGGTAAAACGTATGTTATGTAAGTGTTTTGATGAGGTCGAGCAAACGCGTAATATTACGTTAGAAGTTATAGCTTATGACTTGTCAGCACTTGCTGAACAAAAGAATCTACCGATTGCAAATATTGGGAACCGGCAACTACTGCGGTGTCATTATGGTTTGCTCCTGGAACCAACAATAGTTTCTTTGGTTCGGGAGCAGCAGCATAAAGTTTTTGGCTCATGAAAGAGGGTACAGCTGAATCCACAACGCCATGAATGAATAAAACGGGTATTTTTAAGTTTGGCAATTTTTTAATCGATTCAAACCGCTGTGTCAAGATTAGATCCACAGGAAACATCCAAAACATATTTCGATAAGTGATTAAATCGCGGATGGAGGTGAAAGAGCTTTCCACGATTAAACCAGCGGCTTGTGGGTGTTTCACTGCCAAATCGATAGCGATCGCACCCCCCAAAGAATGCCCATAAATAAAAATTCGCCTGGGTGGAATTTTTTGTTGCTGCACCAAGTAATTCCATGCTGTGACTGCATCTTCATAAACCCGCTTTTCATTGGGAAAAGAACCTTCACTGCGACCATAACCCCGATAATCAATTAGCAACACCGAAAACCCTAATTGATGAAACCGATTGGCATGAGCTATATTTACGCCAATATTAATACCGTTACCGTGGAAGTATAGCAACACCTTGGTATTTGGTTGTTTGGCTTTTATCCACCAACCATGAATGTGTTCTACCTTACCTGTTTTAACAGCTACAGGTAACCAAACCTCTTCATAAGGAAGATTGAAAAACTCTGGTGTCTTTTCAATAACAACAGAGGGAAAGAAAATGAACCGAGGTTGATTAATAAAGAGAAATAGACAGATGCCAAGATAGGCGATCGCTGCAACTATCCCAACCCAGAGTAACAGTCGAAAAAATACTGGTATTACAAATTGCAGCTTACTTATTTTCATCTTTTTGGTTTAAAAAGTATTGATTATAACAAAATACTTACTTATTTAAGCTGCTTTAACATTTTACAGCAGTTTTCAAATGAATAGACCACAATGAGCAAACCAGCCGCAAGCATCATCGGAGGAAATATGCTCAGTCACAATCTGTGTTAATACTTGGTTAAGTTGCTCACAAGTACGGGCTTTTGCAGTACGTAAACACTGTTTGAGTTTTGACCAACACAATTCGATAGGAGACAAATCAGGCGAATAGGGAGGTAAAAAGACAAGCCGCGCACCAACAGCTTCAATAGCTTCTCGAATTACTAGGGCTTGATGTACTGGTAGATTATCCATGACTACAGCCGCTCCCACCCACAAT
>NZ_SZNH01000043.1 GCF_005869855.1 Nostoc sp. PA-18-2419 | reverse complement strand
CCCGTCGCAACATGAAAAATAAGCTTATGCTTCTGCATGACAAGCTTTTATCCCGTAAACGCTCCATCATTGAAACCATTAACGACCAACTCAAAAATATTTCTCAGATTGAACATTCCCGACACCGAAGCCCCGTAAATTTTTGCGTTAACGTTCTGTGCGGATTAATCGCTTATTGCCACCAACCTAAGAAACCTAGCCTTCAGATGGACTGGCTTTTATCTCAAACAGCTTAACCCGAACTCAGGTTAAGTAAGTATGCTTTCGGTTTTGTTCTAGAAAAAGTGCTGCGGCCTTGGGCAAATTGTGACGATCGCCGTTTGCAGAGATTAGCCGCACAAGCCCTCACTATTCCAGTATTTGAAAGCGATCTGGCTCCACAAGTTATGGGTTTGCTACATCATTGGAGTACAGTGAATAATCCAAACCTACGCTGGACAGCCACGGCTACTTATGGAGGCTATGTAGGATTGCGTTTTCCTGAGATTGCACTGCGGGATCTGTTGGCGATCGCTAACAAAATAGTAACTCTGCCGTAGTAAAAATTACTTTAAAATATTTGATGAAAGAAACTCAAAAATTATCGGAACCAGAGTCTATACGTTTATGGTTGCTGCGTGATGCCAAAACAAACAAATGGATAATTAATTATTCAAGGTCTGTGTCTTAATATATTTCTTTGGCATACTGTAAAAGGAATGTAACATACCCTCGCCTACAGCAACTAAATAGGGGTAGCTTCAGCAAACTGCGTCAAGAACCTGAAGGCTTTCAAAATATAACTGGCACAATCTCTAGGTGAGGTGTTGTAAAACGATCGCCACGCACTCGCCTTATCTTCATCATAGCGATCGCCTCGTTCGGGATGGTGTTCTAACCATGCTAATCGGACTGCATGACCGATTAACACATCTAATACTATATATTCTTCGATTTGCAGTTGGGGATTATTTGCGGCGATCGCTGCTAGTTCGATTAATGCTTCAATATTAACTTGGCGGTACTCTGGAGCTTCAATTTTATTCAGCAGATGCTCAACTAATAAAGCAAAATTTCTTTCTCCTGCTGTCATTTCCGATAACATTAATTCACTATCTAAACGATTGCGGCGCTCTAATTTATCACCAATTACTAAGCCTTTGCAATGTTGCATTAATAGCCAAATTTGCACAAAAAAGCCTTTTGGTACTCGCCCTGTTGCTCCCTCACCTTGGCGAAATCGCCGCCAACCACTTGGAGGAACTTGAATTTCTTCTGAAATTGTTGGTAACACCACCCAAGCAATATCACTTTCTTTTTGCTTGACGTGCAATGATTCTTGCTGGCGTAACAAGTTACTCATGCCAGTATATCCAGTTAATACCTGACGCAAGCGCATTTTCACTTCAAAGGGTGAAAGTTGCATTAAGTAGTCGTATGCTTCATCTTGAGTGACATCTAATTCCCGCGTTAGTTCGCTGGTAATTAATAAAATCAGATAGCCGACTCTTAGTGTCAGTAGTCCCTGAAATAGCTGGGGTTCGGATTTGATTAAGATTCCCAGATAGATTAAAATTTCTTGGGTAAGGACGCGATCGCTTATATCCTCACGACAAAAATGATTAATTTTATCAGCAATTTCATCGTGGGACATCGGTACGGTAATTAAGGACGCTTCACTATAAGCTTTACCCACAGCAATTTGCTTACCTTGCACCAAAATACTCGTGACTGCATCTGATAAGCTGATATCAACCATTTGACGCAACCCCGCAGCCCGACGTACCACCGCCCAAATGCCTAAATCTCCGGCTTTGGTGTAAACTTCGTCTAATAAATCGGCTACTGTGACAGCATATCCGGGGCCGCCATATCCCGTATCAAATTCCATTCCTTGCAAGCGAGTCAAAGTTTGTAATAACTCAATTTGCTCGTAAAGATTTTCTGATGAGCGCAAATAAGAAAGTAATAACCCTAAGTTGGTTTCATACTCCATTTGAAATTCTTGGGTATGTCCTAAGCGCCAGCTTTTCTCAGGATGATAACCCAGATAATAGCAATGTAACCCAGCATTTTTTACAGGCGATAAAGAAAATTCTGCATCTTCGAGAAAATCAATTCTTTGGATTCCAGCTGTTAGCATTAACTGATTTAGCCGCCCTAATTTTACTCGCACACCGTTACAAATACCATCTTTAAGTTCTTGCATTAGTTCTAGTAATACCTCAGAACCGATTTCTAACATGGTATGCGTCAACATTAAAGTCAAAGTAGGACGTCCTAAATCGCTCCAATATTTTTGAATGTAAGCTAGTTCACTTCTGATTTGATCTAGCAAAAAATGATAATCGAGGGTTAAGTAAAACTGCTGGGAATCTAGAAATGAGGGTAAAAATATAATTGTTTGATTGCGAATCCGAAAAATTCTCGATGTTGTTAAACTTCGCAATCGTCGCACTGGACGCCCAGTTAAACCAAGTTTTTTGTTATGTCCGATTTTAGTATAAATAGCTGAAAGTTCGCCAGCATTTCTCACCTGAATTGGTTCTAATTGAGTGGGTGTTTGTGCTTCAATTCCGTGAACTTTCAGTTTGGTTTGTAAATCTTCATCTTCTGCAAGCAAGGCAATTTGTACCAAAACTTCGCGTTGATTACCAACACGCAAATGTCTACCTAATGGGTCAATATCACCAACTGTTATTAACTTTTCACTTAACATTTGACAAAGTAGATATAAACTTTGCGCCCACACTAAAGGAATATTTTCATTGGGTAAACGTGGTTGAGTTTGAGGTGCTAACTTTTCTGCGTCTACGTTTGGGTAAGGAACATAATAAAGTTCTGGCAATAAATGTAAACCATTTTGTTCTATAAGTAATGATGATAAAAGTTCTTGATATTTTTTAACTTGTTCTTGGTTGCTACGAAATAGTCCATCTAAAACTAAATAAGTAAAAAATAACGGCCATTCGCATTCAATCTGCTCAAATTGCTTGAGTTCCCAAGGTTCGTAGTGCAAGCGATGACTATCTTCTAGAACGGTTTGATGTCCATCACGTAGAAAGCGTTTACAACCGTATTTACCTGCGAGTTTGTTGATAATATCATTTAAAGTTCGATCGCACAGTTGTGAATCTTCCACTGCAAACGCAGGATAACTAATAATACTCAACAGCGCTGCATCGATTTCTTTGGAACCAGATTCTCTCGGTAATAGTGATTCTAAAGTAATTCGGGCACGGGCGATTTCATCTGGTAACACATGAATGACTGATGCTTGACTACCACGCACACCAAACAAATCTAGTCCATTGAGAGCTTCTAAAGCAGCTTTTGCCATACCCACAGAACTGGCATTTAACTCGGCATTACCACGATTAATTTTGTTACCACGTTCCCAAATCCCATAATCTGGTGTCCGGTAAGCTCGTCCAATGTAATAAACTAAATTTTGAACGAAATTCACTTCATCAATCGTATAAATTATTTGCAATCCTGTAGCGGTCATTTGTGCCAACATCAGTAAAAATAAAGATGTGGCATCAAGTTGCAAATGTCCCCATTCATCATCACCAACAACAATGTCACCCGTCGTAGTATTGTATTTGGCGTGGAGACCATTTAGTAGCGATTGAGTATGTTTAAATGTCTCTACTTTTTGAGCCTGTCGCATCATTGCAAACAGTAACCCGCGCATCAGCTTGATGACACTATGTTCCAGTTCATAAGTGTGTCCTTCGTGTTCATCAATCTTGCGGTATGCAAGTGCTAAACCCCAAACTGCTAAAATACTGTAAACATTGTCTCGTACCCAGGCATCAGTATAATCGCCGTGGGCTGTAATTGCTGTACTTGCAGGTAGTAAACCCGTAATTGGATTTTGACGAGCGAGGATGATTGTCTTGATTTGCTGGTAGTAGTACTCTAAACGAGTTAGCAATTCGGTAGATGTTTTCATAATTCGGCTCAGAGCAGCTTGTAAAGTTCGGCCCCGTAACTGTCAAGTGAATTATCTAAGTTTAACCAGAAGTTCTGTAATGGTTGATGGACAACAGCACGGGGTAGTGGGAGTTTCTTATTATCTCCTGTTAATAGACTTATGCATACTGCATTTTAGTAAATCTGACCTACAATACGATATTTGTTGAAATCTTTATAGCTATGTGTGCAAATTTATACTTAGCTTTAAATAGATTTTGATAATTTTCAGGTAGGCAACATTAGCCAAAAATACATTGAATAACTAATTAGATATAAAAACCTTTTAACACTACAAAAGCTTCTATCAAAGGAGATTAATTATGTCTGTGCGTTACAATAAAAATCATGCTCAGTTAGTAAAAGTTAAATAATAAATGTCTTATGTATGTAAATACTAATATCACAAAATACTAATTTTTATAAAAAGCTAATAGTATTAAAAAAAATGCGACACAGACTCGACGTAATAGCGTACAGTTGTTATGGGCTGATATTTATTTAAATTATTTGAATTCAACCATCCGAAATATTTTAGCTGTATGAAGTTTGCCAGTAAATATATTGATTGGCTTGACATAAATTCTAACAATAGTAAAATCTACTTGAAGTGACGCGAAAATTACCTAAAAATCAAGGCTTGAAGTTGGTTACTGGAGAATAACGTTACAAATTCTGGATACTATTACCTAGTATCTACCGGAGATGGCGATTCCGGGTTAGGATGATGACTAGCGACGGCTTGATTTAAATCTCGATATTGAATTGTTGAAATTTTATGGACCATAGTCCACAAGATGGCAGTATTAACCTCCTCTGAGCTGGTGAGGGAGTCTCCCAGCGCGGGGGAGATATTTAGGAGGTATGTATCATGCTCACACAGGATCTTCGGAATGCACTGCTTGATGCTACCGATTTAAGCCAGTTGAAATGGGATTTAAATCAGTTACAACCTGTGGATGTAGGACAATTCATTACACAATTGCCTGAAAAACAAAGGGCGATCGCATTTCGTTTACTCAACAAAAATCAGGCAACTGATGTATTTGAATATTTGCCAACTCAGGTAAAGGAAGAACTGATTAATTCCCTACATGATGTACAAGTAGTTCACCTTGTAGAAGAAATGAGTCCTGATGAACGAGCAGAATTGTTTGATGAACTACCTGCTGGGGTGGTTAAACGGTTGTTGCAAGAATTAAGTCCAGAACAAAGGCAAGCAACAGCAACGATTCTCGGCTATCCAGAAGGCACCGCTGGACGGGTGATGACAACCGAATATGTCCGGTTGCGGCAAGGATTGACTGTTGGCGAAGCCTTAAGTAAAATCCGCCGTCAGGACGAAGACAAGGAGTCTATTTACTACGCCTACGTCACAGATGATAATCGGACGCTGGTGAGAGTAGTTTCACTGCGCCAGTTGCTCTTTACCTTCCCCGATGTTTTCATCAAAGATATTGCCAGCGATCGCGTCATCAAGGTGAGAACCGAAACGCCCCAAGAAGAAGTAGCGCGAATCATGCAGCGCTACGACTTAATCGCTATCCCTGTGGTTGACCGAGAAGACCGACTGGTGGGCATTGTCACCATTGATGATGTGATGGATATTTTGGAGGAAGAAGCCACAGAAGATATTCAAAAACTAGCGGGTGTGGGTGGTGATGAAGCAGCTTTATCCTCTCCCTTTCTCACTATCCGTAATCGCTTGCCTTGGCTATTAGGCATTATGGCCCTATATATTGGTGCAGCCAGTGCGATCGCGCCTTTTCAATCTGTAATTGCCGCAGTGCCAGTTTTAGCAGTAATCATGCCGATTTTTTCTAACACTGGTGGCACTGTTGGGATTCAATCATTAACGGTGACAATTCGCGGCTTGGGAGTGGGAGAAATAACACCCAAAGATACCTTAAAAATTCTTCGCAAGGAACTTCTAGCTGGTTTTGGTACAGCTCTGGCTTTAGCCACAACGATGACCCTGCTTTCTTTAATTTGGGCACAACCCCAAGAACGATGGGTGGCTTTAATTGCCGGAATGGTAATGGCAACTAATACAATTGTGGCTGTTACACTCGGTACTTTACTACCAATGGCTTTGACACGGCTGAAGCTTGACCCTGCCCTAGTTAGCGGGCCGTTGGTGACTACAATGTTAGATACTATTGGGTTTTTAACGTTCCTTACCCTGATTTCCTTTGCTTTGCAGGTATTACATTTACCAAGTTAATGGACGTATGAAGGACCAAGAAAATCTAAAGTATCCTAACGTTTTGAAGCACATTCGGGCAGAGTCCGAAGCCCTAAATTTTCGTATGTCTTCAGACTCAGTGACAGGTTCTTTTCTAAGAACGCTTGCTGCGAGCAAACCTGCTGGTATGTTTCTTGAACTGGGTACAGGAACTGGTGTTTCTGCTGCTTGGCTTTTGAACGGTATGGACCAGAAATCCAAGCTGATCTCAGTTGACCAAGATGACAAAGTGATAGCTGTTGCTAAAAAGTATTTGGGTCAGGATCAAAGAGTAGTTTTCCATACAGAGGACGCGACAATTTTTTTAGGTAGAATAGCTGCTCAAACGTTTGATTTTATATTCGCTGATGCATGGGTAGGAAAATATAGCTATCTTGAGGATACGCTCAATTTGCTTAAGTTGGGTGGCTTGTACGTTATTGATGATATGTTGCCTCAAGCGATGTGGTCTGAGGATCAGGCTTCAAAAGCTAGCCAGCTCATTTCAAGCTTAGAATGTAGGAGCGATTTGACGCTTTCAAAAATTAACTGGTCTACAGGGTTAGTAATTGCAGCGAAAGTTAGAGGACAGACAGCCGCAGGATTGCTAAAAGAGTGATTTTTTCGGGGGAGATGGGAACAATTAAGTGATTTATGTAATACCTTATCCAATTGACAAGCGTTATATAAATCTTTGATGCTAGAAAGAACAAGTAGCTAATCTGATATAAGACAGGTGATATCATTTCCTCTGCATATGTAAATTAAAAAGCTGTAGAGACGCGATCGCTCTATATGCAGGAAACTGACTGCTATTTATGCCTACAACCACCTGGAATCGTCACCACGTTCTCTCCCTATCTGACTTCACATCGGCTGAATACGATACTGTTTTGCAAACTGCTGCTTCTTTTCAGGAAGTGCTATCGCGGCGGACGAAGAAAGTACCAACCTTACAGGGACATGTAGTAGCGAATTTATTTTTTGAACCTTCTACCCGCACCCGTAGTAGTTTTGAACTTGCTGCGAAACGCTTGAGTGCAGATACATTGAACTTCGCCGCAGCCACGTCTTCGATGACTAAGGGAGAAACAATTCTCGACACGGCGAAGACCTATTTGGCTATGGGAACTGATATTATGGTAGTCCGGCATCGGGAGGCGGGAGTACCAAATGCGATCGCTGCTGAAATGGATCGTTTAGGTGTACGAGTTAGTGTCCTGAATGCTGGCGATGGTCAACACGAGCATCCTTCCCAAGCACTGCTAGATTTATTTACTATTTGTACTTTAATTGACTCAAATCATCCGCGACTGGAACTTTTAAAGAATAAAAAGATTGCCATTGTTGGGGATATTTTGCATTCTCGTGTGGCACGATCAAATATCTGGAGTTTCATCGCCAGTGGTGCCCAAGTGCACCTGGCAGCACCACCCACACTTTTACCGAAGTTATTCGCTGAGTATATCTTGGAACACTCAGAACTAACAACTGAGGAGTTTATTATCTCCTCATCTCCCTCATCACCCACTCCTCAACTATTCCTTCATTGGCAGCTAGAACCAGCTTTACAGGATGCTGATTTTGTAATGACTTTGCGCTTGCAAAAGGAACGAATGACGGCTCATTTACTGCCAAGTTTGCGAGAATATCACCAGCTGTTTGGCATTACACGCACAAAGCTGCAACTTTGTAAATCTAATGTCAAAGTTTTGCATCCAGGCCCAGTAAACCGTGGTGTTGAAATTAGTTCTGAATTGATGGATGATCCAGAATTTAGTCTGATTCAATCGCAGGTTACCAGCGGTGTTGCTGTTCGTATGGCGCTATTGTATTTATTAGGTAGCGGCAAGTCTTAATAACGGGATAGACTCAAGTTAAATCCTGGCAATACATTTTCAGCAGATAATTGTGTAGGCATTAGCACTTCTACATTCTGTTCTTGGCAATAAATTTCTACTTGTTGCTGCTGGGAATTAATTAACCACTCTGTCTGGTTTTATCACTTTCTGCAAAGAATAATCTATAACTCTTGTGGGACAAGGCTTTTACCAAAAATCTTGGTTTTCGCTGTTTAGTCAATAAATAAACTCTCAAACCCTTACCCCATCTAAGATTTAAAAATTTAGTCTGAATTTTCTTTTACCAAACTGATAGCAGAGCAATATATGCCTAAAGTTATTGGTAACAATCTGTTAATTTTAATCCCATAGGACGATCTCAGGGAAAAATACATAATCTCAGAGAAAATATCTATTCTTTCGCTCGCATGAGGACACAACTCTGGAATTTTGGCACACTTAGACGATAGAAGTTAAGAGAAGTCAAGAATTTCACGACTTCTAGAAGTGTCGGAGGTAAATAAAAATGAAACCAATATTTTTGACGGCAGCAGCCTTACTCACCACGCTATCTTTAGCTGCTCCTATTCCCGTCAAAGCTGAAAACTCCGCCCCTGTCCGGCGTTTGCTGGAAACTAGAGAATGTTATGGATGCGATTTAACAGGAGTAAACCTCAAGGGCGCTCATTTAATCGGTGTTGACTTGAGAAATGCAAATTTAAAAGGTGCTAACTTGGAAGGCGCCAATTTAGAAGGTGCCGACTTAACCGGAGCTAATTTGAAATCTGCTAATTTAAAACAAGCATTCGTCAGTGATACTATCTTAAGTAATGCTAATCTGACCAACGTTAATATGACTAATGCCCGTTTATATAATAGTGACGTAGATGGCGCTATTATGGCTAATATCGATTTAAGCGGTGCTGATGTCTTTAATACTGCTATTAGTATTGGTGGTGAATACTAGCGAGCAATTAATAATGAGTTAAGAGTTAAATTTAACTCCTAACTCTGTAGTTGTTAAATTTTATTCACCAGTAATCGATAACTCATTAACCCATATTTTTGGACAAACTCCTCCTGGGGTTAACTCGACCTCTTTTTCTACATAAATAATTGACATCAAGAGTTCCAAGAAATCTCCAGCAACCGTTGCTGATTCAATACTCGTTCTCACACCCTTGTTAACTAGCCAGCCATCAAATGGCAAAGAAAAAGAACCTTGTAATGATTTAACGCCTGCATGAAGAGCGCGCAAATCATCGATCAAAATCACATTCTCCGCTGTTTCTAAACTTAATTCCTGTTCTGGAGTTGCTGTTGTAAAAACGTGATAGAAATTCGGGCTGACGCTAACTTTTGCCCCAATACTAGCATTACCTGTTGGCTGGGCATTTAACCTTTTAGCAGTGCCAGCACTATGAAGAAAGCTTTTTAAAACACCATTTTCAATCAACGATATTTGACGAGTTGGAGTTCCTTCACCATCAAAACTCTCTGCACCTATATTAGCTGGGTGTAGTCCATCATCACAAACTGAGAGCAAGGGAGAAGCAATTTGCTTACCTAAATCGTCAGCAGTAGACAAACTTTGATTATCTAAAATACTTTGGGCATTGAACAAGTTAGAAAAAGCGCCCAATAAACTTAAGAAAGCCTCCGGTGAGAAAACAACTCGATATTTACCAGTGTGAATTTTTTCATAATTCAAGTGGCTGATAGTTTTGTCTGCGGTTTCTTTAATGCAACCATTAATGTCTAGATTATCTAAACGATGGTTAATTCTAAAAGCGCCTGCACTGCGAGGTTTTTTTCCTTCTTCCTCAGTTTTGCTATAAAGATAAACTGATGCCAAGGAGTGAGATTCAGTTCTCAATGCACCGTCACTATTGAGATAAAATCTGTCAATATCTCTTTGGGCTAAGCTATTATACGGTACACCTTTAATTGCTGGATGGGCTGCTAGTAATTCTTTTTCGGCTAGCAATAGTTTGTTTATCAGTTCAGTGACAGGTGCTTGCGGTGTCTTATCCTGAGATTCATTCGGGATAGGAATAGTAGCTTCTGGACTAAAATCGGGGACATTTTCCTTAACACCAAAAAAACTGGCTTCGTAGGCAGTTTTCAAAGCTAATTCTAATCCTTTGGAATCGACATCTGTGGTGCTGGTAACACCCATTGTATTATCTTCATTCCAGACACGAACAGTAACACCAGAGCGGTTTGAGGCTTTGACTTGTTTTGGCTCACCTTGGTCTACTTGGACGCTAGTATCGTCTACTGTTGAGCCGTAGATGTCAAATTTCTTGATGCCAAGTCTATCAGCGTTATCCCTGGCAGAAGTTGCAATTTCATTGATATTCGGCATAGTCTAATTTTAGATTTGGAGTTTTAAATTGGCGGCGATTTTCTTTTGAATATTAGATTTGGGATTTTGGATGTTACAAAGCAATCGKCAAGTTTCAGCATTTGGATTTATTCCCTATTTAAAATTAGTTGCTCTAAAATGTTTGAGCAATTTGGGATTGCAATATTCAAAATCCCAAATTTTAAATTAGATTATGTCAGATGCTTTGTTCTAACCTTCAACTCAGTCCAAAATCCCAAATCTAAAATTTAAAAATTTTATCGTCCACCTACGGTAATAGAATCAACTTTGATGTGTGGTTGTCCAACTGTGGTGTAGATGCTACCGCTGACGGAACCACAAAAACCAGGTGCAATTTCTAAATCTTGGGAACACATGGAAATTTTATTCATAATTTCCGTAGCTTCACCAATCAAAATTGCTCCTTTTAACGGTTTGGTAATTTTGCCTTTTTCAATCAAATAAGCTTCATCGACACCAAAGTTAAATTGACCTGTAGCACCAACGCTACCACCACCCATTTTTTTACAGTAAATACCTTTATCAATAGAGGCAAATAAATCTTCAAGGGTGTAATCGCCAGAATCAATATAAGTATTACGCATCCGGCTAGCGGCGGCAAAGGTGTAATTTTGGCGGCGTCCACTTCCTGTTCTGGGGTGTCCGGTGAGTGTAGAACCTGTTCTATCTGCTAAGAAGTTTTTAAGAACGCCTTTTTCAATTAATAGGGTTCTTTGAGCAGGCATACCTTCGTCATCCATATCAATTGTTCCGAAGGCATTTTCAGAACGTCCTTCATCCCAAGCTGTTAAACTTTCGTGGGCAATTTTTTCGCCTTTTTTGTTAGCAAAGGGAGAGGTATTGCGTTCAATTTGAGTGGTTTCTAACAGGTGTCCGCAGGCTTCGTGGAAGATTACCCCACCAAAGTGATTGGCCATAATAATGGGGTAAGTACCTGATTCTACGTAATCTGCATAGAGCATTTTTCCAGCAGATTCAGCGATTTTTTCGGCGGCTTGTTGATAATCCCAGGTTCTTAAAAAGTTGGCATCGCTAGTGTTACCAGCGCGATCGCCAATTGAGGTACGGTTAGCACCATCGGCACACAACAAGTTAAATCCTACTGATTGGGTGAGGCGAATGTCACGGGCAAAAGTACCATCACTGGCGGCAACTAAAACTTCTTGCCAATCTCGAAAATAACTAGCGCGGCGTGATTGGACATGGGTAGCTTTTTGGTTCAGGTAAGCAGTACCATCGAGGAGGACTTCTCCCATTTCCCTGATGGAACTACACACTGGTAGCCATGCATCTTTACCTCTTTTGGTAGCGTAATCTCTAAGTAATTCGAGGTTGATTTCTGGGATGAACGAACGAGGTGCGGGTAGTTGTAATCCCATAATCGAAAGCCCTTTTTCTAAGGCTGCTTTCAAACCGGAAAAGGAAACGTCATTAGTACTGACATAGCAATCAGCTTTACCACGAAACACTCTCACTCCCGCGCCTGTAGACAAACTCGGTGAAATACTAGTGATGGCGTCGTCTTCTGCAAGACAACTAATGTAATTGCGACGTTCTAAGAAAAATTCGATAAAGTCAGCGCCAGCGGCGCGTCCTAGTCCCAAGAGGGTAGCCAGGGGGGCTTCCCAGGTTTCATCAAAACGCTCTGGGGTGGAGGAATATTGTAAGGTGGGAAGTTGATTAGAGAGAAGTAGCGTACTTGTAAGCATGGATAGCCTCGTCTGCTGGCGTAATTCAGAGATTTGACTGAAAAATTCTGGTGTGTTCAGTCTAACAAATCAGTGAAAGCTACAGTTGGCAGAAAGGCAGTGTGGATTTCCCTCCTATGACAAAATTTTGAGCTAACTAAACCATGAATGGGCGTACAGGTGTACGCCCCTAAAAAAGATTATGGTTCCAATAAATGAGATGCACTTATATATATTTAGCTTGCACTTTTGTTAACCAAAAGAGCTACAAAATGCTAATAGGTATGGGGTGATAATTACGAATTAGGAATTATTATAACTCCTACTAAATATGTAATTTTGTTTGGCGACCAGCTTAATTTGATCCCAACTCTCCTTGTGAGGTTTATTTACGATTTGCAATTTTCAGCGGAATTCTTGTTGTTTGTCGTTCGTTAAAAGTTAGATCTAAATTAGGAGTTGCTGTTGTAGATGATAGATTCTTCAACAAAACCTTCAGTGTCCGAACAATAGTTTTGAGAACTTTCATTTTGCTGGCAGTCGGCTTTTGATCGTATCGCAAAACCATTGGAATTTCTACGATTCTGGGTTTGAATACTTTGGCTTTCAACAGTAAATCTATCATGCAAGCAAATCCACTTTCTGTGAAGAGATTGTCGCCATAATACATATCAAGTTTACTGAGGAAAGTACGGTTATACAGCCGATAACCACAAGTGTAATCTCTGACACCTGGTACGCGTGCTGCAATCCTAAATAGCCAACTTGCTCCGTAGCTCATAAACTCTCTAAATTTTGATAAGCCGATGACTTTAGAGCCTTTGCGATATCTAGATGCGATCGCAATATCATAACCACCAGCTATCACTGTCTCATACATCTTGATTAACAGTTCTGGTGGTTGAGTATCATCACAATCCATTGCGGCTAAAAAATCCCCTTCTTGAGAAATGTCTAAAAAAGTTGTGAAGCCTGTTTTGATTGCTTGACCTAAACCAGCATTTTTAGGATGTTGTACTAATCTCAGTGATATACCGAGCGTTTGAGATTCTTCGATCGCAGTTTCAGCAGTGCGATCGCTACTGCCATCATCAACTAAAATTAGTTGAATGTCCATCTTAGAGATTTGCTGCAATGTCTGAAATCTTTGGAACAACGGGCGAATTGATTCTGATTCGTTGTATGCAGGTAAAAGAACAAAAAGACTCATATTAATGCCTCGTGTAATTTGCAAAATACCACTACTCAAATTTCAAGAATTCAGTAATGTTGATTTCTTGAGAAATTCATCGACGTGTCTGACAACTGCGTTGTTATTGACGCTATCATTCACGAACTGTGAGGTATTGACAACGAAAAAGTCAGGGTTTTCAGTACTCACTTGGGGAACAAGACTTGAATAGTCTAAAACTTGTAGTGGCTGAACTTTCATCGCTCGATTAATGTGTGCTGCTACAATGTCATCTTGTTTAAGTTCTGGGAACATCAAACCTATGGCTTGAAAAAATTGTTGGCGCAATTCGCTATCTGGCTGTTTTAACAACGGGTCAGTGGAAAGTATATATTTTGGTAAAAATGTCATGTGATACCCTGCCGTTTCTTGCAAAGAAACTAGATTGCTCATCCCGATAACTCCGGTAAAGGGAATATTTCTATCGGCAATATTTACTACGTAATAAGGAATTAAAGCCTTGCGAGTAATAAGTACCATGCAAATGACACCCAGGTACTCTACTGTTTCCCGAGTCTGAGAAATTTTCACTAGTCCATTTGCAACAACCTGCTGGAGGATATTAACTGGCCCAGTAAAAATGACTTTATCGAAATGTTCCTTTTTCCCTTGAGATTCTACCCAAATTCCACCCTGTTGAGCAGGTGCGATATATTCTACCGCAGTACTCGTGCGAATATCACCTCCACTTGCGTTAATTAATTGTTCTAAACGGTCTATTACAGTCTTGTAACCCCCAGAGACATAACCAAGTTGTTCTTTACTTAATGAAGAATCCCGAGCTGAAAATAGTCTTCTAATATAAGCCCAAATAAAAACAGCTGATATTCGCTTATAGTTATCTCCCAATTTTGAGAGAAGTAAGGGTTTCCAAAGCTTTTCGTATGTGTTTCTACCACCAAGTTTTAATAGCCAATCTTCAACTAAAATTTTTTCTAAACGTTGCCAATTCTGAACGCGCGAACCATATAAAAGAGTAAAAGCTAATCTAATTTTACTTATCAGTCCAAACAAAGGAAAGCGCAGAAATTCTACAGCATTACTGATTGAATAAAATTTTTTCTTGTCATAAAACCCTGTTAAACTACGATGCCAACGTAGTTTATCTCCAAGCCCAATATCTCTAATAAAATTTATTAAATGAGTATCAGAAGGTAAGATAACGTGATAAAAGCGATCCCAGGTAAATAAGCCGTAATCGTGATAGGTGGTGAGTCCACCAAGCTGGTTGTTGTTATCAAAAACAGTTACTATATGTCCTTGGTGTGAAAGACGTTGGGCTAATACTAACCCAGTTATTCCTCCGCCAATGATGCCAATTTTCATAAACTTTAGATTTTTATAGGAATGTTGTTCAAAGTTTCTCTTATGACTTTGTTGTACATTCATAACCGATTGATCTGTTAGTGTACAACAAGAATTACACCAGTGATGATAATTGAAATTCCCAACCACTGGCTAAATACAACCTTTTCTTTAAGAAGATGGTGAGAGGCGATCGGTATAAGTGCATACATTAATCCCAAAACTGGAAATGCTTTACTTAAAGGAACTGTCCGCAATACATACAGCCATAATAAAGTCATAAAAGCATAGCAGATAAACCAGATTACAAAATAACGAGAGAATATGAGATTGCGGATGGATGGGCTTGCTTGTTTGGCAGGATTAGAAATGTCAGGATTAGAAACGTAAAGTCCATACTTTAGCGATAAGTTAGCTACTGTTCCAAACAAAACTACAAACATTAAATTTAGCCAATTAATAATGTTCATCTTTTTAATACTTTATTCTGTAATTAACTATAAATTAATGAGAATTTTTCTGGGGAATAACTACTAAAAGAACACCAACAAAAATCGTAAATACTCCTAATATTCTGCTTACTGTAATCACTTCATTAAAAAAATAATATGAACCGAAAAGTATCCCCACATAGTTTAAACTAGTTACTGGATAAGCAATACTCAATTTAACATTTCGCAAAGCCAATATCCAAGTTACTATCCCTAAACAGTAAACAGCCACAGATAAGGTCAATTGTTGAAGAAATTCCCAGGTAAATAGTCCTTCATGACTGCTATTACTCATGGTATGCTTCATCAGCAATTGTCCGGAAATACTAAATAAAATACTGATCGCTAAGATGATATAAGAAGTTATTTGAAAGCGTGATATTTGTGATATAAATTTCATAATCTACTTGCCTCAATGGAAATAGTAGCTAGAAACCAGACAGTAGTAACCTGTCCTTTTGAACGCTTTGGATTTTGGTCACACCTCCTCTAAAATTTCACCTCCCACTTCAGTAAATAGACAACATAATTTAAGAAGGTTTGTTTGAAAGAACTGAGATCAGAATTACCATAGAAGCTCATGTCCTAAAGTTAACAACTAAATAATATACGCCTTATATGTAGCTACTGTATGGTGGCAGTGTCTGATATTTTCGCTGCCACCTAGTTATAATTTATGACTAATATCTAAATAAAGGTCACACACGATCATCGATAGCAGTTGAGAGCTTTGCTATAAATTAGCTCTAGATAAATTTTATCAGTACGTGATCGCTGAATCTTTAAAGAATACTCATTCTTAACATTTAAGCGAGTAAAAATGGATTGCCAAAATTTTTCATTAATCCATTCATAAAGTTTCATCAGTTATATGTATCCTGCTATAGAAATCTTGTTGAACAGACTACTGAACTAGTCAAGCCATTAACTCATATATCATAACTTAGGTAAATTGATAATTTTCCTGAATTTGCTACAGAAAAGTTTCTTAACTCACTAGCTTATATAAACTATCTTCTAAATCATCGTTATACCTGTAAACTACATCATTTAATTTGTATAATTGCTCTTTTTGGACATGGAAACGCAACAGTTCGGAAAATCTCCCTCACTCTTAAGGAGAGTCTTAAGATAGATGAATTGCTTTACAGGTTTATGGGAATTTTACTCAATGTCCAAATTAGTCTTTGATAGGAGTAAGCGTTAATTTAAAGTAGCGTCGGTTGAGATGGTTGAAGTTAACAGCAATTGAATTGGATTTGAGTGTTTTTACATTATTAGTATTATGTATGGTGAATTTTTGTTGATTTTTCTTGACTTCATGTAGTTTTAAATAGGTTATTTTTCCTTATTTATTGCTACATTTAATTACTTACTAGAATACCACGATAAAAGCATGTTGCAAATTTATCGTCACGCTTCATCAAAAATTTACTTGCCAAAAATATACTTAAACAAAAACTTCATAAAATAGACTGTCTCTTTTGTATAAATTTTTATTTATTAAAATTTATATATTTTTTAAGTGTTGGATGCTAGACTTCTAAAAAACAGCAATTTAACACCAAAAATTTATCTTACTAAAATTTATTTAATAAAAACTTCATATATTAATCTGCTTTGATTTTTGAACTTATTTGCTTTCACTAGGGAAGAGCCACTTTGTTGGTCTTGAGTGTTCCCCTCATGAGCAACTACTGTCAAGTGGTCTTAGCAAATAGGGAATCAGCCTTTTGAAGCTGATGGTGAGTTTTTTCACGCAATTAAATAACAGTCCTTCTCGATACTAATATTTGCGGAAGATAGGACTTTAGGTTTAGAGTATAAACAAATCGTTAAGCTTAGAGTTTGCTTTGCTCAAATAGAATTTCAACTTGAACAACAGGCTAAACAATTACTAATTATTCGTACAAAATATACCTTTTTTAAAAGAAAATACAGAACGAAAACGAGAATTATAATTGTTTTTTTTCTCAGCGTAACAATTTCATAATGTAGATATTTGATGATGAAACTTTGTTAACAGTTACTTTAGATACAAAGTCAACGAAAAAATCCTCCCTCAGATTTGATTGTCAAACGTGATTTGATGCTGGGGTTGATTATAAGCACAGTCTAAAAAATTACTGCCGAGGGGATTATTGGATTATCTGTATGATAATCCTCAATAGTTTAAAGTTTAAAAAATTTAATTCTTAATGATTGAGCTCATTTAGTTTCTCTGGGTGCTTTTGCTGTAAATTGAGTTTGTTTAGAGTCATTTTCTTGCAAAAGTTTGTTAGTAATAATAAAGACAAGGATCAACAATCCAAACTGAATCTGCCAAGGTGCTAATACTAAACTCAAAATCAGGCTAATAGCTGCAAATACACCTGCAAGATATGCAACTTCATCAGTACTCTTTTTAAAAAAGTACCCAGTAGCTAAAGCAGTACACAGTGGTATCAGGAAAAACAAAGCCATTATCAATTACCTATGGACTAAAAATTGCGGTCTTTATAAAGAGATTGAAATGCTTTTTGGAATTGTGGTTAATTTTACATCTAAGAAGGTTTTAGCTACAATAGTCCATCGATATAAATCTTATAGAAAGTTAAGATTATACACTCTTGTATTTGACACTTTGACCGTGGCTGGATGACAAAATGTCGCACACCAGTTGGTATGGTGGTAAAGGGGATAATGGAGATGAAGCATAACGGCGAAATTTTACTCGGGCGAGCAGTTATCTGGTAAATTAGCTTAAAACTTTGGCTGACCTCAAGAAAACGATTTAGCATATTACCTTTAACAGTAGGATTTTCACCTGAAAGACTCAATGCTGAACATTCCTCAATTAGTGGCAACTGAATTAGGACTTAAATCCCATCAGGTGCAAAATGCGCTAGAACTTTTGGCCGAGGGTGCAACGATTCCGTTTATTGCACGTTACCGTAAAGAGCGCACTGATGAAATGAATGAAGTGCAACTTCGCGATCTGGCTGATAGATATACTTATTTAACAGAACTGGAAGAACGTAAGTCTGTCATTTTAAATGCGATCGCCGAACAAGGTAAACTCACTGATGAACTCAAAGCGAAAATCGCATCCTGTTTACAAAAAACCGAACTTGAAGATCTGTACTTACCGTATCGACCAAAGCGACGCACCCGCGCTACTCTCGCTAGAGAAAAAGGACTCGAACCCCTAGCGGAGTTCATCAAGTCACTAAATGTCAAAAATGCTGCAACAGCTTCATTGGAAGAAGCTGCGGCTAAATATATTTCCGAAACCAAGGGAGTAAAAACAGCACAAGAAGCGCTCAAAGGTGCAGCTGACATCTTAGCCGAAGAAATAGCCGAAAAAGCTGATTTACGGGCATATATTCGCGATTATCTTTTAGAAGAAGGGGTATTCGTCTCTCGCATCAAAAACGATTATCCCGAAGGTACAACCAAATTTGAAATGTACCGTGACTATCAAATTAAAGTAAAAAATATTGCACCCCACAATATGCTGGCCTTGTGTCGGGGTGAAACTGAGAAAGTATTGAGCTTTGAAATTGCTTTCAATGAGGATACGGTACTTTATTATCTTGAGTCCCAAGAAATTAAAACCAAAGTCCAAACAATTCGGGATTTTTATCAATCGATGCTCAAGGACGCATTCAACCGTTTAATTAAAATCTCTCTTATGGGGGAGGTGATTTCTGAGAAAAAAGATTATGCAGACATAGAATCAATCAAGACATTTGAAGCAAATCTGCGGGAGTTACTGTTGTCTGCACCCGCAGGAATGAAACCAACCCTAGCCATAGACCCTGGATTTAGAACTGGATGTAAAGTTGCTGTCCTCGACCAAACAGGAAAATTTTTGGAATACCAGGCGGTATTCCCTCACCAAGCTGCCGAACAAAGACTCAAAGCTGCACAAATCATTAAAAATCTAATTGAAAAGTACAAAATTGAGTTAATTGCCATAGGTAACGGTACAGCGTCTCGCGAGACAGAGGAGTTTGTCTCACAAGTCTTACAAAATATAGAACGCAAACCAGTTAAAGTGATAGTGAACGAGTCTGGTGCATCTATATATTCTGCGAGTAAAGTGGCGCTCGAAGAATTTCCTGATTTAGATGTTACAGTGCGTGGCGCAATTAGTATCGGCCGTCGTTTACAAGATCCCTTAGCGGAACTGGTAAAAATCGATCCCAAATCCATTGGTGTGGGACAATACCAGCACGATGTCGATCAGAAGTTGTTGAAAAAGAAATTGGAGGAAACTGTAGAAAGCTGCGTTAACTACGTCGGCGTAGACTTAAACACCGCTTCCAAAGAACTGCTAACTTCTGTTTCTGGAGTTACCCCAACAGTTGCCAATAATATTGTCACCCATCGCAACCAGCATGGAGCCTTTAAAAATCGCCGCCAACTGTTGAAAGTTCCGAAATTGGGGCCAAAAGCCTTTGAACAAGCAGCGGGTTTTCTACGAATTCGCGGTGGTGACAACCCATTAGACAATACAGCAGTGCATCCAGAGAGTTATTCTGTAGTTGAAGCGATCGCATCTGATTTAAATGTGCCATTAAATCAGGTGACACAAATTGCTGAAAAACTCAAAAAGACCAACCTGAAGAAATACGTAACCGATACCGTCGGTGAACCGACACTGCGCGACATCCTCAGCGAACTAGAAAAACCAGGTAGAGATCCCCGTGCTGAGTTTAAGTACGCCACCTTTAAAGAAGGAATTAAAGAAATTACCGATTTAAAGGAAGGAATGGAATTAGAGGGAATGATCAGCAATGTCGCCAACTTTGGTGCGTTTGTTGATATCGGTGTACATCAAGACGGTTTGGTGCATATTTCCCAACTTGCTGATAGATTCGTAGACGATCCCAAGAAAATTGTGAAGGTAGGACAAGTAGTCAAAGTCCGGGTACTAGAAGTCAACGAGAAACTCAAGCGAATTAGTTTGTCGATGAAAGCAGTTAAGCAGTAATTAGAAACAGCAGATGGCAATTTATCAAGTCCGACTCATTAATGCTAGTCTGGGATTAGATTGCACAATTCAAGTACCAGAGGATCAATATATTTTGGATATGGCAGAAGATGMTCGTATCCGCCTACCCTCTGGGTGCAAACAAGGCGAATGTTCTGTTTGTATCGCCAAACTTGTTAGCGGTGAAATCGATCAAAGCGAGCAAAAATTTCTACGTCCAAGTGAAATAGAGGCTGGTTATGTTGTTACTTGTGTAACTTATGCGTTATCTGATTGCACTTTAGAAACTCATCAAGAACAAATCTTATATAAATCAGCCCTTTATTATCAGCCTGAGTCAGGAAAATCTGAGTGATTGTTAGCTTGTGATATTAAATAAATCTTAATTTTTTTATTGTTTAAACAAACTAACCTGACTAGAAAATATTATCCAAAGTAGAGACGCACAGCAGATGTGCGTTACTACCTGTTAGATATATAATAAATGCTATAGTTTTTTTATGCTCGACCTAACGATAGAAGTAGATTCTACCTTTCAAGAGAGGTTAAAATCTAGCACCTAGTTAAAGATGAAAGAAGAAGTTGAAACAAGAAATCTTTATTAGGTAAAAGCAATGTTGACACCATTTTTAACTGCATTAGCTACAGCTTTAAGCTTGTTAATTGTTGATATAGTTGTTCCGAATGTTGATATTGCTAATTTTCCCGCAGCTTTGATTGCTGCTTTTGTAATTGGTTTGATTAACGGTTCGCTTAAGCCGATTCTTTCTACTCTTTCTTTGCCACTCAATTTTTTAACATTTGGAGGATTTTCTCTGATTGTCAATGGTTTTTGTTTCTGGTTAGCAGCGGCGCTAGTTCCTGGATTCTCAGTTCACGGAATTCTCGGTTTTATTCTTGGTCCAGTGATTCTATCTTTTGCTAACACCTTGATTAACAACTACTTTGTTGAAAGAAACCTTTTAACCGGCAGTGGTAATGTAAAAAGCCAAGGTGAATTACCTTCTAGATAACTGTCAGTGGGAGTAGAAACGCTGATATATTTTCGGATCTACTCTAAATCAAATCTCAGAATTGAGATAAATCATGAGATGGATTTCTTAATTCTGCGCCTTGCAAACAATCTAAATTAAACAAAATCACAAACTTCTAACAACATCATGAAATTAGTTCGTTATCTTCTAGGTTTGTTAGTGCCTCCATTAGGCGTTTTCTTAACAGTTGGAGTAGGGCCAACTTTGATTATTAATATCTTGCTCACACTTCTCGGTTGGCTTCCTGGTAGTATTCATGCAGTCTGGGCTATTGCCAAGCATGATGAACAACTTAGTCGAGAACAAGTATATACTAATACGCAAAACTAAGTTGAGGAAATTTTTAAGTTGGGTGCGTTAAGCTAAGGCTATAACGCACTCTTTTATTTTAAAAATGAACAAATAATACGATATCTATGAGTGTTAAGAATCCAAGAGTTTACAGGTTCTATGTATTTCAAACCATATATAAGGTGCGTTAGCCTTTGGCATAACGCACCCTACAAAAAATCAGTTAACACCATAAATAGTAAAGCTATCTATTTATGAATAGTTTCCCGCTCTTTATTAGCAGGTTCCTTATCTTTGAACAAATCAGCCGCAGTTAACAGTAACTCCCTCAAGGTTTGTTTAATCTGATGCTCTTTTCTGGCTAAAGATGTACCAGCTTCACCTAATTTGTCTTCTAACTGCGATCGCTTCTGTCCTACCTGTGTAGCCAGAGATTCTGCTTGCGGACGGGCTTTATTATACCAATGTTTAGCCTCATCTAGATAATCTTGAACCTCCATAGAACGTCCGCCATAGCGCGCAGCCATATTAGCTCGAACAATGGCTAGCTGTGCTTGCAATTGCGCGTAACGTTTCTTTAATAAACTAAGTTCTTCGCTATCTTTAATGGCATTGACAGCAGAATCAATTGCAGTTTTGGTACTAGCAGGTTTTTCCTTACCTGTCTGTTCAATCTCTGCCAAAATTACATCAACTTCTTGCTGGAGTTGTTCTTCTTCACCATCTAATTCAGCCTGTAGCCGCTTGATATCAGTCTGAGTTTTAACAATATTTTCGTGTCTTTTACTATTAATTCCTTCCAACGCTCCTTCGATGGAAGCTGTCACTTCATCTTTAAGTTCCCCACCTTTTTCCTGGAAGTTTTCGATGACAGCAGAAACCGCATCTTTAACAAGGGTACGAATTTCACCAGAACCTTGTTTGAACTCAGAAGCTACTTGAGAAACTGCGGATCTAACAATTTCTCGAATCCGTTCAGTTCTTAATTGTCCGGTTTCTTTAGCTTGTTGCAAGTCTGCTTGAATTTGTTGTTTGATATTGTTAGGCATTTTCAACCTGAGGATTTAACTAATTGGGATAAAAGTTTCTAGAGATGGTTATACATACATATTATGGCGTAGGGTTATTTGGCTAGGCACTTCCTTTAGGTAGAAAGTCAATAATCCCAAGCAGTGATGTACGAGATGTTGACTATTTGTGAGATGATGAATATTTGCTAGTAGTAATTGAGCAGAAAATATGTGGCGAGTGAATATTACTTGTTCGGGTGATGCTTGGAAGGTCTATGGTACTGAATTTAAAGCGATCGCCGAAAAATATCAAGGTGAATTAATTGGTTCCAAAAAAATGCCAGACGGCACGCGGATTATGTCATATAAAATCGAGGATGTTAGCGATGCCGAAGCTTTTCAGGAAGATTGCACACATTTTACCGGATTCACATCTGACTTTGAATCTCTGTAATTTAACAAAAGTCGCAATGTAGAAATGAAACAAGTTTTTTCTATAGCTTTGAGACTTAATTTGTGTACTTGATCTTTGGAAATATACTGAATTTATTTATGAGATTTAGTTGGAAAACCAGTATTTAAAAAGATGGAGAAGCTGAGTGAAAAAACTTATAGCATTTGTCTTAGTAACTTTTATATTATTAAGTGCTTTGACGTTAACAGCTAATGCAGCAGACATAGTTAATGGTGAACAAATATTTAGCATTCATTGTGCAGGTTGTCATATTAACGGTGGTAATATAGTCAGGCGAGGTAAAAATCTCAAAAAGCCAGCGCTTCATAAATATGGCATGGATTCAATTGAGGCAGTTAGCTCAATAGTTACCAATGGTAAAAGTAATATGTCAGCCTACAAAGACCGCCTTAGCGAACAGCAAATTCAAGATGTTGCTGCTTATGTTATCGAACAAGCTGAAAAAGGCTGGCGTTAAAAAAGTCAGGAGTTAAGAGTTAAGACTTTAGCACTTATTAACTTGAGCAGTTGAAAATCATTCATAATAAAGTAGAAAAGTTCAAAAGGCTGTAACAATTTCTCCGTCAACTCACGAATTTTTAACTCTTCTTACTCCTGACTCCTTACTCCTAACTTAAAAATGAACTTACCCGCAGTTAGTCGTTTCCAATTCACCCCTGATTTAAATATTTGCCGCATATTAAATGGTATGTGGCAAGTCTCTGGCGCACACGGACGTATTAATCCCCAAGCTGCCATTGATAGTATGTTCAAATATTTCGATGCAGGCTTTACTACTTGGGATTTAGCAGATCATTACGGCCCAGCAGAAGACTTTATTGGTGAATTTCGCTGTCAATTAATTGATACCCGTGGTAAAGATGCTTTATCCCAAGTACAAGCTTTTACAAAATGGGTGCCTCGTCCTGGAAAAATGACCAAAAAACTCGTTGAGGAAAATATTGATATTTCCTTAAGAAGGATGAATGTGCAATCATTAGATTTGATGCAATTCCATTGGTGGGAATATCAAGATAAAAATTATCTAGATGCCCTCAAATATATGGCAGAACTTCAAGATGAGGGCAAAATTAAGCATTTAGCGTTGACTAATTTTGATACTGAACACTTAAAACTTATTACCGAAGCAGGGATTAAAATTGTTTCTAACCAAGTACAATTTTCATTAGTTGATCGCCGTCCGGAAGTGAAGATGATTGAATTTTGTCAACAGCATGACATCAAACTTTTTACTTACGGTACAGTTTGCGGTAGTTTATTATCAGAAAACTATTTGGGTAAATCAGAACCACGAGGATTTGATTTACCCACTGCTAGTTTGAAGAAATACAAAAATATGATTGATGCTTGGGGTGGTTGGCAATTATTTCAAGAGTTGCTTGCTATTCTCAAAGAAATTGCAAATAAGCATGGTGTAAGCATTGCTAACGTGGCAGTGCGTTATATTTTAGATCGCCCAACTGTTGCAGGTGTAATAGTTGGCGCAAGACTTGGGGTATCCGAACATTTAGAAGATAATGCCAAAGTCTTTAGTTTTAGTTTAGATGCTGATGATGGCGATCGCATTAATGCTGTCTCTCGTCAATCACGAGATTTATATCAGCTGATCGGCGATTGTGGTGATGAATATCGGCGATAATACACTTCCATAAAAGCAAAGCGAAGGATTTTGGAAATCCTTCGCTATATATGACAATGGTTTTACACAAAATTTTATTAAATCAGCCAAACTAAACTTTTGTTTAAGCAGATTCCTTTGCGAGTTGCAATTTTTGGTTTTTACGTTTGCGTATAAATAACCCACCTACAGCTAGCATACCTAAAGTAACACTGGGTTCAGGTACACTTTCAACACGGAATGTATGGTTGTCACTTTCAAAACCGCCACCTTCTGTCTGAGAAATGACAATTTTATTAAACTTGTCATTCCCACCTTCTGAGAAAAACTCAAAGAAGCCATTCTTTTGACCACCATGTTGGGAGGCTCCAACAGTTGCTATTGCATCCATCATGTTATAGGTTAACTCTTTTATTAAGGTAGTTCCGTTGAAGAATTTCAAAGTATTACCTCCGCTGAGAGCGCCCGCATCAAAACCGAAATAACTAAAAGTATTATTACCCTGAGCTTCAATGATGGTATCGCTATCAGAGAAAACTGCTAAATAATCAGTTTTGTTGACTTCTGCGTTAGCGCCAGAAGGTGCCCAAACGTCGGAGTAAATACCAGTTTGACCAGAATAAGCTGTTGTAGAATAGCTACCTTTAGAAAAAGAATATTTCACTAAGTCATTGCCTGGTACTTTACCATCATTAAAATCAAAGGTTGTATAACCTGCTTTATTAACATTCTGAGAAAAAACGCCTTCATTTACTTTTGTATTGTCGCGGTAAGATCCAGCATGATATGTCAACCCTAAAGCATGTGCTGAACCAGCATAACTAAGAGAAGCGATTGTAGAGAGAGCAGCAATACAAGCAATTTTCTTCAAAGACATGATTATTTAGTTCCTGTTTTTTCTTTGTTCTAGACGAATTATGTGATTTACTCGCTACGAAATAACAGGGCATAATCACTAGATTTATGTTTTATCCTCAAATTAATAGTTAAGTAACTTTTTAAACAAATATCATCTAAAAAAAGTTATTTATACTGATATAAAAATAAAGTTAATATCTGAATTTTGAAAGCAATTATAAAATCTTCGTGAGATAGCATCTTCTACATAAAGAAACTGTATTTTTGCTCTTGCTCTCTTTAAGCAAAGACGAAGACGACAACTTCTTGTGATGAAGGAATAATTAATAGGCGTTTGTTATCTTCGGCTTTCTCACTCCATCGGCTATCTTAACGTGAGTTAAACGAGTCATATTGTGTCTATCTTAATTAGCCGTAAAAAACTCCTTACGTAAATTATCCGTCTTTCCTATCCATGAGTGAACAGTGTTCGCCTGTTTTGTTCTCATTTCTCTAAAAACATTGTTAATTTGTCAATGCGTAAGTCTTACTTGTGTGATTCAGAAATCACAGTTCACATGCCAGGAGGACAAATTGCGATCGCCATTAGTGATGGTATGGTCACAATGACCGATGCCGTCACCAAAGTAGCTGACGGCTTAATGTCCTCAGAGATATTCGAGTATTGAATATTGGGCATTGGGAATGTGGGGAGATGGGGTGATAGGGTGGTGGGGTGGTGAGGTAAAATTTTCTCCTCATCCCCCTCATCTGGCCATCTCACTGTGTTGGCAGTTGTGTATGTGTAGTCGAGTACTTTGCCACTATGCCAGAAATCTCAGGGTTGTAAAGTCTCAGATAATTCCAGTAATTCCCAAATACTTGACGCACATAATTTTTAGTTTCATCAAAGGGAATTTCTTCAACAAACTCATCTGGGTCTTGTGTAGTTAGAGTTTGTAGCCATTTGGAGACATTACCAGGCCCAGCGTTGTAACTGGCGATCGCTAGCAAAGAATTATTGTTATATTGCTGATGGGTATGATCCAAATACCATGTACCCAGCATGATGTTATCATTGGGATTTTCTAAGTTTATTGTTTTGCTATCCACCTTAATTTGTGGGGCGATCCATTGAGCTGTACTCGGCAATAGCTGCATTAAACCAGTAGCATTAGCAACAGATTTAATTTTTGGTTGAAACCTGGACTCTTGACGGATTAAAGCAGTGACTAACAGGGGATTGAGTTGACGCTCAGTAGACCACTTTTCAATCTCTCGCAGATAGGGAAATGGATAACGGGCTTGCCAATAATAAATTTGTTTGCTTAAAGTTTGATATTGGGCAAGTTCAGCTGGTATTTCCCGGTCTTCCAATTTAGAGATTTTGTCAATTCCGATGAGATTCTCTCCCCTTGCCAGTTGCATCAATCCTTCAGTAAATTGCTCTGCTACGGTTGGCTGAATTTTGTTTTGAAATTCTGTTTCCCATTGCAACCAAGCATCGCGGTCTTGCCCCAACAGATACAATTCTTTGAAAGTCTCCGAACCCGCAGGAGGTAATGCACGCTGGGGTGCGATAACTTCTGGGTTCATTGAGCGCACGTTGTCAAAGTTGCCGACATTCAACCCTAACATTGTTGCTGATCGCCATGCATAGTAAGAGTAGGGAAACTGGCTAATCACATATTGATAAGCAGTTTGAGACTCCTGCTGTTTTCCTAATGAAGCTGCCCATTTACCTACCCAAAAGCCTGCTCTGGGAGCCAAAATACTGTTGGGGTTATTGGTGACAATTGGTTCTGCCCATTGCCATGCATTGATGTAATCTTTGGCTTTTGCTTTATCTTGGGCGATTTTCCAGCGATACTCTGCGGCTTCGTCAGAATTACCGTACTTGCCTAAGAGTAGTTGCCAAGCTGAGCTAGCTGACTTTTGATCCTTGATTGCTTGGAAAGTTTTGGCTTTTTGTACTAGTGCAGTACTAGCTTGTTTAGGAAATTTATTAATTACCTGGTCAAGATAGGGTAAGCCGTCTTTAGGAGTTTTTGCCGTTTCTGCTAGTCGCAGTAGTGCATTCCCAGTTTCCTCTGTATTTGGAAATTGTTGCACTAGTTGTTTGTAGGTGGCGATCGCTTTTTCTTTATCTTTGCCTCCTACCTGTAATCCCCGTGCGGTGCGGTAGAGGTTGCGGGCTGTTTTGGGTGCTTTAGCATAAGCATTCGCAGCTTTGAGAAATTGATTATTTTCCCAATAAGCTGTACCAATGAGTTCCCAGTCTTCTGGTTTGAGGGTAGGTTGTTTGACTAATTGATCCAAAACCCCCACTATGCCTGGTTGGTCGTAAGCGTATTTTGCCAAAATCAACTGTAATTTTGGCTGATTGGGATTTTGTTGCAACCGTTTGCGGATAATTTCCCAAGTTAGAGGATGGGAAGGAAATTGAGCGATCGCGGTTTCCTGTTCGTTTGGTTGAGCAATTAGATATAAGGCTTTGACTGCGGCTGCTTCTTTGGGATAAACTTTCAGAACTTTTCGCCTGAGATCCGAAGCTTTGCCGTCTTCACCCAGCATATCTTCTGCCTGGGCTTGTTTTAGCAAAATATAAGGTGCCAGAATAGGATAGTCTTTTTCTAGTCCTTGCAGTAGAGCCAGGGCTTTTTTTCCCTGAGTTCTTTCAATGTAATCACTCGCCAAAAGATAACGAGCGCGATTCCTGTCTGGCGATTGCGACTGTTGGGCAATCGTTGTTAGTTTCGCTGCTCGTTCTGGCAAAGATTGCTCAATCAGTGGAAAGACCGCTGATTGAGCAACGCCAGCCTCAGATGTTTGCTCTACCTGATTTCTACCTAATTTGAGCCATCGTCCTAGAGATTTGCCAATCTCAGGCGCCGATACCATTGCCCCAGCTGAAAAGGCAAACAGTGCCGCAGCCGCAATTATTGAGATTTGCTTTTTTTGTAGTTTCTTCAGCATGAATACTCGCTGAAAATTTCCGATGAATTTCTTGAAACTTTAACACTCCTAGCCACCAGTGTTACCTATATTTTAATTTTAGATTTTTAATTTTATGTAGAAAAATACTAATCTTCAACCATACTGCTAATAGTACTATTTAGCACATGTTAGTACGTATTGTGGCAACTGTGCGACATCTAATTTTGTTAGAGTATTACATAAAAAGTTACATTTTTTACAGTAATGACTTACTTTTTCTCACCAACACAGCGATGGAGTTGGGGTATAAGTTTGATAATGACTAAAAAATTAAGGACTTTCAAATAAAAAAATTTCGCATCGTTCAGAGTAGCAGAACAGGGAAAGGAAAAGTCATAATCAAGTCCATAAAATAGATAATTTATTTTTTAGATTTTCCTGATTGTAAAAAGTTAATATGCAACACCATCGTATTAGTTCAAATATCTAATCATAAAATATGAATATGAAAAAAGCAATTTTGTTATTCCCATTGCTAGTACTTTTATCAACATGGTTAGTAAATTCAGATAGTGTTTGGAAATATCTTTTCTTCCTTCGCTTGCCTATATTAGTAGGCTTATTTCTTTTATTTTTTCCTAAACTTGCCAAAGATTGGCTACCAGCCATATTGAAAAATATATTTGTACTTCGTGACAAGTGGCAATTAGCAACTGTAATTGTGAGCGCAATTGGATCTGGGACTTCTGTAATTTTAGTTGCATCTACCATTTTAGATAACGCAGCAGCTCGCTTTACTCTGCGAGCAACAATTAAAATACCTGAAATTTGGCAATATGGAATCGGTATTTTATTAAGCTTATATATTTGCATCGTTGCAATTGACTTGTCTCAAGAGAAGCTGAGTAAATCGGAAATACAGTGGGGAGCATCTGTCGGTGCATTATTAAGCGTTATTCTATTATTTATTATTAGTTTGCTCCGACACTGGTTAAGTTCTAATACTTTTTTAAAGAAGATATTTTTTGATATCCTTTATTTAGTTATCAAAAATGATTCAAATGGCTATATCAATCTTCAAACTGGTGAATTAACTGCTGGGCATTTAACAGCAATTGCTTTTTTAATAATTGCAGGAGCTATCTATATTACAATTGGTTTGCGTTTTGATCCTAAACCACAATCCAATAGACCCGAAGCACCTGCTCTTTTGTATGTGCTACTCATCGCCTCCATGATGGTAATTATCTTTGGAGGAGTCACATTCTATCTTGATTACTTTCGGATTCCCGTATTAATTTTGTTTACTGTTTTCTCTGCTTTAAGCTATTTAGCATTTGATGTCAATCACGTTTATCAACTCAACCCTTTGAAAAATAGTGCAGACAAGAAGAAAGTTGATGACAAGTCTGATAATTTCAAACAAGTGCTAACTCAACGTCTTAAACATCAACAGGGAGAAAACACTTTAGTCATTATTTGTGCCAGTGGTGGTGGGATTCAAGCAGCAGGATGGACAGTGGAAGTTTTGGCTGGTCTTCAAGAACTATTAGGAAAATCATTTACCAAAGCAATTGGCTTGATTAGTTCTGTTTCCGGTGGTTCGGTAGGGTCGATGTACTACTTAGATCACTTTAATAAAGATGGTTTTTTAGAAGAGGAAAAACAGACACAAAAGGGAATTACCAACAATAGTTTTAGTGCTGCTACAAGAGATAGTTTAGATGCTGTTGGTTGGGGTTTCGCTTATTTAGATATATGGCGATTTATCGGGTTTCCTTTTCTAATTCGCCCAAAGTTTGATCGCGGTACAGCGGTTGAGATAGACTGGCAAGCGGAACTGAAGGAACCGCGAAATAGCAAAACCTTAGCGAGCTGGCGAAAACAGATTTTTGATGGCGAAATTCCTATTCCTGTATTTAATGCCACATTAGTCGAAAATGGCTGGCGGTTTTTAATTACTCCGATGACATTTGGCGAAGTTCCTGAGAAAAAGTATATAGACTTCAATAATCTTTATGGAAAACTTGATTATGATATGAATGTTGTCACAGCTGCAAGACTATCAGCAACTTTTCCCTATGTTTCTCCTATTTGTCGTAGTAATTTAAATATTAAAGATAAAAATTACCACGTTGCTGATGGAGGCTATTTCGATAACTCTGGCTTTATCACAGCAGCAGAATGGCTGGATGCACACTTGAATGAATGGCTAAAACCTGAGAATAAATCTGAAAATCAACCTCATAATAGTTTAAATATCAAACGAGTTTTGATATTGCAAATAAATCCTTTTCCAGAATCTCCTCCAATAAAAAAAGTGCGGGGAGATGGAGGCTGGTTTATGGCAACTATCGGCCCATTACTTGCAGTTTTCAAGGTACGTGATTCAGTTTTGGCATCTCGAAATGCTCAGGAAGCTGAATTTCTGGCAGCAAAATGGCACAATAAGGTAGATATTCAATACTTTCCTATCTTCTTCCCCTCCTTCTCTGATACACCCCAAGCATCTGAGGTAACTGCATTTTATAAAAATGGTCAGTATCAACCACCTTTATCTTGGAAATTAACTGATAAAGAGAAACAAGCTATTAAAGATGGTTGGACGGCAATAAAAATAGGAGAGACAATTCAAAATATCAAACAACTGTGGCACAATACCTGGAAGATGTAAAATGCTACAGACTCATTTGTAATTTGTGCTATTTTCTCGCCAAAAAATACACTGCTTTTGATTTTCGGAAAGCTTAAGAATAATTTTTTTGAAGTACTCATCCTTCAATGGAGGTTTACAATAAAATGGGTGTTTGGGTAGTCGAGAAGTATAGTCAAAAAATATTGTGAATCTATCTGAATACAAAGGTATTTTCCCTCGATGGAAGATGTTAGCAGTGTCAGCTATAACTATAGTACCTGCAAGTCCTGTACAAGATTTCCAATTTAATGGTGATATAACCCGTTGCATAGTTTTGTCTGGGATGTAGCCATAGTTATATCTTAGGGAGCGAGCTACTTTTGAATAATAAAATTTGGGAATATATTGAAACGGACCTCCATCATCATTTACATCATTTAGATAAACAATAATTTTTACTACTTTTCGGTCTTCTTTATCTAAATGCCATAGCCTTGATTTTTGTTGAACTTGATTAGCAATATCTCTACGAAAAGAAGGATAATGATAAGCTACTGGCAGACTTAGATAATTTTCAATAATATTGAGTAAACGTTGTTGGATTCCCCAAAAAAAAACTTCTTGATGTTCCATCATTTGCTCACATGTGGCATGAATAATAAATTCATTTTTCTTTCCAGAAATGCTTTTGGGGATTTTTAGCATCAAACTTTGTGCAGCCTGAAACATTTCTGGAGTAGAGGGAATTGAAAGTTCTGCCAACGAAGTTATAACTATTCCCTCACTTTTAAGAGTTTCAAGCAAATTCATATCTGCGGTCGAGATAACAGGTAGATAATCAACATGCTTTTCTCTTGCTGCTTGATAAATAAGGTCAGCTTTATTACTGAACAATGGGAATCGGTAAAGGTTTTCTAAAAACCGATTCCGAACCTTTTTGATAATAGTATTCATCTGGTATATGAGAATTAATTGATAAAAAACTCAAGATATGCACTTTAGCAATTAGAGTTTGGACTTTCACCAATGCGCTTGATTTAATATCAAAATGCTTGATTGGAATTATATTTTCATAAATAGCATAAGCGGAGCCAACCCTAAGCATTAGCTAAAAAGTGTCGAAACATCTAGGTTTAATGCTTAAAATCATACTTAGTATTTGGTATTTTTTCTCAAAGCGTAAGTCATAGTTGATTACTATACTTGGTTAACAAAAATTTTCAAATACTTCTACAAGTAGATTATTAAAAATAAATTTAATAAAAGTTGTCATAATAATTACAATAATTTGAAACTTCTTTATCTAATTGAATTTTAAATTAATTCCTCCAAAAATAAGCGTTAAAATTTCAAATATCAGTATCTATCTTAGGTGCTGTAAATACAGATAAATTTGCTAGTTTAAGTTATCAATATTACAATCAGCTTGGGTTACAGCAATCCGCTATAGTTTAAGGTTTTGCCAATTCTGGAGTCCGTCCCTTCAAACCGATCATCAACTTGAGCGTAAATACTTTTAATACTGGCACTCGCTGCAATAACCATAAACCCAAACGACGAACCAACACCACAGGTAAAAAATTATTAGAAAACATTCGATCTAACAAATCGGTGAAAGCTAAAATGGTCAGGTTTTCTAGTTTGCGCCAGCGTTCGTAACGTTTGAGAATTTGAATCTCGCCAATATCTTTACCCGCCTTGTGTGCTGCTTCTAGTACTTGCGCCAAAGCTGCTGCATCCCGAATACCTAAATTTAAACCTTGTCCGCCAACAGGATGACAGTTGTGTGCAGCGTCACCAATTAATGCTAGTCGGGGAAGCACATACCGATCGCTTTGCATGAGTTGTACCTGAAAAATAAAGCGATCGCCTAGTAGTTCCAATTTACCCATCTGATTACCATAGCGATGGGTTAATTCTTTTAAAAATTGCTCGTTATCTAAAGCACATAAAGCTTTTGCTTCTTCGTGAGGGGCTGTCCAGACAATCCGACAACGATTCCCTGGTAAAGGTAAAATCGCAAAGGGACCGCTAGACCAAAATCTTTCGTAAGCAGTATTATTGTGGGGCTTTTCGGGTTTGACAAATGCGACGATGCAAGATTGCCAATATTTCCACCCAGAGGTTTTGATACCAGCAGCTTGGCGAATCGGCGATCGCGATCCATCTGCGGCTACGAGTAATTTACTCTTGACTGTTTGTAAGCGATCGGCAACTTTTATATCTATTGCTACAGTGTCGCGTTGGTAGTGCGTATTTATTACCTCAGCCGGACACAAATAAGTCACATTTGGACAATCTTGAACAAACTCCTGCAACGGCTGCAACAGCGCTTCGTGTTCCGCTACATAACCCAACTCTGGTGTACCTATATCATCTGTGGCAAATTCCACCACACCCGGATAATCGGCATCAGAAAGGCGAACTCGGCAATATTTGGCGATTTGAGGCAGCATTTTGTCCCAAACGCCAATTCCTTGGTAAATTAGCGACGAAAGCATGTGAACTGCATAGGCTTGACCTTTGGCTACCGCCGTTGATGCCACTTTTGCCTCAATCAGCAACACACTCAAGCCAGAATCTTTTAAGGCGGAGGCTAGAGTCAGCCCAACAATTCCACCCCCAACAATTACCAAATCATATTCGTATCCCCAGTTGTCTGATGATTGGGGAGAGTCAAGAGTTTGATTAAGCTCTGCTAGCGCCATTGTGAAGATAAATTACAGCATCTTAACTCTTATTTTGACGCGATCGCGGCTTTTTGAGCAAGTTGAGAGCAATGAACAAGGGAACTCCAACAAATAAATTATCCCGTTTGAAGTTGCTGACTGACGACTGTTGACACTCAACACTCATCAGTCAACAGCCACCACTGATATTTTTTACAACTCAAATAGAATTGCTATAGTTTCAGTATTCCTGGTGAATAGTTGGAAAATGCTACTAGAGAATTAGACTAATTCCTTCAGTTAGATATATACCAATTGATCACATTAATTGTTAGCTTTAAATAAATATTAAAGGTGAAAAAACATGAATAGGACACTATTAACGACTTTAATGTTTGCATTCTTAGTTTTATTTATCACCTCTCCTTTTGCTGCCCTTGGTAGCTTAATGCTCGTCTTATTAGCTGGGGCATTTTTATTTTTAGTAGGGAATGTGTTCCAAGCACTTGTTGGTGGCAATGCTGACACCAATCAATCATGAAATTACAGCAGTAGGTTTTATAATTGGTAAATTTAGAACGTCATTGCGACTAGAGGAAAGCAATCTTGAAAATGTTGTAATTGCGTCGTTTAACTTCCTTGGCACAGATTACGGGTGATTTACCGGATATAATATTAATTGAAAACACCCGCTGATTAGTAGAAATTACAGCGGGTTTAAATAATACAATTATTTTGCAGCAAAACGAAGACTAAAAGAGATTACATATTTACTACAAACTTTGATAATTAAGAGTAACTATTTATGAACTTTCTTCACTAGATGATGCTTGTGATGTTTGTGATGTTTGTGATGAACTTTGGTAGTTTTTACCTGAGGATGCTGGACAGTTTCAGCTTGAACAGCAGGTACAGAGATGGCTACAGGGGCAGCAAATATTAAAGCCAAGACTAAAGCTTTAGCAAAGTTATTCACTTGAAATTCCTCATCAATTAATCAACAGTCCAACTATCCAATAGGTGTATGTCAGGAGGTTGAAATTGATGTGAATCTTTTATGTATCTTTTGACAGATGTCGGTTAAGAAATGGAGAGCGCCATTAATTGTTCTGCTACTTCAAAATTAGCTGTGACATCTTGGACATCATCTAAGTCTTCTAAAGTGTCAATTAATTTGAAAAGCGATCGCGCCTGTTCGGCATCGGTAACTTCTACACTATTACTAGGAATCCAGCGCAACTGTGCATCAGTTATTTTAAAGCCTTTATCCTTAAGTATCTGGCTAAGGCTTTCTAAATTTCCGATCTCGGTTAGTACTTCAGACACCTCATCTTCAGTCATTTCATAAGACTCAGCACCGCCTTCGAGGGATGCTTCTAAAAGCTGTTCCTCGTCAACCACACCTTCAACGACACAAACCCCTTTTTGGTGAAACATCCAGCTAACACAACCTGTTTCACCCAAATTACCGCCGTTTTTACTAAAAGCCGCACGCAAGTCAGCAGCTGTGCGATTGCGATTATCTGTCAGGGCTTCAACTAAGATTGCTACACCACCAGGGCCATAACCTTCGTAGCGAATTGCTTCAAAATTGGCATTATCTCCACCAAAAGTACCTGCACCCTTAGCGATCGCTCGTTCAATATTATCATTGGGGATACTTGCTGCTTTTGCCTTGTCGATCGCTGTACGAAGTTGAAAATTCATTGCTGGATCTGGCACACCACTTCTGGCCGCAACAATAATTGCTCGGGATAACTGAGTGAAGGTTTTTCCCTTTTTCGCATCTACTACCGCCTTCTGACGCTTAATATTTGCCCATTTACTATGTCCTGCCATAATCTGAAATTATTAAAACTCTACTCAAAGATTAGGATATACCTAGCTTTTGCTTAGATGCAAAGGTGCATTTACTAAAAGGGAGTGCGTATTGGCGACTAGGAACTAGGAATAAATATAGCAATCTTAAATGAGAGTGAAAAATATCGGTGGTGGCTGTCAACACTCAACTGTTAACACAGTTTAATTTGCCACTGGTTCCTCAGCAGGTAAGGTGTGTGCGCTAGCTTCTGGTAGAGGTGGACGCACAGATAAATAAATCAATGAACCAAATAGCGGTATTAAGACTGTTAGCCACAACAACTGCGGATTTTTCCACCCACGACGCGCCATATCATCCCCTACTAATGTGGGAAATAATACACAAAGTAGACAGAAATCTAAACTCATTACATGGATGAAGCGGCTAGTTTGCCACTGTTGTACAAAATTTCCCCAATCGCCTGCTGTTAAGCCGTAGATAACTAGAATCACGCTAGCTACAGTTAAGACAAAGCCAGTGACGCGGGAATCTAGCAGCTTAAGCAAAGTATCCTTTTTACCAACAAACTTCTGATTTGGTTCCCTAAAAGCTAAGTAGGGCAATAGGGCAAAAGCACCAACTGCAAAAGAAGGAATAGCAAATAGCCAAGCAGGTATTTTTTGCCCTCTACCGTCGATAAATACTACTGCGCTGTAGATTGATGGCCAGATTCCCATGAGGTAGAATAAGGTTATTATCAACGGATTAATACCTTGCCACTGACCAATGGACAAGTTTTTAATCAACTCAAATGTGCCGGGTTGTTGGGGAGGCGAGAGCAAAAAAGCATAGACAATGAATCCCAGCCATATTAACCCAAAGGCAATTTTTCTCGTCATAATTTTAGCAATTTAACTGAAAGCTTCTGAGAGGTAATCAGCAGCAGCCGCCACAACAGCGATCGCACTTTCATAATCTAGGCGCGTTGGCCCCAAAACTCCTACGCTTCCTACCGGTACTGAGCCTCGGCGATAGGTGGAAGAAATCAAGCTACAGGTGCGTATCGGTTCTAAAGGATTTTCTGCACCAATGCGAACCGTCACCTTTGATTTACCTGCATCTTCCGACTCTGGTTCCTCAAATATTAATCGCCACAGTTGGTGTTGTTCTTCTTCCAGCAGGTGGATAATTGTTTGCGCTTGGTGTAACTGAGAAAATTCTGGCTGGCGCAAAACTTCTCCTACACCTCGAACCATAATTTGTGTTGCAGTCGGAGCAAGAGTACGACGAGTCAATTCTGCAACTGAATTTTTGAGGAATTCCCCGTAGCGCTGGAATTCTTGATCTAATTGACTCCAGTCGAGATAAGCTAATTCCAACAAACTTCGCCCGCGCAAGTGGCTATTCAAAAAGTTAGAAACAATTTGCAACTCACGATCAATTACCTCTGAATCGCGTTGTGTTTCTTCTGATGCTGGCGACAAATCCATCAATCTGGAATGTGTCTCATAAGCATCAGTCACCACAATCAGCACAATTTTTCCCGCTTCAATCTGCACTAATTGCAAATGTCGTACTAGCGCTGTAGTGGTTTGAGGCATGGTAATCAAGCTAATGCAGCCACTCAAGGTTGCGAGAATTTGTGCAGCTCCTTGCAGTAAAGATTCTAAACTCCAATCTTCCCATTGGAGGCGCTTTTGCAGTGCCACTTCTACTTTTTTAGCTAAATCTGTACCACTTCCCTGCGGGACGCTATGCGAACGTGGAAGCAAGCTACGTGTAGCGTCTTGCAGAGAAGGTGTAATTAGCTGGTCAACATAAATGCGATAACCTGAGTCTGAAGGCACTCGCCCAGCAGAGGTGTGTGGTTGATAAAGTAACCCAGACTTTTCTAAAACACCCATAACATTGCGAATCGTGGCTGAGCTAACACCCAAGTCGTACTCCTCGACTAAAGCCTTTGAGCCAACAGGCTCTGCTGTAGCTATGTAGTGACGTATCGTTGCCCAAAGTATATGCTGTTGTCGATTTGTCAACTGAACTTCCATAGGGTATGTTTTGCTGAGTGCAAATTTTAATCAAACTTTGAAAAAGTTTGGGGATTCGGTGCTATATAGATATTATTAATAATTAATTAAGATAATAAATTATACTATATATATTGTGATAATTAATCCGAAAGTTTACAGATAACACTGTTGAAGCTGTGGTGCAAATATAGTCTCTCTTTCCTACAAAGACTCACGATTCTAGTCTACAAGCTGCTCATTGTCTAACCGTATTTTTGCATAATTATATATTGCAAACAGTATTATTAAATACGTATTTTTTGAGCGATCGCTGCTATATTAAAGTCTAAAAATTCCATACATCTATGCTGAATGTATAAACTCGCAACCTTTCTTAGCAAACCTCCAGATTAATTTACTACTGTCACGATAATAAAAGTCAGATGGAAGAGTGAGTCCCATCTGAGTAATGTATAAGCTTGAGAAGCTAATACTGGGGAATTGAGGGGTCTACTAATTTAGAGTAAGCATCAATCCCACCAGAAATATTTTGCACATTTGTAAATCCTTGAGCAATTAACCACTGGCACATCTGAGCGGAGCGGATACCATGGTGACACAGCACAAGGGTTTCAGCTTGGGGATTGAAGATAGTAGGTACTTGATCTCCCCATTCGGCAAATTCACTCAGGGGTAAATTGACAAAGCCCTCAATCCTAGCGATCGCCAATTCTTGTGGTTCTCGGACATCTACTAGTTGGATGCTTGCATCACCTGAAGCGAGACGTTGTGCTAGTTCCTCTACACTAATAAGGGCAATAGATTGACTAAAAGAGTTCTCTGTCATGGGGCTTTTGTGAACAATTCTAATTCATTTATGGTGACAGAAAATTTCTGCCTTGGCATCAGCATCGATTCTCAACAAGACGCAGCCAGAAGCTAAGGTTTCTGCTTAAATGGCTGTGAACTATCTTTTTTAATAGGTTGCATGTGAATAGACAACGCTCATTCATCGGTTTTATCGTAGCTGGTGCGATCGCAGTATTAGTGATTGCAATCACAGGCTTTTACTGGTTTTTTCCTAAAAGTCCGGCTCAGCTGATTGCTCCTACCTCCCAACCTGGTGCAACAATATTCGTATCGAAACTTGCCCCGGTGATGGTGTCATTACTGACAAATCCTGAACGTTTACAAGCACTGGAGCGTGAAGGCGAACTATCTAAACTCAAAACTAGTTTCTTGGCTAAGAGTGGTATCGATTACCAACAAGATATTAAACCCTGGTTAGGGAACGAAATTACATTGGCTGTTACCACCTTAGATATTGATCGCGACCCAGAAAATGGACAGCAACCAGGGTATCTTTTGGCACTTGCAACTGAGCAATCAGAAAAAAGCCGTGAGTTTGTGGAGTTGTTATTTTCTAAACGAGCGCTAGCTGGCGCCAACTTAGCTGTTGAAGAATACAAAGGCGTAAAGGTGATTTCTGACAACCAAGAAGCGATCGCAGAAAATAAAATCCCAATTCCAAGATCCACAATCGAAAATAATTTAGCTGGTGCTGTTGTTGGTGAAGGCTTTGTGTTGTTTGCTAACGATCCGAAAGTACTAAAAGAGGCCATCAATAACGTTCAAGCTCCAGATTTAAATTTGACTAGCTCCCCTGAATATAAAAAAGCGATCAAACAATTACCCAAAGGAAGTTTAGCTACGGCTTTCTTGAATCTTCCTATGGTGGCAAAATGGCAAGGATTAGAACTGGCAGAGCAAACATATAACAGTGAAATTATTTCCCTGATATTGAATAAAAAAGGATTGCTAGCAGAAACTGCCTTTGTGACTTCATCAGAAATTGTTTCCCCATCTCCACCATTAACTAAATCTGTAGGAGCATTGCAGTATGTTCCAGCATCAGCAGGTTTAGCAATTTCTGGCTTGGACTTGAGTAATTTGGCTAACAGTAATTTCGCCAAACTCTGGAAACAAGCAACAGCAACGATATACGGTTCTCAGGAGAATGTGGTTTCTCAATTTGTAAAACCTTTAGACGAAACTCAAAAACGCTGGGGAATAAATTTGCCAGAGGATATTTTCAGTTGGGTAAAGGGAGAATATGCCGTAGCATTGCTACCTCAAGAGCAAACAACCCCGCATTGGATTTTTATAGCTAAAAAATCTGAGGATGTAGAACAAGGCGTAGCGCGTTTAGACGCCATCGCTTCAGCCAATGGACTCACCATCAGCCCATTGACTATTGACAACCAAAAAATTTCTGCTTGGACAGAGTTAACCACAGCTAGCAAAAAAACCAATGACAAAGACGGAGCATCATTCAACATTGAGACAAAAGTACGAGGAGCGCATACAACCTTAGGAAATTACGAAATTTTTACCTCTGACCTTGAAACAATAGATGAAATTATCACAGCGAAGGATAATTCTTTAATTAATAATCCCAAGTTTCAAGATAGTATTGCTGCGATTCCTCAACCAAACCAAGGCTATATTTATCTTGACTGGACAAAAAGCCAGAATTTATTAGAGCGTCAAATCCCAATTCTCAAACTAGTAGAAGTTTTAGGAAAACCGTTTTTTAATAATCTGCGATCGCTCACAGTCAGTAGTTATGGAACTGACACAAAAGCGTTCAAAGGCGGCGTTTTCTTCCAACTACATAATTCCTGATATTTTCAGACTCAAAGTACAGAAGGTAAAAAACTATTTTACCTTCTGTACTTTCTTATTTGATAAATTTTTTGGAGGCTTTGTGTGCGATTGCAAACCGCTGTTAAATTTACTCGAAATCTAGAAATATTTAATAACTTAGAATTTTGTAGTTGTTTATAGCCAAGTTAATTTTATAAAATATTAATTTAGTTTGTTCCATAAATTTATTATTGCGAGTAGATAATTAAATAAAACAATTACTCAAATCATCCGTTAACGATTTTCTGAAGAACGAAAGATAATCTAGCAATTAACTGCTTACTTTAAAATATATTAATTGTGGCACATTTTAATGTGGCACAATTACCTGAAATTTCACTGTAATCTTCTAACTAAAATATGTATATATCATTACTATTTTCTAAGCCTGTTGGAGGGCTACTATGAAAAACTGTCGCCCCCGACTTCAGTTTCGTGGCGGCTGGCTGTTAGCTATAATTACTACCTTAACAGCTACCCCTGTAATCGCACAAACAGCAAATTTTGGTACTTTAACACTGTCAAAAAACTTTGAGCCAGCACAAGCAAGAGTTGAGGGGTTTACAGGTGGTTCTTATTCCTTGTCTGCCATTAGTAACCGCGATCGCGCTCAAAAAGCCTGTATCGGTTTTGCCGCTCCTACTCCAGATCACATTATGGTTTTGCAAAAAGACTTTCCGCAATTAACAATACAAATTGATAGCAATAACAACGATACCACTTTACTGATTCAAGGACCAGACAAAACGACGATTCGCTGCGGCGATGACACTGGCAAAAGTAAAGATGCTAGCATTAGCGATCGCAACTGGAAAAGTGGCACCTATCGGATTTGGGTAGGCACATTTAATCCTGGGATGAAGCGCGACTATACTCTGACAGTGGAGCAGCAGTGATGCGGATTAGGGACTGGGGAGCAGGGGAGAAGTAGCACTAAGTCTGTCGCCTATGCCTCTATCGCTTTTGCTCCACGCCCAATCCCAATGCCAATTTTTAGGTGTAACACCTGAGACGATAAAATGGGAAAGTAGCTTGTTGTGCTTTTCGAGGGTACTATCTCGTGCTATCTACTCTACGTGCTGACTTTCGTATCATATTTGAACGTGACCCGGCTGCTCGTAACTGGTTGGAAGTTTTATTTTGTTACCCTGGCTTACAAGCCCTGTTATTGCATAGGCTGGCTCACTGGCTCTATAGTGTTGGTCTTCCCTTTATCCCCCGCCTGATTTCTCATTTAGCTCGGTTTTTGACTGGAATTGAAATTCACCCAGGTGCGACAATTGGGCATGGTGTGTTTATTGACCACGGAATGGGTGTAGTAGTTGGTGAAACTGCGATCGTGGGAGACTATGCCCTAATTTATCAAGGTGTCACACTTGGGGGGACTGGTAAACAATGCGGTAAGCGCCATCCTACTGTGGGTGAAAATGTTGTTGTCGGAGCTGGAGCAAAAGTTCTGGGAAATATCCAAATTGGTAATAATGTCCGTATTGGCGCTGGGTCAGTTGTTCTCAGGGATGTCCCTTCTGATTGCACTGTAGTAGGGGTGCCTGGTCGTATTGTGCATCGTTCTGGAGTCAGAGTTAGCCCATTAGAACACAATAACCTACCAGACTCGGAAGCCGAAGTAATTCGTGCTTTAGTAAATCGCATTGAGTTATTAGAAGAACAAATACAAAATCTTCAGCGTACCCATTCTTCAAATCAAAAAACTCCTGTATTAGCAGGTTCTATAGCTTGTATGGAAGCTGATTTATCAGAAAATGCCCCTATGTGTAGACTTAGAGATAAGGCAATACAGGAGTTCCTAGATGGTGCGGGTATTTAGATAAAGTTAGGAGTTAAGAGAGAAGAATAAAAATTATAAATGCTAACTTTGTGCTTTCCAAACTCATAACTCCTAACTAACAAAATTAAGGATTGATTTCTTCACAAAACCATTCTTGATTTTCGTTACGGCGAAAAACTCTTCTATTTTGTGGTTCGCCGCGTAATTCTAAATGGTCTACTTGCACTGGGTCGAGTAACAGTAGACAAAAATTAGGCAGTGGTTGCACAGGGTTGGGTGCTGGTGGCTCAAAGGCTTGTACTTCATTGACTCTAGGTTTACCGGAATGAGGCCAAGCAAACTGCAAACGCGCCGCATCACTCAGTTCTTGCCAAATGGAAATACGTGCTGGCTGTAAATCTTCGTGGGAATTATCATTACCTACCAGAGTCAAACAGCCAGTGATGCGGAATTGTTCTCGTGTATTGGGAAAGTACCAGCAAATTTCTGCCCAAGGTTGTTGCTGTATTTGGTCAGTTTTGGCACTACGGCGATCAATGGCAAATTTTAGCTGGTTGGTTTCTTCTAGAAAGTCGCGAAAGACTAGGGTACGATTTGCAGGGCGACCGTTCGCCTGTACCGTTGCTAGTTGGAGGTAACGAGCATAAGCAAGGCTGCGATTCTGATCGAGGGCATGGGCGATCGCACCTCGCCAAGGAGCAAGAGACATTATACAATTCTGTTGGTAATCTAGCGCCAGGTATTCCTGAACATACTACCACTTCAATACTCCTGGTTGAGCGCCAGTGATTCCTAAAAGTTCTCTAATGCCAAGAAGCTTTAAGATTTTGCTGCTGTAATATATATAAATTCTTAATATAAATAATACCTAATGAGTTCCTTATCCGCTAATCGTGCTAATACCCTCAAAGCTGCTTTTCGTGTTTGTGATGTAGCTCCTCTAGTGACTAGTAGAGATATTGAACGTTATTATGTTAACTTATCAAAAGTTCGCAAGACAGAGGCAATTAATACTATTAAAACTCGCTTAAGTTTTCTGGAACCCGCAGAGTTTTGCAGCCTTTTATTCACTGGACATCGGGGATGCGGTAAAAGTACAGAATTAAGGAAGATTCAGCAAGAATGGGAATCTCAATATAAAGTTATTTATATAGAAGCCGACGCTGAACTAGATATATTAGACGCAGAATACACAGATTTATATTTGGTAATTATTAAGAAAGTTGCTGATGTCTTATACGCATCGGAATTAAATTTTGATGCACAACTTTTAAATAATTTTGAGTCTTGGTTTAAAGAAATTACTCAAGAAACTGAACAAACAGTTGAAAGGTCAGTAAGTGTAGGTGCTGAGGGAGAAGCAGGAATCAAGATTCCGTTTCTTTCTAAGCTCTTGGGTAAAATCCAAGCTCAAATTAAAGGTGCTGATAAACAAAGAAAGACGGTTCGTCAGAATTTACAAAAAGATATTGGTCGTTTACAAGCAGATATAAATTTGTTGTTAGGTGATGCTTTTATCAAGCTTAAATCAAAATATCCTGAATACGAAAAAGGATTTTTAATTATATTTGATAACTTAGACAGAGTGCCTCCGAATGTAGCTAAACATTTATTTTGTGATTATGCATTTCAATTACAAAGTCTACATTGTACGATTATCTATACAGCGCCAATTTCTATAGTCTATTCTGAAAATAATTTGGCTAACACTTTCGATACACCCAATATTGTGCCGATGGTCAACATATATGAGTTTGAACAAGACAAAAACGAGCTAGATTATAATGATGAAGGGATAACAGCAATTACGAGTTTAATTGAACAAAGAGTTGAAGTAGACGCAGTGTTTGAATCGCGTCAACTATTGGTAGATTTAGCGAAAGCAAGCGGCGGTCACATCCGCCAATTGATGCAAATAGCATCACAAGCATTTCTTACAGCAGCAACTCGCAATCGCGAGAAAGTTACTGCTGATGATATCACTTATGCGATTAAGCAAGAGCAGTTTAATTTTGAGCGCAGTATACCAACAGAATACTATTCTGCTTTGGCTGCGGTATATAAAAACAAGGATGTTTCTAAAGATGAAATCGGCAGGTTAATGCTGTTCAATCTTTGGGTTTTTGAGTACAACGGTAAAAATCGCTGGAATTATGTTAATCCAGTTGTGAGGCAAATCCATGCTTTCCAAGAAGCAGTCAAATCAGCCACAAGTAACCCCTGAGTTAAATTTAGAAAAAGAAACTTTTGTGCAAATAAATCAGCAGTCATTAGCGGAACTTTTAACCTTTATTGACTTTGCTGATACTCAGTTAACGATTGGGTTCGTTGCTGTTAATTTTGCAGAAGATAGAAATACTTTAATTGAAATCCTCCACAACCATCCTCTATGTGATGAGATTCAGTTTGAAATTCTTAATTTTGCTGACCCTAAGTTGCGTTTTTTAAGGGATGACATTATTGGTGATTTAAAAGGAATTCATTTAGAACCAGATAAAAAATTAGTTTTAATTGTTATCGGTTTAGAAAAGTCTATTGGCTTGTCTGGAGAATATCCCCCTGTACTGCAAGACTTGAACTTTGTGCGAGACGCTTTTACTAATAGTGTTCCTCACCCTATACTGATATTTTTGCCAGATCATGCCCTAACACGTTTAGCAAAATATGCCCCAGATTTTTGGGCATGGAGAAAAGGAGTATTTTATTTTAAAACAGTCCAGTCTACTCAAGAGTTGGCTATTGAAAAAACTATTCAGTCTGAGAGAATATTAGAAAGTTTAGATTTACCAGAAAGGCAAGAGCGGATTGATTTACTTGAGCGCTTGCTAATGGAAGAATCAACAAATGTACGTAGCCGCATTAATATTTTGAAGGAGTTAGGGGTAGCTTACAGGAGTATTGGTGAGGTACAAAAAGCAGAGGATTTTCTATTAAAAGCTTTGAAGTTGACTGAAGAAGATGAGAATTTAGCAGGAATCAAAGCTAGCGTTCTCCACAATCTGGGTTGGATATATGATGATTTGGGAGAATGGGATAAAGCGATCGCACTCTACAATCAGTCTTTGTCAATAAAAGAACGCATTGGTAATGTCCAAGGGAAAGCGGCAACCTTGCACCAACTAGCACGTATCTACGCTAATAAAGGGGATGTGGATCAAGCGATCGCACTCTACAATCAGTCTTTGTCAATAGAAGAACGCATTGGTAATGTCCAAGGGAAAGCGGCAACCTTGCACCAACTAGCAGGTATCTACGCCAACAAAGGGGAAGTGGATCAAGCGATCGCACTCTACAATCAGTCTTTGTCAATAACTGAAAGCATTGGTGATGTCCAAACCAAAGCGGCGACGTTGCACCAACTGGGAATGATCTACGCTAATAAAGGGGATGTGGATCAAGCGATCGCACTCTACAATCAGTGTTTGTCAATAGAAGAACGCATTGGTAATGTCCAAGGGAAAGCGGCAACCTTGCACCAACTAGCAGGTATCTACGCCAACAAAGGGGAAGTGGATCAAGCGATCGCACTCTACAATCAGTCTTTGTCAATAACTGAAAGCATTGGTGATGTCCAAACCAAAGCGGCGACGTTGCACCAACTGGGAATGATCTACGCTAACAAAGGGGAAGTGGATGAAGCGATCGCACTCTACAATCAGTCTTTGTCAATAGAAGAACGCATTGGTAATGTCCAAGGCAAAGTCAGTCTTTGTCAATAGAAGAACGCATTGGTAATGTCCAAGGCAAAGC
>NZ_SZNH01000075.1 GCF_005869855.1 Nostoc sp. PA-18-2419 | reverse complement strand
TTGCTAGCTTCTCAATTGTCACAGTTTTATGAAATTGCAATAGCATCAGCAAGATTTCTAGCATCTTGTACTGCGTAGGTGTCAGTACATTTTCAAAGCAAGTTTGGTAGAATTTAGGTAACATTATCATTTGATAGGTCTTGTTGAGAATACCTGACCTATCTTTTTTTACCTCAAAACGGTCACGCTCTTTTATTTGCTTTGTTTCAGCCCCTTTGTCACCCCTTCAGGTATGATTCATTAATTCATGCAGATAAAGATGGTTTTTATGGATTGATTGTTTATAATGCTGGACAATAGCTCCCGTTTTGATAATCAAGAGCGCAGCGAGTGCAAGGTATGGATGACGTGAACGCTGTTTTAATATTTCTCAAAGTCGCCCAACTGGGAGGATTTGTCGCAGCAGCACGAACGCTGGACTTGCCTAAATCTACCGTCAGTCTGAAGGTCAATGAGCTAGAGCAGCGGCTAGGAGTCCGATTATTTCATCGCACCACGCGGCGGGTTTCTCTAACTGAAGAAGGACGGCTGTATTACGAAAACTGTTTACCCATTGTTGATGCGTTACATGACGGTGATGATGCGATCGCTAGCTTGCAGGGGCATCCGCAAGGCACTGTGCGAGTGACAGCCACCGTGTTGTTTGCGCAGTCTTTTCTCGCACCCAATTTGCCGGAGTTTCTGCTGACCTATCCCGATATTCGAGTCATTCTCCATGCAACGACTGAATACAAGGATATTGTCAAAGAAGGGTACGATCTAGCGATTCGGATTGGGGAATTGCACGATTCATCCCTGGTCGTGCGGCTCCTTAGCACAGATCGCATGAAACTCTTTGCCAGCGCCACCTATCTCAAAACCGCTGGCGAACCAAGGTCGATGACTGATTTGACCAGTCATGCGCTACTTTGTATGGCTCATCGTCAGAACGATGTGACCTGGACATTGCACAATGAACAGCAGGAAACAGTAACGCTCTCCTTTCGTCCACGACTACTCAGCAATGACGTTGCCCCCATTTATGAAGCAATCGTTGCTGGAATAGGAATTGGGCTGATGCCAGAATTTCTGTTTCAGCAGCAGTTACAGAGTGGGAATATAGTAAACGTCTTGTCTCAATGGTCACTGGCTCCAGTCCCAATTAACGCACTTTATCCTAGCCGAAAATATATTCCCATGAAAGTCAAGGTCTTTGTAGAGTTCCTTGAGCAAAAGATGCGCTCGCGCGACTTCCAGAAAATAAACTGATACTGTTGGCGAACTTAATAAGGAACTTCCAAGAAATAAAATATATATTACGCTTTTAAATTGCACAATTACTTTCTAAGTTTATTGACTGCTAGCTGTTAACTGTTAACCGTCAACAGCAGTCAGTATGTTATTTACTAATGGGGATTTTATTTTTATACTTTTAAATTTTAATATAAATTTCTTGATGATTTTACCAAAAGCTGTGAGCAACAGTAATTTCTTGGGCAATCTCAAGACAAGCTGTTATGCATTATTGAACTACCCATCTGATAAATTTAACCCTAAATTATCTCAAAAATCCATTTATTGAAAAATTCCTGTGACTACCGGATATTAACCTCTTGCAGGTAATTTACTCCCTGAAGATACTCAATTCTAGTATTTGAGTTTTTAGAAACAAATAAATTTGCTTTTTTTGCAGAAGCTACCTTTTGATGTTCAGCCACCACGCGTTGCTTTCGAGTATATTCATTCAATTTGAGTTGAGCTTCAGCAGAAACTAAAGTATCCTGAGGAATATTTTTCAGAAACTTGATAGCGCTATTAAAATCACCAATAGATGCCTGATTGTAAGCTTTATTCAAAAAGTAAGCTGCTCTGATTTGCCGTTTACGATTGTATTCAGCCAATTTGTCTTGAACTATAGCACCAGCAGAACTTTCTTTAGGAATTTGACGCAAATATTGTAAGGCACCAGAAAAATCTTTGATATTGGCACTTTCGTAAGCTTTTGCTAATAAATCTTGGGTTTGTGCTTCAATATTGATGTATGCTTGTTGAACTAATTTATCTATTTTAGATTGCCAGTATGAAATATCTGGAATTTGACGAGCCGCATCCACAACATCTGACCATCTACTTTTATTAAAAGCAGTTACAGCTATTTGATATTGTTGTGCAGCTACTTGCCATTGCTCCTGCCATTCCTCAATTGTGGCTTGAGCTTCTGGATAAACATTGCTGTGGGCAGGAATTGATTTAGCTAGGGCGATCGCTTCTTGTAAATCCCCTGCTTGATATTCTTTTTTAGCTTGATTTAAAGTTTCTGATTCTGAGTAACCACCTGAAGTATTAATTAAAGAATATACACCAAATCCCATCAACAAAGAATTTGCCACCAACCCTACTTTCATTCCTGTCAACAGTGGCGATAATTTTCTCTCAGCAGGATTTTTCAAATCATCTTTAATCGTTGTTTCTAAAGAAATTTTATCATTTGCTGTTAATATTTCTACTGGTGGACTTTCCCAGATTATTTGTTGAAGAACCCGCAGAACTTCACCTGCAGACTGAAAGCGGTTTTTGTAATCGTAGCGAATCATTTGGCTGAGAACAGCAGCTAAATAATCATTAACTGGCGTATTTGGAGAACGCCAAATAATTTCATTAGTATCAGGAGCAACCTTTAATTGTAGTGGTTCTAGCCCTGTTAAAGCCTGGATAGCAATCATTCCCAGAGCATAAATATCACTGTTGGGCTGTGTTTCACCAATAAATTGCTCTGGTGGTATGTATCCCAATGAAGTGACGGGAATTCGATGAATAGGCAATTCTGCACCTATACCAAAGTCAATCGACTGGATTGAGCCAAAATCAATTAAAACTAACTTACTATCACCAGCGCGTCTAATTAAGTTCTCTGGTTTAATATCGCAATGGATAACGCCTTGAGAATGAACAAATTCTAGAATACCTAAGACATCTAATAAAAATTCTACAACTTCCCTTTCACTCCATACAGACCCCCACTCCTGCTCAATGGGCAATTCCGCAGTTAGCGCATGTCCTTCAATATACTCTTGCACCAAATAAAATCGCTTGTTCTCTTCAAAGCAGGCGATAAATTCAGGAATTTGCTCATGGCTTCCTAAAAGCTTGAGGGTTTGGGTTTCAGTTAAAAACAGTAACCTCAGCGTGTCCAAGTAGCTAGATTCAAAACTGCTAGCTTTGATCAGTTTAACTACGCATTTGGCATTGTCTGGGTAATCTACATCTAGAGCAATGTATGTTTGTCCAAACACCCCTGCACCAAGGCTTTGGACAATTTGGTAACGTCCTTGTAGTAATTTACCAATTATGTGGTGGATCATGACCTGGTTACTCAGTGAGTTCTTTTATTTAGTTTTTCTGACATTACCTCCTTATTTCCGGAAAGCATCAAATAAATAAGCACTTTCAAAAATTTTTGGACAATCCGTACATCATTGAGTAAAGTTAGCGATCGCCATTCTTGCAAAGCTTTAGGTTCTACGATCATGTCGTCAATGCTGAGTGTAGCCCTGTCAACTTGCGATCAGCATTTTATTTTACTTAGTATCTTTGTGCCTCTATGGTGATAAAAATTAATTCATTAACCACAAAGACACACAGATAACTGAATCTTGAAGGTTAGCTGACTAAATCTAGTTAATAGCGATCGCAGCAAATATAGTAACGCTATTCAACAACAGATAAGCAAAAATTGCTCCACCAATGCCACCAATCAGAAAACCATCAGTAAACTCACCCCATCTTTGAGTAGAATTGATAGTCTGTGGTACGCGAGGAACTGTTGCAACCGCTGCCGAACGAGGATAGATTTCTTGCTGTCTTTCAAAGCTGGTAGTCCCATAAATTGAAAAAGCAATTGTCAGTACGAGAATCAAACTGCCTGCGGCTAGTAAACCAAACAAGTTACCTGTATTAGAATTACCTAATAAACCTAATGAACCTAATGTTGCAAAGGGGCCAACTAGCCAATAACCATGAGCCATGCCAATTTCTAATCCCCGCGCTTGAGGAGATATGCCAGGGCGATAAATTGGCAAATATTTGAGAAACTTCAATGTCAAATCAGAAGAATTGAGTGAAATTGCTTGATTATTTGTTGGAGGATTCACTCGTGGTGGCTGAACCATGTCACCATTTTTAAAATCAAATCCGCCTGCAATCGCACGGGCGCGTAGCGCGTGCCAAATGTGACCCAATAGAAATATCAGCGCCAGAACAAAATGAAAAGTTACCAACCAACCACGCGCAGAAACTATACCAGTAGAAGTTTCTATAACTCTAACTGGACCATAGAAAACTTCGGGATAGACGGTGTTATTGACTGACGCAAAGTAAGCTGCCAAAAAGCCCATATATGCTACAGCACCAATGCTGTAAGACAGATACGCTTCCCCAGAGTAAATTAAAATTTGTCGTGCCCAGGCAAATGGCTTAGTCAAGATGTGAAAAATCCCACCGCCAATTAGCATCAAACCAACCCAGATGTGACCGCCGACAACATCTTCCAAGTTATCAACAGCTGCCATTCCCTCTGATCCCCAAACCCCAAACAAATAGCCAAAAATCCGGAATGGATTGAGCGTTGGATGATTGATTATCCTGACATCTCCACCGCCAGCAGCCCAAGGGTCAAACAGTCCACCCCAAAATACCGCCTTAGCAACTAAAGCCCAAGCACCCAAGCCTAGCAATACTAAGTGAATGCCCAAGATTGTCGTCATCTTGTCTTTGTCTTTCCAGTCATAGCCAAAAAAGCCAGCCCAAGTAGGATTGTCTTGTAATACTTCTGGTCCCAGCAGAGAGTGGTAAATACCACCAGCTGCCAAAATTACAGAGGGTATCAGATGCAAGACGCTGATTACAAAGTAGGGATAGGTGCTAATAACTTGCCCACCAGCACCGACACCAAGGCCCAAAGTTGCTAAATGAGGCAGTATGATTAATCCTTGCTCATACATTGGCAGATTCGGATCGAAGCGCGACAACTCAAACAGCGTCATCCCTCCAGCCCATAACAAAATCAATGCAGAATGGGCAATATGAGCGCCTAATAATTTGCCTGATAGATTAGTCAAACGAAAGTTACCAGCCCACCAGCCAACATCAGGTATTTGTTGCTTGTATGGGCTATCTTCAATTACTGCTGTCATCTCTATTACTCCTTGAGAATTTATTGCAATATTTTTCAGATTTAACTCAAAAAGTATTGCAAATATATTGCATTAAATTAAATTTAGCTAATTGGTTGTGGAATTACTGCTTCCTGACTCACTCTACCTTTGCGAAAATCAAACCCACGTGCCCGCAAAGCGTGCCAGATATGACCTTGGAGAAAGAAGAAAGCTAACCAAAAGTGAGCATTAGCTAACCAAGTCCGGGCAGTTACAAGGTCAGGGTCAGGTGATGAAAAGTATGGCACGATGTTCTGCCTAACTACGAGCGCTGGCCCATAAAAAACTTCTGGATAAACAGTGGTGTTTACTGATACAAACAGAGTTGCAATAAAGCCCATCAGTGCTAAAGCGCCAAGACTGTAGGAAAGGTAAGCTTCTCCAGACCAAACAAATAGTGGATGCGTCCAACTGAAAGGCTTAGTTGCTATGTGGAAAAATCCACCAATAATCAACAGTGCACCAACCCAAATGTGTCCACCAACTACATCTTCGAGGTTATCAACCCCAGCAATCCAAAATTTCCTAATTGCGCCAAATAAATAACCAAAAATCACAGATGGGTTTAATGTTGGATTTGTAATTACCCGCACATCTTCAACATTTGGATCGTACAAACCCCCAAAGTACATTGCTTTGGCGACTAACAAAAATGCACCACAACCCAATAAAACCAAATGTATACCAAGGATTGTGGTCATTTTACCCGTATCTGACCAGTCGTAGCCAAAGAAAGGAACTTTGCCTTCTAATTTTTCGGGACCACGTAGGGAATGAAAGATTCCTCCAAAACCCAGAAAGGCTGAGGAGATTAGATGTAAAGCTCCAATTACGAAATAGGGATAAGTACTCACAACTGTACCATTTGCGCCAACGCCCCAGCCTTGAGTAGCTAGGTGAGGTAGCAAAATTAAGCCTTGTTCGTACATCGGTTTTGCTGGATTAAAATGCCCCAGCTCAAATAGAGTCATGGCACCTGCCCAGAAAACTATCAGACCAGAATGAGCAACATGAGCGCCTAGTAATTTCCCTGATAAGCTGGTGAGTCTAGCGTTACCAGCCCACCAAGGTGAGTCAGTAAGGTCTTGCTCCACCGACAATGGACTTCTAGAGATTGTCATTTTTCACCTATCTAAAACTGTTGAGAATATTATTCAACAAGTTAAAAAAGAGCTTACACTAAATTTTTGCTTAATGCAATCGAATCTCATTAGTTATTTAAACTTGGTGACCAAGCCCTTTTGAGGTGGAGTGTAAGGGTGTACGAAAAATCTAGCCCCAAAGAAAAAGGATAGAAGAGTAAATCAGTCGAGTTACGATTCTGCCACTAGGCTGGGTAATCGCTATGCCGTCAGGATGATGCTATATAAAATAGAGTACGAGGGTTCCGCCTCTGGCTTTGACTTAACGCGTACTACCAAGATTGCAGACATCGCGGATGTCATTGAAAACTGTTTTTATGACATGTGAAATCCTGCCTTCTTGCATTACAATCCAGATGAACGCAGAATCTACCATAGTAAATGGTCGGGTTTATCCTTTGCCCATGAAGTTGAGGACACAGACGACCCTGTGAATGATATGTCTCCCATCCACAAAAGGATCTACCTTCGCTACAGCGCACACTGTCAATATTTTCGCCAATTTACTAAGCTTAATAAGCGTTTAGCTCAACGCAGTGTTTGACCACCCATGACTACTTCCTCGCTATCTGTATCATAGACATCATCGGTGCTTCGGCTCCGTAATTCGATACTCTCAGTATTTTAGTAGGGATTAGATTATAACTAAATAACAGAGGTATTTCATTCGAGAACGAGCTTGGGTTTAAAACACTATCAATGTCTAGCTTTTTATCATAAAGTTTTACAGGTTTCTGAGAATTATTAACATAAGCATATAAAGAAATTGTGTGGAGTCCACACGCATACATAAAATCTAAAGAATCAGGATAAAAAACATAGTATTTAACAACACTTTCACCAGATTTAAGAGCTATAGGTGTAGGTATTTCCGGCTGAGAATAATTGAACTCTTGACCAACAAGGATACTTTCTTTCCAAGCATAAAATTTTTGAGATTGACGACTTGAAAGATTTCTGAATTCAATGTAGAAAGCATCAATAACTCCGGTTAGACTACCAATATTTGTAATAGAAATCGGAAAATTGATAATTAATACCTGATTTGGTAAACGCCCAAAAGTTATCCATCTCAGTGGAGGACTAACGAATTTTGCACCACGCAAAATATTCCAATAAGCAGTAAAAAGTGAAATTAAAAGGGATGTACCCGCTATAAAGTCTTTGGGTTCTATATTTACCAAAGCGATATTCGGTAGAGATAGATGAAACATGACGTAAGTTCTAAATTTCATCTAACTACAAACTGTATTTAATGAATTCCTGACACTACTATAAATCTTAAAGCACTACTTTGTCTCTCTTTGTCTTTAATATGACTACTTATATAGTAAGTACATAGTTTAACAACTTACGAGGTTTAAAACTCAAAGTCAAATTGGACTTTGACGATTGCTTTGACCGAAATAGCTGGTTTACCTGCTGTACCACTGATCTAGAAAATTAAGGGGCGTCTGGCGATATCTACCTCTGGGAGTTTACCAATATTAGATGGGAGCTTTTGTGAGCTGAGAAGAAATCGCAAATTTTTTGATTTGGCGATCGCTTGCAGTGTATCCTCAAAATCAGGATGAGCGACAATAATCGATTCTCCATAATTTGCGATCACATACTCTAATTGTGGGTGGCAGTGGGAAACACACAGAGATACCGCTATTCCACCAGCACGCCAAATTTCCTATAGAACCCATTTGAGATCTATACAGGAGGGCAATCGAATTTGGCTGAACTACGAGCTAAGTTACAAATTTTATAGATTGATCGTCAGGATTTTTTTCTTGCTTTTTTTGTCGCTCAACACGACTGTATTGTAGGGTAATGTATCCGTTCCCAGCGGAATTGGCAGCCTAAAACTGGGGCTTTTATGATCGAGTTCGCCTAAATCAATGCTTTTCTTTATATCGCCATCTGTTGCCAAATAAGCGGTAAGTTCGCCTTTATAATCTTCAATTAAAAAGTCTCTAAAGAAAACGACTTCCCCACCCTCAGGATCTATACCAAGGATGACCGTACCGCTGAAAGTTGCGCCTTTTCGTTCTTCATCAACCGTTGCCATTGTGATTTCCGAGGGGTCTTGACCGGACATATCTGCCATAAACTTTTTCCTGGGCGAATTCTCAACAATTGAAAATGATTTTACAAGAGCGCTATGGGCGATCGCAAAACTCTCAGGACGTATTTCTGCATCGGTCTTGCAAATGTATAGAATCCCATTTGGGATCTTGGAAGAACGGGTAAAATGAGAAATAAATGCCGTACTCCAACAGCATCCTCAGATTATGACCAAGCTCAGATTCCAACTGGCACCCAAACCCACGAAGGCAGAAAAAGATGCCCTTGGTAAAACGGGGTTTGTCTCGGTTGCAACTCGTTGGTGGAAGAGAACGTTCAAATGCTTGGATGGAACGATGTAAGAGTTTGGTCAAGAACGAAGAAGCGAACATTGCCTCATGCGACTGCCAAGCTCAATCTATGTTTTATCAGACTCATGCTTAAGCGGTTAGCTCAGGCATAGATATCAAATGGGTTCTATAGAGTAGCTGTACAACTTTACGCCTATACAGCCAATTAGTTGTTTTTGACATCACGCGCCATCTTGATGTAGTAATCCTCAACTTTTTTGGTATTGGAACGACGGCTGGTAGTAGCGGGTGTTTCAAAAGTCGTATTTTGAGCCGTTTGAATTGGCTCTTGATTTATATCTTGTACGCGATCGGATTCTAAGAAATAATTAGAGTTAGTCAATCCGAAGACGCTGCCAAAATAGCCAAAGAAATTTTTTACAAAATTTAACAACGGTTTAAAAACAACAGAAAAAAAGCCTTCTAAACGAAGAAATAAGTTCTGAATAATTTGGGTGAGACGAGACATAGTAGCGCCCTCTATAATTACCTATTATTATTGTGACTTAATTTATATTTGAGGATGAAATTGCTGCTATGCCAAAATTCTACCAGTGTACCAGTAGAGTTACTCGTAGCTATAGTTGTCTCAATTTTTCAAATTAGCTGGCTCTACCTTTCGATATAAATCCCAATACTTAGAAGCATTGCTTTTTGAGTTGAACAATTAGAGAATTCAGGTTAATTTGGCTAGGTCAGCCTTGAGGAAGATTTACCCAATTATATTTTCGGTGTTGCATAATAGAGGGATGAATTGAGGTCATCTACTGTGCAATGTCCATACTGTGAGTCTACGGAAATTAGAAAGAATGGAAAATGGAGAGGTAAACAAAATCACATCTGTAATAACTGCGAGCGCCAATTTATTGATGTGTACGATCCGCCAAAAGGATACTCAGAGAAACTTAAACAAGAATGTTTAAAAATGTATCTTAATGGTATCGGTTTTCGTGGGATTGAACAGGTTAAAGGTGTACATCATACTACTATAATTTCTTGGGTAAAACAAATAGGAGAAAAGCTGCCAGACGTACCAGAAGAAGATGCTATACCAGAAGTTGGAGAACTAGATGAATTAGAGACATTTATAGGTTCAAAAAGCGAAAAGTTGCGTGCGGGGGTTCCCCCCGTTGAGCAAACTTTTCAAGACAAAACAAAATCTGGCTGTGGACAGCAGTAAATCACTTTACTCAAGGTATTTTAGCCTGGGTCTTAGGACGACAACCAAGGTATTTTAGCCTGGGTCTTAGGACGACAAC
>NZ_SZNH01000074.1 GCF_005869855.1 Nostoc sp. PA-18-2419 | reverse complement strand
GATTAAGCTTTTGATTGAAGGAGTGGGAGCAAGTATTCTTTATCTATCTCCTTATTCTCCTGAATTCAATCCAATTGAACATTGGTGGTCACAATTAAAAGCTTTTCTGAAACAATTTTCTCCCAAGAGTTCATCTGTCGTTGATGGTTTAATTAAAATTGCGCTGAAACTAGTTGATCCAAAACATCTAAAAAATTGGTTTACTAATTGCTGCTACTGTACCTCATAAACCTCAAATATGCTGTATCAGTAGAGAGTGATGTATTTATCTGCATCGTCAGAGTCCCCCATTTCTCACTCATTAGTAGGTAACAGTTAGGGTCAAACTATTTGACTGAAACTGTGATAACTGATAACTGATTTAATACAGTCTTTTCATGCTGAAATAGTTTGAGATCATGAAAAATGAAAATAAATTTCGGACTGTAAATAGAATTTTGGGAGACAGACCCAGATTAGGCCCATTTCCCGCCGACCAAATTTTTCCTTGGTCAGTAATAGGAGTAGTGAATGTATTTGTTGTTTCTTATACATTTCAAGCTGGATGGTTAGCAACTGGATTAAGTATTGCTTGGGGATGGGCAACATGGTGGGTAGTTTCTACGAATAAAGATTTTTTGGGAAAATTTATCGGCGTACCACGAATTAGTAGAGGTTATATGCCTTTTAAAACATTGAAAAAGAATACAAAAATCAGAATTAAAAGGGAATAGGGAACAGGCAACAGAGGAATTCCCAGAATTAAAGAAGTAGGTTGAGAGTCAAAATTCACTCCGTCAGGGGCGATGCCCTGAGCTTGTCGTAAAGCCTGCGGCATAGCTACGCTTAGGGCGTAGCCTCTCCAAGAGTTGGGTCATAATTCAGGAATGTAATAGACCGAAAAAGCGGTGCTTCGTAGCATCTCCGGTTCTGCTCCTGAATTATTCTTGAATCTATCATTTTCTACCGTTCCTACTTAAGAGTTAAGAGTTCCCTGTTTTGTAACAGTAAATAATTTGAATCATCCACCAATCGTAGATAATTTGTGCCTTCATAATGAAAACTCCGAAACAATCTAAATATCCAGATAAATTAGGTAAGAAAAAATTAGAAAAAGAGCAAATTGAGTTTGCTAAAGTCTTGACTCCCTTTGAGGATATTATTCATTTAGCAGGGATTTGCAACTTGAATTTAGGCGGGAGAAAAGGCATAGGTGCATTGATTCTCAAAAAAGGTGAATCTATTCAGATTAAATTTTGTTTTGATTGTTTAGGGATTCATCCGAATTTAGCCAATGAACAAATATTACCGATATTCGAGGGGATAGAAGCCGGACTTAAGGAAATCCCAGAGCAASAATCAATGACCATACATTTTGGTTCATTTACTTCGGATTATGAACGGCAACAAGAACTTAAGCAAATTGAGAATACTTGTTCAGTCGAACAACTTAAACTCTTGATTCGTAGTGAAAGATTACGAATCAAAGGATTAACCAAAAGTGGAATCCGAAAAAACAAATTCTTGAGGTTGTGGTGTACTTATACTGTTGCTTATGATGAGTCACGAAATCAAGATTTTGTTGAGTCTATTATTAAACAATTGGAGAAATTCTGGTACAAATTCACTGGAGAAATTCACTACATTAATAATACCAAGATTGAAAATATTCTGCAAAATTCATTTAATGATGGTTTTCAATCATGGGAGAATTTGCTTAGTAATAAGATGAAATTAGGGATTAAAGCTTTGAGTCCTGAAGAACTCTGGACGGTAATCTGGCAGCAATTTAACCATTCTTCACCAACAGCAATCCCAAATCCCTTAAAAATAGATGAAATAAATGGACTAATTGAAACCCAAACAAGTGATTTTCACATCCGGCATCATTTACTAGAAGATGAGCAGTCTTTACCATTTTTGGATCGTCAATGGGTAAAAATCCAAGATAAATATATTGGAGCGCTGAATTTTAGTCAAAAACCAGGGGGCTGGATAGACGAACAGGGACAACTAAGATATCTCTGGTCACTGATATCTAGAGATAGTATTTTCGATACTGAAATCATCTGTCAAGTTACGAAAGCTAACCAAGGAATCACAAAAACTAATCTGCAAAGACTAACTAAACAATCGATTACTTCTACGACATTATCCAGTGAGAAAGGTAATATTGATGTCAAGTCGGGACTGAATATTGAGTCAGCAGTAGAAGCCCAAAAGACGATTTACAAAGGAAATGTTGTCGTACACACGGCTGTAGTTTTTCTGGTACACCGTCAATCAACACGCTCTTTAGATGAAGCTTGCCGTTACCTTGCGAGTTACTTCTTGCGTCCGGCGGCAGTTGACCGGGAGATAGAATACGCCTGGAAGACATGGTTGCAGTGTTGTCCATTTGTTTGGGAACCACTGTTAACCAAGCCTTTTAACCGCAGATTGCCATATTTTAGTTCCGAAGCACCAGGGCTGATGCCTTTGATCCGCACAGCCACAGGAGATCGGACTGGGTTTGAGTTAATTGCAGAAGAGGGCGGAACACCTGTATATCTAGACTTGTACCAAAATCACAAGAATCTAGCTGTTTTCGGTGCAACTCGTTCGGGGAAATCAGTTCTGGTGGCTGGAATTCTCACACCAGCACTTGCCCAAGATATCCCAGTTGTCGCTTTAGATTACCCCAAACCAGATGGTACATCTACCTTCACTGACTACACTAATTTGTTAGGAAAAGACGGGGCTTACTTTGATATTTCTAAAGAATACAACAATCTTTTTGAGTTACCGAATTTGCAAGGACTAGAACCAGAAATTATCAATGAAAGATTGAATGATTTCAAGGAATTTTTGAAATCGGTGCTGATGACAATGGTGATTGGAACTAGCATGATTGGGGTTAGTCCTGGGATGATTACCAATATTGAGTCAATCATTGCTTTAACATTAAAAATATTTTTCAACGATGATGAAATCAAAATGCGCTATAAGTTAGCGCTCTTATCAGGAGTGGGAACTAAGGCATGGACAGAAACTCCAACACTGCAAGACTTTTACAAATACTGTTCCCCAGCCTTTGTTAAATTAGATTCTATTGCCAGTAACAGTCGAGATATAATGTCAGCTTTAGAACAAATTCGACTGAGACTTAGTTACTGGTTAAGCACAAGAGTTGGACAGTCAATTTCTCGCCCTTCTAGTTTTAGAACTGATGCAAAATTACTTGTTTTTGCATTAAGAAATTTATCAAGTGAAGCGGATGCAGCCATCTTAGCTCTGAGCGCTTATGCTGCTGCACTCAGACGAGCGTTAGCATCGAAAGTCAGTATCTTCTTCCTCGATGAAGCACCAATTTTATTTCAATTTGAATCAATTGCAGATTTGATTGGTAGATTGTGTGCAAATGGTGCAAAAGCGGGAATTCGCGTAATCCTATCTGCCCAAGAGCCAGAGAGTATTTATCAAAGCAAGGCAGCATCGAAAATTTTTGCAAATATTGGGACTAGATTAGTCGGGAGGATACAAACCTCAGCAGTAGACCCATTCATAGATAGATTTAAATATCCCACCGAAATCATTCGAGTTAACAGTACAGAAGCTTTCTATCCCCAAAAATCGGGAATTTATTCTCAGTGGCTGCTTGATGATAACGGCAAGCTCACTTTCTGCCGTTATTATCCTGCACACTGTTTACTGGCATCTGTTGCCAACAATCCCCATGAGCAAGAATTGCGGACTCTTTTTCTGAAAAATTATCAAGATAATCCTTTGTTAGGAATGGTCAGGTTTACTGAGGATTATATCAAAATGATTCGGGAAGAAGAATTATCTGAGGAAGCTAAAAAACTCATGTTTCAATTACAAAAAACAAAGGTAGCTTAACCATGAAGAATCGTCAAAAACTTGCTGTACTACTCTCTGCTACTGTAGTAAGTTTATTACTAGCTACACCCAGTTATGGATTAGTCATTAGTGATTTTTTTAGCTCTATAGTTGATGATATTAAAGGTGAAGTAAGTCAGATACAAACTTGGACAAAATCGCAAATAGATCAGAGTTGGGCTGGCATTAAGGAAGATGCTCAAGCTGCAATTGATAATACTGTCGGAGAGATGGGAGCGCCAGATCCGATTGCTAGTAGCGATGAACTAAAAAATCGTATTGCTGATACTTACTCTTTACCAGTCGCTAAGGAAAAGGGGCAAGATTTAGAGCGAGAACTCACAAGAGCTTCAATCATCAGTGTTGTAGGTAAAACTGGGCAAGCAGATACGTCTCAAAAAATAGAGAAAACAACACAAATAGCTCAAGACGCAAAAACCATTGCTGACCAGGCTCAAGACATGGATGCTTCTCAAAATGTCCTGAAAGCGATCGCCGCTCAGAATGCTTTGGTAGTTTCTATGTTGGCACAGCAACGTACAGATTCTTTGCAAGCAAGGCAGGATAATTCATACTCCAATCTCATGCTGACTCAAGTCGCAGAAAACACAGCAAATGCACGAAAAAAACAAGATTTAAATGAATTAGGCACTCTTTCTTTGACCCATGAACTTATCGGTATATCTCGTTTAGATCCCACCCAAGAAAATTGACCAAGAAGAGCGAACTCTTAACAAGTAACTCTTAATAAGAAACAGCAAAAAAAATCTGCTAGACGGTGCGTTTCCACCTCTAGCTCTTGGAGAAATCATTTAGTTTTAATTATTGAATTTTTTCTATCCCTTGTTGACCCTTAAGAGTTATCTCTTCGTTTTATTTATCATCAATTCACGCTTATGCTTTCAAAAAATTACTTATTCGCTCAATCTCAGTTTGCTGGTGCAGATTTACTTGAACAAGCAAGTAATACAGCAGATTTTATTGCTCAAGGTTTTAATCAGACTTGGGAAGAAACTATCACAGGTGATTTATATGCTGCTATGTGCAAAGTCGGTGTATTATTCGCCGTTGCAACATTTGTTTTTTTCATGGTTGAGTGGACAAAGAAAATGCTCTTAGGTGATGAACAACGTGCATACACGGATTTTATTTGGGTGTTGATAGTTATAGTACTCTTAGCAAATAATGGCAAAGCTTTAGGAGCAGGTACTCTCGGAATCAGAAATTACATTAACAATACAAACCAATACATGCTAACACGTACAGCAAAAGGTATTGATTTAAGAGCTGCATATCAAAAAGCTTTGGGTGTAGAAGCGGTGCGTGGAGCTATTGCGAAAGAAATAGAAAATTGCAAAACCTCGTCTTTGAGTCCAGAAGAATCTGTTAAATGTCTGTCGGATGCTAAAGATAGACTTCAACAAGACTATCCGAGTTATTTTACTGGTGAAAGCGGCCCGTTTTCGTGGGTCATTCAAAAAATAGACAGAATTATTCAAGCTCCAATAGAGGCAATTAAAGGTGGGGCTAATCCTATACAAGTAATACTTTCCCCTTTCAGTGCTTATATTGGTTCTTCGGTCATCGAAATTGTTTCCATTGTACTGATTGGGTTGAACGGAGCTTACCAATGGGCGATTGAACTAACGATGTTGTTAACAGCACTTCTCGGCCCTTTAGCTGTAGGTGGTTCTTTGTTACCTTATGGTGGAAAAGCAATTTTTACTTGGCTTACGGGTTATTTCGCTGTAGGAATGGCAAAACTTTGTTTCAACGTAATTGCCGGATTAGCCGGACAATTGATTGCTACCTCTAGAGCAGATCAACCTCTATTTTTTCTTTTTACAATTGGGATTTTTGCTCCTTTCTTAGCAACTGGATTAGCTGCTGGTGGTGGTTTAGCTGTACTTCAACAAATCAACAAAGCGGCTGAAACCTATAGCACAATCGCTATTGATGCTACTAAAGCTATAACAACATCTGGTGGCAGTTTAGTATCAAAATTCAGTAAATAGAGGTAATAGCTATATTAAGAGTTCTCTATTAAGAGTTAAGAGTTCCCTCTCCAACAAACCGACAATGTTTAATACAAAGAATGGTACAAAGGCAAAACCAGAGCCGTTACAGCTTCTGCAATATAACAAATCTGTCCCAACTAGAATCGGAATAATTTCACTGGCTGGATTTTCGATGGCTTTGTTCTCTTTATTACTACAAATCCTTAATTATGGGGCAGTCAGTAGTTTAGGTAAAAAGCAGTTAGCCCTAGTGCAATTGTCATCAGGAGAATCAGTTGTTGCCCAAGCAGTAGAGCCGAATGAACGCTCCGATGAAGTTATTAAAAAATTTATTTCTAACACATTTATTAAGATGTTTAACTGGGATGGACTTGTTCAAACTTTTAATGAAAAAGGAGAACCCATTACTAAACAAGATACTGGCATAGATGTAGGTAGAACTGAACGCTCTAATGGCAGAGTAACTACTTCTTCTTATGAAGCTGCATTTGCAATCAGTGATAATCAAGATTTTCGGACAGCATTTTTGCGTAAGCTAGCTAAAATGACCCCAGCAGGGGTATTTAACGGTGATACACAAGTCTCTTTAATTATCCGCTTCATTTCATCACCTCGCAAAATTAAAGATGGTAAATGGTCAGTAGATTTAGTAGCTACTCTCGTTACTTTTACAAGAGTTGATAATGCAGGTAAAGGTATATCCTTTAACAAAACTATTACTGTAGAAGCCATTAGTACACCGCAAAACATCCCCACTGATACTACTGCTCTGGCAAAGAAAATATATCAAGTCAGGCAACCTGGATTAGAAATTACGGAAATCGTTGATTTAAATTTAGCTAACAGACAATGACAAATACTCACATTAATAGCTCATCAACTGTAGATGATTTTCTCCAAATAGATAATGACTTAAAATCTTCAGCAAGGAGTTCAGATTCCAGTCCAAAGGAAATTACGTCAGAGCGAGAATTAGATAATCCATCAGTCACAACTAAACATACAGTAATTACTTCTCCCTGGTCAAGACTGTTGGTCATAGCACTCCCTTTTGGATTGACCTTCCTAGCTATATTTTGGCTGCTGAATGGGATTTTTAATCCTGATAGCCGCGATACTACTAAAACTATTGAAGAACCAAAGTCTTCAGAAACTAAAGAACAAGTTGAGCAAACAGATGGGGATGTTTACGCTAAGTTAGCGCTGAATCAGCAAGAAGATGAATTAAATAAAATTAATCAGAGTAAGCAGGAAGTTAAAGTTAATAATAAACCTGTCAGTGTTGCAGCTTCACCACCACCAACAGCTAGACCTGTGGCACAAACACAAAGTCTTAGTCCTAGACGAGATTACGTTCCGAGTAGAACTAACCCGACTATTTCATCACCACCTCGTAATCAAACGTTGCCAAGAATTAGTAATCCTTTTAGGACTGTTACGCCGAAAACAGAAACGCCAACAGACGTGATAGCTGAATTTAATCGACTTCGCAGCTTAGGATCTTACGGAAAAATCGCTTATACACCTACTTCAAATAACCAGCAAATATCAACAGAGGCGACATCCTTTCAAACACCGAATACAACACGAATTCAAGTACAGCCACCCAATAGTGCTTATACAACACAGCAAACACGCCCTAACTTCTCTAACAGTACATCCACAGAAATTGAGAAAATTCGCCCTCGTTGGTTAGCCGATTCTAAATCTGATAAACAAATAGCAGATGGTAATTACTTGTCTCAAGAAAACCAAATTCTGCAACAGCGCAAAACTCGCTATTTAGTTGTTGGGGAATTCGCAAATGGTGTTTTAGTGACTCCAGTGATCAAGCAGCAAAGCGAAAATACTCGCTTCCAACAACAGCAGGCTCCAGATGATAGTAAACGCTATGTTGCCAGATTAACGGCTGATTTGCATGACAACTATGGAAATGTGGCAATTGATAAAGGCACTTTATTGGCCGTTGAAACCCTACAGATAGATCGTGGCTCTTATGCAACTGTGCAAGTCACGAGCATTATCAAAGATAACACCGAGTACCCAATTAGTAGCGGTGCAATTTCTGTATTAGGAGAAGGTGGGAAACCATTACTAGCTAAACAGTTCCAAGATAAGGGAGGGGAAATTGCAGGTTCTGACTTGACTGTGGGATTAGTCAGTGGTTTGGGTCAAGTAGGAGCAATCCTGAATCAATCTGATTCCAGTAACAGTGTAGTTAATTCTGCTACAGGGACATTTAGCTCTAGCACGACTTCAAACAGCCAGCGCAATATTGGCGGGGCATTCTTACAAGGTGCTTTTGGTAAGCTTAGTGACACCATTGCTCGTCGTGCAGAAGCTTCTAACCAACAAATCACCGCTCGTCCCAATATTTGGTATATCCCACAGGGGACAAAGATTACGTTTTTGGTGAATCGTTCTCTGGAGTTGCCGTGAAGAAGTTAAAACTCGTGACAGCGTTCCAGCTTGGGGTTGCTGCTTTTTTGGCAGTGTGTCTAGTTCCAGCCAAAACCTATGCTCAAAGCACAGTCCGCACCATAAAGCAATCTCAGGTTAGTGGTAGTACTGCCAAGCTGCAAAAAATTAAGGTCTGGAATGGCTCAGGCGTATCAATTTCATTTTATGAAATCAATGAGATGGTGAAGCGGGTGTGGATTGACGATCCCTCGCAAGTTCTGATTGACACTGATGGTTGTTTAGAGGGAATCGACCAGAACTGTCAAAACAGTAGTGCCGGACTACTTCACTTACGCCGGATCAAAAAGGTTCCGGTTCCAGGACTGCCGCAAACAAGTGCAACTTTGCTTACAGTGATTACTCAAACTGCTTCTGGCAATCGCAAAGTTTACCACTTTCAAGTTACCCCATCTAATTCCCATCCTGAATATAGTCAAGTGTCAATTATTAACGACAAGCCATTTACTCTAGTAGCTCGACCCTTATTATCGCCCTTAGTACAAACTATCAACACCATAAAACAAATCAGAGCGGGGATGAGAGTAGCGATTAGTAATGGTTTGCTCAATCAATCTGATGAACTTCACAATCGGATTGAGCAATTCTTGACTCATTTTCAAGGTGGAGAGCAAATGCCTGCTGCTGCTGATAAAGCTGGTGTTTCACTTAAATTAGTTAACAAATTAATTGAGCTTGGACAAATATGAAATCATCAAAGCGTTCGCCCAAAATTAGTTTTGACACGATTCGCTATTTAATATTGTTTGGGTTGCTAGGAGGATTGTTTATTCACAGTTTTTGTAAATATGGAATTATGAATCAGGTAATTGGATTTATACTGCCCAAAGCATCAGCACAAGTCCCATTTGTTAGTAGCAACAATGGCTTGATTCCAGACTGGTCAAAAATGAAGTTTCAAGACATGATTGTATCTGAATCTGGTAATGTGACTTACCCAACTGACCGAGGGAATCAGACTAGAACTTGGCAAGCTGGACAAAGTATTGGCGATTTTATGGAGCTTGGGGATTTTGAAGATGCCAATCTGAATATTGAAAAGCTTACCCTTTTGACGATATCTCAGGCATTAGCTATTGATTTAGATAGTTTAAAGCTTGACGATTTTGGAATAATCAAAACTCAAACCCTTAGCGATTTAGTCAAGGCTATACCTGATTTAGCTAATCAATCAGCCAGTAGTGTAGCACCAATAGCTGACTTTTTTCGCCAAATGGGTATCAGCACTAATCAAAGAATTGGTAACGTTGCTAATTATTACAATTTAGATAATATCACTCTCGGCAATGAAATTGATTTGTCTAAATACAAGCTGACATCGATTCCGGGGATTGAAAACTCATCATTTGATGAATTTGCTAATTGGCAAGATACTCTAATTTCAGACATCCCCGGATTAAAGGATTTACAGCATATTTGAGGTTTATGAGGTACAGTAGCAGCAATTAGTAAACCAATTTTTTAGATGTTTTGGATCAACTAGTTTCAGCGCAATTTTAATTAAACCATCAACGACAGATGAACTCTTGGGAGAAAATTGTTTCAGAAAAGCTTTTAATTGTGACCACCAATGTTCAATTGGATTGAATTCAGGAGAATAAGGAGATAGATAAAGAATACTTGCTCCCACTCCTTCAATCAAAAGCTTAATCTCTTCGACTTTATGAGCAGGTAGATTATCCATTACAACGACTGCACCAATCTCTTCGACTTTATGAGCAGGTAGATTATCCATTACAACGACTGCACCA
>NZ_SZNH01000042.1 GCF_005869855.1 Nostoc sp. PA-18-2419 | reverse complement strand
GATGTAGAGTTTGCCCAGAAAGTATTAGAGTATCGGCAAAGGCAACGGGAAGAGAGGGAACGAAAGCGGCAAGAGTCACTTGAGCGAGATGCGGCTTTCGCAGCTAGAATGCAGTCTCAGTATGGGATTAACCCGCCGTCCACACCCCCCATTAATGAAGATGGAAGTAATAATCGGGGGGGTATGGACACAGATTCAGAAGCCAGTGATTTTTGGTGGGAACGGGTAAAATATTATGCTCAGTTGGCGATTAAGCGGTTTGAATATGGGGTGGAGTCAGTTAAAGAATTACTCAGTACACTAACGATTGATGAGCGGTGGGGCGTGATCTTCAAGTTTGAGGATATTGACCAGAACTTGTTTGCTCAACTGGTGGATGGAGCGCCCGATTGGGTGGAATGGATGGCGTAAATCATCGCCTSATTGAGTTGAATACAAGTAGAGCGATCGCGCTTTTGTCGGTAATTTGTAGTTAAACGACATTGCTACCAGGGATAAACACACAAGGATTTGAGTTTTTGTCAAAATTTTGAAAAGATTAAGATTGAAAATTTAATCGGAAAGAATTTTATGGTGACAGAACTTGAGCTTCAAGAGATTTTTAACGAATTAGATTCAGACGGTGATGGCAAGGTCAACATTGATGAACTTATTTCAAATAAGAATCAGGCTTTGTATTTATCAACGTTAGCTGAGACCGGAAATTTCAACAATCTGCTAACACAGTATGATTCTGACTCAGACGGTAGCCTTTCCTTTGAAGAATTAAAAACAGCAGTTTCAGCAGTAGGTAATTTAGAAGATTAATCCCCAGTAATCGCCAAGTTACCCACACTATCCAATAACCCAGACGTTAGCCCCGGCATTTTCTCATCACGGAAATCCGGGGGCTTTTGCTTATCGTTCAATTAGCGGGTTCTACAGCGTCCTTTAAAGTACGTTAACTACCTCTTAGGTAGTATGAATTATGTATGTCACACCCCTAACACCGGAAAATACCTTAGATCAATATATATAGGGAGTAATTACACGTAATGACTCTAATGTGTAATAAGCGGCTCAAAGTGATATTTCGCCAACGGTATCCACTGCTCATTTGATCCCATTGATGCCATCATCGCGCAATACAATTTTTTTGCGAAGGAAGAAAGCATACATACTCATCGCTATCAAGCCAATCGGATGAGAAGATTCGGGAATTTGTGCTGTTTGACTCACAGAGAAAAGCGCAAAGGTACGGGTTGCATTTATATCAGTGCCAACTCTATCTGGATTAATGGTGATATTTATCGAACAACTACAAATTCCACCGCTTTGATAAATCGCTTCTAAAAATTCACTCCATTTGCGTCCTGCATAATAATCTGCATAGTTACCCAAGATACTGCCAAAATAGTTAGGGGCAAAGGTAATATTGCCTTGATTATCAATGAGCCGGATACCCAAAGCGGATTGTTGAGGAATAAGATAATCTTGAGTACTTTGTGTTTCACCTATGGCAATTGAAGCAGGATAAGTGGTTTCTAATAAATTATCAATTGTATTTCGTGCCGCTTCAGCACCTTGAGCATCAAGCCAAAATGTGGGTTGATGAATCAAGTTAGAAGGATTACCAAATAAATTGGTGAAACTACTCTGCACAAAGTTAACATTGTAAGGAGTAGTGGCAATTTCCAACTCTTTAATGCCAATGATATTGCCCTGAGAGTTAAACTGAATTGTAGCAGCTTGAACTGAGTGGGAAATGAGGCTGAATGCTGAGGTGGCAAGGCTTAAGAGGAAAATTTGTCTAAGTTTAAATATCAGCTTTAGTGTCACCATAAGACTATGTAATTATAAGGAGATATGAAAGTATGCTAAAGCATATTAAAATTCTCTAGCAACAATTGAAACACCTATATGGATGCCTAAGCCAGGAAGTTTCGCTTTTACTTCAAGGAAACTAATCATATACATGGAAGATGCGCCGTTTTTATGTTAGGAAACATTTCGCCAACGCTATCTTCGCTACTTTTCCTCCTTGTCAGCTTCTGGAGGTTCGGTTTTGTTTTTTGGTGCTACTAGCCCACTAGACTGTGAATTTGCGGCAACAAAGAAAAATCCACTAACTACTGTTGCTATCGGGATTAACTGCGAATATAGCGTTTTGGATGCGTCGTTAATAATGCTAACTGCTTTATTAAGATTCTCAATTTGAGGATCTTTTGAGTCTTTCAGCTTTGAAATTTGTTCGGAATAGTCTTGGATTTTCAAGTAACTTGCACCTGCAATCCATCCTATGAAAAACCATAGGCTTATACCTAAAAGACCAGCACTGATTAGTTTTAAACTTTCACGCCATTCAGGAGGCGTATTTGCTGTTGCATTGGCTAAAAGAAGTTTTTGAAGAAATCTCGTATCTTCTTTCGCTGCTGTATTAATGCCTCCCAATGGTGCTTCTGTCTGCTCTTGTGCTTGAGTCGGTGGTTCTAATCCTAACTGCTCCGCGCCCATTAGTTAAGCTACCTCTTAAACTACTGAGAAATCTCATTCAACTTTATTTATTACTTATCAGTTGCGATCTATGTATTTATGCAAACTAAATTTAAAGTTATTCTGTCGTTATAATACTTTTTCATGCCCTATTTAAGCTGGCATTGGCAGATACCGACTCTTAATTGAGCTTGCTAGGTTTTGAGTTGCGTCATCACCTAGAGGGAAAATCCTTTATTTTGTCTAAGTTCTTATCCCTGTTTTTCTTCTATTATTTGTTGCAATACACGCTCTGCTTTTTCCCTTATGCTTTCACGGGAGAATAATATTGAATTCTGACGCACAGTACGCCATCTTTGGCGGAAAGTTTTTTAGAGCTAAAAATGATGATTTTAGTAAAATTTAAATCACTTGAATCAAAATTAACTACTAAAAAACTACTTTTATGCTACAAAACTAACTGTACAGTTCACTACTAGAACGTTGACTATTAAAGACTCAAATCATCATCCTGCTCCTGCTGTTGCTGTTGCTGTTGCCTTAACTGTCGCCCATAATCAAGTAGCTGCTGATTCCAATCGTCAGCCTTGCATTTGAGCCGCTTGGACTGTGGCAGTAGTTCCTTAACAACTCGTGCAGCTGCATTACCCTCATCGTCCGAGTCAAAAGCCACTTGTACATTAGGAATATTCTGCAATTGCTCTACTGGTAAGCTTTTGGGATTATCTAGCGCCATGTACAAAGTTCTATTGGGTGGCACGTCGCCTCTAAGCTGATATTCCAGCATGGCAAAAGACACGGCATCGATGGGCGACTTCAAAAGCACCACTTTCTCTGGGGAATCAGTAGGCTGGCCGCCCAAGTGAAAGTAAAACCAGCCCTCACGCCGCTTAGTCCCTTTCTCGTACCCAAGAAAAGTGTTGTTTTCTCCCCGCGTACCTCGCAGGAACGCTCCTATTGCCTGGGGTTCTTCGCCAAGATTCCGCATGACGAACACAGCGTTTTGCTGGTCATCAGCGTAAACTAACCCCCTTTTATGCAGAAGTTCCACAAAATTTTCAGGTATTCCCCGTTTTTGGGTGAGGTAGTTGGAGACAGAAGACCACTTGGCTTTATCCTCAACTGGTAGCGTGAATTTGGAGCGTGGTTCTAACTGGATAATTTCAGCAGCCACTGTTTTGGCTTTTGCGATCGCTGCTCGTTCTGCCCCAGCTTCACCAAAGCGCTCATGTAACCAGACGACCGCTTGCCGTACATTGCAATTGTTAACGTGCATCACCAAATCAATTGCACCACCGCCACCCTTCTGTTGATCGGGGGCAAAGTCGTAGAACTTTTCCGCATCTATATTGATGATGTGTCCGTGGCCCTTCCATCTCCCTTGATCGTGGTGTAGCCCCAACTCCCAAGCCACATCCTCTAGGGGCAAGTCGCGCAGTTGTTGAGTCTGCTGCCGAAGAAGAAGTTTCTCTGTCTGTAATTGTTTGATGAGTTGGTCTTTGGCTTCAATTTCTTTTACCAAAGCTTTAGCTGTGGCTTCTATCTCCTGTTTTTTAGTTTGCGCTCTGTCGCGTTCGGCAGCTTTGGCTTGCATCTGGGCTAAAGTCAGTTGACTATTTGATTCAATGCCAGAGTTGACAATGCTGTAAAAATCTTTGATGTCCTGGTGTTGTGCCCTACTTCCCTTAATGCCACGCTCTAGCCCCAGATGTTCGGTGGCCGCAGAATAAGAATCTTGGAACTGCCTCATTTTCTGCCGACCGTCAAAGAAGTGCTTGGCTCTGAGTTGCCCCAAATCATCCAAGGGAACAAAGTAAGCATGAATATGTGGGGTGGCTTCGTCTAAGTGCAACTCTGCCCTGACTACGCGCTCTCCATATTGCGACTCCAGCCATTTTTTAGATGCTTCCAACCATACATCCACTTCCTTCTGCTCGTAGTAGCCGGCTTGTGTTGGGCAATTGGGGCGGAAGTATTCTGGTGAAGCGGTCAATAAAATCTCTACTGCATACACCGCATCCGGGCGAATCTTCCGCTTCTGTTCTCTTATCCTCTCCATCACCAATTGATCTAATGATTCATTTGGATTGTGATGACCGATGAACCTGATATTATTTTGGGATGGATCAGCGTTCGGCGTTTCTCTAAATCTAGCGGTATGCGCTTCACTGCCTGCCAAGTTACTGCGCTTTAGCTTTTTGATGCGTGCAATAGCGTAAGCCATCTCCGTTCACTCGTGAAATTGGGTTTAGAGCGTCGCAGACCCCACGAAACCTTTTTGTTTAAGCGAAGCGAAAAATGGCGAAAGCCAMCCTCCGTGCAAAAAGGTGTAGTGGGTACACCTAAATTATGGTACACCCAACCGAAAAATTTTGGTGGCAGTCCCCCTCCTGCGGCTCAAAAGCTTGCTGTGTAAGCTTTTGAGGTATATTCGGCACGTTATTACAGTTTTTACCTCAAACATCACTAAAAAACTCATTCACACCACTATAATACTCATAACAATCTCAATCGCTTACCAATTTGAGCGATTTTTTCCACTCCTTTTAAACTCATTCACATCACTTTTAAACTTATTTGCACCACTGTTAAACTCACAAAAATTACAGATGGGTTTTTATACGATAAACGTTGTACTACTTAGGAGACAAGATGAGCGAAAAACGCAACTTTTATGTTGAGTTGCCAAGAATTAAACGCAAGTCTAAATCTTGGGAGGGTAAGGTGATTGAATATTTATTGAACCATCCTTCTAATAAAGCCGCGACTGAATTTTCAATGGAAGCTCTAACTGCTTTTTGGTTGCCTGAAGCGTTAGAAGGTAAAGTTAGCTCTGATGAGTTGKTCAAAGCTTGTTGGTCTGCGATTGAGAAACTAGAAGGAAAACTTGCCACCATTAGAAGGATAGCTGGCATAAAAAAATTACCTTCATCCGACACAACACTTTTTAGTGCTTCTCCTGAAACTGTGAATCCCACTAAAAATAATGAGAACTTGAATGATGATGAAATTCAAGTGTCCACCTCGGATGACGATGACCAAACCTTAGATGAAGACAGTGACGATTTGATGGAACTAGAACTGTCACCGGAAATGAAACAGATCAACAAGCTGTTTGGTGTCGAGTAGTAGTTGAGAAAAAGCTCATCGTAATTGCGAAAAGCAGCGAATTAGTTTAAGGGGGCTGAATTGACTTACCCAAAAATGAGCGGAACGTTTTTTAACTTCGCCAACAGCATCCGCTTCAATGGCGAAGAACTAGAGAAGAATCGCCGCATTTTTCAGAGGGGTAAACTCTGAGGTGGCTTTTGTCGTGATTGTGTAGTTTTTTAGTAGTATTTTTTGATGGCTCTTACTTCTGATAATAGCTTTTCAATTTTGACCCTCAAAAACTTTCCGCCAAATATGGCGTACTGTGCGTCAAAAAAAAGATGGATTAGCAAGCTTAAAAGCTTTTAAGCGAATTTCCCAAGAATTTACCAATTATTGGGAGCAAATGGGAGACTTTTAAGAAGTCTTGGGAACTGTTCTTCTTTATTGGGAATTTTTGAGCTAATGAGAATTTTGTGACTGGATGACGTAAAAGATGTAAGAAGGTAAGAAAAAAACTGGAGAATTGGGAGATGTTGGATAGATATTGGGAGATGTTGAATGTAGTTGGTGAGAATTGGGAAAATGGATGTTTTGTCGAGGTTTTATCTCAGATGCACGAATTGAGTCAAATTAAGAAGCTAGTGTCAAAACTGTAATATTTATTGATAAATGTGTCAATAATCAGGGTTTGGGCGGTTCATCTTGAGAGTAATTATTAATTAGATAGACAAAAAAAGGGTCAAAAACAGGGAAAAATTATTTTTTTGGATTTTGTTTTTTTAATGTTGAGTCTTGGTTCTCGTTCAAGCCGAATGCTCAACGTTCAATTTGTTTGCGATCAACTACGATAGCAATGCGCGTTCGCGCACCTTGTGGTCAACCTAATCCAAGATAAAATCAGGAACGAAAAAAAGTTCATTGATGATGAGCCAGGGGTAAGCTATGGAAGCCAAAAGCGAGGTAACAATAAAATTTAGCGGTGAATTACCAACAGCTACACCAGCCGCGAATAAGAAAGTGGAAATCGAGTTGACTGACCAGAATGGTATAGTTTTCACCGCTCAAGTTAATGCAAAAAGTTGGCGCAAGGCTGAAACTAGCGCCTCAGAATTTGCAGACTGGGCTGGGGCTGTATCGGGCAAGCTTGGTGTGCGAACAGAAAACGGGTTTGAAATTATTGACGCAGGAATCCAACTTTTTGAAAAGAAGGCGAAGGAGGTAAAACCAGATGCAGGGGCGGCTTTTGCTGAAGCTGGCGCTTCTTCATAGATGTGTGTCTTGCGCTCGCAAGTAAATTTCTACCTCTGCCATGAGCTATTGGCAGAGGTAAAAGCACTTTTAATCGCCTATTCCACCTTTGACTAACAACGTGGAATGCCCGTCAGCATCAATCAAAAGTTAAGAAACGCTTGTGATCTCAAAACCGTAGATGGCTGGCCACAAGCGTTTTTGGTAGGTAATGCTGGGTGACACTTTTGCGCGACAATGGCTCAAAGAGAGCGATCATTAGTTAATTTAGCGAAAAGTATCTTTTATTTGCTAATTTGACTGAACTTTTTTTAGATATTTTCTTTTTGACATAGCTCCAAACCCCCCAGCCAAAATAGAACCAAGGGCAGTTAAAGGTTCGGGGACTGGTTGAGGATTAGCATTTGTCAGAGAAGCATTTGTTAACGACAATACCGATGAAGCAGAAGTATCATCTACATCGATAACACCAATACCAACGTTGTAGATGCCAGATGTTGCGAATGTGTAGCTAAAAGGAGAACTTCCGGTTAGAGGGATAACTGAGTTGCTAATGGTTACAAAAGCGCGATCGCTGAATAAAGTATCGTAGGTTAAAAAGGAATAATCAAAACTGATAACATCCCCAGCCAGAACATTTAAAGCTTGTTTGATACCAGAACCTTCGGTAGCATCAAGACCAAGGTCTCCTGAGTTAAGACCTAAAAAAGTTTCTAGGGAGTTAATATCAGTTGGGTCATTGCTGGAGACATTGTAGTTAGAAGTATCATCACTGCCATCTGAGAAGGCATTTGTTAGGGTCGCTTGACTTGAAACTGCAAAAACATCACCTGATTTGTCCCAACTGCTCAAATCAAGGCTGGCAGCAAAAGAAGGGGAGGCAATGGTGAAACTGCTCAAGCCCAAGAAGCTAAAAACCATTGCCTTTTTCATTCTTCGTTTGATAAAAGTTGCATCCAACATATAAAACTCCTACAAATTTCTGAAAACGCTTTGTTAGTAGATATCTCAGTAGATACTAATTTGGAAGACTCAACTAAGTACTGGCTTGACCCTTGCCCTCCCATTTTTTCGTGGAAGGGCTAAAGTCAAGCGCTAAAACACAAAGTTGCTAGGGTTATTAAAAGTGCCAGTACCTGCCAAATTTACTGTGATAAAAGGTCTGAAGATGTCGTTGCCTGTGGGGCCATCAGCATCAATTTGGACGCTGAAATTGCTGGCACTAGTACCCTGAACAACTTTCACATAGCCATCCGCTATGGCGTTTGCGCCGTTGTAGCCTCCTGTAACTAGGCTGTCAAGCAGTTGAGTGAAGACAATATTATCTTTGCCAACCTCAAAGTCAGTAATCGTGTCCCCGCGATCGCGGATGTTAGTATAGACAAATTGATCATTACCGCCACCGCCTGTAATTGTATCTGCACCTTGTAAGCCGATGATGCGGTCATTGCTGGAAGTGCCAGTAATAACATCACGTCCTGAAGTGCCCGTGATTTCATTCAAGCTGCTGGTCTGGTTGACGGTGACAGCTACTGCGGCTGTATTCGTGCCGCCGTTGCCATCGCTGACTGTGTAATTGAAACTTGCTGCTCCACTGAAATCAAAAGCAGGGGTAAAGACAATATTTCCCTGTTCTGTGTTAAGTACAACGCTGCCGTTAGTGGCATCGCTAACCGCAGTAATGCTCAAAGAGTTACCGTCAATATCGCTGTCATTGGCTAGTAATGTCAGCACTGAGATTGTCACTGGGATATTCTGGTCGGTGGTAGCGATGTCATTGGTAGCAACAGGTGCATCGTTGACTGGAGTAATTTCTAGGGTGACACTTTGGGAAGTTGTTCCACTTTGACCATCGCTAACGGTATAGTTAAAAATACCGCCAGCACCATTGGCATTAGCAACGGGAACAAATACTAAGTTAGTTAACTGCTGGGAAGTTAGGGTATCGCCAGCTTGAATAATACCATTGCTTAAGCGGATTTCACCTTTAGTTGCATCAGGAATCCTCTCTACTGTAATGGTTAAAGGGTCGCCATTGGCATCTGTTGGAACTGAGATGTTAAGGGATGTGGGAGCAGCATCTTCTAAAATAGTTAAGGTTTTGTTTGCCTCAGCTATAGGAGCTTCATTAACAACATCTAAGATAACTGAAGTGAAATCATCCTCATTGGGATTGTTGTTATTAGGAGTAGAATCAGGATCTCCCTCATCAACAGCAATCACTTCAGCACTATTGGTGATAGATTGTCCTGAGTTAATGTTTGCAGTAATTCTGAGGCTGACATTTTCATTAGGTGGCATATTCCCGACAGTCCATATCCCTGTGTTGCTGTCGTAGCTTCCTAAATCTGCCAATGCAGAAACGTAAGTTAACTCTCCAGGCAAGATATCTCGCACTTTTATAACAGTAGCTGTGCCAGGGCCTTGATTTGTCAGAGTCAAGGTGAAGGTCACTTGATCGCCTATGCGGGGATTAGCATTATTAACTGTTTGAGTTAATTCGAGATCTGCATTATCAGGCGTTATTGAGTTGACAGTTTTTGTACTAACCAGAGAATTGTTAGATGAGTTGTAGTCATATCCACTGGTGGTGACGTTAGTTGTATTTAAAATGTCGCCTGAAGCGATAGGATTAACAGTGAAATTGATTGTTGCGCTTTCACCACTTTTTAGAGATCCTATATTAGCCGTAGCAATATTATTGCTTACAGAAACTGGATTTATACTGGGAATTTGGATGAGACCTAAACCAACGAAAGTTCCTGGATTGGCTGAACTTAAGCCTGTATCAAAAGATTGGGCAATTGTATCGTTAGGTTCACTTAAAGTAACTTGATTACTAAAATTACCACTGCCGATGCTAACATTAAGTGTGTAACTGCCCGAAGTATAACCATATCCAGTAGGCGAACCCGTAAAGGGATCGTAGTAGAAATCATAGTAGCTGCTCACCCCAACATAATAGGTTTGAGCAGAACTAGCAGTGAAGTCTATATAAGAATCTGTTGAAAAGCTTTCACCAGGAGCCGGATTGTTATCACTTACAGCGACTTGATTTCCAGAAGAGTCAAATAGTCGTAAAACTGAGTCTAATCCCGAGCCGAATTCCTTGGCATCAATATCAATCGTGACCTGTTCGCCTGCATTCAGTTGAAACTTGAGTAAATCTAGATAGTTTAAAGCCTGCGGTGGGATTGTGGTAGTTGCTGAGACAAATTTTACCCCAGGTAGAGTTTCAGTGAGGACTACATCTGTTGCCGTATTAGGACCATTGTTGGTGACAGTCAGAGTATAGGTGTACTGGTCGCCTAGATTGACTGCTCCTGTATCATCAGTTCTCGTTACTGACAAGTCACTGCCAACCGCATTAGTAGGCGTAAGAGATAAATTGTAGTTAGTGTCACCTTCATACTGATCTACCCGAACATAGTAAGTCCCTGCTGCTAAAGCAATAATATCGATAACTTCAGCATCAGATCCTTTCAATTCAGAGGTGCTAATGATTTCATTAGAGTCAATTCTTCCATCATTGTTGCTATCTTGAGCAAGTTTTAGGTCAGCATCCGCAGCTAGACCATTGAGTTCTATTCTTAACCCACTGACATTAGCAAGACTAAAACGATAAAAATCTTCAGGATCGACATTGCCGACAAAATCACTAAAATTGGATGCGCTATTGAGAGAGCCAATATTTAAAGCTGTGCTTGGCGTACTTCCTGCTTGATCTGGCGGGATGATTGCTGGTGTTGCTGATAGGTTGAGGTTGTAGTCTGTATTACCACTGTTGCGAGAGAGCCAGACATAATAACTTCCCCCCGCTAACCCATTGATATTAAGGGCTTCTGATTCGTTACTCTCAGCGTCGGAGACAGCAATTATTTCATCGAAGTCAATGACTCCATCATTGTTAATATCTTGCCCCAGAGTGGCAACTAAATCTCCTTGATCTAATCCACTAACTTCTAGACTAAAATCGCTCAGTGCAGCCAAGCTAAAGCGATAGTAGTCATCTGGATCGACTTCACCTATAAAGTCAGTTCGGGTTAAACTGCTACTGAGGATTCCTAAATCCTGAGCATTACTGGGAGTATTACCTGCATTGTCTGGGGGAACTGGCAAGGGGGGAACTGATAAGCTTAAATTGTAATTGGTATCTCCACTTTTTTGAAAGACGCGGACGTAATAAACATTTTGACTCAGATCTGTTAGATTTATCGTTTCGTCGCTATTGCCAATCTCTTCAGAACTAGCAACTACTTCATAATCTTGCCGAATGTTATCTCCATTAAAATCCTGAATTAGCTCTACATCGACATCAGCACTCAGTCCGTTAAGGAGTAGGCTGAAATCTCGCATAGTGAAGAAATAAACTTCATCTTCTTCTATTGGGTTTCCTAATGTGAAACGGTAATAAATATCTGGATTTAAACTACTAGTAGACCCCGCCAGATTTACATTGCCTTCAAGCTGACCTAGTTCAATGGGATTGCTGAGATCGCTAGAGACTAAAACAGCAGCAAGGGGGGAGATTGAAGGGCTGGTATTACGAGAAAGAGAAGACTCTAGTGAAAATGCCTCAAGATTTGGACTTTGTAAGTTAAATCTATTAGCACTAGCTCCTAATACGGGTGTTGTTATCTCAAAATGTACATGACCATTATGACCTGCAAAATATCCTACATTTCCACTCCAAGTTCGAGGATCGTTATACAAAACTCGTCCCACTAAGCCCGTATTCTGAAAACTTTGAATGAGAGTTTGTATATCATTTAAGTTATATCCAATCGCCGTATTATCTTGAATAAAGCCACTAATGCCATTCAATATTTGCTCATTGTTAAAAGCCTGATTTCCCCTAACTGCATTTACTAAATTTCCAGGATTTCCAGGATTTCCAGGAGTAGGAGGGACAGGAAGAATAGGAGCGGCAGCTTGATAGGTTCCATTGGGATTTCTCACAATAATTTGGTTATTGGGAGCGGCTACGTACCAGACATTATTAATTCTCCTCTCAAGGAAAAAGTTTGCACCAGCATGGTATGCTTCCTGTGGAATTGTATCAATATCAACGCCTCTACCCCCATCATGACTTTTACTTGGGTCTCCCTCACCATTCCGCCCCGTCACTCCAGTTGAATTGATATTTATGCCTAACGCATTGGTTGCACCTTGAATCGCAGATGCAGAATTATTAGTTCCAAATCTCCTTTGTGTGATTACAAATGTGAAATTTTGAATACCATTTAAATTCGTCCATTGAGGAACATTGCTTGAATTGATGTCTGACTCTTTCAGCGTCGAAGGGTAATTTGTAACCCGACCTCTTCCTCCTTGAGCATAAAGACCTAGAGGACGCTGACTGGTAGCAATGTTAAACAACTGGATTGCCCAAGACAAATCATTGTCATTCCCATCCACTACTAAATTATTTCCCGATTGTTGTGGGAATGCTAAATAACTTAGTCTTTGCTCTTGACGATAAATATCTAATCTTTGAGTTCCAACTGTTACTCGATTATCACCAGAAGTAGAAAAACTATCAGTGATATTAAATTTTACAGGTATCTCAATATTTCCATTGGTAATAGTTAAGGTACTTTCGCCAATTCCTGTATCACTTCTTGCCTGACCCAATTGACGAGGAGTTCCATTTACTGTAGGAACAAAATAAAATTCACCCTTTTTAAGCTTGGTCTGCCAATCATCAATTTCTGCAATTATACCTTTATTATTACTATTACTTTGTATTCCAAATCCATTAGGATCTAACCCTGCATCTTGAAGTGAAATTCCACGTTTCTCAAATTCTTTACTTAAGTCAACTTTAATTACATCACCCAAGAAACCATCAATAGTTATCTCAAGTGGAAGCGTTTCTACATTAAAATTCCAGGCAGTACCCTCAAGTGGAGCCGTTACTTTTACGACTAATTCATCAGAATTCTTTTTAAGAACTATACGTTCTTCATTACTTTTACCACCACTTTGTAGTCCAACATCACCTGCAATTCGCTTTCCATCATAAAGAATTTGAAATTCATCAGGAATAGAATAGTTTTCCCAACTATATCTAACTAGTGTAAGTGGTGTTGATTCTAGGGGAATTGTTTTAGTGGTTCCACCTTGACCACCATCTCCTGAAATTACTGCCTGCTCAATTTCAACAAGTTGGCCGTCTATCGTAACAGTGGCAGTATCATCCGTAGTCTTTAACTGCTGTATTTGTTCTTCGCTTAAAACCTGCCCTTTCACTAAAGCTGAAAAAATAGCTCCTTCATCTCCTGGTGCATCACTACTATTCAACACAGCATCCACGCTATGACCGTATTCTTCTAGTAGAACTGATGCGATCGCTTCTGGGTTCGCTTTATTGACGCTCAGAAATTGCTCAGACAAATAAATCCGGTTAGTCGCACCAGCATAAGCTCCCCTCGCCCCATTAATCTCTGTCCCTGAGACAATATCAATTTGGGGAAAGTTGCTCACATCACCAGCTAGCCAAGCTGTCTGCAAAGGTTCTGTTACTATACCTTCTCCAAACGCCAGTGCTATATTCTGACTAAATCCCGTGTCACTGGCAAAGACTCGCAACCGCTCTTGCACTAGAAGGAAGACTTGTTCTAGAGTCCCGATCAGTTCTGGGTTGAGAGTTAAAGTTGATTCTACAAGTACACCGTTGTTGAGAATGCGAGTTTTACTCATGTCTATAAGTCTTTTTGTGATTAACGCGTGAGGATAGTCGAGGAAAATTGCCGAGGAGGCTATGGCTAATGCTTCTACTGCCTTCGGATACTGAGGTTGTTTTTTAAATCACCTACCATTTTCAAGAAGACAGGTTTTGCTCTCCGACTGATCAAGAATTTTTCTTCAAGCACCCTTCGGAAAGTTTTCAGTTCACCTTGCCATTTCTAAATTAATTACTGTAAGCGGTGTAAGCCTTGACTCTAGTAATTGCTAACTTCAAGTATTTTTACTTAAAATTTAAATACCATACTTTTGGTAGATGTAAGTAAATTTTCTAACATTGTTCATCAAATATTTATAATTATCAGTAAATTTACGACTAAAGTTTTAAACATTACAGAAAGAATAATAAAATACCTTCAAAAACTGATGGAGTAAAAAGTATTGGAATTCAGCTTCCGAAAAATCTAGTTAATGAAATCATATAGTGTATATTATCTAACATCGTAAACAGGCGATCGCTTTTCTCTTCAGTGACTTTTGCCAATCGCCTTACTTCGCTATTCATCCATCTGGGTACCCAGATGTTTGACTTCTTCTAAGGCCTTTACTACGCCAACTTCATCAGCTAGTCGGATAAATGCACTGGCTAATTCTTCTAACAAGTCGCTCCTATCCACATATTCCCCCTCGTCTGCCAAGTCCATCAGCACTCGATTGATCTGCCTGCTCAATTTTTTCGGAATGCGAAAAGTGGTTTGGGTATAGTCGGGATTCTCACGCTTGGCTAATTTATCTTTATCCTTTAACTGTTTAGATGACCGGGTTACTGGCTGTTGAGGTTGTTGGGTGGTTGAATTTTCAGGGAACTGGGTTTTTAGCTGTTCAGATAGCTGATTTTCTGGGTATCCAGGTAGTTGGGTTGCTAACTTGTCAGATGCTTGACTTTTTACCTGTTCAGATAACTGGCTTGAGGATTTTTCGGTTGGTTGAGTATCTAGCTGTTCAGATAGCTGGCTTTCTGGGTATCCAGGTAGTTGGGTTGCTAACTTGTCAGATGTTTGACTTTTCACCTGTTCAGATAACTGGCTTAATGATTCTTCGATTAGTTGAGTATCTAGCTGTTCAGATGGCTGATTTTCTGGGTATCCAGGTAGTTGGGTATTTTCTTGTGCTGCCCCTAAGACCTCACTAAATCGGCTCACCCTTTTATTGCTTGAATCACTTCGTTTTTTATTTCCGTCCAATCCCGCCATGCTACTTTGCCCCCTCGAACCTTATAAACAGGAACTCCATTAGTCACCGCATCCTTATAAGCTTTGTAAAATCGAATCCCACGACTCAAAACAGGATAACCTTGTGTTTTGAGAGCTTCCATCGCCTCCTCACCATCCCTTTGAGGCGGCGGTGGAATCATTGTAAGTAGGACTTTCCAGTTTGTATCTGGTGGCAAGGATTTAGCCATGAGTGCCATTGCGTCCATGCCCAAGAGGTCTGGTGGAGTCGGAACGATGAGTAGATCGCAACCCCTTGCTAGATCCTCCACTTCCGCATCATTAGGCCGTGCGGGAGTGTCAAAAATGATGAATTCAAATTTCTGCGTTCGCATTAACTTGGCAGCTTCCTTTTCGCCGCAAACCTGAAATGGTAGCCCACCAGGTCTTGCCCAGGTAGTTGCCGATCGATTTTGGTCTGCGTCGATCACTAGAGTTGCCCCATCATCACAAAACAGTGAGGCGAGGCAGATAGCTGAAGTTGTTTTTGACACTCCGCCCTTAAATGAGCTAAGAGAGATGATTGGCATAATCTCCCCTTATAAAAGATGGAAAAATCATATCGCACTTACACACATAAAATGTGGATGTATGAATGTTTGGGTATCCAGGTATTTATACAGCCGGAAATCAGAATTTGCAACTCAAGTATAGTGTTGATGCATTGTGAAGCTTATTTTTCGTAAATGACAACCTAGCTTATGGGGCCTCTCCATTTGAAGGCGTTTCCTCTTCCTCTTCGACCAAATCCACGCCACACCTCGTAGCCGCCTCCGCTAACCTTTGATCAATCGTTGCTAAAGGTAATCCCAACCGCAACGCTAATTCTAAATAAGCTGCGTCATAAGCGGCTAAACCTTCCTGTCTCCCCAGCGTCAAGGTTGCACCCAAAGCATTTGCATCAGTAGCCGTATCAACCTGAATCAATAGCGACTGTAACAAAGCAATAGCTTCTGATGATTGTTTCTGAGTCATACGATTACGCCGTTCAGCCACCAGTAGGACATTAGCAATCTCCAGTGACCAAATTCCCGGTACAAATGCTTCAGCATCCGGCATCATTGCTAGTATCGCATTTGCAGTAGGGTTATTTTCATCCACCAAACACCAGCTAATTGCTACAGAACAATCCAAAACAAACTGCATTAAAATCTTCGCCCCTCTTCAATCATGGAGCGGATTGACGTTTTATCTAACGCCACTTCTCGCCGCAGTTGTTCCATTCTGGCAATTGCATTACTTATCGATTTTTTCGTTGTGGGCTTTCCCCAAGCGTTATATTGTGCTTGGGCTTCTGAAGATGTTGCAACTTCTGCATCAGCTAACGGCTGTATAACCACCACTACCTCAACATTTGTATCTTTTAAATCAGTGGGTGTCTGGATTTGCAATATACCATCTGTCCCAATATGCGATCGCAACTTCATTGTTTCCATGTCGGCATTCCAGAACTCATACTTAATAAATTTGGGAAGTACCTTAATTATGCTGCTACTCTCCTCACAATAAATAGAAGCAGAATATTGCTGCCTGAGTACCCAGCTAATTTGGCTGTATGAATATTTGGGTATCCAGGTATTCAAATTATCTAGATACTAGACACGCTTCCATTGCCTACTCATCCATTGCATAACTTGACATATTTCATCGATATGAGTGGACTCAGAAGCTACAAGGAAAGTTGTAGAATTAGAAAAACCTTGTTTTCTTAGCTGAAGCAAAACCTCAGTTAATTCAACCACAGTCAAGAATTAATGGTTGCTAAAAGTTCTTGTTTTCTTTTTTCTAATTCCGAGATTTTTCGGTTCAAACTTCGGATTTCTGTATTGATTTTTGATAATTCAGCTTTGCACTTTTGAGTTTTTAAATAATCCGACCCATATTTTTCAATGACAAAATTTTCTACCTCATTCCTTAAGAGTTTAAAACAGGGATTTCCATATAAAGTATTGTGCCGATATTGCAATTTTCCTGATTTGATAGCCTCAATAATTTCTGCTAGCTCAAGGTTAAATTCTTTTTGGGCTGTTTTATCGCTCAGAGTAGCTCCCTTTTGCCCCCAAGGGGAATTGTCTTCTTCATGATTCATATAGGACTTAGTTTAAAGAACATTGAACGAGATGCTCCCATGACAACAGGTACTAAATGTATTAAAACATCTATGTAGCGCAAGGGTATCCTAGCATTCCGTTTAAGAGATAAATCCACGCGAACAGTATGTATCAGCCTTGTCCCTTTGTTGCTAAATTGAGCGTATGTCTGCTCAACCTCAAGGAGCAAAACCATGCCATTTGACATCAATCAACTCAATAATCTCGACTACGACTCAGCTGAACCCCTTCTTGCCGACTACATAGATGGTGTAGTCGAGCAGTTCGCCAAGTCTCCTGAAGGAGAAGCTTATGCCCAAGAACACCCTGAGTTCGGTGGATGGATTGCCACTTTCACAGAAATGTCCTACATCTACGAAGGATTCACCCTGCCCAAGATGACTAAGGCAGACGCACAAATCGTTATGGAACATATTCTTCCGCGCAAGCTCACGCTGATGCACAGATCAGAAGCAGAGGATGCCATCTCAGAACTAGTCGCCTTTTGGAACTTCTTGAAGCGGGAGTATAACTTTCGTAGTGCCGGGGCGATCGCAACCTATCTTGCCAAAATCGAAGGCAAGTTCACAGACTGGATGTTTGATCCAGCGAAAGGGGGTATGGCAAAAAGTTTTATTACGAGTGGGATGCAAGCCGGGTTTGACATGACGAGCGAAGAAGGGATAGCAGCCTTTCAAAAAGCTTATAACCAGCAAATCCTAAGAGAAGAACCAAACAACTTGTGATTTGAACGATATTTTTGCCAAACAGTCACGAAGTGCTTCAAAACTTATTAGGACAAGATATACTTCATACTTTAGTTGTGAGTTGTAAGAATGATAATCGTAGAGTTGGGGGGAGACAGGGTTGAGCAAAGCTCAACCCTGTCTCATTAATAAAGAGAATGGGAAGAAGCTGCCGTCGGCAGCTTCTTCCCCCACCCGTATGATTATCATTCTTATGTCGCTGACTGTGATTCATGCCCAACACTGTCTCGCAAGGGGAGTGCGTTGTCCAACCCGTGTGCCTGACTTTTTCTCGCGGCTCTTATCTGTTTGCTGTTGCGTGTCCTGGGTTATCGTCTTATGGTCAGCTCTGGAATTACTAAGTGGCGTTTCAGTAATTTCAAGTGTTTGAGTAGATGTAGTTTTCTTGCGAGTCTGCTTCTTTTTTGGGGCTGACTCTACGGGGATCTCATTTGCTGTTGTGGTCGTGAATTCTTGTGGTGCAGGTACGTCTGGCTTTTTCCGAGTCCGCTTAAATTGTCTAGTAAGCGTTTACTTTCCAAATCACGCAATCTTTGCAACAACAAGGCTTCATGTTCTTGGACATTGGCAATGAAGTCAGCTAAATGTTTGGCATTCAAATTCGTCGCCGTGGCGCTACGTTTGTTCAATTGCCTAATTTCTTGTGCCGCTAACAACACTTCTTTTTCAGTGCGTCCAACAAAAGTACTGTAATACTGAGAGATACATCTCACCCAGCGCCCATCAACATAGGCGTAAGCAACTCCCATATCAAAAGGGTCGTAGCGTACTGGTACTAATGTTTTTTCTACATTGGGATTGCGGAAAGCATCACTCCAATAGTAGAGATAATTGACTTTAATCCCATATCCCGGCTGAACTTTCGCCTGACCTTTGGGGGTGGAAGGACGTGTTGCCATGAGGAACTCTTCGTTATAGGCAATTCTTCGGTGTAAGCGTTCTCCTGCAATTGACAACCCTGTAATCTGACAAAAACATTAAGTTCTGGGTAAAAACGGGATTCAATTCGGTATCAGTACGAACGCAGTATTTTAGAGAATTATTCGGGAGAAGTTTTCTCTTTTTAGTTATGACAACTCTAGGCTTTATTATGATTCACAATTAGGACACGCAGCCATAATTTTATGCAAAGTTTTATTTGATGTTTAGGCTATAACCCTTGAAATGTCGTTAATTTTTGGTCAGGGTATGATTCACAATTTGGTCATCCAGGGGGTAAAAGCACACAACTCTTTTCTTCAGCAATTAGGCAGTCTGTTCACCGGCTCAGAAAGAGAAGCACAGTTTCCTGTGTCTAGCTCCAAATCCTCTAAAGAAAAACCGAAGACCAACACAAAAGGATTTGATTCACAGAATTTAGGCAAAAAATCTAAGGGCAAGAAAAGGTAATTAATCTGAAGTTAACACCATACTTTCAACCTCATCTTTAGGTCTTTTTTAAATCAATTCTGATATTGAATCACTCATCTGCTTTTGCAAACGCTGACGGTTATCATCATATTTCAACACCGTCTGCACCTGGGCGTGTCTGCTAAATCGCTGGGTAGCACGGTAGTTGCCATTATTGAGATCCAAAACTGTAGTAATCGCACTGTGGCGAACACGATGGGGTGACATCTTCTTAGTAATTCCGGCCTGCTTGCATAGCCCATCTACCAGTCGCCTGATTGCCTCCCCGGTTAATCTTGCTCCATTCTTGTAATAGGCCAGCACGGTGAAAAGCAGTTCATTGCTACGTTTTTTTTACTTGCTTTGATCCAACTGGCGATCGCTTTGGGGGCGGAGTCCTTAGTATTCTTGTACTACCAAAAATGATATCAATTTCGATATCAAAACATGAAATTACAGAGTCTACATAACCAAGCGACACCCAACTACTTCAGCAATAGGTGACTGATTGTTGATCAAAGTGTAAACAGTAAAGCAAGAACATTGTATGCAATGATGAACGTTATTGGAAAGTTGTATTATCAATAACGTAGTAGTGAGCATTTATGCCTAATGAGGCGGGGCAGAGGGGGAGCTCTTGGGCAGGGGAGCAGGGGGGAAAGAGTGAAGAAGGTAAGAGATAGCAAATGGAAAAAAATGCAATTACTTTTCATCAAGACTTGAAAGTGTATCAAATGGCTTTTGATGCAGCGGGAGAAGATATTTGAGGTGTCTAAAAAGTTTCCAGTAGAGGAACGTTATTCGCTCACAGACCAAATTCGTCGTTGCTCTCGTTCTGTATGTGCGAATTTAGCAGAAGCATGGAGGAAACGTAGATACGTAGCAGCATTTGTGGCGCTCATTAAATGATTGTGAAGCGTCAGCTGCTGAAACCCAGACGTGGATTGAATTTGCTGTCAAGTGTAACTACTTGGATATTGATACAGGTCGAGAAATTTACAGTAACTATAATAAGATTCTAGGTAGTTTAGTAAACATGATTAACAATCCTAACCCTTGGCTGATAAAGAAAACAGTCGGACATCCGGGCAGAAAAACAGACTCTTAGTGTCTTTCATCTCCCCTGCTCCCCTGCCCCCCTGCTCCCCTGCTTATTCTTATTGAACGCGAGTCAGCACTTATGTCAAATCCAAATTCAGGAGAAATAGTCTTTGCTTCGTTGGAAGCGTGTTTAGATGCCCCGATCGCCAGATATTTTGACGCACAACTAGACAAAGACCCAGATGTGTTGGCGCAGCTGTTGGCAGATAAGCGCAACCCCAATACTCGACGGGCTTATGAAAAGGATTTGAGGGATTTCTTTCTGAAGATGACTCTTGTGCCGCCGACTGGTGATAGTGTGCTGGAGTTTTTGCACTTGCAGCGAGAGCAGGCGGTGATGGTGGTGTTGAAATATAAGGCGATGTTGATTAAATCTGGGTTGCGGGAGGCAACCATCAATCGGCGGTTGGCGGCGATTAAGTCGTTGGCCAAAATGGGGCGGAAGTTGGGGGTGTGTAACTATTCCCTGGAGGATGTGTCGGGGGAGAAGGTCAAGGCTTATCGGGATACGCGGGGTGTTGATAGCAAAGCGATATCTGTTGTGATTCAGCAGTTTGATAGAGAAACTTTGATTGGTAAACGCAACTATGCAATTTTTCTGGTGCTGTGGGGTTTAGCGTTGCGTCGCCAGGAGGTATGCCATCTTAATGTGGGCGATTTTGATTTTTATGGTCGCAAGTTGAGGGTTTTAGGTAAGGGTAAGGGAACGAATGAAGAATATTTGGATATGTCAAAAGATGTGGCGGCGGCGATAGCGGATTGGTTAATTGCCAGGGGGGATTTGAATCCCAATTTACCAATTTTTACGGCGTTAGATTTTCATAACTCTGGGCATAGATTGACTACGGATGCTATCTATAAAATCGTGTCGGCAGCTTTTAAAAAGGCGGGGGTGAAGAAACCGATGTCACCACACAGGGTCAGGCATTCGGCGATTACGGCGGCGCTCGATGCCACTGATGGCAATATCAGAAAGGTGCAGAAGTTAAGCCGTCATGCTGACCCCAGAACGCTGATGATTTATGACGATAACAGGAATAAAGATTTGTGGGAGATGTCGGAGTTGTTGACGGGTATGTTGAACAATGGGAATGATTAATGGTAATTCATTAAAAATAAATCATTAAAAGTAAATTCAATTCTTTTGCTGATTTAGAGTAGATAGCGCTTAGTCACAGCTTCGCTAGTTCTAGGACTTTAAGTACTAAAGTACGTTTCGCTTTCTATTAATTTCATCAATTGTTGGCTTAGTGTAACTAATTGACTCTCGATTGTATAAATCATCGTATGGTTCAGATTCTAACTGCTGTGTCAAATTATTAGTAAGAGAATCGAATTCTTGGATTACCCAAGCTTTTGCTTTTTGGATCAGTAAGTAAAGATTACTATAATTTTCCTGACATAGTGTTTCCGCAGTTGCACAAACACAAATGATCTTTTCGATTTTGTAAGGGTGAACTTTCTGATTTAAGATAGCACCAGGAATGCATTGTGCATAGGAATTTTCATCATGAACTAAATGCTTATTCCGAAGTGTTTTGAAGTATGTAAAGACCTCTTGAGCTTGATCATCGCCCTTATATATCTTGCTTGAGTTTAGCTGGAATCGGGCATTATCGCCAAAGCATTTTATGTAGTAGATGATAGCGGAGCGCCACAGCGATTGTCTCATAACTAATGGCTCATTAGGAGCGGTGTTAATTGCTTCTAGACAATCTGCTGCAAATTCAAGATCAGTTCTGTGTAAACCCAGGTCTGCAAGTCGCCTAGCCTGTGGTTCTTTAAGGTTAACTAGCTTTTCGGCATGAGGAAACCCATCAATATGTAATCCAGTTGGGTTGTTAGATATGGATAAGTGTTCCATAAAAATACTTTTAATCTTTTTTCGTCACGTTTTTTCTCAAGCCCATTTTTTATTTATTGTGCATTCAACAAACTTTCAAGTTCATCAGCTTCACTTTCTGGCTTGAGATACAAAGTACAAATTCTTTCTATTTCTTCAGGTGATATACCCTGCTTGTTGCACCAAGCTCTGATGCAAGCATCGCTCAATTCTTCTACCAAACCATAATCAACTACAGGGATTTCAGTATCTTCATTACACGCAATCAAATTGAGAAGTTTGATAATATCCGGTTCGCGTACTTGTTTATTTTTAGGTGTGTATACAAGGGTATGATATTTTTGATTGTGATTAAGTAAAACGTAAATTGATGGTTCAGAATCATGAGTTAGTTTTGCACTGACAATATCATTAAGAATAGTCTTAGCATAATCACGATGCATTTGTAGTTTTGCTGTATGTTGATAGAAGGGAGAAATATCCAAATCTGCTAAAATATCTAAGTCTAATTGACCTGATTTTATTGTTACCTGAGACGCAAGCTCAGGCATATTAATTTCTTGGGAATTGGCAATTGTTAAAACGGGCAAGTCCGTCAGCTTTCTAGACTCTCCATGACGCAACATGAGATTTTCCCAACGTTGTCTAATCCTGATTAAATCATACTTCAGGTCTGTCTCTTGTGTCAGGTTAGGAACAAAGGTATATACTTTAACTGTTCGTGGAGAATGCCAAAAACGCAATATACGTCCAGCTCGTTGAACAGGGCCAATAGGAGTCCAATCAATATCATAATTGATAACAGCAGATGCATCTTGCATATTAACCCCAACTCCATGAGCATCTGTTGAAATAAATACATCATAGCTATCTTCAGAAAGAATTTCAGCATTATTAGAAATAGGTGCAAACTTTTTGATAAGTTTTTCAATTTCATTGGTTTCTTTCATCTGATATTTATCTTCATTCTCACTCTGCTCGATAGTTGCAACTACTTTTAATGCGGGGAACATTTGTTCTAATGCCTGTGCTAAGTAAACAACAGTGGCACGGCGTTCACAAAATATAATTGCTTTTTCTGAATTCTGCCTAAGTTCTTGAATAATTATGTAAAGTGCTTCAAGTTTCAAGTCTCTTTTAAAATCCAAATTAGTCAATGTTTCGATTAAAGGATTCAAAAAAGATTGTCTTTCCTGTTGAGCCGACACAAACTGTGATTTACCGAGTTTGTACTCGTTCTTTCCTCCAGGAGTATCAACAACCCTTTCAAGAACTCCACGAAGAGCCAATGGCGAACTTGCCCAGGCTATTTTCACCAATCTCCTGATACATTCTCTAAACATTGGATTACGTGAATCTAAATCAAAATATCCTTTTTTAATTGCTTCTACCAGTTCCTTGTCTAGTAATAGCGGAAAATTGACACTGTATAGGACAATTTTGGGAATATATCTCTTCTCTGTACCAAAAATAATATAATTATCTTGATTCTCTAATTGACTGTAATATTTAGCTACGTGAGGTGTAGTTAGTTGAGAAGCTACGGGTAGATGAATAAAATCTTCGGTTTGATCAATATGCCATGCACGGGCGTTATCGTCGTAATCTTCATCCAGCAAAGTATGAAGTTCGGCAGTATGTGGTAATAAATATAACTGATTATTTAAATTGCTTTCATCTCTAGCATAAGGTGAACCAGTCAATAATAAAACCTTAGTATTGCTGCTCTTTTTCAAAAATTTTTTTAACCGCAGAAAAGCTCGACGCTCTGCTGGGTTTTTCTTCATATTAAATAAATCTTGTTTAAAACGGTTCCTAAAGTAATGACTTTCATCAAAAATAATTAACCATCGTTGCTCATGAAGATTTTTTTGAATTTCTTCAAACAATTCCAAACTACCATCTTGATCTGAATTACTTTTATCTAAAGCCTGACAAACAAAATACTCGCAAGGTAAACCAGCATCACGCATTTCGCGTGTCCAATTACTGCGGACTGCCTTTGGGCCAATAACCATGACATTATCAATTAGGTCATCGTTGCGGAGGTGTAAGGCTACGTGAACTGCTACGACGGTTTTGCCTAGTCCGGTGGAAGCTACCAGCATTGACCCGCCTGATTCTTTTATCTGCCGCAGTGTTTGGGCAATCATGTCCACCTGATATGAGACAGGTTGTTTCTTATAATTACTTTTGATTGGTTGTATGTCTTCCAGGGCTAACATAGTTTTTAAGTACACATCCCACGGTCGCACAAAGTTCAGCCATCGCTGCAAGACTTCTAATAGTTCTTGGGTAATGTCTTTCGCTTCAGCAAAATATGCATCAAACTCGTTTGCTAATGCTACAACTTCGCGGCGTTTAGTGATTATATTGCCTGCCTCGACTTGCTCCATCAAACCACGTTGGGTAAGATTTGATGAAGCCATAATTACTACTTTGTGGTCAACAATATATAGCTTGGCATGATGTTCTGTAGCTCTAGCATCAACAAGGTGTAATCTGCCTTGTTGCATTTTTTCTATTAAATCTAGTACCGTCTGTCGCCGATCCTTATCTAAACCTGTTCGTAGGTCACGTAGGATATCATCAATTAATGCTTGCCGCGCTCGTTCCTCTCCAGGGTCATCAAGACCGACTAATATATAAACGCGCTTGCCTTTTGTGTATCGTCGAACTAGCCCCCAACCTCTAATTGTGAAAAATCCAGAAGCAATCCTAATCTCTTTTTTAGCTGTCTGGAAGTAATGGCTTATATACTCCAAAGCCTTTCTTCTCTCAAACCAGCTTTCTCGTGAAGTATTTATTTCACCATTTTCGTCATTTTCTATTTCTTCATTCATGAGTTGGGATTGCTTGTGGTAGATTCAGTTTCGAGGTCAATGTACCATTTTATAAATTTTCAACTTTAATAATTCCCGTACTATTACTAGAAAACATGGAATTTAAAATCAAAAATAACCCCACAGAACTGGTGGGGATAATGGTCAGCTAAGGAGGTATATCTCAGTAGTACAATAGTACTGTGAAGCGATTATGCGGTCAAGTGTGCCACGGCTTTTAAAAAGGCGGGGGTGAAGAAACCGATGTCACCGCACAGGGTCAGGCATTTGGCGATTACGGTGGCGCTTGATGCAACTGATGGGAATATCAGAAAGGTGCAGAAGTTGAGCCTGAATGCTGACCTGCGAACGCTGATGATTTATGACGATAATCGCAATAAAGACCTGTGGGAGATGTCGGAGTTGTTGACTCTTATGTTGAAGAATGCGGACGAATAAAAATTGGAATATCATCCGTTTAAATTGTCCGTCGTTATTAAGAAAATACGGGTAATCAAGTCAAAAAACCTCCGAGGTGGTACTGTTATTTTCAGAATCTACTTGAAATTAGTGAAGACTCAAGTTGCAAAATGTCTAAAAAATACAAAACACCTTGGGACTCAAAAGTATACTTTGACGGGGGAAGTAGGGGCAATCCCGGCGTGGCAGCGGGAGCAGCAGTTATAAACTATCAAGAAGAAACTTACATTGCTGAGAAATTCCTACCCCATGCCACAGTTAATGAGGCAGAGTACGCTGGCTGCATCGTGGGACTGGAGAAAGCATTAGAACTAGGCTGTGAATATGTCAGAGTTTATGGTGATAGTAAGTTAGTAGTTGAACAAGTAACAGGGTTTTGGTCGGTAAAAACTCCGCATTTGATACCCCTGTATGAGCAAGTTATATTACTAAAGCGCCAGTTTAAAAAGTGCCATTTGGAATGGATACCACGGGAGCAGAACCAGGAAGCTGACTATCTTGTTAACCAGTGCCTTGACGATAACACTGGCATTACATTCGTTAGGGAAGTTGCACTAGAACTTCCGGTCTGCGAACCCATACCTAGCTTGGCTAAAGAAATTCAAGAAATTATCTATCTGGGCGATAGAGCTAGGTTTGCTCATTTTAGGAGTCTCAAATCAGGACAAGATAAATTCTCTCGAATTAAACTAGCAGCACTTAGGGAAGCGGTTACTAATGAGGTTCTAGAGCTAGTGACTCAATCGGTAACAGAAGGAGAAGAATGGGTTGCCAGAACTTTGCGCTGGTATCTTCGTGGATTGCCCATTGATATGGCGATTTACAAAACAAAAGTTGATTTAGAAATATCGTCTAAGGTTTCTACATAAAAAATTTTAGTTCAAATACCGCAAGGGTTTAGGGTTTATCCGCTAAATCTTTAGGGTAATCCCATTTGCTCGACTATTGGCATAAATCTACTTGCCTTGTACCTCGCATAGGCATCAGCCAAAGCCTCTACTGGAGTTTTCCACTCGCCTCTACTAAACGTAGGTTTCGGTTCTGTTACCTTAGACGCTATTGGGGGTGAAACTGAAGCTCGATACGTACTAAGACCCTCTTTAGTGTACCTGCTTATATTCCAATCTAGACCATGCTCTTCAATCATTAAAATCAATTGGTCTAATTTTTTAGGTGATAGTTTCTTTTTCATTGTGAAATAGCCATTACCTCACTAATCAAATAGCATACATTATTGCTTCAATGAAGTATGAATTAGAGTCATAGTTATACAATTTTTACTAAAAGTCTAGCGTCAAACAACCTACTCATTTCACAAGAAAGAATCAAGCTTTTAGTGCTACCATAATTGCAATTTCTATTAATGCAACAGACAGGTGATTCGCTATGAGAATCAACGCTGAACAAATTGCTTATGATATCCGTGACTTGAATCGCAGTCCAGAGCAACGGCTTTTGGCTAATTTGTACTTGCTCGACCTGGATGAATATGAAGTTGAACCCTTAGCTGTTCATTGGGAGGCACTTTGCGCTTTGGGTATTGCTTTTCAAGCTGACCGGGTGCAAGTGACCATCAATGTCTATTCCCAGAATTTAGAAGCCGCTATTTTGTACGTACTCGACCTTAATTCCCGGATTCCTTTTAATTCACCAGAACACGCCACAAATACCTTTGTTAGAGCTTTGCGTGAGGGCTGGTAGTCAGTAATTCATTCTTATTACAGACAGTTTACCCCGCTACGAACCCTATTCCTCCCTCAACAGACAAGGCACAACCAAATCAAATGTTACTACGTATTTTTAGAATCAGGGAATGCCAAGAAAATCGCAGCAACGTTATCCCCAAAATTGGTCAGATATCGCCCTTGAAGTCAAACAAGGAGTGGACTGGCGATGTTCTAAATGTCAGTTGCAGTGCATTCGCCCAGGCGATGATACATCAAGGCTTACCCGTTCTCAAAGAATGGCATTAACATTAACAGTTCATCATAGAAATTTTGCGCCAGAAGATAATTGTCGAGAAAATTTATGTGCCTTATGCACAGCTTGCCACCTCAGTTTTCATACGCGCCGCAGGGGAAATGTATCGCCAGGTCAACTGTCTTTGTTTTGAGGTTATGTTGCAAAAATTTGGAGACATGAAAACCCCTATGACAGGTAGTGTTACGAAGCTGCGACGAGTAGCAACTTTTATTACTGTTCCTGCTCCCGTATTGCCCGAAGATACAAAACTACTTCCCATAACCCGGTTAGTTGTTGTATTGGCAATTCGTTAACAAACCTGGACATTATGAGATATAAATCAGTGTTAGCAAGGCGTGGGCATACACCTAAAGTTTTTTTCAAAAGTTTACCTATAGTCAGGCTAGTTTTATTGGGATTTCCTGGTATATTAGCAAGCCGGAAAACAATCTCTAAAAATTTATGGATATGTTGTTTATCTAAATTTGTTTCCTTGTTTTGAAGAGCAAGTAAATTAGCAAGATAGATCACTTTGTCTTCTAAACAGGATTCTAATTGCTCATCTCCCATATAAATTATCTGGGATGAAGCAACTTTAAAAGCTAAAAATACTAAATCTATATCTGTTGCCAACAATGAAGAAACATCCAAAGTTTCTATAATATGTTTTATTTTTTCTCTGAGATCATCATAAATTGGTAAAGTATCCACTACTATAATTAACCATAACCAGGATTCTTTAGAAAGCTGATTTTCTTCTAGAGTTGCAATTGCATTTTCTGTAATTGTTTTTAGGTGACTAGATGCCAAATACTGCCTGAGTTCTGTTCCCAGTAATCGACTTTGTTGACGGTCACTTCGGAGTAAAGAGCCTAAACAGTCGTTCGCCAGCATTGGATCTCGAAGTAGCCTCAAATCTGGCACAAGCTGTTCTTCCTTAACACGCACAGCAAAAGTAACTGCTTTGTCAAGCATACCGAGACATTCAAGTAATTCAACTGGCTTGTCTACTGTAATTGCTGCAAGACCATTAACAACAAACTCCTCCCTTGTTAGTCGATTTGGATGCAATATATCATTCCAAAACTCTAGGTCATGGTTGAGTGTGTCAGCGTTAAGTTGTCTAGACCAACAATATTTTTCTAGTTTCTGGGCAAAAGTCTTTAAAGATTCCACCTCTTTGTTGAGAACAAGTATATTGTATAATTTGCTAGTATGCGCCCATAGCATAGCCAGTCTAGTAGGCACAGTCCATTTTTTTGTTTCATTCCAATGACTAAATTCATTGTTGACTAGATGAAGTATGGTCTGAAATATATAGAAGTGAACCTCACCTTCCTCACTACATAACTCATCTAATATTCTTTTAGCTAAATCAGTAATTCTCGAACCGTCATCACTAAAATGAAGAGCTAAGTCAATTAAATGAAGTTTTGATATAGGAGATGTCCAGTGTTCTGTTAAATTTTCAAGCAGACTTTGCCTTTGTTCTGCGGAAATATTACCCAATGAATCTATCAAAATATGTGGTAGTTTAACTGGTAAGCAGCATAATCGATTTAATGTTTCCTTTAAACCATTAGAATTTAAGAGAGACTCAGTTGCACTACTTAGTTGAATTAAAAAGTTCCTGTTATCTGTGATTAAATTATCTAATCGAAAGTACCGTAGAAGTCCATCAGTTGATGGAGGAATTAAATCATCTGCACTGAACGAGTTATTATTTTCGAGTTTATTTTCTAGAATTGCATAGAATCTAGCAACTGAATCATCTCGGAAAGCTTCTGCTATTCTAAATCGCTCTCTCGCATTTTCCAATGATATTATTTCATTGGTAAACTGCTCAAATGTCTCATTACCACAATCAAACCATACACGATGCTGTTGCAGAATCTGTTTGGAGAGATTTTTATTATTAGATAGTAATAAAAACAGAGGATCATCAATTGCTTGTTTAAGTGAATTATCTTCACTCGTTATCTCTAAAATTATTTGGGAAGATTCATTTAATAAAATTTTCTGTATCTTACATTTAATCAGTGGTTTTTTTGCTTCTATAAATGCTTCTCCTTCGTTCAGAGCTTTCTCAACAGTTAACCAAAATTCTGATTCTGTAAAGACAAAAGAATTAATATTAATAGATTCAACAAATGTGTAACCCAGCCATTTAATTAAACTGACATCAGATTCTATATCACTACTAACTATCTTAGGTAGGTCTTTATAAAATTCATTAATAATGAGTTTATTAACTATATTTTGTATTTCATCCTCTTGCGGTTTCATACTATTTTCGATGATTGCAGTATGAAGTACGTGACCAGTAATTTTTGCAACTTCTGGATTGACTCTAAAGCGTGTTTTTGCAATTCGCTGGTCAATCCAGTTGAAATATTTTTGACGACGTGTAAACTTTTCTTGCTCCTGAATGTCTGTTGCTTCTAACAGTTCAATACCACGTATATATAAACCGCTAATATCTAAAGCTATAAAATTATATCTATTGTTTTCAGGATTAGATAGAGATGAGAAGTGGAGAGTACCAAAAGTACCAGTATATAAATTAGTTACTATCCAATTAGCATAAGCTACTGCATGATCCTCGCTTAAATCTTTATCTTGCCATCCAGCAACAATGGCATCTTCAGTAGCACGGAAGCAAATTAGTATAAAATTAAACTCATTTTGAGAATTGTAAAAGTTTTCAGGTGTTGCTGGTAGAATTTGTAATCTATGATTATCTAGAAGGCAGGAAGCAAGATAACGCCTAATAACTGATAGTTCCTCGGTTTCTTTTACTTCACCGTCAATTACCTGTGCTTGTTTAAGAAAGTGGATAATTTCTTGTCCAGTGACAGGAATATAACGAACATTAGCTTTACGCAATATTAAAATTTTCTCATAGTAATCATCTAGATTTAGTTGTTTACCAGCAAGGAGGGCATCAAGTACGTCAAGGATAGTAATAATGAAAGCACCTTCACGATGTGGAAATTTATTAATGCAACGGTCATCTATCCAAAGAACATCATTTGGGTTAGCTGTAAATGTTAACAAGTCAACAACAGTCAGTAAGTCTAAATTATCTTCTTGTTTAAATCCTTCCTCATTTTCATTGTCTGGTAGTGTAACTATTTCATAAATACCCTGTTCCAATCCATCACGTACTCGCTCAATTTGCTCTGATAACCATTGGTCTAATTTTAAACACTGCTTCTCATGAGTTTCCAATTCTAATTGGATTTGTTTAAGGTAATTATGCTCAATAAATATTTTGAAATGTTGACATATTTTACTAAAAACTTTATTTTTTATTAATGGCTCGATGGTACTATTTATGAAAATAACCGGAGTATTAAGTTGAGGAATAGGAGCTAAAGGATCTAGATAAGCTTGGTTTCCTAAATCTCGTAAAACTTCTTGATATTGTTCTTCTCCCAAGAGATTATTGCATTTCAATGCTTCTACCAAAGAGCGACAGTTTATTAAGTGTGTTTTTGCTGAATCTGATAATGCAATCGGGTATGACTCTCCTTCGTTATTTATTTTAGAAAGAGGTAAAAACTCAACTAAATACCCACCTTCAGCTTTTACTTTTTCTAATAAAGAGGCCCATTCTTTACCTTTAATTTCTGCAAGTTCTCCCAACTCAGTGATATTATTATCAGGTTGTATTTCTCTTAACTTGCGGCTTTTGATGTGTTCTAAAATCTGACTATTAGTCTCAAAATGAGAAGCTTGGTAAGAGAAAAGCATTCGGCGCTGATGCACTAAAGACATTTGAAGAGCAGCCGAAATTTTTAAAGGTTGGAAATACTGTTCTACTGCATCTAGAATATCCAAGTGTGCGGCTAATAAAAAAGCAGATATATCTATGTGTAAGCGCCATTGAGAGGATAAACCTATAAATTCTTCTGAAAAAGGTAGTAATTGTATAAAACGACCGCCATGACGAATAAAGACAGGTGCTTGAAAATGTGGGTTAGATGCAAAAGCATTTTTTTGTAATTGTTCATGAAGCAGTTTTAGTAAAGGAATTTTTCCTGCTTCTGCCACTGCGTGTGTTGGGAGTTCTCCATTATCATACTTTTTACTAATATCAGTTACTTGGTTGTACCTATTTTGGGATAATTTCAGTAACTCTCTAATATCAACAGCCTTAAATGGCCCTTTTCCTTCTAATGCTAGAAGTTGTGCTTGTTGTATATATGAGCGTGCTTCTTTTTCAAGATTTAACTTGAAGCTTAAATCAATTACCAAATCCAGCAGATTTTCATCAATAGGTTTTTCTGTAGCTTGCTTCCATAACTTCTGTGCCAATTTTTTGTTTTCCAGATAAACCCAATTGGCTGCCTTTAGAAGATTGATTGGTTGGACATCTTTATGAGCAGCTAACTCCCGTGCTGATATTACCAGTCCTTTCATATCTCCTAAGCGTAACTGTAAATCTATCCAAGTCAGCAGATATTCAATCTGTCTCTGTTCTTTAAACAAAGCTTCGGCTTCAGTAAGTGCTTGGATTATTAAGGGAGTGTTTGCTAAACACAGAATTTTTAAATGGCGTAAGTACCCTGGCAAAACCCCCTCTGGAAATAGTTGTTGATTATCATTTAACAACTGAAGGCACTTTCTTGGTCGTTCTGCATTCCAGAGGCAATTAACAGCAAGGTCTAAAGCCGCCAATGTGCCAACACTTTCTACTAGCATATCTGCACGGTCAGCAATATAAGTCCAGTCTTTTAGGTCGGCTTTTAATCGGCAGCATTCATATAAAAACCAAGCATTTTGACTTTCCTGAAAGCAAGTTTCTAAATACTCAACTACTGATTGCCAGTCGTTAGACTGCTTGGCAATTTGTCGTAATATGAGGGTATGTACTTGACGACTAGCAGGAGTATTATTTAAAGTATTTGCTTCTTGTAAAGCTTCTAAATAATTTCCATTAGCAACCAGTATTTGAGCGTGCCAAAGAATCCAGTAATTTGTTAAGCCTTGTTGTTCAAAGAAACTCTTTTTTTGCTCCAAAAGTGCTAATGCTTGTTGATTTTTGTCTTCATTCAAATATAACCAAATCAAAACTGTAATTTGTTCAAAATTATTTTCTGATTCTTCAATAGATTTTTCTAAGGCATTTTTACAAGATAATAGATTAATTTGGTAATTTCGAGCAATAGCCCAAATAATTACTCTTGTTTGAATAGGGTTGTGTTGTAGAAGAGTTTGACAGAAAGCTTCAGCTTCGGGTTGTCGTTCTGGATCATTTGCCAAACAAGCTAAACGCCATTCTTGTCTATATTGGTATAACTCATCTTCTCTTTCAGTTTCTAATATCAGCTTTGCAAATTCAGCTTCCGCTTTACGTAAACGTTGTAAACTTTCAGCATCACGTTTTAGAAACGAACTATCTACAGGTTCTGGATGAGGAAAGGTTGATGGCTGCAAGATAACAGGCGATATTGCACTAAAGTAGTTAATTATTGCTTCATATTCACGCACACTCTCCCAATCAGGACTAATAGCAATAGCTTCTTGGATTTTATGTGTGGCACTGTGGATATTACCTTGACACAGAAGAGTTAATGCGTGCAGTCGATAAGTTTCAGCATTTGGTTGGATACTTTCAGGAATAGTTTGGATTTCGTTAATTACATCATCAAAACGGCCTTCCTCTAACAACAACCCTAATCTGAGATTAAAAATATAGATATTATTTGTAGTGGAAATCTTGGTTAAAGTAGTTTTAGCGCCTTCAGTCTGGTATGAAATAAGGGTACGAATATAAGTATCATCTGTCTCTGGATCTATGTTATGTGCTTCGTTTGCTAGAGCCTTAGCTTGATCTCCATTTTTATCAATTAAAATTGCATACCCTGCTAACATTCTGAAAATTTTAGCTTGAAGCGATTTTGTGAATCTATTCCAATTATCTCCTTTTCTTAATTCTACTACACGAGCATAGGCACTTTTTCTTTGCCCTCGATGACCCAGTTCTATAATTTCCTGTAGTTCTGCATTTTTAGCTTCTGAAAACTCTAATAAAGTCCGATCTAGTTCAGAAGTAACTGCTGACAATTGCAACTCTAAAAATCTTTGGTTTTGTTGTGCAGGTTGATTATAAATTACTGCCTGATAAACATTGTTATTAATTGTATTGATAGCAATCTCATTGTTAAATATAGTATTGCCATCCCCGATAACAGCTTGGTTATTATTACCTTGAACTACGCGGTTTTGATTCCCCTGAACTACATTTTGAGGTATGGAACTATCAGCCTGCTGCTTTGGATCTGCATCAGGCTGTTGTGAATCAGAGTTTTCTGGTGGCAACTGGCTCATAAATCAGTTCTACAATCCCAACAGGTGAGAACCAGCCGCCGCACCTAACCAGGTTGCAACTTTCACAATAATCGGCTTGGCTGTTGTCCAGATTTTCTGACCAGCTTCCACGCCCTTAGTCGTTTTTTCAAGTGTTTCTGCCACAGTTCCCAAACGCTCTAATGCTCGTTGCTTATTTGGTTCTTCTTTATCCGTTGCTTTCTTAGCAGCACTCAAATCTTCAATTACTTCTTCTTTAGTGTCGGCTGGGAGTTCTGCGCCTTGAATTAAAGTTTCTAATTGTGCCAGTAACTTGACAACATCCTCTTTAGTTAGTGATTCTCCGGTATCTGCCCCCACTTGATTTTGTTGCGTCACCTGATTACCATCACCAAGGACAGCCTGATTATTATCCCCTTGCACTGCGCGGTTGTTATCCCCTTGAACGTTGTTAACGTTACCACCTACTGAACCACCAACTGAAAATCCACCGGGGTTGTTTGTCATAGTACCTACCTGTCCTACTTGGGTGTTTGAATAAAAACTAGGGCGCTCTAACGCCGTCATCACCATATTCTCTAATCTGCGAATCTGATTATCTTTTTCTGCTAAAAGTAATTTAATTTCTCTCTTTGGTAAGCCTTTAAACTGATTATAACTATCAAAATATTCTGCACTCAGTTGGGACTTGTCAGCCGTCGCTGCGGTTTTAGCACGAAGTAAAAACTTATCTTCACCTCGTACTTCCATGCCGACAATTCGCAGGTCAGCTTCTGGGTGATTCTCTGCTAATTGCTTAAAGGAAATAGCGATCGCTCTGGGGTCAACACCTTGGTTGTGGTAGAGGTCAAGGGTATCGAAAATTGGTTTAATGAAATCACCGAACTCCCCCGGAGCAAACACTTCTTGATTGTTATCTGGTTTGCGGAGGGGGTCAGGGTTTTCTTTTGTAGGGAGTCGCATATAAACGTACTGACATCTCACCCCATAAAATTTGGTGTCAGTGCTAATACCCCAATCTTGGATGTATGCTCCCGTAAGATTAGAGCCTGTTAAATCAGTTCCATTAAGTTGTGCCTGTACTAACTTCGCTCTGGATAAATCTGCATCTTTTAAATTCGCTTTACTTAAATCTGTGCCAATAAAACTGGTATCTATTAAATTGGCTCCTTGAAAATTTACTCCTCGCAAGTCTTCGCGGTCAAAATTCAAGTCTAGTCCCTGGCTTGTTACCAGAACTTGACGCAGTTGTGCTTTTTGAAGGTAAGTTGTTCCAGGACGAACATGGTCGAGTTTTTTAGTTTTATGGAAACAGGTGCGAGTCAAATTAGCTTTTCTAAAGTCTGTACTTTTAAGTGTGGCAGCCGTGAAGTTAGCATCAGTTAAGTTGGCGTTGCGAAAGCTAGTACCGCCAAAGGCTGCAAAAGCAACAGCGATGTTCTGAATCAAAGAGTATTTTTCATCTCCCTTCATTGCTCTCCAAGCAATGTAAGCACTAAATAAGGCGGTAGCTCCGGCGATGGCGATGGCGATGACGATGGCTCCGGCTCTGGCTCCGACAATGGCGATGCCTCCCGCTTCGACAATGGCTCCGGCTCTAGTGATAGCTCCAGCGATGGTGATGCCTCCGGCAATGGCGATAGCAATGGCAATGGCGATAGCGATGGCGATGGCAATAATACCAGCAATGGCAATGATGATGGCGATGGTGATGGCTTCGGCGATAGTGATGGCAATGATACCAGCAATGGCAATGGCGATGACAATGATACCAGCAATGGCAATGATGATGGCTCCAGCGATGGCGATGGCGGTGGTTCTGGCTCCGGTGATGGCAATGGTGACGACGATAACTCCGGCAATGGCGGTGGCGATGGTGATGGCTCCAGCGATGACTCCGGCGATGGCTCCAGTGATGGCGATGGCTGAGTTGAATCCTTGGCGAAGGATAACTATAAAAACAACAATTACTACTATTAAGGCGGTGCAGCCTGCAACTTGATTTTCGGGAATTGAACTATCAAATATACTAGCTATTAACGTTCCAGTGAAAACTGAGAAAAACCCTGAAACTCCAGACAGCAACCACGAAATACAGACTAAAAAAATAGCCCAACGCTTTTGCAGTCCAGCAGTAGCATGACTGAAATTTGCCCCCCTCAGATTCGCCCCTGTAAAATCTACACTGCAAATATCTGCACCCCTAAAATTAGCCCCCTCAAGGTTTTGACCTTTGAAGGAGCGCCCACGAAGATTTTGATCGGAGAAGTCCTKGGGCATGGTTGGGTGCAACATCCAATTTTGTTTTTTGGATACAGATATACCACGAAGAATTGCGTAATTACAAAGCTTTAAAGCGATTATCTTTTGTTACAGCCAGTTTTTTATGCTTCAATCCCCGAATTAATCCTTTCGCTCTCCTCACCAATACATCATTCATTCACAATCAAGTTATAGTCAATATAACCAAGCATCGCCCCTCTTTTTATAGCCTTATAACTATTTTTTACTTGCCACTTGCTATACAAATCACTGGCATAACGTTTGACTGTACTAACAGAGAGAAACATTTCTTTGGCAATCTGTTCAAAAACCAAACCCTGAGCCAGTAAACGCAGGACTTGTATTTGTCGTTCGGTGGGAGAGTCAAGCAAGTTTTTGTCAGCAAAACTAGGGTCAATATATCTATTTTTATAAAGGCTTTTTAACAGTTTTTTAGCCAGCTAAGGGTCAAGCAGGCATTCATCAAAGTAAGCTCTCTTGATGGCTAGTTAAATCAATTCTATATCAGCAATCTTGAGCATATAATAATCAGCATCATGACGGAAAGCCGAGTTAATAAAGTCTGAATGAGTCTGATTAGTAAATATCACTATTTTACTATTAGTCTTTCCTTTAATTGAGCGAGTCAGTTCTAAACCAATCATGTCCGGCAAGAGTAAATCAACTAATACAACATCAGGGTTCATCTGTTCAATTAACTGAAAACCTATCTTCCCACAATTAGCTGACACTGTAAATTCTATATCAGGAGATTGTTCAATAGTTACTTTGATGCCTAAGAGCGTGAATATTTCTGGTTCAAAAATTACTATTTTCAGCATGATATAGATAATCTTCTAATAATAAATTGCTTTTTATTCGGGTATTTATTATTGGTGTCTAGCGGACACGTAATAGACACTTGGTGTCTGGCTCGTGTCTGGGCTGGTGTCTGCTGGTGTCTAGGCTAGATAAGGGTTTTGGGGTTTAGTGTCTGTGGTATCTGGTGTCCGGTGTCCGCTAAGAAAGGGTGTTTTTGGGGCTAGACACCAGACACCAATCGCAGTCAAATTTGATTGAGCTTGATAACACCCTCGCCTATCCAGTCTGCTAAAGATGCCCCAACAATTTCGTACATCCAGCCCTTGATTTGCTCAACAGTAAATCTCTCACCGTTCACTTTAAAATTGCCCTTGAACTCTCTTACATCAGCTTCTATTCGCTCAGTTCTGGTGAGATATTCATACAATTTTTGCGCCATCGGTGAGAGTTTAGTTTTTTCATCTGGGGTATCACCAGCCTTGCCACCGATATTAAATTCCAGTTCATAAATGCGTTCTAATGTGGCTTTATCTATGGGTGGCGCTTCATCAGTTTTCACGGATTTATCAAGCCTAAAATCAATCCGTTTATGGTCAAGTTTAGGCAGTTCAATTGGCAACCATTGACCATGCCCCGGTAGTTTAATTTTCCCCATGCCCGATGCCTTGGCCTCAGTCGTCACCGGGTCAACTTGTGCGATTAACTCAATCTCTAATAAAGCCGCATCCCTAAGTTTTGATAACCCTTTAGCTTTGGCTAAAATTTCCATCGTGCGGTCATGTGCCACAAATAGGGGAATCATCAACTGTTTGCGGCTTTCGGTCATGGCACAGCGAAACCATTTACCAATGAAATCTGGGTCAGGTTTCCAGTTGTCGGGGGCATCCAACGGCATCGGCTCAATGATGTGATCCGTCCATGTGGTGAACTCCTCGCAAATCACCGACAACTGTTTACCAGATGCCCTTAAATGCTGCGTCCATTGCTCCTCGGTCATGCCCGAATTACGGTAAGCAGCATAGCGCAATCGCATCTCATCCATGTACCATTGCATGAAATCAGCGATTTCCCTATAGCCAGTAATCAGCCTCACCCCTCGCCATTCAACCTCAGTTCCGTGAGGGTCTAAAGCTACAACATCCCAACCAGCGTTTACCTTCTGCCAGACAATCTCTCTGGTCGTCCACGACTTACCCGAACCCATCCCCCCAAACAGTAAAGCAGGGTAGCCAATAGCGTTTTTCATCCATTGGTATTTGTCACCGTTGGCGATAACTGGCTGCTGCACTTGTTCGGTTACTGTTCCCGGTGTGCCGTGTGGTAGCTGTGCCTGGGGTTGCTCAAACTTATCGAAGCTTGCACCCCCATCTAGTAAATACCCAAACTCTTGATAGTCCTCTGCCGACATCGCCATGAGTAGAGCTGTTACTTGCTGCGGGGTGATGCTGGCGATAAACTGCTGTCTAGCCTCAGCGATTTTGATACCACGCAGGTATTTAAGTAATTCGTTCCCAGACAGTTCAAGCAGCTGCTCACCCAGTTTCACAGAGTAGTTAGCTTTCACGCCCTCAAACTGTTTAGTAGCTCGGTAGTGGGGTCTGATATCGCTTAGATAATCCCTCGCCTTAGAGGTGGCCCACAACCCAATCCCCCCTAACACCATCGCCCCTAATCCAAGGTGAATCTTAAAGGGGTTGTCAGCAGGCAATTCTCGATAGACGTACAAGCTCTCGTGCTGGAGAAATGCCCAAGGGTTATAGTTCGGGTTGCTTGTGCGGTACTGGTTAGCTTTCAAGTAGGGTTCAGGGATTTGCGATCGCTGGTCGTATCGGCAATACTTGTTACCCAACAGTAAACGCTCTGTCTCACCTTCGGCCTGGATTGGCGCGTCATACACCCTTGCCGACTCAGGGTAAAAGCACAGTTCTTTCTTTGCAATGCCGTCGCCAACGTGGGCAGCAATGGCACAAGTCACCGCACCTAATACCGATACCATCATGAGGAGATTTAGACGCGCTGGAATGTTGTATGAGCGTTGATTTAGGTCAGATGGTTTGGTGTCCATAGTCATCTCTTACGGCAATATAAAGCGAAAATCACGGCTATTACTGCGGTAAAGCTCAGAATCAAGGGGAAATGGTCTTGCTGCGGTTTTTGGATGCCCTCATACTGCTTTACCTGTTGGGTAACACCCGAAAAACTGCTACGGGCTACGAAGTCCATCTGTTGGGCATCTGTGGTTAGTTTCCACGAACTAGCAGCCAGCATGAGGGTGCGAGTTACCCCAAGCCCAAACTTTTGACGGTCGGCAATCTGGGGAATCACACTATTCTCAAAACGTAAATAGCAGAGTGTAGCAGCAACAGAAAGCCCAACAGGTAAACCTGCCACTACTGCGGGAAACAGCCCAACACTGCCTGCTAGGTACAGCGATTGGGTTGACGCAACTTGAAAGCCTGCCAGGAACGAACCCTGAGCAATGCCACGAAGTACAGCCACACCGCCATCGGTTTGGGCGATCTCTGACTGTACCTGTTCGCTGTCGTATTGTTCGCCCTGAATATGCTGTGTACGCTCGTCTACAATCTCTGCATCAAAATAGATGGGTGATTGGTTTTGATTTTTGATGAGCATAGGAACACCTTTCAAATGGTTATCCCCCAGTGAGTCTGGGGGATTTAAGAGTTAGTCAATTAACCGTCTAAAGAAACCTTTGACTCCTCGCATTGCTGCTGAACCGTGTCTGTGGATGTCTTTTAGTGTTTCTTTGGCTCTGTCTGCTGGTGATAGTCCCTGCTGCTTGTCCCTTACCTGCTGCCACAACTGCGTCTTCGCTTTGTTGGAATCAATTTCAATCGTCCTCAGTGCGACGCGGTGCGATTCACCAAGTAGGTTTAGTGTACGTCCGTGCCGAAATTGTTCTTGGCTTAATTGGTTGTCGGAGGCGATAACCTTCTGTTCTAAGCCGTAGCCCAATCGCGCATCACTGACCCGAACCTTTGACCATCCATCAGCCATTTTGTTAATGCTTGCACCAGCCTCAGTCAGAAACTTGGTTTCTTCTGTCATCACTGCTTCAGTTGCCTGTAGCCCTTGGTTTAAGTTGCCGAATACAGCCTTTGCATTCTGAGCGCGTTGGGTTTGCTTGATTCGGAAATCTGCTACAGTTGCTGCTGCTGTTGGATTGCCGTCGAGGGCTTGAAATACTGTTTCTTGGCTAATTCCCGAAAGGGAATGCAAGGCAGCGTAGGTGATGGGTGCATCTAGTTTGAGTTTGACTGTCCGGTTCATGGCTGCTCACCCCAAGTAAAGTTGTCCGGTTCATGCCCCGACTCGTCATCATCTGGCCAGTAGTTCATCTCTACAAAACGGTCATAGATTCGGGTTGCCCGTTGCCTTAGTGGAGAATCAAGGTCATCACTGATGAGGTCAAAGCGGTTTTGTCCGTGTGCCAAGAGATTGGCTGCGTCTGGGTCAATGCCATTACCAAGGAACTGACCAAATGCAGCAGCATAAGGATGATCGTCAATGGTGGAGTGAGTTGCTAAAAATTCAGTTCCGGTGAATGTTGGGTAATCAAAAGTCTCTTCTACGTCTGGGTCAACTGGCTCAATATCACCTGAAGCTTCTGCTAAAAGTTGCTGCAATCTCAAGGCGGAGTCAGTTAGGGGTGAACGTCCCCAGTCGTTAGGGTTTCTATAGTCAAGTGTCATGCTGGTAAAATCCTAATTGTGTGATGTACTTGATGCATTACTCAGTGGGCGATCGCTGTGCTTGCCGGCTCGTGCGATCGCTCTCCCATTACTGAAAAAAGCCTTCTCTTGAAACATCCACAGTAGAAGCTGTAGCCTCCCATTGCAGAGTGTTGAAAAATTGCCTGACATCTCCAAGCGTTACGTCACAGTCAAAATGTAAGCGTTGATATTGTGGATGCTGCCGAATTTGAGTTACTAATTGCTGGGCTTGTGCAATCAATTCTGGCAGTGGTTGAGTGTTCATAATTCACCTCAGAAAATTGATAATTGCAGTGATTCCTGGCTAATAACTCTCGCATTGGTACTCATGCCTGTGACTTCGTAACAACGAGTAGTCAAAGCCTTGTGATTGAGCAATAAATCAGCCTTTTTTCGTTGTCCAGCCAGAGGGCGAAAGTGATACTTTGGATGCTGGATTGTGCCTGTTTTGAACAGATATTGATAGAGGGTTCGGTCTATTTGATAGACTTTGGAATTGGTTAATAGGGTTGAGTCATAGACTCTGCTTAAATTATTCATTGCTGCCTCTATTGACTCCAAAAGAGTACAAATGATTACGCACTCTTGCTGTTGTTTATTGGATAAGTTTCTCCCTCAATTTGGGAGTAAAACTCGATATCTAAGATTGCTTCGTGAATCTCTAAAAGTGCTTGAATCGCATCACCCAAACGCAAATCATTCGATGTACTGAAACGCGATGACGCTTCAATTTGTTTGTAATTTGGCGATGCTTGGACAAACCTAAGAGTCTGTTCGCAACCCAAGAGAATGGTCATGATTTCGGTTGTTGTTAGCGATGGTTGTGTCTGCATGGTTTCTTGGTTGCTCATACCTTCTTAGACCTCTTTTTTGTTTTGGATAATTCTGGCTCCAATTGTGTCGAGGCTGGCTGTTCTTTTGGCTTTTGAAATACATAACTGATTGCACCTGCACCACCCATAGCTGCGGCGATGGTGAACATATTGTTTTTACCGATGTACTGCACTCCGAAGTAGCCAAAGGCTAACGCTGCTGCTGTTGCACCAATACCAAAAAGCGTGTTTGTAGATTTGCTCATGCTGCCCCTTTGAAATTAGTGACCATTGCGCTAAGTGCCGATTTATTTGGTTGTGTAGATTGCACTGTTTCGGGTTTGGGTGATGATTGGACATTACCGTGTTGAAAAATCAGCTTCTCAACACCTGCTGAAAGTGCTTGTGTCGGTGCATCTTGGGGTAAATCAAAAATCTTGCACAATTCAATTACTGCTAGGTAGGAGATGGTTATACGCCGAGATTCGTAATTCATTGATTAGGCTCCCAAAGATATTTGAGTTAATAGTTTCAATCCCAAAGCATTGATGAATTGGGGATTGTTCAAGACCACAAAGCCTAAACCGGCTAGGTTCTGATCCACCACTGGCAAGGAAACACCCCCACCCCAGGCGACAAGGTATTTCGCTCGGTCTAGATAATTACCAGCAGTCACAAAGTTGGCGAATTTCTCAATCCTGTTTGACCACCATTCATCTAGACATTGGCTGTACTCTGCCTCAAACTTTTTACCAGTCAGGTGGTTGCCGCCATAAGTAAAAGTGCCTTCGATAATCCCCTGGTTCACCAAGCTGGGCGAGTGCTTCACGTCCTTGGACAGCAGACTCACTCTGTCGTTTCGCTTGTCGAGAGATTCTGCAATCATGCTGTGCAGTTCACCGCAACCACCTTCAATCAAGTGACGGTCAATCACTGCGCCACTGCCGTTGAACACGGTTACAAGCCAAGTTGATGAACCAATATCGAGAGCGATCGCTAATTCTGAAGGGTCAAGAATTAGGGACGCTTCACCGAATAAGCAGTGGGCAATGCTGCCAAATCCTTCGGGGTAAATGCCTGTGACTACGATTTCAACTGTCTTGGTGACAATGGAACGGGTTACAGGGTGCAGATGCTCAAAGGTGTGAGTGCCAGATACTCGGCGTTTAATCTCTTGGCCCCAGCGTTCTGGGTTGTGATTGCTCAAACTAATTGAAAGCTTGACTCCATCGGGAATATTCAGAACTGCCAAATCTGCAAGGATACTTTCTAGTGCGAGTTCTGCTTTTTTCGCCTTATCTTCGTGTAGCAGGGTGTGGTCACTTTGGGCTAGAGCCGCACTGCCCCAAAAGAATTGAACGTCTTTTAAGTCAAGCCGCGAACCTTGTAAATAACGCACCCAGCAGCCATCTTTTGAGATGGTTTCGTGGTGCATAATGTTGCGGTTGCGAACAAGTGAGTATGCGGCAGGCATCATGATCGAAAAATCACCGATGATTGCTTTGCCATACCCTGCACCTGAATCTTTTCCGGCGATAAGGTCAGTTAGCCCGGAATTGGCTAACAACTCTGCTTGAACTAGCCAATTTTTGGCATTGGAATATAGGGTTGTCATGGTTCTGATGGTTGGTGAAAGTCTTGATTTTTCTGGCTTGGGGTTGATTTATAGCTAAATCTAGACAAATCCAGATATCCAGTTAGGGGCAAGCCATAGCATCACTTTCTGGCTTCTGTTGCCTTTGTTGGGTGACTGGTTTTGGCTTGCATATTTAGCATAGCTCGAAAACTCTAATACTCAAGTACTCGGAAAGTAATATTTACTTATACTTTGGCGATAATTAAGAAAATTAATTAATGAGTATTTGAGCTATGGAGGAAAAGAAAAAACCAGGAAGACCATCTACCAATAAAGATGACCCTGTTTATGTCCGTGCCAGAGTGCCACGAGAACTTCACAAATCTTTCAAGCTTGCTTGCACAGAAGATGATTTGGTTATGGAAGATGTAGTCAAGGATTTGATTAAAGACTGGCTTACAAGAAGAGGCAAGAAAAATTCAGCTTAGATTTCGGAGTATTAGAGCTATATAATAAGTTAGAGTCCTGTAACTTCTCCCAATTTTCAGTTTGAGAGGAGGTGACATGAATGAAGGCAACGTACAGAACTTCAATTACTTGAAAAACTATCAACTTTTATTAAGTAATTTCAAGTAAAAGTCAGGTCTTGTTAGATAGAAGACGACCAGAAGTTCTGTAAGATCAAGCTATTACCTAAATCAAGCTTGTAAAGGAGGTAAATATACAACAGCACCAAAAATTAAAAGGGCAAAGCGCTACTAGGTAGTAAACGTTTTGCCMGATGTAGAAAATTAAATATTTCAAATTACTTGGAAGCGGGGTTTATCTCTAGACGACCAAAGAAGTGGAAGGAAGGTGAGATATCTAACCACTAATTGGCAAAAGAGACTAGTCCGCGCTGCTTACTCATATTATATATGAGTTGCTGTGGCAATTTATAAATTTCTGCTTGCAGATTTTGGCAGAAAAATTCATTAAATTGTTTTTCTTCGCTCAATAAAGGGCAAAATCAAGCAATACAGCGAATTCTGTAGATATAAGGTAAAGTAGCGCGATAACCCCCTCCAGATACTGAAAACCAAAGTATTTGAGGGAAAAATCCGTGATTAATAACAACCGCGCACTTCAATCACATGAAGTTATAGGGGCGTTTGAGATGATATCTCGCCCCTCTCACATAGAAGCCAACCACTGGAATGAATGGTTAGCCAGTGCTGTTGACCCAGAGTTAATAGCTTTGAATGTCCGTTCTCTTAGTGGCCCCTCAGTGTATGAATATCTATTATGCGCCCTACCTCAAACTGCCAGACGTAACGATGGGCGACTGCGTGATGGCTACTTGAAACGATATGCCCACGCGGAAAACGGTGCATGGTGGGTTAGCGGACTTGACCCGCTTAATGATTGGTTGGCGATGGACTGGGGACGGATGAAACCAGATTACCCCCGCCTCGAATGGGACAAGACTACACAGCAGCAAACTCAAAAGCCAGTCAAGTACGAGTCGCCTCCCAAAACTCCCAACCGAGTTACCTACTTGAGAATGCCCCTACATTTATGGCGGTTGGTATCACTTCGCTATAACGTGCCGATGCCAGAACATATTACCATTACCGACCAGGGAGAGGCGTTAGGTTTTTGGGCTTGGGTAATGGCACATCCTGAAATCCCTGTAATCCTTACAGAGGGCGAGAAGAAGGCTGGTTGTCTCCTAACTTTGGGCTTTGTAGCGATCGCACTCCCTGGAATCTGGAATGGCCGAGTGGGCAAGGAGGATTTAGAAAGACTTCACCCTGATTTAGTCCCAATGACTCAAAAGGGGCGTAAAATCGTTGTTCTGTTCGACTACGAAAGCAAACCCAAAACTAAACAGCAGATTTTTCAAGCTACTCGCCGCACAGCTTCTGCAATTGTAGAACTTTGTTGCCAATGTGAAGTAGCGCTGCTGCCAGGGCCAGAGAAAGGAATTGACGATTGGGTTGTGGCTCTGGGTAGAAAGGCAGACAAAGCCGTGACCACAATGATTGCTGATGCCTTGAGAATCAGCGAGTACAAGCAAAGATTTTTCATTAACCGAGCTAGGGGACTCCATAAGTACAAGCCCAATGTGACAGTTAATACCCGCTATCTCTCACTTGCAATTCACTCCCTACCTCAATCGGGGTTAGTTGGTTTGGTTTCCGACATGGGAACAGGAAAGACTGAAATTTTGGCAGTTCTCAGAAGAGATAACCCAAACTTGAGCTTTTTGAACAATGGGCATCGGGTTACTTTGCTCAAGAATCTCAGCGATCGCTTACAAACAGCAATGTACTCCGCGATTTCTTGCGGGGACTGGGGTCAGGTAAAAGCTCTCAGCATTACCGTGGATTCTCTGTATAAAATGGCAAATGATTTACAGGCTTACGATATTCTATTTATTGATGAAGCCTGTCAGTACCTCGCCCATCTGCTGAAGTCCAAAACCTGCAAAGAACACAGGGGGGCGATTCTGGAAGTGCTTGAGTATCTAGTTTACAACGCCAAATTGGTAGTGTTGGCAGATGCTCACCTCGATGACCTGACCATTGAGTTTTTCATGAATTTGCGACCGACTGGTGAAAAACCCTACATCATCAAAAACCTGTATCGCTCAGGTGGTCGTCAAGTTCATTGGTACGAGGGGAAAAACAGCAGCGCAATCGTTGCCGAGTTTCACGCTCAACTGATGATGGGTAAAAAGTTGATGATGGTCAGCGACAGTAAGCGGTTTATTAAAAAGCTAGAAAGAGCGCTCAATGATGGTTCAGCAATTGATGACGCTGATGATACACCGGAATCAGCCGAAGACCGCAAGTTACGGGTGTGGGCTATTCACTCCGAGAACAGTGGTAGTGAAGAGAATGTCATCTTTATCCGAGAGATTAACATTGCCATTAAGGATCTTGACGCTTTTTTAATTACTCCCAGTCTCAGTTCAGGGGTTGACATTTCCAGCTATCATTTTGATGCCGTGTTTGGCGTGTTTCATGCTGTCTCGCAGTCGGCTACAGAATGCGCCCAGCAATTATGGCGGTATCGTCCAAATGTCCCCATGTATGTTTGGGTGGCTCCGCGTCCCCCCTTTGGTTACGCCGAAACCAATGCCCGACGCATTAAAGAAAAGATTCTCCAGACAAATGAGATGACCGCGTTTCTGATTCGCATTAACAGGGATTCGGGCAAACGTGGGGCTGAGAAGGATTGGGCATTAGATGCTAGTTGTCAGATTGAAGGGCAACGCAATTGGTCTATCAATCATTTACGGGCTGATTTGCGATCGCTCTTAGAGGAAATGGGCAATACGATTATTCCTTTGGGCAACGGTGGTGATGAAGCGACTTCGCGGTGGATGAAGGCGGCTGGTATTGCCATTGATGAGGAGCATTACCGTAAAGTTGTCAATGCCAAAGATATTGACAGAAGGACTTACATCAGTAGGCAACATCAAGATTACCTGAAGCCCGAAGAAGTTTTGGAGTGTGAGAAGTTCCGCATACAGGACACTTACGGCATGAGCGTAACCCCGGAACTGGTTGAGCAAGATGACGGGGGACGCTTAATTAAAAAGATTGTCGCACTTGAAGCGATATTGGCCGCACCGGGGGAAATGGTTGCTGATGATCAGGGGCGCGAGTTTATTCCACCGCCAGCTATTGTTGCCGAACGTGATAAATCGGAACGGGAGCGATTAGCTATCTGCACAGACTGGAGCAATCATTCTACCGCTTGGTTGATGCGTCATCGGCTGGGACTCAGGGCAGTGTTGATGTCTATGATGGCTGGGGTTGAGATTAAAGGGGACGAAGCGATGATTCAGGCTTTGGCTGAGTTTTCTAAGCGCAATACATCTCACGTTAAAGGTATTCTTAATCTGACCATTCCCCTTGATGAATCTCCTGTATGGATTTTGGGGCAGTATCTCGCTCAACTGGGACTGTCCACCGAATCACGACGACCGCTTGAAGATGGTAAGCGCGTTAGGTACTATCGGCTCAATACTGAGGATGTAGAGTTTGCCCAGAAAGTATTAGAGTATCGGCAAAGGCAACGGGAAGAGAGGGAACGAAAGCGGCAAGAGTCACTTGAGCGAGATGCGGCTTTCGCAGCTAGAATGCAGTCTCAGTATGGGATTAACCCGCCGTCCACACCCCCCATTAATGAAGATGGAAGTAATAATCGGGGGGGTATGGACACAGATTCAGAAGCCAGTGATTTTTGGTGGGAACGGGTAAAATATTATGCTCAGTTGGCGATTAAGCGGTTTGAATATGGGGTGGAGTCTTTGAATATGGGGTGGAGTC
>NZ_SZNH01000073.1 GCF_005869855.1 Nostoc sp. PA-18-2419 | reverse complement strand
GATCAACTTTTAGAAGACTTCGGCATTCAATTTTTTGCCAGGCCCCGTCGCAACATGAAAAATAAGCTTATGCTTCTGTCTGCATGACAAGCTTTTATCCCGTAAACGCTCCATCATTGAAACCATTAACGACCAACTCAAAAATATTTCTCAGATTGAACATTCCCGACACCGAAGCCCCGTAAATTTTTGCGTTAACGTTCTGTGCGGATTAATCGCTTCCACCAACCTAAGAAACCTAGCCTTCAGATGGACTGGCTTTTATCTCAAACAGCTTAACCCGAACTCAGGTTAGTTAATCTTCTCTCTATTTTTCTTTACCTAAAGTAACAAAAGAGGTATTACATAAAAGAAGATATATTTTCTGACTCAAGCTTAAGTGAATTAGCTGTGAAACAGCCTACATTAGTTGAGCCATTTAACGTTGCTCCAAGCACTGGTAGATTTACTCAAATTGCTTAAGGCAACTATATTGCTCAAACTGGTAACAATGGTACAGCTTCAATAAATGTCAATCCTAAGGTGCATAAACCTCATCCATAATTGAAACCAGGGAGTTTATAACGATTGAAATGTGTGGTTGTGTTGCAAAAACAGGGGTTAAGCAGGTAATATATTCTCTTTGGAGATTAAAATGCTACTGAGATGAACCCAAAGCAACCATTTAAATGGCGACACTACTAACCTGAAATCATCCTCCTGTGCGTCAGATGGTATCTTCGATATCCATTGAGTTATCGCCATCTAGAAGAGATGATGGTAGAAAGAGGGTTGTCAGTAGACCATACAACTGTGTATAGAAGGGTTCAAGCCTATGCACCAGAGTTAGAAAAACGATGCCGTCCACAACTCAAATCTACAAATGATTCATGGCGGGTTGACGAAACTTATATCAGTGTCAAAGGCAAGTGGAGATATTTGTATCGTGCCGTTGATTCTGCTGGGAATACAATTGACTTTTTGTTAAGTGCGAAACGCAACTCACACTCAGCCAAAAGGTTTTTCCGTAAAGCTTTAAAAGCAACTCACACTCAGCTACCACAAGTCATTAATGTAGATAAAAATGCTGCTTATCCAACGGCTGTCGATGAATAAAAAAAAGAAGAACTTCTAACTCAAACTAGTGAGTTCTGGCAGAATAAATACCTAAATAATATAATAGAACAAGACCATCGCTTCATTAAAAGATTAGTGAATCCTGGTTTAGGATTCAAATCATTCTACACAGCTAGAAGAACTATTGCTGGCTACGAAACTATGAATATGATTCGTAAAGGACAGGTTAACGAAGTAACTAAAGGAGATATTGTCGCTCAAGTCAATTTGATTGCAGATATCTTTGGACTGGTTGCATAAACAATCTTAATTCTAGAGGATTTTCTCACTTCAAATATTTTTTGCAGCACAACCGATAACGTTACTTCGACAAATGAAGACCTAGACGAAGAACCTCCATTTTAGAACCAACTAGCTGAATAATGCTAGCCCAGACAGGTTTACTGGTTTGAACTAGCGTTATTTTTTTTTAATCAAAAATAAAAATCCACTGTTTGGTAGAATCGCTAACATGGGTTCACAAAATCGCTTCATTAATATATGTCATCAACCAAAATAATTGCCACTTTCAATCAGTCAGGTGGTGCAGCTAAAACGACTATTACACACAATCTTGGATACCACCTTGCTAAAAAACACCGTGTACTGCTTGTGGATATGGACCCACAAGCATCACTAACAGCTTTTATGGGATTAGGGGAAGTCAAGCTGCAAACTGAACAAACTATCTATGGTGCGATCGCTGAAGAAACTCCCCTGTATATATGGAAAAAACCTATTCACAGGATGCACCTTGTACCAACAAATATCCAATTGGCAGGTACGGAGCAAAAAATTTTTCATGACTTGACCATCGACAACCGCCAACGGCTCAAGTTTGTGCTATCAAATGTACTTGACCAGTATGATTATATTTTGATTGATTGCCCGCCTTCTCTAGGAATTTTAAGCATTATGAGCTTAGTCGCTGCTTCACACGTTATGATTCCTGTCGAAACGCAATATAAGTGCTATCTTGGCACCAACCAACTGCTAGAAACGATCGCCCGGCTCAAAAAAGGAGGACACCAGAAATTACAAATTGCCTGTATAATTCCAACAAAATACGATAATCGTAATCTTCAAGACACAGGAATACTAGAAGAAATTAAACAACAGGTTGAAGGACGGATACACGTTACTGCCCCCATTCCTAAATCAACAGCTTTTCCTGACGCAACCCAGGCACATCTACCACTTGCACTCCACAAGAAAAACCACCCCGCAGTTAGCATACTCGAAGAAATTACAAAATATCTTACTCAACTATGAGCCAAAAACGCGAACTAGAAAAACTTACTGGACTTGATAATTTATTTGGAGATGAAGAAGAACGATCTTTATCTGATTCCACTTTACCTTTATCTCAAATTATCCTTCCACCAAGTCAGCCCCGTCGCTATTTTGACCCCATAAAACTTAAATCACTCGCTGACAGCATCAAGGAAGTGGGGTTGCTAGAACCTATTGTCGTTAGAAAGCTTCAGGAAGACAAGTACGAGCTAGTAGCTGGTGAACGCCGTCTCAAAGCTTGTGAAATCGCAAAACTTCAAGAAATCGCTGTAGTCATTATTGAATGCGATGAGAAAAAAGTTCGTAAACTACGCTTAGTTGAAAACCTCCAAAGGGAAGACCTCAATGCTTATGAAGAAACTATCGGAATTCTTGAATTACTAGCCGAAGAACTCGATGTTGACCAAGAGACAGTGGTCAAACTGCTCTATGACATGAATAACGAAAGCAAAGGTAATTCTAACCATAACGTTATGGTTAGTGATGAAGGACGAATCATACAAGATGTATTCTTGAGGTTAGGAAAAATTACTTGGCAGTCATTTGTAGCTAATCGTCTTCCTTTACTTAAACTCCATTTAGATATCCAAACTACACTGCGAAAAGGCAAAATTGAATATACAAAAGCTAAGGAAATCAACCGGATAAAAAATGATGATGAAAGACAGAAAGTCTTAAATAAAGCGATCGCAGAAGGTTTATCACTGTCTGAAATTAGGATTTTAGTAGGAAATATTCTTCAGCAACAGTCAGAAAATAAGCCATCATCTCATAACCAAGAGCAGAAAGAAAAAGCTGACAAAATATACAAAGTACTTAGAAAAAGTAAAATTTGGAATGATGAGAAAAAGCTAAAAAAAATTAATAAGCTTTTTGCTCAAATTGAAGCACTTCTAGAAGAAAACAAAGATGATCCTTCTTTACAGCAAGGTAGTCTAGTCTCGGAGAACTCTTTGTAAAAGGTACTGGATGGCTAGAAATCAACTTATACATTAAGTCATTATTAGAAAGTATATTAACTTAGGATTTCTAAATAGCCATCCGTTCCATTAACCCGAATTCTCTGTCCGTCATCGATCAGTTTGGTAGCACGTTCTACTCCGACAACTGCTGGTAAGCCATATTCACGTGCGATAACTGCTCCATGCGTCATCAGTCCACCAGCTTCAGTGACTAGACCTTTTATGGATACAAACAATGGTGTCCAGCTAGGGTCAGTAAAGGAGGTGACTAATATATCTCCATCTTCTAGATCGGCATCTTCTATGTTTAAGATGACACGCGCTCGTCCCTCTATAATTCCGGAGGAAACAGGTAGACTTACAATAGCTTTGGCTGGGAGATTTGAGCGTTTGTATCGACCTGCAATGATTTCACCGTCAGATGTAATCACACGTGGGGGAGTTAGTTTTTCATATAATTTGTACTCGTCTTTTTGTTTGTTGATAATCTGGTAATTCAGTTTATTTGTACCTACGACTTCGCGAAGTTCTTCAAAAGTGAGATAGTATATATCTTCTTTTTCATTAATAATGTTGGCTTGTACGAGGTGTTCGGCTTCTTTGAGTAAAGCTTTCTTATAAACGAAGTAGCGGTTAACTATGGCGTATTTGGGATATTCACGATAACCAGCGAAATTCCGAATTAGGTTGATCATTCGTTTTGTCTGTTCGACCTTTTGTTCACCATCCGGTAATTGCTGCAATCGCTCTAATAACTCTTGTTCTTTTTTCAAAGCCTCCTGTCGCCCTTGCTCAAATTTTCGATCGCCCACACCAGGCTCAAAGTTTTTGATATTACTGAGAATTATGGGGAAAAGTGTAGTTGGTTTTTCACTCCAACGAGGTCTTGTAATATCGATTTCTCCGGCACATCGCATTCCGTATCTGTTGAGATAAGCATAGATAGCGTCTTGGGTTTCTTTTCCTCCATTAAACTTAACCAATTCATCCAGAAAGTTGTCATCTTTTACCTGTTGGAAATAATCAATTACTTCAGGATAAGGACGAATCACATCTGCAACATCCAATAATTCCAGACCCATAGACGAAGTAATATTGTTGGGTACAGCTTGAGAAAGCTTGTCTGCTACGTTTTTTTCATTGAGCCATGATGAAGCATTCATAGCAGTCATAATCACGCCAAAACTTTGTGGATTGGATAAACTCTTCTTTAATTGTTGGATATCTTCCAGGATAAAATCAATCAGATCCAATCCTGATTTCGTCTGGATGTTCTGTTTTAAATCTTCTATCGATGTTTGACTACGCTCAATCAAATCAGAAATGATCGCCGGATCGTATTCGGTCAGCGTTTGAAAATCCAAAGACGATGCACGCTGATTGCTGTTACCGGAACTTCGTTCTTGCTTGTCATCTGGTAACAATTTTATGAAATCTCCCCGATCTAGTATAGTCATAAGTGCTTCCCTGATAAGCGGATCGGATTTTCCCAAAACATCTACCAGAATTGTTCTTCTCACAGGTGAAGCCAGATCCTGTGTTATATCAACAAACAAACGTCCACCCGCTTTATACATGGGTCGAGCAGCTGTTAACTGGAATAAAGATAATCCCAATGGTTTGATGGGGTCAGTCATCATTTGTTGATGACCGACAGATACATAGACGTGATTTTCTTCATCATTCGCTTCAGGAATGGGATATAAAGTCGTGATGGGGCGACTCTGGACAATATGAAATGTATCATCAACCAAACACCATTCGATGTCCTGGGGATGTCCGAAATGTTCTTCAATCTTCCTACCGATGCGCTCAAGCTGCAAAATCTGTTCATCCGTCAGTGCTTGCCTATTCTGCCGTTCAGGCTCAATCTTCTGTTCTTTCGTACCACCATCTTTTAAGGCGTAAATAGCCAGTTTTTTGGTGGATATCTTCTTATCAATAACCTTGCCGTTACACACTTTATAGATATCAGCATTCACCAGACCTCTGACCAAGGCTTCACCAAGTCCGAAGCCCGCATCAATGGATAATACCTTCCGATTAAAAGTGACGGGATCGGCAGTAAACAAAATTCCTGCAACCTGCGGAAAGACCATCTTCTGAACAACCACAGACAGGTGGACTTTACGGTGGTCGAAGCCGTTTTGAAGACGGTAAATTACTGCTCTCTCTGTAAATAGCGATGCCCAGCACTTGCTGATATGCTGATAAATTGCTTTCTTCCCGATAATATTTAAATATGTATCCTGCTGGCCTGCAAAAGAGGCTGTCGGTAAATCCTCAGCAGTTGCGCTGGATCTTATTGCATAGGCATTTTTTTCTCCAAGCCTAGAGAGAAGGCGGGCGATCTCTTCATTAATGTCTTGAGGGATGGTTATCCTTTCGATGAAAGAGCGAATCTCACCGCTAAGTTCACTGATTTTATCCCTGTCTTCCACTTTCAGAAGCGATAACTGATCGAGTAATTCGTTAATCGACGACGTTTCCTCAATTATTCTTTTAAAAGCTTCAGTAGAAATACAAAAGCCATCTGGTACGAGTATTCCTTGAATCTTGGTAAGTTCCCCCAGGTTCACGCCTTTACCACCAACGACCTTGAGTTTTGTCAATATCTTGAAAACAAAGGACAAATGAACTCATCAGTTTTCCTCCTTTGGCAATTCATACTACGGTTGCAATCAGCGGCGGCAAACAGCTTTTGCATCACAACCAGTATCTTCAACAGTCCGCTGCATTGTAATTGTTAGGCGGCTCCACTCACACTGCCTTTGTGTACTTCATAGCGCAACTTAGCCATGCCAGCACCCATCTGATGAACAGACACTAGGCGCAGAACTGGGCTTAGCACTCTGCGAGGGAATAGCGGCTTGCCCTTGCCGAGGGTGGCCGAGCCAACCTGGACGATCAGCTCATCCAGTAAACCAGCATCGTAGAACTGACCAGCCAGATCTCCGCCTCCAACTATCCAGATGTTTTTGGTGCCGGCAGCCGCTCGCATTTCAGTATGGGCGTGGTGTACATCTCCATTGACGAATCGGATGTTCGCACCTTCGATTATTATCAGCTTGCGACTAGAGAAGATCCAGGCTGGCTGAGTGTATGGCCACGCAAAGCCAGTCTCAGTGACAACCTTTCGGGTGTTACGTATCATCCACTCGTAAGTTGCTGATCCCATTGCCAACGCACCCACATCTGAAAGGGAGCAACGCGATTTGGTGAGGTTGGGCAAAAAAGGTGYGATCGCTGGCTCCTTTGAAGCTGCACGTAGAACCCTAATTGATTGGGGAATAAATATTAGCTTAAAACGAATAGAACGACTAACATATCATTTTGGTCAACTAGGAATAGATTTACGTAATAACAAGTTAAATGATTTTAAATCTGGTAATTTATCTAACTTAAATACTCTTCAAGACCAACGTGTTGTAATCGCTGTGGATGGTGGGCGTACACGTATTCGCATACCTAAAAAAGGGAGACGTAGAGTTAAAACTAATCGTAGAGGTTTTACAGGAGAATGGATTGAACCTAAGCTATTAACTATTTACGTAGTGAATGAGCAAGGTAAAAAAATTAAAACATCAGATATTCCTATCACCAATGATGGGACTTATAAGGGATATCAAGGATTTTTAGAAATATTAGAGATGTATTTGTTCCGTTTGGGAATTAGTCAGGCAAAACAGGTCTTGTTAATTGCAGATGGTGCTGAATGGATTTGGAAACATATTCCGACTTTATTAAAAAAACTAGAATGTCCGCATGAAACTTATCACTTATTAGATTTTTATCATGCTGCCGAGCATTTACAAACCTTCGCTGACGCTGCTTTTAATACAGATCACGAGCGGCAAACTTRRTTTAAAAAAGCTCGTTCTTCTTTAAGAAAAGGTCATGCATTAGATTTAATGAGAAACATGGGGGAGTTTATATTATCCGCTAGTGGAGAACGCTGTAAAATTTTGGTACGAGAACGAAATTATATTTTAAAAGCTTACCGACGGAGGCTTTTAAAATATAACAAAGTCGCATCTCTAAAACTCCCTCTTGGTAGTGGTGCGGTTGAAAGTTTAATTCGTCAAGCCGTTAACTTACTTGTAATTCTATCTTTAATTCGTTCATCAAGCCTATATCTGCTTAATAAATTTTATACCTTAATTTTAGTTTTAACTAATTATTTGCTATAATTAAGACTAAGTAATTAACATTAGTCGCTTTACTTCTTTTTTTTAAATCCTTAAATAGCTTGCTAGTAATCTTTTTGAGATATCTCATCAAGATAAATTGTCCTATCAATCAGTATAGCAACGGACAATAAAGTCACTTTGTACTTAAATATAATTTTTAGCGATCGCACCTTTTTTGCCCAACCTCACCAAATCGCGTTGCTCCCAATCTTTGAGCCTAATCCAGACTAAAATAGCGCAAGCAATATGGTTTCTTTGAATACGACCTTTACAGCATTGACATGATTCTACACCAGTCAACTGTTTTAATTCTCGATGAAACTCCTCAACCTGTAATCGTTCCTTACACACTTTTTGTACAACGTCCGTAGAATCTTGAGATAAATCGTTTTTGCGAATTAAATCCGTTCTGTCGGTGGAGACAGTGACCCGAAATAGTTTCACTTTTTTAGCTTGTGGAAACTTTTTTATTTTAACTACTTTACCTAATTCTAGCTCCTTTTCATCCCAAAACAACAGTTCAATTTTTTTATAATCTTCAAGACAAGACTTATCATCAACAAGTCGATTAGATTTTAAAGGACAATAATAATATTTTCCTAACCCATCAATATATAACATCAATTTATTTGTCGCATACCAACTGTCCATCAAGACAGCTTGAAATGGTAAAGCCTTATAATATACAAGGTTTTGTAGCATTTCCGTCACATGGACTATCTTTGTTTTTCCATCTATGTCTGGGTCGTAAATACGATAGTCAATAATCCAAAATTTTCCGAGTTCATGATTGACATATGTACAATTTATTAGCTCAATTCGTTGGATGACTCTATGCTCGTTACCACTATATTGCCGTTTAGTTGTCTCTATTTCTATGGCATATCGTTTATCAATTACTGTGTCATCAAAAACTAGATATGCGTTATCACTCACTTGGATGATATCTTTAACATTATCCCAAAGTAAACGTGGAGTTAACTTTTCGTTCTTGAGATAACGGTTAATTTTATCATGACTAATCTGGTCTAAATGCTYCGCCAGATTTGTGAGAGTATAATTAATTTGACTGCTTAGTAAGTATTGGCAATAGTTAAGTTTAGTAAATCTCATTGATAAACGACTTTTTTTGGTGCACCCTCTATTAATTTTCTCAGAAAATTTTCCAGTCTACTTTACACAATTGATTAGTATTACTAATTTAAGCTTGAGCCGATTACTTAAACTCACTTTTAAAATACAAATGTACTATTAAATAGTGATCGCCTTGTACTAGTTACGTCACTCATACCAATACTCATGTACTAAAATTTAGTGATCGCCTGTGCCAGTTGCGTAAGTCCTGGAACTGATGGAATATCAGGCTTATTAGAAATCAAAAAGGCGCCAGGAGCAAAACGGAAAATCGATGATGCTGCTATCAGTCGGAGGAGCGATCGCTCTGTAGAAGATATTGTTTTAGGTTATGGCGCTCATTTCGATGCCAAGATTGCTATTAGTCGAGCTTTGACAGAAGTTAACCAAATTTTACCTAACGTTTTATTTGCCAAAGCTGATGGAAGTACTAAATATCCTCCATCAGCTGATCGCTTGGCGGTAGATTGGTGGAAAATTGCAACTTTAGCCAATCAAGCTTATTCAGTTCCCTGCGAAAGCATTGCTGCTAAAGTTAGTGGCGATTATCGCGAAATGGCGAGTGACGATTTACTCGAAGATATCAAGCTGTGTCAACAAATCGTTGAGAACAATGATTTGGAAATGCTGGTTTTAAATCAGACTCGTCCCGATATTGGACTTCACGTTGCCAAGGTAATCGTTCCAGGAATGCGCCATATGTGGAAAAGGTTAGCACCTGGACGGCTTTATCAGGTTCCGGTGAAAATGGGTTACTTGCAAGAACCACTGATAGAAGAGCAATTCAATTCTTTTCCCATGTGGATGTGAGGTTCTCCCTCCTGCATGATGTTATTTTTCATGAGTTCTTCTATTAGTTCTGGGATGAGTTCTATGAGTTTCACAGACTAAGAGAAAAACTAATATTAAAAGTAGTTCACTGCGATTGAAGCTCACATTCCGCATATTCATGTGTCACAACTTGAAGAAAAGAATAAAAGCTTTAGATTGCTTAACAACCATTTGGGTTGCTGATGACTTTGATAGTGAGGTAGTGCGTTCTTGTCGCCTTGCGTCGGAAAGCAACTAGCGAACCCGTAAGGGAGAACCGTTCATGCAGTGGGTAATGAATTTTTGCCGCTGGATTGTGCAGACAATACGTAAATCCTAAAATCAATTTTACTGCTACCAATTAAGAATCAGAAGGGTCAGCTAAAAACCTTTGATTTTCAGCTGTGAATAAACTAATCTCACTCCTAGCAATTAAGTTCCTGTGAATTTACAAAGAGGAAAATTAAGTTATGAATTCTATTGAAACTATAGAAGGGATGAATTTGATTAAAGGTTACTGGGATAAAACGTACTCTCCGAGTCACCCTTTTGACCACTCAACATTAGGCATTGCTTTTAGTGGATGGGCTAAACCAGATCAGGCTTTATCAGATAGTGCCAAAATCAAAAATAGGTTGGTGGGTCATAAATACATTTCCTTAGGTGGAGGAGATTCTGATGGTAATGGTTCCTTCACCCAGGAAATTCTTCATTCATTCCATT
>NZ_SZNH01000041.1 GCF_005869855.1 Nostoc sp. PA-18-2419 | reverse complement strand
CTGCTCAACTACTGGTAAATTGCTAGTCCTGATTTTAGCGATCGCGCCACCTCCATGAGGCAAAGGTGTCACTTGTCCTGTATCTCGATAGCGACGAATTAACCTTTTAATGAAGGATAAGCTCACTTTAAAGCGTTTAGCCAGTTGGCGTTGTGACCCTTGTTGGGCTTCATAAGCATCTATCACACGTTGGCGTAAATCAGTTGAGTAAGGAGCAGGCATAACTATGAGTATTTTTGCTGCCTCTCCAGTTTACTAAATTTGTGGTCTATTCAATTGAAAAACGCTGTAATTTTCATTACGAACGTTGTCAGCAGGAAAAGTAAGGGAAGCGATCAGGGAGATTTCCTTCTACATTTTCTTAGAAATGATAAATCTTCCAAAACTGGATGCTCCCCATTTGATTTTGCTACCCTTCACATGTACGGTATTTATTTAAAACTCAAATAGGATTTCTATAGATTGTTTAATATATAGCCAATAAATTTGGCGTCACCCTTTCTAAGACTTGCTTCAATACCATTACTGTCCAATCTATATCGGCTTCGGTGGTATCACGCCCCAGTGTAATGCGAATTCCGCCCAAGGCAGCTTTTTCGGAATAGCCCATTGCTAACAATATCGGGCTGGGGCTAAGTTTTCCACTATGACAAGCAGCACCAGCACTAATACCGATGCCTGCAAGATTGAGGTGTCGTACTAAGGTTTTACCGCTAAGTTTTTCGCCATCAGCATTTTTTAAACACATACTCACATGGTGAGGTAAGCGATGGTACGGATGTCCTGTGGGAATTAAACCAGGAATTTCAGCTAGTTGGGCAAAGGCGCGATCGCGTAATTGAATCAAGCGTGGTGTTTCTATAGGCAATTCTTGCGCTGCTAACTCAGCGGCTACACCAAACCCAGCAATTATCGGTACTGCTTGTGTACCAGAACGCAATCCCATTTCTTGTCCACCACCCGCGAGTAAATGCATCAATTCCACGCCAGGACGTACATACAGCGCCCCTACTCCTTGGGGTCCATATATTTTATGGCTGGATAGACTAAGTAAGTCTACAGAGAGTTCTTGTACATCTATGGGTAAACGTCCCGCAGCTTGCACCGCATCTGTATGGAATAAAGCACCATGCGATCGCGCAATCTTTCCTAGTTCTGCAATTGGTTGTACTGTCCCGACTTCACTTTGACCATAAATCACGGAAACCAAAACTGTATTATCTTGCAATGCCGCTTTTAAATCTAGAGGGTTGACTCTACCTTTGACATCTACAGCTAGGCGGGTAACTTCCCAACCCCATATTTCTAGCAATCGTACTGTTTCGGAAATTGCGGAATGCTCGATGCTGGAGATAATTAAATGTTGAGGAACAGTATATAATCTAGCCACACCCATAATTGCCAGATTATTTGCCTCAGTACCGCCAGAGGTAAAAACAATCGATTCAGCAGTGGCGGCGTTAATTAATTCAGCAACTTGGACTCTGGCTTGTTCCACAACCATTGCAGCCCGTTGTCCCCATTCGTGTAAGCTGGAAGGATTGCCCCACTGTTGAGTGAGGACTGTTTGCATAACCGCGATCGCTTCTTTTCGAGTGGGAGTAGTGGCGCTGTAATCTAGATAAATTTGCATATAACTGGTAATGATGAGAACACAAGCTGGGAGTAGACTGCTGATGTTTTTAGCATATACAGTTTAAGTGGACACCGACTAAATCTCAGTAATTCTGTATTCTAAGCGGGTTTTTGTTTTGGGTGGGAAAGCTATAGCTGATTTCAAGTTGATGAAGTACACAATCTAAGTCTGCTAGCCAAGTATAAAACCTGTTTGACTTCTGACTCCTGCTGTATTTTTCTACTTCATCTCAAAACCAAAAATTTTGGGAATGATAAATATGTCTACTCTTAATCCACTTTTAACAGATTACAGTGCAACTTTTATCTAGACAAAGGTATTTTTTATATATCTTTTTACTTATCTTTCCCCTTACTGCCTGTCAACGAGTCCAATCATCTAATCAGCGTCTAGCAGCTTTACCACAAGATCCTTTAGTTCAAGTATATTTTAATCATTCTCAGTCTGGGGAATACAAAGAACCATACCGTCAGCAAACTCGTTTGGGAGATGACTTAGAAAAACAAATTGTTGATACTATTACCCAAGCTAAATCTACAGTAGATGTGGCTGTACAAGAATTACGTTTACCTAAAGTCGCCCAAGCATTGGTTGATAGACAAAAAGCTGGAGTAAAAGTCAGGTTAATTTTAGAAAATACTTATAGCCGACCTTGGAGTAGTTTTACACCTAATGAAATAAGTAAGTTAGCTCAAAGAGAACGCCAACGCTATCAAGAATTTCGCCAATTTCTTGATGTTAACCAAGATAATCAAGTAACTTCCGCAGAAATAAATCAAAGAGATGCTTTAATAATTTTGCAAAATGCCAAAATTCAGAGGTTAGATGATCGAGCTGATGGTTCATCTGGTAGTAGTTTGATGCATCATAAGTTTGTAATTGTAGATAATCGCATTGTAATTATTACTTCGGCGAATTTTACTTTAAGTGATACTTCTGGTGATTATACAAATTCTAGCAGTTTAGGAAATGCTAATAATTTATTGCAAATTGACAGCCCAGAATTAGCATCTTTATTTACAGAAGAGTTTAACATTATGTGGGGCGACGGCCCAGGAGGTAAGCCAGATAGTCGATTTGGTCTACAAAAACCGCTGCGTTTACCTAAAAAAATTAGATTAAATCAAACCACAATTACTGTGCAGTTTTCGCCTACTTCTCCAACTCAACCTTGGAATAATAGTAGTAATGGTTTAATTGGCAAAACTTTAGATTCAGCAACAGAATCTATTGATTTGGCTTTATTCGTATTTTCTGAACAGCGTCTTGCTAATATTTTAGAAAATCGACATCAACAACATGTCCAAATTCGTGCTTTAATTGAGCCACAATTTGCTTATCGTTCTTATAGTGAGGCCTTAGATATGATGGGAGTTGCTCTCAGTAATAAATGTAAATATGAAGCTGATAATCATCCTTGGCAAAACCCAATTACGACTGTAGGCGTACCTGTATTAGCGAAAGGTGATTTATTACACCATAAATTTGCTGTTATTGATAACAAAACAGTAATTACAGGTTCTCATAATTGGTCTGATGCTGCCAATAATGGGAACGACGAGACACTTTTAGTAATTGAAAGTCCAATGGTTGCTGCTCATTATGTGCGAGAATTTGCTCGTCTATATGCCAAAGTTAAACCTGGCTTACCAGTAAACCTTCAACAAAAAATTAAACTCCAACAAACACAATGTTCCCACATAAAAACTTCTTCGTAAACTGAATTATTTGTAAAAAAACTAAGGTTGATATCCAGAACTTATTTAATAAGTAGAGCATCTTGTTAATGAAGTTTAGTTTGTATTAAAAGTTTGAGAACCAAAAATTTTCCGAAATTTCTCAGATGAACTTAATTTAATTATGATTGCTTGGATATACATTCTAAGTTTACCAACAACTTATCTCACGAATTACGTACACCTTTGAGCATGGTTTATCCATATCTGCAAAGATGCTGGCAACGTAGTCAGAACTTGACAGATACTCAATAACAAGCTCTGAAAATGGCTGTCTTGCAAGCAGAGTGTATGACTTGACTTTTGCAAACCTTATTAAATTTGGCATGGGCAAATAATAGTATATATTAGACCATCGCCTCAAGCTTATGGGCGCTGTATGATCGCAGCGCCACGTAACCGTACTTGAGATGTTCGCTTATATCCCCCGCATGGATGACGGAGGCTTTACGCGTCACAATTCGTAAAAAATTTAACTAACCCCGCGTTTTTGCATCCCCCCTATCACTGATGAATGGCACCATCAGGCATGATTGCCCCAGCTAGGTTAGCACCAATTAGTTTAACTAGAAGGCGCTCGCCAGAGCGAATCCGCGCTCCAGTTAAGTCAGCTCCTCGCAAATCGGCTCCACTAAGATCCGCACCAATTAAATTAGCAGCACGCAAATTTGCTTCCCTAAGATCCGCTAAAAGTAGGTTTGCACGAAACAAATTTGCTTCAGATAAATTCGCCCCTCTGAGGTTGACTTTGTGCATAAAAGTATCGCTGAGATTAGCACCGCTCAAGTTGGCATAACTAAGATTTCTGCCAGATAAATCTTTATTACTCAAATTTGCCCGACTATAGTCTTTACCACTCAAGTCTGGGTTCTGCTTTGATGGTGGATGACTTGATGGTGGATGACTTGATTGTGGATGACTTGATTGTGGATAACTTGATTGTGGATAACTTGATGGTGGATGACTTGTTTGAGATGGTGTTTGGTGGTGAGATGGGGGTGAGTGATGTGTGCTTTGATGTTTAGTTTTTAGAGAGCGCAATTTTTCCCGAGCTTCATTTATCGCTTTGAGCTTGTCCTGTGCTTTTTGCTGTAAACGGAGATTTTCCTTAGGAATGCGATCAGGATGCCAAACGAACACTAAATCCTTATAAGCCTGGTTCACTTCCTCAAGTGTTGCTCCAGGCTCTAATTCCAAAATTCTATAGTACCGCTCCAGATCGCTCATACGTCATTTCGGTGGACAATCAACTTAATTATGAGTGATACAGCGGTCTCTCGGCTGCATCTTTTATTATTTGCGACTGGAGATTAGGGATTAGGGGCTGGGATTGGTTATTTCTCCCCATCTCCTCACCTCCCTATCTCCTCATCTCCCCATCTCCCGATTTCTCCATCGAGCGATCGCTCTTAAATACGCTCCAAGTGGAATTTGATAAACTTCAATAAAAATCCAAACAATAATTGATAAATGTGACAAAAAAGTTAATATTGTCCAAATATATGGCATCCAGGTAATCGGTTCGTTGATATTAGGTGGAAAATAATAAGCTACTACGCCAATCAGAGTAGTAGGAAGGACTACAAAAGCAGCAGCAGCTAGTCCATAACCCCAACCTAATTCCACACCTTCTAACTGGGCTTCTGTCCAACTAAACCCATTCCACCGCCAAACTAAGGGTGGTTGCCTAGAAGGCATCTTAATTTGCTGTAGTTCTAAGTTAACTGTAAAAATCTCTTGGCAAAAGTCACAAGCCATAGCTTCCATCAATGCCATATGAGAAATCTTACCTATCCGACAGACTGGGCAGGGGTAAACTCCATGATAGTCAAAAGATTTGGCTAAGATTTTGGGAGTGGGCATAATCAAACTAGTGATTCTAAAAAGTTAATCTGGTGGATAACGGCTTGGGTAACAATGATGTATAGCATTTCTCAATTGTCTAGAATCAGCTTTCGCAAGGTAAAAACAGAAGTCAGGAAAATTAGATGTATTGATTTTGGAATCCTGCATTTTTAATTTTTGCAGGACTAAGCTGCCACCGTAAGTTTTCTCTGATTCCTTGAAATTATCTGTATTTATTGATCTGAAGTTTTAAATTTTTCACCATTGATTTTTGATTGTTTACACTATTTATTGACTTCCCACATCACAATATTTATAAAGTTATATAACTATAATAATGTTTAGCCACAAGCCGCTTTCTTCTACACAAATTAAGTAACGAAAACTGCATTAGACAAATTCTGACAAATTGAGGCTAATCAAGCTTAAAATCCAAGCATTTTGAATTTGCACAGAAGTCTGAAACTTGTTTCATGTAGGAGAAAACGCCTTCGAGGTTAGACGCGCAAAGAGCGACTTGCAGTAGCGATCAGAACACAGCACGATCAGTGAATGCGGACTACTCTATAGAAAGCAAGCTGCACCTAATTTCATAGAGAAACCTTATAGTCTTGATTCCCACAGTTGTACTGAGTCTATCGCTTTTTTAGCTGTTATGGGGGTCTTGACACCACTAGCTCTTTTTGTTAATGTTACTATACATACGTCTATATAGTTTAAGTTAAATTTACTAGCCAAAGTGGCACGCAAATGTTTAATACAAATTCCTACTTTTATTTTTGGTTTAGGGTGGTTCACCGGGGGTGAATAGAGTTTCCAGATGGAAACCGCCCGGTGAACCGCAGAGCGAACTCTGCGGTTTTTGTTTTTTAAGGAGAATTTCATTGTGACGATTGATTTTGGTAGTTGGTTTTACGGCTTCTATTTTTGGCCCAGAAATGGTTCCGGGTAGATAGCGTCATGCCAATGAGCCAGAACGCGCCCGGAACCCCTCGAAGGTTCTGGGTTTTTTTCTGAGTGGGGGAGATGGTGAGAAATAACCAATCGCCAACCCCCATTACCCCTTATCCCCAGTTCCCAATCCCCAATACTTAATTTTTCAGGACAATATAAACCATGATTAACGCTAAACTGGCCGCACAATTCCATCCCAAACACCAGACAATCGTTAAACTTTCAGAAAAAGTCGCTTTTGGCGGTGAAGAATTAGTAATTATCGGCGGCCCATGTACCGTTGAAAGCTTGGAACAAATGGAGATAGTCGCCCAAAAGCTATCTCTTGCATCAGTACAAGCCTTGCGTGGCGGTGTCTACAAACCCCGCACATCTCCTTATGCTTTCCAAGGTATGGGCGAGTCAGGATTAGAAATTTTAGCGAAGGTGCGATCGCACTACAATATGCCAGTCGTCACCGAAGTGATGTCAATTTCCCAAATTGAAGCAGTAGCTACCCATGCTGATATGCTTCAAGTTGGTAGCCGCAATATGCAAAACTTCGATTTGCTCAAAGCTTTAGGGCAAGCTGGTAAACCGATACTGCTCAAGCGCGGTTTAGCAGCGACAATTGAAGAATTCGTGATGGCAGCTGAATATATTCTCAGCCACGGTAATCCTGATGTGGTGTTGTGCGAAAGGGGTATCCGCAGTTTTGATGATTACACTCGCAACGTCCTAGATTTAGGCGCAGTAGTAGCACTCAAACAAATAACTCACTTGCCTGTGATTGTAGATCCTTCCCATGCCGTAGGTAAACGGGAACTCGTGGCACCTTTGGCCAAAGCTGCGATCGCTTGTGGAGCAGATGGGTTAATAATTGAGTGTCACCCAGAACCAGAAAAATCCGTTTCCGATGCCCGTCAAGCACTTTCTTTAGAAGATATGGTGGATTTAGTTGATAGTTTAAAGCTGATAGCAACAGCCGTTGGGCGTAGCATATCACAAACAAAAGGGGTTGGTTTAGAGACCGCCCCTTTTATTTTTGCTGCTTGAATCATTGGCAGAATTTAATTTTATTTTTTTGGCGATCGCTCATACGGAAAGCCTCAGCTATCGCCTTTTTCCATTCTCTCACTCCATAGAAATTAAAGCATAACTTGCAATTCCAACACACAATCAATTCTGCAAGAGGTCTATTTGAGAAATCTTTAATTTTGGGRAATTTTTACGGTTACTCTCATTTGTAACTTTCAAAGGGAATACTACGAATATTGTGATTTATGGCGATCGCTATGTTCGATGGTTTATTCAACAATCTCAAAGGTTTTATTGACTCTAAAATTCAAGAAGTTGGTAACGATCTGCAAAAGCGCTTCGGCATTCCCGAACCCGCAGAGCCGTTTGTGGTGATTCGTCGATTTACACCTGCCGATTCCATAGTCACAAAGGGAGGCATTGCAATTGTCAAAGAATGTTGGCAAATTGAAGCTTATGATGATAATACTCAGCCCTTCATAACTAGTGCAGATCCTTTGCGAAATGTCATCTTATTTGAAGTTGCAGAACCCGATGTCCAAGAGTGTGTTCTTGCTTGTCAATTTAACGCCAAAGTACTGAACACAGAAAAACCAATTAAAGTTAGTTTAGGTTGGCGCAGATTGGGACAGTGGGGCACATGGAGGGACTTCTGGCCAACAGAAGTTTTACTAACAGAAGATTTTCAGCCTTACGAAGCGCGTGCCTATTTTAAAAAAGAAGCGAATGCTGCCACAATTCAAATCAGTGTGCAATTTGAGAGTAGTGGCATTCTTCAGATTAAAGATATTGAATTGTTGCAAGCGCCTGTAAAGTAATAATCATAAGTAATACCTGAAATTTGAGTAATTAGTAAAGTGCTTAGTTTACCGCTGTAGGCTACGCTTTATAGTGCTAGAGATAAAAATTGGGTGTTGCTTAATTTAGGTATGAATTTATTTGACGCAGAGACGCAGCGGAAAGTCTGAGCGGAGGTTTCCTCTGTAGACGCTTTGCGGTGAGGGGGTCGCGGTCTTGGCTATAGCTATAACTTTTAAGTATGACAAAAGGCTCACTTTTAAAGGGAAGACTAAAAATAAGATGATTTAGGGCGATTGCTATGTTTGACGAGCTATTCAACAAGCTGACAAGTTTTATTGTCTCTAAAGCTGGGGAAGCTTTAAAGGAGCTAGAAAAACCCCTCGCTATTCCCGAACATGTAGAGCCATTTGTGCTGATTCGTCGATTCACACCTGCCGATTCCATCGTCACAAAGGGATGCATTGCAATTGTCAAAGAAAGTTGGCAAATAGAAGCTTATGACAATAATACTCAGCGCTTTCTAACTAATAGTACCGATCCTTTGCGAAAAGTCATCTTATTTGAAGTTGCAGAACCCGATGTCCAAGAGTGTGTTCTTGCTTGTCAATTTAATGCCAAAGCGCTAAATACAGAAAAATCTATCGCAGTGAGTTTGGGTGTAGGTAGACCAGGAGAATGGGGCGGAATGAGAACAACTTCATGGGCTAGAGGAGTTTCACCAGGCGAAAATTTTCAGCATTACAAAGTGCGTGCCTATTTTAAAAAAGAAGCGAATGCTGCCACAATTCAAATCGGCGTGCAATTTGAGAGTAGTGGTATTCTTGAGATTAGAGACATTGAATTGCTGCAAGCCCCCGTCAAGTCTGAATCATAAGTAATATCTCAAAGCTTGAGTAAGCAAAGTCCGTAGTTTACCTCCGTAGCCATCGCATAATTCAGCAGCCCTACACTACACGCGATCGCAAACCCTTTGAAGTCTTTAATTTCCCTAATTACTAATGAATTTGCGTTGCTTTGAGCATGTGGTAGGTAATTATTAACTGAGTCAGAGCTAGGGGATAACTTTGCAGTGTTTCTCCAGTTGTACCAGCAATTTTGCCAAGTTCTGGGTTGCTTTCGCGATCGCAAATATTTCTTAAATGAGGCATATCCGAACATATAATATGCTCTAGCTTATTCACCTGTTCTAAGGTGGCATGACCGTCAACTTCTAAGACATCTACAGGCTTACTCATATCCCTGTCTAGTCCCAGGCGGATAGCTGACTCGGAATTCCAGCCAGAGGTAGTAATTGTGGTGAAATCTGGATGGGGAATCGTCGGACGCAGTACTAGGCGGACATTTAGGTGTCCGTTGGTTTCATCTTGTTCGTCGGTGGGTGGGTAGAAACTAATTACAATATCAGACCATTGTCGCTGGGGACGGATGAATTCTGCTGAATCTGGTTCGCGTTTTTCTAGTTCCGCTAGCACCTGTTCGGCAGTATAGCCCCGTTTTTGGGTGTCTCGTTTGACTTTCCAATTAGCGCGTAGATCTTCAGGAGGTGCAAGGTAAACTTTCACATCATAAGAATCGCGGGCACCACGAGTAGAATAACCGAGTAATCCTTCAACAATCACAAATTTATTCGGTTTAATATACTGCGGTGGCTCGAATGTGCCTGTTTTGTGGCTGTAAACTGGCTTGAGAATCGGCTGTCCTGTGCGTAGTAGCGACAGGTGTTGCTGCATAATGTCTAAGTAGTTGCAGTCTGGGTGGAGGGCAGTGATGCCAATTTCTGTACGTTGTTGGCGATCATAACGGTGATAATCATCTGTACAAATAAGCGTGACATTTTCTGGGCCGAGTACTTGAGCGATTCCTCGTGTTAATGTTGTTTTCCCAGCAGCGCTGTCGCCTACAATACCAAGAATTATTGGACGGCTCATCCTTCCTCCGACAATAAAAGCTAATCTAGTAATAAAGTTTCCCCACAATAGTTTTAATTCTAGAGGGGTTTAGGCGAGTAGCTCAAACAATAACTTGGTATGCAATATCTCTACATATAAAATGTCTGTACGCTGGTTGCTTGGATAATAATTACAATCTGCATTGCTTTTGGCATGATTTATACGCATGATGAGGGATGCAAAATTAGACATCGCTTGTTAGATCTATTTTTAGTCGCAGATACTCAATTTTAATGCAAGCATCCATAACCACGTTGAGTCCTGCATCTAGAGCTTTTTGGGTTGATGGTTGATGGTTAATGCCTAATTGTGCCCACACAGTTTTAACGTTGACAGCAATTGCTTCATCTATAATTTCAGGCAAGTACTCACAACGGCGAAACACGTTAACAATATCCACGGGTTCTGGTACATCTTGGAGTGCAGCATAACTGGGCTTACCGTCAATTTCTTTAACTAAAGGGTTGACGGCATAAACTGTATAGCCTACCTGCCGTAAGAATTGGGCGATTTGATAGCTGATACGATCGCGTTTATCAGAATGTCCGACAACAGCAATAATTTTCGCTTGGGTCAACACCTCACGTAGGGCGTTATCATCTTCTTTAAGGTTTGGCACAATCTAAGAATATCCTCAACGATCGCTTTGCTCATATCCCAACTTGCATTTCAAATATTACACACTGATTAATGCAGTTCAAAGACTTATGCCTTAATCTCATGACAACTCAAACACTAGGACTCGAACAAAATTTATCTGATTATTTACTGTCTATTTCTCTGCGGGAACCAGAAATTTTAACTCAACTGAGGCAAGAAACAGCCCTGCATCCAGTAGGTAGAATGCAGATTGCTCCCGAACAAGGGCAGTTTCTCGCATTACTGGTGCAGTTGCTAACAGCGAAGAAAACTTTGGAAATTGGGGTATTTACAGGCTATAGTTCCCTAGTGGTGGCATTGGCGTTACCGAGTGACGGGAAGGTGGTAGCCTGTGATATTAGTGAGGAATTTACAGCGATCGCTCGACGCTATTGGCAGCAAGCAGGAGTAGCAAATAAAATTCAACTGCACATTGCCCCCGCTTTGCAGACTTTAGATCACTTGCTGGCAACAGGAGAAGCAGAAACTTTTGATTTTGCTTTTATCGATGCAGATAAAAGTAACTATGATGCCTATTATGAGCGATCGCTGCAATTAGTGCGATCAGGGGGGCTAATTGCGATCGATAATGTCCTGTGGTCGGGCAGAGTTGCTGACCCCCAAGTGCAAGATAATAGAACTAAAAGAATTCGAGCTTTTAATCAGAAGTTGCATCAAGACCAGCGAGTTAGTCTGAGTGTAATTGCGATCGCAGATGGCTTGACTCTGGCGTTAAAGAAATAATGTCTTCCGAATTAGAGCAATTGCAGTTTTAGAAATTGCTCCATTAATAATACTTTTGGCAGATTTTTTAACAGTTGATAATAACATATAAGAGATTTAACTTAAGCTCAAATCAATGCGTAGTCAGGTTTATCCTCAACTGTTTCATACCAGTATCAACTAAGTTAAACCATATCTAGGTTGCAGATATAAAATTTATATAGCGCTTGTGGAGTCTGCATCTTGCCCGCTCTAATTATCCAAGTTAAATGTGGATCTGCTTATGATTATTTTTAGTTATTGATTTAACAACTAAAAATATTTGCTCTTAATTTAGTAATTATCTAGCATATTAGTAGACAAGTTTAATTACTTAAAAAGCAGTTGAGCTTTTAATTTAAATTAGATAGTTTAAAAATCTAATTTAATTTCTTAAATATCAAAGTAATTAGTTTTGAATAATTATTTAGGTAAATATATGATAAATATCAGTAGAATTTTTACTGTTACTAAGAACAACAGTAATCCACCGCTCAACACATCTGTTAGTTTTGAAACTTTACCTAGTTATTCTAAAAATATAAATTCGCTTAAAACTTTTGATACTGCTTTTATTGCATATTACATGATGGGGTTTGGCAATTTTTAAGATTTTAATTGAGATAGTGCAATTTTAAAAGATTTGCAAATATATTCTCTATTTTGCTTAGTTTTTTCAGAAATACTTAGCAAAGACTGTTCATGATGATTTTTAGTTAAAACTGTTTCGGTATAGATAAAAAACTTGTTAAGGAGAATAAATAATGAAATTCAATAATTTAATAAATTCTGCACTGCTCATTGCTTCTATTACTTTTCTACCTGGAATTGCTAGTGCAAAAACTGTCAATAATAATAATGCTAGTTATCTCCGACCTTTCAATATTGTTTTTCTAGCTTATCAAGGTTATTTGAAAGGACAAGGTATTCCCAGTATGGGTAATTTGCTATATCAATATCAAATAGGAAAGGTAACTGCAAAAGATGTAGTTGAGGCTGGAATTAAGGCTAATAAGTTACCAGCAGAAGTTATAAATGATGAATATTACCTGAGCGCAGTCGAATTACAACTATCATCATTAGGGACTAACGATAACTTCTGAAGAGAATATCATTTTAAATTGTAAATGTGAGTGTACCTCGTCAATAAACAATTAATAATAATTACTTTTGGCTATATATTGCAATCATGTTTGTAATTATGAGAAGTAATCTTTTGCTAGTAGTTGATCTGTGATGAATATTTATTTATTAAATTACTTGCTGATACAAAGTCAGGGCATTTTCGCGTAGAATTGCAAGTGCGATCGCCTCTGCTTCACTTGCAGTAATATCTGAATCCTCAATTGCTTGTTCTAGCACTTCTGCCAACACCTGACGCCCCCATTTTGCTGCCAAATAATACAACTCTGGAATTGAGTGTGCATCAGAAGAATACATCAATTTACTGGTAGGAGTTAATTCTAATAATTGTTGTATTGTCTKCCGCATTCCAGATACACTTAAAAATGGTACTGCTAAACCAAAATCTAAATAGATTTGAGGATAAACAGAAGCGAGATATCCTGCTTCTTGCGTATAAGGATAAGAAGCGTGTAGCAGTACAATGGGTGCATTGGGATATTGGGGTGATTCTAAGAGCGATCGCAAATGCAAAGGATTCGCCAATCGCAAATCTAAATCCGGGTCACCATAACCAGTATGCAATTGTATTGGTAAGCGATATTTAGCCGCAATTAATAACGCTTGTTGCAAGAGAAAATCAATCAGCGGTTTGTTTGTAAGACGCAGGGGTTGATTTTGCAGTTGTTGTTTGAGGCGATAAAAGTTAGTAGCAGCCACTTCCACAGCAACAGGTTGAATATCTAAACCAGTACGGTAACAAACAATGCTTTTAAAAGCTACAACCCCATTTGGCGGTGGATCAAGTTGACTGTTGAATGTTTCCAGGAAAGTCTCAAAATCTTCTATCTGAGGAATCAGCTGTTCTGCTAATACTTCCAAACGCAAAATTCTTTGCACTGAAATAAATCTTTCATGCCATGATAGCGGCAAAATGTTTTCTACCTGCAATCCATCATCCAAGAAAATTGCTTGCAAATTGGCAGCCTGAAAATATAATTGTGTTAAATTTTCCAGCCCTAAGCTTTGGCGACGTGCCAAAATAGCTGCTTCCTGCGCTTCACATTCTAACAAAGTAGCAATATCTCGTACGCTGCGGCGATAAAAGAAAGTGTAACGAGCATGATAATTAATAATCTCTGAATCATACCCCTCGGTAAAGGCAGCAGCATAAGGATAACGGTCAGCTACTTCTGGTCGTAACAGATTGTGCGCGTGTTGGTCAATTAAAGGAATGTCAGCAAGATTCATTGGTATAGAAGGAGGCAGGGGGCAGGGGGCAGGAGGTAAAACTATTACTATTCCTAGCTTTCACGCTTGTCATTATGTCTTAAAGGGTGTAACTACGGACGGCTATAATACAGAGGTGTTTTGAGATGAAATACAAAGAATCTGACTCTAGCCTAGTGGACACCTCTGTGTTTTAAATTGGGATGAGGTTTTAGGGTAAGGAGAAAGCGGAAGTGAATTTTTGCAAGCTGATGCATTAACTGTGCAGGTCGATGCATTAACAGTGCAAGCCGATGCATTAACAATGCAAGCCGATGCATTAACAATGCAGGTCGATGCATTAACAATGCAAGCCGATGCTTTAACAATGCAGGTTGATGCATTAACAATGCAGGTTGATGCATTAACAATTTGTTGAAGATTTAGCTAAACAAACTCGTTTTGCTGTCTCACACAATTACAGCATTGCTTGTGAAATTAACTTTTCTTTCCTTTCTTAGTATTTTTCTAATAAAAGCTTGACTTCTGCTTCCAATTCCCAATCTTTCATTGCTTCCCACTCAGCTTGACGCACTGCTAAAAAAGCTAGCGATAACTGGGAATTTAAAGCATTTAACAAAATATTATCTTGTTTCAAGTGGTCTAAAGCTTCTCCTAAGCTTTGTGGTAAAAGGTCAATTCCATTAGCATTACGTTCTTCAATTGGTAGGTGTCCGGGGTCTTGTGCAACAGGATTTGCAGGTTTGAGACTTCGTTGCACACCGTCGAGTCCGGCTGCAATCACTGCACCTAAAGCGAGGTAAGGATTAGCTGATGCATCAACGGTTTTTAACTCAAAATGAGTAGAACCATTGAATGCAGGATTGCTTGGTACTCTGACAGCGGCTTCACGATTATCTAATCCCCAACAACGAAAGCTACCACTCCAACTGTGAGGACGAATGCGGCGGTAAGAATTAGTACTAGGAGTAGTTAACGCCATCAGTGCAGGCAGATGGTCTAGTATGCCGGCGATAAATGCTTCACCTATCTGGGAAACACCACAGATACCTTGGGGATCTGGTAAGAGATTTTGTCCGTTACGCCAAAGGCTAAGATGAATGTGGCAACCGCTACTAGCTGCATCAGCAAAAATCTTCGGTAAGAAAGAGGTTGTGAGGTTGTGTTGATGAGCGATCGCTCTGACGGTTTCTCTAAAAATAATCTGCCAGTCTGCTGCTCGTAAAGCATCAGTATATCGCATGGAGATTTCCTGTTGACCAGGGCCGGATTCTGGATAATATTGCTCTACAGGAATTCCTTGAGTAATCAATGCTTCAGCAATCTTATCGATTACTTCTCGATTTCTATCCATTCCTTGGGTAGAAGCAAAAACTGTAGAATCTGCGGGTATAACTCCCTGTGATTGCTGTAACAAATAAAATTCATTTTCAAATGCAGCGCGAATTTCCAAACCCTCACGTCTAGCCGCCTCAATCATCCGGCTTAAGAAATTACGCGGACACAACGCCCAAGGACTCCCATTAAGTACCATGTTTCCCATGACACGAGCGTGACCCTGAGCATAGGGTAAAGGAGTGAAGCTATACCAATCTGGTATTAAGCGGATTTCGCCTACAGGAGTTAAACCAGTTTCAGGAATTACAGCATCATACATTACAGGTACTCCCTGTTGCCCCGCAGAAATGCTTATACCATAGTCAAAGTAGTGGGATAACATTTCTACATGAACAGCTTTGCCGCGAATGATGTTAGCATTGTCACACCAGAGGATACGGACAAACTTGATTCCAGCTTCCCGAAGAGATTTTTTGACTTTCTTAAATGGTTTATTTGCTACCATTGTTGAAGAGAATACGAGGACTTGGTGAAATTATCCTGCTTTTGAGTTGATTTGACAATTTTCTTGCACTAATAAAGCTTTTGCATAAATAAATACAGCAAAATTAGTGAATTCAAAAGTCAGGATTCACCAATCACAATCGTCTATAGCAATCCTAAATAAACTGTATGTATATTATTCTCTTAGCTGTCATTAATCATTAATCATTAGTCCTTCGTAATTATAAATGACCAAGAACTAATCACAAAAAACGACTAAAATAATTTTTGCTTTCCGATTTAAGATTGCTAAACTTCATATTTCTGTTTGTGTATAGCCAAAAACTGGAGATATTTCTCATTTGTTTTTGCTTGTATCCATTTAATTTTAAAAATAGCTGCTGATTCAGCTTTTATCGGATCTACTTCATAGGGTAAAATCTCTTTTGGCGAATCCTTTTTATATTTTCTGCCACTTTTATGATTCGCATAACGACGAGAGCGAGTATAACCCATTTGAATAAACTTTCGTGCCATATCCGCTCCGACAAAATCATCTTGTTCGAGATAAGCAAGAAACATTTCGTAGATTTTTTCGCTCGACTCCTTAGCAATTTCGGGAGTTTTAAAGCGCCAGTGAGGAAGAATTTCTGATTTGTATGGTTCTACTAAAAGCACACCCTGCTCGCCCTTACCAACGCGATAGAGTTCGGGATGTTGGCGAAAATCGATATTTTGAAAGTCTAAAGAATAATCAAAAGGCATGATAGATTTTTATTAACATAGTAAAATTTCAGAAAAAGTTCGACTTCTATCTATGTAAGGAAATTTTGTTTAAGTTCTTACACATTGCATTTGCACAACTGATGTAGATAAATTCGTAATTAACACTCAGTTTCACTCTTTTAACTTACTTATGCTATCTAGCACCCAATCTGCGAACACCGTCCTTGCTCCAGGGAATTTGCGTAAAGTGCATCATATCGCGCTCAACGTCAAGGATATGCAAGCTTCCCGATATTTTTATGGGACTATTCTGGGTTTGCATGAACTCACAGGGGAGGAAGTACCTGCGACTCTGATAGAACTTGTTGCATCTGGGAAAGTAGCTAATTTCGTCACCCCAGATGGTACGATTTTAGATTTATTTGGCGAACCAGAATTATTACCACCAGATTCCAATCCAGAAAAGACTTTCACCAGAGCATACCATCTGGCTTTTGATATCGAACCGCAGTTATTCGATCGCGCGGTGACAGTAATCAGAGAAAATAAAATAGCGATCGCTCATGGCCCAGTCACTCGTCCTACTGGTAGAGGTGTGTACTTCTACGATCCAGATGGCTTTATGATTGAAATTCGTTGCGATCCAGAAGCTAGTTAATTTAAGGATAATAGCAAAAGTATCTCTTATAAGCGGGAAACTCATGCAAATATTTAAAGTAATTGAAGACACAATTACCAAACCACCAATTCCACACGAACCATACAAGCAATCATTAAAAGCTTGGGCAATGTATTGTCTGCGAGATAAAGGCTTTAAGGTTGTTTACGCCCAAAATGCTGATTTTGCTATTGAAACTAAAGGTGCAGAAAAACTCTATTTTAAAGTTTCAAATAGCTCTGAAGATTTAGATAATTCTATTAGCTGGATAGTTTGGGATAGTACAAAAAAAAGCGCTACTCTCATTCCTAAAAATACAGAATCATCCTAATAAATCATGAATCTTGCTAAATATTTAACTATTCTGACTCTTAAATTCTGATTTCTAAAATTTTAACCAGACAACTGTTGTACGAATAGTTGATGTTCTGGTGAATTTAACCCTGACTGCAATACAGCCAAGACTTGCTGCATGTTGCCAGCAAGTAAATTTGACATTGACAACCACAAACCAGGAAATATTTGACTTTTAATAACTCCATCTGCATCCACTTCTAAGGATACATATTCTCCTTGTTGTAGACTAAACCAATCTAATTTATTTTCAAATATTTGCCAAATAATATATTCTTTTACCCCATTCCGACAATAGGCTTCTTTCTTATCATGTAAGTCAATAGCAACGCTGCTAGCTGCTATTTCTACTACAAGTTCTGGCGCACCTTCTATATAATCATCATCGCTAAAACGAGATTGTCCTTTAGCTGTTGGTGCGATTAATAGCACCCCATCTGGTTGCGGTTCATTATTTGCATCTAAGCGGACTGTTGGCTCAATTCCCAATCTCACACCAGGAGTTGATGCTTGATAAACTCCCAACCAAGTGATTGTATGACCATGTGGTTCAGCATGACTTTCAAAACGTAATGGGGATGCCAAGTATACAACTCCTTCAATTAATTCTGCCTTTTGATTGTCGGCCATTGCTTGATAGCGTCGCTCAAATTCGTAGCGAGTCAGGCGATCGCCATTTCCTAAAAAAGGAATTCCCTGCTTGAGTCCTAACTTGACCATGATTTTCTGCTCTGTAATCAGTCTTACTTTATTATGACTTGATACCTTAATTACGAATTACGAATTACGAATTAGGTAAATAGGGTTTCTCAAATACTATTAAATGCTGTCGAGGTAACAAATTTTTCGTTTCACGCCAAACTAAACCAACAGCTTGCATTTCTTTTCGGACTTGTTTTTGAGTCATTTTGTGCAGACGTTTAATTGCAATAAAAGGATTTTCACCCCGATACTCAACTAGTACCACTTTCCCTCCGGGTTTGAGTGCTTTGACAATTTTTTGCATTACTTCTTGGGGATACTCAAGTTCATGATAAGCATCTACCATCAATGCAAAATCAATACTTTCATCTGGTAAGTTTGGGTCAGTGAGTGTTGCTAAAACAGGCTCAACATTGGTAATATTTTTTTCGTGTTTGAACAATTCAATAATCTCCAACATTTCTGGCTGAACATCTACAGCCAACACTCTACCTGTTATTAATAATGGTGCGATACGAAAACTCAAATAACCAGTTCCAGCACCAATATCTGCTACCACATCATTAGGTTTGAGGTTAAGGACGCTGACTATTTTACTTGGTTGTTCCTGTTCTTCTCGGCTTGGACGTTCTAGCCAACCAGCGCCAGTGTATCCCATGACTTTGGCAATTTCCCGCCCCATGTAATATTTGCCGATACCATCTGGACTATGGATAATACGCTGTTCGTAAACAGTGGTGGATGAAGACGCGGCTTGTGCTGTCAAGGTTGGGTTCAGCAACGAGCAACTCAACATCACAACAAGAGTTACTATAAAGTGTAGAAAATTTGACATTTGGTTATGACTTTAGATAGTTATAAGCAGCAACTAAGAGAATTTTATGGTAGTAGAACTACTTATGACCATGAGGAAGGCACTCACCATCCTCTAGAAGCCAAGCTTCTACTTGAATTTGTGCCCTTACATTCAGGACAGAAAATCCTTGATGTGGCAACTCGAAGAGGTTTAGTTGCGATAGAAGTAGCTAAAAAAGTTGGTTCAGATGGCTATGTGATTGGAATTGACATCACCCCTGGAATGTTGCATCAAGCAAGACAAAAGATTACAGCAGCAAAATTACAAAATATCGAGTTGATTGAAGCAGATGCCGAATATTTCAACTTTAGTGATAGTAGTTTTGATGTTATCTTTTGCTGTGAAGCAATTGTACTTTTTCCTGATATCCTTGCTGCTTTGCAAAAGTGGTATCGCATCCTGAAAACAGGAGGATTTGTGGCATTTACCTTTCCTCCCGAAACTGCTTATACAGCATCTCTTCAGCAGAAAATCTGCGCTAGAGTTTTGGGTATATCACTACCACATATCCTTGAACCACTTGGGACTCCAGAAAAATGTCGTAATTTGCTTAATCAAGCAGATTTTAGAGATATCGAAATTAAGATTGAGCCATCAGAACGTTACCGTCCTCTTAGAGATAACAGATTATCACAGATAGCAATTAATATAAATTTTAAAAGTAATCCAGTGTTGTTAAAATTATCACAAGAACAATTAAATCAGTTGCAAGTTGAGTACAAAGCTGAAATTGAAAAATTAGTAACCGCTCAAGGTATTCGGGAAGATACAACAAAGTTCTTTGTTCGCGCTCAAAAATAAGTTGATGAGCAAAGCTTTGCTGCTGAACTGACAGTTGGGGCGATCGCACATGATAATCTTGCTGTTAATAATGACAACGACAGCTTAATCTCTTAGACCGATGTGGAAGTAAACATTTTCAGGATTAACTTGAAGCAGCCCCTTTAAAAATTCCTTATCCCACCTTTAGACGCTTATATGCAAAACCTATCCCTAATGCTACTGCCCGTACTAGCTGCACAGAAAGGAGCAGGTGCTAGTCTGATTAAACCTCTCGGTCATCACGAACTGTTGTTGGTGCTGGTACAACTGTCGCTGTTGCTTTTAGTAGCGCGGGGATTAGGTGAGTTGATGCGCCGGATTAACCTACCGCCTGTTGTTGGAGAATTACTCGCAGGTGTGGTGCTTGGCCCTTCTTTATTCGGTTTGGTTTTTCCAGACTTACAGGCGCATATCTTTCCCAAAAGCCAAGAACAGTCCGATCTACTTTCAGTAATTTCTTGGTTAGGGGTGTTATTTTTGCTGATTGTGACCGGGTTGGAAACGGATTTAAAGCTGATTCTGCGTAAAGGTAAAACGGCTCTGCTGATTTCACTCGGTGGAATTATTGTCCCGTTTATCACCGGATTTGGACTAGGCTGGGTATTGCCAGATAGTTTTTTAAGCGACCCAGAAAAGCGACTGGTATTCAGTCTGTTCATCGCTACAGCGATGAGTATTTCAGCAGTACCAGTGATTGCTAAGGTGTTGATGGACTTGAACCTGATTCGCCGTGACATTGGTCAAGTTACCTTAGCAGCCGGCATGACCGATGACACCATTGGCTGGATTTTACTTTCTGTGGTTTCAGGTTTAGCTAGCAGCGGCAAATTTGACTTTGGGACAATTTTCCATTCTGTCAGTGCAGCGATATTGTTTCTCGGCATTGCCTTTACAATTGGGCGTACCATCGTAGACCAGATTTTGCGCTGGGTTGATGACTACGTTGGTGGCGTTGCTGCTAGTATGTCGGTTGTACTGATTCTTTCACTTTCAGCAGCCGCCCTTACCCACGCATTAGGTCTGGAGGCTGCCTTAGGTGCTTTTGTGTTGGGGATTCTGGCAGGTCAATCCCGCCGCTTTAGCAATGAAGCTGGACATATGCTAGAAGTCTTCACAGCCAGCTTTTTAGCGCCAATTTTCTTCGCAGCAGCAGGCTTGAAAGTTAATTTGCTAGCCTTGTTAGTTCCCCAGACCTTGATATTTGGTTTGATTGTGCTTGCTGTTGCCTGTATTGGGAAATTTACAGGTGCTTACATTGGTTCTCGCGTCGGCGGCTTGAGTCATTGGGAAGCCTTAGCGATGGGTTCGGGAATGAATGCACGTGGCGCGATGGAAATTGTTGTTGCCACAATTGGTTTATCTTTGGGAGTTCTCAATCCCCAAATGTACTCAATTATAGTTATGGTGGCGATTGTGACTTCTTTGATGGCTCCACCTCTTTTACGTTACACCCTGTCGAAAGTAGTTATGGGTGAAGAGGAAGCTCGACGTTTGGAACAGGAAGAACAGGCCAGCCGTAGCTTTGTCAAGCAGATTCACCGTATTTTACTTCCCACCAGTGGTGGTCCCAACATCCAACTGGCGGCGCAATTAGTTGGTCACATGGCTCACCAAAACTCGATAGAAGTCACAGCCCTATATGCCCTGAGTGATAAGCAACCTCAAAGCAAAGGACGCCGGATGGCAACCCAGGTCAAAGATACCGCTGCTGAGCAAGCTCTTGTCTCTGTTGTTGAGGAAATGCAGCTACCTACTGATACCACTCTGCAAACAAAAACAGAGTCTGGGCGCTCTAAAGTAGAAGTGATTCTAAATGAAGCAAACAAAAACTATGACTTAATTGTACTGGGAGCCTCTGAACAGATACGCCCTCAAAAAGCATTATTCAATTTGCTTGTTGACCGGGTAGTACAAGAAGCCCCTTGTGCAACGATGGTAGTGAAGTCGCACCTGCTCCAACCCAAAGGTGAGACATGCAAAATCGCCCAACAAGAGTTGAAAAACATTCTTGTGCCAACAGTGGGTACAGAATACAGCAAAAATGCCGTAGAGGTAGCAAGTACGATCGCAGCTCAGACTGGGGCACTAGTGATGATTGTGAACGTGATTAATTTACCACAGGTTGAGTATATTCTTTCCGAGCAGCGATCGCTAGCTCCAGTGAAGGAAATTGCTCACGATTTGCTCGAACAGCAAGCAGCAATTGGCCGCAATTTAGGCGCTGATGTCAAAACCTATATTCTTCAAGGAACCAGCCCAGAAAGGGAAATCCTCAAGTTTGCCCAAACCAAGCAAGTTGATTTAATTATTCTCGGGAGCAGTATCCGAATGATTACAGGTCGTGTTTTCTTCGGTCACAGAGTAGATGCAATTCTGAATAAAGCACATTGCCCAGTAGCTGTGATTACTGTGCCATAGTCTTTTTAGCCGTCTAAATCACAAAAGGTTCAAGTTCACTGTTATACCACTGTTTGCCAACACGCTCAGTAACCAGTGGTCTAACAATAAACTTTGGTGGATGACTATCTAAAACATCAATCCGCACGCATGAGTAAGGCAGTCGCTTTTGAAAATTGTAGTCATGCCGACCAACAAAAAGCAATGAATCAGCAACTTTACGAGTGGGTTTATCTGGAATTTCAGCAAAAGTCTCCATCAATTCAGTCCCCCCTCGCCGTTGATAGCGAGGACGATGACCACTACCACCAGAAATAATGCAGTTGATGTGAGAATCAGCAAATCCGGTATCAGTTGTGCGGAGATATTCCAAACAGTGAGCGTGACCGTTTAAAATTAAATCGACTATCGGACGCTCTTTAGTTAAACAACCAACAGTTTCGGCTACTTGTTCAAACACCCAGCGCAAGCGGTGGCGAACTGCCAAGGTTTGCGCCTGATGCCATTTTGTAGCCTCTGTCACATAAGGTGGATGGTGGAAAAAGATGATACGTCCGCGCACCTCGGAAGTATTCCAAGATTCGATGAGTCTGCTTCGTAACCATTCAAGTTGTTCAAAATCGATCGCAGGCATTTTCTCAGATGTTAACTGTTTTTCAATATCGATTTTAATTTCATCAATTTGGTCTAATTTAGCACTCAGTTCATCGAGTTTTTCCGCTTCGGTGGGTTTAGCTGGGTTTAGTCCATCGGATATTTTTAAAATCTGCAATTCTTCTTTATTTATCTCATCGCGACCCTTTTGCAATTGGCGACGGTAAATTTCTCCTTCTTGAGTTCCAGGTAAAGGTGATGGTGTATTAAAGGTATTAGAATCGAGTGCAAAAAAGTCAATCCCCCCGTAACGAAACGTATAATAGCGATTGGGTAAGCGGGTAAACTCTCCAGGTTGGTAACGCAAACAGCGTCCCCTGTCAGTTTTAGCAGTATAGTGCCGAGCTAAATGACTTTCTAACTTTTGGGAAGACATTGCCGCTGTATAATCCATAAACGCCCGTGCATAGGCATTACCTTGATACGAACCATGCCAGCCAATCTCGATATCTTTGTAGCCTAACAGCCAACGTAGTGATGATGTTGTTCCAGTAACTAAACGGTACATTAACGGCACATCATAGTAATCATGATTACCAAGTACAGGCAGGAACGGCAAATTAAAGACCATACGGTCATAGGAAATCTTTTTCGGGTTCTCGCCACCTACAAGAAATTCTCGGTAAGGTTCAATAAAGTTTGTTGAGTAATACTCTTGAGAACCCACGACATAGATTACATCTCCGGTATGCAACACAAAACTGCAATCCTCGCGGTGAGCAAGCATCAGTTCGGCAACTTTTCGTTGGGGGTGGTATGGAGAATGGGATTTAGTACCAGAATCACCGATAACCATAAAGGAAAATTCTGGATTATCATTTTTGCGATCGTCAATAACTATGCTAGTTTGGTCAATTCCCCGTTGCACAAAACTCGGATGCATCCACCGCACCCGTTCCTTCATCTTTTGAATTTTCACAGGAATCGGTGGGTCGGAAATCAAATTCATGGCTAGATAACTCGTGAATGCCTAACGCATAAGCCGATTGTAACGAAATAATAAGGACTGGGAAAGATGAGGGAGATGAGGCAGTGGGTAATAGTGAATCAATAATGGGTAAACTGCTCAATACCCAGTCCCCATTACCTAATCCCCAATCTCCAGTCCCCAGTTACGGCAAATTTTCTCGCAATAATGCTCGAAATCCGGCTTGTTGAAAATGCTCGTCAGCAGTTAAGGCTTCAGTGATTCCACTATATTCCATTACGATAAAAGACACGCAATCGACAAATCCCCATTCTTTCTCAGTTCGTTCGCAATAAAGCTGAAAAGCGCGTTCGTAGAGTTCCTGGGAAAGGGGGACAATCTCTACTTTAGAATCTGCTACCAAAGAATTTAATAATACGATCGCTGCTTGACGATAAGGTAGTTGAGATAAGGCATTGCCAATCTCCAACATAATAGCCTGTGTTGTCACTAAACGGGTTTCTGCCGCTTGTAACATTTTAGCCAGATGTAAAGCTCGGTAATGCAAGCGATCGCTTGGTGCAGATAAGGCAATAGCAAATGATGTATCAAGAAAGACTTCGGAGTGCATGAAAAGTTTATTTAGCGTACAAATATTTATCTATATTGGTAGACCAATCAGGCGAGCCTTCGAGGCTGAGCGATCGCGCCGTTTGCAAGAATGATACTGTTTGATGTTCAATAGGCGGTAAAATTTCAATACTGATTTGCACACGGGTATTAGTTGGCAGTGCGATCGGTTCAGATGGATAGAACACTTTGCCATTAAACACAGCTATGATTTTTTCTATCATTTGACTCAAAAAATTCTTTTAGTCTATCCTAAGCTGGTTGTAGTCATACGGGTAGATTAAACGACGCAATCACTAGTGAAGAGTGCTGAATTAAAAGGTTGCTTTTAAAGGACTGTTTCATTTGGTCAAACAGGTAAAGCTAAAATTGCGAATTTAATACCAATTTTAAAAATGATTGCAACAGATGAATTGCTACAAGCGATTACCACTAACTCTTTGGTAAGCGAAAGTCTGTCTTGGAAAGTTCCGCTCACCGACTTTTAGCGCTCAGACTTGCTGCAAAATTCAAAATAGTGTCATAGTCTCCAAATTAAGCCTCTACAGACATTAGGGACTTCCAATTAAAAAAATATTCCATCCCTGCGGGACGCTACGCGAACGCCTTGAGGGCAGGGGAGCAGCGAGCAGGGAGCAGGGGGAGAGAAAGTCGTTTTGATGGGCATGAAATTGGATAATTTATTTTCTGGAAGTCCCTTAATTGAAATCCCATCCCTCAGAGGAGAGAGTTAGCAGCCTGAAGCCTGTTGTAAAATAGACATAAGTAAGATTTGGGGGGCCATTTAACTGGCCAGAAACGCCTATAGAGACTATTTTTGGAAATCTCCAAGGTCTAAAGACCAGCCAGCTGAAACAACTACAGCGGCTTTATCACCAACGCATACCAGGCGTTAGCATCACCACGCCTGAGTTTTCCCAGCGTTTGGCAGCAATTAGCACAGAACTCAATCAACCTGTGTGTGCCTACCTCAACCGTCGCGGACAAGTGATTCGTGTGGGGGTAGGTACACCGCGTCAAACGCAAATCCCACCACTGGAACTGCCCCGTTACGGTGCAGAACGACTGTGCGGTATTCGTTGTATCGCCACTCATCTCAAGCCAGAACCGCCGAATGAAGCGGCACTGACGGCTATGGCGCTCCAACGATTAGATGCTTTGGTTGTGCTAAACATTACTAAAACAGGATTTACACGACGGGGAGGTGGCGCTACTGGGTACGTTAAAGAAGCTTATTTGGCTCATTTAACGCCCCAAGACTCTCGCACTTTGATTACTACTCCTGCTGACTTGAAGGTAGACCAGAAGCAAGTTCAATCTCCGAGTTGGAGTATATCGCCACCTTTAGAATTGGATGAACTGGCGCAGCAAGATTTGCTCGACTTAGTGGAAAATCTGGAAGCCGAATTCCAACGGGAATTTATCGCCCAGGAAGTAGACGCTGACCATGATCGCGTGTTAATTGTTGGGTTAATGACCGATGAAATGACCCCCCAACAATTCCAAGACACCCTCGCAGAATTAGCACGTTTAGTTGATACTGCTGGCGGAGATGTATTGCAGACAATACAACAAAAGCGATCGCGGATTCATCCCCAGACAGTAGTGGGTGAAGGTAAGGTGCAAGAAATCGCCCTCACAGCCCAAACACTAGGAGTCAATCTCGTCGTCTTTGACCGCGACTTATCTCCATCCCAAGTCCGCAATCTAGAAGCACAAATCGGTGTCCGTGTAGTTGACCGCACCGAAGTAATTTTGGATATTTTCGCCCAACGCGCTCAGTCCCGGGCTGGTAAATTACAAGTAGAACTAGCACAGTTAGAATATATGCAGCCACGACTGGCTGGTAGAGGTCGCACCATGTCCCGATTGGGTGGTGGTATTGGTACTCGCGGTCCTGGTGAAACTAAACTGGAAACTGAACGACGTGCCATTGGGCAGCGGATTTCCCGACTACAAAAACAAGTCAACCAGTTACAAGCGCATCGTTCGCGCTTACGACAGCGACGACAGCATCAAGAAGTTCCCTCAGTTGCTTTGGTTGGGTACACTAACGCTGGTAAGTCTACTCTATTAAATGCTCTGACTAACGCAGAAGTTTATACAGCCGACCAGCTATTTGCCACTCTTGATCCTACTACTCGCCGCTTAGTAATTCCTCATGGCGAAACTGATGAACCTCAAGAAATTCTGGTTACAGATACGGTAGGATTTATACACGAACTGCCAACATCGTTAATGGATGCCTTCCGCGCTACGTTGGAGGAAGTCACGGAAGCTGATGCGCTAGTGCATTTGGTAGATTTGTCTCATCCAGCTTGGTTGCGTCATATTCGTTCAGTCAGGGAAATCTTGGCGCAAATGCCAATCACTCCTGGGCCAGCGCTGGTTGTTTTCAACAAGATAGATCGAGCTACTAGTGAGACACTAGCTCTAGCCAGAGAAGAATTTCCCCTGGCGGTATTTATTTCTGCGAGTCAGCGGTTGGGATTAGAAACCCTACGCCAGCGCCTTGCCCAGCTGATTGAATATGCCGTTGACTGTGGATAAATATTGAAATATAATAACTTTTTTAATTATATTGAAACTCAGTATTAATACTGAGTTTTTTATTGTATGAGATCAAAATAAGAAAGTATTTTTGAACGTGAGGCTTGTATTATAAATAACCTTTACTTGAGTATATAGAGTGCTAAAAGGCTTTCCCTGGGTGCATCTGATTTGACATCGATAGCAAGCAGCAAATTCTCATCATTAACAACTAAGGGACTTCCAATTAAAAAAATATTCCATCCCTGCGGGACACTACGCGAACGCCTTGAGGGCAGGGGAGCAGGGAGCAGGGAGCACAGGGAGCAGGGGGAGAGAAAGTCGTTTTGATGGGCATGAAATTGGATAATTTATTTTCTGGAAGTCCCTAAGTTTTACCATTTTGTTGTACAAGCATTAATTAACATCAAATATTTATCTCGCAGATAGGGGATGCGGAGAATTTTAAGCTCTGCAAAGTTGAATTGATAGACTATTGTTTCATTTAACACATACCTATTTTAAAATTTCTCTGTGAAAGGGATTTTATTAGTGTTTTTAGCGATCGCTTGAATCTATAACTAGCAACTAAGTTGCTAGCACAAAAATTGTTGTTAATCGGGTTGAGCCGTTATACCATATTTATTGGCAGACCTCAAGCTCTGGTACGCTGCGTAAATTATATAAATATAAGTTATACAAATATTTATTCAGGAGCATAAGTTTATGACCTCAACCACAACTTATACTTACGATGCTGCTGGCAAACTGATATCTGAAAGCATAGATAATAACAGTGATGGGACAATAGACTCAGTTATTACCTACGGTTATAAACTGACATTCTCCACTAGCTCCTTCAACGGCAACACCAACAATTATGTTGCAACCTATACCTATGACGCCAACGGCAACCAAACATCTCTAAGCGAAGACAACGACGGCGACGGCATCGCGGATAGAGTCACAATCTCTACTTATAATGCTAATGGCAATAAGACATCCGAGAGCTATGTTCAAGATGGCATAACTGATGAAGTTTATACCGCTACTTATGATGCCAACGGCAATCTAATATCCTCATATTCTAGCTACGAATATACTGGTCCTCAATCCTATAACGCTACTTATGATGCCAACGGCAGACTGACATCCTATAGCTTTACAGCCAGCAGCGACAGTGGGGGCATAATTGATGAAGTGGTTACTTATACTTATGATATCAACGGCAATGTGATATCCGAAAAAGTTGACAACCGCTATGACGCTGATTATGTCAGAACCTACGCTTATGATGCCAACGGCAACAAGACACTCTCATCCTATAGCTATGATGACAACGGCGACGGCATCGCTGATGGTATATATACTTATACTTATGATGCCAACGGCAAGGTGACATCCTCTAGCTATGACTTCAATGGCGACGGGGTAACTGATAGTGTCACAACCTATACTTATGATGCTAATGGCAACAAGACATTTGAAAGAGTTGACGAAAACGGCGACGGCACAGTTGACGCAACAGTCTATACGGCTACTTATGATGCTAATGGCAACAAGACATTTGAAAGCAGAAACTACAGCGTCAACGGCATAGCTTACGTAGATGTATATACAGCTACTTACGATGCCAATGGCAGACTGACATCCGAAAGCGAAGACGACGACGGCGACGGCAAAGTTGATCGTATCAGAACCTATACTTATGACGTCAATGGCAATGTAATATTTTATAACCGTGATGACAACGGTGATGGCAAAGTTGATTCTATCAGTACTTATACTTATGATGTCAATGGCAATGAGACATCATATAGCGAAGACAACAACAGTGACGGCAAAGTTGACAGAGTCATACTTTATACTTATGATGCCAATGGCAATGAGACATCCTATAGCGAAGACAACGACGGGGACGGCAAAGTTGATTATGTCACTACCTCTATTTATGATGCTAATGGCAGAAAAATATCTTATAGCCGTGACGACAATGGCGACGGGATAGCTGATTATGTCAGTACCTCTACTTATGATGCTAATGGCAATGAAATATCTTCTAGTAATGACTATAATGTCGCAAGCTATACTTATGGACGCACAACCGCCAGCTATGACAAAAATAATGATGGTGTAATTGATGCGGTTGGCACTTACAGCTATGATTTTAGCGGCAAGCTGGAATCACTGAAGATTGACAATAATAAAGATGGCATTGTTGATGAAGTCACTGCTTATAAATATGATGCTAAGGGCAAACTAACTGCACAGAAAATTGACAATAATCGTGATGGCATCATTGATGAAGTCACTGTTTACAGTTACAACGCTAAAGATAAATTAACTGCACAAATAGTAGACAAGAATAATGTTGGCATCGCTAACGAGATTACAACTTACAACTACAATACCAATGGCACACTGACCTCCACAGATATTGACAACAATGCCGATGGCATAACTGATGCAGTTGCCAGTTATCTGTATGATGGCAATGGTCAACTCATCAGGCAGACCACCACACAAGGAACTGTCCAAGGTAAAACCTTATGTGGTGGCAACTCTAAAGATACACTCATTGGTGGGGCTGGCAATGACAAAATTTCTGGCAAAAACGGCAACGATAAACTCCTTGGATTAGCCGGAAATGATAAATTAGTTGGTGGCAAAGGTTGTGACCTGCTTAATGGCGGCGCTGGTAGCGATATTCTCACAGGTGGTGCTGGCAGTGATACATTTGTATTTAGCAGCCTAAGTGATTCGCTGCTGTCCAGTTTTGATGTGATTACTGACCTTAACATTTATCAAGATAAAATTGATGGCATCAATACTGTTTCAGCTGCTAATGTGGTTCAACTGGGTACTGTTGATAGTCTGAAGTTGTCAAATGTACAACAAATATTGAGTGCAACTGCTTTTGTAGCTAAAGGTGCGGCTACTTTTACCCTGGGTGCAGGCAATGAACAACGGACTTTTCTAGCACTCAATAATAATACTAATGGATTCTCTGCTCTCACAGATGCCGTAATTGAAATTACTGGATACAAAGGCAACTTAACTCATTTAGCGATCGTCTAATCTAAGTTACTTAAAAATAATTAAGTATTTTCATCCTAATTCTAAGTGAAGATGGGCTGGCAGCAGTAGTTCACAGGAATTGAGTCATTAACACGCAACTTTCTTACTCGGTCGAGGCGACGATCGGCTGAATCTATAACTAACAACTTGAGTTATTAGATTTAATATTCTGTTAACTAATTTTTACTTTTCAAACCCAGTTAGGCATGTTTGAGAATAAAGTGAAAACTGCATAGAGCAGCTATAGCCAGTGGCAAAGTTCTAAAATTAAGAAGTATTAAATCAATTTGAGGACTTTATGGCTGGAAAAGTAGAAATTTATACTTGGAGGACTTGCCCATTTTGCATCCGTGCCAAAAATTTGCTGAAAGATAAGGGAGTTGAATTTATCGAATACAGCATTGATGGAGATGAAGCAGCCAGAAATAAAATGGCTCAAAGAGCAAATGGACGCCGTTCTTTACCGCAAATTTTTATTAATGATGTTCATATAGGTGGTTGTGATGATATCCACGCTTTAGACACTCAAGGTAAGCTGGATAAACTACTAGCTTCTAGCAATAGCGTTTAGATTCACAAGGGATTGCAAACCCTGGCTACAAGTCGCTAGATACACATGGCAGTCGCTAAAACTCTCGAAAAGCAAAGCGCTGCCTTATTTACTGAGTTTTATCTACAAAAGCAGTGTTTATCAAAATATTAGCTTCTTCTAATTTATATGACTTAGGGACTTCCTCTGTAAAAAATATCTCACTGTTCACACTCAACGATCAACACTCATCAGCGATCACTCAGCAACTTTAAACGGGATAATTTATTTTTTGGGGTTTTCTTACATTTAATTTTTGAACTTACTCCTAAAGGCAGGCAATAGGAAAAATTAATTGTCTGTTGCCTTAAAATGTCCGGTATTTTTTCATGCCATCAAATCGAATTTCTATATGCTTAACGCGTATACGTCAATTGGTGAGAACATCAAGAGATAATAATTAAATAAGCATATAATTTTCTGGTGATTGAGGTAGAAAGGGTGAAACTGGCTTTTATCATTGATCCTATCCATCAGCTTGACCCTTGTCATGATACCAGCGTTGCCCTAATGGAAGCAGCGCAAATCTTGGGGCACGAAGTTTGGGTGACTCAGGTAAATCTACTGAGTGTGGTGGAGGGGAAAGCTTGGGCAGTCTTACAGCGAGTAGAACTTGTACCAATACATTTGGTGGAGGGACGCTGGGTAGCAGCGAATCCTTGGTATCAGTTGAGCGATCGCTTTTTCGCTTCCTTAGAAACAATGGATGCCGTATTCATGCGGACAGATCCACCAGTCAATGATTCCTACCTTTATGCCACCTATATTCTGGATTACATTGACCAAAATAAAACTTTGGTGGTTAACAATCCCAATGGTATCCGAGGGGCAAATGAAAAAATGTACGCCCTCCAATTTACCAAAGCAATTCCAGAGACGATTGTTAGCGCTGATAAGCAGTTTATCCAGCAATTTGTGGAAGCAAAGGGAGCTGCGGTTCTCAAACCATTGGGTAACAAAGCTGGGGAAGGAATTTTGATTTTGCAATCGGGCGATCGCAATTTCAACTCGATTATCGAACTCAGTACTCTCCAAGGTAAAGTACCAGTAATGGTGCAGACCTATTTACCCCAAGCAAAACAAGGAGATAAGCGAATTATCTTACTCAATGGCGAACCGATTGGTGCCCTCAATCGCCTTTCTAACGGCATTGATTTTCGCAATAATATGGCAACTGGTGGTACAGTCGCTCAAACCGAAATTACTCCAACAGAGTACGAAATCTGCACCCAAATAGCTAAACGTTTACGCCAAGATGGGTTAATTTTTGTGGGTATTGACGTTATTGGTGGCTACTTAACTGAAGTTAACGTCACCAGTCCCACCGGAATTCGTGAGATTGACCGCCTAGATGGTACTCGTTTGGGTCATCAGGTTATTCAATGGATTGAACAAACTTTGAACAAGAATACAGAATTCAGAGTAGAGAATTCACAATCAATTACCGGGGAATTGGGACTTGCCACCTAATTTAAATAAATATATCTACTAAGTTAAATGGATCACAGGGGTAGATGTAGCGATCGCATCGCATCCTAAATCGAGCAAGTCTTGCGGTTTTTTTTGACAAAAACACAGTTAGACACGGGAATCAGCGGACTCCTGCCCAAGTTTATTTTGTAAGTAACGTTGGGAAATTTCTTTACCAATTAGCAAAATTAGGAATGGCAACATAATTGCTTACCCCTGCCCTTGGTAAAACCCTGAAACTAGCTTCCTTTTATACAGCACTCAGTTTTACGTAAGAATACAAAGTGAATCTCAAATCTCAAATCCAAAATTGATTAATTTCGTGGTGTACGTCGGTTTCTCAGAAAATCGGGGATATCCAATCCAGGTTTTTCTTTTGGCTCTGGAATTGAGGTTGGAGTTGGGGTTGGAGTTGGGGTTGGAGGATTAACTGTGGGTTGCTGTGTTGTTGGTCGCTTGGGAGTATTAGGTGCTACCCGAACGTTGGCCACGCTTTGTTGTGGTGCTGTTTGTACTTCGCCTGTAAACCCGGTAGCAATTACAGTAATTCTGACCTCACCTTGGAGCCTGTCATCAATGACAGCACCAAAAATAATATTTGCGTTGGGATCGACTACTTCATAGATTGCTTCTGCGGCAGCATTCACTTCATGCAAAGTCAGGTCAGTACCACCAGTAATATTAAAGACAACACCTCTGGCACCTTCGATGGAACATTCTAGTAAAGGCGAAGAAATAGCGGCGATCGCCGCTTCTCTGGCTCTAGATTTTCCAGAGCTAACGCCAATTCCCATCAATGCCGATCCTGCATCCGCCATTACAGCTCGAACATCAGCAAAGTCAACGTTTACCAAACCTGGGATCGTAATGATATCAGAAATTCCTTGCACCCCTTGACGCAGGACATCATCTGCATAGCGAAAAGCTTCTTGCACGGGGGTTTGTTCCGGGATCACTTCCAGCAGTTTGTTATTGGGGATAATAATCAGCGTATCTACCCTACTTTTTAGTCCTTCAATACCTTGTTCTGCTTGGCTAGTGCGGCGGCGTCCCTCAAAAACAAATGGACGTGTAACCACACCAACAGTTAGAGCGCCCATTTCTTTGGCTACTTCTGCGACAATCGGGGCTGCACCTGTTCCAGTACCGCCGCCCATACCAGCAGTGATAAATACTAAATCTGCACCCTCTAAAGCCGTGGCAATTTCGTCTCGTGATTCCTCAGCCGCCTTTTGACCAATGGCAGGATTTCCACCTGCTCCTAAACCCCGCGTTAGCTTCTGTCCGATTTGCAATCGACTCGGAGCGCCAGCTAAGGTCAGAGCTTGGGCATCAGTGTTAATTGACCAAAACTCTACACCAGAGACATCAGACTCTATCATGCGGTTAACAGCATTGCCGCCACCGCCACCGACACCAATCACTTTAATGTTGGCAACGCGACCGGGGACAATCTCACCAATTCTGTTATTTTCCGGAGAAATCTTCTTATTTTCGTGATTTTGTCCAAAGTTTAGTCCAGAGTTATTAAAAGGATTGGTCGAGTTAACCGACACAGAGAAGCCAGGTTGTCCGGTAGACTGGGAATCTTTATAGGTAAGTCCTTGGTTATTATCAAGTGTCATTGGATTTGTCAGAGGTAGATAAACGACTTTTTGGGGGTGTTATTCAACTAGGAGTCAACTATAGTTTGACACTGCCATAACATTGTGGCAGTGTTTTTTATTGTTTTCACTACTGCCAAGCCTAACAGAATTCGCTGTGCGAAAATTTACTTTGGGATAAGCTTTTAACGCAGGCGATCGCATAGCGAATTGTACAGAAGTATAATTCGCTCTTACGTAGTCAAATCTAGCCAGACTACTACACATATGTTTGAGCAATACTAATTTCTGGATAATTACCTTGAATATATTTAAATACCTACATGTATCTAAAAGTCTTCTGTATAACTTTAACCAGACATTAATCTCTTCACTTTCCTCGGGGGATGGCATGACTTGTAAAGACACGCCACAGAGGATTTTATCTGCCCTAATAATATTGTTAATAGATTTCACCATTAGGATAATTGCAGCTTAAGACACAAAATTTACCTGATACTTACTTATGGTAGAGATGGAAGTAAAGAATAATTTGCTTGTCAGACTATACCTGATTAATTTGTTATTTGGCGAGTTTTAATGGACACTTTGTTGCAGCAATAGTTTATTGCAAAAGACTCCATGAGTTGCACTTTGCAATGTCCAATGACACCAGTTGCTTGTGTTGTCGAAGACGCTAGGCCCAGCTTTGCTTTTTTGTAGAAGTAACAAGTCAAACATTGCCGCAAAGGCGCAGTGGCTCCCCAATGCCTAATTCCAAGGTGTCCTTGACAAACCAAAGCTAGAGTGTTTTTAGCTCTGCACTTGGATGTTGGCGTCAACCGTTGCCATCAGTATCCTTTGCTCCTGAGTCAGATTTTAATGAAAAACTCAAACATTTTTCTCCTTTGTGCACTCGGTTCAGTCGAAGAATGTATGGGCAAACATAGACCATTATTAGATTGTCCAGTATCTTGCACCCCACCAGATAGATGTTAGGGTGATAATTGGGGGTCTTTTACTCCCAAGGGAGATTTTATGTTCGATCTTCTTATTTTAATTAGAAGTTAATGCCGATTTTCCTAGGATTTGCCAGAAAACTAAAAAATAATAAATATATTTATCAGCACAAAGCTTCTTAATTTACTAGCAGCGCTCAATAGATGAAACAGCTTAAATATTTCGAGGAATTTTAGGAGTTAATTTGGGATTTACTTGGATCATTTGTACTAATGGAAATTCCGGATTTTTCAAATCAATATACTCTATTTGGCTAGAATTGAGTTTTGCGGTTAAATGGCGCATTTGGGCTAGTACCTTGATTTGTTCAGGTAACTGGGGGCCTGGAGTGCCAAGATGCACATTTCCTAGTTCTGTTTTCAAAATTAAATTTGTTGGATTTTGGCAATCAATTTCCATTACTTTTACTGGACTTTGGCTAACAGCTTGATGAAGTTGACTCCAATAGAGGCAGTATTGTTTTGGCAATCCAATCACTCTTAGGTTGGGTAACTTTATGGTGGGATTGAGTGATGTGTATTTTTCTAAGGGTATCCAAACTCCACTTGCATCTAGTAAGCCGATAGTTACTTTTTTGCTATTAGTGCCTTGATTTTGCACTGTTGGTGTTTGAGTCACCGCTACAGGTACTCGTTCTTGGATGTCAATGATTAAACCAGGAGGAAATAGGCGGCGTCTAACGATCGCATTGGCAATAGTTGGTTGTTTCTTCAAAGAGTTGGCGATCGCCGACGGTTCAATTCGCCACAAAGACTGAGGATAAGATAGCACCAACAGCGATCGAGTTGTCTCATCAGACAGTAATTTATTCCCTGATTTCATCACTATTTGTTTAGGAGCTTTTAGTACCCACACTGGTTGGACTGCCACCCATAACAATCCACTTGCCAAACTAGTAATGGCAAAGGTTCGCCAAAAAGCCTGAATAATTCTCATCTGCCGTTGCCGACGCAATTTTTTACGACGCTGGGCTAGATCGGTGCGGGAAATTGATATTATGCCACCCATTCAAACCTCTTTTTCCTTGCAGTCCAAATTCCTTGATGTATTTGTATCATTATTAATTTAAGTAAACACTGTTGGCATCTATTAGCTACTCTCCTCAAGACTTTTTTTATTTTTAGTAACACTTTACAGTAACTACACAAAAACGGTAGCGCTAATCATTGTTGTAATTAAAGTTTTCGGTGTTCATTTTTAACTGAATGTAGTCTTTTTGACAAGTTTTCATCAATCTTTTTTGCCTAATAATTACAAAATATTAATCTAGATATTCATAATTTTGTTTGATTGACAAACGCAATGTGAAATGATAAGCAAATATTACCTAATCTCTGTGTAGCTTGCTATAATTCATACCAGTCCTACCTCATCAGCTATACAACTGAGAATCATCTGCTCTAGTATTTTTTTTACTTACCAACTTAGACAGAAAGATTCGTGCCAAATTAACGAGCAGGACAAACAGACAAGGGAAAAACTCTTACCCAACTCATACCTTGTTCTGGGCTTGTCTTCTTCTGGTCAAGCAAAAGCTAGAGATTGTCAAAACCTCACTAGCAGGTGTAAAAAGGACAGATATGATTAATGTTATTAGGGTCAATTAAATCTCTACCACATACTGATAGATACTCGTAGCGATTCTGCAACGAGTGTTATCCCTTGCAAGACACTACCAACTTGCAAATCAAGCGTGTGCGTAAATGTCGGCTAGAGATTATTTGTATAAAAAATATAAATAAAATTGCATCTACATACACATCTACATACACCTCAACATACATGAAAACGACATTGAATTTGTCACGTTTTTATAAAGCATGTAATCCAAGCTACACATTAAATGTAAATAATGTGTTAGATCGGCAGTATTACATAGATTTTGCTGATGTACGTGGTTGCAAGATTGTTGAAGAATTGCAACGGACAATCTGCCGTATTTCTCCGGATGAACCAACGTGCCAGTTATTTACAGGGCACATTGGCTGCGGTAAATCCACGGAATTACAACGCCTGAAAACAGAACTAGAATTGGCGGGATTTCATGTCGTTTATTTTGAGTCCAGTCAAGACTTAGACATGGCGGATATTGATGTCAGCGATATTTTGCTGAGTGTAGCCCGTCAAGTCAGTGTTAGTTTAGAAGCAATTGGTATCAAACTTAAGCCTGGTTACTTTAACAATTTGTTTAAAGAAGTAGGCGATTTTTTGCAAAGTCCCATAGAGATTTCAGCAGAAGCAGAGTTGTCCTTAGGGATTGCTAAAATTACTGCCAAAACCAAAGATAGCAACCAGTTGCGTAATCAACTGAGGCAATATCTGGAACCACGCACCAACAGTATTTTGCAAGCAATTAACGAAGAAATTTTAGAAAAAGCTGTTAATCAGCTAAAGCTACGGGGTCAAAAAGGGTTGGTAGTGATTGTAGATAACTTGGATCGAGTTGATATGCGTCCCTTAGCATCTGGGCGATCGCAACCAGAGTACCTGTTCATCGACCGAGGCGAACAGTTACGCCGACTCAAATGCCACCTAGTTTACACAATTCCTCTGGCATTAATTTTTTCTAATGAGTACGAAACACTGAAAAATCGGTTGGGGGGAGGGATTGCACCTAAGGTACTGCCGATGGTGCTGGTGCGGCAAAGAGATGGTAGCGACTACGAACCAGGAATGTCACTAGTGCGCCAGTTAGTCTTAGCAAGAGCTTTTCCAGACGTTCCTTTGAATGCAAGACTCTCACTAATTAGAGAATTATTCGATAATTCCCAAACCTTGGATCGTTTATGTCGCGTTAGTGGCGGTCACATTCGTAACTTATTGGGTTTACTTTATAGCTGCCTGCAACGGGAAGATCCACCTTTTTCTAGCGACTGCTTAGAAGCTGTGATTAAAGACTACCGCGACGATCTGCTATTAGCTATTGACGAATCCCAATGGGAATTATTGTTTGAAGTAGTGCAACAACAGAGAGTTAAAGGCGAGTCTGACTACCAAAGTTTACTACGAAGCATGTATCTGTTTGAATATCGCGATCCTGTAGGGCGATGGTTTGGCATCAGTCCAGCCTTAGCAGAAACAGAAAAAGTTTTGGCTTGGCAACAAAACAAATAACTGTGTTGGGTAAGTTAATTGTGATTAGTCATTAGTCATTAGTCATTGGTCATTGGGAGTACTGACTGTTGACTGTTGACTGAGGAGTTATTCTGCTTGTCCCCTTGTCTTTCCATCTCCTCATTCCCCATGCTCAATGCCCCATACCTAATGCCAAATGACCAAAGAAAATCAGCATACTTTGCAAAGACTGATTAGAGCGATCGCCCTTTCGGAAAGTCAATTTGCCCTTATTTTAGTCCGGTGTAATTATGGGCAATTAAGGGAGCAAATGTTAGAAAATATTCGCTCCATCACCAAAGACATCAATATCAAAGAAATCGTTCTTAATCCCTCAACTACTTCTTTACATAACACAATAGTTTCAGAATTATTTCTAGATAATCCTGTTGTTGTCACAGACTCTTTACTATCAGCTGTTATGGTTTTCGGGATTGAGTCAATTAGCGACCTGGAAAACTTACTTACAGGTATTAACCAAGCACGAGATATCTATGCTGCAACTTTTCCATTTCCAGTAGTATTATGGCTACAAGATGAAGTAGCATCATTGCTTTCTAAATTAGCCCCTGATTTCAAAAGCTGGGCTGCAACTACTATTAAATTTGAGATGGCAAAAACAGATTTAATTGCTTTGATACATCAAGAAGCAGAATCTTTATTTGCCAAAGTTTTAGAAGCAGGTGCCGAAACATTTTTATCTAATGCTTCTCTCGATTTAGATCCCAAATCTCAACACCGCCACGAAATAGAATCAGCACGTAATGATTTGCTGCGTTTGTATGGGATTAAATTAACACCAGGATTAGAAGCAAGTTTAGAGTTTGTATTAGGGCGAGACAAATACGCTAACGATCAAATTAATGGTGCTTTAGCTAACTATCAAAAAAGCCTAGCATTGTGGCAACAGGAAACAAGAAGAGTAGCAGATTTGGAAAGTGGAAAAGTGGGAAAAATCAGTGAACAATTACACTTGTCCCCCTCATGCCCATCATCTCCCTCATCTTTACTCAAGCAAGCAATAGTACTATTTCACCTGGGGCTATGTTATCGCCGGATGGCAGATTTAAACCACAATGCTAATAGTAGCTATTGTGAACATGCTCTTTTATGGTTTAAACAATGCTTGGAAATCTTGGAAGAGGTAGAAAGAGAAGATTTAGTTGCTAAATTTATTTCACCTGTTTGTGAAATACTGCAACGTTTACAAGCTTGGGATGAATTGAAACAATTAGCTCAAAAGTCATTAGAGCTATATAAAACTTATGGAACTCCAGCACAAATTGCTCGAAATTATGGTTTTTTAGCAAATGTAGCGGCTTCTGAGTCGAATTGGGTACTGGCTCACGAATTAGTGAATACAGCACTTTCTATTTGTGAAGCAGCAACAGAAGTTTGCCGAAGACAAGAAAGTTGGTATCTTCTCTTACTAGCACGTACACAGCGGCATTTAGGTGAGTGGGAAGAAGCAATCAATAGCTTGGAATGGGCGAGGGTAGTCTGTGAGCTACAACATCAGCCATCACTTTATTTAGAGATTTTAGAAGAATTGCGATCGCTTTACTTTTTTGAGCGTCATAACTATACAGAAGCCTTTAAGCTCAAACAAGAAAAAATTCAAATAGAACATCAGTATGGCTTTCGTGCTTTTATTGGCGCCAGTCAATTACAGCCCCAACGCTCCAAAATTAACTCAGTATTAGAACCTGAAAAAATACCGTTTATTCCTGAGGAAGTTGCCCAAGAAATATCTGCTTCTGGACGACAACAAGATGTCAATCGCTTAATTGAAAGAATTAGTCGTGCTGACTACAAACTTACAGTAATTTATGGACAATCAGGTGTAGGAAAGAGTTCAATTCTGAAAGCTGGTTTAGTACCAGCTTTAAAGGGAAAAGCTATCGGCGATCGCATTCCTATACCTATTGTTTTGTCTGTTTACACTGATTGGCTAACAGTTTTGGTAAGCAGTATCAACCAAGCGTTGGCACACACAGGAATATTAGTTAATCTTAACTCTACACCTACTCTACTGCTCGACCACATTCGATTAGCAACTGAACGCAATCATACAATAATTCTAATCCTAGACCAGTTTGAAGAGTTTTTCTTTGTTAGTAACCCTGGTAGACAAAGAATAGAGTTTTATAAATTTTTTAGTGAATGTCTGAATATCCCGTTTGTCAAAATTATTCTTTCATTGCGAGAAGACTATTTACATTATTTATTAGAATTTGAACGGTTGAGTCAGAAAAATATTAGTAATATATATAATTTAGGAGTGATTAATCAAAATATTCTGGATAAGGACATTCGTTATTATTTAGGAAAATTTTCTAGCCAGGATGCCAAAGCGATAATTCATAGTCTGACTCAACGTTCACATTATGAACTAAGTGATGAATTAATTAATCGATTAGTCCAGGATTTGACAGGAGAACTAGAGGAAGTACATCCAATTGAATTACAAATAGTCGGCGCTCAACTGGAAATAGAAAATATTACCACACTCGGACAATATAAGCTTTGTGGTGGCTGGACAAAATTGGTAGAACGCTGGCTTGGAGAAGTTATCAAAGACTGCGGTCAGGAAAACGAAAAATTAAGTTGGAAATTATTATTTGAGTTAACCGATGAAAAAGGCACGCGACCATTAAAAACTAAAACTGATTTAGCTGCTGCATTAGTTAATAATCATGATATCGAGACAATATCAGGTTTTGAAATAGTTGAGGAACTAATTTTAGAAATATTGGTAGGTTCGGGGTTGGTGTTACGAGTCAGAGAAGAGTTAGGTGACCGCTACCAATTAGTTCACGATTATTTAGTCGAACCAATTCGGCAAAAGAACAACTATGGTATTATCGCCGAACTAGAAAAAATCAAACTGGAAAAAACTAAAGCAGAAGTAGCTCAAAAACTTAGTCAACAGCAACTCAATTTAGTTTTAAAAAAGCGGTTAAGAGAAGCACGTATAGCAGGCGTAGTGCTAGCAATCATGGGAGGAACAATAGCAGCATTATGGTGGCAAGCTGACTTACAGAAAAGAGCAGCAATTAGTCAAACTTTACGAGCTGAACGCAGTGAAACTAACTTAAAAATTAGTGCGATCGCCGCTGCTAGCGAAGCTTTATTTGCCTCTAATAAAGAATTTGATGCCTTATTAGAAAGTTTACGGGCTTGGAGACGACTTAAACACGCAAAGGTCGTCCAGCCAGACACCCGAATGCGGGTAGTGACAGCCCTCCAACAAGCAGTTTATGGAGTAACCGAGGTCAACCGCTTAGAAGGACACACTGATATTGTTTGGGGAGTAACTTTCAGCCCAGATGGTCAATTGCTAGCATCAGGGAGTCGAGATCGGACAGTGAAACTTTGGCGTCCTGACGGTACTTTACTCCAAACTCTTAAAGGTCATACTGACGCGGTAACCGCCGTCAGCTTCAGCCCAGATGGTCGAACCCTAGCCTCCGCTAGTCTCGATAAAACAGTGCTAATCTGGCGGCAAAACCCGATTACAGGTGAATTTTACCCTCAGCCAGATAAAAGCTTAAAAGGACATGGAGATTGGGTTTATAGCGTTAATTTCAGTCCTGATGGCCAATTATTAGCTACCGGCAGTAAAGATGCAACCATAAAACTCTGGCGCCAAGACGGTAGCTTAGTAAAAATACTTAGAGGGCATCGCGGCTGGGTTAACTGGGTAAGCTTCAGTCCTGATGGTCAGTTCATCGCTTCCGCAAGTGATGATAAAACAGTAAAAATCTGGAGACGGGATGGCAGCTTGGTTACAACTTTGCACGGACATCAGCAGGGTGTAACTGTAGTGACTTTCAGCCCTGACGGTAAACTGTTAGCATCCGCAGGTCGAGACAAAATAGTGAAACTTTGGCGGCGCGAAGAAAACACCAATAAAAATGGTTTTGACTTTCTTCCTTACAAAACTTTACAGCAGCATACCAGCACAGTGTGGAGTTTAAGCTTTAGTTTCGACGGGAAAAAATTAGCTTCCGGAAGTGAAGATAACACCATAAACCTCTGGAGTATTACTGGCAGCTTACTGAAAACCTTCAAAGGACACAATGATGCTGTTGCCAGCGTAGCTTTCAGTCCTAACAATAAATTGCTGGCTTCGGGGAGTTTTGACAAAAACGTGAAATTGTGGAGTTTAGATGCCCCAAGGCCATCTATTCTTCAAGGACATCAGGATCGAGTTTTGAGCGTTGCTTGGAGTCCTCATGGCCAGATGCTAGCTTCTGGTAGTAGCGATCGCACCGTCAAACTCTGGCAAAGAGACACTAGTGGTGGCGAGGTGAAAACCAAACTCTACAAAACCTTAGTGGGGCATACAGATAAAGTTCCTAGTGTCAGTTTTGACCCCAAAGGTGAAATGCTAGCTTCAGGAAGTTATGACAAAACTGTGAAACTTTGGCGGCTTGACGGTACTTTGATCGTGACTCTTCACGGACATAGCGATAGCGTGATGAGCGTAAATTTCAGCCCAGATGGCGAGTTTTTGGCATCAGCTAGCAAAGATAAAACGGTAAAACTCTGGAATCGTCAAGGTAAGTTGCTCAAAACCTTGGTGGGGCATAAAGGTTGGGTAAATAGCGTGAATTTCAGCCCTGATAATCAGGTTTTAGCTTCTGCTAGTGACGATCAAACAGTCAAACTGTGGCGGCGAGACGGTACTTTGCTCAAAACATTTTCGCCTCATGACAGCTGGGTATTGGGTGTCAGCTTTAGTCCTACTGACGAGTTGTTGGCTTCTGCTAGCTGGGACAACACTGTTAGACTTTGGCGACGGGATGGTACATTACTAAAAACCTTGTTAAAGGGGTACAGCGATAGCGTCAATGCCGTAACTTTCAGTCCCAATGGGAAATTACTCGCTGCTGCCAGTTGGGACGGTACAGTGAAACTCTGGAGCCGTGAAGGCAAATTAATTAAAAGTCTCAATGGGCATCGCGCCCCAGTATTAAGCGTCAGCTTTAGCCCAGATGGTCAAACACTAGCATCAGCTAGTGATGACAACACAATAATTCTTTGGAATTTAGACCTTGATGATTTAGTTGTTCGTGGTTGCCAGTGGGTACATGATTACCTCAAGCACAATCACAATCTTGAACAACGCGATCGCCATCTTTGTGACGGCATACTCTAGGCAGAGAACACAGGGAAAAATAATTAATCACTGACTAATGAGTTTCGATTTAGCAACTGATTTGGACTCGATTAACCAAAAGAGCGATTGTTCTCCAAAAGTTCAGGGTTATTTTCTTGAGTGTCTTCTTGTGGCAAATTCGCTAAAAAAGCTTGTAATTTCATCCGCTCAATATAAGGCCAGCCTCCTTCAGATTCAATATCTTTAAGCAGTGAGTAGAGTTGGCGACGGTTGACAGGCAAACTTTGTTGAAATACCCCATCTCGGATTTCTCGGTGTAACTGCTCTAATTCTCGTAGCAAAGACAACAGAGCTACAGTATTGCCTTGACAACTTTCAACTGTATCATGTACCACAGTTGCGATCGCTTGCAATTTTGAGGACAACTTCTCTGATTCAATAGTTTTATTGTTCATTCCACCGTTTGCGTGTAAATCAACTCAACTCAAATTTACCGGAGATTTTTAATTTTCCCTAGTTTGCCACTAGTGATTCAATAGCTGTCACTTTACCCAACCAAACGAAACTGATGTAGAGTTTTCTAGAGATTTTTCCTCAATTCACCGTATCACCGTGTCCCCTAGTCTCGGTTCCCCAGTCAGGGCTGAGTATAACTAGATTTGTATCTTTATGAAAAGCAATTGCGATCGCTTCTAAAACAGCGTAGTACGCTTTAGCATAGCCTTCACAGGAGCTAGAGATAATAGAAACATTTTTGGTTGAGCCTAGAGTACTTTGATTTTGAGTTAAAAAAAATCGTATGATCTGGCTGATTTACCCATCAAACCATAGGCTGTATGTAGTGGCGTCACATACATAACACAGTTCGATGCAGTTTTACAACTTAGATATTAATTTTTGAGATTGAGGTTGACCATGAGGTATCGCGCTTTAATTGTCGCATTCTTGGCTTTGTGCCTGGGGCTGATAACAGCTTGTAGTGATGCTCCTGCCACTAGTAGTGGTAGGGATGTACTCACTTACGAACAAATTCGAGGCACTGGCTTGGCTAATAAATGCCCTCAACTAACAGAAACAAGCCGTGGTTCTATTCCCCTTGATTCTAGCCAGTCCTATACCATCAAAGAACTTTGCTTGGAACCAACTAGTTTTTTCATCAAAGAAGAACCTGCTAATAAACGGCAAGAAGCAGAATTTGTTGCTGGTAAATTGTTGACTAGATATACTTCCAGCATTGACCAGGTACAAGGTGACTTGAAATTCAACTCAGATAATAGTCTAACTTTTGTGGAAACTGATGGTCTTGACTTCCAAGCCATCACTGTACAACTCCCTGGTGGTGAGCGAGTACCTTTCTTGTTCACGATCAAAAATTTAGTTGCTCAAACCCAACCCAATTTGACCAGCATTAATACTTCCACCGACTTTGAAGGCTCTTTCAAAGTTCCTTCCTATCGTGGTGCTGCCTTCCTAGATCCCAAAGGTCGTGGTGTCGTTAGTGGGTATGATAACGCCGTGGCTCTGCCTGCTCAAGCGGATGATGAAGAACTTACCCGTACTAACGTCAAGCGTGCTGAAAATCTCAATGGTAAGATTTCTCTGCAAATAGCTAAGGTAGATAGCGGTAGTGGTGAAATTGCTGGTACTTTCCTCAGCGAACAGCCATCTGATACTGATTTAGGTGCTGGCGAACCTAAAGAAGTTAAGATTCGCGGTATATTTTACGCTCGGGTTGAATCAAAATCATAGCTAAATCTTCTTGAGTTAGGTAACTGACTAGCATTCAGAACTAGAATTCTGTCAGCATCAGCTTCGGCCGCAAGAGTTAATCCCTTACTCCCTTTTATTTAGGGGGTAAGTGGGTTTTTACAAAATCGCTATAAATTAACTACAGCAAAGGGCATTTTGCCCTTTTTTTATTACTTGCGTAAATATACATACTAAGTTTTAACTTTTATTTAGTAATTTTTGAATACTAAATGAATTTTTTAAGTTTATATGTAATTTTACTGGAAATTCAGTTTTGATTTATCTAATAAAATTCTCACTATTATCGTTTTGTTTCTAGAAGCGAATTTGGGTATTAATCAATAAAATTAAGTACAATCTCGGTTTGATATTTAGTAATTAATTATATATTTTATTTCTATGTAGTTTTTGTTTAAACCAAATTAATTGAATAATGATCCAGAAGTCAAAATTTTTGAGCGTCTTTGGCTCACCTTTTGACTCTTGAATTATTTGTGGCTCAAAAACTAAATAAGGACAGATTTTACCCATTAAAATATTGCTCGATTGTCAAGTAACCTATGAAAAATTTAGAGAAAAATTTTTATTTTCCATAGATTTACTAGGGCATATAGCACAATATTTTATTTCATATTGTGTGCGAGCAGATCTGAGTTTAAACGCCAGTTATTAATTCTTTATTTGCTCAATAAACCCGGTGCTATGCCTACCACAGTCACCAATGAACTAAAACACGAAATTTGGCAGTTGTTACGAGAATATCAGCAATGTCGCTCTGAAAGTATTCGCAATCAACTGGTAAAACTCAATTTTGGACTCGTGAGAAAAGAAGCTCACTACTGGACAAATCAATGTCATGAAACCTATGATGATCTACTCCAGGTTGGATGTTTGGGTTTAATTAGAGCTATTGAAAGATTTGAACTTTCCAAAGGACATGCTTTTAGTTCCTATGCTCTTCCCTATATTCGAGGCGAAATTCAACACTATTTGCGAGATAAAGGCGTCACCGTGCGAATTCCTCGGAGATGGTTAGCACTACAACAGCAAGCAATAGGAGTTTCACGTTCTTGGCGTGAAACACATAATCGCCAACCAACAGATTCAGAATTAGCAGTAGCGCTGAAAATTTCTGCAACTGAATGGCAAGAAATTAAATTAGCATGGGTGAATCGCGCTCCCTTGAGTTTAGATGTGCCAGTTCAAGATGGAGAAGAAGGCTCTACTTGTTTGGGAGAATTAGTTCCCGATCCTCACTACCGCAGCTTTCAACTAGCACAAGAAGACCAACTTCGCTTGCAACAAGCATTGGTTCAGGTAGAAAAACGTACCCGCGATGTATTGGAATGTGTATTTTTGCAAGATTTGACACAAAAACAAGTTGCAGAACATCTGGGCATCAGCGTAGTAACCGTTTCCCGTAGAGTTAAGAAAGGACTGGATTTAATGAAACAGCTGATGGGTGTGGCAGAGGATTAAATGGCAATAAGTAAATCCGCAGTTATGCTGGGTTAATGGTGTGAAAAATAACCCTTAAAAAACTAAAAATTAGGTTATAACGGGAACAGACTTTGCCTGCAATAGAAATTTTAGGCATATTGATTTCCAGTTTTCAATTCTCCAATGGCTTTTAAGAAAGACTCATGGGTAGAAATTCAATAATTACAATTGCAGCTATTTTAAGCTTGGCGATTGCTGGATGTGCTTCTGAAGATACAACACCGCAAGCCAGCAATCCGGCGCCAATTCCTCAAATAGCAAAATCACAACCAGCGGCTCAATCTTTTAAGAATCCAGTCGTACCTGCTAAACAGGTTTCACAAGTTTCTTCTGCAAGTCTTAACTTAATTCAATCTACTAATCCTACAGAACGGGCAAAAGTAGTTATGGTATCAAAAAACCGCACTGACCCGTTTGCTGAAATTTTTGGACAGACAGTTGTTGGAGTGCCTAAAATATCAGGAAGACCTGTTCCCGTGTTACCTAAGCTACCTACTGCATCAACGGCAGTGCGAAAACTGCCAACAAGTACCATAGCTTTCAATCAAAAGAAAAATAACATCGCTACTGTACCAAAAAAAGTCAATACTAGTTTGACTAAGGTCAACACTACTTTAACTTCAGTCTTGCCTAGAGTTTTGCCTCAAGTTGTGCCCAACCCAACTTTAGTATCTGTATTGCCACCAGCCCGACAACCCGATTTAGCAAGAGCAGTGGTTGTGAGCGGTGTAGTTCTCATTAGTAAGCAACCACAGGCAATTATCAAAGTACCAGATGAGCCGACGAGTCGCTATGTGGAGGCGGGACAGCGATTAGCCAACGGTGTACTGATTAAACGCATTGAAATGAATGGAGGCTCCAATCCGATTGTAATTTTGGAACAATATGGTATCGAAGTTGCCAAAATGGTAGGGGAAGGGTCTGTCAACTCAACGCCATCAGCGGCATCTGCTACTGGCAATCCTATATTAGGGACAACACCCCCCCCAAAATCCAGTTAATGTGGGAGCTTCATAAAAGATGGAGACTAAGGAAAAAATCGAATTCCCTGGTTTGCCTTTAGCAGTTTATCGAGAAATCGCAGCGCATTTACGTCAAGTCGAAGGAGTAGAAGTAGATTTAATTCCCCAGTCGTCCCAACAGTTTGATTACAATCAAAGTCAAATTGGTGGCTTAAGGCTTTCGTGGAGAGCAAACTCTACTTTAGAAAGTCAGCAACGAGTTAACCAGATTTTGGCTTATTATCAAAATCGCTATATGAATTCTATTTGATTTGTGAATATCTTAAACCTCAGACTCCCGACTTCTTAGAGAAGTCGGGAGTATTGTTATTTGATTTGAGATGGCTATGGTGTACAACGAGTTTAGTTAATAGGACTTAAATATTTTTGAGGAAAAAACAAGCCTCAAACCCTTGCAGGGCAGCGAAAATACCGCAAATGCTCAAAAATGACTGAAACCTACAAAATTTGCTGGGTAACGGTAAGCGATTGCATTACTTATGCCAAGATGAAACTCGAATTGGTCTGAAAACCGAAACAGGGCGAGTGATTACGCCTGGCGGTGTGAAACCGAAAGTATCAGTGCAATGGCCACGTGAAGCATTCTGGCTATATGGAGTAGTTGAGCCATTTGTCGGTTGGCAGTTTTATCAGGAGTATGATCATCTTAATAGTGAGACTTTTCAGAAGTTTTTAGATGCCCTCTCATTAGAACTGGGCAAGGATATGGCACTGATTCAAATGGAGCAGGCTTGTGCCCATCAAGCGTTAGCATTAATCTGGCCTGACAATCTTATACCAATATTTCAGCCTGCTCATAGCCCTCAACTCAATCCTATTGAACGATTGTGGCAACATATTAAACGTCAATGGAAAGGTGAAAATTTTTCTTCTTTGCAGCAGCTACGTCAGCGAGTTCAATTGGAATTGGCTCAAATGTCTTCTCAATTGATCTCCTCTTTGACAAGTTATGATTTCATCCTCGAAGCTCTATTTCATGAAGCTTTATTCTATGCAGCTTCTTAGAGAACTGGTATTACCCCTCTTTTGTTACTACGGGGAAAGTATAATCAGGAAGAAAACCAGAAACAGTAAGTAATAAAGATGGTTACGCCGCGTAGACAGGCAGTAAGCACAGTTGCCTTCATAGATAACTATTGTCAACACTATTATTCATTATTTGAGGATGTGAGACATTTTGAAGCATTCAAGTTTTTACACTTGGGAATGCTATCAAAAATGCCACAGAAATCTCTGCCGGAGATAGCCAAAATAGTAGGACTCAAAGACGGTCAGTCACTACATCATTTTTTGAGAGATGCACAGTGGGATGTCTTGGTCTTG
>NZ_SZNH01000040.1 GCF_005869855.1 Nostoc sp. PA-18-2419 | reverse complement strand
AACTCTGATCGTGCGGCTTTGATAGAGGTATTGATGTCAAGGCAGAAAAGCCGGGACAAACTTTGAAACAAGAGTGTGCGATCGCCACCATCGAAGCGATCGCATCTCTTGCAGTTCAGAAAGCGTTATCGTGTGGCCGTGACCTGAGAGTGAATAACTGGAGTTTAGACTAGGCAGTAAGAAAAGACTCAGCAACGCTGAGTTGAAAAGAAACAGACTTCAGATATGAAAATCTACGAAGCACTGCCTCTACTAAATAGCGGCGGGTCGAACAACATACCTGGAATCCAGAAAAATGTATTATAACCGTAATCTAAACATTACGAAATCTGGAAATTATAAAAGTGAGCAAGAAATGAGCAAGTTTTAGTCTGGAAAGTGAGTAGTAAGAGCAAATAAGCTGTGAAGCGCTTCGGTAATATCCGCAGTCTTTTTTGAAATCCAAATAAACTTGCTATTTCCACACCAACAGTAGGGGCTAAACACCTCAAGAAGGGCAACTATGAGAATAAATGCTCGGAGTATCACCTCTTTTATAGCAACTGAAGGCAGGTTACTCATAGAGAAAGCAGTCCAAAATATGGTATTTTTTTCCATCAAGCGATCGCTATATTGGACTAAAGCTACTCGTTTTTTTCGTCCCATAGTGGCATTTGTCGCTATTTTGCTCGTAGTCCTAATCTATGCAACCCCTAAAGCTTTGGCTTCAGACCACCAAGACACAACTTTTCTAGCCACTAAGCTGACTGCTGCGGATCTCACAGATTTGTTTGTGTTTGAGAGTCCCACAGACCCCAAAAATGTTGTCTTAGTGATGGATTTCGACCCTCTGATCGTTTCTGGTGAAAAAAGACCATTCGATCCAAACGTTCTTTATCAGTTCAAGATTGATAACACTGGCGACAGTATTGAAGATGTCGTACTCCAATTCAATGTAAATGGTAAAGGCTCACAGCAAACTGTGACAGTCCGCGGCCCATGTCGTCCAACCACAGTAGGAACAGAGTCAGCTTTGCTTCCAGTAAGTTGGACAGGGCAACTCAACCAAACATTCGCCGCATATAATGGTATGAAGTTCTTTGTTGGTACACGCAAAGACCCGTTCTTTTTCGATTTGGAACAGTTCTTCAAAATCATCCCGGATCGGAACTATAGCCTTCAGCCTAATCCCAGTCCTCCTTTCCAAGTTCTTTCCTTTAGACTACCTGGACAAGCAAAAGACACTCTGGCCCCATTCAATGTCCACTCAATTATTGTCGAGCTACCCAGAAAACTGCTTGGTAATGGCAAAATTGGTGCTTGGATGACAACTAGTGTTAAAACTCCTAGACTCAGAAATGGGCATTTTGCTCAGATTGAGCGGTTAGCAGTTCCAGCCCTGAATGAACTTTTTATGGACTTTAAAGCTCATAATAATAGTAATCTTCAGACACCAACCAAAGACGCTAGCAATCAATCCCAATTCATTAAGTCCTTTGTTACAGCGATCGGAAGACCGAAAGGCATAGCCGATGCAGTGATCTCAGTGGCGATTCCTGATGTGATCCAAGCTGACCTTTCTAAAGCTAGCGGTAGTTATTTTGGTACTCAGTTAGGCAACAACTTTGGTGGTAGAAGACCAAAAGATGATGTAATCGATGTAACAGCATCTGTTGTCTTTGGTAATGCAGTTACAGGGATTACTACAGGACAAATTCCGGCGCTGACTAGCGATAATGTTGGGCCTAATAATGCTAACTTTCTTTCTACCTTCCCTTATTTAGGTAATCCTTTGTAAGGTTTATGCATCTACGAATACTATGGGTGTTAGTGCTGACTAGCCTACTGGTTTTACTAAGACCCTGTGATACAGAAGCGTTAAGTTTAGGCTACACCAATAGTAATTTAGGCGCATATTCCTCTGCTGTGCAACTGCTGACTGTTAATTCTAGGCAGATATTATCAGTTCAGCAGTCCGATTTAGTCTTCCCCGATTATTTACAGCGATCGCATATTATCAGCGTCTATGAGCAGAAAGTTGCCCAATCTCCCGATTCTTCAATATTTTTACGTCTGTTAGCCGATCAATATTTGAGGCGCTTTCGAGAAATTGGAGATATAGACGATGTGTTACGAGCAGAACAAGCGGCACGTAGATCCCTGGCACTACAGCCGCGCCATAATGATGTTTCTTCTATGCTCTTAGCATCAGCTTTATTATCTCAACACCAGTTTCGATCAGCTTTAGAAGTATTAAATAATTCATCTGTTGATAATCCCAGTATTATCTCGCTCTTGGCATCGATTCAGATGGAGTTGGGTGATTATGAAGCAACTCATCAACTATTGCAGAGCCTTGCAAAGGAAGAATCGAACTCTGGTCATAACGCGGTTTTAGCTCGTTATTTAGAGTTAACTGGCAATTTAGCCTCAGCGCGAAAACTGCTAGATGAAGCTATGCAGGAGATGGACTCTTTCTACACGACGAGCGCAGAAACTCGTGCTTGGTTTCATGTGCGGACTGGGGATCTGGCTTTTGCATCTGGGAATTTTGCCCTGTCTGAGCAGCGATATCGGGAAGCTTTTGACCTGTTTCCACGGCATATAGCTGCGTTTACAGGACTAGCCCGCCTCTATGCGGTACAGCATCAATGGCAGGATGCTCTGAATGCAGCCAATCAGGGTATAGAACTGATGCCGTTGGTAGAAACACTGGGGTATAAGGCTGATGCTCAACTAGCTTTGGGAGACCAAAAAGGCGCAGCTGAAACTGAAGATTTAATCGGGGTAGTCGCTTACCTGAGCAAGGTTAAAGGAATCTATGATCGCGCTTTGGCGGTCTATTATACTGAACACGGAATCCACTTACCAGAGGCGCTACAGATTGCCCGTAGTGAAGTGGCAGTGCGAGATGATGTATATGCAGAGGATACGTTAGCTTGGGCAGCTGCGGCTAATGGGCAATGGGAAGAAGCGCAAAGGGCAGCACAACGGGCAACTCGCTTTGGAACAGAAGATGCTTTGCTGCAATTTCATGCTGGCATGATTGCGTTTCACTTAGGTAATCGTGAGGAAGCAATAAAGCGATTAACTCAAGCTGTTAGCCTCAATCCTCAATTTCATCACAAGTATGCTGATCAAGCTCGTCAAGTTTTGGCTAACTTAGTACCCTCTGTCTCTTTTCCCACTGCTAACGCTATAGGGAGTTCTTTATGAAAAAGCTGCTACATTACTTGGCTTGGACTACTGCAATCATCGCAATATGTTTATTTTGGATGCTCCCGGCGGATGCCCATCCTTTAGGCAATTTTACCATCAATCACTACGCAGGAGTGCAGGTAGCAACCGATGGTGTGGGGATTGATTATGTTCTAGACATGGCAGAGATTCCTGCTTTTCAGGAGATTAATCACTTAGATACTAATCGCGATCGCAAAGCTGAACCTGTAGAGACGGTTCAATACCCTGACCAAAAATGCCAGGAAGTCAATTCACATCTGGAACTGTTGATCGATAAACAGCCTTTAGCACTGTCTTTGATCAAATCAACAGTCGAATTTCCTCCAGGTGTCGGAGGATTATCTACACTGCGGCTGAGTTGTAATTTTCAGGGGTCAACGGAGTTAGTAGGCGCGAATCAGTTAATCGAGTTTGAAGATCAGTTTTATCCACAGCGTTTGGGCTGGCGTGAGATTACTGTGGCTGCAAATGGCGTTCCCATTCAAGGTGATTTCACATCTTTGAGTATTACCAACCGTTTGAGAGATTACCCCACTGAATTACTCAGCAGTCCTCTCGACCAACGTCGGATTGACTTTAAACTCAATTCGTCTCTGACATTGAGTGAACAAGCTCCTCCACCGTCTGTTAAATCATCCAGCCGCTTAGATAATGCTTTGACAGGAAGAAGCAACGATGTCTTCACTAGCCTGATTACCCAAGAAAATCATAGTTTCCTGACTATTCTAATAGCTCTAGCGATCGCCTTTTTATGGGGTGGTTTACACGCCCTCTCCCCTGGTCATGGAAAAACGATAGTCGGTGCTTATTTGGTTGGTTCCCGTAGTAATGCCCAACACGCCCTATTCCTGGGGCTAATTATGACGATTACCCATACTGCTGGCATATTTGCTTTAGGGCTGGTCACTCTTGGCACATCCCAGTTTATTTTGACAGAGCAATTGTACCCTTGGTTAAGCGTACTCTCTGGTGTGCTGGTAACTGTAATTGGTCTGAATTTGTTTATCAGTCGATTGCAAGGGACTCAAGTCTCTCATTCACACGACCATGTACATAGTCATGAACACAGCCACGACTTGCATCATCACCATCACCACAACCATGAGCATTCACATTCACCGCCTCACGGTGATATAAGTTCCATGAAGTGGTCTAGCCTATTCGCTCTGGGAATTTCCGGCGGCTTGTTACCTTGTCCTTCAGCCTTGGTAGTGTTGCTGAGTGCGATCGCAATGGGACGAGTTGGCTTTGGACTAGCGCTGGTATCTGCCTTTAGCTTAGGTCTAGCAGCCGTACTAACTGGTATCGGCTTAATGCTAGTCTACGCCAAAAATCGGTTTGAGCATTTGCCACTCCAGATACCCAGGATCAAGATGTTACCTATAGCAAGTGCCTTATGTATTACCCTAATTGGCTTAGGTATTACTTCACAGGCTTTGCTCACTCATCCCTGGAACTAGATGAAAGCACTCAGTTTTGTAATAAATAACCTAGAACAACTACATGTCACAAGCAATTAAAGAATCCATCGTCTCAGAAAACAGTTCATTTAATTTTTGGCAAAAATTGCTAAGACGTTCAATCCCTATTGCCTCTGCTGCGATGCCTGTGGCGGGCGTAGCCATCGCTCTATCTGTAAGTGTTATCCTCCCATCTAAGGCATCCACCATTTCATCTTCTGGTGACACAACAAACGCACCAACTTTTAACCGTCCGCAAACGGAAGGATTTGAAGGTGGTACTAACCCACCCACATCACTTTCTAGTAATGGTACTGCTGTCCCTTATTACAGCCAGCCTTTCTTAGTTGATACTACAGGCTCTTATGATATTGTAGGTTCTCAAGCTTTCCTGGGCATCCAGTTCTTGTACCAAAACAGCTTCAACCCAACTACCCCATTAGTTAATTTACTTAGTGGAAATGATCCTTTTCCAGATGAAGGCACATCTGGTTTTAGCGGCTTGAGCTTAACTGCCAATAGTCAATACTTTTTAGTCACTACTGGATTTGACAATAGCAATAACAGTTTTGGTAGTTTTACTAATACCATCAAAGGCCCTGGCAATATTACACTTGTCCCCGAACCTTCTTCAACTGGCAGTACAGTAGTCTTTGGGATCTTTGCAAGCAGCTTAATACTAAAGCGCAAACTAAAAAAGCTAAAATCTGTCAACTAACCTCCGTTTGTCAGAAAACCTTATTTTGAGGAAAATATGAAACGATTTATCTTCATTTCTTTAATAACTGCTTTGTGCATAATAGGCTACTTTGAAATTAGCTTGTCACAGGCTGAAAAACTTTTTTGGCTGAATTTGAGTCTTTGAAATCCTCCCTCACTAAATCATTTCGGACTCCGCACTCGAAATTTTCGCTGTTAGCTAATTTCTCTTTGCCATAAAATGTCTGTAACTCTCGTCATCCCAGCTTTGAGATGGCGGCGATAGGTACTGAAAGGCAAATCTAGTAACTCAGCTGCTTGTTCTTGCGTGGGGGCGGGATTTAAATAAGTTCGATAAACAGCGCGGTAGAGTTTTTCATCACGCGGTGATGATTGTAAATATTCAACCGCTTGTTTCACCAGATTTTGTAAAGCATTAACGCGTTCGCCTAATGTGTCCAAAGGATTCTCGTTCACACTTGCTTTTGTGGCAACTTGTTCCTTAACTAAGCCAGAAAGCATTTCATGGACGCTTCGCGATCGCATTAAGGGATTATTCTGTAATACATCGGGACAACTAAAGTTACGTAACGCATTCTGTACCGCCTCCACAAATTCTGGCTGACTAAGAACTAACAGAGGTTCACCGACTGGAGTATTATCTACAGATTCTCCGGCAGTTGTAACCTCTTTTCGTGCCAAAATTTCCTTCCATGCGGCAGGTGATACAATTCGCCAGTCATGCCCATAAACACCATAGTGTCTTCCCTCAACTGTAAAATCGGTTTCAGAAAGTCGTGTTAAGTCGAAGTAGTTCAACATTGCTGTCCAACTATCTGCTTGGGCACAAGGTAGGAAGGTGTATGCTAACCCCGGTGTTTTCTGAAAATACTGCACAAAATTAATGAAAATTAGACTTTGGGTGGGGGAAACAGCTTGATAGGTGTCCCGCGCCATCCAGAAGCGGAAAATAGTTGCGCCTTCGCTAGGGCGTAATGGTACATGGGTTTGGAGATATTGCCAAGATGCAAGAGCGCCCGGATCTGCACTCAAATCTTCAACAGTTGCTGTGTGCAATGCCACCATCATTGCAAATCCCGCAGGTTCGGAGTGCAAGTCACGAAATACTACTACATTCTGCGGTTGGCGCTTCAACCAGCGATCTGCTATTTTTGCTGATTCTTCGCCTTCGTATTCTGCCACCATCCCCAGCAGTGCAGTTTTGTCAGTTTCCCGTAGTGAGTCTGTCAATAAACTACTTTGCTCACCCCAGGTAAAACAGGATCGAATCGCTGAGTTATCCCGATGCAAAAAAATATAATCAAGTAGCACTCGATGCTTTTCTTGTCCCTGAGTTTGCCCTAGTCGTTTGGTATAATATTGACGCGCTCGGTGGTGTAATTCATTGTAAAATTCCGAATCACGCCAACGCAAGTCAGCAATTAAAACTTCGCGTGCTAAATCGTGGGGAAATAAACCCAATTGCCCTGATTCGATAAACGACAGTCCGCGCAACCACTCAAATAAATCGTGAACATCAAGTATTTCCCCTAAAGAGTGAGCCTCACCAGCCAAAGTATTTTTTTGAGGCACAGCCAATATTTGATTTAGTGCGGCTTCGGTAGTCAGCCGGATCACCGCACAAGCTTCTAAAGCCATACGGTGTACGGGCGTTGGTACTTCTTTTATAAATCTTGACAACAGTGTTTTAACAACATTGGGAGCAGATTCTGCTTGAAAAGAGATTTCTTTTCCCTGAGCAAACACCTCAGCAACCAAAGATAATGCTAGAGGATGTCCGTGGGTAAATTCTAGAATCGCCTGGTGTTGTGTAGTGGGAATATCTCGTGTGGTGAGATAAGTTTGACTTTGTTCTGGGGTAAGGTTGCGTAGGGGCAAGGTGTGCATCAAAGCTTGCCAACCTGGATCGCTACACCAACTAGATGAGGGGGGATTGCGTCCAGCAATCACAATTAAGGTATTAATAGACAAATGGGGTAAGAATCCTTCCCGCAACCATTCATCTAGCTGGGTAATAGCTTCATAAGTATCAATTAAAATTACATTACGTTCTTGTCTTTGGGCTAGCACATGTAAAGGAGAATCTGATTCATTCAATCCCATCAACGAACGCAACGTGCTAACAAAAGATTCGGGCGCAGCTTCTATATTACGTCCTTCTACGTAGATAGTTGATATTTTTGACCGTTCACAAAACCGCAAAAACTGCTGCATGAGGGTTGTCTTGCCCACACCGCCAGGGCCAAAGACGTGCAAAATGTGAAAAGGTAATTCTCTTGATGCGATCGCATCAAGAAATAGCTCCAGTTCCCGCTCACGTCCCACGAATTTGCGATTTCGTTCTGCACTTAGTCGCTGTAATAGAGATGTCATTGGCATCCCTTCCTTAAATTTTACGTAGGATTACTGTTTTAAAGTATGAAGGATGTTTTTGATTTCTAAAATCTACTTTGACAAAATTTATAAATTTTACATCCAAGCTTAAAGGCGCAATACTAGCGAACCAGTACTAAGTTACCTTGTTACCTTGTTAGGTAGCATTGGTTTGACTCCCCAATTGCGACTGGTACAACCGAGTAAAAGTATTGCAAGGTCGCACCTAAAAGAAACGTTTGTGCAACAATACTTTACACTTTTACACTTTAGGCATTTCTTACCTTTTTCTTTGTTTTAGACTAGGCAGAATAAGGTTCGGATAAGCCCACAGACTAAAGCATTCCACGTAATTAGTCAAAGGTGGAATCGATGCCTCAAAGTATTTTAGATTCATTGATGTCTACAGCGTTCACCTAACACTACCTCAGAGATGATGTTAGGTGACAGGAGGATTTCAACTTTTTTGTTCGCTGTACTTTTGGCTGTTGGTAGTGAGCCACGCTCATTTGATTGTTACCTCGCTTTCGCCACTACCGCCATAAAAATACCCCCAGAATATGGGGGCGATTGATGTGGCTTATGTGCCTAAGAGGACACAATCGAATAATTCGAGTTCGCTATAAGGATTTCTGTATATATGCCCATCTTAGAATGAACTGTCAGTGGATGTCTTCGGTGATCACTGACTCTTCAAAATCGCTTCACAACAACTTTTCAATAACTGTGCTTTTACACCGTTAACCATTACTTACTCCCCGCAGGCAATAGCTTTTTCAAATTCTCAATCCGACAGCACCCCCGCTTCTATACCTTACCCCTGGCTCATCATCAATTTCATTTTCTGTTCCTGATTTTATCTTGGATTAGGTTGACCACAAGATGCGCGATCGCTCGGCTATCGTAGTTGATCACTTTCAAAGTAAACGTTGAGCATTCGGCTTGAAACAGAATCAAGACTCAACATTAAAGAAACAAAATCCACAAAAAAAATTTACCCCTGTTTTTGACCCTTTTTTTGTCTATCTAATTGATAATTACTCTCAATATGAACCGCCCAAACCGTCATTCTCTTTACATTTATCAAGAAGTATTACAGTTTTGGCACTAGTTTTTTGATTTGACTAAATTCGTGCGTCTGAGATAAAACCTCGACAAAACATCCATTTTCCCAATTCTCACCAACTACATTCAACATCTTCCAATATCTCGACAATATCTCCCAATTCTCCAATTTTTTCTTACCTTTTTACACCTTTTAAATCATCCACTCACAAAATTCTCATTAGCTCAAAAATTCCCAATAAAGAAGAACAGTTCCCAATACTTATAAGAAGTCTCCCATTTACTCCCAATAATTGGTCAATTACCCTGAAAATCGCTTAAAAGCTTTTAAGCTCTGTAATCCATCTTTTTTTGACGCACAGTACGCCATATTTGGCGGAAAGTTTGTTGAGCCAAAAATGGATTTGAGTAATTTTCAAATCACTTGGAGCAATTTAAACTACTTTAATACTACATAAGTAATATAAAGGAACGCGATCGCCCCATTCCCCATTCTCAATTCCTCCATGCCTACCCAACAAAAACAAGGTTTTTTTGTTTTGGTGGCGGGGTGGCGATGGCTACATCGGGCGGTTACGCCATCGCGCATAGAAAATTTTAACTGGTTGGTAGCTCCCGGTTTGATTTTGGGATTGCTAAGGATAGTGTCTTGAGTGGTGTATTAGTCGTGAGCAAGCCAGAACAGCCTTCAGAACAAGATAAGCCTGACGAAAAACAAATGATTGTCGAAGGTCTTCTGTTCGTTTTCGTGTTGGTTCCAGCTATATTGTTCGTTTTTAGTATGATTATTACGGATTATTTGGCTCAAACACCACCAGTTCGGTCGTTTGATGATGCCGCTAGAAGTTCAAAAACTCTAGCTTGCGAATCAAGCAAGCAAAACGAAGGTGGCGATCCTGGGGATTGTCGCAAATGAAATAAAAAATCTTTACTGCACCCAAATCGAAGAATTGGAAGAAGAGCAAAATTTTTCTTGTCCCAAGTCTGCCCGTGGGCGTATGTGGGCGTACTTAGGCAGACATAAAATTATCAATTTTGAGCAAATTTTAGTATTTTGTGCGCCCACATACGCCCACGGGCAGACTTGGGCGCTCATGGGCAGACTTGGGCAGACTGGTTTTTCAGTAAAAAATACACAATGGGTTACTTATAAACCCCGGTTAATACTAGATGATTAGTAAGATTTGAAGTAGTGAATTGATGCAATGAGCTTTTTCTCAACTACTACTGGACATTAAACAGGTTGTTAATCTGCTTTATTTCTTCTGGCAGTTCTAGTTCTATCAAATCGTCAGTGTCCTCATCCAAGGTTTGGTCATCCGAGGTGAACACAAGCTCTTCATCATTCAAGTTCTGATTATTTTTAGTGTCCATCACATTTGTTGGAGAAGCGCTTAACCCGATTGTGTAGGATGAAGGCAATTTTTCTATGCCGGCTATCCTTCTAACTGTGGCAAGTTTTCCTTCTAATTTCTCGATCGCCGACCAACAAGCTTTATTCAACTCTTCAGAACTGACTTGACCCTCTAATGCTTCTGCCAACCAAAAAGCAGTCAGAGCTTCCATTGAAAATTCAGTGGCTGCTTTTCCAGAAGGATGGTTCAATAAATATTCAATGACCTTACCCTCCCAAGATTTAGACTTGCGTTTAATTCTTGGCAACTCAACATAAAAGTTGCGTTTTTCGCTCATCTTGTCTCCTAAGTAGTACAACGTTTATCGTATAAAAACCCATCTGTAATTTTTGTGAGTTGGACAGTGGTGTAAATGAGTTTAAGAGTGATGTAAATGAGTTTAAAAGGGGTGGAAAAAATCGCTCGAATTGGTAAGCGATTGAGATTGTAATGAGTATTATAGTGGTTTAAATGAGTTTTTCAGTGGTGTTTGGGGAGAAAACTGTAATAACGTGCCGAATATGCCTCAAAAGCTTACACAGCAAGCTTTTGAGCCGCAGGAGGTTGACTGCCACCAAAAATTTTCGGTTGGGTGTACCATGATTTAGGTGTACCCACTACACCTTTTTGCCCTGCGGGTGGCTTTCGCCATTTCTCGCTTCGCTTAAACAAAAAGGTTTCGTGGGGTCTGCGACGCTCTAAACCCAATTTCACGAGTGAATGGAGATGCCTTACGCTATTGCACGCATCAAAAAGCTGAAGCGCAGTAACTTGGCAGGCAGTGAAGCACATACCGCTAGACTTAGAGAAACGCCGAACGCCGATCCATCCCAAAATAATATCAGGTTCATCGGTCATCACAATCCCAATGAATCATTAGATCAATTGGTGATGGAGAGAATCGGAGAACAGAAGCGGAAGATTCGCCCAGATGCAGTTTATTGCACAGAGATTTTATTGACCGCTTCACCAGAATACTTCCGCCCCGATTGCCCAACAAAAGCCGGCTACTACGAGCAGAAGGAAGTGGATTTATGGTTAGAAGCATCTAAAAAATGGCTGGAGTCGCAATATGGCAATCGCGTAGTCAGGGCAGAGTTGCACTTAGACGAAGCCACCCCACATATTCACGCTTACTTTGTCCCTTTGGATGATTTGGGGCAACTACGAGCCAAGCACTTTTTTGACGGTCGGCAGAAAATGAGGCAGTTTCAAGATTCTTATTCTGCGGCCACCGAACATCTTGGGTTAGAGCGTGGCATTAAGGGAAGTAGAGCGCAACACCAGGACATCAAAGATTTTTACAGCATTGTCAACTCTGGCATTGAACCAAACAGCAGTTTGACGGAATCCCAGATGCAAGCCAAAGCCGCCCTAAGCGAACGGGCGCAAACTAAAAAACAGGAGATGGAAGCCACGGCTAAAGCTTTGGTAAAAGAAATTGAAGCAAAAGACCAACACATTCAACAACTAGAGACAGAGAAACTTCTTCTTCGGCAGCAAACGGAACAACTGCGCGACTTGCCCCTTGTTGATGTCGCCTGGGAGTTGGGGCTACATCAGGATCTTGGGAGATGGAAGGGCCACGGACACATTATTAATATAGATGAGTCCAAGTTTTATGATTTTTCACCCGATCAACAAAAGGGCGGTGGCGGCGCGATTGACTTGGTGATGCACGTTAACAATTGCAATGTACGGCAGGCGGTTGTCTGGTTACATGAGCGATTTGGGTCAGCTGGGGCAGAACGAGCAGCGATCGCCAAAGCTAAAACAGTGGCATCTGAAATTATCCAGTTAGAACCACGCGACAAATTTAGGCTACCAGTTGAGGATAAAAGCAAGTGGTCTTCTGTCTCCAACTACCTGGCCCAGAAACGGGGGATACCTGAAAATTTTGTGGAAGTTCTGCATAAAAGGGGGTTAGTTTACGCTGATGATCAGCAAAACGCTGTGTTCGTCATGCGGAATCTTGGCGAAGAACCCCAGGCAATAGGAGCGTTCCTGCGGGGGACACGGGGAGAAAACAACACTTTTAAGGGATACGAGAAAGGGACTAAGCGGCGTGAGGGCTGGTTTCACTTTCACTTAGGCGGACAGCCAAGTGATTCCCCAGAGAAAGTGGTGCTTTTGAAATCGCCCATCGATGCCGTGTCTTTTGCCATGCTGGAATATCAGCTTAGAGGCGACGTGCCACCCAATAGAACTTTGTACATGGCGGTAGATAATCCCAAAAGCTTACCAGTAGAGCAATTGCAGAATATTCCTAATTTACAAGTGGCGTTTGACTCGGACGATTCTGGTAATGCAGCTGCACGAGTTGTTAAGGAACTACTGCCACAGTCCAAGCGGCTCAAATGCAAGGCTGACGATTGGAATCAGCAGCTTATTGATTATGGGCAGCAGTTAAGGCAACAGCATCAGCAACAGCAGGAGCAGGAGCAGGATGATGAATTGAGTCTTTAATAGTCAGTGTTCTAGTAGTGAACTGTACAGTCCCCTTTTGTAGTATTAATGTAGCTGTTTGGTACTTCTTTTTGATGAAAGTGATTTGAAATTTACTTAAATCATCATTTTTCGCTCCAAAAAACTTTCCGCCAAAGATGGCGTACTGTGCGTCAGAATTCAATATTATTCTCCCGTGAAAGCATAATGTCACTGTGATATTTAAAAATGCGGAATTTAGGTGATTGGACTTTGGTATGCCATAGCCCTACCATTGGTGTGCGAGAATAGGAGCCAGTTTTAACCCTAATTCTCAATAGTGATAATTAGTTGAGAATTGAGTTTCACTTCTTCCATTGGTATGCCATTGGTATGCCATAAATCAGCAATAATGGGAGCCAATTTTTGATAATACATTTTTTTGCCAAAATTGAGCCATTGGGTCAATTTTTAGTTCGTATACGAAGTTTTTATTTTCATGATTTTAAAAGTCAGAATGGAGATATAAATGCCGCTATTAGAGCAGAAAAAAATAGTTATGACAAAATTTGCGGTTTACCTACATCCACATACTTGTTATACATCTAAGCCAAGTCATACGATTTCCTGGACAGGCTATTCATTCCCTTACTACAGTCAAGTCAGGCTGGAATTAGCAAAAATATTAACTAATTACCCAATCCTAGCAATACGAAAAGCTCATCTGACTGATTATCTACGAGTTCATACAAATATTTATCTGAAAAATATAGTTTTAAAAGCTTTAAATAAACATGATGAGCTTGATAATTCATTACCGACAAATGGCGGGGAATGTGAAGGGTTGGAATATTGCTTACCTAGTTATTTGTACGGATTGGGAGGGTTACTAGAAGCAATAGATAACATGAAAAAGGGAATATTAGAGCGTGCTTACTGTTTTACTCTACCAGGGCATCATGCACATACAGATTGGGGACATGGATATTGTTTACTCAATCCTTTAGCAGCAGCAGCCAAATATGCTCAAACTCAAGGGTTTCAAAAAATATTAATTGTTGATTGGGATATTCATCATGGTGATGGAACGCAATCAATCTTTGTCAATGATAAAAATATTTACTGTATAAGTATACATAGTGGTGCTGACCTTTATATGGCTAAAGCTTCTGACTTAAAAGCGGGTACAACTACAGCTGGACTTGCAGTTGGACACTGTAATATTCCTCTAATTCCAGAAAACTTTCCAGTAGAAGTGTTATCTAAGTTAGGAATAGATGGCAATTTTTATACAAGTTATGAAAGCTTAAATACTTTTCAAGAAGCACTAGTAAAAATACCTTGGATACCTGATTTAATTTTAATATTTTCTGGGTATGACTCACATCAAGATGATTGTGGTAAAGGAATTACAGATTGGACTAATCAAGAATTTCAATTGTTGACTTTGAAGGTGTTAGAGTTAGCTAAAAAATCATCAATCCCAGTGATATCTAGTCATGGAGGTGGGTACAAATTGCCTGTAACTGTATCGGCTGCATTAAGTCATGTAGAGATTTTAGCCAGATGTTAAATAATTTTTTATGCGTCTAAACAGAGACTTTTAAACACTGTTTGACTGTCTCAAGCACAGATAGAGAAAGACTGTCTAATTCGTAACCGCCCTCCAAACCGAAAAGGATTCGCGGTGTAATCTGGAGGCAATAATCAGTAAGGATGGCATAATCATGGGGCTGTAAATTGATCTTAGAAAGTAAATCCGCTTGGTTGGCATCGTATCCTGCACTGACAATCAAGATATCTGGGTGGAAATCTTTGAAAAAGGGTACAACCTTCTGCTCAAATAACTTACAGTAATCTTGTATCAAACTACCTGGAGCAATAGGGAGATTCAAGACGTTGTTAAATTTGCCATGTTCGTCGGATTTTCCTGTGTGTGGATAGCCTGGTGATTGATGAATTGAACAAAAAGCAATGTTGGGAACATTTTCCACGGCTGCCTGCGTTCCGTTACCGTGATGTACATCCCAGTCAAGAATTCCAACTCGTTTGATTTGTCCTGTTGCCAAAGCGTAAAGGGCAGCGATCGCTGCATTAGAGAAAATGCAAAATCCCATCCCTTCATCCTTAAGTGCATGGTGTCCTGGGGGTCTGGACAGAACAAAGCTCGGTCTGACTAGCTGCCAAACAGTATCAACTCCATCCAACCAAGCATTCACAGCAAGGCAGGCAACCTCAAAGCTTTGGGGAGAAATCTGTGTTGACTCAAAACAACCCCAGCCTCTTGTAGAATAGGCGCGAACTGACTCAATGTATTTAGTGGAATGAACTCGTTCAATCTCTTTGATTACATTTCTAGAAGTGTCAGGATTTAACCATTGGATTTGGTCTGCTACTGTTGAGGTTTTTAACCTATCCAGAATTGCAGTCAGTCGTTCTGGTTGCTCAGGGTGCATATACCCTGTTTCATGTTGAAGGAATTTCTCGGAGTAGATAATGGAGATCATTTCCTCTACAGGTTTCTCACTAATTCAAAGTTGATTTCTATACGCATAACGTAGAAGTGAAGTTATTCAATAATGGTTCCACTTTCAGAGTTCCCAAGCAGTAACATTTTCTAACAGTCACAGCCAGCCCTCTCTTGCAGACATCGCTTTCATCCACTGCCTAATTATGCAGAAATTTTATCCAATCACTCCTGAAGATTTCTACCTGGCATAATTGACCTTTAAAACCTCGATACTCAATTGTTGCGCTACAAAAATAAGCTTTCATTAGTTGAACGCTCTTAATGATTCCGACTTGCCACTTGCGAACACTGTCGTTGAAAAACTCAACTTTATCCCCAACTTTCAATTCCGGGCAAGATAATTCGCTTTCTCGTGTAGTTATCAATTCACCATCTTGTCGAGGAGAAAACCCAGCTACAGCAGGGCTGTCCAGGGTGTCCAAAGAGTTTTCGGCAAGACTTACTTGTTGGACAGGCTCAAACCCAGTCACATCAAGGCTGTCCAGGCTGTCCACAAAGTCTAGGGGGACTGAAGGGCTATGAGTTAAATTGACAAATTGATTAACTCCACTTTCATTATTTTCCTCATCTTTTTTTTGCAATGCTAATTCTTGGGGGGGGACAATTGGACAGGGTGGACAGCCAAGCTGTGTAAGGCTTTCAGCCTGTCCAGGGTCAAAAGTAGGGGTATTCCGTGAGTGGACAGGGTGGACAGGTAAGCTGTGTAAGGGTTCTGGCGTTTTTGTGGGGTGAAAAAACTCCTCAAATTCCTCTATTCCCCCTTCAAGGCATTTATCTTTAAAGCAATACCAAAATTCCGCTTTGCTTAGTGATGAATCCGGTGGACCCTCCGGTACTTTCATCTCAAAGACCCCAGCCAGTGGTTCAATGAATGCAAAGTGGGACTGAATTCTTTCACGCTTTCCGTTGACCGTGGGTGTCCAGCTACGTTCCTTGAAGTTGTGGGGCAAGACTGTTTTTAAATGGCTAATAAATTTGGACATCCCCAAAGGTGCATAACCATGTTCCCGGCAGTAAAGTACATACCAACTGTGTAAACGACTTTGTGGGATAAATGTTTCGGTCGTTGAGGGGCGTAAGCACAAGTCTACAAAGGATTTGGTCGAGTCCCCGTACAAAGATGCCTCTAGCGCCAAATTCTTTGCCCGATCTGAAGAAGGTGGCGATAACAAAATGCGATCGCGTTCTGCTCGTGGCATTGCTAAAGCCCAAGAAATTATGTCTGACTTCACCTCTTGTAGCTTCAACCACAAGTCTGGGTCAGGGGTTACATCTCGGTTTTTTACTGGGATTGGGTAAGCTCGACGCATCCACCCGTCGCCTGCATTTTCGATCTGTAGATGACTTACAGAGGCAACCCAAAACCGAATGTACCACTGGATTGAATAAGCGACTGGATTGAATAAAGCGCGTCCGCTCATTGCCCCATTGTCAACTAATTCGTAAAAAGCTCTGACTCCTTCGGCATAACCTCCTACGTCAGGGAATCCAAATATCCGCTTTCCACTTAAATATTGATGCCGTCCTTCCGGTGTAGAAATATCCGCAAAGTGTGTGGCGCTACTAGAGCCGGATTCGCCAAATAAACTACTCCAAAATCTTCCCAATGTCCCCTTGCCCCCACCACTTAAGCCAATTAAGTGGGGAAACCGACCATAAGGGGCGGTTGGGTCTAAAAACATACTCGTGAACGCCCGAATCACTTCAACCAATTCTGACCCAAAGCTCTCATTTAGAAATTTGAGAAAAACTTCTGGGCATGGTTTGTTGGCTTCGTAATCGTGGGGAATGATATTAGTCAGGTAAAAATCTTTGCTTAGAGGCATTTGTTCACCAGTTCGCAAATCAACAACACAATTGTTAAACCCTAATAAATGAGTATTGGTTGGCAGTGGTTCTGCTGGTTCTAAGCGACTGCGGCAATATTTAAAGGCAGAATCAACGTGTGCGTTAGTTTCGTAAGGCTTGGTTATTCTCCAACCAAATGTCTTTGTGTAAGAGAGCTTGTAAGCGGATTCAGAAGCGTCAGCGAGGAGTTTGTAAGCTTTATTATCATCTTGGTGTTGCCATTGTTTATTCTCTTGTGACCACTTGTAAAAGGATGAATTCAGTACCATCCATTCAGTTTGAGGAAAGATTTTTCGGTAAGCCCAGCCATCAAAAGTACCAGAAGTCACGCAGTTAGAGTAGGGTAAATTCATGGATTGGCAGACGGGTTTGTAGAATGCCTCCGGGTCTGCCGGGTCAATATCTATACTGAAATTAGATAAATCTGTAACTTCTTTTTCAATAGTTTCAGATTCTACCAACTCAAGCGATCGCTGCGCCACAGCCGCGTGAATCTCCTGCTCCAACCGACGGATAAACTCTGGTACTTCCATCTGCCCCAAGATTTCTTTGATATCACTTGACTTATATGGTAAATCGGGGCAGATGTCATTTGGGTTAATCCCAACAAGAGCAATTCCTACTTCAGCCGCACATTCAAGGCAAGTCGCAAGTTTCTTTAACCCAGTGTCGTCTGGGTCATGCAGAAAAACGATTAATCCTATGCCTGCTTCAATTGCGCGTTGATATTCGAGTGTGATAGTCTTTTTATCCCATCCACTGCCTTGGAAGGTAATTCCAGCAAGACCATGCTCTCGACCAACTTCTACGCATCCCTCGCCTTCATGCTGGAGTAGCGCCGGGGTTCCATTCACAGATTTAGCGGCAGCTAAAGCTTCATCAATGCGGTAAGCTTTCCAGGGTTCATCCCCTTTTCTCATCTCTGGAGTGCCGTCTTCTCGCCTGTGCCATTGCCGAAAGGTCTTGCTGTAACCTTTCTCCTTGTTGTCATCTGGCCACTGATAGCGAACCACCCATTGCGACTCTGAGTAAGGATAAATTGTTTCGGTGGCACTGCCCTCAACATTTTTTGGTGGTCTACTCGTTAATTTTTTCGGTTGGGGAATATCTGTTACAGTATCCGTCAACATCACCAAACCTAATTCACCATCTGGAATTGGCGCACTTTTGGGCAAGATTCTCTTGGCCTTGGCAACATTTCGGTTTAGGGATGGAGTGTAATTAGCCCCTGCCCTTTCTGCTATAACCTCAGCCCAAGGTTTAATCGCCTCTCTGATGTCCTTACACTCACAATTATTGAAGCATCTGTACTTCCCGGTTTCTGGGACAATAGATAAGTCATTCCCGCCACAAACTGGACAAATAAACTTATTTTTAGTTTTGGACGGCTCTAGCTGGTCTTGAAAATTTCGGATGTCGAAGGAGGAAAACGCCTGTTGATTGGAGAATTGTGCAACCATTACGCGATACCTCCTTGAACATTATTTAATTTTTGACAATTGCTTAATACATAAGTTGGCGATTGTTTCGGTTGACCCAGTGCATAGTTAGGCTGATGAAAGCGATCGCGATCGCAGACTGTAAATTCTCCTATTGAGTAGCACCAGTCTGGTTTACCGCAGTGGGGGCAAGGGTTCGCAATAGTTGCGAATAGCAGCTTGCAGGTAGTATCAGTATGAAATAGCTGTTTTTTTGACACTTTACAAATCCTCCATTATGTGTGTTGGAGGAATTGGAGCTATCCCGTGGCAGTAATTTTCTAGTACAAACGTTCAAAAATCTAATTTGCTAAAATTCTTGAAACACTCTTTACATCTGGTGAGCCAGTATTACATTGGCTTTACACCTGATCGTGTAAGATAAAATTACTATTAGGGATACTAATTAGGCTCTGAAACCCAATCCCCAATTCCAATGGAATTAATTTTGAAAGCCCCGTTGTCCACACTGGACGAAGGGGTTTTCAACTTTTAGCCTATTTGTATTGGGCTAACCAAGCCCTAACAAACTCGATTACTTCCCCCTCTTGAATCACAAACATAGTACCTTTTCTCCTAAGAGCCAGAATTCTCATACTTCCCACGGACGAATATAAATGTTCATTGAGATTTGAAGCCGCTCTAGTAGGAGGCCATAGGGCTAAAACTTTTGCTGTTGGCGTTTTTGTAGCTTCACGAGAAGACATTGCGAACAAGTCTCTGTTTTTGTTAAGCCACTTTTCGTAATCAGCCAACTCAAGTAGTGGACAAGGTTTCCAGGTTGTCAAACCATTCTTATCCTTCTTTCTGAGTTGTAAAGCTTCCCTGGCTTCGTTGTAGACTACCTCCCTATCTCCTATCGAACGAATGGAGATAAACAGGTGAGTTGTTCGTGGAAATCTAATAAACAAGTCAATAGGGTTTTTCTCTCCTCCCGGAAATGGAAAGATTTCTATACCAACGCTCTTAAACTCTTGTAAAAGTAGGTCGGTTAATTTTTCCAACCGTGCAAGTTTTTGAATGATCACCAACGGTTTGTAAGCCAATGCAAAAGCAGCCCAGGCAGCCGGATTAATGAAGCTGCCAGATACCAGCGCAGTACCACCAACTGCTAGAGCAACAGTGGAGTAGTAATTTTTCGTCTCCCTAATCCACTTTAATGCTGCTTCGTTATGCAGGGGGAGTTGAAAATCGCTTTGTGGGTCTTTCACAGCTAACATGGCGAACTCAAAATTAATAATGTGAAATTAGCACGAACTTTACTGATACTAATACTTGACACTGTATTTTTGAATCAATAGCAATTTATTAGACTCTTTATCCAGTGTTAGTAGGACACGGAATTTAAAAACCTTATGCCTCTGGTTTTTCCTGCTTCTGAGATTCTGATTTTTTAGCACGTCTAGCCGCGATCGCTTCACCAAGCAGAATAGCTGCCATCTGGCTTTTAGTCCTCATCTCTCCATTAGCAATTTGCTCTAGCGCCTCCCAAGTTTCATCTGGAATAATTGCATTTAACTTTTTGCTCATTAAGTCAGAACTCGTTTGCTCACCTGACATCATGATATGCTCTCTTGTCCGATCACATACGATCTTATCATCTAAAATCACATCATGATGTGATAGGATATGATTGTCAGCCAAAAACAGCCACAAAACAAAGGCAATAGAAGCCAGAAAGTGATGCTATGGCTAACCCCTAACTGGATGTGTGGACTTAAGGCGATAAGCGCCTCTAAATTCTCCAAAGCCAGAAAAAACAAGACTTTAACAATCATCTGAACCATGACAGCTATATATTCCAATGCCAAAAATTGGCTAGTTCAAGCGGACTTGTTAGCCAAATCCGGGCTAACTGACCTTATCGCTGGAAAAGACTCAGGAGCAGGGTATGGCAAGGCAATCATCGGTGATTTTTCGATCATGATGCCAGCCGCATACTCACTTGTTCGCAACCGCAACATCATGCACCACGAAACCATCTCAAAAGATGGGGCATGGCTGCGTTATGTAGAAGGTTCACGCCTGGACTTAAAAGACGTTCAATTCTTCTGGGGCAGTGCGGCTCTAGCTCAAAGTGACCACACCTTGCTGCACGAGGATAAGGCCAAAAAAGCAGAACTGGCACTAGAAAGCATCCTTGCAGACTTAGCGGTTCTCAATATTCCCGATGGGGTCAAGCTAGAAATTAGTTTGAGCAACCACAACCCAGAACGCTGGGGCCAAGAGATTAAACGCCGAGTCGAAGGGACTCACACCTTTGAACATCTGCACCCTGTAACTCGTTCCATTGTCACCAAGACAGTTGAAATCGTAGTTACAGGCATTTACCCCGAAGGTTTTGGAAGCATTGCCCACTGCTTATTCGGTGAAGCATCTCTGGTACTAGACCCCTCAGAATTAGCGATCGCACTCGATATCGGTTCATCCACTTGGTTGATTACCGTGTTCAACGGCAGTGGTGCAGTGATTGACCGTCACTTGATTGAAGGTGGAGCGGGTGAACTGCATTCGATGATTGCAGAGGCACTAGACAAGCGAAACGACAAAGTAAGTCTGCTGTCTAAGGATGTGAAGCACTCGCCCAGTCTCGTTAACCAGGGAATCAAAGAAGGAACTTTTACTTATGGCGGTAATCACCTGACAGGCAAGAAATTTGAGACAGAGTACAGCCAATGCCTTGACTCTTGGTGGAGTACCAGGATTGAGAAATTCGCCAACTTTGTGACTGCTGGTAATTATCTAGACCGAGCGAAATACCTTGTCGCCTGGGGTGGGGGTGTTTCTCTACCAGTAGTGGATCAGAACCTGGCCGGTTTAGGCTTTGTGATTTTGAACAATCCCCAATTCATCAATGCTTTGGGGTTGAAGCTATTAACTCAAATTTCAAAGTGAGGTTAATCAATGAATTACGAATCTCGGCGTATAACCATCTCCTACCTAGCAGTAATTGAATTGTGCAAAATGTTTGATTTACCCCAAGATGCACCRACACAAGCMCTTTCAGCAGGTGTAGAGAAGCTGATTTTTCAACACGCTTTTGTACAACCATCGCCCAAAGTTGAAACACCGCAATCTACGCAGCCCAATAAATCGGCACTTAGCGCAATGGTCACTAATTTCAAGGGGGCAGCATGAACAGAACCACATTCAGAAATACGGTTTTAGGCATTGGTGCAACAGCAGCAGCGTTAGCCCTTGGCTACTTCGGAGTGCAGTACTTCGGTAAAAACAATATGTTCACCATCGCCGCAGCTGTCGGGGGTGGAGGTGTAATCAGCTATGTACTTCAAAAACCGAGTCAACCAGAAGCACCAACCGCACCAGTTAAAACCCAAAGGAGAAGAAATAAGTCATGAGCAACCAAGACACCATGCAGACACAACCAAGCCTAACAACAACCGAAATTATGACCATCATCCTCGGTTGCGAACAGACTTTAAGGTTCGTGCAAGCATCTCCCAATTACAAGCAAATCGAAGCGTCTGAAAAGTTCAGTACATCGAATGACCTAAAAATTGGTGATGCCGTTCAAGCCTTGATGGAGATTCACGAAGCAATCCTAAATATCGAATTCTACTCCCAAGTTGAGGGACAAACAAATGCTTTCAACGACAGCCTTAGTGCGTAACCACCTCTACCAATTCCGTGGTCAACAACTGCGCTACAGCCATCGGTCTAATTGTCGAGTCAATGCCCCTTTCATATTCAACGACTCGAAAGGCAGACGAAAAGAATTAAGTCAAAACCAAGTGCAGAGGGAGGTTTTTGAACTTGTTGAGTTTTGTGAGAACTGATGATGAAGCGATTGCACCGACTACCAATCATTGCAATCGCCCCACTCCGGGACGTATCTCTCGCCGCAAAAACGAAAGTACATAAGGATCTTAACAGCATGGCACTTGATTACAAAAATCCCAACGATTGGGGACGTTCACCTCTGACTGACCGCGCTTTGAGATTAGAGCAATTCAAAGCGGAAAATCCTGAACAATGGGCGGCAATGATTGAGGCGGATATTGAAGCACTCTCCACACCAATATTCGAGAGTGAAGATTACCCACCCTTCACCGGAACGGAATTCTTAGCAACTCATGAAACCATTGATGATCATCCATACTCTGCTGCATTTGGTCAATTCTTAGGTAATGGGATTGACCCTGATATTGCAAATATCTTGGCGTTTGGCTCCAACAGATTTGATTTAATCTCTGATGATTTGGATGACCCTGTAAGGCAACTGGCAACGAGAATTTATAGCCGATTTGAAGAGATAGGTTACTGGGATGAAGTGCCCCAAGAGTCGAGTGATATCAACTACGACAACATACCTTATTAGGAGAATAACGCAATGGACTTTGCAATACGCAATCCGGTAGTTGGTCATAGTTCCCACATTGATGAAAAAGCGCAATCTTGGGGGGGATTTGAGTCTGATATTCTGGGCTATCTCTCTGATATAAATAAGCTCGAACAGTTCGCTGATTATGCGAATAATGCCCAAGAATTATCTGACCGATTAGAACCATTTCTGGACAACGCCAAGGTGGTCTTTGAGGCGATGGAGAAGTTGACCAAAGGACAAGTTACCTGGGTCGAACTTCGTAAACAATATGGCTCTCATGTTGCAGGTGCTATCGCCAAGATTCGCAAACTCAACTCCGAATTTGATTCAGAGATGAGCAAGATAGATGCCCAAGATAGAGCCGACTTGTTGCGAATTGACCAGAAGCGTAAACACGCATTAACCGAAGTTGCAGCCCAATTACATCAAGATTTACAAGCTGAACTTTGGCGGCATGAGAACAAAGTTAGCAGCATCGAAAATAGGCAAGTTGTACAAGCTGAAAGACAGGCAATTACTACAGGATTAAGAGAAAAACGCCAACAACTTTTAGCCCGTGCAAGGTATGGCTCAAGGGCTTTGGAACCAAATCAAACACCCCAGGAAGTAATACCAGTTACTAGCCAAAATCATGCATCTGCATCAAGTGTTTCTGCAACAGGAACAGTTCGCGGTTGGGGTGCAATGTTGGGTAACTTGTGGAACAAATTGGGCGATAGATAACTATTAGTTAAAAGGCAAGGCTGATGCTAGTAAGGAAACGAAATGAAGATCCTCATAGCGTCAGCCCTTTTTCATTTGAAGGGCTGGCACAGACTCCACAACAACAGAAAATTGAGCAACCATCACAACCGCAACCATTACCAGAAAATAACAGAGGTAGAACATTTAGACGTGCTGGTAATGCCTGTGAGATTGTCGCTGGCAGTTGCTTAAATTCGGGAGTGATTTTCACCTTTCATCTGCTGCAAGTTCACCCAGTTGGAATGTTTCTTGCTGTTGGTACTGCACACCTGTACTTTACCGCCACTGCAACAGGTGAAGGGTTTAATAATTTTGTCACTAATTTAATGACTGGTTGCAGTGCGTCATTAGCCCTATTGTGTGCGCTCAATGAACCCATTAGTGAGTGGAATGAATCGAGAACTTCTACTAGTACAGTTAAGGCTTCTATTGAGTCGGTTTATAAGCCAAAAACTGCTGAATCTTCAAGTTGGATGTCTGGTGCAGGAGTGGGCATATTTCTAGCGATATTAATGATTTTTCTATTTCGTGGTAAGAGTAAATGAATTATTTAACCGACAAACATAAACAGTTATCCGAGTCGCAACAATCGGGCTTAATGTTGTGGTTTGGTCGCCTACCAATGGACAAGAAAGCTGTCGCAATTGGGCTTAGTTTAACTGTGGGAATTAGTTCGGCGGCGATGGCGTGGCAGGGAACTAGCAGCGACAGAATTTATTTCTGTGTCAAAACTCCAAAGAAAACATTGGTGTGTCAGGACAAAGATAACCGTCCTTTTCGCATGACCCCATTTTATTGGTCACAGTGGAAGAGTGATGGAATGCCCCGCCAAGTAGTGCGTGACCGAGCGATGGGGGTAAACGGGTTGGTGAAGGCCACTAACCCATATAAACCGTTTTGCGCGTTTGGTGGATTCCTGGGGTTTGCGCTTGCGGGGTGGATGTTGCGCCATTGTCAAAATGAGGAGAAGCAGAGAGCAGTTTTTGAAGACATCGCCCAAAAACGGGATGCTGCAAAAGCTGAGATGGCTGCACGTTCCGAGTTGTTAGAGAGCTACCGAGATGTTGCGCTCGCAGAAGTCCAATTGCAAGCCGATTTAGATTTGATAGCCAATGATCGCACTGTTGATATCACCAAAGCCGAGATTTACGCCCACACCGAGATTGAAGTTACGCAGATGGAGGCATCTGAGGCTATCTTTGAAGCGCAAACGGCGGGGATGACCGAAGAACAGAAGGCAGATTACATTAAGCAGTTGCGTGAGATGAAAACCCCTTATCTACAGGGGAGTCAGACGCTACAAGGGACGATTGACCCCAACGATAAGGTTACTGGCAGTGAACAACAGGCGATAAGAGACAGTGACAAATATCGCTGGATCAAMAACACCATCGGCTACCCCACTYTAATATTTGGTGGCATGGGTGCGGGTAAATCCTGGACTACTAGAGAGATTATTTGGAAGAAAGTACAAGCCGGATGGAACATCGTAGCGCTTGACCCTCACGGAACTCTTGTTGAATGGCGAGGTGTGCGGCTGATTACTGGCTATCAAGAAATAGCCGATTTTATGCAATGGTACATGGATGAAATGCGCCAGCGCTATGAAGATTACCGGAGCAGTGGGCTAACAGAAGAACAATGGACAGAACAATTACGAGCATCGGGCAAGATGCTATCAGTTATTTGTGAGGAATTTACCACCTGGACGGATAACATTGTTGAGCCAATGCCAGACGATTGTGAGGATGAAAAATGGAAGCCCGACCCTGATTTTATTGGTAAATGGTTTCGCTGTGCCATGACTGAATCTCGCAAACAATTAATGATTCCTTTGTTCGTAGCTCACGACCGCACAATGGAGATTTTAGCCAAAGCCAAAGGATTATCAAAACTTCGAGATGCGGCACTGTTAGAAGTTGAACTAATCGCAACTATTGACCCAATTACCACAGAAGCTTCTTCTAGCGGTCAGGGCAAGATTAAATTACCTGGGCATGGGCAATGGATTGATATTGAACTGCCCAAGTTAGACCACAAGCGAATTGATTTTCGACTTGATAAACCTTTGACCAGTGATGAGCCGCCAACAATCGATAAAGCCACATTAGAACGTATTTATGAATTGGAATTCAATCTTGGTAGCAAGGCAGATAATACCCAATCGTCGCCGAATAAATTATCACCAATGGCGCAAAAGCTGTATGAATATCTCACTCGAACTGAGCGGATTGAAGCTGATGTGAGAGAGTTTAAGGGGAACTTTAAAGTGGCTGGGGAAAGATTCACTGTTGAGCAAATAAAGGGGTGGATGTATGAAATTGTGGGGGCAGGATTGGCGGACTGGATAGCCGAGGGTGTTATCAAGCTTAATCAAATTTGACTGCGATTGGTGTCTGGTGTCTCGCCTCAAAAACACCCTTTTTTAGCGGACACAGGACACCAGACACCACAGACACTAAACCCCAAAACCCTTATGAAGCTTAGACACCAGCAGACACTACCCCAGACACTACCCAGACACCAAGTGTCTTAAGCGTGTCCGCTAGACATCAATAATAAATAACCTCATAAACAGCCATTTATTATTAGAGGATTAATAAAATCATGCGGAAAATAGTAATTGTTTAACCAGAAACATTCACGCTCTTAAGTATCAAAGGCGCTATTGAACAATCTCCAGATATAGAAGTTACAGGGTCAGCCACTTGTGGGAAGATAGGTTTTCAGTTAGTTGAACAGACCAACCCTGATGTTGTGTTAGTTGATTTACTATTACCCGATATGAGTGGTTTAGAACTGACTCGTTCAATCAAAAGAAAGACTAATAGTAAAGTGGTGATTTTTACTAATCAGACTCATGAAGACTTTATTAACTCTGCTTTCCGTCATGKGGCTGATTATTATATGCTCAAGAGTGCTGATATAGAATTAATTTAACTAGCCATCAAGAGAGCTTACTTTAATGAATGTCTACTTGACCCTAAGCTGGCTAAAAAATTATTAGAAACCCTTTATCACAACAGATATATTGACCCTAGTTTTGCTGACAAAAACTTGATTGAACCACCTACTGAGCGACAAATACAAGTCCTGCGATTACTGGCTCAGGGTTTAGTTTTTGAACAGATTGCCAAAGAAATGTTTCTCTCTTAGGGTACAGTCAAACATTATGCCAGTGATTTGTATAGCAAGTGGCACGTCAAGAACCGTTATGAGGCTATCAAAAGAGGGGCGATGCTTGGGTATATTGACTATAACTTGATTGTGAATGAATGATGTATTGGTGAGGAGAGCGAGAAAATTAAGTCGGGGATTGAAGCATAAAAACTGGCGTTAAGAAAAAAGAATCGCTTTAAAACTTTGTAATTACGAAATTGTTCATGGTATATCTGTATCCAAAAAGAAATTTGTATACAGCACCCAGCCATGCCCCAGGACTTCTCCGGTCAAAATCTCAGAGGTCGTTCTTTCAAAGGTCAAAACCTGACAGGGGCTAACTTTAGTTTTGCAGATATTAGAGGGGCAAACTTTACCAACGCTATCCTCAAAGATGCTGATTTCACAGATGTTAAGGCTGGACTACAGCGTCGTTGGGTAATAGGGTTGCTTATAGTCACGTTGCAGATGTCGGCATTATCAGGGTTTTTATCACTCATCATTGGTTCATTATTAACAGGTATTTTTGAATTTAAAGATTCTGGAAAATTCGTTATTGGGATAGTCTCCCTGGTTATGGTGACAGTCTTTTTTATTGTCACTAAGCGCAAAAATTTAATAGCCGGAGCCGTAGCTTTCAGCGTAATTGGACTTGTAGCCGGAGCCGTAGCCGGAGTCGTAGTCGGAAACTACGCCGCTTTTGCCATGATCGGAGCCTTAATCGGAGCCATATCCGTAGTTGTAGTCCTAGCCGTAGCCTTAGTCCTCGCTGTAACCTCAGCCGCAGCCTTCGCCGTAGCCGGAGCCTTTGCCTTTGTTTTCGCCTTTGCTTTCGCCGTAGCCGGAGCCTTTGTCGGAGCCTATGGCTTCGCTGTAACCTCCGCCTATGCCTTCGCCATAACCTCCGCCCTTGCCTTCACACTGTTTAGCGGTTACATCGGGTGGCGTAGTTTGGCTGGAAATGAAAAAGATGCCTGGGTTCGCTCATTTGCTCTTGCCTTTGCTACTACAGGTGGAACGAGCTTTCGTAATGCAGATTTAACCGATGCTAATTTTACACAAGCCACCCTCAAAAGTACAGATTTTAGAAAAGCTATTCTAACTCGTACTTGCTTCCATAAAACCAAGAAACTTGACCGTGTTCGTCCTGGTACAACTTACCTTCAAAATACAAAACTTCGTCAAGTATTAGTTACACGACTAGGGCAAAACAAAAACTTTGACCGTCTAGACCTGCGAGGGATAAATTTTAAAGGAGCAATGTTAGTAGATGCCAGCTTCATAGGTGTTGACCTAAGTCAAGCTAACTTACAAGACGCAGATTTATCAAGGGCGAAATTAGTACAGGCACAAGTTAACGGAACCGATTTTACAGGTGCTACACTCACCGGGGCATACATTCAAGATTGGGGCATTACCACCGATACCAAATTTGATGGGGTACAGTGTGAATACGTTTATATGCGATTGCCCACAAAAGAAAACCCTGACCCGCTCCGCAAACCAGATAACCACAAGGAAGTGTTTGCTCCGGGGGAGTTCGGTGATTTTATTCAACCAATATTTGACACCCTCGACCTCTACCACAACCAAGGTGTTGACCCCAGAGCGATCGCGATTTCCTTTAAGCAGTTAGCCGAGAACCACCCTGATGCTGAATTAGAAATTGTGGCAATGGAGAAACGGGGACAGGATAAGTTTTTACTTCGTGCCAAAACCACAGTTACGGCTGACAAGTCCCAACTGAGTGCAGAATATTTTGATAGTTATAATCAGCTTAAAGGTTTACCAGAGCGAGAAATTAAATTATTACTAGAAGAAAAAGATAGCAGAATTCGTAGTTTAGAAACGATGGTAATAACAGCGCTGGAGCGCCCTAGTTTTTATTCAAACACCCAAGTAGGACAGGTAAGTACTATGACTAACAACCCCGGTGGATTTTCAGTTGGTGGTTCAGTTGGCGGCAACGTCAACAACGTTCAAGGTGATAACAACCGCGCAGTGCAAGGGGACAATAATCAGGCTGTGCTTGGTGATGGTAATCAGGTGACGCAACAAAATCAAGTGGGTGCAGATACCGGAGAATCGCTCACTAAAGAGGATGTTGTCAAGTTACTGGCACAATTAGAAACTTTGATACAAGGTGCAGAACTCCCAGCCGATACTAAAGAAGAAGTAATTGAAGACTTGAGTGCAGCTAAGAAAGCAACGGATAAAGAAGAACCAAATAAGCAACGAGCATTAGAACGTTTGGGAAGCGTGGCAGATACACTTGACAAAACTAGCAAAACTGTAGAATCAGGTCAGAAAATCTGGACAGTAGCCAAGCCGATTATTGTGAAAGTTGCAACCTGGTTAGGTGTTGCTGCTGGTTCTCACCTGTTGGGATTGTAGAACTGAATTATGAGTCAGCAGCTACCAGAAAACTCTGATTCGCAACAGCCTGATGCAAATTCAACGCAACAGGCTGATAGTTCTACACCTGAAAATGTAGTTCAGGGTAATCAAAACCGAGTCGTTCAAGGAAATGAAAACAAAGTTGTTCAAGGTGATAATAATATAGTAATTCAGGACAATACAATTCAGATTATTTTAAATAATTCAAAAGAAGTTTGGGTTTGTAAGCATACCTTTACAGTGCGTTCAAATAAACTTTTTAGTGCAGCTTTTAGTGCAGCAGTTAATTCACTTGTTTTTAGTCCTGACAGCCAAACTCTTATCAGTAGTAGCGAAGATTGGAACGATCCCATCAAGATATGGAATATTAATACGGGAGAAATAGTAGGCGGTAGCATCCGTCTTTGGAATTTAATGACAAAACAAGAAATTAGTTCTGACCTGATTGAAGATCGTGGTTCTATAGGAAACTGGAAGTTAGGACGTTTTAGTAGACTTGCCCTCAGTATCGATGGTGAAATATTGGCTATTGGTGGTACTTTCATCGAACTTTGGAACTTGAAGACTCAGAACAAAATTGGTGAACTGGGTAGTATGTTTGGTCATCGTGATATGTCAGCCTTAGCAATCAGCCCTGATAAACGTTTTCTAGCAAGTAGTAGTTTAGGTGAAAGCCCTTTTAATTTTCAAGACTATTCAATTAAATTGTGGAATTTAAAAACAAAAGAAAATATTTATACTCTTAAAGGACATCTTGGTTGTGTTCGCTCTTTAGTTTTCAGTCCTGACAGTCAGCAACTTATTAGTGCAGGTAAAGATGCACTAATAAAGTTGTGGAATTTAGAAACTGGGAAGGAAACTCATTCAATGAATCATAAAAGTCCACTTTACTCGATTGCTGTTAGTCCTGATAGTCAGACATTGGTAAGTTCTGGAAAAGATTTAGCATTTGGTAAATTGAGTGGAATTCGTTCTCTAGCTTTTAGGCATGATGGTAAACTTTTAGCTGCTGGTGGTACAGATTCCAAAATAAAAATTTTTTGTACTCAAACAATGAAAGAAGTCTGTATTTTAGAAGGGCATAAAAGCGAAATTCGTTCTTTAATATTCAGTCCTAATGGTCAAACTATTGCTAGTGCAGATAAAGATTCAATCATTAAAATTTGGCAATTCAAACAATAATCATTTATTGTCTCTCTCCACTATATCCATTAGTAACAAGTTAAGGTTGTAAGCCTTTTGCCAAGATAAAGTATGGGAATACGATTTGTACGTGGGTCTTTAGAAGAACAAGCAAGATGTTCACATCCCAGCCTGTCTAAGGAAATAATTCTCGGACAGAGGACAGGTGAATACGTATGCGATAGCTGTGGAGAAAGTTTTATGACAAGGGAGGTTAATGAACCACCTCCAGAATATCAAACACAAATGATTGTTACTCCACACGCATTGCTAATTGCTCTTAAAGTGAATAATAATCTCAAGCTTGAAAAAGAAGTCAAACGCAACGGATTTATATACGATTGGGCTTTGGTAAACAAAGAAAATGGCGAGGTTGTTATACCTGTAGCTTACGACGTAGCTGAGGATTGTATAGCTAAAAGATATGTAAAATTCCCTTAAGAGGTTATCGCCTTATGCGGGGGGATAAGTGGTTGGTGGTAGCATAACAGGCGCATCGAGGAGAGCGATCGCTGTTTTCCAGGACAATAAGATGGATTTAACCTTGATTCTGCACTCGGTAGCACAAAGGAGTCGATAATGGGAGAAGCCAAAAGGCGCAAAAAGTTAGATCCCAATTGGGCTAAATCAGGGGGATTCAGTCAGCCCAATAAACCAAAAATTACCTACTTGACTGAAGAACACCTCGACTATCAAAAAGCCAGTGAGTTAAAAAATACCTTCTACCCTGGCCAAAATTTTGTTTACCTAGTCCGCCTAGACTACGAAGATGGTGATTACTTCGTGGGGGCAGTAAACGCATTCTTGCAAGGTACTGAGATTACAGTCAACGCGATTTGGTCAGCTAACCCCAATTCTCAACGCACGGGTCTAGAGTTATTACAAAGTATTCGTCGAGATATTGGTTTGAAAGCCAGAGACGACATGAATAAATCAAATGTCGTAATTGACAACATGAATCAATCAAATGTCGTAATTTACGACATGACTCAATCCAATGTCGTCAATTGCGAATAATAATAATACCCCACCCTGTTCTCTTCTCCTTTGCTGTGGAACATACAAGGCACAGCCAGTAAGTATGATCTTTATTTTAGGGAAGTACCTTAGTTCAATCCCTAGCTGGCTCAAAATAAAGACAATTGTCCTGGCGATACATTTCCCCTGCGTCGGGTATGAAAACTGAGGTGGCAAGCTGTGCATAAGGCATATAAGTTTTCTCGACGATTATCCTCTGGCAAGAAATTTTTATGATGCACTGTTAATGTTAGCGCTGTTTTAAGAGAACGGGAAAGTTCGGACGTATCATCACCGGGGCGAATGCATTGCAACTGACATTTAGAACATCGCCAGTCCACAGATTGTTTCACTAATAAAGCGATATCTGACCAGTTTTCTGGATAACGTTGCTGTGATTTTCTTGGCATTTCCAATTATTCTCAAAATGCGTAGAGATTTAATTACCAGTTCTTGGATAAGATTAATCTACTATAAATGGAGTTCAACATAGTTAGGGGTGTACTATGTGGTTTTGGGAAAAGGAATCGGTTGAGTACGAGGTGTTTAAGAAATACGAACCAGCGCTCTTATCTATCGGTGTTAATTTTGCAGATGCCGAAGTTCAAGATGCACTTGAAGGTTGTTCGTATGATTTAGAGGATGCGTTGCGAAGTGCAATCGAATATGCGCTGTGGTTGAGTGAACATGAGAAAGAGATTTTCCCCAATGCCTTATTAATTCGTGCCCTACACGATAATTGGAAGCCTAAAGCATGGCGTGATGAATATTTAGAAAGGGAGATGTTCTCTTCGCCTGGACAACGGTGGTGGAATGCCTCAGAAAAAATGTGGGGACGCGATGTGCGTAATCAATTGGTTGTTGATGTATTTCTCCATGAAGGTAGAGAATTTATCAAATTCAGCAACGGTAAAGAGATCCTAGTAAAAACTGCATGGGTTTGGGGATGGGAACGATTGCTTGAATATGCTAGCCCAATATCTGTTTATCGATAATGACTTTTTTCATTGCCTTTGGAGAATGCGGCACACTCCCAAGTAACTCTCACTACCTCTTGATGGCTACCCGACCACTGTGACTAGCAGGCGATCGCATAAAGGTATCTACTGCCTTAAAGAGAGTAATTATCTTAGAGAGAACTTAGAGACAAGTCATAGATATCTTAAAAAAAGTTACTAAAAAGACAAGTTATAGTCAAATAGTTCATCAAACAAAGTAATCATTATGTCTAAACGGTCATCTCAATTATCAACTGAAGGCTATAAAATTGCTCAAAAAGCTTTAGAATCAAAAGCTTGGACTAAAGAATTTTTAGCAGGTGAACTTGAGCTATCTTCAGGTACTATTCATAATTTTTTTGCTCGAAAACCTGTTGAAAAAGAAAATTTTGCTAAAATTTGTGGACTTCTTGAGATAGCTACTCAAGAGGTTATTGACCTATCTGAATTTCAAAATCAAGAATTAATTGATAAGCTAGTTGCAGACATTCGTCAAAAATCTCACAACAGTATTATTCAAAGATGTGGGACAATGAAGGTACTAGATATGACTTACCCCATTGAGATTAACCACATTTACACTACTGTAAATATTTTAGATAAAATCACCGGAAGACAGCGAAAGAGTATTGATGAACTCACACAAAAATTTGAACGAAATAATTTTGATAGATTGGGATTACCTCAAGTTGTTGAAAAACGAGTCCCTGGATTAGAAGCCGTCAAAAAATATGAGAAACTCTTGGTTTTAGGAAAACCAGGCTCTGGTAAAACAACGTTTTTAAAGCATTTAGCAATTCAATGTATATCAGAGCGAATATTCAGTAATTATCTCCCAATATTTTTATCTCTTAAAGAGTTTGCAGATACCGATGTCAAACTTAAATTATTAGATTACATCTGTCAACAATTAGCTGATGATCGGGTTGACAATAATTCAGTGATATCCCTGTTTGAATCTGGACGAATATTATTGCTACTGGATGGCTTAGATGAAGTCCAACAGCAGGCAGATAATCATGTGATAAGAGAGATTCGTGATTTTTCTCAACGATTTTCTATGAATCGGTTTGTATTGACTTGCAGAATAGCCGCCAAAGAATATACATTTGAGCAATTTACCGAGGTAGAATTAGCTGATTTTGACCAGGAACAGATTCAGTCATTTGCCACCAAGTGGTTTACTGCTAAAAACTCTAATCTTGATAAAGTATTTATAGAACAATTACAAGAAAATCCATCAATTTATGAACTGGCATCTAGTCCTATATTACTGACTTTGTTATGTATTGAATTTGAGGATGCTGGTGACTTACCCAGGAGTCGTACTGAACTATATCAAAGAGCAACTCATACACTTTTAAGAAGATGGGATGCTAAACGTGCTATTAAAAGAGATGATGTCTATAAGCAGCTTTCAGTACCGCTTAAAGAAAATTTACTCAGCTATCTTGCTTTGATAACCTTTGAAAAAGGAGAGTATTTCTGGAAGCAACAGGATGTGCAGAAGTATATCGCTTCTTATATTATAAATTTCCCCGAATCTCCCCATGCTCTAGAAGCTTTACTGCTAGATAGTGAAGCTGTATTAAAATCTATTGAGGCTCAACACGGATTATTAGTAGAAAGAGCCAGAGAAATTTATTCCTTTTCTCATTTGACATTTCATGAATATTTTACAGCTAAAGAAATTGTAGCTAAAGCCAATCCTGAAATATTTAATGACCCGTCTCTACTTAATTTGAGCAAGTATGTTTTTTACAAACAATGGCATGAGGTTTTCTTATTAACCTCAGAGATGTTAAAAAGTGCTGACGTTCTTTTACTGTCTATGAAGATTCAGATTGATAGAGCAGTATCACATAATAGACATCTTCAGGAATTATTCGCTTGGGCTAACCAAAAATCTCTTCAAGTATCTAGCTCTCACCACCCAGCTGCAATTAGAGCATTTTATCTTTGTTTAGCTGCGGGTATTTGCATATTGGATCATACAAGTTATCCGTTTTTAGAACATTGGGAATTCCTAGAAATGAGCCATTTATTAGAGTCGCTAGACTCCAATATAGAGTTAAGCTTTTATACAGGAAGTGGTTTAGGCTTTGGCATGGGCAATTTTCATGCTCCTGTTGAACTTGTTAATTCAAATCTAGCTTTAGACATTAACCTAGCTCATGCTCGCGCTCAGGCATCGTTGCTGTATCGCATCGCTAATAGAGATATTGAAAATGAGAATTTTACATCTATCATTCTCTGGCAAGCAGATGATTATGAATATTCAGAATCCGATGATGAAATGAGAGAAAAGCATCCAATAGATGATACTAATTTTTCTACCTTAAATGAAGCTTTGTATACAGCTAGAAATTTGATTGATAATCAAGAATTCTTTGATGAATTAGACAAGTTAGATGAAGAGCTACCCCAAGGAGTTTACGATTATTGGGACGAATATTACCACTGGTATAAAAATGATAGCGGTGCTTGGGCTAATCGGCTCAAGGAGTTAAATCAAAAGTATCGTAATATAGATTACGATTGGCCATTAAATAATGCAGAAGAATGGGGACTATTAAGAGCCTATTGCTATGCTAATAAATTGTTATTAGATTGTCTTAATACCCAATGCTATGTCAGTCTTGACACTAGACAATATATTCAATCAACACTGCTATTACCTTTTAATGAAATTGAAAAAATGATGGAAATAGAGAGAAAACAATTACTTAATACAGATTGAATCTAATACTACAAATATTACGGGTTTTTAACTACTGTTTTATTTTTATTAATTACCATCAATCATCTTTCTTCAACATAAGAGTTAGCAATTCCGACATTTCCCACAGGTCTTTATTCCGGTTGTCGTCATAAATCATCAACGTTCGCGGGTCAGCATGACGACTTAACTTCTGCACCTTTCTGATATTCCCATCAGTTGCATCGAGCGCTGCCGTAATCGCTGAATGCCTGACCCTATGCGGTGACATAGGTTTCTTCACCCCCACCGCTTTAAAAGCAGTAGCCACTATTTTATAGATGGCATCCGTAGTCAATCTATGCCCTGAATTCTGAAAATCTAACGCTGTAAATATCGGTAAATTGCCATTCAAATCCCCCCTAGCAATTAACCAATCAGCAAGAGCAGCCGCCACATCCTTAGACATATCCAAATATTCTTCATTCGTTCCCTTACCCTTCCCCAAAACCCTCAACTTGCGACCATAAAAATCAAAATCCCCCACATTAAGATGACATATCTCCTGGCGACGCAACGCTAAACCCCACAGCACCAGAAAAATCGCATAGTTGCGTTTACCAATCAATGTTTCTCTATCAAATTGCTGAATCACGAGTGCTATCGCTTTGCTATCAACACCCCGCGTATCCCGATACGCCTTAACCTTCTCTCCCGACACATCTTCTAGGGAATAGTTGCATACTCCCAACTTCCGCCCCATCTTGGCCAACGACTTAATCGCCGCCAGCCGCCGATTGATGGTCGCCTCCCGTAGCCCAGATGCAATCAATTTCGCTTTGTACTTCAACACCACCATCACCGCCTGCTCTCGCTGCAAGTGCAAAAACTCCAACACGCTATCCCCAGTCGGGGGCATCAAAGTCATCTTCACAAAAAAATCTCTCAAATCTTTCTCGTAAGCACGTCGAGTATTGGGGTTGCGCTTGTCTGCCAACAGCTGCGCCAACACATCTGGGTCAATGTCAAGCTCTGCGTCAAAATACCGAGCGATCGGGGCATCTAAACACGCCTCCAACGCAGACTTGACAATTTCTCCAGAATGTGGATTTGACATAAGTGCTGACTCGCGTTCTTAAAGAATAAGCTCTTGGGCAGGGGGGCAGGGGGGCAGGGGAGCAGGGGAGATGAAAGACACTAAGAGTCTGTTTTTCTGCCCGGATGTCCGACTGTTTTCTTTATCAGCCAAGGGTTAGGATTGTTAATCATGTTTACTAAACTACCTAGAATCTTATTATAGTTACTGTAAATTTCTCGACCTGTATCAATATCCAAGTAATTACACTTGACGGCAAATTCAATCTACGTCTGGGTTTCAGCAGCTTCTGCTTCACAATCATTTAATGAGCGCGACAAATGCTGCTAAATATCGGCGTTTCCTCCAAGATCCAGCCAAATTCGCACATACAGAGCGAGAGGAACGACGAATTTGGTCTGTGAGAGAATAACGTTCCTCTACTGGAAACTTTTTAGATACCTCAAATATCTTCATCGCTGCATCAAAAGCCATTTGATACACTTTCAAGTCTTGATGATTTGTAATCGCATTTTTTTCCATTTGCTATCTCTTACCTTCTTCACTCTTTCCCCCCTGCTCCCCTGCCCAAGAGCTCCCCCTCTCCCCGCGACTCATTAGGCATAATTGCTCACCTTAACGTTATTGATAATCCGCCTTTCCAATAACGACTATCATACATCCGCAAGGGGGCAGCATAAATATTTACAATCGGCGAACAGCTAAATCCTGATTGCGGAAGTGATAGAGTGTCAATTATTCATGCTAGGTCTGTAATTCCCTGCTTTGATATCAAAATTGATAGCTAACATCGGGCATCTGGTGCAGCAGTTTTTGGGCAAGCCAGTTTATAAATCACTCTTTCAAGAGCAAAAGAATGAGCTATGTTGAGCGTAGGCCATCGTGTGGTTCTTACTTGCCTGAATGAGTTTGTATATACGCTCGTCTGTACCAGTTTCTATACAAGTCCTGAGAGAATGCGATCGCTAAAGTGCCTTTTAATACTATTCATACTTTTGAGCACTTTGAAGAGGTTGAATTATAGTAAGATACGTTTTTCGACAGCGTTTTTGATATGCCAGACGTTCGGTTTGATAAATACTATCGTTACGAAGCATTAACACATATCCTTCATGCTTATGCCGAGGAATTTCCCCAACTGATGAGCATAGAAAGTATCGGCAAGAGCTATGAAGAACGTGACATTTGGTTACTTACAATAACAAATTTTACTATCGGTTCGGTTCATGAAAAGCCTGCTCTGTGGGTGGATGGCAACATTCACGCCGCAGAAGTCGCAGCATCAAGTGCCTGCCTATACCTCCTACAAATATTAGTCACAAGCTACGGGACTCACCCAGATATTACCCTTTGTTTAGATACCCGTACCTTTTACATTTGCCCTCGCGTCAATCCTGATGGAGTTGAGTTAGCATTAGCTGAGCGGCCAAAATTTGTTCGCTCTAGTACTCGCCCCTATCCCTATGATCGGGAAAGCGAGGATGGTTTAGTCATTGAAGACATAGATAGCGATCGCCGCATCTTGATGATGCGAATTCCTGATCTTAACGGAAATTGGAAAATTTGCCCCACCGAACCACGTCTATTAATACCTCGTGAACCAACAGAAACAGGTGGTCAGTATTATCGCGTGCTACCAGAAGGACGTATCGATAATTACGATGGAGTCCAAATTCATCTACAACCTCCGAAGGCGGGACTAGACTTAAACCGTAATTTTCCCAATATGTGGCGGCAGGAGCATGAGCAGACTGGATCTGGCCCTTATCCTACATCTGAATCGGAAGTGCGATCGCTTGTACAATTTTTTAGCACTCATCCCAATATTACAGGTGCTATTGCCTTCCATACATTCAGTGGTGTTTTATTACGCCCCTACGCTTATCAGAGCGATGAAGAATTACCCATCAACGATTTACGTATTTACCAACGCATCGGTACAAAAGGTACTGAACTCACAGAATACCCTGCTATTTCGGTATTTCATGAGTTCCGCTATCACCCCAAACAGGTAACTGGCGGTAGCTTTCATGATTGGGTTTATGAACACCTTGGTGTATTTGGCTGGACGGTAGAAATTTGGAGTCCTCAGCACCAAGCAGGAATTACCGGGTATAGGTATATCGAATGGCTGCGGGAACACCCCTTAGAGGATGATTTGAAACTACTACACTGGAGTGATGAAAAATTAGGAGGAAAAGGATATGTCGACTGGTATCCATTCGACCATCCTCAACTTGGTAAAGTGGAACTGGGCGGTTGGGATACTATGTATGCTTGGACAAATCCACCACCAGAGTTGCTGGAGAAGGAAATTGCCCGCTTTCCTGAATGGTTAGTTTGGCATATGTTAATTTCTCCTTACTTAGAGATTTATGAAGCAAGTGTCCATAGCTTGGGTGATGATACTTATCGGGTGCGTCTAGTGATACACAATACAGGCTGGCTACCCACCTACGTTACGGAAAAAGCCTTAGAGAAAAAGCTGGTGCGAGGCTGTATCTGTGAAATTGAAGTGCCTGTTGGTGCAACTTTAGAGATGGGTAAGCCGCGTGAAGAATTGGGTCAATTAGAAGGACGCGCCTATAAACCTTCATCTCCTATAATGTGGTATGCAGAGCCTACCAAGGATAGAGCGAAGGTGGAATGGATTGTACGTGCACCTCAAGGTAGTATTGCTAAACTGTTAGCCCGTCATCAGCGTGCAGGAGTTGTACGCACTGAGGTAACTTTGCAGTGATGACATCTTCTTAGATCTTGCACCTGGAAATTCAGTAGACTGAAAACTTTTGCCAACATCAAAAATTAGTAGCGTGTGATACCGCGTTTCATTTTGTTTAGTACCATGTATTGATGACCGACTCCATCGCGGCTTAGGTGGAACGGCATATCGTCCGAGATCCCGCAGGTGTGGTCAAAGTCGGCTCAAACAAAAACGAGTGGCAAGGCACGAGCTACCGCCCCGAAATCAGCACACTGTTTGGCTCCTACCATCACTACTGTCAAAACTCAGGACAACAAGGCAAGAGCTTGCCCAATTTCATCTCAGACTTACTGCAAGTCTTAAATCATGTATTGGGATGGTCTGATATTAAGCAGGAAAAAACCAAAACTGGCCATCTCAGATCTTGCACCTGGAAAGAGCGAATGTCAATTCCTTGACTAAGTGCCAGTTCTCTAAGATGTTCAATGTCTTGTAAAATCAGGTACAACCTCCAAGTGTGGAAATATTGTTTAGAACGCAATTTCTGCGGCTTATCCCCAATCAGGTAGGTTTGTGGAGGCGATCACTGTAGATAAATAAGCAAAATTTGCCAGCGATCGCTCTTGGGGGAAAAGTTTGTGATCTACTGACCGTTTTCTCATACGTTGCCAAGGCTTCTTGCGCGTTCGCGTCGGCTTCGTCAATGTCCGCGCGAATACGCCCGAAGTTGAAAATCGGCAGGCTTAACCCAGCGCTGGCTGTCCAGGCACGGCTGGCGGATTGAAACAGCGTTCCGGTTTTGCCGCTTTCAAAGCCAAGCAAGCCCGATAGGGAAAGTTTGGGGAAATACTGCGCGAATGCCACATCTTCAGGGCGGCGCGGTACACAAGCTTACGTTCTGCCGCTTGAATGTCGGGCCAGTTGGCGATTACGGAAGCAGGACTGGCCAATACTTCGTCTAAAAGAGGAATATCGGTTGGCACCGTGTCCTTGATAGCGTCCGAGGATGCTCCCGACACGGCACTCCTCAGCACGTCTGGGCGGTATAGCTCTTCTTTCAGCGAGCGTGTCATCCCTCTTTTGTCACTCTGGGGAGAGAAAAATATTACCTGGTCTTGAGACTCAGACATAATCAAGAATTGAGCGATCGCATCCCCATTTTTTCATTGAAATTACCTTGTTGTAAAAAAAACGTAAAAACAAGGGTTTGAGATTATTCTCTGCCGAGAGTGACAAAAGAGGGATCAGGGGTTCAAGGGAGGCGCTGGTAGTGGCAAGCAGGGCTTTGGCCTGCGCCACATCGGTTCAGCTGGTTTTGCCCGCATCGCTTATCCACGCGCTCGATGCTCTCGTCGGTGAGGGATTTTTTAGGGCGCACGAACGGCTCCACCTGGATAAATTCAAGCCGAACGCTGATATTGGGATTGCCGCGCAGGAAGGCCATCACGGTCTGCCTTGGCAATCTCAAGCTCTCCCGCCGCCGCCAGCACTTGCGCCTCTGCTTTGCGGATAGCCCATCATGCCAATCCAAACTAACCCACAGCGTACCTACTAACCAATCAGGAGGAGAAAAGCGGGCGGGAGGAGATTCGCCGTCATTCCAACCGAGGCCAAAAATAAGCCCATTGAGCGCCAGAGTTCCGAAGATATATTTACAGGAAGTGCAAGGTTACGACTCAAAGTAGTGGATCACTAGAGTGTCCTAGAAACGCAGTCGGAGTCATGGCAGTGACTTGTCGGAAAGCACAGGAGAACGCCGCAGTGTTTGCAAAGCCGTTTTTCTGAGCTACCGTCGCCGGCGTATCGCCCCGGCCAAGCTGTTCCATCGCCCGCACAATCCGCGCACGTTGTCGCCAAGCTTTGAGGGTTAGTCCAGTTTCCATCGGAAACAAGCGGCTTACAGTTCGGGCAGATGATGCTGCGCGTGATGCAATCTCGTCCAAGTTTAAAAGATTTCGTTGATCGGCGATGATGATATCCGCCACACGCCGCCCGATAAGGCTGACAGGCATGGGCAGAAAGGTTGGCGCATCCGGCATTGCGGTGAGTTCATGGAGAATGAGACGAACTATCAGTTGTGCTTTCTCAGATTCAGAATTTATAGAGACGGCCTCGGTGAGCAAGCAATGCAGCAATGGAGTGATCTGAAGCACAAAAGCGCGGTCAAGCAGATTTCGAGCACCCCAATTTAGAATGGCAGCTGGTTGCCAATGTATGATCCAAAGCTCGGCATCGGTTATAGTCTCAATGCGATGACGTGAACCTGATGGAATCCAGGCTGCAAGACGCGGCGGCACCAACCACATGCCGTCATTGGTATGTATCTGCACCATGCCTGACGCAGCAAAGGTAAGCTGGCCTTCTTGATGCGCATGCAGCGGCAAGCTTTCGTCGCGATGTTTAGTGGTGCGGTGAATAGTAAAAAGTGATTTCATATGAATGGCGTTTGCGCGATGCAATTTGGCATCTCATCGTACAAATACACTGCTAAGATAACTCAATCAAATAATTAAATGGGAACATCATGAACACGAAAATGAAAGCAGCAATAATAGAAGAATATGGCTCTAACGAAGTTGTACAACTAGTCGAAATTAATGTGCCTGAACCAAAAGCCGATGAATTGCTGGTGAAAGTACATGCAGCTGGAGTGAACCCAATCGACTGGAAGATACGGAGCGGAGCCGGACAACGCTTAGGTATGAATTTACCCATCCATCTCGGCGGCGAACTTGTCGGCATGATCGAGAAAGTCGGTGTCGGCGTTGACGGCTTTGATCCGGGCCAAGTAGTTTTCGGGATGGTTCATACTGGCGCTTTTGCCGAGTATGCCGTCGCCAAGGCAGCGAATATGGTGCATATACCGGCTAACCTGAGCCACATCGAAGCAGCGTCGCTGCCGCTTGCTGGCTCGACTGCCTGGCAGGCAATCTTTGATAAAGCTAAACTCGTTGCCGGGCAGCGTCTCCTTATCACCAACAGCTCAGGCGGCGTTGGCTCGTTAGCAGTGCAGTTTGCAAAAGCCAAAGGCGCCCATGTTACGGCTATGTCCTCGGCACGCAATGAGGAATTTGTTCGCGCCTTGGGCGCTGACGATTTCATTGACTATACCAGTCAGCAATTTGAGCAAGTTGCTCGTGATATAGATGTGGTATTTGATACGGTAGGAGGCGAAACTTTTCAGCGTGTGTTCAAAACGCTGAAAAAAGGTGGTTTCATGGTTACCGTGGTTGCATTCCCCGACGGCGAAGCCGAACGTTACGGCGTAAACGTGGAACGATCCTTCACCATACCGAGTTCGCACAATCTGACGGCAATTAAAAATCTAGTTGAGGCTGGCAAAGTCAAGCCGCATATAGAGAAAATTTTACCGCTCGCAGAAATTAAAACGGCGCTTGCCCTATCCGAGGCTGGCCACGCCCGTGGTAAAATTGTTTTAAGGATGGACTAGCTCCTGCCTTCTCATGCAGAATGACTACGAGATAGAGTTTGTGCTGCCATACGAAAAGCGGTCGCAGCGCGACTGGCAACAGGGCGAGTTTTGGAACTTTTAACTTTACCGCCAGTCACACGACTACCAGGACATAGACCTAACCAAGAGGTAAAGTGCTTAACACTCTTGAAGCGTTTTGGATCTAAACCAACTTCAGAAAGCAGTACCAGTACAGTTAAAGCACCCAAACCATCAACAGCAGTAAAATCTACACCACTGATGCGATATAAATGTGTACGTAAATCAAACTGTGGTGCATTACCTGGTTGCTTTTTCCCCCGACGCTTGGGTTTAGCTAAAGGCTTTTTTTCAACATCAACTTTATCAGTAAATGAAGCCAAACATTGCTCAATTTGGGTCTCACACTTTTCGATTTGAGTTTGATAAAACTCGTAAAGTTGTAATTCTTGTTCCAGGATAAAAACTAATTCCGAACGATAGTCTCCTGTTAAAGAAGCAGCTATTTCTTCCAAGCTGGCTTTAATACGCCCATCCTTCAAACTTGCCAATTTTACTGGGTTTCGTTCCCCAGATACAATTTCTCTAATAATGCTCAGGCCAGTAGTACCTGTAATATCGCTGATGACTCGATGTAATTGTATATTCATCTGTGTTAACGCTTTTTGCATCCTCTGTACATGGACGCAAGCACTTTTAATCAGATTATCCCTTTGACGTATGTAGCTACGAAGCTTACATGAACCTATCCCACTAATAATATTTTGTTAATCCAGATGTGGATAGTAGCAAGGTCAATGAATGCATCAAAGTAAACCTTTTGACGTTCCCATCTGACAACGAGACGGCGGTATTTGCGTTGATACCAAGCAAAACACCGTTCCTGCTGAAATCTAGGAACAGAGATTTTGATGGGTCTTCCTTTGTTTTTCTTGGTTTTCCAGACTCGCTTTGGGATTTGAGGACGAATACCTCGTTTACGTAAGTCAGCACGTTTCTGTTTCGAGTCGTACCCTTTATCAGCAGCCAACACCTTGATTCGTTTATGTGGTCTGCCGCATTTTAATGTTTTGAGTTTGACTTTATCAAGGAGAAGTATTACTTGTTCTCTTTCGTTACCGTTGGCTGGGGTAGTACAATTAGCCAAGGGCATTCCACCGCCTTCAGTCAGTGTGTGAATAAGAATACCTTTACCTTTGCCACCATAAGCGACGTCTTCACCTCCTCCTTTTCCAGGGGGAAAAAGACCCGTCAACCGCGCCAAAGTTCCAGTTTATCAGCCCCTGATCATTAGCGTAGGCGTAGCCCGCCGCAGGCATCGCTAATATACGTCGTCCCTGTAAATGTTCAAATGTTCCATCTGAGCGCCATCGTTTTAACCATCGGTGAGATGAGCTTTTTGATGCCCATGTCTCCCCACGTGGCAAGTCACACCATCGACACCCAGTAATCAAAATGTACAACAGACTATTTAATACATAGCGATATGGCGCATGAGGCATTCCTTTACCACGCTTAGATGCCTGCTTAGGAAATATATCCTCAAATAACTTCCATTCTAGGTCGCTCAATCCCTCAAAACGTCCAGCCATCAACTGACACACCCAACTCAAATCAAAAGTAGATTCCCACAATCTTACATTAGTGGGATAGATTCATATTTGATCTGAAGGGGTGACCAAGGGGCTAAAGCCGAGGAAATAGAAGAGTGTGACCGTTTTGGGGTAGAAAAAGATAGGTCAGGTATTCTCAACGAGACCTATCAAATGATAATCTTCGCTAAATTCTACCAAAACTACTTTCAAAATATACTGATACCCGCACAGTATAAGATGCTCGAAATCTTGATCATGCTGTTGCAATTTCATAAAACTGTGACGATTGAGAAGCTCTCATCTGTATTTCCACAACCAATAAAATTTGAAAGTAGGCGACGGAGTATCCAAAGATTTTTATTGTTGCCGCAGTTATCAATTCAATACCTTTGGTTTCCAGTACTCAAACGATGGGTAAAAAACAGCCATATCCGCGCTGATAAAAAATTGATATTCGCCATTGATAGAACACAGTGGCGCTCACAAAATGTATTTGTAATCAGCTTAATTGAGCAGAAAAGAGCAATACCAGTTTACTGGATATTGTTACCAAAAAGAGGATGTAGTAATTTGGGTGAGTAGAAAAAGTTAATACGCCCATTGCTCCGGTTATTCAAAGGATATCAAATTCTAGTATTGGGAGATAGAGAATTTCATAGTATAAAACTGGCAAATTGGTTACACAGCAAGGGAATTGACTTTGTGCTGCGTCAAAAACAAGGCACGTATATTCGCCAAGAAAATGAATCATATCAACGATTACAATCTTTGGGATTAAATCCTAGCATCTCATTCTTTCTGATGGGGATTCAAGCTACGAAACAGAAAGGTTTTGCTAAATTTAATTTAGCCGGATATTACAAGCGTAAATATCGTGGCAAGCTGGAACCTGCTGGCTGGTTTTTACTCACTAACCTTAATAGCCTCAAAGATGCAATTAAAGCATTTAAGTTGCGAAGTGGTATTGAAGCGATGTTCCGTGATTGCAAGACTGGGGGCTATAATCTCGAATCTACTTATGCTGATGGTCAACGCTTAATAGGATTGATTTTACTAATTGCTATTACCTATACTTGTGCTATAGGAATCATATTTGATTTGTGAAAAAAATCGCGAGATAATACTGATAGAGATATCTGTCTAATAACGAACAATGAGAAACCAGCATCTAGAAATGGCGCTCGCAGAACTACAATAATTTATGGATAGTCGCCCAGATGCTCGTGAAGTCAGAAAAGCTTTGGCAGTGAAACTGGTTTATCAAGGCTACAAGTATGAAGAAATTCAAACAATTTTGGATGTCTCACTTGGTTCAATAACAAGCTGGAAACAAGCCTATACTGAACATGGAATTTTAGGATTGCGCTTAAATCATAAAGGGAGAAAAGTTACCTGAGCGATGAAGAACGAGAAGAAGTATTAAGTTGGTTGCAAACAAAAGATACTTGGAAACTTGGGGAGTTGGAGTATAAATTGGCATTTGAACATGATGTCATCTACGAATCAAAACGAAGCTATTACGATTTATTTGAAGCAGCAGGAATTAGCTGGAAAAAAACTACTGGCTTGAATCCAAAGGCTGACAAGGAGGCTGTTACTGCAAAAAAAAAAACAGATTGAAACATTGTTGGCAAGCAATAGAGAAGAAATAGAAGCCCGAAAACTGAGAGTATTACTAATAGATGAGTGTCATCTGTTATCGGGAGACTTAACTGGGTATGTTTGGGGCAGAACTGACCAAGAAATAGCAATTGGAATCGTTAACGAACGAGATAAACAGACATACTACGGAGCGGTTGATTATCTCGGCGGCAAGTTACTTCTTAAAGCTTATAATGCTGGTAACTAAAACAATACAATTGATTATTTACGCTATTTATTAGACCAATCTCCCGACCAAAGATTGCTTCTTCTTTGGGATGGTGCTTCTTATCATCGTTCACTTCTTGTTCAAAACTTTTTAGACCAGATAAATCAAGGTTTACCCCCAGTACAATGGAAAATTCATTGCATTCGTTTTGCTCCTAATTGCCCATCACAAAATCCTATTGAAGATATTTGGTTACAAGCAAAAACCTGGGTTCGACGTTTTTGTGCTTTAGTTCCAACATTCCGCCATTTAAAATGGATGTTTGAGTGGTTTATCCGAAACACCACCTTTGATTTTGCATCTCTTGAGATGTACGGAGTTTTTTCAGAAATCAAATACTAGTCCTATATATTTGTTGGGCGTAATTCTCGCTCTTTGGGACTACAAAAATATGTTGGTCGTCTGAAACGAATTAAAGCGATTACACCGCCGATATAGCACCTTTTGGGTTGGCTTGTATGGTCAATTATGGGTAGGTGCAATGGAATTTTGCGCTGATTTAGCCCATGAATTCATGCTTTTAAAGCCTGGTAAACTACCTTATTTTCATAAAGGTTTACGTGCTATAGCTCTTATCCAGTCTGCTTTATAGCCTCTTTGTCACCCCTTAAGGTGCATGACTTTAACGCCAAAGAAAAAACGCTCTCTATTCTAGGGAAAGGCAAGGGTAGCCAGAAGGAAGTGCTTGACTTATCAGACAAAACCGCCGACGCTCTGGCCAGTTGGATTAAAGAGAGTAAGAATAAACGTGGCGATGACCCGCTTTTTACAGTGCTGGCCTATCACAAAAATGGAGCAAGATTAACTGGGGAAGCAATCAGGCGACTGGTGGATGGGCTGTGCTTGCAAGCCGGAATTACTAAGAAGATGTCACCCCATCGTGTCCGCCACAGTGCAATTACTACAGTTTTGGATCTTAATAATGGCAATTACCGTGCTACCCAGTGATTCAGCAGACACGCTCAAGTGCAGACGGTGTTGAAATATGATGATAACCGCCAGCGTTTGCAAAAGCAGATGAGCGATTCGATATCAGAATTGATTTAGGAAATACCTAAAAATTTAGATATTGTCAATTTGGAAATTTTGAGGATTTCTCAGAATAAAATGATTGTCAACTTTGACTAAATCACCTGTGCAGCGAATTGGTAAACGTTCCTGATAAGCTTTAATAGCTAAGATATAATCATGGTCAACCAGTTCAGTTTTTATTTGGAGCAATTTCTCAAAAATTGTCCCAAATAAAGTAATCTCTCCACTCAATTTATCAATGGAAGGAGTAGCAATTTGCATAACTACACCTTGTACATTGAAATTAGGATAATTATTAATAAATTCGCTTAATATATCAACTTTATCCCGATTTTCTACTGTTGATAATGTTTTTAATATATCGCTGATTCTTTCGGCATAATCTCCTAAATTATGTTGGAGAGGTAGCAAAATTTCATATTCAGGAGCGGCATCTTTTTTTAGTCGCCAAATTGCCCCTGCATCATTATAAATACGTCCTGTCTCGTGCCAGCCTGTTGCTTGCAAGTGTGCTTGGATAACATCAGGGTTAATGGTTTTGAGGATTTGACTGTCTTTAATAGTAACTTTCATGGCAATCCTCCAAAACTAATGCGTTCAATAATGGCTTGGAGTGCATCAGGTGTCAACTGATTACTACGAGGTACTTCAATAGTAACATTGGTTGTATTTTCTGTATCTGGCATCCCACACAAGGATACCCAGTAAGCACAATGTCTAATACAAAGTTCGTCTTCAGTTTGTTTTATCCAATCTGTTATTTTTTCATGAACTAAAACAACTACTAATATCCGAGGGACAAGGGCATTGATTTTTAAATCATTATAATTTTTGAGAGAGAGCAGATATTTAATATAGTTTTCCTCAAGAATATCTCTGGCTGTACATTTTAGTTGTAGTTCTAGTCTAGGGGAAAGGATTTTACCTGTGCCACCTCTGCTAACTATACCTAAATCTACGCTATCGTTATCTACTTCTGGTCTATATAAAGAATAACCAGCAACGGCGGCAATGGCTCTAATATAGGTGATGCTAAATTGTTCTTTTTGTTGATTAATATCCATTAACTTAGAAATTACCTGTCAAGCTTAATGCTTTTATTTCAGTTAAGTTAATCATACGGGTAATCTTGAAATAGTTAACTCTAAGAGTTGCATTTGCGGAAAATCGCGCTGAATAATTTCGATAACTTTTGTTTGACTTGATTGAGAGTTAACAATCAGTTGTGCAGTACCATCACCCTGAGAACCAACGCCTTTTCCTCCAAAGATATAGGGACTCAGAGGCTCGTGATTAAGAAGGAGATGCAGTTTCTTTGCAGTTAATTCTCCTGGACAAGCCGGAACTACGTAGCGATCAAATTCAGCTTGGGCTTTTGTCATTAAAGCCCCAAGAAGTTGGGCATCTCCAACTTGTATGGCTTCAGCTGCCGCCTGGGTAATTTCCGCACTAATAGAACCCAAGTATTTTTGCACATTTTGCCCTATTGGATTAGTAGCTATTGGATAACACTCATTCAATCGTCTGAGAATTTCTTGTGTGTCTTTGCTGCCATCGAGATMCACAATTATAAAAAACAAATCTTTGCTAACTGTAAGCTCCCTTATGTTAATTTGTTCCCCATCAAATATCATTAAGATTGGGCGATTTCCATAAGCACAAGCCTGATCCATCCGACCACAAAGACTAGGGGTGGTTCTTTCTCCCTGGTATGCCAACTCCATTTCTTCCCGAATTGTCATCTTCAAGTCGTACAGACGATTAAATGCTCTCGCTATGAGAACGCAAAAAGCAGCACTTGAAGATAATCCCTTTTGGATGGGTAAGTCGGTTAGATAATTATCAACTTCAAGTCCGCCAACACCATAACGAGTAAGAAATTGGTAAGCTGTACCAGCAGCATAACTAAAAAAACCGCCCTTTTGAGCTACGCACAACAAGGTATTAGATTCCATAGGTAATCTGAGCGGTTCATAATATCTGCCTTCATTAAGAGAAGGGCGAATAATTAACTCAGTTGAATTAGGTTTAACCGAGGCATAAATTCCTTGATTAGTACCAACAATTAAGGTGTAACCCTTTTCAATTTGAGGATTAATCCGCCGATATTCTCCTGCCCAATCGCTATGTTCTCCGAACAAACAAAGACGACCTGTCACAAAAATTCTCATTTTCAGTTTCCTGTTGTTAATCGGGGTATATGCTATCCTGATTAACTTCAATCAACAAGTGACCACGAGGATGTTGTCAGTTGAGATAGCCGCAATATTAGCGAATCCTATTGGTGCAGACTATACCTAACTCCCCCTGTTCGCCTCATTAAGCATAAATGCTTACAGATAATACAGTTTTCCAATAACGACTATCATACAGCCGCAGGTAGGGGCCAAATCAGGAATTTGAGAGAAATCCCTTTGGTTACGAGTAACCATCACCGCATTTGCCCTTAGAGCGATCGCAGCTATTCGCAAATCTTTCTGTAGTCTTTTTTTATTGAGTTGCTGGTTTTCTTTGAGTAAACCTTGATAGCAAGTGTAGGCAGCAGTATCAAAGTTGAGTATTCTCACTCCTTTGAAATACTCTTGAGTAGTCCACAGTTTAGTGTAAAGGTTTACTAAGTTGGCAGATTCAGTCCGGTCATTAATTTTGACTACCCACCCGTTAAAAATTTCTTGAACTGTGATAATGGTGATAGCCAAATTGGGATAAACTTGAGCAAGTTTAGATATAACAGCTTGGTTTCCTTGAAGTAAAAGCGAAACATGGTCTGTGTCGAGTATATAAAGACTCATCTTGCATTTCTCAATCTGGAGCGAACCTCAGCCTTTTAATCTTCATCTACTGCGTTACGTTCTGCTCTGAGATTATTAGCAATTTCAGCAAAATCTGCATCGTCTTTAAACGCACCCGCAAATTTTATCCAAGGATTTTCTGCTTCGCTTTGAGACAATTGAATTTCTAATGGAATAATTTCTATCTTCTCAAGACGAGTTGACAAAAGTTTTTTCAATTCTTGCACAGCTTGTTCAGTAGTAGGTGCTTCAACCTGAGTGTTGGGAAATTCTAGAACAGAAGCTATTACATTTCCTTCATTGTTACGTGACAGTAGGATATGTAACTTCAAGTTTTCAGACTGAGGTAACGTTACGGAGGAGAAATTGATAACCATATATTTAATTATTAACAAGCCTTGAACAATAATGTACTCTTCTACATCTAGCATACAGGGCAGGAGTATAACTTTCTAACTTGCCAACAAGTTAGCTGGTTGACAACCCAACTTTTTAGCTTTTTAGCTGGTTGTAAACCTAACTTGCTATATTAATGACTTGCCAGTAAGCTCATAGGCAAAATGTTTGGCCTAAAATTCAATGATTATTGCACTAGCAAATCAAAAAGGAGGGGTAGCTAAAACTACCTCCACTATATCTTTAGGGGGACTACTGGCTCTTAAGGATACTGTCCTCGCTGTTGACCTTGACCCTCAAGGCAATCTCACTACAGGGCTGGGGGTGGAAGTGGCTGACGACCAGATTAGCTGCTACGACGTAATTACAGAAAAAGCAGAAATCATCGATGGAGTAGTTTCTACTAAATTTGGACTCAGCTTACTGCCTGCTGACATCAACTTAGCTAAGGGAGAAACAGAGATACTCATGAAAGTAGGTAACTTTTACATCCTTAAAGAGCGACTAGCTCCCGTACTCAAGCAATTCCATCACATCTTAATTGACTGTCCACCTTCTTTGGGACTGTTAACGGTTAATGCCTTGGCAGCTGCGGATGCAGTTCTTATCCCAGTGCAGTGTCAATTTTTCGCTTTAAAAGGGCTGGCTGCACTGTTGGAAACAGTTGCAAGTGTTCAAAAACGTCTTAATCCCCAATTACAAATACTGGGAGTATTGCCAACAATGGCTGAAAATACGGTCATGACTCAAGATGTCTTAGCCTCCTTAAATAAGAGACTACAAAACATTCAGATATTTGAAGCCGTTCCGAAGTCAATCAAGTTCTCTGAGTCAAATCTGGCAGGCGAACCCATTCACATCTATGCTAAAGACCCCAAATTAGTGCAGCCTTACCAGTTAATCGCTAATTTAATTGCTGCAATTTAATTAAGGTGAAAAGACAGATGACAAAACGACGCGCCAGATTAAATGATGATAATGATCCGTTGTCCTCGACCGATAAAGTTTTAGCTAGGTTTGAGCAAATTAGCAAGTCAACAAGTCAGCAAGATGAAGTGTCAACTAGTCAAGAAGCTGACAAGTTAACCAATCAACCAGATAAACTACTAACGAGTCAAGAAGCTGACAAGCCAACAAGTCAGCAAGATGAAGTGTCAACTGGTCAAGAAGCTGACAAGTTAACCAGTCAACCAGATAAATTACTAACAAGTCGAAAATCTGACAAGTCAACAAGTCATCAAGATGAAGTGTCAACTGGTCAAGAAGCTGACAAGTCAACAAGGCAGCAATCCAAGAGTGAATATACATTTGACGCTTCAACAAGTCAGCCAGATAGCACACCAATCATTCAACCAAACAGTAATTCAACAAGCGAGAAAGCTAACTTTTTAACAAGTCAACAAGTCAACGTAGAAAAAGTTTCATTGCGTAAATCTACATTTCAAATCAGTGAAGAGGTGCTGCATCAGCTAGACAAACTGCACCTTACACTCCAGTTAGAGCTAGGAAAAGCTCATGCTCCTTATAAAGAAGTGATTGTAGAAGAAGCTTTAGTACAACTTTTAGAGTCGTTTAACTCTGATCGTGCGGCTTTGATAGAGGTATTGATGTCAAGGCAGAAAAGCCGGGACAAACTTTGAAACAAGAGTGTGCGATCGCCACCATCGAAGCGATCGCATCTCTTGCAGTTCAGAAAGCGTTATCGTGTGGCCGTGACCTGAGAGTGAATAACTGGAGTTTAGACTAGGCAGTAAGAAAAGACTCAGCAACGCTGAGTTGAAAAGAAACAGACTTCAGATATGAAAATCTACGAAGCACTGCCTCTACTAAATAGCGGCGGGTCGAACAACATACCTGGAATCCAGAAAAATG
>NZ_SZNH01000004.1 GCF_005869855.1 Nostoc sp. PA-18-2419 | reverse complement strand
TCTCTCAAAAAATGATGTAGTGACTGACCGTCTTTGAGTCCTACTATTTTGGCTATCTCCGGCAGAGATTTCTGTGGCATTTTTGATAGCATTCCCAAGTGTAAAAACTTGAATGCTTCAAAATGTCTCACATCCTCAAATAATGAATAATAGTGTTGACAATAGTTATCTATGAAGGCAACTGTGCTTACTGCCTGTCTACGCGGCGTAACCATCTTTATTACTTACTGTTTCTGGTTTTCTTCCTGATTATACTTTCCCCGTAGTAACAAAAGAGGGCTGATACCAATTCTCTATGAAGATGCGCCTAATTATTTTGGGACGTAGCGAATTATCTTTAGAAAACCTCCGCGTACCTTTGCGTTAAAAAAGTTACGATTTGGCGCAGCTTCACAAAGAAACGGTAAAATAAATCAAAAGATATCTCCCTGCTCACACTCAACACTCAACAGTCATCAATCCCCAGTAATTTCTCAGCCATTCCTCCATCACCATATTTATACTTTTGAGTAGGTCTGATGTTACTGTAATATGCAAATTATCTCGACTCCAGTTAGCTAAAGACCGTAATAAACCTTCTTGCGCTTTTTTTAGTCGCCGGGAGACTGTATATTGCTGCATTTGTAATTGTTTAGCAATTTTGTCTTGAGTGAGTTGTTTGCCGTAGTAAAGTTTTATAATTTCTTGTAATTGCGGTTCAAGTTGAGCGATCGCCACTACTAAAACTTTGTTAATCTCAATTTGCTGAGAAATTCTGGCTTGTTCTTCTTCTTGGGCGACAATTTCATTAATCAGAGATTCTTGTTGGCTACCTGGAAGATTATCTAACCACTCCCAAGAATCATCGCTACCTTTAGGGATATTCAAAGACTCCGGTGTTGGATAGCGATATTTGCGTACAGCTTTAGCACAATTGAGCAGCCATTTTTCCAAAGCTTGGGGATTGACTTGTTGACTACTTTGTGAATTATAAGCTTTAGCAATTGCTTGCCAAATTGCATCGTTGGGTCGAGAAAGTTGGCGAGAAGTACCAGTTTTCGTAGGAATATACAAGGTTTTAAAAGATTCCCAAGCCAGAATATAAGCATTAATATCCTCTGGAGATAAACCAGCATTTTCCAAGGATTCTACTAAAAACTTTTTAGTAATTTTTCGCAATAGTCCCCAGTCTGTACAGATATCAATTTCGCTATTTTTACGTAAAGTTTCGCGGATAGCACCGCTAAAAATAGCGTTGGCGTAGTTTTTTAAAGAAAAACCTTGATTGGGATTAAAACCTTTGAGGATTTTATCAACTTGGGCGATCGCAATCTGAAAACAGTCTGAAAATTTATACTGAGTGCTAGCAAAATTACTTACTATTTTTTGAGATGCCCAATAACAAGGTTCTTGCAAGTAGGCTATGAGGTGTTGCCTAGCTAGTACCTCAGTTTTGGGAAGCTGCCAAAACTTATACCAATAAAGCGCCCAAAAATATTCTGAAGTTTCTTGTGGCGTCTGGTTGACACAACTTTGGATACTGCGACGCAAACTTGATTCCATCGCCCAACGACTAAAGCGATCGCCAGCAAATTGTATAAAAGTTGAAAAAATTTCAATGATGGTTTGTCGAGGTTGCATAAAAAGTGCTGAGTAAGGGTTCGTCAACTGTTGACTGTTGACGGTTAACTGTCAACCGTCAACAGCCAACACGCAAAGATGTGCAATTTAGATCCAAGGGCAGCTTAATTCATTACATATTAAATTTATGATGTTTGATCGGCAACGTAATAATGAACTTTGCACCTTCCCCAAATGTCGATTGACACTCCAAATTTCCTTGATGCTGCTCTACAATGATTTGGTAACTGATAGATAATCCTAAACCTGTACCTTTACCAACAGCTTTAGTAGTAAAGAAAGGATTAAATAAATAGGGTTTTATCACACTCAGCCACCCCCTACACCCTATTAATGACCCGATAATCCGCCATCTAATCGAGTTCTCAGTTGGGGACTTATCAACTTCAAATATTGTGTAGTCATCCTACCCAAATTTTGACGTTGCTGAATTGAAGTATGAAATTTGAAAACTCAATATCTCAAACTCTTGCTCTGTGCGCCTCTGTCTTGGAAAGTTCCGATGGTCGGAAACCTCCGCTCAGACTTTCCCCTGCGTCTGTGGGTGAGGTAAATTCATACCTGAATTCAGCAATGCAAAATTTTTTCTACAGCAGTCCGTAAATATACCATCAATTTCAAATTAATGAAATCCTTACAGTATGGAAATATGGATGCAATAAATAAAAGTCAGAATTTAAAAGACTTTAATACTATACTTAATTAGCTTCAAAAAATGATGAAGCCATAGTACACTTAATTTTTTAATCATTCTGGATTCTAAGTTTTAAATTAATACTCACATTTTTAGGAAAGGAGCGAATTTTCTTCAGTTTATCCTAAACAATAATCAGCTGAGTATTTATTTAATTTCTTGAAAATTATCAATTGTCAGATATATTTCTTCATCAGCTATTTGACTATTGTAATCGACATTAATTTGAGTTGGAAAGCCGTATCTTGGATTATAGCGTGCATTCAGGCTGTAGGCTTTACGGTTGATAGCATCTTGAATAACATTAAAAAGCTTAGGAATTGTGTTGTAGTTGTTAAATAATTGTCGATTCTCAACTGGTTTACCTGTAGCTACAGAAATAATTGACTTTGTTTGACCATTACGTACTTCAATGATGACTGGACCTCTAGCTTCTTGTATACAAAAGCAACTGTTACTAAATGTATAGCGATAGTTGGAAATATTTTTATAATTCCATAAACGGCGATTAAAATTTAATCGTCTTTGAGCCAAGTTATTATTCGCTGCCGATTGTCCTATCTCTACAGGAGATTGAGACATGACTGGTAAGTTGAGACCTGTAAATACCAACAAGCCGACACTGATAATGATAGACAGGCGCATATCAATCTATTAACTTATAAAAAACTGTATTCTATTATATTAGTATATTTACTTGTTTAAATACGCTTTATATTTTGATTAAAATACCTCAGTGTGTCGTCGTTGAGGGTGAAAAGTAGTGACATCGCCGCAAATTATACCGGAATTTCAATGATAGATTCTGTTCCTTGACCCAGAACTGAGTTAAAACTCAATTTATCACCGTGTGTTTCTTCAACGATTGCAACTCACTTTCAGAAGACCGAAAAGTTCTCCGAATACCCAAAGCGGGTGCTTGGCAGCATCGCCACAAAAAGCTATTTAAAATATAATTATTTCATCCGGTAAAGTATCTCGCCCGCCTTCGGTACAAGCAAAATCCCTTCATGCTCTCGATAAGACCATTCTGTTAGTTGAATCGTAGCCGGATCGCGATAATTCAAGTTATGAGCGGCACAACGCTCCGGAGAAATACCAGTAGCTAAAGTCACACGAATCCGGGCTTTTTCCCCTTCTATAGGCTCGAAAGTACCCATCCCTTTCAAGTGAGTACTGTGAGCTAACACTCCCGCAGGATATGCTTGGAATTTATCCCATTGTTTGAGAAAATAATCCCGCACATGATAACCAATTTCAGCTAATATTTTGCCGTGTGTATAGCTAAATTCAGTAATATGAGGTGCATAGATAATTACTTCTCCTCCATCTGCTACTACAGGTTCTAATTTGTACATTCCCTTCGCAGCTGTCCAAATGTCATCATACATTTCGGGCATGACTGAAAGCACTTGGTTAAAAGGCCGATCTACATATTTAATATGCAGTTTAGCTGATAATTTTGCCGCCGCTTCCCAGGCTAACTCTGGTTTATCTATATAAAGTCCAGCTAACTGATTCGTTTTCGGTGCAACCACCATTGCCAAGCAAAGTTTCGGGGTAGGAATTAAATTAGCAGCTCGGTCAATCAAGCGTCGAACTGGCGTTATTCCTGAAGTACCAATAATTTCATAACAGGTAATTAAAGCACCCAACCAGTGTGATAAATTAATCACTTCCTCACCGCTAATACCGGGGAAAAAATATTTATTTCCCCCAGAAAAACCAACAACTTCGTGGGGAAAGACTGGCCCACAAATAATTATTAAATCATATTCTGTTACCAATTTATTTACACGCACGTCAACTTCCTGATGCAGCATCCCACCGCTAATTTCTGCTATTTCCGCAGCCGAAATTACTCCACAAGAAACAAAAGTTTCTGGGAGATGCCAAAGGTGATTAAAGATGTGAACTCCTTTAAAAGTTGTCTCTCGCTCCTTTGGTGTTACCCCAACTAAACGATTGATTTGTTCCTCACTCATGGGATTATGTGTACCCAGAGCAATCAAAAAATCCAGTGCAGCAACCCTGTTATTTAACTCCCGATGAAGCAATCGAAACATTTGGGGGATGGGAGCAGTGCGGGTTGCATCTGGAATTAATACTAAAATGCGCTGTCCATCAAACCTAGAATCTGCCAAAGCTTGATGAACTAGTTGGGAAATTTCCTCATCTGCAAGTCTGCCATTATTAGTTACAGCTAATAAATACATTTCTAAACTCCGCTGTAGATGCTAAATCCACCGTCTACCGGCACAACTACCCCGTTGACGAAACTAGAACCAGAACTACATAGCCAAATCAAGGTACTGAGTAATTCGTGCGGTTCTCCAAAACGTCCAGCAGGGGTCTGGTTAATAATTTTTTGTCCGCGATCGCTTAAACTTCCATCTGCATTGAGCAGTAAATCTCGATTTTGTTCGCCAATAAAAAAACCCGGGGCGATCGCATTGACTCGCAACTTGGCTCCATATTTTTGAGCCAGTTCTACAGCTAGCCAACGAGTAAAGTTATCTATCGCTGCTTTGGCTGCTGAGTAACCAACTACCCGACTGATTGCACGGATAGCAGACATCGAAGAAATATTCACAATACAACCTTGGGGTTGATTTCTTTCGACCATTGCTTGACCAAAAACCTGACTGGGTAGTAGAGTTCCCACCAAGTTCAGATTAACTACTTGCTCGAATGCTGTGTGAGGCATATCAAAAAAACTACCATCCGCAGTAATTGTGGCCGCTGGGATATTACCACCAGCGGCGTTTACTAAGATATCTATCTGACCCCAATGCTTTAAAATGGTGTGTTTGGCTATTTCTAATTGCAAGCGATCGCCAACATCTGCCAATACAGCCATACTTTCGCCACCGGTGGCGCTAATATCAGCCACAACCGCATCAGCTCGTGCTTGATTGCGACCGAGAACGACTACTCGCGCTCCCGCAAGCGCTAAACCCTGCGCCATCGCCCCACCCAGCACACCAGAACCGCCTGTGATTACTGCTACTTGGTCTTTCAAACTAAAAAGTTGATTTAAAATTAAATCTGGTTTATTCAATAAATCTGGCATTGATAATTCCTTTATCTAATTACTTCATTACGCACACTACATTTGACTAATTCGTAGCAAATGAAACTCTGCGTTCTTTTGCGTTTACTCTGCATCCCTTTGCGTTTAAAAAGTAATATTTTTAAACGCAAAGGAGCACAAAGGTTGGCGCAAAGGAATACAGAGGTTTAATGGAAGTTTTGCTATGAACTTGTGAAATCATGTACTTAGTTCAATTTGTAAGCAAGCTTGGCGAGGTCGTAAACTAAACCAAAAGCCATTTCATAGCCTTCTTCTTCCTCAATTAATCCGCGTGTTACTAATCCTGCTAACCAGTTACAAGCTACGCGTCGCCAGACTGTATGGCGCGCAGGAATGGAAACGAAAGCCCGGGTATCATCGTTAAAACCAGCAGTATTATAAAGTCCGGCTGTTTCCATCACCTGATTGAAATATCGCTCCATACCATTGATGCTATCGTGAAACCACCAAGGCGGCCCCAGGAGGACTGCGGGATAATGACCGGCTAAGGGAGCTAGTTCCCGGCTATAAGTGCTTTCATCCAATCCAAACAGGATTAAGTGAAAGTCTTTATGATTACCGTACTCTGACAACAACGGGTGCAAATTTTCCGTCCACTCTATTTTTAAAGGAATATCAGCACCTTTATCAGACCCAAACTGCTCAAAGACAGCCGAATTATGATTACGCATAATACCGCAATGCATTTGCATCACCAGACCATCTTCTAGACTCATCCGAGCCATTTCCATGAACATGTGCCCAGTAAAACGCTCTGCATCACCAGGATTTAGTTTGTTAGCTAATCCTCTAGCAAAGATTGCTTCTGCTTCCTGGTTGGTAAGACGCTGGGTATAAGGTGTAGCTGCACTATGGTCGGTAGCTGTCGCGCCCATTTGTTTAAAAAAAGCTCGACGTTCTTCTAGAGTTTGCACAAAAGTAGTGTAAGTGCTAATTTCTCGCCCAACAGTGCTTTCTAGCTTGGTTAGATTCTCCCGCCAACCAGGAGTATCCAAGTTAACTACTGCATCTGGCCGAAAGGTAGGTTTGATCTGAGTAAAACGTTTTTGGTGTAGGGATTGATGGTACTCAAGAGTATCGCTGACTGCATCGGTAGTACAAAGCACTTCAATATTAAACTTTTTGAATAAAGCACGAGGTGAAAACTCAGGTAACAATAACAGCTTTTCCAGGTAATCATAGATATGCCCAGCATTGCGAGAATTTAAAGGCTCATCCACCCCAAAGACGTTAGTAAGTTCGTCTTTCAGCCACAATCCAGACGGAGTACCTTGGAATAAATAAAAATGGTTGGCGAAAAGCTGCCAGATTTTACGATGGTCAGTTTCGACTGGTGAACCATCACGGCTAGGTATGCCCAAAGCTGACAAAGATACGCCCCGACTATAGAGCATCCGGAAAATGTAGTGATCGGGAATAATCAATAATTCAGTTGGCGAACCAAAACGCGCTCCTGGGTCGGCTAATAAAGCTGGGTCTACATGTCCGTGGGGACAGACCAAGGGTAGAGTGTATACGCTCTCAAAAAATTGACGTGCTAGCTGTCTTTGAATTGGTTCTGGAGCGAAGCAGCGATCGCTAGATAAACTCCATTTTTTAGTTAACATAGTTTTTGTCCAAGTCATTGGTCATTAGTCATTAGATTATTTCTCCCCATCACCCTCATCCCCCACTCCCTTGCCCAAACGCTGCACTACTACCTCGCTTTACTAAAAAAGGAGATAGAAGGAGGTTTTCCACGCTTTTTTCCTCTAGTAAATCGAGCAATATTTGCATTGCTGAGCGACCAATTTCCAACATTGGTTGGCAAACTGTTGTCAGTGGCGGCGTAACGTAACACGAAAGAGCGATACCGTCAAATCCAACCAAACTTAAATCTTGTGGTACTGAAATACCTAGTTCCTGACAAGCTAACAGAGCGCCAACTGCTACCATATCGTTGTAACAAAAGATGCTTGTTACGCCAGCTGTAAATAGTTGAGATAGCAGCTTTTTTCCGGTATCAACATCGCTAATTCTGATATTATCTTCATCGCTAATTGCCACCCAATCACTGTTTTGTGGTAAACCAGCTTCCTTAAGAGCCATCTGATATCCTTCTAAGCGCAGCTGATTTGAGTTACTGCGATCACCTACACCCAAATAACCAATAGTTTTATGTCCCAAACCGATCAGATGCTCTACCGCCAACCGACCACCTAAAAAGTCGTCCACTGTCACTGTATGAAATATTTCAGGTCGCTCTTGTGTCTGACTATTAATCAAAACTGTTGGTACGGCAATTTGCCCTACTTGGTCGCTATTATTTTTATTAATTCGGGAGTCGGTGACTAATATCCCGTCCACTCTGCGACGATGAAAATTATCAATAGCTGCTATTTCCTGCTGGAAATCTCGGTGTGAAGCAGTTAACAAAACACTCAAACCAGCTGTTCTCGCTACCTGTTCAATTCCCTCTACCACCTCAGCGTAAAAAGGATCTGCGATTGATGTCACTACTACCCCAATGGTATTAGTGCGTGCAGAAAGCAAACTTTGAGCGATCGCGTTCGGCACATAGTTCATCTCCCGCGCTATTTTCTTAATTTCCTCTCGTACCTTCGGGCTAATTAGAGAGTTATCTCGCAAAGCACGTGAAACTGTGGAATGGGAAACACCTGCTCGGCGAGCAATATCTTCGATTGAAACTTTTCGTTTCTTCATAATTTTAACTATAAATAATGCAAACGTGTGCATTACCATTTTATTATTAGCAAAGTTGAGTCATATGTCAATGTATTCACTCTACTCACAAAGCACAAAACTTAGGTTAAATGCAAAATGTAACAAAAAGTAAAGTTCACCAAAACTTTGTTGTTTCAAAAATAAATATTCCGGTTGACTTACTTTATTATTCTTGAGGCAGGTGCCGATAGTGGCGATCGCAGTCAATATCATCTTGGGTAAAAGACTTATAATCTAGGCAAATGCGGAGAAATTTTAATCATAAGTAATTAGCTGGATTTGATAGAAATTAACTTTTTTTGCCAAACTATGATATATAAATCAATGATTATTATCATTATGGGTGTTTCGGGAGCTGGCAAAACTACCATCGGAAAAATGCTAGCAGATACTTTAAACTGGCAATTTAGCGACGCCGATGCTTTTCACTCGCTAGAGAATATTGAGAAAATGGGGCGCGGTATTCCTCTAAGTGAAGCAGACAGAATACCTTGGTTACAAGATTTGCGAACGGCTATTAAAAACTGGCTACAAGAAAATAAAAATGTGGTGCTGGCGTGTTCGGCTCTCAAAGAAAGCTATCGGCAATTTCTGGTTGTGGATAGCGAACGCATCAAGCTAATTTATCTCAAAGGGTCTTATGAGTTAATTCAAAAGCGGTTGCAAGAGCGTCATCATCACTATATGAGCGAAAAACTCCTTAATAGCCAGTTTATTACTCTAGAAGAACCATTAGACACTATGTATATAGATGTTATACAGACACCCCAAGTAATTGTGCAAAACATCCGAACAGCTTTAGAAATTTAGCATTTGTGGGTGTGTTCCGTTGGACGAGTCAAATCAAACATAATCTTTAGTTATGTCTACATAAACAAGATTAATGGTGTCTGTGCGAAAACTCATCTAAAACAAATATAAAGTGATCGCATTACTGTAGTGATAGGAGGAAACTAGTGTTTCTCAGATTAGCGCAACAATATCAGGAAGTTGTCCAGGACTTGGTAATTAGCTTACAAGCTTTATCAACTGTACTTGAGCAGCGTGGGTATCTTACGTCTTGCTATACATGCGGCGACCAAATCAAGAGTGCTTCATTTATGGTAAGTTTAGGAGAAAAGCACCTGATTCGGTTTTTGGTATCTGATTACGGTATTACTTGGATGGAAATCTGGGATGACCGCGAATTAATGAAGTTAGAGGGGGCAGAAGCAATCAATCAGTTGCACGAGTTATCTGATATTGTCAAGTATCCAGAGCAAAAAATTGAGATTCTTAAGCATCCATTGCAAAAAATTTATTTAGTAAAGTAAAGAATGTTGGTTGAAGGTTAAATGCCCCACACCTCAATCGGATGAATGGTGGACGTGGGTTTGTTATTTGTCGAAGGCAGAAGTTATAGCCGTAATTACATCCTTTAGAACATAATGATAAGCGTGAATGCTAGGAATAGTAATAGTTTTACCTCCAGTAAGAACTGCCTTCTGCCATAACACTAAAAGTAACGCCTGTACTTGTAAAAAATAATACTTTTGTGCCACGACACACCAAAATTAAAATTGATAATGGATCGCTGAAATATCTTCAATAGTGTGGTTAAAATAACGGAGCGATCGCTCTAGATTGGTAATCACAGTTCTCAACAATGGCTTCATGTTGTCATTAATCTGATGCATAAATCTTGCATCTGGTTGAGATTACACCTAGACTGCTGATAAGGCGGGTAAACTGGGGTATTTGAACGCCACCCATTAGCCTGATGATTGATTGCCAATTATGATCCTAAACAAGGAGGAGCAGAATGTTTATCTGCGTTATTGCAGACTACGGTATAGGAGATCCGGCATTTACTGAAGTCACGCAACGTCTTCTGATGGCTTTCCCTGATGCCCAAATTCATTTACTTTCGGTTCCGCCATTCAGTACTTTAGCAACAGGTTTCTGGATTGCCCAATTGGGACTCAACCCAGGCCCCAGCCAGAGGCTAATTTATCATAATTGCGCGCCTCGTCAGGACGATCCACAAGCTCGTCGGGACAACGAAGGTGAAGGACTAACTTACGCCCTTTTATCCAATGGGATAAAAGTAGTGGGTGTAAATGCGGGATACACCCTCTCATTTATCAAAGACCATACCAAAGAATTGCGAGTAGTTAATGTTTCTCGTGGTGGTTCGCAGTTTCGCTCACGGGATGTGTTTCCTGTGGCAGCAGGGGCGATCATGGGTGAAGATTTCAGCCTTTTGGGAGATAGCCTTAAAAGTGAGCAAATCCCAGATGTTCCACCAGATCGAATTGCCTGGATTGATGGCTACGGCAACATTAAAACTACTATTGCGGCGCATACACTTAACTTGCAGCCTCAAACTAAAATCGCGATCCGGATTGGAGATGTGGTCAGTGATGCAGTGTATTCTGATGGCAGTTTCAAAGTGTCTGAAGGAACTTTGGCCTTCGCTATTGGTAGTTCAGGTTGGTCAAGAGGCGACTCAATAGAGCCATTACGCTTCTTAGAGCTATTTCTGCGAGGAGGAAGTGCTTGGGAGCGCTTTGGTCGTCCCCGTGTGAATCAGCAGGTAACTCTAATTGCCTAAAGTCGGCGATGTAAGTTGAAAAAGCGTCATCTAATATAACGTTTTCACTGATATCAAGACTACACTTAGATGCTAGCAAAGGGGGACTTTTGAATGTACCTGGGGCGATGGACTTAGGAAGTAATCTTTAGTATTAGCAATTATTGTGATATTATATCATGTTTTGATGAATATTTGTAATTAGGACTGACGCAAACACAAGTCATGACTCATCAGCATAGGGCGATGTGAACTTCTGTTTCCAAGACGCTCTTGCTTGCTTAAGAGCAGGGGTATAGGGGACGCGGAGAGTTTTAAATTATAAGTAATTAAGCGAACTTAGGCTACTTAGTTTGAATTTTCACAACTGCTGAGATTCCCGGAGTCAATCGAGATTCGTAACCTTGAATAGTAGACTCATCAAACAGAATCTTAACGGGAATTTCATGTAGTGAATTACTAGAAGGTGAATTGCTCGTGAGATTATTTTGTGGCATAGAGGCGATACTATCTACCTTGCCTTGAAACTGGTGATTACTAAAGGCTGGAACCGTAATTTTTACCTTTTGCTCTGGTTGTACCTTTTGTAACTGCTTTTCGGGAAAATAGGCAATAATCCAAGGACGTGGCTGTATTATTGATAAAAGAGTTTGCCCTGGAAGCACCTGCTGTCCGACTTGAACATTTTTATTTCCAACTATTCCACCGACCGCAGTTGCAATGTTAGTATAGTTAAATTCCAGTTCTGCTTTTTTAACCTCTACCTGCTTTTGAGCAAAAGTAGCTAAGGCTACCTTATATTGTTGCTCATTTATCTTCTTCTGCTGATTCAGAACTTGTAGTTGTAAAGTTCTTTTTCTTATAAAAGCTTCTTGTTGTATTTGAGCCTTTTTATTTTCAGGAATTGGTTGTAATGACGGAATCTCAATAGTAATTTTGGGAATTTTCTCTTGTGCCAATGCTGCTTGCTGTTTAGCTAATTCTAAAGATATTTTTGCCTGTGCTAAAGATAATTGATAGTTACTTTTGTCAAGTTTTACTAATATCATGCCTGGAGATACTACTTGATTATCATTGAATGAAATTTCAGTGACTATTCCTGATACACGACTAGTCACAGGGTTTATCTCTGCGGTAACATAAGCATTATCAGTTTCTAGCTCTGTTTGCGTGTATTGCCATTGCTTATAAGCATAATTAGCAATATAAACTGCAATTACACTTAACAACACTCCCAATCCTGTAAGTAGTAGCAGATGCCGAACCCAAAGAAGTGATAATCTTTTCTTGAGAACATTGTTCGATTCGTTAGAAGTGTTGGTTGGCTCCTGTTGCGATACAACGGAAGTTTCTTGTTCTGATAATTTAGTAACGTTTTGGGAGTGCTGTAAAAAATTTTTAAGTTTCATCGGTGATATTTATGTAAAGAAAAATTTCAGTATAAGTATTGGCACTGTTTAACTAGTCTGCTTACAGAATACGGCAAATATTAATTAAATACATAAATTACTCTCAAAATAATTTCATTGTCTCCTGCTTTAACGGCTTTCCACAGGCAGCATTGGAGACGAAAGAGATTTTTACGGAACTTATTCTACACCAATCCTTTTCAGGATTCACTATCAGCTTTGTTTTGGCAAGCCAAAAACCTTATACCATCTCTAGTTGTGATGAAAATAACTTATCGGATCTTTGGCAAGAGTCTCAGATGCTACAGAGTTTGGTGTGATCGCTATGGTATAAGCTCATCACTACGAAGAACACACGGGGCGCCTGGTATAGATAAAGTTATTGATGCACAGATATACAAACAAGAAAAGAAACTTAACATTATGATTTGCACACGTGTGCAAAAATAAAATCAATACAGGCTTTGCACACTTGTGCATAATATGAACAGCAAAAATATTATTTAACTCACAAATCAGTAAAAAAAGTAGGTAGAAAGACATGTCTCAAACTCTAGATCGTCTCACTAAACAAGCTCAAAACAATCCCTTAGATTCGCTAGAAGAATGGGAAGAAGACTTACTTAATCGCTATCCCGACCCTAATAATATAGTTCAAGAAGGTAAAACTGTAGAAGCGTACAGGAATTACGAAACGACTACAAGAAATACAGTCAAAGAGTTTTATCGATTAAATCATATTAATCAAACATATAACTTTGTACTACGAAAAAAAGAAAATTTTCTGAAATTAGATAAAAAAGAAATGTCTGTTTGGGATGCATTTGAATTTTTGAATCAATTGGTCGATGATTCAGATCCCGATACAGACTTGGATCAGTTACAGCATCTATTGCAAACATCAGAAGCTATTCGCGCTGACTCTCACCCTGACTGGATGGTTCTTACCGGCTTGTTTCATGATATGGGAAAGGTACTTTGCTTATTTGGTGAACCTCAATGGGCTACAGTAGGCGATACCTATCCTGTAGGTTGTGCATTCTCGGATAAAATTGTTTTCTCTGAATTTTTCACAGAAAATTACGATCACAATAACCCTCTATATAACACTAAGTATGGTGTTTACGAACCGAATTGCGGATTGAGTAACGTACAAATGTCCTGGGGTCACGATGAGTATGTATATTACATGCTAAAAAACTATTTACCCGAACCAGCATTGTACATCCTCCGCTATCACTCCTTTTATCCACAACATCGTGAAAACGCATACGAGCATTTGATGGATCAACATGATAAAGAAATGTTTAAATGGGTGAAGTTATTCAATCCCTACGATTTGTATTCAAAAAACCCTAATCCTCCTGATTGGCAAAAACTCAGACCATACTATGAAGATTTAGCCGCAAAGTATTTGCCTTCTACCTTAAAATTTTAAAGACTCTATTCCAAACTTCCTACTTATAGAAGTAGAGGTCTGTGGCTCTCAGCAGGAACAGGAAATAGGAAAGACTTTTCCCTGTTCGCTATTAGGTTTTTGGAGAATTGAGGACAAATAAAAAGTAAATACATTTCAAACGCATATTTGAGTCATTTTGAAAACAAGCTTTCAGGAGATTTATCAATATACATTGCTATCTGACAATAGAATATCAACTTTAAAATAAAATCACTGAGTAAGCTCTTAATTCTTGTCAATACGATTTAAGTCAGATTTATTAACTTTTATAAAATCATGATTTAAGTACGAATTATTAATTTTTTACAAGTGCTTGGAGTACAAACTTGAAATTACCAAGAGATTCAATAGGATTCTATATTTTGTAAAGATAGTTAAATTGAGTTCGTTTTTGTAACAGTACAGGATAAACTAAAAGAAAGTCAAATAGAATTTAGAAATCACAAGCTTGATAAAACACTGTTTTAAAAGCTTTAGCTAACAACTGTTTTTATCCTCATAGAGTTACAAATTTTTAGTTTCATAAAAATGTCAGTTTGAAAAAAAAGATTGATTGTTTAAGATTTTGTTTGATTAAACAAGATATTTTATGAAATTAATCAAATTAAATAAAAGACATCATCAAAATTAAAAATGAGTTTAAATCGGTCAATTTTATCTCTGAATTATTAGAGATAGTAAAGATAGCGATAACTTTGCAAATGAAGGTGATGCTGAATTTATCGGATTTGAATACCTTGTTATAAATCTAGTAATATGAAGAAAATTGCGCTTGCGGCTAGCTTATTAAGTTTAGTTAGTAGTACACTTGTAAGTTGCAAAAATAAGTCTGAAAATACCAACGCTACTATTAATACCGATACTAACACAGCTACTAATGCTAGTTTAGAAAATCAGGTTAGTACAGCAAAAGGAAAATTACAAACAGTCGGGGTAGCTCTTGGCGATTTGGGTAATCCCTTTTATGTAGCGATGGAAAAAGGCGCTGAAGAACAAGCAAAGAAACTTGGCAATAATATTAGAGTTAATGCCGTGTCGAGTGCCTTTGACCTGAACCAACAAACCAACCAAATAGAAAATTTCACATCGGCGAATACTGACATAATTATCCTCAGCGCAGTTGACAAAAAAGGAATTAAACCAGCAATTGATGGTGCGAGGAACGCAGGTAGAGTTGTGATTGCTGTAGATTCAGCCGTTGATGCAGATGTGGATGCGATGATTAGTTCTAACAACACGCAAGCAGGAGAAATAGCTTGCAAATATATTAGCGATCGCCTCCAAGGTAAAGGTAGTGTAGTTATCCTCAACGGTACGCCGATGGACTCAATCAATCAGCGAGTGAGTGGTTGTAAGAATTTATTATCTAAATATCCCGATATTAAAATCATCTCCGACCAAAACGCCGAAGGAACGAGGGATGGCGGACTGAGAGTCATGGGCGATATACTCACAACTTTTCCTCAAATTGATGCTGTTTTCGCTACTAACGACCAAAGCGGTGTCGGCGCAGATTTAGCAGCCAGACAAGCAAGACGCAARGAATTCTTTATTGTTGGGGTTGATGGTTCGCCAGATGCAACCAAAGCAATGGAAGACAAAGACGGTGTATTTGTTGCAACAGCTGCTCAAGACCCGGCGGGGATGGCGCGAAAAGCAGTGGAGATTGGTAACGATGTCAAGCAAGGTAAAAAACCGAGTAATTCTGAGATTCTCGTTCCAGTCAAGTTAGTCACCCGCGACAACCTTAATAGCTACAAAGGTTGGTAAGTAATAAAAATTCAATAATATGTTGGAGATATATGAACGTGAAAAGAATTGCGATCGCTGCTAGTTTAATAGGTTTGGCCAGTAGTACTTTGATTGGATGCTCAAATGGCTCTCAAAATGGCAATACTGCTACTAATCCTGATACCAACACTGCTCCTAATAGTGCTACTAATACTAGCGCAGAGAATAAAACTGGTAGTGGGGATGGGAAATTGCGATCGGTAGCTTTTACCGCTGGCGATTTAAGTAACCCTTTCTTCGTGTTGATGGGACAAGAAATTGAAGCAACAGCTAAGAAAATAGGGGGAAATGATGTTAGGACGACTGTAGTTTCTAGTGCCTATGACCTCAACCAACAAGCCAATCAAATTGAAAATTTTACAGCAGCGAATACTGATGTTATTATCCTGAATGCTGCTGATAAAAGTGGTATTAAACCAGCAGTAGAAAAAGCTAAACAAGCAGGCAGAATCGTAATTGCAGTCGATACAGGTGCAGAGGGTGGTGTGGATGCTACCGTTACTACTAATAATGTGCAAGCTGGAGAAGTTGCTTGTAAATATATAGCTGACCGCCTCAAAGGCAAAGGAAGTGTCGTAATCGTCAACGGACCGCAAGTGGACTCGGTGATTCAACGAGTTAACGGTTGCCAAAACGTATTATCCAAATATCCTGATATCAAAATTCTTTCTAAAGACCAGAATGCAGAGGGTAATAGGGATGGAGGGCTGAGAGTCATGACTGATTTGCTCACAACCTTTCCTAAAATTGATGCTGTCTTTGCCATCAACGACCCCAGTGGTGTGGGAGCAGAACTAGCAGCTAATCAAGCACAACGTAAAGATTTCTTTATTGTGGGAGTTGATGGTGCGCCAGAAGCTATTAATGCGATCGCCGCCAAAGATAGTATATATGCGGCAACTGCTACTCAAAGTCCTCGCGGGATGGCTGCAAAAGCTGTTGAGGTTGGCAACGATATCTTACATGGGAAAAAACCTAGTAACCCTACCATTTTAATTCCAGTCAAGCTGATTACAAAAGATAACGTCAGCACAGAGAAAGGTTGGTAATTAATCAATAATAATTGTGAATTAGGAAGAAAAAATTATGTCCAATGTGAATCATTTAGTAGATTTGTAAAATCTTTGCACATATGCATAATGTATGGGCAATCACAATGTAATGTATTCAAACTTCACATCAGGCGCGAGTTGATTTCTAACTCACAATAGCGAATTCTAAACTATTTTTAGAGAATCAGTTTATGACAACAAGTATTGAAACCTTTTTTCCTCACATACCAACTGCTACTCCAATATTAGAAATGCAAGGGGTTTGTAAACGATTTCACGGTGTATCTGCTCTGGAAAACGTTAATCTGACGATTTATCCAGGAGAGGTTCATGCCTTGATGGGTGAAAACGGAGCAGGCAAAAGCACGTTGATGAAAATCTTGGCAGGGGCTTACATTGCTGATGAAGGCGAGATTCGCATCAACGGTCAACCTGTCAAAATTACCGATCCGGCTTCAGCACGCCAAGCAGGTATTAATCTTATCTATCAAGAACTGAATGTTGCACCTAATTTAACCGTTACCGAAAATATTTTTATGGGTAGCGAGTTACAAAAAGGTCAATTTTTAGACCGTAAAGGAATGGAAGAGGAAGCACGGGAAGTGCTGCAAAGCCTCGGAGCAACTTTTAGAGGACAAACAATCGTTGGTAGCTTATCGATCGCCGAACAGCAGCAAGTAGAAATTGCACGGGCACTGAAGGACAAAAGCCGCGTTTTGGTGATGGATGAGCCGACAGCAGCACTATCTGACCGCGAAACTCAGCATTTATTTGAAGTCATTCGCCGACTCAAAGATGACGGTATCGCGATTATCTACATCAGTCACCGCATGGAAGAAATATATGCATTGGCTGACCGAATTAGCGTGCTGCGTGATGGTCAATACATTGGCAGTCTGACGCGGGATGAAATTTCTGCCCAGCGATTAGTACAAATGATGGTCGGTCGCTCAATGCAGGATTTTTACGAACATCAACGGCAAACCAATCCCGGCCCGGTGGTGTTGGAAGTTAGAAATATTTCTGACGGACGCAAAGTTGAGCCGACTAGTTTGCAAATTCGTGCTGGCGAAATTGTCGGTTTAGCAGGGCTAGTTGGTGCAGGACGCACAGAAGTATCTCGGCTGATTTTTGGTGCTGACCGTAAAGTAAGTGGTGAAGTCTTGCTCAATGGCATGAAATTAAATATTAATTCGCCTAGTGATGCGATTGCTGCCGGAATTGGTTACGTCCCGGAAGACCGCAAAGACCAGGGTTTATTTTTAGAAATGAGTTCGCGTAAGAATATTGCCCTGAACACACTCAAGCAAGATGCCAAAGCTGGTGTCGTCAACTGGGGTTCAGTTAATCTCTTGGCGAAGCAAGCGGTGGAAAACTTTAATATCCGCCTGGCGAATTTAGAAATCAGAGCCGTGGATCTTTCTGGGGGAAATCAGCAAAAGCTGCTACTGGCACGTTGGCTAGCTATTAAACCCAGAATACTGATGTTGGATGAGCCGACACGCGGCGTAGATATCGGAGCTAAAAGCGAAATTTACCGAATTATCAGCGAATTGGCAGCCCAAGGCGTAGCGATTTTGATGGTTTCCAGCGAACTACCAGAAGTTGTGGGATTGAGCGATCGCGTTCTGGTGATGCGAGAAGGACGGCTAGTAGGCGAACTTGATGGCAGCCCAGAGAAAGAAATAACCCAAGAAAATATTATGCATTATGCAACTGGAGCATCGGAGGTATCAACATCATGAGTCAGACAATCGGGCCAGCCAAGAGTAAATCAGGCAATAATCCAGCGGCGCGCCGCAAATCAATCAACACTTTCCTGGAAGTTGCAGGGATTCTGCCGATTCTCGTCATTATCTGCATTTTGTTTACATTTCTTTCTCCCAACTTCCTGATCGGCGGTAACATCGTTAATATCTTGCGCCAAGCATCAATTAATATTGTGCTGGCAACCGGGATGACGTTTGTAATTCTCACCGGAGGCATTGACCTTTCAGTTGGGTCAATGTTAGCTGTTTCTGCCGTAGTTGCGCTGTTGGTATCGTTAATTCCGGCGATCGGTTGGATGGCTGTACCTGCTGGTTTAGCGGCAGGATTGCTTTTAGGTTTACTCAACGGCGCTTTGATTACCTTTTTGGATGTGCCGCCTTTTATTGTCACGCTGGGTTCGCTGACTGCTTTACGGGGAGTTGCCTACTTAATTGCCAAAGGGACAACAGTTATTAACCGGGACATAGATTTTGCTTGGGTGGGTAATAGTTATGTCGGGCCTCTTCCTTGGCTAGTCATCATTGCGCTGTTAGCAGTATTAGTTAGTTGGTTTGTCCTGCGACAGACTGTATTAGGAGTGCAGATATATGCAGTCGGTGGTAACGAACGAGCCGCACGCTTAACTGGAATTAAAGTTAATCGCGTGTTGCTATTTGTTTATGGTGTCAGTGGATTGCTCTCCGGTTTGGCAGGAATCATGAGCGCCAGCCGTCTTTATAGTGCTAGTGGCTTATTGGGTCAAGGTTACGAATTGGATGCGATCGCTGCTGTAATTTTGGGTGGAACCAGCTTTACAGGCGGCATTGGTACGATTGGCGGAACCCTTTTAGGTGCATTAATCATTGCGATTCTCAACAATGGTTTAACTTTGTTGAATCTGTCTTTCTTTTGGCAACTAGTCGTGAAAGGATTGGTAATTATATTAGCGGTAATGATAGACCGACTTCGCAGACGTTCCAGACGCTAAATTCAACGAAAGCAGAATTGAGATTTTGGCATTGCATAATCTCAATCAATGACTCGTTAATTCAGTGCTGTCACAAATATCAAAATTCCTTACACCTGACTCCCAACATCCCACTTTTGACGCTCTATTTTTAAGACAAAATTATGACCTCGACAACTGCTCGTCGTAAATCAAACACGTTCTATGTCATATTAATTGCTGGTGCTGCTGCTCTTGGCGGTTTTTTGTTCGGTTTTGATACTGCTGTAATCAACGGCGCTGTATTCTCTATCTCCAAAGCCTTCAACATCAGTAGTTGGGTGACTGGTCTAGCTGTGTCCTTAGCCTTGCTAGGATCTGCCATCGGAGCTTTCTTTGCCGGACAGATTGCCGACCGTTATGGGCGAATCAAGGCAATGGTAGTTGCTTCTGGATTGTTTACTATCAGTGCTATTGGCTCTGGGCTTGCCTTTGGGATTTGGGATTTTATCTTTTGGCGACTATTAGGTGGAATTGCGATCGGCGTAGCCAGCGTTATTGCCCCAGCTTACATTGCTGAATGTTCTCCGACTCATTTGCGTGGCAGGTTAGGATCTCTCCAGCAACTAGCAATTGTCGTGGGAATTTTCATTGCCCTTCTATCCGACTACTTTATCGCTGTGTCAGCAGGTTCAGCAGATTCACCGTTTCTGTTTGGGGTTGCAGCTTGGCGCTGGATGTTTTGGACAGCAGTCCCGCCAGCTGTGTTATACGGTATGGCTGCTTTAACGATTCCTGAATCCCCACGCTACTTAGTTGCTCAAGGACGGGAGCCAGAAGCTGCTAATGTTTTGACGAAGATTTTAGGCGGTAACGTCCTAGAAAAAATTGAAGAAATTCGGCAAACAGTGATGCGAGAACGCGAGCCGAAGTTTTCTGACCTTTTAAGGAGAAGTGGCGGACTTTTACCCATAGTTTGGATTGGAATCGGCTTATCTGTACTTCAGCAATTCGTTGGTATTAATGTAATTTTCTACTATAGCAGTGTGTTGTGGCGGGCTGTCGGGTTTTCCGAAAAAGATTCACTGTCAATCACAGTGATCACAGGCGCTGTAAATATTATTACCACACTGATTGCGATCGCCTTCGTAGACAAATTTGGACGCAAGCCTCTACTCGTCTTAGGGTCAATCGGCATGACTTTGACTTTGGGGACGATGGCTACTATTTTTGGAACCGCTCCGGTGGATGCTGCTGGCAATCCTAGTCTGACTGGAAGTGCAGGTATGGCAGCTCTTTTTGCTGCCAACCTCTATGTATTTTGCTTCGGTTTCTCCTGGGGGCCTGTGACCTGGGTGCTGTTGGGAGAAATGTTTAATAATAAAATTCGCGCTGCTGCACTTTCAGTAGCTGCTTCTATGCAATGGGTTGCGAATTTCGTTGTTTCCACAACATTTCCTCCTATCCTGCAATATTTCGGCTTGGGTTCTGCTTATGGTCTGTATACAATTGCAGCAGCTATCTCGTTCTTTTTCGTTCTCTTCTTTATCAAAGAAACCAAAGGAATTGAATTAGAAGACATGTAATTAGCATCTAATTATAGCTATAAAAGTTAACGATGTCTCCGTCAGCTTTCGAGCATAATTGTTCAGATCATAAACCAGGTGATATTGCTCAAAAAGCTAATATTATCAAAGAAAGTTTTGGTAAAATAAATAATCACTTGGTTTATCTATTTAACCTAATCAAGAAAAAGGGCGAACTAATTAAAATCACCAATTACAAATAACTTGGTAATTGTTAAATCTATAGCAACATTAACTGATGATGTAAGTGGTAGGAAGTTGAAATATAGCCGTAGTTACGCCCTTTAGGATATAATGACAAGCGTGAATGCTACCAACAGTAATAGTTTTACCTCCAGCAAGAACAGCATAGCTGCATTGTCTTCGACACGCTACGCGAACTGTCTCCTGCTATAACTTACATAGCAGTTGGGTATAAAATTTATTTAGGTAACAACCTGGATGGCACATTTTCTCCTCAAAATGAGCCTGCATTCAAGAGAAAGAATCATATCACAAATAAATACAAACTTTCGCTCCAGTAAACTAGTAAGAAGATGGAAATTGTCAATACAGCTCTTTGTTCTTATGGATTGTCCGGTAAGATATTTCATGCACCATTTATAATTTTACATCCCGGATTTGAATTACTAGGTTCTTGGGAAAGAAGCAAAAAGCTGATACAGAATGATTATCCCAATGCAAAAAGCTACACTTCTTTAGAAACATTGTTAGCAGATGAACAAGTAGAATTGGTAGTGGTAAATACACCAACTGATACGCACTATGATTATACTAAACAAGCTTTGCTAGCAGACAAGCATGTAATAGTGGAAAAAGCCTTTACCACAACAGTAGCAGAAGCAGAAGAGTTAAAAGAATTAGCGCAAAAAAAGGGAAATAAATTATCTGTTTATCAAAATCGTCGGTGGGATAGTGATTTTCAAACAGTAAAAAAAATTATCAAAGAAGGCTTATTAGGAGATATAGTTGAAGCAGAACTTCATTTTGAGCGATACAAACCAACACTTAGCAATAGACAACATACAGAAGTTCCAGGGCCGGGGGCTGGAATCATCAAAGATTTGGGACCGCATATCATAGACCAAGCTTTGCATTTATTTGGAATGCCCAATGCTGTTTTTGCAGATATGCGAATTACAAGACAAGCATCGCAAATAGATGATTATTTTGAGTCAATACTGTACTATGACAAACTGCGCGTAAAATTAAAAGCAAGTTTTTTAGTGCGTGAGCCTGTACCTTCCTATATCATACATGGCACAAAAGGTTCTTTTCTCAAAAGTAGGGCCGATGCACAGGAAGACAAGTTACGGGCTGGGATGAAGCCTAACACAGCTGACTGGTACACTGAGCCTGAAAGTGAATATGGGTTGTTGCACACAGAAAAAGACACAAAAGTAATTCGAGAAAAAGTAAAAAGTTCGCAGGGCAGTTATTTAGGCTACTACGATGCAATGTACAAATCAATTGTTGAGAATCAACCAATTGCTGTGACTGCTGAAGACGGAATTAATGTAATGCGAATTATCGAAGCGGCAATTGAAAGCAATAATCAGCAAAGAGTAATTGCATTTTAACTCGAAATTATTGATTGAGTAATAATTTCATTTCGGCGTCACAAATAAGAGGTATTAAAGTTTAAAAGTAAACTTTGTGAAATATTTTACTTGTCATAAGTATTAGACCTCTTGCATAAATATTTTTTTGTCTCACGCAGAGGCGCAGGGAAAGTCTGAGCGCGGGCTTCCGGCGTAGACGCTTTGCGGCTTGCCGGAGGCATCAGAACTTTCCAAGACACAAACGCACAGAAGAGAACACAAAGAAGGACTTTTGCAAGAGGTCTATTGAGTGTCTTCGTCTGGTAACACCATCGATAAAGGCACAAACCAAGTCAATCCTTGGGACAACAAATAAAAGATATGGATTCAGTAGTAATCCAGAGAAAACACGTTTTGAAATCTTTAACTATATTTAGGCGTTAGAGATTTGTGAACTAAAAATACAGATTTTTTCATCTACATCATTGAATACCGAATTAAACCCAATGCTCAAAAATTTTTTATATAGTTTTCCGCTTTTATTATTGACCTGTCCGGCAGTATGGGCGACACCTTTAGATAATAGTTTTAGTGGAGCACAGAGCGATCGCACCTTGCAAGGGCAAGTCACTCCAGTTTCTCAGTTTGAAAATAATTCTGGTGCAGCAGATAATCGCACCTTACAGGGACAAGTCACCTCAGTCTCTCAGTTTTCCGATGTCCAACCAACAGATTGGGCATTTCAAGCATTGCAATCACTGGTCGAACGCTACGGCTGTATTGCAGGTTATCCCAATTCCACCTATCGCGGTAACCGTGCTTTAACCCGTTATGAGTTTGCCGCAGGTTTAAATGCCTGCTTAGATCGAGTTAATGAATTAATTGCCACAGCTACTGGCGATTTAGTTAATAAGCAAGACTTGGCAGTGCTGCAAAAGTTGCAGGCAGATTTTGCCACAGAACTGGCAACTCTGCGCGGGCGAGTGGACACGCTAGAAACACATACAGCAAAGCTGGAGACGCAGCAGTTTTCCACTACCACTAGGCTGAATGCTCAAATTATTACCGCTGTTAGTGATACCTTTGGTAATAGAGTAGGTGGCGATACCGATGATAGCCAAGTCTACTTTGCAAACCGGGGTCGTCTCAACTTTGAGAGCAGTTTCACAGGCAAAGATTTATTACGAGTCCGGTTGGAGTTTGGTAACTTTGGAAATTCTACCAATGGTGCAAGTCAAATTGCAGCAGCAACAGGCACAGGGATGACACGCCTGAACTTCGATTATGACAACAACAATACACTTTTTGCTCCCCACATCCGTTACTACTTCCCAGTGAGTGATTCTCTTAACTTCGTTATTGGGCCCACAGGCATTGGTTACACTGATATTTCAACTACTGTCACTCCTGCAACAATTGCTGACGACGGCAATGGCGTTCCCTCACTTTTTGGATCGTACAGTCCCTTATTTCGCCGAGGTGGCGGTGGTGCAGCCGCTAACTGGAACATTACCAAAGACTTGGTTCTCACCTTGGGCTATTTAGCAAACACTCCCAATACGCCATCAGGAAGCAACGGCTTGTTTAATGGTGGATACAACGCCTTAGCACACTTAGCTTATTACGGTAAGCAAGGAGCAATAGGTGTTGCCTACTCTCACGGCTATAGCCCTGGTGGAATAATCGATATCGCAGCTGGGACGGGTAGCGTCCTGGCAAACGCTCCTTTTGGCAACAATATTGCTACTTCCAACGATATTGTAGGCGCACAGGGATTTTACCGCTTCTCCCCGAATTTTCAAATTCACGCTTGGGGTGGATATATTTGGGCAAATGCCCACAGCTCTGGTTTGAGTGATATTTCCAATGGTCGGGGTGGAACAGATTCTCTATTCGTTAACAATGGTGAGAGTGCCAATGTCTGGTTTGGTGCCGTCGGCGTATCCTTTCCCGATGTGGGGGGTAGAGGTAATCTACCAGGATTTCTGTTTGGTTTACCACCGCGTGTCTCTAACAGTGATGTCCGTGAAGAGGGGGACACCTCTTACCACCTTGAAGCATTCTATCGCTTCCGAATGAACGACCACATTTCAGTGACTCCTGGTTTTTGGGTGATTCTCAACCCAGAAAACAATAGCGAAAATGATACTCAATATGTGGGAGTAGTTCGTACAACTTTCGATTTTTAAATTGAAAAAGGAGTATGGGGTATGTTGTACCGTTTCAGTTGAAAATTGATATAAATACAGGGCAGTGGGGCAGAGAGCAAGAGCAGGGGGGCAGGGAGCAGGGGGCAGGGGGGAGAGAATTAGAGGCTAATCATTTGTATCAAGTATTTCGTGAAATAGTATTAACTGTTGACTGCTGGGTTACGAGTGCTAAAGTTTGGAGTTCACAAGCTCAACGTTCGAGTTCAAAGGCTCAGCATTCAAGCAAGAAGGTAGCAACTTCCGAGTTCAAAGGCTCAACGTTCAAGCAAAAAGGTGCAACTTCCGAATTCAAAGGCTCAGCATTCAAGCAAAAAGGCTCAACTTTCGAGTTCAAAGGCTCAACGTTCAAGTTAAAAGGCTCAGCATTCAAGCAAGAAGGTAGCAACTTCCGAGTTCAAAGGCTCAACGTTCAAGCAAAAAGGCTCAACTTTCGAGTTCAAAGGCTCAGCATTCAAGCAAAAAGGTGCAACTTCCAAGTTCAAAGGCTCAACGTTCAAGCAAAAAGGTGCAACTTTCGAGTTCAAAGGCTCAACTTCCGAGTTCAGAGGTGGAAGTTTCAAGTTCAGAGGTCGAAGCAATAATTTTTTTCCCTGCCCCCTGCCCCCTGCTCCCTATTCCCCAGTTTTAAATCCACCCAGATACGCTTGTAATTGCTCTGCCACTTCTATTGTTTGTTGGAGAGAGCTAGATACACTACCAGACAAATCTGCGGTGTATTTTAAGGTTTCGGCAATCTGTTCGATCCAAGATGCGATCGCTTGGGAAGTTTCTGCTTGAGATCCGGTTGTCGCAAAAATTGATTCTACTAAATGATTCATCTGCCCAGACACTTCTAAAATATCTTCTAGGCTTAACTTGGCATTTTGCACAAGATTTGCTTTTTCTCCGATCTCGGTCGTTCCCGATTCTACAGCTTGAACTAATTCGCTAGTTTCCAATTCCATGTTAGTTAAAAGACCCTGAATTTCCTGGGTTGCTTCGCCAGATTGCACGGCTAATTGACCAATTTGTTCTGCTACTTTCACAAAGCCTCGACCTCGATCGCCCATCCATGTGGCTTCAATGTTTGCATCGCTGGCTAATAAGTTAGTTTGAACGGCTATTTCCCCAATCGTTGATGCAACATGGGAAATTTTTTGAGAAGATTCGCTCAGATTTTTGACTTTGTTAGCTATTTGTGCAACTGTATGTTGCAAATTCAAGATGCTTTCTCCAGTGAAATCGATTGTTGCCTTAGCTGTTTCTACTGTGTTAGTAGTAGTCACACCTACTTCCTGTAGTTGTTGGGTGGTATCTGCTACTTTTTGAATCCAAAAATTCAAATTATCTACTGTTTGCAGAGTGTAGGTAATTTGTTCGATTTGTTGGATTGCTTCATTGACCAATTGTTGGATGACACCAGAGTTTTCGCCAAGGGAAACATTCACTTGGTAGGTAGTTTGTTGGACTTGAATGACAATTTGCCAGAGGCTAAAGATGATAGTATTAATCACATCAGCTAAGATTCCAACTTCGCCGCCACAGACTTGAGAGCGAACAGTTAAATCTCCTTGGTATACCTGATTAACGTCAGAAATAAGTTTAAGAATTTCCTCTTGGAGAGCTTCTTGACTACGCCTTAATTCTTCTTCTGTTTCCTTGCGAGCAGTAATTTCAGCTAGTACAGCAATAAAATTAATTATTTGTCCAAATGCATCTAATACAGGAGAAACCGTTAATTCACACCAAAAAGAAGTTCCATCGCGGCGATAACTTTTGAGTACAACTTGGCATTCTCTTGAAGCCTTGATTGCCTCATCTAATTCGGTAATAGTATCTGCGTCTGTATTAGATCCTTGGAGAAATTGGTAGTTAGATCCGAGTATCTCTGGAGATGAGTAGCCTGTAATTTTTTCTAAGGCAGCATTGGAAAATATAATTGGATTTTTTGGCTGACGGGCATCGGTAATGAATATGCCATTACTAGCTGAAGCGATCGCCCGATCCCGAAGTCGCAAAACTTTCTGCGCCTGCTCAAGTTCAGCCACTAAACTCGCTTGTTCTAAGGCGATGCCAACTTGAATTGCTAATTGTTTAAATAAATTAATTTCATATTTTTCCCAATTCCGAGGTGTAGAACATTGGTGGGCACACAATAAACCGACAAGTTGATTGTTATGAATAATCGGTGCAATCAAATTCGCCTTGATTTCAAAACCTTCGAGAATTTCCCGATGACATTCTGTAAAACCAGCTTCATAAATATCATTAATAGCTCGGACTCGACCATTTTTATACATTTCAATATAATTTTCTCGGAATGGGTCATTGACCGTTTTTCCTAAGGTTTTTGTCCAACCTGGGGCAATAGATTCGGCGATGATAGTCCCACTCCAGTCACTATTGAAACGATACATAACCACACGGTCTGTTTTCAATGCTTGACGAACTTCGCGGACAGTTGTGTTGATTACATCATCCAAATTTAGCGATCGCCGAATTTGCAGAATAATCTCTGTAAATAACTGCGAATATTTGGCTTGGGCTTGTTGGTGTGCTAAAAGCTTTGTTTGGGCAGACAAACGCCGCTCTACAAACGAGATTATCAGTGTGAAACCGAGAATAATGAGTGTGGCACTGCCAATGGAAACACCCAACCAAGTTAGGGAATTGTTCGTTTTTCCTAACCCAGATATTACTGTTGGATTAGTAGGCGTAAATCTAACAGCCGCCATGCCGATATACTGCATCCCAGCAAGCGCTCCTCCGATAAAAAGCGCACTGCCAACTTTCACCCACCATCTAGTTGTACTGCTTTGTATACTTAATTGGAAGGCAATACTTAGGATGAGAATCGATGCGCCGATAGCGATCGCTAAAGAAAGTATCAACAGCAGTGGATTATACGTGGTAGTTGCTTGGAGCCGTATCGCCAGCATTCCAATGTAGTGCATGGAGGCAATACCAATACCGATTAACGTCCCACCAATCAGCAATTGCCAAATACTCAACGCTGGGCGACTGGCTAGGAAAAGTGCCCCCCCAGAAGCAATGACAGCAGCTAGCATAGAAACCAGCACAGTCAATACATCATAGGTTATTCGTATTGGCAGACTCAAAGCTAGTATGGCGACAAACTGCATCGACCAAATTCCGATTCCGATAACGATTGCGCCGCCAATTAACCAGGCGACTTTTGCCGAAGCTTTGGCTGCTATTACCCTGCCAGCCAAATCAACAGCAGTATATGAAGCCAAGACGGCGATCGCAATTGAAAGTGTGATCAGGCGTAGGTCGTAGATGCTACTCATAGCCATATCTGCTTGGAACCTTAACTGAAGCTTATGCTTTATTTTTTTATCACTTTTGAGTAATTCTTAGGAATTGGAAATTAGACATTAGCCATTGGGTATGAGAAAATAAGCTTAAGTTTGGCTGAACACTTAGTAATTAGGGCTAATACATAGAGCCGTGGATACAATGACAACTAAAAGCTTGTGACTTCCTGAGATTGAAAAATTAAACTAACTTAATATAACTCCTGTCTTTGTGTTTCCTACATCTTTCATACCCAATGCCGAATAATAATTACAAATTATCTATAGCTGCGATAGTCTTTACATCTGTTTGGGTATATTAATAAAAAGTGCGAATTGTGATATTCTCATACTTAGATCATAAAAATTAAATACTTAAAATCAGCGTGCAGCTAATGCATTCTAGTTTACACAAGACAAATTAATAACGAGCAAAAACTATGCACGACCAAAGTTCTGGAAACAGGCGGTTGTAGGTTGTTAATTCTCAAGAGTGCTTCCAAAACCTGAGTCAAGCAAACAAAATGATACCAACACTTTTGAATGATCGCTATCGGATAATTAGCGTACTTGGAACTGGTGGATTTTGTGAAACATTCTTAGCCGAAGATACCCAAATGCCTTCGGGACGACGTTGTGTAATCAAGCAACTCAAACCAGTTACCGACAACCCAGACGTTTACCAGTTAGTCCAAAGGCGATTTCAAAGAGAAGCTGCAATTTTAGAAGAACTGGGAGGAAGTAGCAATCAAATTCCTACTTTATACGCTTACTTTCAAGCAGATGGGCAATTCTACCTCGTACAAGAATGGATTTCTGGACAAACCCTCAACCAACAAGTAAAACAAAACGGTTGTTTGAGCGAAAGTGAAGTAGTTCCCATTTTAATTAATTTATTGAAACTCCTGGACTTTGTACATAGCAAAGGCATCATTCACCGCGATATTAAACCAGACAATATTATTTTGCGTTCATCTGATGGGAATCCAATTTTAATTGATTTTGGTGCAGTGCGAGAAACGATGGCAACAGTGATGTATCCAGAAGGCACCGTTAGTAATTCAATGATTATTGGTACACCAGGTTTTATGCCCAGTGAACAAGCAGCAGGGCGTCCGGTATTTGCCAGTGACTTGTATAGTTTGGCGCTAACAGCTATTTTTTTGTTGATGGGAAAATTGCCCCACGAATTGATGACAGACTCCTACACTGGAGAGCAAGTTTTGAATAGGGATGCCATCAGTCGAAATTTGATGGAAGTTTTAAAAAAAGCAACTCAGTTTGATGTTAGAGAGCGCTATTCTACTGCTAAAGAAATGCTCGATGCGTTGCAGGCGATTGCCAATTCGACTGCACCAAAAGTACCAATGTATAGTCAAGTATCTGCTTTTACTAATTCCATAATCCAACTGCCACCTGCTCAAAGCAGTATTCAAAACGCTATTTTTATTGGTAGTACTTTAGTCGGCGGTGGATTAATCGGTGCGTGTGTGATTATTGGTCTTTTGTTAGCAAATACTCCCCAATCTGGCACATATCAAAAAGGTACATCTTCGCTACTCCCCAAACCAAGATTTTCGGAAAATTCTTCGTTATCTCTTCCACCAGGAAGGGCAAATTATCAAATAGGCACAGCTTATGGATCACCAATTACAAGTGGTGCTAATGTGCCTAATTCCTTTTATTTTGTAGCYAATTCCAGTTTGCCAAATCTCCAAGCTGCAATCGAGCAAGTGAAAATTTTACAGGCTCAAGGAATTACTCAATCAGGAGTGTTCTGGATACCAGATTATCCGAATATATCAGAGAAAAAAAATTTATTTATAGTTTATGTAGCCACCTTTAAAGACCGTCCCAGTTGTATTAACTTTCTCAAAACTTACGGACAAATCAATCCACAAGCCTATTGTGCCTTTGCTAGTAAAGATTTAAATGCACCAATGGCTCGAGTCTTGTTTAAAGAACTGAAAGTAAAATAATTTTGGATTTGAGATTTATTGCACTCCAAAGGGATGGGGTATGAGCATAAATAAAAATTGCATTATCTAAAATCCCAAATCGGCATAGCTTACAACAGAATCAAACCTAGTCTTACAGCCACAGTCACAGCTTCGGTGCGGCTGGAGACACCAAGCTTTTGAAAAATGGATGAAAGATGGAATTTGACAGTATGCTCAGAGATGTGCAAGCCTTTGGCGATCGCTTTATTGCCTAATCCAGACCCAAGCATTGCTAAAACTTCTATCTCCCGTGGTGTCAAGCTTTGCACAGGATTTGCTGTTGTCTTTTCCTGGGTCTGTATCAATTCTATAGCATTTGGGTGCAGTACTATTAAATTAACAGCGATCGCCTCCACAGCACGGACTATTTCTGACTCTGTACTACTGCTGAGTAATATACCCCGAATCCCCGCTCGTAAAGACCTTTCTAAGTCGATGCTGTCGAGTTCTTCAACGATAACGAGCATTGGCAATGGGTATTTTTCTTGTGAAATCAGCAGCAATTTTTCCCAGACTGATTGTTGAAAATTACTGCTGATATCTATGAGTACAACATCTGGTTGTAATATTTCGACTTCTGCTGCTAATACCTCCAAATCTGATGCACTCCCGACAACTGTCAACTGGGGATTGCTACTTATCACAGCAGACAACCCTGCCCGCGCCACAAAAGAAGTAGCAACTACTATTACCCGGATCATGTCGTCTCCACAGCAGTTTGCAACTAATATTTACTTTATCAATAGTCTGTTAGTTCTCAATCCGATAACGTATCAGCTGCTTGATTACTGTTATTGGTAATCCTAAAGCTTGAGCGATCGCAGCATCTAACTTGAGCAAATTCACTAAAAACGCAAATTTCATCTGCTTCAAAACTTAATCAATTCGATACATCAACGAGTAACGACAAAGGCAGCAAGAGCGATCGCCACAACATCTTCAATCAGGGCAGATGGGATCGCACCAATACGCTCGATGGCTGCTATACGCACCGCCCGACCGCCGTAGGCACCAATCAGTGCCCCCAAAACCCCAATCACTGCTCCAACAAGTGCAAAACTGCTGTTTGCTCCAGCGATTATCCATCCCACAATACCACCACTGAGAATCCGAGCAATCAAAGCAGGAGGACTTGTACGAGATGGTATTTGCGGCAGCATATCACCAATCAACTCAGCTACAGCAAAGAAAACCAAAATAATACCGACAATACCGCCACGCGCCAAGAATAAAGCAGCTGGGGCTGTAAACGCTCGCAATCCCGCAACTAACCCCAGTACAAATGCAGAAATTAGTGTCATATATATAAACAGTCTTTACTTGAATATCCCTCTTCTGTCACTCTCCGAAAACTTTTGCCATTTCTGAATTCTAGAGCTTTTGTATAGCAAGCGATTGCGCGATTATTTCTTAATAACAAATACAAGACCGATTTTTTCCTAATAGTATAGCTTGTATTGATTGCCTCATAGGGCTTCTAGCGATCGCCCTTCCGGAAAGTGACAGAAGAAGGATATGTATAAGTCTACAATTTTGTCTTAAAAAATAAAGACTCAAAGCTTGGTTAAATTAAAGCTTCAGAGTCTCGATTCGATTATTCTTTTGCAAAAGTGACAAAAGAGGGTTATTCAGGCTCGTCTATATTTAGATGCATTCGGCCTAGCTGATTCCCTATTCTCCACTCTGTGCCGCTAGCAAATAAGTTAAAAATCAAATACTAATTCTGTAGGACTAGATTTGATTTCAAAAAACTCAGTATATGTTAACCTGTTTTTTTATTATTGCCTAACTACGCAAGTCAATTCATGAATCAAATCGAATTCCTATATATATTTTTTACTACTAGTTTACATCATTAGCGATAATTCCAATTAAATTCAACTTACTCAAAATTTCAATAGCTTGAATCAATTGATTTCCCTTTACTTTACCCATACGTTCTACCATGACGATCGCATTGCAAAAAGATGCAAGAATTCTGGCATCAACTGTGGCTAAAATTGATGGAGCATCTATTAATACTAAGTCATAGTTTTCTTCAAACAATTCAATTAGTTCTTTCATTCTCTGAGAACTCAGCAGCTTCACCCTGTCATCTGGAACTGGGCCCGCAGTCAAAATATCAATGAAAGGGTGAATCGGTTGAATGTAATCTTGAAAATCGCTAGTTGTTTCATCAACTAATAACAGAGATAGTCCCCAATCATTGGAGAGTTCCAATACTTTATGCAGGTTAGGATTTTGCAAGTTAGCATCAATTACTAATACGCGTCGATGCATTCGGTTAGCACTAGCTACCAGGCCTAATATTAGAGTTGTCTTCCCTTCTCCTGGTAGCGCTGAAGTCAACATCAAAGATTTGAAGGGTAAGGGATATTTTAATATTTTAATGTTTTGGTAGATCATGTCCAAAGTTTCATGGACAGGCAATTTGGCGCTGGGTTCTACCATCGCTGGCGGTAGACTTCGTTGCTGATTCCAAGACCGATTTAAGAAGCGCTTTTGACTCCCAAGCGATCGCAATTTTGGTACGCTTCCCAACACGCGCAGATTTGTCAGTTTATTGAAATCTGCCGTAGTGTAAATAGTATCATTATACTTTTCTATTATCAAGGCTATTAAAATACCCAAAATCGGTCCAAATAGTCCTCCCCCAAGCAAAAAGAATAATCTGCCATTTCCTACATAAGTACCCAAAGCGGGTTCTTCCAAAACTTGCCAGTTATATCCTTCCTGAGCAATTTTCATTCCTAATGACTGTTGTGACTGAAGCAGTTGTTCCAAAGTTTTATGACTAGCTTCTACCTTTTGCCGCAGACGATTATATTCTGCTGTTAGGTTTGGATATTTGCCAAGCTCAGAACGAAGTTGCTGTTCTGACTGCACTAAACTTTTTTCATTAGCAGTTAGTCCTAAAACATTCGTCTGTACTAGAATAAATTCGTCTACTAAACTAGGATCGATATCTACCATCGGCGCTTTTGAAAATTGTTCTACTTTATTACTAGTATTAGTAATAGTTTTCACTTCTTGCCGTAACAGTGTTAGTTGATTTTGGCGTTGCTGCTTGAGTTTTTCTACTGATGGATAATCATCTGTATAACGCAACCGTTCCTTAGCTAGGGCTAGTTCAGTTTTTTGAACTTCATTTAATAGCGTCTGGTAGCGGCTTGACTGATTTAAACGTGCAGAAAGTTGGCTATTTTGTTGCGAAGAGGAAGCTATTTGTTGTTGGAGGCTATTGTAGCGAGCATTTACATCTTGAAGCTGGGCACGAGTAGTTTGTAGCTGTTGTTGAATATCAGCAAGAGATTGTAGCAGAATTTTACTTTGTGCTTCTGGGTCGAGCAAATTATGTTTCTTGCGAAACTGTTCTAAATTTTTATCAGCTTGAGTGACTTCTTTTTTGAGTTCAGGTAGGCGGGTATTAACAAAAGCCAGTCCCCGAGCCAAACGCTCTTTTTGTTGTTCTGTGTTGTATTTTTGATAGACTTTTTGTAAAGCTTGAAGTACTCTTTGCGGTTTAACTGGATCGTCATCATTAAAGGAAACTTCAAATACTTCACTTAAAACTTGATTATCCCCTGTATTTGCCTGTTCTTGGGTGACTTTCAGAGATGTTATTTTGTTGGATTCTCTTTGACCTTTGATATATTCTAAGGTAATATTAGGATAATCAGAATGAAGTAAATCTACGGCTTTTTGAAGCAGTTTGGTACTCAGCATGAGTTTCATTTGAGTACTGTAATCAGCAGTTTTGGTGTTTGCCTCTTGCGTGATATTATTTGATGGTGTTTCTTGGGATACATTAGAACTTACCAATATCTGCATGTGGCTTTGATAACTAGGTTTGGCTTTGACAGCAAAGAAGCTGGCAACTGACATGACTACACAAAAAACCCCCAAAATCACCAAGCGTTGACGAAGCAAAATAGTAGGTAGTTGTCTGATGTCAACCCCGTTTTTTGCTGAGGTAGTAACTTGTTGCTCTTGATTGAGACTAGTCTTAACCACTATCAAACTCCTCTAATATCAAAAGAATATATTTCAAAGATTGCGAGAAACATTTTTTTCAATGATTTTTTACACCTAGAGCCAGAACATAATACTTAATTATTGTGCCAAAAATTAAACCACTTGGGATAATATTATGTCAACTAACGTTTTCATGTTCATCAATTCGTAGATATAAATTTAAAATCAGTACTAGAAGAATAAAATTTCAATAAATATTCATTTTTAGAAAAAATCTTGGCAAAAAATTAATTATTTTTTGAGTAGATTCAGATAAAAACTGTTAGAATCTGCAATTTTACTATAAGTCAAAGTTATTTTTTGTAAGTGGTAATTTTAAAAACATATTCATAAAAATATTTAAATAATGTTTTTACATTATTGATACACTTAGTTAAGTATAAATTAGTGGTTAGTTAGTTAAATTAAATGAGCAAAATCAACTACTGTTTATTTGTTGGACGTCATGAGTTGGGCTAGCAAACCTTGAAATAGAGCTTGCTCACGACTATCAGGGCATTGATTACAATCGATGTTAAGCGTTCGCCTCAAAACAGCCCAGCCTGACATCAATTTAATACACTGACTTTAAAAAAAACGAAGTAATTAAAACAATATTATCCCCTGACAAAATCTATTAAAAAATGTCAAACCGTTGTTTTACCTTACAAGCAAAGGATTCTGCCAGCGATTTGCTTTGTTAGATTCTCATCAAGTTCAGTATTTTTGTCCAGGTTTGTGCCTAAATAGTAACACTAAAGGTCTTTTTTAATTTATACTGTCTCTGAAATTCTCTATGTTTTCAATGATGATTTTTATAGCCACTAAAAAACTTAGATTTGGCTAGCACTTAAGTTGATATCACAAGAGAATTCCCAAAGCTGATGATTTCAATTTATAACTTATGCACCAGATTTCGCAGTTAGCTAAAAATTTACGATAACTTTGAAATCCTTATATGACAAAATTTTCAGGTATTTACTTGATATGGCGATCGCGTTTTGCACGATTTATAAAGGTTATTAAAACTTAATCTTTGCTAGCTCAAAAAAATATGAGAATGACCTTATTTTAAGGCTCCTCAAGAACCTTGGAAGACTTTTGGATATATTCGGCAAAACTTTAGACGTGTTTCTCGTTTCTTTTTCTCCTATATTTAGTTGGAAATTCTTTCAATGACAGAACCTAACAATACTTTCAACGATGCAACAGTTGTTCCCGACATTTATCTAGAACAGAATTTCTACACCAGTGACTCGGTTAGTCCAGGTGATTTGGATGATTACTACAAATTCTATACCCTTTATGGGCCGTCAACCCTCTACAGCGCTCTCAATGGCTTATCAGCCGACGCCGATTTATACGTCTACGACCAAAACCAGAACCTAGTTGCCAGCAGCACTCTAGGCAGTAACCAAAGCGAGACAATCAACGTTGCACTACAAGGGAATCAGTACTACTACGTTAAAGTACACAACTACAATTCATCTAATACAACAAATTATGGGCTGTACTTATATAATGACTATTCTGGCCCAACTTTAGCAACAGCAAGGGATATCGGCACGAGCTKGGGACAAACCAGTAGCAAGTATTTAGCTTATAACAAGATTGGCTGGCAAGACTATCTCGACTACCGCGATAACGTTGACGTTGTGAAATTCACGATGGAAGCCCCTGGCACCATCAGTTTGCGGATGAAGGATTTCACCTATACTGGTGGGTTGCAGGCGACGATGCAATTGCTCGACTCCAATGGCAACGTGTTGCAAACTGTCGCTGGTACTGTGGGTAATGGTCTGAATGTTGACCGCTACTCTGCCCCTGCTGGCACTTATTACGTTAAGTATACCCAGACTTACGGTTCTGACCCTTACACCCTCAGGATTGTCACTGATTACGCAGGTGATGTTACTGGCACAGCACGAAATTTAGGCAACGTCAGCGGCAGCAGTCGCCGATTATACGATATGGTAGGAGGCCCATCTGGGCCAACCTATGAAGATGCTAACGACCTCTACAAATTCACCCTAGATAAAACCTCACCTATTGATATACGGTTGGATATCGATACCTCTTTATTCCCACCTCCAACCTTCGATGCCAATTTACGCCTCGCCCGTGACACAAACAACGACGGGTTTATTTCAGCAGATGAAGTTTTCCTTTCATCGTCCAACGCAGGAGACGATCAGCTCTCAACCACCTTAGGGGCGGGTACTTATTATGTTCAGGTGGTGCAAAACGGAGCTTATACCAACTATCAGCTAGATATCGATTCAGACTTTGATGCTGTTCCCAGCGATCCACAACCTTCCAGCAATCTGTCAAAGGCGCGATCACTCGGTAATTTAATTGGGGAAACACCTTATATTGATGATGGGTCTGGTATCAGTGCGGGTGATTTCTCTGATTACTTCAAGTTCACAATGACTGCTGCAGGTCAACTCTCAGCTTCAGCATTTACTAACCCCTACTACTCTAGAAATACCCAAAATCCAACACTGTCAATTGTCCGAGATTTGAATAACAACCAACGGCTTGACGCTGGTGAAACAATTACGCCGTTTAGTGTTGGTTCGCTGAGTGCCAACTTGGCAGCAGGAACGTACTTTATTCATGCAAATGTTTATGGTGAACAAGCCGCTTACTCCCTGCGACTGGTGTCAGACTACGCCGGCAATACCTTAAGCACAGCCCGGCCACTAGCAGCGATTAATGGGACGACGCCGCCCAACCAAACTTTCCAGGACTACATCGAACAAGCTTTCGATGCCTCCAGCGATGTCAACGACTTTTATCGCTTCGATCTGTCAAGTACTTACGAAGTGACACTGAACACAACGGGCGTTAGCGGTGAAGATTTATCGCTTTCACTGATTAAAGATGCCAACAACAATGGTGCGATCGATGCAGGTGATATCTTAGCGACATCAAACGTCTTGAACTCGCCAACAGAAACTCTCTCACGGGTACTAGGGGCTGGGCGGTATTTTGTCCGCGTCCAAGGGGTTAACGGTTCCACAAACTACACGCTAACCTCAAAGTTCGTCAGCCCAAGTCAAGACCCTGATGACACAATCGCTGAAGTTGAGAATCGTTCAGCAAATATTAAGACACTAGGCCAGTTCGTTGACTTTTCGCTCAATACCCAAACTGATACGGATCTGGTGAAGTTTACGGTCTCTGCTGGGCAGCAGGTAGGGTTTGATGTGGATTCTCGCAATGGATCAAACCTCAACACCTACCTCAGGGTCTTCAACTCCAGTGGTACACAACTGGCAGCTAACAACGATGGAGCCGCGCCGGGTGAAGCCTCTAGCCAGTTCTCTTACTTAACTTATACATTTACTCAAGCGGGCACATACTACGTTGGCGTGTCCCTTAGCCCCAACTCCAATTACAACCCTGTGACGGGTGTTGGTGATCTCGCTGGTTCGGGAGCTACGGGAGACTACCGTCTGACGCTTAACGATCTGGGACGAGTGTTTACTGGGGATGCTCTTAACAACTCGATCGCTGGCGGTAGTGGCAATGATAACTTGAATGGAGGTGCGGGCAATGACACAATTACGGGTGGTGACGGCAACGATATACTCATCGGTGGTACTGGCAATGACCTACTGGTTGGTGGTGGTGGAAATGATGTGCTAACCGGAGGTGATGGAGCAGATACGTATCGGTTTACAGCTCCTAGCGATCGCCTGGATACGATTAATGGCTTCAGCGGTTCTGCTGGCGACAAAATACAGATATCTGCTGCCGGCTTTGGTGGCGGATTGGTCGCAGGCACCCTCACCCCAGACCGTTTTCGTTCCGGTGCGGGCATTAGCACAGCAAACACGACAACTCAGCGATTCATTTACAATACATCGACTGGAGCTTTATTCTATGATGCCGATGGCAGCTTAGGAGGTTCTGCACCATTACAGATTGCCGCCTTATCTGGTAACCCTGCCTTGAGCAACACCAATATTGCGATTATCTAAACGCCAAAGATAATTTTACAGTCTTTTTTATCTATTTGAACCATGATCCCCTGTAGGCGCACAACTAGCTGTGTGCGCCTCAAGCATAATTTAATTACTCGAAAATTAGTCTGAAATTCACACGCCTACTTTGGTTAATTCCACTTCCCGCCGCCTGGGTATTTCATGAACCATGAAATCATAAGCCATGTCGGTACTCTTAAAAATAGCCCGAGCTTCCTGAAGCAAATCTTTTAACTCTAAGTTATTTCCAGGAGCATAGCGGGGACTAAAATGGGTCATAATCAGCCGATGTGCCCCAGCGGCTAAAGCTGTTTGGGCTGCCATTGTGCTTGTGGAATGCAATCGCTGAAAAGCCATATCTGCATCTTGATGAGCAAATGTGGCTTCATGAATTAATACATCTGCATCATCAGCTAATTCCACTGCGCCATCACAAAAAATGGTGTCTGTACAATAGGCAATCTTGCGACCAATTTCTGTAGGGCCGCACAATTCGACGCCATTAATCACCCGTCCATCGTTAAGGGTTACTGTTTCACCACGCTTGAGTTGACCATAAATGCGACCAGGAGGAATTTGCAACGCTTTGGCTTTTTCAATATCAAAGCGTCCTGTGCGGTCTTTTTCAGCTACGCGATAGCCGAAAGCTGTAATCCGGTGATGTAAATTACCGCAGCTGACGATGAAGTCATCATCTTCATAAATGACGCCAGGACGGATGGCATGAACTTTAATCGGGTAGGAAAAGTGTGTGTGGGAGTAACGTGAAGCGGTTTGAATATATTCATTTAACCCAGGTGGACCGTAGATGTCAATTCGTTCTACATTGCCAGCTAAGCCGCAAGTAGCAAGAAGTCCCATCAAGCCAAAAATGTGGTCACCGTGCATGTGGGTGATAAAAATTCGGGAGAGTTGACTGATTTTTAGTTCACTCCGCAAAATTTGATGCTGAGTACCTTCGCCACAGTCAAATAACCATAGCTCTCCCCTTTGAGGTAATCTCAGGGCGACGCTGGAAACATTACGCGATCGCGTGGGTACACCGGAACTCGTCCCTAAGAATGTTATCTGCACAGCGTTCTTTAGTCTTCCTCTTACTCAATTTGCAGCTCTATTTTCTATAGTGGCACGGTTGATGAGCAAAATACTCTTTACAGCCAACTTAAGTAAGTCGGCGTTAGCAATTGTTGTTGGGATTAAGCAATACCCATAAGGATTTTATCTTATTTAATTTTCCTTGACATAGTTTAATTTTTTGTACCAGCTTACTTATAGTTGATTTTGCCAATAAGCTAGTCGGGTTTGAAGGGTGCTGATATGAATTAGATGCCGTTCGAGTAAAGTTTTTAGTTCTCGCGCTCTTGTAGTACAATTTTGTTTATAGACTAATGCCTGACGAACTTTATCTTCACTAGAGTTTATCGAGGCAATTTCGATTTGTTTTTCCCAAGCGATCGCCAAAGCTTGGAGGCGATCATAATCTTTTTCAACAATTTGCTTGGCTGTATTTGACTCAGCAATAGCCTCCTGTAAACTTTGAAGATAACAATTCCAGGTGTCTGCTAGCGGCTTAACGTTTTTATCGTCTGGTTGCTGATTTTGTGGATATGAATGTGATTTTACTTGGGTAAAGAAGTGATTTAATTCTACCATATTTTTACCCCAGTTAATAGTTATTTTACTTAAATTAACGACTTTTGAATAAGTTGTAAGTCTTATTGCTCAGTATATAAAGAAGTAATTAGCCAAGTCATTAGCTTTTGTTGATAACTTTATTACAGAATTGAGAATAAAAATTTTGAGTTTTGGGAAGCGAGTTATTTCTATAAAATACACATTCTTAAAATGGGTAAGTAAAATACTTGGTTCATCCGTTAGACAAACCAATTTATTATTTAAATATAGTAAATTTTCTGCTTGTTTGTAATTTTATACTTAACTCAACTGCAAGGCAAAATAGCCTTGATTCACTCAAGTAGACTAAGAGATTTTTTTAGTATATTTAACTGTAAATAACTATATAATTAGCAAATACTTACTATATAAATGATTACGAACAATCATTTATTAGAGTACCAAAACTTAGTTATAGGCCAAGACAATTCACAAATTGTTCCTCTTGAAGAAAATGGTACTCGTTGAAATTTACCTTTGAGTTGTTTTGCTAAATTTCTAAACTGTTGGGTGCCGCGACCTTCTCGAGATGAATTGACACCCAAACCATCATCTATAATACTCAAAGTGTACCAGCCTTCAGATGAAAAGCAAGTGACTTCGAGGCGAGTTACTCCTGTAGCATGTTTCCCAACATTGCACAAAGCTTCTTCAAGAAATCGGCAAAGTCCTTGCTTTTCTTGTATGCTTAAATATCGCTCATCGATGGGTTCAAAAGTACGGATTTTCACTTTAATTGTTCTAAAGCAAGGAAAGTCTCGCGCTAAAGTATGACTGTAAACTTGATAAAGAATTTCGTGCAGAGGATCTTGCAAATTTAATACTAAAGTATTTCCTAAATAAAGACTACTGTCTTGAGTCGGATGTTCTCGTTGTAAAAAATCATAAATTCCTCGAAGTTCGTGGTTGAGTTTATCAAGTTCTTTTTCCAATTCTGGAAGTAATTCTTTAATTGGCAAATCTTCACCTCGAACCATTTTTAAAACTTTAGCAAGGCTTTGCAATGGCCCATTATGGATTGTTTCAAATGTACGTTCAATAACATCTTGCCTAGCTTTAATCCCCGATCGCAAAGCTTTATCGCATTGATATAAAGCAGTGAGTTCTATCCCATTGAGAGTTAAAACAATAATTGTCGGAATTACTGGAACCCACCAACCCCAAGTTAAAAGTAAATAACTGGCGACTACTAAGCTTGAAGTTGTAGTACCAACAATTATCAGATTTGCCAAAGGAGACTTACTCAATCGAGCGATCGCAATTCCTAAAAACCCCCAGGCAAAAATCCACAAATATTCCCATCCATCTGACCAAGTATTTAAAAGTGGTCTGTCATCAAGCACTGCGCTAACAATTTGGCTAACAGCATGTGCTTGGATTTCCACTCCATAAATTGGTCTTTTGATAGGTTGGCTAGATGGAATTGTGGAAGTATTCATCAAGTCTTTATGGCTAGGGTAAGTTATGCCGAGAATCACAATGCGATCGCGTAACCATTCAGAATTAAATTTACTGCTATTAATATCATTTAAAGATATAGTTCTAAATCTTTTTCGACCACTACGAAAATTCAGCAGTACTTGAACTCCGGTTGCATCAGTCTGGACATAGCCTCCAGAGTTAGGAAAAAGTTTTGGTAGCGCCAGATTACCAAAATGGATGGTAGTGCCATCCATACTACTATTTTTAAAGCTAATATCTTGATGAGTTAAATAAATTTCTGCTAAACGTAGAGAGAAAGAAAATTTGTCTCCTTGAGATGTTGGTATTATTAATAAACTTCGTCTGAGTTTACCGTCACCATCTGTAATTTGGTCTGCAAAGCCAATTTGTTCAAAAGACAAATTTGGTGGCGGAGCAATTTGCTTGGGCAATACTTTTTCAATAAAAATTAAATTTTTGATATTTTTAAAAGCTTCTACCAGTTCTGTATGACCGGGATTAACTGGAAAATTTCTATAAATATCAACACCGATAACTCTAGGTTGACAACGATGTAATTTCCACAATAGTGCTGCTAAATCTTGATCTGACATTGGAAAATTTGTCAAGCGATCATCTTGATTAATGCCCACAATTACAATTCGTTCATCTATAGGTTCCTCAGGACGCAGACGTAGAAGACTATCAAAAGCTAGCCACTCTAAAGATTGCATTAAACCACTCAACCGAGCAACTATCACCAATGCAATGATTATAATTCCTGGGAATACACCTACACGCCAAATGCGAATTTCTTCTTTGATTATTTTCCAAAGTCCAGGCTGCATAAGCTTTCCTCCTAGCCTTTAGCTACAAGTAACTATTTAAAGAATTTTAATAAATAATAATTTTTTTTAAATGCTAATAATTATAAAATTAAATATTGGTAAAAACTTAATCAATTAATCCTTCTTCTCTAGCTCTAATTTCCGTTTGAATCCGAATATTTTTTCCTTCATCAGGATAAACATTCAAAGCATCTTGTAGCTTACTCCAATAATGACGTACCATCCGTTCAGATATACACATTTTTTCAGCAATAGTTTTGTCTTGTAATCCTTCTTCAAATGCTAGAGTTAATACTTTGAGCCACTCTGCTTTTAACTCTAATCCCGAATAGATTCCTTTAATATCTTTGGTGTGAGTTAACCCTTGTAGTGCCCAATCAACTCTAGTCAACATTTCTTGGCTAGAAAGACTTTTATCCGCGACTGTAAAACCTCCTTTATGACTATCAATATCAGGTCTAATTCTTACTAATGTTCTCACATGAGCGGTTTGGACAATAATATTCAAGTTGGGATATTGTCTCATGAAAATTCTAAGTAGTTGAACACCTGTGTCAGGTCGCGCTGTAATCCCATAATTTTCTGGAATCGAAAGATCCATAACTACAAGATCTAAGTGTAAACTACTAACTTGATTGAGAGCTTTATTAGCATTGATAGCAGTGATAATTTCAGCACCAGGGTAATGCTTTTGTAAAATGTCTACTGTTCCACTTAAAACTGACTCATGGTCATCAATTACTAAAATTTTCAGCAACGCCTTTTCGGATACTTCTTGTTTCATAATTCATAGCCTGCTGAGAAAGTACACAATTATAAATTCTTACTTATCATCTACATTTGCTAATCATTTATTAACAAAAAGATGAATAAAAATTACCAATAAAAACACCAAGAAATTCTCAAATTACTAGTTGTACTAAAACATTTACCTGAAGTGAGTAATCGAAAACTTTCATAAAGGTAATTTAATTCTGGTAGGCGAGAATGAAGTACAAATGAAGACATATTAGTATAAGTAATTTCTACAATTAGTTTTCCAATACTTTTCTGCTCTTTTAAATTGATATAAATTGATGTTGATGCCATAACTTCTGCTAAAGTTATGGTCAGTAACTCATTTAAAGCTGTTAAAACAATTAAACTACGTTCAGCTGGCTCATGTCGCCAATAAACGGGTAAATCAATTTGAAAGTATAACTGGGGATTGGATACTAACCAAGGTTCTAATAAGTATTCGATGGCTAAGGGAAAACTGTCTTGAAGGGATGCTGGAAATAAGCGATCGCTCAGTTGTACTAAAGAGTGGTGAAAATTGTCAATTTGTTTTAAACATTCTTGAATTTTATTGTCTGATACATTCAGATTATCTACTCTCAACAAATCTAAATTGCGACGTATTGTAAAAGATTCTTGTAACAAATCATCCCGAATTTTCTCTGCTTCCACAAAGAGTTTCATCGACTGTCTAGAAGACCACCATTGCAATGATTGTTGAATTCTCTGATAAGATGTCAGAAACCGCACAAGGGACATAACGTAGACAATTCAAAGTATAATTTGCTTACACAATTTCACGCTCACATAATATTCTTATGTCAGCTATTTTAGTAGCATAATCAAAAATTTATATGCAAMCCACGACATATTTATGCCAAAAAAATGCCAACCCGTACAAAATAATTGCCCAAAAATGCCACAGTAATTTATTAATCCTTTCTCATGTATTATTAATGCATTTCATATCAAATTTATCGATTTTACTAAATTTAAAAAAGACAAAACTCTCTTCCCTGGTTTAAATAGGAAAGAAGGAGTTATGATGGGTAGATACTAGATATTACATTGATAGAGCAGAAATCAGAAATTCTGATTTCTTAGTTTTTACTTATTAAAGGTCAGTAATTAATCTGGCCTTTCTCAGCATAAATTGTAATGCAGTCTCTTCTTGGGAGATAATATTAGCTTTTGCATTCATCCCCGATTGGATATGACACTGAAGACTACCATTGCCAAATTTTAGCATTTCAGGTTGAATTGTTGCTTCAAAATAACCACCAACAGCAGTTGATGTAGCTACGTTGATATTGCCAGCCATAGGTGTAATTACATCCGGAGAAATAGCGCTGACAACAGCTTTGAGAGTGCCATAATCAGGATATGGACAAGCATCAATTCGCAATTGCACTTTTTGACCAACTGCAACCTTTTGAATTTCTGCGGTAGGAATCATTGCTTTAATCACCAAAGCAGCATTTTGAGGAACAATCTCAGCAATAGATTCGCTAACACGCACAACTTGGCCAGGATTTCGTAAATTGAGCTTAAGAATTGTGCCATCACTAGTAGCACGAATAATGCTGTTTTTTAATTGAGTTTCAATTTGCTGAAGTTCTTTTTGATATTGCTTGAGTTGGGTTTGCATTTCCACACGCTGCTGGATTAAAGCTTGTTTTTCTTTATTTAAAGTAGCGATGGTGGCTTCACCTCTAGCAATTTCTTGAGAAATGCGTTCTTCGGCGATCGCAATTCTTGCCATACTGGGATTAACTACAGCTTGGGCTGATTGTAGTTTAGCTTGAGCAATTTGAACAGATATTTTTTCAGATTCAATTGTTAATTTAGTCTGCTCAACAACTAATTTTTTCTGCTCAAATTCACGCCGCCCGATTGCGCCAACTTCTGCTAATTGTTCATAGCGATCGCTATCTATTTTGGCAAAGTCTAAATCGGTTTGAGCTTTTTGTAGATCTGCCTTGGCTTTTTGCAAGCTAGCTACTGAAACTAACAATTCACTTTCAGTAGTTATTTTTCGTTCTTGATACTCTCGTTGGTTACCTGCCAAATCTGCTTTTGCTGAAGAAACAGTTCGTTCTATATATCTTTTTTCAGCTAACACTTGAGTATTTAAAATAGCAACTTGCGAATCAATTTGACTTACTTGTAATCTACTTTGTTCGATATTACCTTGAAGTTGACTTTTTTTGATTTGCAATTGTTGGGTATCCAGGCGAGCAATCGCTTCTCCCTTTTTGACAATTTGATTTTCTTTGACAAAAATGGTTTCAACAGTTCCCTCCATTTCTGGTTGTACTAACTTCGTGTCGCCTATGGGACGAACAGTAGCAGCAGTTTCCACCATAACATTGTATTTAATCCATGAAGAAAGAGCGATCGCAGAACCAATAGTTCCAACCAGAAATACTCCAGCTAAAGATGTCCAAGCACTGATAGGAGGAAGAAACTCATCCTTTTGAAGTGATGGTAGAAACTTTTGATTATGGGTGTACAGCATATTTTTCCTAATAATTGAAAATCGAGCAATTACAATTCCGAACAAGTTTTGTATAATTACTAAATTTGAGAGAAGGAATTTAAATAATTAAACATCATACAAAGTTTTATATTTATGAGGAAACAAGACTTTTCAATAGTTTAAATGCCTCATAAATTTAATTCTGATTTCTTCAAGATATTAAAAAGTCCAGATGCTCTCCTGGTTTTGTTCGCAATTCTTGCAAAGAACCTTGAAGCTTTAATTTGCCACGATCTAGCAATACAATCCAATCAGCCCGATTAACTACTTTCGGACGATGAGTAATTAAAATCGTAGTTTTACCCCAGCGATGCTGAAATAATTTATCTAGAACTTCTGCTTCACTTACTGGATCTAGTCCACCAGTAGATTCATCTAAAATTAGAACTGGCGGATCTGTAACAATGGCTCTTGCTATTGCCAGTCTTTGACGTTGCCCACCAGAAATATTTGCACCAAATTCACCTAAAATAGTTTGATATTTATCAGGTAAATTACTAATAAATTCATCAGCCTCAGCGATTTTACAAGCTCTTACAATTTGCTCAAACGTTACCTGGGGTGCGCCTAAGCGAAAGTTTTCAACAATAGAACGACTCCAAAAATGAGGTTCTTGAGGAACAAGAACTACTTGTTGACGTAGACAATCAAGAGAAAGGTCTTGGAGGTTATAAAGTCCAATACAAATATTCCCAGATTGCAGTGGATATAACCCAGCAATCAATTTTGCTAAAGTACTTTTACCACAACCAGATTTGCCGATAACAGCAATAACTTTTCCACCCGGAATTCTTAAAGAAAAGTTATCTATTAAGTCAAGCCGACCAGCATAGTGAAAGTTGATATTTGTACAAATTATATCAGCATTTTCAGGAATTTCKGCGAAAGGTTTTATCTCATCGCCCTCCGTTTCTGAAGTAGCATCTATAACTTCTGTAAGACGTTGTGTGGCTGTTTTAGCCCGTGTAAATTCCTCAACAAAACTGATTAAAGTAGCAATTAACCCCAGGAAATTACCGTTCATTGAGTTAAAAGCAAGTAGTTGACCAATGCTGAGGTTTTCTGCTGGAGTTATTACTAAATTACCACCGAACCACAGCAATATTACACCACCAATTCCCGCTACCAAGCCAGAGAAAGTATTATTGATAATTCCAATTTGAATCGTGCTAAATGTCACGTTAGCGAGACGACCAAATCTGCTTTGAAATTCATCCCAAAATTGCGGTCTAGATGTGGTAGTTTTGAGTGTGAGAGCGCCTTTAAAAGTTTCTACTAAAACTCCTTGGGTTTCAGCTTCTTGAACTAAAAGTTCACGAGTTTTTTGACGCAAAGTAGGCTGGAATACTATTGTAGATAAACTCATCACTATCGCAATGAATACAGCTACTACTGTAAGTTTCCAGCTATAAAAAACCATCAATCCAAAAGAAATTAAAGCGATAAAAAATTGACTTGGAAGAGTAATAATTAAATTAGCAACTAACTGATTAATCTGGTTAATATCTCTCAGACGGCTAACAATTTCACCGCTACGTCTGGCTTCGTAATAAGAAAGAGGTAATCGTAAAATTTGCCGCCCAAATTCCATAACTAGACCTAATTGCAGACGTTGAGCAAAGTGAGCAATTAAGTTAGACTGTACAAACGAAAGACTCCGAGAAACAACATTCATTACTACTACAGCGATCGCTACAGTAGTCAGTAGTTTTGTATCACCTCGAACTAATACATCATCAGTAAGAATTTGCAGCAGAAAAGGAGAAGCTAAAGATAGCAAACCTAATGTTAAATTCAAAGGCAAAACTTGAGCTAAAATCGTGCGATAAATCCAAACACGTTTGAAAAAACGCCAAAACCCACCAACTTTATCATTCTCTTGGGTAAAAAACCGTATTGGATCGGGTTCTAATAAAAGTATTAACCAATCTGTCCAGCCTTCTGCTATCTCTTTTTGAGAAAGATAACGCACACCTACCGCTGGATCTGCAACTAAACATTTTTTCCCTTTCCTACCATATAAAACAACCCAATGATTTCCTTTCCAGTGAATAATTGCTGGTAGCGGTGCTTCATTCATTCGACTGAGAAGTTCGGACGAAGTTTTCACTGGACGAGCATTAAACCCAAGTGTTTCGGCTCCACGTTTTAAACCTAATAAAGTAGTCCCAAATTGTCCAGTACCCACTGCTTCCCGGATGCGGCTGAGAGTAAAAGTACGTCCGTAATATTTAGCAATAGTAGCAAGACAAGCAGCTCCACAATCTTCTTTACTATGCTGTTTAACAAACTGGTATTTCATCGGTAAATTACTCTAGATAATGATAACTTTTACCGCAGATACATAAGCTATAAGAGATTATTAAAAGTTAAATAATCTTAGTTCTTTAACTTTTAAACGCAGCAAATTAATACTGATTATTTTCAAAATATCAGTCTAATTCAATAGCTTGAAAATTAATAAAAAATGGCTACTTTTTACTGAAGATGTAATAGGTTAAAATTTTAGTTAGAATAGGCTTGATAATGTCAATCATATCAATAAAGTAAAGTAGACTTTATTTGACAATCATTTTTATTCTAAACTTTTATTTTGAAAAGGATAATTTTGAACAAAATATGACCCATATAATTATATTATTATGGATCATATGTTGGATCTTTCGTATCAAGTTATGTTAGAGTGTGCCGATAATCTAATATTATCAATTCTGACCTTTCCACTTACACCTCTAGGAGATTATTTTTAGCGGTGGTTTTCCTTGAAAATATCAAAAATCTGATTAGCATCTAAAGCTAAAAAAGCTAACCCAGCAGTCTTAATATTTGTAGATCTACCATGAGAAGTAGTAACGCTACCATTTGGCCCGGAATAGCTACTTCCACTGAGAATATTTTCGCTAGCTTGATAAAAAGTACCATCTATTTGAAAATCAGTACCACCAGCTACTACTTCTAGTTGTTCATCGGATAAATCTGTAAATAATTCGTCAGACACAGCTGCAAACCTCATAATTTTGATTTGAGAAATTTTAGCTATTAGTTACGTGAGATCACATTCTCATCGGAGATAGGCAAGGTTAATTTTTTATGATTAATGCCATTCATCTCTAATGCTTTTTACTAAACTATTTTGATGGAACTCACGTATTAATTTATTAGATTTTTTAGCTGCTAAACTTAACAGCTGTATCTTTAGAAAATATCAGGAATGTCACAAGCATCCAAGCCTAAAAAAGCTACTCCAGCAGTTTTAATATCTGTAGACTTACCGTTAGACCAAGCGTTACTGCCATTTGGATCCGAACTGCTATCGCCATTGAGAACATTTTCATCTGCTGCAAAAAAAGTTGCATCTAGTTGGAAATTTACACCGCCAGCTACAACTTCTAGTTGTTCGTTCGATAAATCAGCAAACAATACACTAGACATAGTTAGAAATCTCGTAAGTTGGATTGGGAAATTTTAGCTATTAGCTACGTGAGTTTATAATTGAGTGTCGAAAAGTTAATGTTTTTACTTATCAACCTCTTTTTATTAAACTCACGTATTAGCTAATTGTAGTTTTTTAGCTACTCAAATTAATGACTATATCCTTTTGAAATATCAGGAATGTCAGTAGCACCTAAGCCTAAGAAAGCTAGTCCAGCAGTTGTAATATCTGTAGATTTACCGTTGGAGTTAGCGCTGCTACCACTAGGGTCAGAACTGCTACCACCATTGAGAACATTTTCATCTGCGGTAAAAAAAGTTGCATMTAGTTGAAAATCAACACCACCAGTTACAACTTCTAGTTGCTCGTTGGATAAATTTGTAAACAATATACTAGACATAGTTAAAAACCTCGTAAGTTTGATTTAATGAACCTTTAGTATTGACTATGTGAGTTCAAAACGAAAAGTTAGAAGATTGATTTGTTAGAATTAGAGAGAAAATCTCTAATTCCTTTTTAACAAACTATTTTGCTTGAACTCACCTATTAGTTGATTGCTATTTTTTAGCTGCTCGACTTAATGGCTTAATACTTTTGAAAGATCAGGAGTGTCACTAGCATCCAAGCCTAAGAAAGCTAGTCCAGCAGTTGTAATATCTGTAGATTTACCGTTGGAATTAGCGCTGCTACCACTAGGGTCAGAACTGCTACCACCATTGAGAACATTTTCATCTGCTGTGAAAAAAGTTGCATCTATTTGAAAATCAACACCGCCAGCTACAGCTTCTAGTTGTTCGTTTGATAAATCTGTAAACAGTACACTAGACATAGTTAGAAACCTCGTAAGTTTGATTTAATTAAGTTTTAGCTAGCTATTAGTTGATTACCTTTTGATTGGCTGCTCAACTCGCTGCTTGTTTAATACGATATAGGTTAATAACTATGCAAGTCATTTACAATTTATGCAAACTTAATTACCATGCTGAGAAGAACTTGTTGCACAATTAAGCCAGTAGTCTGTCTGAAAAATACATATATATAAAACTTCTATTTCTACACTCTATCTTGAGGGTGATTAGTTATAAAAAGTGCCAGCTTAGCTCATTTATACTCTCCTAATGCCTGTTACATCTTTATTCTTGCTGATAATTTGTTTAAAGTCGCTTGTGTAACTAAAATTACCTCATAAAAGTAAATATCGTGTTACCAATGTCGCAATTTTTGTTACAATACTCGGTGAAATTAGGTTAGCGATCGCTTTATACCGAATTCCTATTTGATTGCGTAAAAAACTCGCCTTCAACTCCAAAAGCCCGACCGTCAGTCTAAACGATCAATTTTCGACTGCACATGATATTACCTGTATATGCCAATATCATTTGAGTTGTAAATTGCTGTAGTTATGTTCAAGCCTCGTTTTGTTCGCTTCTTTCGTCACCTCAATTGGCGGACACTTCAAAAAACTTTCGCCAGGACAATTGAAAGACGACTTTTGGGATTAGCCTCGGAAATTGCTTTTAATGCGATGTTATCGTTGTTTCCAGCGATTCTTGCTCTGCTTACAGCTATTGGCTTATTAGCAGAATCTTTACAAAATACTTTTAAACAACTGGCGGCGCTACTGAGTCAAATTTTACCTGAAGAAGCTTTAGTTCTGATTCGTGATTTTGCCACTACAGAAATTGCCAATTCCAAAAATAGTGGTTTATTTTCTCTAAGCTTTTTATTAGCAATTTGGACTGCTTCAGGCGCGGTGAGTACTGCAATGACAGCCCTCGACCAAATCCATCAAATTCCTCCAGAACAAATACGCCCTTTTTGGAAAGCCAAGCTCGTTTCTCTGGGCTTAACACTGGGTACTATGTTGCTTTTGGTGTTGGCTTCTTTTTTAGTGTTTACCAGCGATTGGCTTTTGGCAATGGTAGCGCGTGAAAATGCTTCTTTAATCTTTTTGTTCGATATTTGGCAGCTGTTACGCTGGCCTTTAGCTTTAAGTATTGTTGCTTACGCTTTTGGCTTTGTCTATCGCTACGGCCCGAGTGTGTGGAACTCAGGTACGCCAATGATGCCTGGAGCAATTTTAGCAGCTGTTTTCTGGGCGATGTTATCTGCTTTATTTCGGCTTTATGTGGCGAACTTTGGGAATTATAATAAAGTATATGGTGCAGTTGGAGCTGTGATAGTTTTAATGCTTTGGCTGTCGATGAGTGCTGCTGTGATGTTAATCGGCGACCAGTTAAACGTAACTGTTGGCGAAGATATGCGTTCAAAAGCACAATCACAATCTGCCGAAAAGTATTAAAAAATATTAATTGATAAATCCCTAAAGAAACTTTTGCAAAAGTTCGATTGGGGAGTAAAATGTCTAACGATTGAATACAAAATTAGCGATCGCTTTCATGCCTGATTCTTCTTTTCGGTCTTCGATGATTGAACCTGATGCCAAAGCACCTACCTTAAAGCGCCTGCGTCAAATCAGTCGGCTGCTGGATAATGCTATTACTATTCCCGGAACCAAAGTTGGTATTGGTATCGATCCAATTATAGGATTACTACCTATTGGTGGTGATTTTTTGGGAGTCATGTTTTCTTGCTACATCATTTTAGAAGCAGCACGGCTGGGTGTATCTAGAGCCGCCTTAGGCAGAATGGTTTTGAATGTAATTATTGATGGTTTAGTAGGCGCTATCCCAGTTGTGGGAGACGTTTTTGATATTGCTTGGACAGCTAACAATTATAATCTGAAACTATTGGAAGAACACTTGAAGTTTCMCAGCCAGCAAAAGAGTGCAGATAAGTGGTTTATCATTGCCGTTTTGGCTGGGTTATTGCTAATTTCTATTGTCTTAGTGGCATTACCTGTGATATTAATTAGAATAGTGTGGAATGCCTTAACTGGTACTTAAATTATCATAATTTAGAATTGAGAATTCAGAATCTGGAAGTCACAATTAAAAAGACCCTGAAACTCAAGCTTAATAATTTGAGTAATATTCAAAAGCTATAGTACCCTTGATTTTATAATACAGCAGATTTAAAGTTAGTGAAGTACACTATCTATGTCTAGTAGCTAGGCAGACAGACGATTATAATTTTGAATTCTGAATACTTACCTGAAATTATTGATTTATTAAGGAATGAAAGACTGGTGGCAAGCTACTTTTCCTAAAGGGCGGCAAAATTTGATTATTAGTGATGCTTATGGGTATCCTGTACAAATTGCTTATGGCGAAGTAGGTAGAGGAAAACCGCTAATTCTCTTACATGGTATGGGCAGTTGGAGCTACAATTGGCGCCATCTGATAGCACCATTATCTAAATATTTTCGGGTCATTTGTTTTGATGCCAAAGGGTTTGGTTTTTCAGAAAAACCATTGTTTCGTAAAGAATATAATGGTCATCAAGTTATTGAATTTAAAAGAATTATTCAAGTATTATGCGATGAACCAGCAGTGATTGTGGCTGAATCTCTGGGAGGATTAATTGCTCTTGCCCTTGCTCAAGAACATCCTCAAGTAATCGGGCGGTTGGTAGTAGTAAACGTACCTATCTTTCCGGAACGTTTACCGCATTGGGCAATGTGGTTACTTGCCCAAACACCTTTAGAAATCATGCAAACAATAGACTCCTTGCGTCTGGCATATCTGTTTGCACCTTTATTGAGAGAAATTATGGCAATAGAAAGACGTGCAGTACTATTCGATCCTTCAATTCTGACACAGGAAGATATTTATTGGATAACTTACCCGTTTATTGAACTACCTGGTACAATCGGCAAAGTTGCCGAAGAATTACAAATAGCAGCGCGGGAAATAGAGAATTGCCAAGCAAATAAGCCAAATATGCTCAATAAAATTCAAAATAATTTAAGTCAGATTCAGTGTCCTACATTAATTTTGTGGGGAGAGCAAGATAGTTGGTTTCCTGCTAGTCATGGTGAAAAATTACATCAACAGATTCCAAATTCTAAATTCCAAATGTTGTCTAACTGCTATCATGATGCCTCAACTGGTGCTTCTGGGGAAATGAATACAGCAATTCTAGAATTTTTGCAAGACACTGGCTTTGACTAAATAAAAACAATTTATACTGAATATTGACTTCTGAGTTCTAAATTCTTATATCATGTTCGGCTAATCACTTATGATATATTTAAAGCGAGTACAACCAAGTGAAACCAACCAATCACTTGGTCTTGTATAATTGCTTGGTTTCGTATCCTACGCGTTCTCCGTTCGCGTAGCATTTATCCGAACATAATATTATTCATAAAAAGAGAGTGGGAGGAAGCATATCAGTCAGCTTTCAAACTCCCACTCTACCATTTGCTACTGAAGTGAACAGGAATGTATACAGACGTTGCTAGTGATTTGGGGGCTAATGCGTACTTCAACAACAATGCCCATATACATTTAAGATTCCTGTTATAGCAAATGTTAAACCTAATTATTGATGTTTATCTACTGTAAAAATTATCTTCAAATAATTTAATATAGATGCTCGATTTGGGATGTCAATCAATTAGTAGATAGTATTTTTAGAAAAAGATTTCCTTGCTTGGTAGTCCCTGATAACAACACCCTTGAAGTCATTTATCTTCTATAATTTAGCTTGGTTCATCCGAATATGGTTGCCATTTTGGCAGATTTTTAACTTTTTAAAAGCGGCTAAATCTCCATCTGCCAATCATAAAAAATAAGATTCCTGACTTCTTAGAGAAATCAGGAATCCTGGTCACCTTAATTAGCAAAAAGTATTAATTTAACAAGTTTTTACTTTACAGTATTATTAATACTGGCGTAAAATTGCAGATAATGAGCTATCTTTACGAAGATCCATCAAGTCTGCTAAAGATTCCGGGCGTGTATCCAGGTGGTGCTTGTGTTCTGGTGGTAGAACCGTCACCAAATGCTTTGTTTTAGGTTGTATCTGCATCATCGGTATTAGTTGTCGCTGGGGCACAAAAATTGGCTGGTTTTTGGGAAGCCGTGGTTCCAATCTTGTGTAGCGGGCTTCTGCCAGGCGTGCATGATAGTGACTAACCTGTTTTGGAACTGGGACTTTTTGCGGTTGCTTTGTCCGGTTGAGCATTCGGAAAATGACCAAGCAACCACTACCACAGCTGAGGGCGATCGCAACCACCATCCATAAAGGTGTAGGATTATTATTCTCAGAGGGCGTATTGATTGGTTGTTCAACGATAACTGGAATTTGCTCTGGTTCTTCTTGTGTTACTTGCCCAGCATTACCTAAGCTATACAAGGCAAAAGTACCACCTCCGATAAACATAGCTAAAGACCCAGTTAACAATAGCCAAGGATGATGTGCAACCAAATATATCAGACCATTTGAGCTTTTTGTTAATCTTGATTTTCTCTTTGTCAGCTCTGGAGTGGCCCCTATTAGTTGGGTTGGCTCGTGCTGTACACTCTGACTTTTTTTCATGATTACTTTCAGATTTGTACCCCTCTAGTCAATAAATTGTACTGGAGGAGTCAAGCATCAGGTATCCGTAACAAAAGTTCAGATTCAAGTAACTTTTTTGTAAAACAAAGACGACTAAATTGGGCTAACTTTTGCCGAAATTCTGTATTTCTTGTTACTTTCTGCTATATTTATCTGGAAATCACTTCCCTGATTGTCTAGCGATGGCAAATTGAACTAATTGATCAACTAATTCAGGAAAGGAAACTCCACTATGCTCCCAAAGTTGGGGATACATACTAGTTGCAGTAAAGCCTGGTAAGGTGTTGATTTCGTTAATCAAAACTTCTTTTGTGGCTTCCACGTAGAAAAAATCTACCCTTGCTAAGCCTGCGGCATCAACAGCGGCAAAAGCTTGCAAAGCCATGTCCTGAATTTGACGGACAATTGCATCTGGAATGCGTGCGGGTATCAGTAAATCTGCTTTCCCTTCAGTATATTTGGTTTCATAATCATAAAAATCACTGTCATAACTAATCTCTCCAACGACAGAGGCCTGAGGGTGGTCATTACCTAAAACGGCACACTCTACTTCTCTGGCGACGACCCCAGCTTCTACAATTAGGCGGCGATCATAACTGGCGGCATTATCTAAAGCAGCTTCTAATTCTGGGCGCGATCGCACTTTGGCAATGCCCACTGATGAACCTAAATTAGCAGGCTTGACAAAAGCAGGATAACCTAATGTTGCTTCAATTTCATCGCATAGTTTCGGAAATACACAAGGATTAGACCACACTTGCGCTCTAGTTAAGGCCTTGTATTTCACCTGCGGAAGTCCCGCTTGCTCAAAGGCCATTTTCATCGCGATTTTATCCATCCCCATTGCCGAACCTAACACCCCAGAACCGACAAAAGGCACTTGCATCAAAGTGAGTAACCCTTGAATTGTCCCATCTTCACCGTTGGGACCGTGGAGAATCGGAAACCAAACATCGACTTGGGCAACTTGAGAGGGAGATTGCCATTGGCTGAGGATTTGGGTTTGAGGGTTAGATGTCAGTTGTCCGTCAGATGTTGATTCTTGGGCTTCCAGTAGTGGGATGCCGCTTTCTAAAACCTTTTGGGGTGCTTCCCCGGCTAGCCAACGTCCATCTTTTTGGATGTAAAAAGGCAATATTTCGTACTTACTAGCATTTTGCTCTGCACTTAAGGCTTTAGCGATCGCCCGTGCTGAGTTGATTGAAACTTCATGCTCTCCCGAACGACCGCCAAACAATAACCCCACGCGCAGCTTAGTCATTTTCAGTACCTCGAAACTCCTCAAGCAGATAGCGTATCACAACCTACAAAAGTTGCTATATTTTTTCATATTATTGTCTGTCTTGACCACCATAACAGAAGATATACAGCAGATTTCAAGCAAAATGAAGTACACAAGCTCAGTTTGGTAGCAAGCAGAAAGCTTGTTTACTCCTGAATTTTGACGCCTTAGCTAGCTTTCTTTGCTTTGCTCTTGAATACACTTAGTACACATGACCACAAATAAAATGCATCAATGTCAAAAAAGCAACATCTCTTAAACAAAAAACTTGGTTGGTCTTTGGATGAGCGAGATCCAAAGTTCATCAAATCTCTGATGCCCCTCGCGGGCTTTTTATATGACTACTATTTCCGAGTTCAAACTAGTGGCTGGGAGAATATTCGACCTGAAGAAAATGTCTTGTTTGTCGGTTCGCACAATGGAGGACTCGCGGCGCCAGATATGACGATGATGATGTACGACTGGTTCCGACGCTTTGGTGTAGAGCGGCCCGTTTATGGTTTGATGCATCCGAAGGCGTGGCAGGTTAGCCCGCCACTAGCGCAACTAGTTGCCAAGGCTGGAGCAATCATTGCTCATCCGAAAATGGCTGCCGGTGCTTTGCGCTCTGGAGCTAGTGTGCTAGTTTACCCAGGCGGAGCCGAAGATGTCTTCCGGCCGCATTATTTGCGTAACAAAATTTATTTTGTGGGACGCAAAGGATTTATCAAATTAGCGTTGCGAGAAAATGTACCAATTGTACCTGTGATTTCTTGGGGTGCCCACGATACGTTAATTATATTGACTGATTGGTATAAAATTGTGCGCCAACTCCATGAGTGGGGTATGCCTTGGCTGTTGGGAATTGATCCAGAGGTTTTTCCCATTTATCTCGGACTGCCTTGGGGATTAGCGTTTGGCCCCTTGCCCAACATTCCTTTACCTGTGAGCTTGTACACGCGGGTTTGTCCTCCAATTGTATTTGAACGCTATGGTCGGCAAGCAGCTAGCGATCGCCACTATGTTAATCAATGTTATGAATTAGTTGTTAGTCAGATGCAGCAAGAATTAGACAATCTAATAAAGCTCTCTACTAAGTCATAGGCTAATACGCTGGCGTCAAGCCCAAAAAATAAATTGCGTAGCTTGGGGAGCCACTTTAGTTGGATGAAGCTTCCCGGCTCGTTGAGTGGCGTTTGATAAACCAAATCCAAGATTTTCGGGATTTGTTGGCTGATCACACAGTACCCATATTGACTGCTAACTCTGATAAACTCCCCAGACTGGATTCGAACCAGTGACCAATCGATTAACAGTCGATCGCTCTACCACTGAGCTACTGAGGAACGCTCACATTTTCTAATCTTAAACCTAAACGATAGGATTTGGCAAGTACTTTATAATATTTTTTCTGAGATCAAATTCGTGAGATATTAAGGTTTTTAGAATTTAAGCATCGTACATAATTTTTAGCAGTGTGTACCTGGGAAGATTGGTCATATCTGCGTTGCTTATGAGAGTATAATATTCAGCAATACTCTCACTGTCTAACTTTTGGTAACAATGGAGGTTAGCGGACTCGAACCGCTGACATCCTGCTTGCAAAGCAGGCGCTCTACCAACTGAGCTAAACCCCCGTAAAATTAAAATGGCAGGCAAAGCCTACTTGCCGTTGTTATTGTAACTCAATATTGTTCAATTACTAAAGGGATGAAGCCAGAAAATATCGAGGTTGTTGCAACACTGTATAAATTCGTCAAGCTGCCAGATTTTGCCGAAAAACGAGAACCTCTGCTATCTTACTGCCAAACGCAACGTGTCAAGGGAACAATTTTACTAGCAGAAGAAGGAATTAATGGTACAATTGCAGGCTCGCGTCAGGCGATTGATTCTGTTCTCTGGTTTTTGCGTTCTGACGTTCGTCTAGCTGACCTAGAACACAAAGAATCTTATACCCAAACTCCACCGTTTGAGCGGATGAAGGTGCGGTTGAAGTCAGAAATTGTCACTTTAGGATTGCCAGAAATTGACCCAAATCAACGAGTTGGTACTTATGTGACTCCCCAGGAATGGAATGATTTAATTTCTGACCCAGAAGTAACCGTGATTGACACCCGCAATGATTATGAAGTGAATATCGGTACTTTTCAAAGAGCAGAAAATCCGCAAACTGGCTCATTCCGGGAATTCCCTGATTATGTGCGCCATCACCTTGACCCAACAAAACATAAAAAAGTTGCTCTGTTTTGTACGGGTGGCATTCGCTGTGAAAAAGCCTCATCCTTTATGCTTGCCCAAGGCTTTGCAGAAGTCTATCATCTCAAAGGCGGCATTCTCAAATATTTGGAGGAAATTCCAGCCCAAGAAAGTTTATGGGAAGGGGAATGTTTTGTTTTTGACGAACGGGTAGCCGTCAGTCATGGGTTGGAAGAAGGAAGCTATGAGTTATGCCTAGGTTGTGGGCGTCCAATTTCTGAGGAAAATAAAGTTTCTCCCCAGTATGAGGAAGGTATCTCCTGTGCTTATTGTTTTGATAGCCTCACTGATGAAAAAAGAGCGCGTCAACTGGAAAAATGGCGACACTACCAAACCCAAGTTACAAACAAAAATAAGGATGTTAAAGAACTTCAATAAATAAATTATCCCGTTTGAAGTTGATGACTGATGACTGTTGACTGTAGGATTTTTTTATTTGTCAGTCTCTTAGCTAACGGGACTTAGATAACAGTTGTGCAATCGATGGTAAGTCACCTCTACAGCATTTTTAGCCATCTGAAAGAGGTTTTTTCTCTCGCTTTCTCCTAATAATCCCCCTATATAGTATCTAAACTCTCTTTTTTGAGCTTTATTGCCATCGCTTATTTGAAGAAATAACGTTAAAAAGCTTACAGCCAGTGCTTGGGATAAGTCCTATCTTGTGCCAGATTATTAAAAACCACAGCACAAAGCACCAAAATAATAGAACCCTCTAAAGCAGGTGTTAACAGAAATTGCCAAGAAGCTTTTGTCATCATTACGACTAAGGCAACTGCTCCTGAAGGTGGGTGTACAGTTCCAGTAAGCTGCATCATCCCGATGGCTGTTGCTACTGCCATTCCCATTGTCCAAGGTGAAGAACCGAAAAGATGTAGAACAATTAGGCTGACTAAGGTAGCTACGAGATTACCACCAATCACATTACGGGGTTGAGCCAAAGGACTATCTGGTACACCAAATATCAATACACTAGTAGCACCAAATGGAGCCATAAGTAAAGGAGAATTTGTTTTCACAGACAGGTAAGCCGTTGCTGCTATTGCGAAAAAACTACCAAGCCAACTCCAAAAAATATGTCTGTGATGAGGTTTCTCTATAGGACATGTTAAAGGACATGACCGCCAGGTTCCGCTGATCTTAAACCAGTAATTCTTCCATTTCAAGTGAAGGTTTTTGTAATTCAATAATCTTAAATAGGGATAATTAGTTAGTTTTTTTGGTAAATTTCCTTTCATAAACTCTACAATAATAAATAAGCAGTAACTAAAAAAATGATTTGTAAAAATTTGCTGTAGCTGCTTATAAATATAGGAATAAACAAATACAAGCTATTTGAAGTTCGTTATCAAAAATAGTATCTCAAATCCAAATTCGCTGCTCCACTAAAGATAACAACGCACATAGCACTACTTTTCTAAACTGTAGATAAGGCATCGACTAGATTATTCAAGATTTTAAGAGCAAGATTTACATACACCTATTAATGCAAATTAACAAGTTTAATAGAATATTGCTTAATGTCATGATTCTTTAACATTGTACCATTAAAGTATCTTTAAAATTTTTTAGTAAAGCGTATATTGAATATAAAAAACTTTCAAATATATAATATTTACTTATAAACTTCCTAGATTAGTTCCATATAAAGATATCGTTACTAACTCAACAAAGATGCTAGCAGAGTTAACGGGACTTAAACAAAAATTATGCCGAAATGAAACCCAAACTGGTGATATTCGCAGCAAACAGGTCACGATGAACGGGTCAGCCAGTCTAAAAATCGACTCATAGATAGCTGTTCAAAAAGCGTTATTACCTTCAATAAAAGTGTTCAAATCTTTGTTTGCCCATCTTCGTCTTAACCCCCCAGTCAGCTGATGCCAAAGAATAAAAGTATAAGCACAGAACACCAAGATAAAACGCCTCATTAGACTTTTTTTTATCTCGCACTTGATATTCTTTCAAGCCTAACCACCCTTGGCCTCTCGATAAAAAACCTAAGAGTTATTCTCCCCCTGCTTCCTCATCTCCATTATCTCGCCCACGCCCCATTCCCTTTTTAAACCACCAGGTATTCTCAACTTGGCATAATCGCCGCCTAATTGAACCTGTGATGGTGGCTGGTGTAGGACTACACAGCATCTTTGAACTGCGGCTTGGTACTCTCGCCATTGCTTACGAATTGCTCTACTAGTAGCATCATCACCCAAGTCTGAGAATTTTAGCCCTGACCGAATTAGCCAAGATTCTACGTCTGTTGTTTCGCCAATTATTTCTGGAATGGGATTAATCTCGTTCATCAGTAATTTATAATACCAGCATATAAAATCTATAATTTCACTCTAAGAGAAACTATCAATAATAGCCAGTACTATTTTTTTTCATAATCATAAATAAAAATGATTAAAAAAATCATCGCATCTGAGTACAGAAACTCAGATGCGAGAGAATGAATCGCGATCGCAGATGGCAGATATCATTGCTAAGAAACTCCGAATCAGCCGTTGCGATTCCTAGAAGCGATAACCCAATCCTGCTTGGAAGCTTACAGCATCAGCATCACTATTTCTATAAGCGTCAATGCCCCATTTCGTATCACCATAGGCGATGACATTTTTGCTAACTTCTGATTCAACACCAAGGGTGACTACAGGTGCATTCCGATTGCCCAATGGGCTATTTTGACCTTCGTCAGTGATAAAAGAATAACCACCACCGAGGTAAACGTTAGTGTTTCTAGCAATGGGCGCATCGTAAGTGACTATAGGCATAATGGCAGCAGCATCACCACCATATAATACAGAACCCCGCACAGAAAGAGGTGTTTTCGGCACGGCGTAGCGTCCTTGAATATTCCCACCAAATTGTGCATTATCGTTTCCTTGTCCGCCACTGGTTGCACCAGCAGCAATACCAGCACCGATATAGTTACCGTTAGTACCTGCTGTTTGAGCAGAGGCAATACCACCCGAAAGAATAATAGAAGTTACAGCGAGGAAAGAGGCAGCTAATTTTGTCAGTTTCATAGAATTCTTCTCACTAGAGTTAGGTAATATCAATGTTCTCTAGTACCAGAATCTCTTTTTTTAGAAAATCTAACCTCCCACACTCGGTTCACCTTACTGGCTGAATTGTTTTTCACCCAATAAGGTGATATGACTATTCAATTTACAATTCAATAGAAATACAGATTGGGGTGACTATTTTTTCAAAAAGCGCTGACGTAGACGAACCGCAAAATTATTTACTTCTGGTATTTTCATCCATGAGGCGATCGCTGCAAACACAGCTATTCCCAAAAAGCCAGATATAGACAATTGCAATAGCAGAATCAGTAAACCTGTTTTACCTAATAATTGTTGGGAAACAACCAAAGTTTCATGGCTGGCTACACCTGCTACCAGACTAGCAACAATTAAACCGAGAATCGGCATACTCCACTCACGCCAAGGTAAACCATTAAGTTTGCGATCAAGTAACCACAACAGCATCAACATGGAGCTGCAATTTACACTCACTGTTGCTAAAACTAAACCAGGAGCGCCAAAGGGTTTAACGAAAAACCAATCTAATACAATATTGAGAAAGATATTAATACTACTGATGCGAAAAGGTGTCTGCCCATCGCCCAAAGCATAAAACACCCGCACCAAAACATCACGTCCCAAATAAGCAAACATCCCAATACCGTAAGCGACTAGTAACGATGACACTAGTTGTGTGGCTTCTGGCTTGAAAGCACCCCGCTCATATACTACCTGGACAATGGGTACAGATAGCGCCACCATCAGCGCTCCTAGCGGTAGCATGGTGAAGGCAGTAAGTAGCAGTCCTTGGCGAATGCGTAATTTTAGCTCCTGCCAATTTTCTGGGTCAGCGAGTTTGGCAAATATCGGCAATAAGGGCAATAAAATGATATTAGAAATAATTCCTAAGGGAGTTTGTACTAATAGATTGGCATAATTAAATCCTGCTGCTGCACCAGGGATGGGACTAGCAAAATAAAGGTCGGTGGCAACATTAATTGGCATCATTCCAGAAGAAATTGTCGCTGGAGTCATGATTTTAATTACTTCTTGGACGCCAGGAGATTTAAAATCAAACCGCAGGCGTAATGTGCCTAGTCCTAACCGCCATTGAACAATTAACTGCACCAACCACTGGAGAATTGCTCCTGCTAAGGTTCCCCAAGCTAAGACCATACCACCAATGAAAGCATAATCCGGCTTAATAATATCTTTGCCCAGTTGCATAGCCAAGATACCAAGACCGCCAACGACGGTAATACTCGATAATAAGGGACTAATGGAGAGTAACCAATATTGATTGGCTGTATTGAGAGTACCGAAACCAATGCCAATTAATCCGGAAAATAAAGCCATTGGCGCCATAATTTGCAGCTGTTGAATTGCGATCGCTCTGGTTGTTGCATCCAAGCCATGACCCACTAAATCGACAATCTCATCTGCCAAGAAAATTTGAGCAAATGTTACCAGAAATAGAAATCCACCTACTAGCGTTGTTACTGTTTCTACTAGGGGAGCAGCTTCTTGTTGCTTACGCTTGGCTAAAACGCTGACAAGCGCGCTGTGTAATGGGCCGTTTACGCCACCTAGTAATATCAATAGAAAGCCAGGAATAATATAAGCGTAGCTGTAGGCAGTCGCAGCTGCACCAACACCAAAAGCAGCAGCGATCGCTTGCTGCCTAATTAAACCAAACACTTTACTAATTAATGTAGCAATGGCAACAATGCCAGCAATTCCAGCGAAAGAACGAGAGGGTTTTTGGTCTTGTTGTGTCACGAAGAATACCTAAATACTCTTGCAGAGTACATATTTGAAAACATTTAACTTAAATTTTAGGGTCTGTCAGGCAAATTTAGATAAGTCAGTCATTAGTGTAATCGCAATTAGGGAACTCCAAGAAATAAAAACAACCAATGACCCAGAACTAAAGTTTTCATTCATACTTCTTTCCTCCAGCAAGAACTGCCCTCTGCCTTGTCTGATAAAAAATTACTCATTAAATGATAAAAATACTTATGCGTAAGTTTTTTAGCAATTCAACATCGTCTGTTTATTTCTGCCAACCTGTACTATAAGGTATTGACATGATCGTGCAAAATTACAAGAATATTTCATCACACAGACAGTGATCACTGCCCATCTAGATACCTCTGTGTGCATTTAAAAACATTAATATTTGATGCCAATCTCTACTTTGACATCCAATTAAATTAGCGAACAATCAACAATTAAGCTGTTATGCATTTAAATTGTACTCTAACTAGTGAGCGCTGTCATTTGAGTTTACAAAGGATTAATGACAATCTTCACCACATTAGCCCGTCGTAGTTTACTTTAGAGATTTCAACCCTTAACTCAAATCCAACCGTGATAGAAGTGGAAAACCGTACAGAAGTCTGAGAACTGATTATTAACAAGTTGTGAAGATAGGTCAAGAAAGGGGAACTATAACAATAGGCATCTTCTTTAAAAGAATTGAATACTTCAAGAATAAGTTTGTCATACTTACAAGCTTGACGTTGTTCAACTGGACGAAGTTTGGCATCATAAATTTTTGTAGAAATATTTTTAAAATCAATAGCAATGGAACTCAATTCAAGTTTCACAGAAAATCAACTTTTATTGTCAAGCGCTCAACTTCAAGAGCAACTAGAGAAACAAAAGGCTCTAGCGAGTGTAATTGTACGAATTCGAGAGTCTCTTGAGTTAAATACGATTTTTCAAACTACAGTTACACAAGTGCGTCAGTTGCTCAATGCTGACCGAGTAGGAGTCTTCCAATTCGATCCTCAAAAAGACTGGGAAGGAGAATTCATTTCTGAGGATGTTGCACCTGGCTGGACTTCAGCAATGGAAGTAAAAGTTTACGACCACTGCTTTGGAGAACAATTTGCTAGTAGTTATCAACAAGGACAGGTGCAAACAGTTGCTGATATTTATCAGGTGGGAGTAAGTGATTGTTATAGAGAAATTTTGGATAAATTTCAAATCCGTGCCAACCTCGTTGTCCCTCTATTACGAGAGAAGAAACTGTGGGGATTACTTTGTATCCATCAATGCAGTGAGGCGCGGAACTGGAAAGAATCAGAAATTGAATTTATTCGCCAAATTGCTGACCATTTAACAGTTGCGATTCAACAAGTCAAGCATCTTCAGGAAGTCGAATTACAAGCTGCAAAATTAGCTCAAGCAGCCCAGCGCGACCAAGTAATTGCTCAGCTTGTGGATACAATTCGTTCACCTCTGGATATTGACATTATCTTTAAAACAACAACTCTAGAAATTCGCAAACTACTGCAAGCCGACCGAGTTGCAATTTTTCGTTTTAATGCTGATTGGAGTGGTAACTTTGTAGCTGAATCATTTGCTGAAGGGTGGACTGCCTTAGTTAGTATTCAGCCTGCGATCGCTGATACTTATTTGCAACAAACTCAAGGGGGACGTTATCTAAAAAATGAGACATTTACAGTCAATGACATTTATCAAGCAGGATTAACAGATTGCCACATCAATCTGTTAGAGCAATTTCAAACAAAAGCCTTTGCAACTGCCCCAATTCTCCAAGGAGACAAACTCTGGGGAGTGATTGCTGCCTACCAAAATGCCTCATCCAGACAATGGCAATCTTATGAAGTCGAATCATTGACCAAAATCGGTACACAAATTGGTGTCATATTGCGACATCACGAGTTGTTAGCACAAGCTCGGTATCAAGCAGAACAACAAAAAACATTAACCAGCGTGATTACTCGTATCCGGAAGTCTCTGGATTTGGATACAATTTTTCAAACTTCTGTCACCGAAGTTAGGCAAATGCTACAAACAGACCGAGTGGCAGTTTTTTGTTTCGATCCTCAAAAAGACTGGGAAGGAGAATTTATTTCTGAAGATGTTGTAACTGGATGGGACTCAGTAATCACTGCAAAAGTCTACGATCACTGTTTTGGGGAACAGTTTGCTATTAATTATCAACAAAACCGAGTGCAAGCAGTAGCAGATATTTACGACGCGGGATTAAGTGAATGTCATGCGGCGATTCTCGGCAAATTTCAAGTACGGGCTAATCTGGTGGTTCCCTTGTTGAAGCAAGGGAAATTATGGGGATTATTTTGTGTTCATCAATGCAGCAATCCTCGAACTTGGCAATCTTCGGAAATTGAATTTGTCAGCCAAATTGCGGAAAATTTAGGGGTTGCTTTACAACATAACAAACTTTTACATGAAGCTCGATATCAAGCAGAGCAACAAAAAATATTAACTAGTGTTATTGCTCGAATTCGGGAATCTTTAGATTTAGATACAATCTTTCAAACTTCTGTTACCGAAATGCGGCAACTGCTGAAAGCTGACCGAGTAGGCGTGTTCCGCTTTCATCCTCAAAATGATTGGCAAGGAGAATTTGTTTATGAAGATGTAGCTGCTGGTTGGACTTCGGCAATAGCAGAAAAAGTTTATGACGACTGCTTTGGTGAATATTTTGCACCGCTTTACGCCCAAGGTCGAGTAAATGCGATCGCTGACATTTATCAAGAAAATTTTCAAGGTTGTTATGTACAAATTTTAAAAGCATTTCAAGTGCGTGCCAATCTGGTCGCTCCACTATTGAAAAAAGGAGAGCTTTGGGGATTGTTATGTATTCACCAATGCAACGCTCCTCGTCATTGGCAACAGTCAGAAATTGAATTTGCAACTCAAATCGCCGAGCAATTGGGAGTGGCATTGAAACAAGATTCTTATTTCAAACAAGTTCAAATGCAAGCTGTGCAGTTAGCAGAAGCTACCGAACGAGAAAAAGCAATGGAACGACAAGAATTATTGGCTGCTACTATTGACAAAATACGTCAATCCCTCGATATTCAAACTATTTTTAAAACTACTACTCAAGCTGTGCGAGAGCTACTAGAAGTTGAGCGAGTTGCAATCTACCGCTTTAACTCTGATTGGAGCGGTAAATTTGTGGCAGATTCTTTCAAAGATGGTCGCAAACCTGTTGTACAAACTCAACCATTGATTATAGAAACCTTTGAAGATACAGATGATGATAACGAACTTCCGCGTAACGAAACTTTCGTTCCCATTCGTCAAGGTGAAAAATTATGGGGATTGTTAGTTGCTTATCAAAATTCCCAACCGCGCTATTGGAAAGAAGAGGAAATTAATCTTCTGGCTCAAGTAGGAGTGCAATTAGGAATTGCAATTCAACAAGCAGAATTACTTGAACAAACCAAACGTCAAACTTCAGAGCTTACTCAAGCCCTGCAAGAATTAAAACAAACTCAAAGCCGATTAATTCAGGGTGAAAAAATGGCTGGTTTGGGACAGCTCTTAGCCGGAGTTGCTCATGAAATTAATAACCCAGTTAGTTTTCTTTTTGGTAATCTCACACATTTAAAAGAATATACTCAAGAACTGCTAGATGTAGTAAAACTTTATCGGCAAATTCCAGAAGTACAAAATAAAATTGAAATACCTGATTTAGATTTTATTATCGAAGATTTACCTAAAACAGTTGATTCTATGCAGGTTGGAGCAGAGCGAATTCATGAAATTGTTCTATCACTGCGAAACTTTTCTCGTACTGATGAGGCGGAATTGAGAGCAGTAGATGTTCATGAAGGATTAAATAGTACTTTGCTAATTTTGGGGCATCGGTTGAAAAATACTAGCGATCGCCCAGCTATTGAAGTGATTAAAGAATATAATATTATACCTTTGGTAGAATGCTATCCCGCACAACTAAATCAGGTATTTATGAATCTCTTGAGTAACAGTGTTGATGCATTAGAGGAAAAATTCAAAACTATCCAGCAAAAGTATTTAGAATCAACAGAAAAATGCCCCCGGATTCCCTTGAGTATCTGGATTATTACCCAAATTGTTAATAATCAAGTTGTAATTAAAATAGCTGATAATGGTTTAGGTATTCCAGAGGAAGTGCGATCGCACATTTTCGACCCCTTCTTCACCACCAAAGCACCAGGTAAGGGTACAGGCTTAGGATTGTCTATCAGCTATCAAATCGTGGTTGAAAAACATCATGGCGAAATTAAATGTTTGTCCAAACCAGGAGAAGGTACAGAGTTTTTAATTAAAATTCCTACAGATAATTAAGCGTGTTGTTTTAACGTGAGTCTTTAACGCAGCTTATTTGTCCTCTAGCAGAAATTGACCTTACATCAGGCTCACTAACAACAAATAATTAGATTGAGCTACTTATCATGTCCAGTAAAAGACTTAGGGACTTCCAATTAAAAAAATATTCCATCCCTGCGGGACGCTACGCGAACGCCTTGAGGGCAGGGGAGCAGGGGGAGAGAAAGTCGTTTTGATGGGTATGAAATTGGATAATTTATTTTCTGGAAGTCCCTTATCATTTGGGCTGAGGCAAACAGAAGTCGGAGCGCCGACTTGTGGTGAGCCGAACTTCTCCTTTAAAGACACTGCGCGAACAGACGACGCACGGAGATTTTAATCACAAGTGATTAATTTGACATGATATGAGCTATTGCTAAACTCTTAATACAAACTTATCTCACTGAAAATGCTTCGCTGAATCGTCGCGTTACTGGCTCAGTAATGAAGGTAAGAATTGATTTTTTCCGAGTAACAATTTCACCTGTAGCAGCCATCCCTGGTGTAAATTCCACTTCTTGACCCCGGACGTTGACTGAGTGTTTACTTAACTTAATTCTTGTGGGAAAAACTAAGCCTAATTCTTTATCAACAATTGCATTTGGACTGACTTGCATGACTTCGCCATCGACAGTACCAAATTCTTGGAAGGGGAAAGTTGCCATTTTCACTTTCGCTCTCATTCCTTGACGAATAAACCCAATGTCACGGTTAAGGATTTTTACCTCTAGGAGCATTTCTTCTCCTTCCGGCAAAATTGATAGCAATTCTTCACCTGGTTGCACTGGGCCCTTGGTAGCTTTGACTCTGTAAATCGTACCACTAACGGGAGCGTCGATAGTTTCCAAAGCTTGCTGCTTTCTCGCCTGCTCTAATTGACCTTGAACAGTTGTCAATTCTTCTTTACGCTTGTTTAATTGGGTCAAAATTTCACTTTGGCGTTCTGATGCTACACGCTGGGCTTGATTTTGTGCAGCTTTGTAAGCTTCTTGGGCTTGGCGAATTTCTTGGGCTTGAGCAGCAATATCTTTTTCTAATGATGTAACTTTATCTTCAGCCTCAGTGATTCTATTTTCGGCATTAGTCACATCGTCTTGTGCTTTGGTGATGTCTGTCTTGGTACGAGTTAATCTTTCTTGGGCTTCTAAGTAATCAACTCTCGGTACAGCGCCGGGAGTGATTAGGGTGCGTAGGCTTTTTTCTCTTTCTTGGGCGATCGCCAAATTACTTTCAATTTTAGTACGGATACTCTGGGCGTTAGCAAGGTTGGTTTTAGCATTAGTAACGCCAGTTTTAGCAGCCACTGAGTTGTCTTTCAACCGAGTCAACCGAACTTTAGCTTGATCGATGAGTGCTTGTTGGCGATTTGCTTCGGCTTCGGCAGCTGCTTGACGCGCTTGGAAATCTTGCAGACGGGAGCTTAAAAGTTCATCTTGCAGTTTCGTACCAGCAATTTTGCTTCCAGTGCGTTCTGCATCCAAACGTTGCAAATCGTCCTGAATTAATCTAGTAGATTTGGCTAAACGCGAAACATCAGTGATCTGCAAATCTGGATCTTTTTGAACCAGAACTTGACCTTTAGTAACGCGATCGCCTTCTTGGACTTTGACGGCGACAATCGAGCCTCCACCCAAGGATGTCACTGGTCTTACCTGTGTAGAAGCAATTAATTCCCCTGGTGCTGTTGCTACTTCATCGATTTGCGAGAAATGCGCCCAAGCGATCGCTCCAAATACGATAACGCTAATCGTTCCCGCTAATAATCTCGTATACAAAGGTGGTAATTCCTGTACCGCCTTTCCTAATTCATAGGTAAGTTGTTCCTCTGGTTGGGCGAATCGCTCTTTTGTCTGACGTGCTTGAGCAGCATTTACAGTTAGGGGAGATCTCATAGAATTTTAGATTTTAGATTGGGGATTGGGTACTGGGGATTGGGTATTGGGTATTGGGGATTAAGAGTTAAAAGAATTATTTCCTAGTCCCCAGTCCCTAGTCCCTACTCCCCATTCAAACTGCCAGATAGCGCCGCAAAAAATTTTCTAATGTCTCCAACTTGAAGTTAAAAATTGCTTCTAAATTGGTAATTTCATCTTTTGTACAGAAAAATTCATTTGCTAGCAATGTCCGAAAGGTTCCCAAAGCTTTTTGCATTCGGGGATTAAATAAACCCAATGCACCTTGTAACCCATCAATTACAAATAGTGGTGAATTAATTATTACTGGTTCTTTGGCAAAAATACGACCAAAAATCCGCGGAATATCTTCTCTTAATAAAATCTCCGGCCCTCCTACTGGTAAAATCTGGTTGCGAGCGCCTTCAAATGTTACAGAATCCACTATTATCCTTGCCAAATCATCCGTACTAATAATTGAGGTACGATTTTTGCGATCGCCAATCAGCAGATACAATCCAGTTTCCCGAAATCGTTCGACCAGTGGCAGTAAATTAGATGCTAATCCAGCTGGACGTAAAATTGTGTAATTCAAGCCACTAGCTTCTAAATATCGCTCTACTGCTAGTTTAGCTTTGAAAACGGGAGCGTCTTCATAACCGCGATCGGCTCCTAGTACGGAAATAAACACAAAATGCTCTACGTCATTAGCTTTTGCTTGGTCAATCAGTTCAATGTTGGCACGGTAATCTAAAGATAAAGCATCGCTATCAGAACCGTGGGCACTGATAATATACTTCACACCTTGACTAGCTTTTTGAATATCTTTTTCTTGCTCCAAATCACCGATGAAGATTTCTGCACCCCGGTGTTCTAATTCGCTGTAGCGCGAGGTAAGACGAGCAAATGCCCTCACAGACTGCTCTCGTTGACGTAGGAGTCGCACAACTCTGCGACCAATTCCTCCTGTTGCTCCAGTTACTAGAAACATATGAATACCTAAATTAAATATTTACAGCGTTTACACTTCTCGAAATGCTCAATATATGCCCAAAACTTTATCAATAATTAAACATAAAATACGAGCATTTTTTTATACTTGGTAACCATGCTCAAGATATCCTCACGCCAACTAAGCTAATAGGTCACACCTTATTTATCTTAATACTCCAAAAACCAAAAGCTGATAGCAGAATCTAGGAGTCAGAATTGGGAAGTAAAACAAGCTTGACGCTAGGGTTTGAGACTTAAAATTATCTATTTCACTTTCCTTGAAATCCACTGTAAATTCCCGACTTTTCAAACAAGTCGGGAATCTTGTTGTTCGTTTTAATAGCTTAACAGTCAATAGCTTGTTCAAGGGACATCTTAGCCTTATGCAAGTTCAGCAAGTTCTCTTGTTCATATCGCTCAGGATAGTTCATTTTCCTACCCTCCAAAGTTATCCGAGTCAGTGCTGCTTGCTCATCTGTGGGAGAATTCATCTCCTCAATAGCCGAACTGATGACCTGGATAGCATTAAAGTTAGGAGATTTTAACCCTTTTCCTTGCTTCATTTGTTGCAGCGCTTTTAAATCAGAGAGGGAAGAACCTTTAAGTGAGCGTCTTAACTTACGTGTCACAAAAACTATGAAGGAAGAACTATCTACCAAAGATGATCCTCCAGAATTTTGTCGTCGTGCAATTCAAGAAGCATTAGAGAAAGATAAAGAAAAGTAATTTCAAAGCGATAGTTGTCACGAGTGTGTGAATTACTCGAATGAGTCAGCAATCAAACATATTGCTTTCTCAATATGCTTAATTGCTTGCGGAAAACACCGAAATGAGAAACCAAACTGGGGTTTGAGAAAGTAAAAGCTCATTTTGTTTGCGGAATACACCAAAATGAGAAAGTAAACTGGGGTTTGAGAAAGTAAAAGCTCATTTTGTTTGCGCCTGTAATTCCCGTTTTGCTTAGGAATACACACAGCAGCCTAAACTCCCAATTTTTCTTAGGGGTCATACGTGGGTTGACTTTCGGACAGATACTGAGGCTATAGAAAACTTAATTTGGGGTATTACTGGAAAACCGCCAGAGCGAAAACCAAAGCTACAGTTAGTAATTCAAGCCGACGACCTCAGTTCTGAGAAGGGAGTAAACTACACGCAATTGCGAGATTTGCTAGCAGCAGGCAAGTGGAAAGAAGCGGATGAGGAAACTTTAGCTGTTATGCTCAAGGCATCTAGCAGGGAAAAGCCTCGGTATCTAGTAGCGCATTCATCCAAAGTTCTTCCCAATTGCAAAAATGCTGGATGCCATTGAGTTATACCATCGTTACTCAATCTGTCATGAATGCCATAGTTGCTGAAATCGAAATTCGCGGTTATTACAACGAGTGGTAATGTGATAGCAAAATCCAGATTGAAAATTTCGCGGTGAACGAGTCATAAACCAATACAGTTTAGATAAGACCAAAACACTTGTAGAGACGACGATTTATCGCGTCTGTGAACCGTGTTTAGTCATAAACAATTCGTAATTAAAAGTTTTCTCAATTTAAAATCCCCCCGCATTTTTGTAGACGCAGGGGGAGTATTAACAATTCAAAATTCAAAATTTAAAATTGTTTCAGATGACGATTTAAACGGTTTGTGCAAACAGCCCACCTCAAAACTATTCAGATACTTTGTTATTAGCCCTATTAGCACGCGCCTCAGCCGAAGCCATCACTTCATCGAAATTCTCTAGCACTTCCCCAGGGAAGTTTTCTAAAACTCTGGTAGAAAGAGCAACTCGCCCTTTACCTTCATCCAAATCAATAATTACAGCTTTAATTGGTTGACCAATTTGAAACACTTTTTCTAAAGATTCAATAAATTTTTGGCTTACCTGCTTGATATGAAGTAAAGCGCTCATTCCATTTAAATCGACAAACACACCAAAAGGTTTGATACCAGTAACTTTACCGTCCACCAATTGACCGAGTTCTAACAAACTGAAATTGCTAGAACGTGTTGCCAAACGTTGAGAAAGAATAAGTTTATTGTTGCTTTTATTAATTTCCAAAAAGCCGACAGTTAGAGTTTGACCTTTGAGTGCTTCTAAATTATCGCGCTCAGCCAAATGCGATCGCGGAATAAATCCCCGCAAAGATAGAACTTCGGCCGTGACACCACCTTTATTCACACCAATAACTTTTACTTGCACAGTCTGGGCATTTTCCTGCATTTGGGCTAATCGTTCCCAGATGTGCTGAATTTCCAACTGCTTTCGCGAAAGGGTGACTTGACCTTCTGCATCTTGATCTCGAATAATCAAAAACTCCAGTTCCTCTTGCAATGGCAGCACTTCCGATAAATCTGTTACTGCTCTCAAAGAAGCCTCATCGCGCGGCAGAAAAGCTGACGATTTGCCGCCAATATCAACATACGCTCCATCATGGTCAAGTTGGAACACCTTACCATGTACAACTTGTCCCTTTTGAAATTGGTAGTCGTGTTTTTCTAGCGCTTTGGCAAAATCGTCCATTGTAAACGACGAATTGGCTGTTTGAGAAAGTTTCGATTCGGAATTCATGACTTTTGAAGATTAATTTTTATTTGAACTGATGCCACTGGAGTTTAAATTGTGATTTGTCCTTTGTCAGTTGTCCTCTGTCTTTTGTGTCAGTTGTCCTTTATTTTTGACTAATGACCAATAACCAATGACGAACTTGGCTGTATGGGCTTCAGTTGAGTTGACTAAAGAGTTGTTGCACCTGCTCCCAAGCATCCGCAGCAGCTTTAGGATTATAACTGCCACGATGGTCACAGAAAAATCCGTGGTCAGCTCCATCGTAGCGAAACAGACGATGAGGAATTTTATATTTTTCTAACTCTGTTTCAATCTCATCTACTTGTTCGCCTGGAATGCTAGCATCTTCTTTACCAAAGAAACCATACAGAGTACCTGTAATTTCTCTGGTGCGGGTAAGTGTAGAATTGCCACCTCCTGGGGTGCGGGTGGTAATTCCAGCACCGTAGAAGCAAGCTGTAGCCTTAATATCTGGTAAAGTGGCTGCAAGATAGGCAACATGACCGCCGAAGCAGAAACCAATACAGCCAAAGCCATCTTTTTTGACGTTGGGGAGGCTTTTGAGGTAGTTAATTGCTAGTTCAATGTCGCTCAGTAACTCTGATGCTTTAGTCTGTTCCCAAGCGTATTTTCTACCAATTTGAATATCTTCTGGGGTGTAACCAGTTTCAAAGCCAGGGGCAATACGTTCAAAAAGTGCAGGTGCGATCGCTACATACCCAAGTTTTGCAATCCGTTCTGTAACTTCCCGAATGTGAATGTTGACACCGAAAATCTCCTGCAACACTACGATTCCTGGATAAACTCCAAATTTTTTTGGTTGTGCTAGATAAGCAGACACTTGAATATTATTTTGCAAAAGTTTAACCGTTGTGGTAATTAGTGCTTGCTCTGTCATAATAATTTTTACCAGTGTTATGTGATTAACGGTGTATTTCTTTGATATAACTATGCCAGTATGTCCAGGTTATTTTCAATAAAATTATCAATTACCATAGTCAGCGCATTCAAAGTTTGTAATAGAAAAATTTCATGTATAAATCGAATATTTGACATGTAAAAAATGCAGCCGTTTGACTAAGAGCAAAGGACACAAAATGACGGAGCAGGGAAAGATGGAGGAGATGAAAGAGTCAACTACTTTTATTCCTCCTCATCTCCTCAATGCCCCTCATCCCCTACCTCTTTTAGACACTTGCTGCTACTAGTATTTAGGAGGTTTGGTGATGATTCAATTCCGTATTCAGCCAGACAGCGAAATTCCCGCATCAACCCAGCTGTTTAATCAAATCCGGTTTGCGATCGCTTCCCGGCAATATCCACCTGGTTACAAATTGCCAAGTACACGGGCGCTGGCAATGCAAACTGGGTTACACCGTAACACCATTAGCAAAGTTTACCGTCAACTCGAAGAAGACGGATTTGTGGAAAGTCTGGCTGGTTCCGGAATTTATGTACGCCCCCAAGGTCATGAGGGTGGTAGCAGGCTACAATCACCAACTCTCAAACAACATCCCAATGCATATAAAATTGTCCAGCAAGCACTAGATGAACTACTCTCCCAAGGATGTTCGCTGAGTCAAGCTAGAGAGATATTTTTAGCAGAAATTGACTGGCGCTTGCGTTGTAGTGCGCGGGTATTGGTTGCAGTTCCATCTCATGATATGGGCGCTGGTGAGTTGATGGTATATGAATTAGAGCGATCGCTGAAAATACCAGTACAGTTGGTAGCAATCGAAGAATTAACAGCTGTGCTAGATAAAACTACTTCTGCAACAGTAGTCACAAGTCGCTATTTTATCAACGATGTGGAAGCACTCGCCGCTCCCAAATCTGTACGGGTGATTCCTCTGGATATCTACGACTACACCAAAGAACTCAACTTCTTGAAAACTTTGCCCAAAGAAAACTGTGTAGGTATAGTTAGTCTCAGTTCTGGAATTGCCCGCGCGGCAGAAGTTATTCTCCACGGTTTGCGGGGAGATGAACTACTGGTGATGACTTCCCAACCAAAAGATGCTTATAAACTTCAAGCAATCGTCAAGCGAGCTGAGGTAATCATCAGTGACCTAGCCAGTTTTCCAGCCGTACAAGCGGCTGTGCTAGCAGCTGATGAAGACATTATTCGTCCCCCAAAACTGATTAAAGTTGAGAATTATATTGGCGCTAATTCAATTAACTTGCTCAAACGAGAACTGGGTTTGAGTTAATCTCAAGCTCGTTCGACCAACATCTTTGAGAGCAACTGATACAGGAGGAATGCGGTGATGCGGATTGTGATTGTGGGCGCAGGGCCTACAGGTACAACACTTGCCCTGCTGCTTGCAAAACGTGGTATTGCTGTAACCTTAATTGAAGCAGCAAAAGACTTTCATCGTGTATTTCGCGGTGAAGCATTAATGCCCAGTGGCTTAGATGCATTAGAACAAATGGGTTTATCGAGGTTATTGGCAGATATTCCCCATCGACAACTCGACGCATGGGAATTTATTTTTGGAGAAAAGCTGTTGTTTCGAGTTGATGAACCAATGGGGGCGTCCCAACCTTGTACCCTGCTTCCACAACCACCACTGCTTGAAGCACTGATTTGTGAAGCTCAAACCAATAAAGGGTTTCAATTTATCCAAGGTGTTGCTATCAAGGATTTACGATGGAGTAATCAACGCGTCGCAGGTGTAGTACTCAGCGATGGCAGAGAATTTGCTGCTGATTTAGTGATTGGAGCAGATGGTCGAAATTCTCTTGTACGACAACGTATAGGATTGGAATTGGTACGCCAGCCCAAAAATATAGACATTCTCTGGTTTAAGCTTGCTGCCAGTCCCAAGTTTGCAAGCGATAATGTGTTTCGTACTATCTTAAATGGCGATCGCGTATTTAGTATTTTTCATGCAGCAGAATCAGGAAAACTGCATCTAGGTTGGGTAATGTCCGCTAACGAAAAGACTGACTCCAAGCAGGCCAACTGGGCAGAGATTTTTGCCTCGTTATCACCCTCATGGCTAGCAGAGCATTTCCGTAATCACGCAGATACCATCGAATCCCCGATTCGGCTTTCTGTTATAGTCGGTTATTGTCCACGATGGCACGCACCTGGTGTACTGCTTTTGGGCGATGCTGCACACCCAATGTCTCCTGTGCGTGCCCAAGGGATTAATCTCGCATTGCGTGATGTCATTGTCGCCGCCAATCATCTTGTACCGCTGTTCCAGACAGAAGCTCAATGCCAAGAGATTGACATGGCATTATCGCAGATTCAAGCGGAACGTCAGCCAGAAATTATCCGCGCTCAGCAACTCCAGCTAAAAGAAGCTACACAAGGCGAACTACTGCGGAAAAATCCACTGGTGCGATCGCTGTTGATTCAACTTGCTCCCTTGCTCGGTAAAATAATTCAAAAGTCTTGGTTAAACCGACAATATCAGATGCGTCAAGGCATAACCCAAGTACACTTAACCGTTTAAAAAACTTTTATCAAAAGCTCGTTAACTGTTGAGTGTCAACTGTTAACCGTCAACAGGCATCTTAATTTGCAAAAACTCTTTTACTCGCTGCAAATAAGTTGGTACATCTTCCAACATCGGAAAATGGGCTGTATTCGGAATCAGGACAAACTGAACTTTGTCACTTAATGCTGCTGCTTGACGCCCCATCTCGGCTGGAATAATCTTGTCATACTGCCCCGCCACGAGCAGAGTTGGCACTGTCAGCTTGGCAAACTCTTGGGGCATCAATTCAGATTGTGCCTTAGAAACTGAAGTAAAAATTGTACCTAATGCTGCGTCATAATCTGCTTGCAGAAAATCTTCTAAAAAAGCCTGTCGTTCGGAATTTGGTATCGGACTATAGAGAAATCTCGCCATGAACATCCGGTCAACAAATGGTATTTTCCCTAACCATTTGGGACGAAATTTAACTACATAACCACCGAATTTATGAAAGGCAGTAAATGCTTTTTCGTCGTACTCAAAAACACCGCTACAAGTTAAAATTCCTCGTTCCACTCGTTGGGGGTAGAGGTTAAAAAATAAAGTAGCTACAGAGGCGCCCATTGAATGAGCATGAATATAAACACGCTGAATATGCAACTCATCAAGCAAAGCTGCTAAATCATCAGCGTATTCTTCTAATTCATAAGTTAACTCTTTAATTGCCTCTGATGCTTCTTGAAGTGACTGTGACTCGGCAACAGATTCACTTGCTTGGGCTATGGTTGGTTTACCACGAGAACGACCAAATCCTCGTAAATCGTAGAGTAAACAATCAAATTGCTCAGATAAAACATCAGCCGTACTGTGCCAATATCTGGCCGAACCAGCCCAACCGTGGATGAAAACCATCACTGGTTTCGTCAAAGAACCAGAGGGTTTTTTCACCCATTCGTAGTAATGCTCAACCCCACGAACATTAATGTAAGGCATTTGTCCTTTGTCCTTTGTCCTCTCGTGCAAAGTTCTAATGCCTCTGTCTTGCCCCTGCGCGTCTACAGAGGAAAGCTTGCAAGAGACTTCGCACTTTGTCCTTTGCCATTAGTCACTTGTCATACATACATTTTTATTATTTCTTAGTTTTTGACTAATGACTAATGACCAATGACTATTAGGCTGATTCTGGCTTCGGTAATGAAGATGGATGGACGATCAATTCGGCTGTTGATCGCTTCTCAACCATCTCGCGTGTTACTGTACAACGTGTTACATCTTTACGAGACGGTAACTCGTACATCACATCCAGCATCAATTCTTCAACAATACCCCGCAACGCTCTAGCACCAGTTTTTCGACGGTAGGCTTCTTGAGCGATCGCTCGCAGAGCATCTGCTTTAAAATCTAACTGGACATTGTCCATCTTCAGCAGTTTTTGGTATTGCTTCACTAGCGCGCTGCGTGGTTGGGTGAGAATCGCCATTAGCGCTTCTTCATCTAGAGGATCTACCACTGCTACCATTGGCACGCGCCCGATAAATTCTGGAATCATGCCAAATTTCACTAAATCATCTGGTTCTAGATAGCGGAGAGTGTCTGCTGCCCGTTTTTCTTTCGATTGTCCTTCTCCCGGCTGCACAAAACCTATTGCTTTTTTGCCAACTCTCTGATCCACAACCTTTTCTAAGCCGACGAAAGCTCCACCACAGACGAACAAGATATTGCTAGTATCAATCTGAATACAGTCTTGGTAGGGATGCTTGCGTCCTCCTTGGGGTGGTACATTGGCGATCGTTCCTTCTAACATTTTCAGCAAAGCTTGCTGCACGCCTTCCCCGGAAACATCACGGGTAATCGAGGGATTTTCACTCTTGCGGGCGATTTTGTCAATTTCATCAATGTAGATAATTCCCCGTTGGGCTTCCTCTACATCCAAATCTGCTACCTGCAACAGTCGCAGCAAGATATTTTCCACATCTTCTCCCACATATCCCGCTTCCGTCAGCGTTGTAGCATCAGCGACGGCAAACGGTACATCAAGGATTTTTGCTAGGGTTTGGGCTAAGAGAGTTTTACCGCAACCAGTCGGCCCGATTAGCAAAATATTAGACTTTTGCAACTCTACTGCATCATCAGCCCCAGCTTTGCCACTCGCTTTTGACTGGATGATCGCCAACCGTTTATAGTGATTGTAAACGGCGACTGATAACACTTTCTTGGCTTCGTCTTGACCAATAACGTGTTCATCAAGATACTTTTTAATCTCTCTTGGTTTGGGTATTTGATTAAACGAAATACTCGAAGAGCGGGTACGGCGTTTTTGCGGTGGTTCCGATCTTGGTGCAGGTTGGGCTGCTGCACCATTTGTATCGAGTAACTCCTCGTCTAGTATTTCATTACACAAGTCGACGCATTCATCGCAGATGTAGACTCCCGGGCCCGCGATTAATTTACGCACCTGCTCTTGAGACTTGCCACAAAATGAACATTTTAAATGGGAGTCGTACTTAGACATACCAGCCTCTTATTTCAGAATGGTGACGTTTTCCCCTGCTGTGGGAAGATTTTGCCTGGAAATGACTTGATCGATCAAACCGTAGTTCTTCGCCTCTTCTGCCGACATGAAAAAGTCGCGTTCAGTATCTGCTTCGATTCTTTCTAAAGGTTGACCAGTATGTTGAGATAGTAACTGATTTAACTTTGCTTTAACGTAAAGAATTTCTCTAGCTTGAATTTCGATGTCAATGGCTTGCCCTTGAGCGCCACCAAGTGGTTGGTGAATCATAATCCGGGAATCAGGTAAAGACATGCGCTTACCCGCTGTCCCTGCTGTTAACAAAAATGCTCCCATGCTTGCGGCTAATCCAAAACAGATAGTAACAACATCCGGGCGAATTTGTTGTATTGTATCATAGATTGCCATCCCTGCGTAGACGGAGCCGCCAGGAGAATTGATGTACAGTTGAATGTCCTTTTCTGAATCTTCAGCGTCCAGGAATAACAACTGAGCGACAACTGAGTTGGCAATGGCATCGTCTATTGGCGTTCCCAAAAAGATAATCCGCTCTCGCAGTAGGCGGGAGTAGATATCGAAAGCCCTTTCTCCCATACCTGATTGTTCTACCACCATCGGCACGATGTTGTTAGGGCTGCTCAATTGGGAGTTAATGTTTATTCGACTTAAGTTGCTGATGGGATTATTTCCCGACTGCGATACAAGCATAAAAGAGTTAACCATAACTGGGACAAAGGTCTAAACAGCAGATGCTGCCTTATTGACGAGCGGAATTTTATTTAAGCTACGTGTTAACCATTATGCCTCATATAAATTCCTCTCGCATAACACAGTATCAAGCCCAGACGCAAACGATGTCACTGTTTCCTGAAAATTCTTTAATTTTTCATTTTATCTCTCAATTCTTGGGAGGACTGGAAACTCGGACATTTGCCAAACTTAGAAAACAGGGAGTTGCGAGGATGGAGAAGAAAAATAGCTATTACTTAATAATTCCTTACTCCACACTCCCCATCTCTCGATACTCCCTCATCTGGCTCATCTTCTTTAGCTTACCCATTTCACCAGCACCTTAACTCAGGACTGGTGAATAATTACAGCTATGAGTCTTTCATCAGCCTTGTGTGGCTTCTATAGAAGGTTCAGTGCTTTCTTCTTCTGTCTGAGGTGCATTGGCATTTACATCATCTAATTGTCCTATTTCGGTTTCCTCTGCCGGATTTAAGGACCCTTCAGGCACAAGTTCAACTGAGGAGTGTTCTAGGAGCCAATCAATAATTTTCTCGCTCAACAGTTCATTTTCCACCATTGAGCGCAGTTTTTCTTCGTCGATGTCTTGCTCATCTCGATACTGTTGTAAAAGTTCTGTGACTCTGGCTGCAATTTCGTCTGGTGTGACCTCGATAGATTCGCGTTTCCCAACTTCCTGTAACGATAAAGAACGTTTTAAGCGTTCAATCGCCTCAGAGCGCGATCGCTCCCGCAATTGAGGAATAATATCTTGAGTAAACAACTTCCTGACATCTAGTCCTTGTTGAGACAAGCGAATTGCTGTTTGAGTAAGCATTGCATCCACTTCTTTCTCAATTAAAGTTGCTGGCAAGTCAATTTCTACGTGCTTAAGCAGTTCCGTTAACAAGGCTTCTTGCTGATTGGTTTTAGTTTTTTCGGAGGCCTCTTTTTGATATCGCTCTACCAGAGACGTGCGTAACTCCTCCAAAGTTTCAAAGTCGCTGACTTCTTGAGCAAAATCATCATTTAATTCTGGTAGCTCTTTTTCCTTGAGTTCTTTAACTGTCACGGTGAAAGTTGCTGCTTTTCCAGCTAAATCTTCATTAGCATATGGATCTGGGAACTGTGCTGCAATTTCTTTGGTTTCTCCAGGATTCATACCCAGGATTCCAGAGACAAAACCTGGAATAAATTTATCTTCCTGCAACTCAAGTTGAAAATCAGTCGCTTCGGCTCCAGGAATAGCTTCTGGTTCGGCTGTTTCCTCTTCACCCTCGGCTTTTGAAAACACACCTTTAAAATCGACTACGGCAATGTCACCAAATTGAGCTACACGTCCTTCTACAGGAATTAATGTTGCCAGTTCTTGACGTTCCTTGTCTAGGGTGTTCTCTACTTGCTGTGGATCGTAGTTGACTTCTTCGGCTTTAGCTTGTAAATCAGTGTACTGCACTAAATTCACTTCTGGCTCTACATCAACAGTCGCCGAAATCGTCAGGGGTTTTCCTGGTTCATAATTATTAATCAAATCCTCAAACGACGACCGCAGTTGCGGTTGACCTATCGCCGGGATGGCTTCTTGTTTAACTGCTTGCTCAATACCATCTTGAATTAGTTCTTCTAGGGCTGCTGCCTTAATTCGAGTCGTACCCAGCCGTTGTAGTAATATCGGCCGAGGCACCTTGCCTTTACGAAACCCAGGAATATTGGCAGTACTCGCTAAGTTTTTAATGACTTGTTCGTAAGTTTGCTTGGTAATTTCCGGCGTAATTTCTATTTCCAAACCAATTTGGCTGGCGGGAAGTTTTTCCTGGGTGACTTTCATGCTTCGTCTCTAGTTTTCTGGTATTTTAAACTCTGAGTACACACAAGACGCAAGTAATCGCGTTTATGGCTTGATGTCTCTTAAGGGCAATGGGAGGTTGCCACAAGGGTTGATGATATCCAAAGATGGATGGTTGTCCTGGGGCAAAGATCCAGTGTACTGCCAATGTCCAAAGACTTGACACTTTAGCTTCATAACAATTAGTCATTGGTGATTTGTGATTGGTCATTGGTCATTTCTCCCCCTACCTCCCCATCTCCCTCATGCCCCTAATCTCCCCATTAGCCCTTATCCCCAGAGGGGGCCCCACCTTCCCTATTTCTCCAAACAATTGCTCGCTCATGAATTAATTATTCACTGGGCTGACACCGTGATATCCTGGTTCTCAGCCAGTAGTTAGTATTTTAAAGTTAAAGCTATAGTATTGAGTCTAGCTATTAACTTGCTGTACCAAAGCTCATCTCTTAATCTAGCCCGATAGCTGAGTTGAATGTTGTGCTAGCTTTATTTAGTTGAAATCTACAGTATATTGATCATCTTGGTAACGCATTTGGCGACTAAGACTTGATTGCATTTACACGTAGTAGAATGCTTCTGAAAAGACCAGGTGCAGATATATCAAATTATTATGCTAAATAGCGGTTTGTTGTATAATGAATCTAAAGTTTAAAATTATGTAAAAAATGAATAAGAAGAATTGGAAAATGCAACATCAGTGAAACTTGTGAAAAAGTCAAGAAAATAAATTTATTGCATTATATAGAGATAGATAAAATTAGAAAAAATCTAAATTTATTCAAAACGTATTTCCAGAGTGTGATCGCCATTTAAATATTAAGTAAATTGACAATTGTTCTAAATTACATACAAACCTCTTAAAGGAGGAAGCAAGTTTGTCTAAATCCTATCGTGTAGCTATTTTGGGAGCCACTGGTGCCGTTGGTACGGAGTTGCTAGAATTATTAGAAAACCGTGCGTTTCCGGTTGCTGAGTTAAAGTTATTGGCATCAGAGCGGAGTGTCGGGCGATCGCTGCGGTTTAATGGAGAGAATATACTAGTAGAGCCAGTTAGCGATCGCGCTTTTGAAAACGTTGATATAGTACTTGCTAGTGCGGGCGGCTCCACATCCAAAACTTGGGCAAGCGTCGCCGTCGAAAAGGGCGCAGTGGTAATTGATAATTCCAGTGCCTTTCGGATGAACCCCCAAGTACCCTTAGTAGTACCAGAAGTCAATCCCCAAGCCGCAGCCAATCACCAAGGCATTATTGCCAATCCTAACTGTACAACAATTTTAATGACTGTGGCAGTATGGCCATTGCATCAAATTAAACCAGTGCAGCGGATTGTAGCCTCAACTTACCAATCTGCCAGTGGTGCTGGGGCAAGAGCAATGGCAGAAGTGAAAACCCAAACCAGCGCTATACTACAAGGACAACGACCAGTTGCCGAAGTATTGCCTTACCCATTGGCATTTAATTTATTTCCGCATAACTCGCCGTTAAACGATTTGGGTTATTGTGAGGAAGAAATGAAAATGGTCAACGAAACCCGAAAAATTTTTAGCAGCCAGCAAATCAAAATTACTGCGACTTGTGTACGGGTTCCCGTACTTCGCGCTCACTCAGAAGCAATTAATTTAGAGTTTGCAACTCCCTTTAGTGTAGATGCAGCCAAAGAAATATTAACTTCTGCACCAGGAGTAAAATTGGTAGAAGATTGGAAAAATAACCATTTTCCAATGCCAATTGAAGCGACAGGTCAGGACGAAGTTCTAGTGGGAAGAATTCGTCAGGATATTTCTCATCCTTGTGGTTTGGAATTATGGTTATGTGGCGACCAAATCCGCAAAGGGGCAGCATTGAATGCTATACAAATCGCCGAGTTATTGGTAGAGAAAAATCTACTCAAACCATTAGTTACTAGTCATTAGTCATTAGTCATTGGTCATTAAGTTATTAGTGAATCAACAAAGGACAAAGGAAAAAGCACAAAACACAATTGACAAAGCGCAAAGTCTGTAAACGCTTCTGCGGCTTACCGTAGGGTGCGGAGGTTTCCTCCAAACAGAAGTTTGCAGGAGAAGACAAATGAGACTTGAAAAAAATTTGCAAATAGATTATTACAAAAGAAAACCACCAATTATATAAAAATATGGGTAATTAGGAGTGACAAAGAGGGTGGGAGATTTTGGCAATGTTTTAACCGCTATGATTACACCGTTTAAAGCAGACGGGAGTGTCAACTACGATGTAGCGGCAGAACTGGCAGCGCATCTAGTTAGCAATGGTACAGATACATTGGTGGTGTGTGGCACAACAGGGGAATCCCCTACTCTGAGTTGGGAGGAAGAATACCAGTTGTTTGTTGAAGTGTTGCAATCTGTAGCAGGAAAAGCCAAGGTAATAGCTGGTTGTGGTTCAAATTCCACTAAAGAAGCGATCGCTGCTACCCAAAAAGCGGCTAAAATAGGAGTACATGGTTCCTTACAAGTTGTTCCTTATTACAACAAACCACCGCAAGCGGGATTAAAAGCTCACTTTCAGGCTATAGCACAAGCCTGTCCCGACTTACCACTGTTGTTATATAATGTCCCTGGTCGTACCGGACAAAACCTCCAGCCGGAAACCGTTGCCCAGTTAGCTCAGGTGAGCAATATTGTCGCAATCAAAGAATCCACCGGTAGCATAGATCAAGCGAGTGAAATTCGTCGCTTGACACCAAAAGAATTTCAGATTTACTCTGGTGATGATTACATGACTTTGCCTATGTTAGCAATCGGGGCAAAGGGTGTAGTAAGTGTGGCTTCTCATCTGGTAGGAAACCAACTACAGCAGATGATCCAAGCTTTTAGTGCGGGTAAAATTGAGGTAGCGAGTGAGATTCATCTCCGACTCTTCCCGTTGTTTAAAGCTTTATTTCTCACTTCAAATCCCATTCCAGTTAAAAAAGCCCTGAAACTTCAAGGTTGGGAGGTTGGTTCTACTCGTTTGCCGCTATGCGAAGCAGACTCAGATGTCAGTCAAAAGTTAGAGGAAGTTCTTAAAGAACTTAGTTTAATCTAACCGCCAGCTACTTCAGTGCTACTAATCTATGTTTAGGAAACATACATAATAAACAACGACCGCAATTATTAACGGGTTGGTATTAAAAACCTGTATTAAAACTCATAGATATACTATGAATACTTTAGTATGCCGTCCTTTTTATTAAATAAACAATTGAAAATTTCAATTAAAACTAGATTGCTTTGGGACTGACTGAAAAGACAATTAAAGTTGTTTGAAATACAAAATTGCTAACTATCAACTTAATTAACAAAAAGTAACAATCTCAGGAGAAAATGGTTAAAAACGAAGCTAATAATTCCGCCTTTAAAATTATTCCTTTAGGTGGTTTGCATGAAATTGGAAAAAATACCTGTGTTTTCGAGTACGACGATGAAATTGTTCTGTTAGATGCAGGATTGGCTTTTCCTACAGAGGCGATGCATGGAGTAAATATAGTTCTCCCTGATACGACCTATTTGCGGGAAAATCGCCACAAAATTAAAGGGATGATCGTTACCCACGGTCATGAAGATCATATTGGTGGAATTGCTTTTCATCTCAAGCAATTTGACATACCCGTGATTTATGGCCCGAGACTAGCAATGGCAATGCTAGAAGGGAAATTAGAAGAAGCAGGAGTACGCGATCGCACAGAATTAAGAAAAGTTCTACCCCGTGATGTGGTGCGGATTGGTAAAAACTTTTTAGTAGAATATATCCGCAATACTCATTCGATAGCTGATAGCTTTACTGTTGCTATTCATACACCACTCGGTGTAATCATTCACACAGGGGATTTTAAAATTGACCACACGCCAGTAGATGGTGAAAAATTTGACCTGCAAAGGTTAGCAGAACATGGTGAAAAAGGTGTTCTTTGTTTACTAAGTGATTCTACTAATGCAGAAATACCAGGTTTTACACCTTCAGAACGTTCAGTTTATCCCAATCTTGATCGAGTATTTGCTCAAGCCCCTGGGCGATTGTTTGTCACCACCTTTGCTTCTAGCGTCCATCGTATCAACATGATTTTGGATCTAGCCAAGAAGCATAACCGTGTAGTGACGGTGGTGGGACGTTCCATGCTGAACTTGATTGCTCATGCCCGGAATCTAGGTTACATCAAGTGTGAAGATAATTTGCTGCAACCTTTGCACGCAGTCCGCAACCTGCCAGATGAAAATGTGTTAGTTCTGACTACAGGTTCCCAAGGCGAACCAATGTCAGCAATGACGCGCATTGCCAATAAAGAACACCCTCACATCAAAATTCGTCAAGGCGATACAGTAGTATTCTCTGCCAATCCGATTCCCGGAAATACGATCGCTGTAGTCAACACCATCGATAAATTGATGATTCAAGGGGCAAATGTGGTTTATGGTCGGGATAAAGGAATTCACGTCTCTGGTCACGGCTGTCAAGAAGACCAAAAGCTGATGATTGCCTTAACTAAACCGAAGTTCTTTGTGCCATTCCACGGCGAACATCGGATGCTGGTGAAGCACGCCCAAACTGCTCAAAGTATGGGTATACCAGCAGAAAACACAATCATTATTCAAAATGGTGATGTTATAGAACTGACTGAAAACTCTATCCGCGTTGCTAGTAAAGTGCCATCTGGTATAGAACTAGTAGATACCACAAGTTCCGGTATGGTAAGCGCCAAAGTGCTGCAAGAACGGCAACGCATGGCAGAAGAAGGTATTGTTACTATTGCTGCTGCCATCGATTGGAATGGTAAACTCTTGGCAAAACCAGAAATTCACCTCCGGGGTGTAGTTACAAATTTAGAGCGATCGCTCCTACAAACCTGGGTAAAACAACGGATTGAAGAAATTCTCACTGCACGCTGGTCAGAATTTGCTGCTGGAGAGGGAGAAGCAGCAGATATAGACTGGGGTGGATTGCAAGGTACTTTGGAGAGAGAATTGCAACGTTCCATCCGTCGAGAATTGCAATGTCAACCATCTGTAACTTTGTTGATGCAAATCCCTGATGAGCCGCCGGTGAAAGTTGCTGATGGCAGAAGACGGCGCACTCGGACTGCTGCTCAGGTGGCATCTTAATAAAAAGCTCACGCAGAGGCGCACAGACGCGGAGTTTTTGAGAGCGTCTTTGCGTTTCGATGTGAGATTTAGAGAAAAATCATTCCAAAAAACTAGTTTCCAAGAAAGTTGTCGAACTTATCTCTCAAAATTAAAATTATCTCAACCTATCAAAAGTCTTGATCAGACGATATCCATTGGATAAAGTAGCCACAGTAATCCTACTTGAATTACCAAGCCTGCAAGGGCAACAGATGCTAATACACGGAGAAAATCTAGGTAAGGAATGCCTGAAAAGGAGCCAATCAAGATGTTTTGCGGATTAGTGCTCAAGCTAGCTACCGAGCCTATATTAGTTGCATCGGCGATCACTAGTAAATAAGGTATCGGATTTAAACCCAAAGTTTGAGTCAAGCTCAAGGTTAAGGGTGTGAAAATCAGCGCTATGGTGTTATTGAGAAAAAAGGCTGAAAGAATCTCACTGCTAAAAGTTAAAGCAATCAACAAGCTTAAAGGACTGCGAGTAAGACTCAGTATTACAGATAGCGATCGCCGAAAAAACCCTCCATAAAATAGGTTGGCGTTCACTAGCATCATGCTCAAGAGAAACATGATGGTATTAGTATCGATAGCCTGCCATGCTTATTGTAGATTTAGAACACCTAAAGCAATTAAAAAAGCAGAACCAACTAAAGCGATGGTGGCGCGGTTCATGCGTAAACCCGGAATGTAGCCCAATGCTAACCCCAGGTAAGTTAATCCTAAGACGCTATAGGTAGCAAATTATCGAAAAATCACTAATATTAGCCTGATTATTTTAGTTAGGCAGACTTTGTTTCGGTAACCTTTGATTCAAGGCTAGGGAGAATTTCTCTCTGTGTGTCTTTTGCATTTAGCTAGCAATTAACAAAATATAAAACTCAAGGACGCAAAAACACACAGACGAAAAACTGCCCAATAAGGTATTACTGTTATTTATACTTACAAAAAATACTTTGAAAAAGATTTTATTTTAAGTTTTGTAAATGTTACACTAAAACCTACCCAACGGTGGATGTCTTTATTAAAATTTAAACTGTGTCAAGTTACGAACAAGATTAGATTACTACAGTACCGATCCCGCGAAAATTGCGGTTAACTTAACGTAGTAATAAATATAGATTCTGACTTAAGTGGCTAATCGGGTATTAAATTATATCGTAGTCAGGACGCGAATATTCCGGAAAGTTCGTTGCCACGTTGTATACATTCACCAGAAAGGTGAACAGCCTCAATAATACAGAGGATTAATCATGAAGGTATTTGATAATACCACAAAAAAGATTTTTCTGGCAAGCTGGGTCTCAATCAATCAACCAGAGACTAGTGACCAGAAACTAACCCAGCTAAACCCTTCTGGTTCTAGTCATTACTGGGATATTCTCCAACCCCTACGGCAACGGGTAGAAAACATTCAAGTTCGTGATCGCCAGCTAGCTCATTACTTGTGCAAACTAATTCCATCTCAGTGTCCCTTTGAACGAGATGTCAAATTATTTGGCAAAACCCTGTTTCACATTCCGCCGATGTGTAAGCTCAACCCCCTATATGAAGAAGTGGTTGGTTTACGTTTTCGAGCGCTGTGCTATCTAGCCGACGAATGTGGCGAAGATGTATCGCAGTACTGCTAATCATAGAGTACTGAGGCAAAAGTTAAAGGTTAGGAGTTATGAGTGTAGAACTAAAAATATAACTCCTAACTCCTAACTCCTAGCTATTTTTTTACTATTTTTTTACTATTTTTTTTGCCATTTTTGGATGGCATCCTGAGCATCTTCGTAAGAAGCTGTCTCCTCTGGTACTAAAGTAGCAGTTTCAATTGCGGTATTGAGTTCACCTACGGCAGCGCGACGCTTGGCCAAGTCTAAAATTTTCTCACTCCAGTTATTGATCGATTTTTGGGCAGTATCAAAGCCTGGTTGATCTGCTGGTACTTTTTTAGCAACTTCGATCGCCCGATTGTATGTAGACGCTTGTCCAGACTTAATTAAGGCATTAGCTGCGTCTAAAAGAGTTTTGTTGCTCACATACTGCTTGCCTTCTAACCGCCACAAATTAATCGCCGCTTGGGCTTTGGCATAAAGCGGCTCGTCTTTGGTAATTAGTCGAGCCGCGGCAATAGCATTAGCATACTGTCTTTGTTTAGCACGACCCTCTGCTAAATCTAAAATCATCTGACTCCAAATATTAATATTTTCCTGAGCTTGCTCATACAGTGGTTCACCGGTTTTAATTCTCTTAGCTGTGGCAATTGCTAAGCTCAAATCGCTAGCCTGAGTTTCTTGGAGCGACATTTTCGCCAAGTCCAATACTGCTTGATTGCGCTTTTGCGACTCGAAACTTGAGGCTGTTTGGGCGCTAGATTGATTTTTTTGTCTAACTGGTAGAGTAGTTTTAATTACTGAGGGGTCATTTGGTAAATTCTTGATGCCCTTAGAACTACTAACAGCAGCATTGGGCGATGTGCTTGAGATTTCCTTAATTCTAAAAGTCTCTTGATTACGCAGAAAAACTACTGCGATTAAACCTGCTACTAGCAAGCTACCTCCACCCCACAAGATAAACTGCTTCCACAAAGAAGTATTTGGCTGATTGTGTGGCAATCGAGAGACGTAGGCTTGGGAGGAATCAGGGATAAATCTTTCCTTGCTGTTCACTCGTAAAGAACTTTCTACCAAAGGATTTGTCTGCGGCTGGGAAACTAAGCCAGCAGCCGACTGTTGAACTTCTTTGCCATTAGACTTGTAAACTTTGGAATTAATAGTTGTTTCTCCCCATCTGCCCTGATTTATCGAGGAATCGTCGAGGGTGGGAGCTGCAAGGGCAACAGCAAAGGATTCTTCTGGATAAATCAGCGCTTCTGGTTGAAAATCGTTTTCTAATGCAAATTTTGGCAAAATTATTTGCGGTCTTGATGGGATGATAATAGCGGGGTTTTGGATGGGGCGCCAGTGGTGCTGACATAGTTTGGGCACTACCAGGCTCAGGTAGCTTTCTAAATCTGCCAAGTTGTTACCATTACCAGAACGCAAGGCTTCTAACAAAGCTGCTGTAAAGAATCCGTGACCGAGTTCGCTACTTTCGTGGGAAAACTGCTCTGGCTGACAAGAAAAAATAGTGGCAAGTTCTAGTTCTTGGGCTAATTCTATGGTTTCTTCCCCAACGGGAGCATCTGCTTGAGTGCCAAAAGCACGGTTAATATCAAGCAGAAATAATACATTCATTTCAGCCAGTTGCAGACTTTGCATTAGTGATCGCAATTCTATGCCTGTCTCTGGCACGAATTCGGGGTTACCCTCGGCTGGCATTAAGTAATCTTTGCCTTTGTAGTTGACTCCATAACCGCTAAAAAATAACCATAGATAGTCTTGGGGTTGCCAACATGTTGCAGCTAAATCCTCAAGCAGCAGCAGAATATTCTCTTTAGTCGGATAGGTGGATCTATCTTTAATTGGTGGTGAGGTATCTGTCATGAGGAAGCAGTGTCCGGGGACAAAACTTGCTTCTGTCACCAAGATATCCTTTAGTGCCTCAGCATCTGCTTGGGCATAACTTAAAGGTTGAAATAACTGATATTGATTGATACCAATAGTGATCGCCCAGTAATTTGCCATCCCGCTCTTTGTCGGTTATTGTTTGCTGGTCTAAAAATTGCAGTTGGCTTTGCTCAAAAAACAAAGCTAACGTGATGTTTTCTAGTTTAGGTGATTCTATACGAATCTTCGGATAAAATGTAATTTTTATTACGTTAACTGACCGGAAAATACTTTCACCTAATTTTAATTTACAAATTGTTTAGTTAGGAGCTATAAGGTCATGAGTCAGATTTGTGCTCACATACCATCATCGATCGCTTCCTTTTCAGTTATTAGCCAAATTGCCAGAACAATCCGGATAGTTCCTTTAGTAGTTTTGCTCATATCTACTGTTCCTGCGTGGTTTTTGACAGAAGTGATCGCACCTCAAGTTGTACGAGCTTACACCGCCAGAGTTGACCTGGCGATTGATCGCCTGCCAGAAGAAAACTACGAAACCATTGTGCGAAGAGCCGAAGCAGCCGCTCGAGCAGCCGCTCAGCGGAGCTTTGACCAAGATATTTTAGTTACAGATGTTTCAATTATTGTATCCGTACAAAGTTATGGAGCGATCGCACCAGTTCTGACATTAGAAGTCAGTCGTCCAGAATGGCGCAGCCGCCCGGATGCTCAAAATTGGGCAACTTACTTCAAAACTGCGCGATCGCTACTGTTGTTTGAAAAATAGCGATTACTCCAATCTAGTTCTAGCAGCTTGGTTCTAGAGTCAGGAGACTGGTAAAGATGAGGCAGTGTGGGGAGATTAGAAAAAAGCTTTCCAGCCTTGCCGGACTCACAATCCACCATCTGCCCTAGTTTCAAGCTCAACTTACTTAATTCTTGGCTAAATTGGCATCTTTGGCGTCGGTGAATGGCCTAAAATAAAAAGGTTGTCAAAAATCACGATATCTGCTGACATGGCTGTTCCTAAGAAGAAAACTTCCAAATCAAAACGAGATAAACGCCGAGCTACTTGGAGGCACAAAGCCGCCATCGAAGCTCAGAAAGCTCTGTCTCTGGGCAAGTCTATTTTGACCGGACGTTCTACATTTGTCTATCCAACTGCGGAACAAGAGGAAGAAGAATCATAATTTTCCAGTCAGGAAAGGCATGAACAGCACCGACAGATTTGATTGGCAAAAGTCACCGCTCAAACTTCTTACTAATGGATAAATGCTTTTTCTTAGCTTTCCTGATAGGCTCGTGAATTATAGATACTCTACACAAGCTCATTAAATCCGGAAAATTGGTAGTGAGTAATTGGGAACATCCATTACCCATTACCTATCATTTATGGTTAATGATTTAAGAAGTTAATGTGCTTGCAAGTTGGATATTATCTGGTTAAGACCGCGATTAGTCAGTGGTTATTGGTTATTTGCAAATAACAAAGGATAACCAGATAAAGTAATTCTGGAATTTCAATGTGTTTAGCCCAATTATAATCAGGGGTAATGTATCTGGCGCTATTGGCAACTTAGCACAAAAGTTTCTAAATATCTTGAGAAAACTTATTTTTCTCCCACTATGTTAGGAAAATTTTTTCAGAAACCAGGAAAAGCAGACGAAGAACGTGTTCCTCCAGGTCAACATTTAGCCAAGGGTTTCCCAGTATTAACTTACGGTGCAACTCCCCAAGTTAACACTGAAGAATGGGAGTTTCGGGTTTGGGGTTTAGCAAAACCTACCAGCTTTAATTGGTCAGACTTTATGGCACTACCTCAACACGAATTCACAGCCGACTTCCACTGCGTAACGCGCTGGTCTAAACTCGATGTTAAATGGACTGGTATTAAAGTTGTAGATTTCATGGAGTTGATTGAGCTAGACGCCAAAGTAGCCCACATTATGGAACATTGCTATGGTGGCTACACTACTAATATCTCTCTGGAAGACTTTATGCGAGAAGAAAACTTCTTTGCTTTTAAAGTTTTTGGTGAAAATCTTCCAGTTGAACACGGTGGTCCAATGCGGCTAGTTGTTCCTCACCTCTACGCTTGGAAAAGTGCTAAATGGATTAATGGTTTAGAGTTTTTATCTAGTGAAGAACTTGGTTTTTGGGAGCGCAATGGCTACCACAGCCGTGGTGAACCTTGGACTGAAGAACGTTACAGCAGTGCGTTTGCCTTTTAATAGTTAAGAACCATTCAATTTTTGATTTTAGATTTTTCCTTAAATCCAAAATCTAAAATCTAAAATTTGCAGCTTTAGAATTTAAAAAATAGCTTGTTAACCCAAAAGTTTCTTAATTAAGGGCAATTTGTCTTTGTAGGGAGCATAGCGGAATTTTAAATCCAGCCAGAAGGAGTTTTGTAATACACTTTTGTGATGAGAAAAGGTGTCAAAACTAGCTTTGCCGTGATAATTGCCAATACCACTATCTCCTACTCCTCCAAATGGTAAAGATGAGACGGCAACCTGCATAATTGTATCGTTAATACAGACTCCACCTGATGAAGTTTCCTCTAAAACTTGCTTTTGTAGGTTTTTGTTTTGAGAGAAGAAGTATAGCGCTAAGGGTTTTGGTCTAGAATTAATCAAGGCGATCGCTTCGGTAATATCAGTGTATTCAATTATGGGCAGAATGGGACCAAAAATCTCTTCCTGCATTATAAAATCTTCTAAGGAGACATTATTAATTATTGTCGGGGCAATATAACGCTCTGAAGATTTAGTTTCTCCGCCAATAATCACTTCACCATTTTCAAGGAATTTAACTAATCTATCAAAGTGTTTTTGACTAATAATTCTGGCATAATCAGGACTATTCGCTGGATGATCGCCATAAAATTCCCTTAAGCATTTTTCTATCCCATCTATTAAATCTTTTTTGATTTTTTTATCAACTAAAAGATAGTCAGGAGCAATACAAGTTTGTCCAGCATTAATAAATTTGCCCCAAGTAATTCGTCTAGTAGTGTGTTCGAGATTAATATCAGTATCAACTATACAAGGACTTTTACCACCCAATTCTAAAGTAACTGGTGTCAGATGTTTTGCCGCTGCTGCCATAACAATTTTGCCCACAGCTGTACCACCGGTAAAAAAGATATGGTCAAATTTTTCTGCTAGTAGTTTTTCACTCGCTTCTATGCCTCCTTCGACTACTGCAATATAAGCTGGTTGAAAATATTTGCTAATAATTTTAGAGACAATACCAGAAGTATGGGAGGCAATTTCTGACGGTTTAATAATTGCACAATTTCCAGCAGCGATCGCACCTATTAACGGAAAAATCATTAATTGAAATGGATAGTTCCAAGGGGCGATAATTAACACAACTCCTAGTGGTTCTGGATAAATGCTAGCTGAGTAGGAAAAAAAATCAAAGGAAACGGGTGCTTTTTTGGGCTTAGTCCAAGTTTTGAGATGTTTTATAGCATAATCAATTTCTTTAGTGACGTTGATTTCTGTTAGATAAATCTCGACTTCCGGTTTATGTAAATCTGCTTGTAAAGCCTGGATTATCTCTTGTTTATGTTCAACAATTGCTTGCTTGAGTGTTTGGAGTTGCTCAAGGCGAAAATTTACATCTTTAGTTTTGCCTGTTTGAAAAAATTTACGCTGATTCTGGATTATATCACCAACGTTAGATAATTCAGTGGTAATCATTTTTTGTGCGATAAACAACTACTTATTTAATCCTAGCGCTACCTCAGTATATTTGTGGTAACACCCTACAGCTTTGCTACCCAACAAAAAGCTTGTCTGATAAAAAATTTCAAACACTGATGAATTAATAATTTTTAATTGTTAGACTTATTATATTTTTTGGGGTAAAAGTACAATAAATTTACTACCTTTACCTAATTCGGAATTCAGCAAAATAACGCCTTGATGTGCTTCAATTATTCGGCGAGCAAGGTAGAGTCCTAAGCCACTACCAGAACTCTTGTGACTGCCTTGGCGAAATCTTTCAAAGATGGTGCTTTGTTCTTCAAAAGAAACACCCGGCCCAGTATCGGCTATCTCAATACTAATATAGTCAGCATCAGATTTTCCAGAGAATTGATATTGGCTATTTTTCTCAAACTGGGTTTGAGAAGTAAGACGAATAGTCACTGAACCAGACTCGGTAAATTTAATTGCATTGCCGATTAGATTAGTGAATAAACGATGTAATTCTAAGCGATCGCCGAGTGCTGTATTTGTATTTAACTCCTCACTCAATTTCAGATTAATAGACAGTGTTTTCTCTTGAGCTAGAGGTGTCAATTCTCCAACTACCTCCTGTAGTAAGTGTGCTAAATTAATAGGTTGCAGTGCCAAAGTTTTACGACCTGCTTCAAAACGATAAACTTCTAATAAGGTATTAACCATAGAAAGCAGGTTGATATTGCTGCGAGCCATGATTGCAATTACTTCCTGCATTTGCGGTGATAATGCTCCTAAAGCGCCTTGTTGAAATAGCATTAACATCCGATCAGCTGCTACTAAGGGAGTGCGTAAGTCGTGGGTGAGGCGGGAGACAAAATCTTCTCGCTGGCGTGCTATTTCATCGCGTTCATCCATACTACGCTTCAAACGCAAAAGCGATCGCACTCTTGCCAGTAATTCGTCTACTGTTACTGGTTTGCGGATAAAATCATCAGCACCCAAGTCTAATCCATGAGCAACGTTGGGCGTATCGTGGGCAGTGATTAGCAGTATGGGAATATATTGTGATAACTTCATCTTCCCGCGAATATATTTAGTAACTTCGTATCCGTCCATACCTGGCATCATCAAATCCAACAGCACCAAGTCACAAGGAGATGCTTGCAATTGCGCTAATGCTGAAATACCATTTTCTGCGGTGTTAATGGTATAACCTTCTTCCTCCAAAATAGTTTTGATTAAAAACACATTATCAGGAGAGTCATCAACAACCAGAATTTTGTCAGAACGAGAAGATTGTAAAGTCATGTCACGGCAAGGTATGAGGTAAAAATAAATTTTTGAAAGTTGATCTCGTGTTTGTATCAATTTGTCTGCTAATTCTTTGAATTGACCTCACACTTAAGATATATTATTTATTTGCAAGTTGGTATTTAGCGACTGTAGAGTTTCCCCTGAAGTTAAACTGGGCTGGATTTTTATCAAAAAATAACTAATTAATATATAGCTGTAGTCACACTTTTTAGGACACAATAACAAGCATGAATGCTAGGAATAGTAATAGTTCTATCTCCAGCAATAACAGCTAAAACTGCCTTGTCTTCGACATGCTACGCGAACTGCCTCCTGCTATAAATTATGGCTAGTAAAATTTAAAATCTCGATTCAGTAAATGATGCTAAAGAATAGGTAATATTTGATATAGTAATTTCTATAGTAAACTGAAGATAAAATTGCGTAGGCATCGCCCCTTAGACACAATTTACATAGATTAACTATTAATTTATGTTAAATTAGCCAAACAGACTGCTTTAAATTTATCAAGCATTTTCATTGAACACCGATAAATTATAAAATAGCTAACCGCACAGGAGATAGAGGACACGCAAAAAGTCAATAGATAAGGCTTATTTAGATCATAACTCCACTGGAAATTAGATTTTTTAATTAGTGCTGATATTGAAAGCAAGTAAAGCAAGTTTCAGGAGTGCTAATCAAGATGTCACAATCAACGTTTGGCAATAAAAGTGGGTCATAATACATCTTGAAGTCAGGAAATCTGGACAGTAGTGATTTACAAAGGAAAAGCCTGGATTTGCGCTGACTCTCCCACAAAACTCCCTTAATTTTGGCAAGTTAAAAATATTTTCTGTAGAGTTTTACTAATTAACGAAGGTGCGTTAAGCTGCGTGAACCCACTCTACGGATTTCAAATTGATTTGATAAAAACACTATATTTTAGCTTTTGTCTAGATTTTTATCAAGCAATTCAGTATAAAATTTAAAACTTAAAATCCCAAATTAAAATGGCAGACCTCACTCCTAATTCTAGTTTTAGTTTGACGATCCGCTTGCAGATTCCCAATCGCGTAGGAATGTTGGCGTCGCTAACCCAAGCGATCGCCACTACTGGTGGTAATATCGGTCAAATTGATTTAATCGACCAAAGCCGCAACGAGTCTACCCGCGATATTACCGTTGATGCTGCTAGTACCGAACATGCGGAGACGATTGTGCAAGCAGTCAAAGCACTGCCAGATATTAAGTTACTCAGTGTCTATGATCGGACCTTCAATTTGCATCGCGGTGGCAAAATCAGCATTGCTAGCCGAATTCCCTTAAAAAGTGTGTCTGATTTAGCAATGGCGTATACACCCGGAGTCGGTCGAATTTGTACTGCGATCGCTCAAGATCCAGAGGAAGTTTACAAGTTAACCATCAAACAAAATACTGTTGCCATTGTTACAGATGGTAGTGCGGTTTTAGGTTTGGGAAATCTCGGGCCTGCTGCTGCGCTGCCAGTTATGGAAGGCAAAGCGATGCTATTTAAGGAATTTGCAGGGCTGGATGCTTTTCCCATCTGCCTGGCTACCCAAAATACAGATGAGATTATTCAGACAGTCAAAAATCTCGCTCCGGTATTTGGTGGTGTGAATTTAGAAGATATTGCTGCACCACGTTGTTTTGAAATTGAGCAGAGATTGCGACAGGAATTAGATATTCCGGTTTTTCATGACGACCAACACGGGACTGCAATTGTTACTTTAGCAGCCTTGTTTAATGCCTTGAAGTTGGTACATAAAGCAATCGGAGAAATCCGCATCGTGATTAACGGTGCGGGCGCTGCTGGAGTAGCGATCGCTCGCTTACTGAAGAAAGCTGGAGCAGAAAAAATCTGGATGTGCGACTCTAAAGGAATTATTTCTAGCAGCCGCAGCGACCTGACACAAGAAAAACTCGAATTTGCGGTGAAAGCTCAAGGTACCTTAGCAGGTGCAATGCAAGGCGCAGATGTTTTTATTGGAGTCAGCGTACCAGGAGTTTTGACACCGGAGATGGTGCAATCGATGGCCAAAGACCCAATTGTGTTTGCAATGGCAAATCCGATTCCCGAAATTCAGCCAGAATTAATTCACAAAAATGTTGCTGTCATCGCCACCGGTCGCAGTGATTATCCAAACCAAATCAACAACGTTTTAGCTTTTCCGGGAGTATTCCGTGGTGCTTTGGATTGTCGGGCACAGACAATTACCACTACGATGTACTTAGAAGCTGCAACTGCGATCGCTTCTTTGGTCAAGCCTTCAGACTTGAATCGGGAACATATTATTCCTTCAGTCTTTGATGAGCGTGTCGTCACTGCGGTTGCTGCTGCTGTACAACACGCTGCACGTCAAGAAGGTATTGCTCACAATTGAGCGACTGCAAATATTAACTCAAGCTGTCAGTTATAGCTCAATTGAGTTGAGTTTAGATAATTGACACTTAAGTTATTAGTTGTCAGTTTTGTTCGTTGGGTCAAAGTCTGACGAAAAAGGTGAAGCGTTGGTGGCGGGTTTAAATCCTCCACCATACGCCTGTTTTACTCTTCGCTGATTTGATGATATTAACTACCGACACTGGCGATATTTGATGTGATAAACCAAACCACGGTGTGCAAGGTCAAAGGAATCGACAGTTGCCATCCCTTGACCACTGGCGGTCATCGCAGCATTCACCCGCATATTTACACTGTCGCCACAGGCTGACCAGACATCAGCCACAGTCACTAATTTGTCTCGAACATTGTAGTCACTTTCGCCTCTAAATGTCCGAGAAAAAACAGGGCCGCGCTGACCGGCAAAAAAGTACTCTGCTCTTAGTCTGCCAATTGTCGAGGGAGCAACATAGCCCCGATAATCGGCATCGTAAAGGGAAATTTGAAAGCCTTGAGGTACTTTAATCGGAATGCTCAAATTACAGCTTTTGCGTCTTTCTGCTGTGTTATTTCCGATAGCCATAAACTTATCAAATAAAATACTTAGCTCTTGACCGTCAGGGCTGACACTCACACTAGCAGAGCCGCCAGGGCAACCATTACCACCGTAATCTGCACCTAAAATTTCTACTTTGTCGGCAGCAAAGGCGGGGCCAACAGAAGCGGTCATTAATGTAGCAGCAGCCAAAGAAACTTTTGCAAACCTCATCGAAGTTTGCAGTAAATTTTGATTATTCATAACTTACCTGTTTTGAGTATTTTTAACTAGTTGTAAGTGAAAATTTCCAACCATCGTTGGTACGTCAATTTTCGTAGGTCTTACGACTTACACAAGTATGAGTTTGTTTCCTAAGTAAACAAACTTAGCTTTTTTCAAGGAAAGTTAACTGAAATATGAGAAATTTAACAGCTTCAACTGGCAGTTGTTGACTTAGCTAGAACTTATTCGTAGTTATTGCCAAATCGAGGTTTTGGGCTAGGCATAGACGATAAAGGGACTTAGAAATAAAAAATAATCAATCGCTGTGTAGGCAAAAAGGCAGGGAGCAGGAAGAGAAGGTGGAGCCGAGGCTTCCTCCGATCCAAACATCGGGGGAAAAAGAAAAGTATCATCTAAATAAATTGGTTAATTTATTCTCTAGAAGTCCTAAAGCCAGATTGCACAGTAGTAAGTAAAACTACTATCCTCAAAAAAGAAATCTGTGGATTACTGTAAGTGGGGTTCACAAATCGAGTTAGGAAAGTTATATCACATCAGGCAAATCAACCTTAATAGATTATCTGTCAATTGCTAGAAGTGAAAGCAATACATTAAAAACATCAGCACTTTCATGTCAATTGTTTGTAATGAAATACCAAGCTGGAGAAGAGTTTTTCCAAAGACTACCGTTAGTTTTGGCGGGGCCAATTCTCAAACATACTCAACCTGAATCAGTAACGGTATGGCTGGCGCTCAAACAAGCTTGTCAGGTAGAACTCAAGGTTTATCACACCATAAATGATGGTGAAGTCCTGGGAAATTGCTTATTGCAAGGGGAACGCTCTACTGTTGCTTTGGGTAAGTATCTTCACGTTGTTGCTGTCACCGCTCGCTCTCCAGTTGGACATTGCCTAATTAGCGATACCATCTATGGATATGACCTCCAGTTGACTGTTGCTAACCAGACTCCGCAAACCCTGCAACAAGCATTATGCTCAAACTCCTACCCTACAGTTAACATCAGCTACTTTGAGCATCAAAAACCAACCTTTACCCTACCACCTAGCCGTCTCGAAGATTTGCAAATTGTCCATTCTTCCTGTCGGAAACCTCATGGTTCTGGGCTTGATGCCTTACCGATTCTCGACTACCTAATTGAAGCATCTGCAAATCAAACTCAACGCCGTCCTCACCAGCTATTCCTGACTGGGGATCAAATTTACGGTGATGATGTAGCAGATCCGTCGCTGTGGGTTGCGACTACTCTGGGGGATGCTCTGCTGGGTTGGGAAGAACAACTTCCTGTAGGTGGAACGTACTGCACTCCCAAGGAACTGCCCCCCGGAGAGCGGGCGAAAGTTGTGACAAATGAAGCCGGCTTGACCGCAGGATTACATCATAAATCGAAGAAAGTTGCCAGTCATCTGTTGAGCTTGGGCGAGTATTACGCTACTTATTTATTAACGTGGTCGCCAGTGTGCTGGCCGATCGCATTTCCCAAAGGACACCAAGTAAAACGCGATCGCCGAGCGATCCAAAACTGGAACCGGGCAGTCCGGAATTTGCGACAATTCATTTATACGCTGGGAAAAGTGCGTCGTGCCCTTGCCAATATTCCCACCTACACCATTTTTGATGACCATGATGTCAGTGATGACTGGAATTTGAACCAAGCTTGGTGTTTGCGAGTGCTGGGGCGTCCCTTAGGGCGGCGAGTAGTGCAAAATGCTTTATTAGCCTACACGCTGTTTCAAGCTTGGGGCAATACACCTGGGCAATTTACAGAAGGTCAATCTGGAGAAAAACTGCTAGCTGCTGTACAAGCTTGGTCAGCCGAGCAAGGGAAAGATCCAAAGGCTGATCGAGCGATCGCTCGTTATCTTGGTATGCCACCCAGCGATCCGCACACAGGTTTACCGATGTTAGTGCGAGACGGATCTGTGTTTGTTCTAGCTCGACATCCAGAAGCACTTAGTTGGAACTACATAGTCCAGAGCAATTGTCATGAGGTGATTGTCTTGGATACACGCACCAGAAGGGGTTACCCTGCCGAGCAAAAAGCGATTGCCCCACCGATGCTGTTATGTCCACAAGCCTTTAAGCAACAACTAGTTTTGCCTTTACGCCAAATTGCTCAAGAAACTCAGATTCAAGCCACATTTGTGATCGCACCCACGAATGTATTCGGTTCGCAAGTGATTGATTGGGTTCACCATTGGCATTTACAACAAGAGAAAGTTTTTTCCACAGATGTTGGTGATGCTTGGAATATTAATGTTGAAGCACTGGCAAAATTCCTCAATACTTTGTTTGAGCAACGTCAACAAGTGATTATTTTATCTGGAGATATTCATTACAGTTTTGCGGCTCGCTTGTCTTATGCACGCACCGATTCGCAATTGCGATCGGTTTTAGTCCAGTTAACTTCTAGTGCCCTGAAGAATGAAGAACCGCTAACACGGCTAATTCATACACGCATCAAAGATTGGTTATTAGCAGAAAAGCTGCGATATTGGATCGGATGGGTGAATCCTGCCAATATGGTAGAAATTTCCGACAAAAAATTACACCACGATACCTTTACTGCCAAACGCTACCCCAGCAGTCAGCTACGCCAACGTCAGCGATTAACTGACCCTGATTGGTATTGTGTGCTGGAATGGATAATTCGACAAACCGCTCAAGCTTCTGGCTGCACACCAGATATCTCATCATTTATAGCTCCTTGGAAACGAGCAGAAAATACTAAAAGACGATATTTACAACCTCTAATGTTTTGGAAATCTCGCTGGTTTCAAGAAGGGCGAGAAGTAGTTGGGTTAAATAACTTAAGTTTGGTTCAGTTTGAGTTGCCTTCTTCGAGTAGTTCTTACCAAGTTATTCAAGATTCCTATTGGTTTTCTTGTTGGCATCCAACCCAAATTGTTTACAGTCGTTTTGCAACTGAGTTAACACCCAATCAGTCATTGTTGGGAAATTTTAAATTTTAGATTTGGGATTTGAGATTGCTCTGGTGTCGCTCAATCTAAAATCTGAAATTGTTTGACGATGACTAGCTTAGCTTTGCAAATATAAATTTAAATTGTATATCTGGGCACTCTAGATTTAAGAAACATACCGGAGAGTGATTTCTATGTCTACGACCCCAATTAGCGCAACATTGTCTCAAACAGAGAGAGATGCTGTGTTGCAAGCAATCAGCACCATTAAACAAAAGTTACCATTTCTGGTTGATTTAAGTTCCGAGGAGCGTAAGACTTTACCCAAAATGGGAGATAAGAGTCGCGCCTTTGTTAGTAAAGCATTAGAGGTGGCGGCGCAGAATCCAGAGTTTTTACCGCGTTCATTCGACTTGGAAGAGATGCGGAAGGACGTTCAATTATTTGAAGCGTTGTATCCGGTGTTGTTGTCGTTGACGCAGTTACAAGAGTTGGTGAATGATACAGCTGTTGCAGTTGGTAGCGAAGCTTATGCAGCCGCGTTGCAGGTATATAACTATGCCAAAGTTAGTGGACAAGGGGCGGGTTTAGATACAGTGGTTGTGGAAATGGGACAACGATTTGCTCGTAAACCTGGAAAGCCCAAGTCTCAAAAAGCAGCGTTGTAGAAAATAGCTCGGTAGTTGCACTTTTGAGGTGCAGCATTTAAGCTCAGAACTTGGATGTTGGAGTTAAAAGCACAACATTCCGAGTTCAGAAGCTCAACGTTCGAGTAAAAAGGTGCAACTTTCGAGTTCAGAAGCTTAACGTTCGAGCAAAAAGGTGCAACTTCCGAGTTGAGAAGCTCAACGTTCGAGTAAAAAGGTGCAACTTTCGAGTTCAGAAGCTTAACGTTCGAGTAAAAAGGTGCAACTTTCGAGTTCAAAAGCTCAACGTTCGAGTAAAAAGGTGCAACTTCCGAGTTCAAAAGCTCAACGTTCGAGTAAAAAGCAGGACTTACGCACTGAAGCCTGAAACCTAGATCCCCTATAAAGTAAATCTTAAGTACGGTGTATTATGGCTTGTGCCTAACGCACCGTATTATCTGGCGGTGCGTTAGGCACTAATATTAAGGAGATGATTTGTAACTTGCTCTAACACTTTGAGTCCTATTAATGAACCTCGAATCAGCCGAGTAGCACCAAGGGGTTGTCGAAGCATTCCCATAGCTAAAGGCAAAGGACGCAGGGAACCATTAGAATTGATTGCTGGAGTGAGGTCGGGGATATCGTGCCGAGAATCATCGCTAACTACTCGCAGCATTGCCACTGCAATCCCAACTGCATTGAAAAATTCAAGGGCAGCAAATCCTTCCATATCAACAACATCAACCGCCAAAGTCTCTGCCAAACGGCGTTTTTGGGACGCAGACCAAATGATGCGATCGCTTGTCAAAGCTTTGACTAAATTCAATCGAGAATGGGAAGTGGTGAGTGCTGAGTGTAATTGTGTGGTAAAAGTGCGATCGCATTCTTGCCGTTTACTTTGATAAACGCAATCTTGATATAGCACAATATCACCAACAGTGTAGTGATCGCTCAAGCTGCCACATAAACCTACAAGCAACACTCTCGACCCAGTCATAAATTGTCCATTTTCTATCGATTGTTGCAGGTATTGAAGTAAAGGCTTCATCCCAATAGGGATGGGTAATACTGTTGGGATGCAGTTAGTAATATTGCGTAATCCGCGACAAACAGCTTGATATTCTGCTCCTTGAGGTACGAGAATTATGTCGTGGGGTAAAAGATTAGGCACTAGCGCTCTCGATATTTTGGAGTTTGGTAAATATTAACTAGATGATGGTCAAGGCAATATTGACAAGTCTGGCTTAATCAATTGACAAAAAACACAATATGGAGTGTCTTTGGGTTTAGAATCGGATCAAAGATTGTGAAGATTGACTTTTGAAAGATATCATCGCAAGTGATCGCAAGTAGCTCATAGCAATGTTTGAAGTAGGGAATTTTGCAAAAAGTCACTAGAACAGGTTTACTGAGTTCTAAATTGCACTGCCTTGCCCGTTGCTAATAGTACTTCTAAATTTTTAATTTTAGTTGCTCCTCCTAACATTTGAATTTTTTCTAGTTAAAAATTTTGTCATAATTTGAGTAACAATCAGTAGTATTGCCATTTGGTGGTGACCAAAACTCACAAACCGAAGGCGATTGCTGTAGCATGACTAAATAATTGTGTCACCCGCACGATAATTTTCCAAGATGGTAAAGCTTTCTAGCTCAAAATCCGCACGAGAACTCTTCAATATCTCCAAATTTGCGATTAGATTTTCGTGGTTGACCGTGAGTTTTTGGATTGCGGTCACGGTAGCTGGTATTCTTGCTTTCAGTTCGCTTAAGTATGCATTGTTTCCAGATATTGCCTTTCCAGTGGTGGTTGTAAGTGCTACAGCCCCTCTAACAACTGCCGTAGATACAGAGGCCAAGCTTACCAAACCCGTAGAGGAACGCCTACATTCCCTACAAGGATTGGAGAATATTCGCTCATCAACCTATCCTGGTCAAACAGCCGTTAGTCTAGCTTTTGCTGTTGGTACGAATCTAGAAACATCGACCAAAGATGTTGAAACTGCGGTCAAACAGGTGACTCTACCTCAGGGAGCAACTTATAAAATTATTCCCTTGAACTTGAACGAGTCAGCCGCCATTAGCTATGCCATTGAAAGTCCAACACGAAATCTCACAGATTTGACTAAGTTGGCCAAAGAGCAAATTGTCAGTGCGATCGCTAAATTACCAGGAGTTCTTAAAGTTTCACTGCTGGGCGATGCAACTGCAACTCCCTTAGATCCATCAAACCTCAGTGCAACGTCTCTGAGCAAACAAGGGTCTACATTAGTCCGCTTTAACGGCCAAGATGCCCTCGCATTTCAAGTAATTAAACGCGGTAATGCAAACACCCTAGAAGTGGTGAATTCAGTTGAAAAAGAAGTTCAAAGGCTGCGCTCTACTTTCAAAGATGTCAACCTCACCTTAGCTGCGACTCAAGCAAAATATATCCGCCAAGCTACCCAATCAACAATTGATGCTCTACTAGAAGCAATCTTACTGTCCATCATCGTCATCTTTCCCTTTTTGTGGAACTGGCGAGCCACCTTAATTTCTGCATTGGCAATTCCTACATCTATTTTGGCGACATTTATCGTTATGGCGATTTATGGCTTCAATTTAGAGACAATTACGTTGCTAGCTTTAGCTTTGGTGATTGGCAGTATTGTTGATGATGCGATCGTGGATGTAGAAAACATCATGCGACACGTCGATGATGGAGAAAATCCCCGCCAAGCAGCACTTTTAGCGACAAATGAAATTGGATTGACAGTTACAGCAGCCACCTTGACAGCAGTAGCGGTTTTTCTGCCCATAGGTTTAATGGGTGGAGTAATCGGTCAGTTCTTCAAGCCATTTGGCATCACTGTTTCAGCCGCAATGCTCGCTTCTATGCTAGTAGCTCGGACTTTATCTCCAGTTCTGGCTATCTACTGGCTAAAACCAAAATCCTCTACCTCACCTCGTCGCGAAGCAAAAACCTGGGTGAGGTTTGCCCAATCTTATAGAAACTTGCTCAGTTGGTCTTTAAATCACCGCAAAATAGTTATGGGCTTAGCTGTACTCAGCTTCATTGCAGGTATAGCATTAATTCCATTGATTCCTAAAGGATTTATCCCCAAATTAGACCGTGGGGAATTCAATATTGCTTATACGGCTCCCTTGCCAAAAATCCCTGGCTTAGCCCAAGCAGGAGGAGCAGGAGGAGTAAATTCTCCTTTATCCCAATCCCCATCACCCCTTATCCCCAAAGGGGGCCCCACCTTCCCCAATCCCTTAAATGATTCCCTTGAGGTTGCTAAGAAAATCGAAGCTGTGGTGAGAAAAGACCCAGCAGTGGAAACGGTATTTACCACCGTTGGTTCTCGTGAAGGTGAGCCGAACAAAGGCACGCTGTATGTAAGGCTCAAAGAAGACCGAAAAATTACAACTGCTCAATTACAAGACCAACTGCGCTCCTCCTTACCAATTCTTCCTGGCGTTAGTACCAGTATTGAAGATATTAAATTTGTTGATAGCGGCGGTCAAAAACCTTTAGAAGTCGCATTACGCGGTAACAATCTTCAATCTCTGAGCAAAGCTGTTAGAGCAATTAAACAGAGGATTGAAAAAATATCGGGATTTGTGGATGTGACAGTTACAGGAGAAACAAATTCACAAGGTACAGTATTTGAAATTGAGCGTTTAAATAATCAGCGGGTAGCTTATGTCAGTGCTAATCTTGGCAAGGATCTGACCTTGGGTGATGCTACTGACAAAGTAGTAGCTGAAGCTAAAGCGGTGTTGCCGTCTGATGTTTCGTTAGACTTGGGAGGAGATTCTGCCAAATTGAACGAAGTTTTTGGCAGTTTTGGCAGTACTCTTGCTCTCTCTGCCTTGTGTATTGTTGTGGTACTAATTTTGCTATTTAAAACTTGGGTAGATCCTCTGGTTATTGGTGTATCTTTACCTTTGGCACTAATAGGAGCGATGTTAGCGCTACTGATTACCAAGAGCGACTTTGGGATGATCTCACTGATTGGCTTCGTGTTTTTGTTAGGACTAGCAAACAAAAATGCCATTTTATTGGTAGATTACATTAATCAGCTACGCAGTGCTGGCTTAAACCGTACCGAAGCAATCCTTAATACTGGACTAGTGCGCCTCAGACCAATCATGATGACCACCGCTTCTACGCTTTTAGGGATGTTACCGATCGCCTTAGGTCTGGGTGCTGGTTCCGAATTGCGATCGCCAATGGCCGTAGCGATCGCTGGGGGACTGGTAACATCAACTATCCTTAGTTTGATTGTAGTGCCAGTGGTTTACACCATTTTGGATGATTGGTTTCCTCGCAAGAAATTTGAGATTTGAGATTTTTAAATGGGGATAACTGCTCAAATTCAGAAATTTACATTACTTGGTGCCAAATTTCTGTGTCCAATGAAAATGGGGGAATTCCAAGTTGATAAATCCAAAATCTAAAAGGGTTTTTCTTACCGGAGGTACGGGTTTTATTGGTGCCCACTTGGTGCGGTTGCTGCTGCAACAAGGATACACAGTCAAAGCACTGGTACGCCCTAGCAGTAATCTGCAAAATCTCTGCGGTCTGGAGGTGGAAATTGTCAAAGGCGATTTAAACGATGCAAATCTGTGGGAACAGATGAGCGATTGTCAATACCTGTTTCATGTGGCAGCCCATTATTCTCTCTGGCAAGCTGACCAGGAGTTGCTTTACCGTCACAACGTCGTGGGTACGCGCAATGTGTTAGCAGCAGCCGAAAAAGCAGGGATTGAGCGTACCGTTTATACCAGTTCAGTGGCGGCCATTGGCGTGGGGTCATCAGGTGAAGTAGTTGATGAAACACATCAGAGTCCCTTAGACAAGTTGGTGGGTAACTATAAAAAGTCTAAATTTCTGGCCGAACAAGAAGCTATACAAGCCGCTGCTCAAGGTCAAGAGGTAGTTATAGTCAATCCCAGCAGCCCCATTGGAGCCTTGGATATCAAACCCACCCCCACAGGTGATATAATACTGCGGTTTTTGCGGAAAGAAATGCCCTTTTACTTGGATACTGGTTTGAATTTTATCGATGTGCGGGATGTAGCATGGGGACATTTACTGGCTTTGGAACGAGGTAAATCTGGCGATCGCTATATCTTAGGTCACCAGAACCTTAGCCTCAAGCAAATACTCGAACAACTCGCTGATATCACAGGTTTACCAGCACCGCAACGAAGTATACCTGCTTGGTTACCCCTAAGTGTTGCTTGGGTTGATGAAAAGATTCTTGCACCATTGGGGAAATCGCCTTCAGTGCCTATAGATGGCGTTCGGATGGCAAAACAACCTATGTATTACAATGCCACTAAGGCCGTGCGAGAGTTGGGATTACCGCAATCTCCTCTCAAAGGCGCACTCCAGGACGCTGTAGATTGGTTTGTTGCCCAAGGTTACGTCAATGAGCGCAAATAAAAGCGCAAAGCTTTGTGTCTCTACAGTGGTGTTTCTATATCTTAAAGAGGAGCGATCGGAATAATGGGAGTTAATCTACAACAAGCTATAGATATCGGCAAGTATCTTGTGACTCAACGTCTGTTGGGGCGCAAACGCTTTCCTTTAGTATTGATGTTGGAACCTCTTTTTCGGTGTAATCTAGCGTGTACTGGTTGTGGTAAAATCCAACATCCCAAGGAAATATTAAAGCAAAATCTCACCCCACAACAGTGCTTTGCCGCAGTGGAAGAGTGTGGCGCACCGGTTGTCTCAATTCCTGGTGGAGAACCTCTGCTACATCCCCAAATTGATGAGATTGTGTGGGGATTAATTGAGCGCAAAAAGTATATTTATTTGTGTACCAATGGTTTGTTGTTAGAAAAAAGCCTGGATAAGTTCCAACCTTCCCCTTATCTGACTTTCAGCGTACATCTAGACGGGATGCGAGAGTTGCACGATCACTGTGTCGATCGCAAAGGTGTTTTTGATATAGCTGTTAAAGCGATTCGCGCTGCCAAAGCTAAAGGCTTTCGGGTCACCACTAATACTACTATCTTTGAGGGCACTGACCCCAAAGATATGCAACAGTTCTTTGATTTTCTCCAAACACTTAATACCGACGGGATGATGATTTCTCCTGGCTATAGTTACGAGTGGGCACCAGACCAAGATCATTTTCTCCAACGGGAACAAACACGCGCCCTCTTCCGAGAAATTCTGAGTCCATACAAAAGTGGTGTAAAAAACTGGAACTTTAATCACAATCCGCTGTTCCTAGATTTTCTTATTGGTGAGAAGGACTACGAATGTACCCCTTGGGGTAGCCCAAGTTATAGCGTTCTCGGTTGGCAAAAACCTTGCTATCTGCTCAACGAGGGTTATTACTCTAGCTTCCAAGAATTACTCGCTAAAACTGACTGGAGTCAATACGGCCGTGCGAGTGGTAATCCCAAGTGTGCCGACTGCATGGTTCACTGTGGTTATGAACCCACCGCTGCAATGGATGCAATGCAACCGCAAAATATGGCGCGTGCCCTTACTAGTGTGTTTGGTAAAAATTAAAAGTAGCAACACCAAACATTCTTTATAGTTATTGACTGTTAACTGTTGACGGTCATCAGTCATCGGTTATCAGTCATCAGATAAATAGACTTATCCACGAAATATGAATCCTTACTAGGATAGAGTTATAAGGATTTGTCTGGTAGAGGCGATCGGCATCTCATTCTAGGAGCAAATAAGGGTTTAGGGATTTCCAGAGAATAAATTATCCCTCTTGTGGGGTGGGCAGGAAAGCCCGCCCTGAATATAGGACGGGTGAGGACACCCATCCCACAAGAAAATTTGGGATATTTTTTTATTTGTCAGTCCCTTAAAGACATTGAGAGAGAAAAAATAAAATTAGAAGAGAAATATCAAATCATAATAAATGAATTTATGAAGAGAAAATCAAGTCATCAAAGTGATAGAAGGTAACCGATTAATTCCTAATCTGACCAGTCCACAAACAGCCATAAAGCCAAGCAACCAACTCTCAACAGTTTATAGCTTAGGTAGGAAGTATTTCACAAATGATTTAAGACTGCTATATCGGCTAACAAATTAGGAGCAAAGCCTGCCAAAGTCTCAGAATTCTCCAAGTCACAATAGTTAAATAATCACCAGAAAAATAGTTTTTTAGCACATTGACCGAATTTTATATACTGTTTTATTTGCTTCCAAGCAGTTAGGTAATAATATCAAGTCAGCTTAATCACTTATTATTAAAATATTTGATGTCTTGGCGTCAAACGTCAAAGCATCAGCGTTAACGACAAGTTATCAACAGGACATAAAATGATTCCCGTTTGGCTAATTGATGATATGCCCTAATAAAAAAACTAAAAATAGTTTTCTATTACATCTGTTGATAGAGTTTTAATCAGCATTAATCATGCTCTAGAGAGATTGAAATAAAATGAGAAAATTTTCAAAATAGATTACAATTTTTAATTATTATTAAGTATTGAATGAATATACTCTGTCTGTTTTCCTGTAGAGGGAAAAACGGTTGTTATGGAAAGTAAGCGCTTGCAAGTAGTTGCTGACTTTCCGCCTACACTACTGTATAAGGACTTTTCCCAAGCTTTAGTCCAAACACCGCCGTCACAGTATTGTGAATTCTGCGTAATTATTCCAGTCCGCAATGAAGCGCAGACGTTGGCAGCAACCCTTACTGCTTTCATACATCAAGTCGATCTCAAAGGACAGGCTTTAAACCCCAAACGCTATGAAATAATTTTGTTAGCAAATAATTGCAGTGATAATTCAGCGGCGATCGCCAGAGAATTTGCTCAACAACATCCACAGTTAGCACTGCACGTAGTTGAAAAAACTTTGCCTCCAGAAGAAGCTTACATTGGTCGAGTGCGCCAGATTTTGATGGATGAGGCATACCACCGCTTGTACAGTTTGGGACGCAGGCGGGGAATAATTGCTTCAACCGATGGTGACTCGCAAGTTAGCCCAACTTGGATCGCTGCAACCCTGTACGAAATTGCTTGCGGTGCTGATGCTGTAGGAGGACGAATTCTCACCGATCACGACGAGCGCTCTCGTCTAGATCCCTACCTCAGAGCTTGCTATCTGCGCGATGTAGGCTACCGTTACTTAATAGCAGAATTAGAAACTTACCTCGACCCCGACCCTTATGATATTTTTCCTCGGCACCATTACCATAATGGGGCAAGTCTAGCCGTGACAGCAGAAATGTATGCACTAGCAGGAGGCTTACCACCTGTGCGGACTCCCGAAGATGTAGCGTTTTATCGTGCTTTAGTGCGAGTAAACGCTCGTTTTCGCCATAGTCCGTTAGTGAAAGTAGTAACTTCGGCAAGACAAACTGGACGCACTAGCATTGGTATGGCGAACCAGTTGAGTGAATGGATAGAAATGGGACGACGACAGCAATCATTTTTAGTGGAGTCAGCGGCGGCTATAGAAACTCGTTTTACTGCACGTCGCCAACTACGAGTAATGTGGTGGTGCGTTCTTAATGGCTATCAACTAACTCATAGCAAAGTCACTCCTTTGGCAGATATGCTAGGAGTTTCATCCCAATGGCTCGTCCAAAAATTAACGCAACCTTGTACCTTTGGTCAGTTGTTTGAACAAGTTGAACAGCGCCAGCACAAAGAAGAAATTTGGCTTAAGCGCTGGCCAAGTGTAGAAATTAGGCAAGCAATTCAAGACTTACGCCTACGCCTTGAAAACTTGCGTCGAGGTTAAAGGACTGGGGACTATGTAAAAAGGTTAAAGGGAAAAGGAATGATTTTTTCGTTTCCCTTATCCTAAATCCCCAATACCCAATCCCTTTTCAGACTCGCTCGAATAAATCGAGTCGATATTCTTCTTCCCGTTGACCTTTTAAATGCCGCAGTTTTGAGGTCAACTCAAAAAATGAATCGTGAACTTCATCCCCGCTCAGAGGATAATCACGGGCATAGAGTGTCCAATGAACTAATAGTAAATGTCCTCCTGGTTCTAGGTGTTCTAGAATGCAGTGTTGGGATTTTTTTAAGTCTTCCCAGCTCCAGTAGTAGCCAACTTCCGAGACTAGGGTCAAATCAAACATTTCATCGGGATATTGCTCTGGGACACGCATAATGTCGAACTTAACGTTAGAGAGATGCCGACAGCGCTCTATTGCTTTATCCTGCGCTAGTTTTGATACATCAACCGATAGCAGTGAGTCACAATGCTTTTGCAGTTTCTCAGTTAAAACGCCAATGGAACCACCGATTTCAAAGGCAGACTGATAGCGCTCTTTGGGCAAAGCTGCAATTGTGGCAGCATATTTGTTAGCTTCGTATTCGCTTGTCTCAAACTTCCACGGATCGGGATCTTGGCCATAGATTTTATCAAAGTAGCTGGGTGGTAGGGAATTGGATTGTAATGGGTTCATCGGTTTTCCTCTATATAAACTTCCCAAGGATGAGTGAAGTTCGCTAACATTTCCGCAGTCAGGTGAAAGCCTTGTGGATCGTCGTCAATTAAGTCTGTAATTTGGGAGCGATAAGCAGCGATCGCTTGCTGTTTCAACTCCACTACCGGGCCAATATTCAATCGCCAGGTTGTCACCTCCAGAGATTGTGGTAAACTCCCCCTTTGCTCTAAGTCCCAGTCCCAAATCGGATACTCAATCAATCGGGGCGATAGACTTAAGTTTTCTAACGCCGTGTGAATTAATTTCCAGGTTGCTCGGTGGTCTGGATGAGGGTCGTACCGCCACGGTAAAAAGATAATTTGTGGGGCAACTTTTGTCAGATAAGCACGACAAGTGGCTACTGCACTTTTATACTGTGCTGTAATTGACCCGTCTTGCATTCTATAAAAGCTGATAGCATTAACTTCCACACCAAGCAATTTCAACGCCGATAGTGTTTCGCTTTCCCGCAAAGCTAGGAGTGCAGGTGCAGGATATTTCAGAGAATTAGGGTGTGAAAGCGTACCGTCACTAATGACTAAAACTTGCACGTCACAATTTAAGGAACGCAATAGAGCGATCGCACCTCCACAACCCAAGGTCTCATCATCAGGATGAGGTGCTATGACTAGTATCGGACTACAAGCGATTGACTCAATTGAACGCCAAGGTAAAATGCTGGGATTGGTTAGCGGGGAGGAAACACCGATTTTATTCATCATTCCACAGCAAACATGCAGGCTCACTTCGCTCCAAGACATATTGGCCAACATTTGCCAAGGCTGCATCAAAAGCAGGTTGTCGTAGATATAAAGTTAAATCTCGGATGATGCGTTCCATTGGATTTGGTGGTAGCAAGCCTCTAGTCCCAACTGAACGTTCGCACAGTTGCATRACATCAATGCAAATTTGTTCAATTGTCGTCCTCACCATGTTTGCATAGGCGACGAGTTGGTCTGCTTGTAGGTTGGGATCTGTAGGAAGGCCACCAAACACAGGCGCATACGCTGCTATCCTATCGGCGGCTCCCCGCAGCCAGAGATTTCCACTTTCAATGGCGATCGCCATTTTCCCAAGCCGTTCTTTTTGGTATGGGTCATTTGTATATTTCAACTGCTGGAGATATTGACGAGTCAGGTTAAATAGTGCTTCTGCCCCACCCAATTGCACCGCAGCAAACCGAATCACTCCAGCAGACAACCACGGCTGTCGATGGTAGTCATTTGGCTGACCGATTAATGCACTCTGCTCTAACTCCACACCGCTAAAATCTACTTTAAAGCTTGCAGTTGCTCGCATCCCAGAAGGTTGCCACCAACTTGGATCGCTAACTGTCTTCACTCGATCCATCGGTACAATGCACATCTGCCAACTACCATCCGGCAATGCTCCGTTCACAAAAGGACGTTCCAGATAGCCCGCACCAGTACAAAAAGTTTTAGAACCTTGTAACTGATAACAATCGTTCTCTAGGGGGATAACTTTTACACCATCAGCTGCTTCTGCATTCCAAACTCCAAAGATTCTGTGGCGATCGCGGGCATCACGGGCATACGCGGCAATTTGTTCTCTACTACCAAAGGTCTGAATCAGTTGTAGAGCATTGACGTGCCCCTCATAAATTCGACCAACCGCTAGGTTACCCCGTCCCATCTGCTTGAGGAGCTTCAGTACCTCGTAGGTAACATTAGCATCAATTCCTGCACCCCACCCGCCTAACTCTTGAGCCAATGGTGCAGCCAATAACCCAGCCTCGGCAATTAGCTCAAACTCCCGTTCGGGAAAAGCACCATTAATATCTATGTTAGTCGCATTAGCTGCACAATAATCAGCAATTTCCGTAGCACGTACTAGAGCAACAGCAATGCTTGAATCGTTAGATTTCTGGATGACAACATCCTTTGATAGTTGAGTAATAATAGCGATATCCCTTATTTAAAATCTCTTCAACTTACTAATAAAGATAATAAAATTAAGTTGCCCAATACCTCTATCTTCTGCGTGATTTTGCGCCCATGAATAGAATCAGTGAACTAACTACACACACGTTGGGTAACGCGTAAGCTTGCCAATTCATAGGAATTGCCTGTGTCTTGTTGAATTTTTTACGTCTTAATCGCTTTTCTCCTGCAAAGACAGAAGCACTACATCGATATAGTTAATAAAACTGCACTTTTGTCAAGGGTGAGATCGAGAAAAAAGAGATAAATGCAGATTTTATATAGATTTTCGGAGATATTTAACTACATTTAAATCTTGATTTTCAGGTGGGGCAAAATATTTAATATCAAGTTCGGCTAATTACTTACAATATGTTGGTCTTTTTGGTAATTGGGAAAAAGGTAATTGCTAAGAGGTGAACAGTTGTGTTTTCTTACCCATTTCCTATTACCCATTACCAATACCAATACCACTCAGTTGTCATACACCCCAGTAATTCTCGCCTTCAGGTAGGGTGAGAATTTCAACGCCATCTTCAGTCACAGCTAAGGTATGCTCAAATTGGGCAGAAAGCTTGCGATCGCGTGTTACAGCAGTCCACTTATCGCCCAGAACCTCGACTTGGTAACTCCCTTCGTTAATCATTGGCTCAATGGTAAAAACCATCCCTGGTCTGAGGCGCTTGCCCTTACCCCGTGTGCCATAGTGGGGAATATCCGGCGCAGTGTGAAAAATATTACTGATCCCGTGTCCCACAAAATCTCGCACTACAGAAAAGCCTTGTGCTTCAGCATACTCTTGAATAGCTGCACCAATGTCACCAATGCGTGCCCCAGATTTCACTTCAGCAATGCCCAAATGTAAACACTTCTGTGTCACTTCCACCAACTTTTTTGCTTTTGGCGATGGGGTACCGACAAAGAATGTCTTGGATGTATCACCGTGGTAACCTTCAATAATCGGGGTGACATCAATATTAATAATGTCACCTTCCTTGAGGATTTGCTTGGCATTAGGAATGCCATGACAGATTACCTCATTTACACTAGTGCAAATCGATTTCGGATAACCCTTATAACCAAGAGGTGCACTTTTTGCTCCATGCGCTTGTGTCCAACGTTCAGCTTCATCATTGATTTCCAGAGTGCTAACCCCTGGTTTTACCATCGGTTCGAGATGCTGTAAAAGTTTGGCTGCTAAGCGTCCAGCTTGACGCATTTTGTCTAATTCTCGTTGGGATAAAATAACAATTAGTTCAGTTTTCATTAACTTTTATCTTAAGTATCTTTCATAAATATAGTTAACCCTGTCTGTGCAGCTTTCTGGGCAGCATCAGCGACCTTTAGAGTATACAAGCTCTCCTCTGGGGTAACGTACAAAGGAGTGCCATTAAAAAGATGGTCTAAGACCATAATTGTGTCTTTGACAAACAAACCCCGACGAGGGGCAACTTCTATAGGTGTTGTTTCCCCTGGCTGGATCAAAAATCCTGTATCGCCATCAAAAATTAAACCACCCTTTTCACCGTGAACTTCAAACTTGCGTTCTGACTGCCAAATAGTTTCACCTTTGCCATATATTACTTGGGCTAAAAGTCCATTAGTAAAGCAGAGTTGACTAGTGCATAAACAGCTTTGATAGTATTCTGATTCTGTTTCCCAGTATCGCTGGTGACAGTTAACAGTAGATACTTTACCAAACAAATCGGTAAGACGATGTATGCGCGATAGGGCACCAATTAACGGAAAGCCGAAAAGCTGATGATTAAAAGTCCATTTTCGGGGTGCAGGATTCTGGGAATTGATGGTACTGTAACGGACATAAAACACTTCACCTATTTTGGCTAGGTTTTGTTTCAAAGCTTGATGCAAACCACCTAAAAGTTCTAAATGTTCGACGTGCAGGAGTTTTTGTTGTGCTTTGGCCAAGCCTATGAGTTCCTCAGCTTCTACCACATTCAATGAAAGTGGATACTCGACAATCACATGTTTGCCATTCGTAAGTGCTGCACGGGCGATCGCACCATGATCCCGATTTACAGTGGAAATCACCACCAGGTCTATATCTGAGCGTTCTACTAGCTGTTGCCAAGAACTCAACGCTTCAATTTCATACTCTTGGGCAAAGGCTTGGGTTTTTTCTTTTGTATGACCAACAACTGCTACTACCTGCGACGCCAGAGCATTTGCTTCCCGCATTCGCTCATCATTCAGCAACGCCTCAGCGCGAAACTTTGCTGCATACCCAGTACCTACCAAACCTACACGCACTTTTGCTTTTTCCAAAGCTGCTCTTAAATTATACACGATCTTCACTAGTTCTGTTTTTGATTCTCTCACGCTTGTAGTAGTGGGATTCGTTATTCATGAGTGAATGGCACTAAGAGGCTGCTTGAAAACTTGTGAGCGGTAAAAATTTATGGCAAATGCCTTACCATAATGCCAATTAGAGCAAATTATAGATAAGAGTCTTTGAGGTTTGGGGTAACAGTTCATAGTCTTTGTTCAAACATCGGCAGCCAATGAGCCACATAACTAAAACTTATTTGTATGAAGTAACTAAATTTCATTACTAATCGGGGTGAATTTACAGTTACATCGTTTAATTTTTCTCGTAGTATCAGAATTAAAGCAAATATGAAAGTTCGGCTAACACCATAATAACAGCCGGAACTTTTGCTTTAGCATAACTTATACTGCCGTTTGCAAAAGAGAGGATTTCCCAATGGCAAGTTTTAAAGTCACACTTATCAACGAAGCCGAAGGGCTGAACAAAACGATTGACGTTCCTGATGATGAATACATTTTAGACGCTGCTGAAGAAGCTGGTCTTGATTTACCCTACTCTTGTCGCGCTGGTGCTTGCTCGACCTGTGCAGGTAAACTCACATCAGGTACCGTCGATCAAGGTGACCAGTCATTCTTAGATGACGATCAGATACAAGCTGGATATGTATTAACTTGTGTTGCTTACCCAACCTCTGATTTGACAATCGAAACTCACAAAGAGGAAGAACTTTACTAAAAATTAGGCCTCTCAACAAAAAATCTCTTGCAAGAGTTAATGATGTTGAAATAATAGAAGCAACTGATTTAGGAGAAACATTCTCCTCATGATATATATCCTTTATCATGATAGTTTGACAAAAAGCCTAACTTTAGAACAAAGCAGGAACATAAAATTTACTGTGTTCCTGCTTTGTAAAAATGCTTATCAAGTTTTCTTCTGTTAGATATTTGTAAATTTGCCCTACTCCCGAACTACTGTAAGTTCTCCAGATTTAATTCGATTTGCAATTATTTGCATACTTGATTTTGTGGTTTCTAAATTTTTTCTCTGAGATTTTACTCCTTAGAGTTATAAAAATCAAAGGCATAAATTGCTAAAAGGGATTAGTTTCTCAACTTAACTTTTCTAGCCTATCAACTCTAACTCGTCTGGGATAGATACCTGCACAAAAATAATTTTATTGTTAACAAACGCTTGGATACTTAAATTTTGAGAAAAGTTGCTCTTAGTAGATTCAAGCATTAAGAAAGAATATTTAAAAGTTTCATATTAGTGAGTAGATGCTCTCTCCAAACCTGTTTTTTTCTCTAACTATAAAAAAGGTAGAATCTCCTTTTATAAATAGTTGAGAAATAGGAAGTATCTCAATACTGCTTGCTTTGTGCATTTCTAACTTAGAATTGGGTTTTGGGAAAGGGTTACTGGGTTTGGCTTAAAGTTTTTCTTTACCCTTTTATCCTCCCCCTTTCTCCCTTARCCGAAAGGTATTGGGAAGTATCTACCTTGATAAAAAATATATATGCAAATCTAAATTTAATTCTTTCATTATCGGCAGCATCTTAATTTGGCAAGAACAGGAAAGAAACGGGAAAAGATTTGCGAGGATTTATAGCAAGCTGACAACTCGGTTATTTTTCTTCGTAACTAAAATTGCCATGCTAATTGGCTTTAACGTTTAATCTCTTTACTGAGAATTTTAATTTCAGTCCCAGGATAGTAAAATTGGAGAATTTTATGATTAGACCAACCAAGTTTAGCTAAATTTTGAGCGCCAGTTTGACTCAAACCGACTCCATGTCCTAATCCACCACCAATAAAAGCGTATCCCCATAATTCTGATTTGCCTTTGTTCAAGGGTTCTATATAAAAAAGTGTACTTACGGGAGCAGCAAAAGCGCTGCGAACTTCGTCTTTATGGAGAATAAAGGTGCTATTATCAGTTTTGACTGCGAGTTCGAGGATACGTCCACTCTGGCTTCGTTTAACTATTGCCATCGCCTGGATTGTCTTAAATTTGGCATAAGGACTGTTTTTAACCTGTAAAAATTTCTGTAAATCCTTAATAATATCTTCTAAACGAGTTTCCTTGCGCCAACGGAACATATTCCACTTACTTTCATTAAAACCTTGTTGCATATTAATAAACTTTTGGAAGTTCTTTTCATCAGCTAAACTTTGCTTTGACAAGTTCCAAAGATTTGTAGGAGCATCAATTACAGGGCGCAGGTAAGGACGATCCTCACCATTCCAGACATCACTAAAGGAGGCGGTAACTCCACCAGTGGTGGAAGAATATAAGGCGTCTACTAATTCGTTTTTATAAGTTAATACTCTACCCCTGGTTGCAGCGATCGCTTGGTCTGTTTTCGTAGCTGCTCCATTCAACCCATAATAAACTTGGCAATGTGTATCAGCACACAACTGGTAGTTATCTGCGGCAAACCTACGTAAATTTCTCAAGGCATAAGTGCGAGCAAGAATTGCTTGGGCTTCTAGGGCTGCTGTTGGTGCATCAGTACCTATTTCATAAGGCACAACCCCACGCAAATAAGTTTCTAAGGGCACTTTGTTAACTAAAGTATATGTCCCGTAAGCATTTGGTTGTAAATTGAGCCGTCCTGCATATAGACGAGCATTTTCTGGTTTGTCAGTTTTATTCACCCGAATCAAGTTTTTATCAGTGCTGACTTCCAATTCATTCGGGTTGTAGCGCTTACCATCCACGACCCAACTCACTCGCGGTACTTGTTTCAACGTTTTAGTATCAAGATATACTTTTTGTTGATTAGCTGTTTGGATGTTTTGCAACAACAAGCGTCGTAGTAAAGGAGTGCTGTAAACATCCCGTTTCGCCCAAACTTGCCAGCGTTCTGGCTGAGCTATTTCCACCTCCATTCCCTGAGAACGCCATTTTTTCGCACTATCTTCAGCAGTTTCAAAGCTGCGATATGTACCCAAGACTACCACTTCCTCAACCACTGACTGCGGCAGAGCTTGCATAACTGTTTCCAGCTTCACAGGCTTATTGGTAACCACTACTTGCTGCTTATTACCGATTTGAAATTTTAGCTTTAAGCGATCGCCTTTTGTCGGTTCCAGTTGCAGTTTGGCTGTGGGTTGGACACCAAATCGCTGTACAATGCCAATTTTTAGTTCCACATCTTGGACGTTGCTCTCAGGCCCCGATGCCGCAGTTAGTCCCAATAGGCTAAATGTCGCCACCACAGTATAGGAAAAACGCCAAAAGGAAAATTTGATGGCTTCTCGATTGTGACCCTGAATGTAGCGTTGGATCTGATTTTCCAATTGTTTTGTAGCGCGGTCTTTTTGTCGCATGAGTGCTCCAATGATCATTATCAGTTTTGCCCCAAATCCAAATTCTGATTAGTTGCAAAATAAAGTCATAACGATTATGATTTTTTTTATAGACATAAAACAGAACTAGTCGATAAACTCCTTATGGTTAAAGTCCAAGAAATTCCATTAAATCAGATTAGACGCCCGTTGCCCCGTGTAAACGATCCAAATAAAGTACAGGACTTAATGGAATCGATTGCGGAAATTGGGCAGCAAGAACCGATAGATGTTCTAGAAGTAGATGGACAATATTATGGCTTTTCTGGTTGTCATCGGTATGAAGCTTGCCAGCGTTTAGGCAAAGAAACCGTTTTAGCCAGAGTCCGTAAAGCACCCCGTAGCGTTTTAAAGATGCACTTAGCATAGACACTGAGGAGTGTCGCAAGTGTGGAGAGATTATAAAAAAGCTTCTCACCCCTCTTACACTCCCTGTTTGCCCCATGCCGTGTTTGGCCAATCCCCATTACCCCTTATCCCCAGAGGGGGCCCCACCTTTTCCAATTCCCATTCCCCAATTACATATAACCTAATTAGGAGAAAATTATGTCATCACAAGTAACAGTTAAAAACTTAAATATCGGCATTGACGATGCGAGTAGGGCAAAAATCGCCGAGGGATTATCTCGGTTATTGGCTGACACCTACACACTGTATCTGAAAACTCATAATTTCCATTGGAATGTGACCGGGCCGATGTTCCAAACGCTGCACCTGATGTTTGAGACCCAGTATACAGAATTAGCGTTAGCAGTTGATTTAATTGCCGAGAGAATTAGAGCGCTTGGTTATCCTGCACCAGGAACCTACAGCGAATACGCCAAATTAAGTTCAATCCCAGAAACTCCCGGAGTTCCTAAAGCTGTGGAAATGATCGGGTTACTAGTGGAGGGACAAGAAGCCGTAGTCAGAACTGCACGGTCTGTTTTCCCCGTAGTGGACGAAGTTAACGACGAACCTACAGCTGATTTATTGACTCAGCGGATGCAAGTACACGAAAAGACAGCTTGGATGTTGAGAAGTTTGCTGGAAGAATAGAACTGGGGACTGGGGACTGGGGACTAGAAAATAATCTTTAACTTTTTATACTCAGTACTTAATCCCCAGTACCCAATCTCAAATACTCCATGCCCAATATTGATTTCACCCAAAAGCTACGAAATTTAATGCAGCGAGTGGGTATTTCTAGTTTTAAAGCTCTGAGTCGTACTGCTGGTGTCTCTGAGCATCAACTTTTGCGGTTACGCCAAGGAAAGCTAGAGCAGATGCGGTTAGATGTGCTGCTGAAGCTGTCGCCAGTGCTACAGATGTCATTGAGTGAATTAATTGCAACTTTTTCAAGTATAGAATTGTTACAACATACGCCAGCAAATACTCAAGAATTATTACAAGAAGTTACAAATTTAAAAATAGAGCATGATCGCTTGCAACTTCAACTAGAACAGCAGCGAGAAACATTACTACAAGAACTCCAGCAGTCAACTTTACAACTGCTGGAGTCTTTGTTATTGCAATGGCCGACAGCAGCACAAAAGGCTCAGGAAAATCCCCAGCTAGCAGCAGTCAAAATAGTGCCGTTGGTAGCCAAACCTTTAGAAAAACTTTTACAAGGGTGGGGAGTGGAAGCGATCGCATCTGTGGGAGCAGAAGTACCTTACGATCCCCAACAGCACCAATTGATGGAAGGAAGTGCACAATCTGGAGAAATAGTCAAGGTGCGCTACACTGGTTACTTTCAAGGTGACAAGCTGCTTTATAGGGCCAAAGTCAGTCCTGTGTAAAAAGGATTGGGAGTATGGCACGGATGGGAAGAGTAGGAAGTTATAAATCACAACTTCTCAGTTTTAGTATTGTCTGTTGAGAAATAACAGACATAGGGAATACTAAAACAGCACCCTCGCTATCAAAGAAGTTCTTTAAGAGCTAAGGTGCGTCTAAACTCCAGTTACGAACAGGACTTAAGTATGCAAAACGATAACGAAATAAATGAGTCCTGCAATCAGCTATCGGAACTTGCTAGCTACTGTTTTAGACATCAACAGACACTCCAGCAAGCTGATGCAGAACTGGAAAGACGGGTAGAAGAGCGGACTAGAGAACTGTTAACAAAGAACGAGGCACTACAGGCTGAGATTGTCGAATACCAACGACAACAAGCGCAACTGCAACACAAAGAGCAATTTCTTCGGACTGTCTATAATGGCTGTGAACATCTAATATTTGTGGTGGATGTTGAAGAAGATGGTGACTTTCGCTTCACAGGTTGGAGCCTAGCTACAGAACGCGCTACTCGTCTAAGCAGTACAGAGGTAATTGGTAAAACACCAGAAGATGTACTTGGTGCAGTAGGCGGGGCAGCAGTTCGTCAAAGATATGTAAGTTGTCTGGAATCAGGTAAACCTATTACCTACGAAGAATGCCTGACTTTTCAAGGTGAAGAAACTTGGTCGCTAACTACGATTAATCCACTCAAAGACAGCGAAGGTAGAATTTATCGGTTGGTAGGAACAACAGTTCATATTACTGAGCGTATCCAGGCAGAAACTCAATTAAAGCAGCAGACACAAGACTTAGAAAAAGCCCTCAATGAACTCCAGCAAACTCAAATGCAGCTTGTCCAAAGTGAAAAGATGTCTAGTTTGGGACAATTGGTGGCAGGTGTTGCCCACGAAATCAATAATCCTGTTAACTTCATTTACGGAAATCTCACTCACGCTAACGATTACATCCAAGACTTAATACGATTTGTAAAACTCTACCAACAACTGTATCCTCATCCAATACCTCAACTTGAAGAATTAGCAGCAGAGATAGACCTAGAGTTTGTGATCCAAGACTTGCCTAAACTGCTCAACTCGATGAAAATTGGGGCACAGCGAATTCGAGAGATTGTTTTATCTTTACGTAACTTCTCCCGCATGGATGAAGCTGATATGAAAGAGGTAGATATTCATCAGGGAATCGATAGTACTCTGATGATTCTAGAACATCGTATTAAGGGTAGACCTGACTACCCTGCTATTCAAGTTATCAAAGAATACGGTAACTTACCTTTGGTAGAGTGTTATGCTGGGCAATTAAATCAGGTATTTATGAATATTTTAGTAAATGCGATTGATGCAATTGAAGAATCATTTGTCATTTTGGCATCAAAGAAATCACAAATCACAAGTAACCAAGGACAAATGACTTCTCCCCAGATTCGCATTCGTACCCAACTCTTAGAACCAAATCAAGTAATGATTAGCATTGCTGATAATGGGTTAGGAATACCGAAAGAAGTGAAACAGCGACTTTTTGATCCCTTCTTTAGTACTAAGCCTATTGGTAAAGGTACTGGTATGGGGTTGTCTATTAGCTATCAAATTATTTCACAAAAACATGGTGGTAAATTGGAATGTATTTCCCAGTTAGGAAGTGGAGCTGAATTTGCGATTACTATTCCTCTAAGTCAAAACTAAATAATTAACTAGATACTTAAAAATGTTTAATTTATATGTTCCACTTTAGTAGAGTTTCAACTAAAACTATGAGATTTAATTAATAAAATCTAAACTTCAAGTATATAAACTTACATAAGTAGATATTATTTTATGTATAAATTTATCTATATAGGTAGCATAAAGATAATAAATAATATTAAACAATTGTTATTTTTTAAAAAGATAAACACAATTTGTATAAAATAAATCAATATTTAATGAAATTTACTTATTGTATAATCATTTTAACTATACCGATCTTAAATCATTTATGAAAAATATTTTCTGACAGGCCTATTCTCTCTTGCCTGCCTCTACTACTAATTTCGTAACTCAAATAGTATTGCTATATAAATGAGGTTAATTTAAATAATTTTGCTAATATTGTTTGATAAATTATCAAAGCACTCCCTACTTTGAATTAATCAATAATCAATAGTAAATATTTATCCAAGTCTGAACTATGATTATCAAATAATGAACAATCGAACGAGATGGAATTTTTTTGTAATATTTTTAGCATTTTAAATTTTTATTTTATCGGTATATAATAACAAAATCAGAAGAACATTTACACAATTCAGCATGAAATAATTATGAAAGAGCAAGTCAAAGTTATTAAACTTAGTGGAAATCTCAACGCCACAACTTCACAAGAATTTAGACAAAGTATTACTAAAATTATTGAGGTTGGCGTCAAAATTGTCTTACTTGATTTTCAAGATGTAACTTTTATGGATAGTTCAGGTTTAGGAGCTTTAGTATTAGCTTTCAAAACATTGAGGGCGGCAGATATTCAACTTGTTATTTGTTCGATTAATGAGCAAGTCAGGATATTATTTGAACTGACTAATATGGATAAAATATTTGAGGTATTTCCTAGCAAAGAAGCATTTGATCGGGTTTTACTCTCCAAAAGTTGATTAATCAAATTTCATTTGTAAGATAGATAAATCATCATCAAAAACATCTTTGGAGTTGATAGCTATTAAATAACTTAGTACCTGTTCGAGTTGGCTTTCAATAGGATTTTGTAAGCTAACTAATAGCTGAATAAAAGCATCTAAACTCCAAAGTGTACCATCTGATTTAGCGATTTCATAAGCACCATCACTAAAAATATAAAGACTACTGAATTTTTCCACATTGCAAAACCCATCAATATATTTTGCTTCTGGAAACATTCCAACTGGCATACCGGGAGTTTTCAAAAGCTTAACTTCAGCTTTTCTAGGAGATGTGCCCGTGATTAAAACTGCTGGTGGATGACCTGCACTAGCATAAATTAACTGGCGATTGAGTCGGTTATAAACTCCGTACCAGATCGTAAAGTATTTGTCGTTTTGATAATTCATCTGAAAAGTATCATTCAAAGCTTTTAAGACATCACTGGGTTGATAGTAATTCAGACTTTTGAGGGCACGTGAACGAAGCAAATTCATCACTGAAACAGAAGGAAGAGTAGCTTTCAGTCCGTGTCCAGCAGTATCTAACAAATAAATAGCCAAATAATTAGCATCAAGCCAGTAATAATCGAAACAGTCACCACCAAGTTGTCTTGAGGGAATGAATCGAAAATTAATATTGAAGGGTTCAATCATCGGAAAAGGCAGGAGCGATCGCACATATTCAGCGGCTTCTGACATTTCTGATTCTAAAAGCAATTTTTGAGTCTGCAAATCTCTACTCAATTGATGGAGGCGTAATCCTGCTCTTACCCGTGCTTGTAATTCATTATGCTCAATAGGTTTAGAGATAAAATCATCAGCACCAGCATCTAATCCTTTAACGCAATCGGCAACGGAATCTAAAGATGTTAATAAAATAAAGAATGTAGTGGAGAATTTTGGGTCTGTTTTAATGCGGTGACAGACTTCCAAACCATTCAACCCTGGCATAATCCAATCGCAAATAATTAATGCTGGATGGTGAGCCAGCGCTTTTTCTATTCCTTCCTCACCGCTGCTGGCAGCAATTACCTTATACCCCTGTTTTTCTAACATCCTTTTTAGGAGTACTTTTATTGAATAGTCGTCATCAATTATTAGTATTTGATACATATAATTTACAGAAACTACTAATTAATAATTTGTTTACTATAAATCTAGAAAAATAAAGTATAATATAGAGTACTTTCCTTTCAACTCAAAAAATATCTAAATTTGTTAATTAACTTCAAAAAACAGACGTTACGGTCTTTTTATTCTCTAAAATTCACAACTGCTGTCGGCAAAAACGTAAATAAAAAGATAGATATTATTCTGATAAAATTAAATAATATGTTAGTAGTATTACAATAATACTACTAACATATTTTGATTTATCCGTCGAACTCATAACTTTTGGATGGTCACAAAAGATTATGGAGGTGCAAGCGGATTCAGCCACAAGAGAATAGTATTTTTTAGCTGATTTAAGTCACGGTATGCTTCTTGCTTAAACCATTGCCCTAAAGCATCAAAGGGAGTGAAAGATACTCCAGTTTGCCATTTGATATCTTGCCCTAGAGGCGTTGTGTGAGTTCCTATTAAAGTTTGTGCTGTCACCATTTCAGGAAAGCGTTCTTGCAAGATTTTGGTTAAAGCTGTGGATTGGTCAATGGTATCATTGCTAAATTTTATTAATAAATTGCGCCGGATATTATATTGCTCTTGGACAAGTCTATTAGTTTCTAGTGGTGGGGGGGTAAACTCGATCGCAAAACTATAATTGAATTGTTCTACTAAAGGAATAGCTTCTTTAGCAGCGTAATTGTTGAAGGATATTAAAATATTACCTGCACGTTCAACTTTAAAGAGGCTACCAATTAATAAATGGAGTTTACAGCCCATGCTGTGTCCAATGCCGTAAATTGGGAAGTAAAGCTTGCGTAATGCCCCAGAATCATGTAAGCGTTCGAGAGTGCGGTCAAAATTGAGCAGCACGGATTTGGCGATCGCAATATGATCCAAGGTATTGACGAAAGGTGTAGCAATTACAACGTAACCTTTGCTTGCTAGTTGTTCTAATAGCCAGCGATAAGTCAGGTGGGGTGCAGTCGCGACGAAAGCACCTCCTAAAAAATGGATGATACCTATGGGATTTTGGGGAATGATTACCCAGTTACCTCTAACTTCTTTCCAGTCCATGTGGATAAGCGATCGCTTCATGAATATTATTTATGTTAGACCGGGGATCGCAGTCCTGGGAAGGATTATGGAAAAGCCATTAAGCATATTTGCGCTTTAACCCGCAACAGCGTATCCTTCCCTTAGCAGTAACACACCCTACTAGTTTATTTTTAACGCTGACTCTGTAATCTTTTCATTTCGTGTTGTACATCGAGTGCTATTTGTAAAGCTTCGTTGAGTAATCTTCCATGCTCCGTAGCCTGTTCGTGTACTTGCATCGCTGCTAAAGTTGCTAAGTTGTTAGCAAATAGTTCTGTATTACTGAGGATAAAGTTCTTATTCTCCCTCAAAATCCTTTCTGTCTTCAAAGCGCGAACTAGGTCAGCCTTTGTGAGTTTAAGCGCTGCAACCACATTTTCTCTTTCCTTTATAACCACTTCTGAATTACCGGCTTCTTCTATTTGGTCATTAATATCTATTGCTCTAATAACAGCATTATATCTATTAACATCATTTAACAAAATTTTTAGAGAATTAGTCATGTTTAACTTGACAAATTTGTTTCGGCTTTTCCATAACATGTATAAGATAGTTTGCGTCACTCCACCAACCCAAAGACCTAAGATAATCAAGAATATCCAGGATGGAATTGTTAACCACGAAACAAATATCTTCAAAATTAAATCAAATAAAATATAGCTAAAAATAAATGTAGAAAATCCAATAAATATGACTGTCGCCCCTTCAGAACCTTTGATTTTTTGTATATATATTTTTCCCAATTTTAGGAAAATATTAGTAATAATTAAAAGTTTTTCATTAACAGGTAAATTAGTCAAATTTTGCAGTTCATTCTGACTAATTTCCAAGTCCTGTAAATCATCCCGCACAGTTTTCAAATCCTTGCTGAATAGTTATTTACAGCAGTTTTCAGGTATTTTAACCACAAATAATAGAGGTAATGGGGAGTGGTGTAGTTCAATTACTTGAAAAGCGCTGAGATCTACTATAGCAATCAAATTTATAAAATGCTAAAGAAATGGGTATTTTGTCTAAACTTTTTAAGTAAATTAATACTTCTAGGCAACTCAGGATTGGATTGTACAATCTGATACTCTTTTAGCAGATAACTAAAGAAATGAATTATACTTTAACTAAGCTTTGGAGAAGATTGTTTCTGTTTTTAAACGCCAGGTAGAGGCTTTAAAAAGAGCGGGATGGGACAGTCTAATGTGATAGCGATCGCTCTTAATAAATCTGCTTATGTTGGAGTAATTTTGTTATCTAAGAGTACTGTGTGGGCACAGGCATAAATAATAGCTTGCTTGAGTTTGGGACTGGCAAGCTGAAGGCGTTCGATACTTTTCTTAATATCAGAAAAATTACAAGCAACTGGTGTATCTGGTTTTTCTTATTCTCCAGCTTTGAGAAGTCGAAAAACTCCAAAACGAAAAGCATAGGCGATGGCATCGGGTTGGGAGTATCCGAGGCGTGCGAGTGCCAATCATTTGTATCAAATATTTCGTAAAATGGTATAACTGGCTAATTTCGCTACTCAATTCCAGAGTTTTTTTACTAAATCACCAGGCTGTACTTCCCGTAACCAAGCAATTTGACGTTTTTGGATTTTGATATTTTCTGTATCTAACGCTGGCGCTTTTGCGCTAGCCATTGCACTTTCCTGCTGTCGCACACCCAAGCGTAGGAATTCTGGTAACTGCGACAACAGTGCTTGAGTGTGGGCAAAAGGTTCGTTTATCTATAACTAGCTGTAATCTGGGCAAAAAGCGAATAACCGCTCATAGCAAAAATAAAAAGAATGGTAGTAGAAAAAAATACTACATCCCTGACAATAAATAAAATCCAATCTTTCCTAAGTTCTTGTTTAAACTTGAGTTCTCGTAGCTGGCGCTCAAGTTCTGCATCTTCTTGTGTCTGTGAGTTTACTATTGATAGAATCAGCGGCTTGTCACCTTTAGTAGCAATAATTTTTGATAAATTTTTTATATTTGTCATGCTGTTTAGATACCAATAATTTCAGTTTCCAAGTTTTGGTTTTCGTCTGTAATCCAGATATACTTGCCTTTTCGCTTGGCTTCTACTACTACTTCTAAAAGTGCGATTGCTTTTAGCAACACTTCAGCATTCTCTTGATTCATCTGTTGCGCCAAATCACTTATTGTCTGATAAAGCTCTGGCGATAAATCTAAATTTATTTGAATACGTTTAGTTTTATCTTCTACACTCATTTATCAAGTTTTTACCTGAAAAAATTACTGCTGAATATCAGTATTTAGTACCCAGTAACGAGTGCTGATTAAAGAAGTAAACTTTATTTCTATCCCCCATTTAATCTTGGTTTATCAATACTCAGCACTCATTAAATTAGTTAAAATGTCTTTGACAACWAGCTTTTACCTCGTTGATAAATTTCTTCTGCATAATTAGTCCAAGCACCTTGTCCCCAATAACGAAAACAACTAGTTTCTAGCAAAAGGTTATGTAAAAGAACATTACGATATTCGGTTTGTCTAGTAACAGGTTCTACTGAGTTATTTTGTTGTAATTTATCAAACTCATTATGGAATAAGCTACTTAATTCATACATGGGAGACAAGACATTTTCATACCCTTTCACCCAACTAATATGATTTGTCCATGAGCCTCCATCCATGTGAAAATTATGGTTGATTTGTTTTAATTCTTGAATGGCATTCTCTACAGCCTCAGGTTGGCAATTTTCTGATGGAACTCGCTCCCAAATCTGATGCTGTCCAATCGGTTGGCAAGTTGGATAGTCTTCAGGTTTACATCCAGCAGCTTCGATTAATTCTAAATACTCTGTACCACACATCCCCACAACACCTGATTTTCCTCCCCCATGATTTACCATATCCCACCAAGCTTGTTTGAAAGCACTAGGAAATTCATTCATCATCACACCGCCGTTTTCACCATCTCCAATTTGACTAACTATCGGTGGCACGAATACACTTCCTAGTTGTTGTTTAGATAAGGTTTTTGCTTCATAATAAGGCTGCATTTGAGCAACTAATTTAGTATCAGAACCTTGAGTTTTAATTAAAGCCGTAATACTAATTGTTTCGCCTTGAGAATTACGAGCAATCAGACGATATGGTAAATGTTTATGGCTGAGAGATTGACCACTAATTGTTTCTACAGAATGTTCTTGAACGAGTAGCCAGCGATATCCACATTCTTTGAGCGCTTTCACAAATTCAAACAGGACATCAGGGTGATTTGGTAGGTGCATTTCTGGAGGTGAAAATCCTTTAACTCGCGCTAATGCTTCCCAACCAAAAATTGCTGCAAAGTGATGCTGCCATGCAATTATATGTAATTTAATGTCTGCTATGGGAGTGGAAGGAACAACAGCATGGCTCCACATTGTACCCAGCCATTCTACATAAGGTTGATAACTTGAATCGCAAGTGATGCGTTTCAAGTTATCAAGAACATCACTGCGTTCCATTTGCCTGAGTCCCCACAAAAGATTACCTGAGTAATCCAACATCACACGGGGATTACAACCTTGATTTACAAGTTCAGGAATAAATTCTCCCATGCGGCTGTAACAATAAGCAAAAGGCCCTGCATTATGGTTATCGCCTTCATTGGGATGTTGAAACATGTATTGCAGATTGCTGATGAATGTACCACCATATCCAGCAGGGATTGTAGGCTGGTGCATGTGTAAAGCGATCGCAAATACAGCATTTACGTCATCTAACTTAATATTTGTTGTTGGTAAAAAAACAGGAGCATCATGGTTAACTACAGAGAGAACCTCTGCTTCCCAACCAGAAATATTCGGCAAGCCATCAATGATTTCGGGCAAAAAGGAGAGATTGGTAGGTAATGTCAGCATTTCTGGTTGCTCCGAAACAAGGTATGTTTAATTATGCGATCGCACAACACTTTTTGAACTGCAACTTTATGTAACGTTTTCGGTTAAGCTTTTTCCTCCCTCCTGTCTCAAGAATAGTTTGCCTTAATAGATAAATTTCCGCAAAACCAAGCGTCTTGTGAACTACAGGACTACTATTTGATTTGGTTAATTAGGGCGTACATCTGTACATCCCTATACCTGATTTATGTGTTGCAAAGATTTTTGTAAATGGTATAATACAATCCAAATTTACAAAATTCAGATTTCATCTGGGTTTTTGGGTTTGAATCTGTTGCCCTCTTTTAGAGAAATGGTATAAGTCCTAATCAATTAAAAAAATTTTTAAACTTCTCTAATTGGCCAATGTTGCAACAAATAGACTTATTATAAGATTCACAATTCACTCTGTACAAGGGTTAAAAGATTGATTATATGTCTTAATTCATTAAACGTAGCAATAAAGGTTTATAGGACTATGATTTGATTGTGTAAAAAAAACTTACCCTCAACTCAAAAAGCCTCTAGCCCTATTCCTTACTCACTATCTACATAGAAAATATTAGAATTTCTCGATTGTAAAATTCCATTTCTACAAAAATTTAATTTTAGGATGGTATTAATGAAACTAAACCAATTTGGGATTACATTTTTGAGTGCTTGTATTGCTACTTTTTCAGGAATCAAAGCAGCAGAGGCGGCATCGTTTTCAGTAATTGCTGATGATCTTAATAGTCCACGAGGTCTAACTTTTGCTCCTGACGGTAGTCTTTATGTCACAGAGGCAGGAACAGGCGGAAATGGAGCTTGTGTTCCTTCACCGAGTGCCGCAGGTCAATCTTTATGTTATGGCACAACTGGTGCAGTGACAAAAATTGCAAATGGTACGCAAGAACGTGTACTTACAGGACTTCCCTCTTTAGCATTACCAGATGGTACTGATACTGCTGGGCCTCATGATATCAAATTTGATGCCAGTGGCAAGCCTTATATTGCAGTTGGGTATGCTTCTAATCCCACATTTCGCGCTACATTAGGTAACACTGACTTAGGAAAAATCATCACTGCTAATTTTAATACAAATTCTTGGACTAGTGTGGCTGATTTAGCTAATTATGAACTTGCAAATAATCCTGATGGAGGCGATCTAATTAGCAATCCCTTCTCTCTTCTTTTAGATGGAAATAAGATTGTTGCAGTTGATACGGGTGCTAATGAATTACTAAGCGTAGGTACTGATGGAAGTAATTTAAAAGCGATCGCCACAATTCCCCGACAAACAATAACTAATCCAATTTTTCCCACTGGCCCATCGTCATCGCCATTTGAAATTCAAGCAGTACCCACAAATGTTGTCAAAGGTCCAGATGGTGCTTATTATATTAGCCAATTAACTGGTTTTCCTTTTCCAGAAGGTGAGGCCAAAATCTACCGAATTGGTGCTGATGGTCAACCAACAGTCTATGCTGATGGCTTTACTCAACTTACTGACTTAACTTTCGATCCTCAGGGTAATTTGTATGCTTTGCAATACGCTAATCAGTCACTGTGGAAAGGTAATCTAGATGGTTCTGTAATTAAAATAGCTAAGGATGGGACTCGCACAACTATTCTTAGTGGCAATGGATTAGAGTCTCCTACTGCTTTGACTATTGGTGCTGACGGTGATATTTACGTAACAAATCGAGGCGATAGCCCAGGAGAAGGACAAGTTATCAGAATTGAGAATCCCAAGTCTGTTCCTGAATCAACTTCTACTTTCGGCTTATTAGCGCTTCTTGGCACTGCGAGTGTTACTTTGTTGCCGAAGGCTAAAGCCAAGCGACTTAAGAGACTTCCAGAAAATAAGTCATTTTCTTAATAAAAGTAGCCAAGGAAATGCTGAATTTGATGTTTATCCCTATTTTGTCATTTTGAGATAATCCAATCGTCCAAACGGTTATGGGGCTTTAGTTTCAACTTTTTGTCTATAAATTCTAGTTGATGTTAGAAATTAAAGCCTCAAACCTGATTGAATCAAAGTCTCAAAATTTAGCTGAGATTATTGTTTTAGTGAGAGTGACAAAACAGGGCTAAGGTATTAACAGTAGGATAAGCTAAACCACATCTAGTTTGCATATCTAAAATTTCTATAACTCTTGTGGAGTGGGCATCTTGCCCGCTCTAATTATGCAAGTTAAATGTGGAACAGCTTAATAGTTACAGCGATTTGGCCTGACATTGATTTTTTCTGAACAAAAACAAATCGCCAAAACGCTGGATTTTTGTGAAAAAACTCGGTTTTTCAGAAGGTTGTCTTCTTAGTGCTGGTGGAGTTGCTATTTGTAAAATTAGTTCTAACAACCAAGGAGCAATACGTTGACACCACACAGCAAGATAACTTTGCCACCCTACTAAAATTTCTGCTGAATTATTTTGCATTCCCGCGACGAGTGCTTGAGCTACTTGTTGGGGAGTCATCGGGATCACCCAGCGAAATAATTTTAAGTCGCGCACCATGTCTGTGTCTGTCAAGGAAGGTAATAATGCAATCACTCGGATATTGTATTGGGCGAGTTCCTGACGTAAAGCTTGGGTAAATCCCAAGATGGCAAATTTGGTAGCTGAGTAAGTCGCCATTGTTGGAGCTGCAACTTTCCCCATCAGACTCGATACATTGATAATTGTTCCTTGCTTTTGGCTGGCCATACGTCGAGCGATCAGACTCGTCAGGTTGTACATTCCTAATAAGTTCACAGAAAGTTCTTCTTGAACTTGGGATAGTTTAGATTGCAAAAACGAGCTTTGATATGCGACTCCGGCACAATTAACCAGCAAATGAATCGGGCCATAGTTGCGCCAAACTTGGGCAATGGCAATATTTACAACTGTTGGCTGAGTCAAATCTAAGGCAACGATCGCAGTCTCGACACCCATCGCCTCAATTTTGTTCGCTATCTCAACTAACTTCTGGCGATCGCGTGCTACCAATATCAGCCGCTTGATGCCTTGTTTAGCTAGTTCAAGGGCGATTGCCCTACCAATACCACGGGAAGCCCCTGTAATTAGAGCTACTTTACCTTGAATCTCCATAGGTTTTATTCTCCAAAATCTAAGTCTTACCAAATTCTTCGTTATTGCCGACAAACACAATCAACAGCTACTCCCTTGTCGGCACAAGATAAGACAAATAAATCAAACTGAAACTAAGCCTTTAGCAACGAGATATTTCTTGGTTAATCTGCAATCCCTCATACATTGTCTATATGAGACAGAAGTTTCTCGTTTTTAACTCGTCAAACCCCAACGTACTTGGCTGAATGCATATAGCTCATAGATTTTACTTCTCCTAGATCCGAGCGCTCATCAGCATCGTTTTCATACACACGTTAGCAATTAAATCAAGTCTTTGCAACATTCTTTAATAAGGATTTTTTAATACCTCTTAACACCAAGCATATATATAGAAAAATTTTTTTAAATAAGTTTTTATAAATAAGTGCGTAGAAATATATCAATTTGCTGACAATTAACACTGGTTTGGGAAAATTATACTCCTTAAGTTATAGAGAAGAAACAAAAAAGACATATAGGCTTTCGACTATGGTTGTAACACTTAAGTTTCTTAGCTATTTCACAAACCTGTATCAGTATATTTACAGAATTAATTTAAATCAAGGTTTTCAATTTATATTTTTAAAATAATAGAAGATAGTTAAATTATTGTCTTTAATGCAAATTACAACAGCATATATATCTGCTAAAACTTATAAAAAAAATGGTAATTTGTTTTGTCTGAGCGTTGAGTTCATCAAAGAAATGTTTGAGACTTGCCTGGTGATACCAAGTTGCTCTCAAAGATAATAGTATTGTGTGATTGCGATTGGAGCGGAGCGCAAGGAAGCAATCTCAGCAGAGCCAAGCTACTAGAACAAAATGCAACTTAGTATAATTACGCTTTTAAATTGCACAGTTACTTCCTAAGTTCGTTGGCTGCTGACGGTTAACTCTCAACCGTCAACAGGAGCCAGTGCGTTGGACAGGTTCCCAAGGCAGTCCGCACAAAGGTGGTTTCCCCAAAGAGGAACTGCCGTCGGCTTGTACCGCTAACACGGGACCCGTAGGGTAGCAACTGGCTCTCAACACGAAAAGATATGCTTTCTTAAATGCTCTTGGCAGCTTACTATCAGTATAACTAAGGTGGTGTAGGGGTAGGTTGAGGATTTGAAGGTCTGACTGACTCAGGAATTACCCCATTCCAGACTTGACTGAATTGATTTTGTGTCAAAGACTGTAAAAGACTGAGCTTTAAAGACTCTTGACTAATAAATTGGGCGTAAGATGGCTGCAAATAAGAGCCGTATTCGGGGTGGTTGAGGAGATTGGTTTCTAAAAAAGCTACGCTTAAGGCGTTGAGATAGGAATAAACAGGAGCAGGATTGGGGCCTATTAAAGCAGGCGGCACAGGTAATACACTATTCCCAGGAGTAGGTTCGGCGATCGCTGAAAAGTGAGTGGCGTTTTCGATCAAAGCGAGATATTTATTGGAGTCAGTTAGCCAGGTGAAAGGGCGAATCTGCTCAAATACAGGTGGGGCAAAAATATCTTGGCTACCAGCTACCAACATTACGGGAATTTTGATTTGACTGATGCTCCCTTGACCCAAAATCGAGCTATCAATAGGATTAATCGCCATAATCGCCTTGATGCGATCGTCTTTGAGTTGGTAATTTTTTGGAGATAACTTAATTGCTTGACACTGCAACAACAGCGACAAATTAAAGTATGAATTGTTAGGATTACAGTCTCGGTAGAGTTGATTAAAGTTAATCGTTGCTCCTGCGAGAGTTAAAACAGTATAACCACCAAAGGACTGACCGATCGCCCCAATTTGCTGAAAATTAAGTTTTCCCTGGAGCGAGGGATCGGATTTGTCCAAACGCTCAAGTTCATTGAGTAAAAATTTGATATCCAAAGGTCGGTTGATAAATTCTGCTGGGTCTGGTGGCCCTGCTAAACCAGCAAAGTATAGCTGAAAGCGTTCGGCATTACTACCAGGGTGTTCCAGTACTGCAACGGCAAAACCATAGGATGTCAGATGTTGAGCTAGGTAAGCAAAGCTAGAGCGATCAGAAGCCAGACCATGAGAAATTACAATCAACGGATACGGGGGTTTTGCTGGGGTTTGTGAATTACCTTCAGGTAAATAGATATCTACTGGGAGACGGCGATTGCGAGAATAGTCATTTAGTTCCAGGGTTTTTTTCTGCCAAGGAAATTTTCCTGCTGATCGCAAATCAGGTAGTTGTGAAAAATTAACGGTTGAATTGGCTGCGGCTGCGGTCGCTTCTTTTTGCAGATAAGCTACAACTTCATCCTTTTTTTTCAACAGTTGTGACAAGTTATCGACTATGCTTAGCCCCTCTGTATAATTCAGCCTGATAGTATTGCTGGGAAATCTCCGCAGCAAATTCACAACTGTTAAGCCTTGTGGATCGGCAGCAGCTATAATCAAAGCTCCACGTATAGCATAGAAACCATTTTGTCGAGATTCAGTTTGGAGTAATTCTCCTATACGTTGTATCACCTCTTCACCTATAGGTGAATAGGTAACCTGAGATACTAAAGTGGGACTGATATTGAAGCGCTGCTGGAGTAGATCCCGCAGTTGGGCGAGTTGTTCGGGAGTGGCGCGGCTGGCATAAAAGGAAAAATCTTGATCGATTTTGCCTTCTTTAGCAAAAGTTTCCAGCGAGTCCACAGACAAAGAGAATTCACCGAAGGGAGGGTAATAAAAGCTAATGCGATCGGCTGCTAATCCCGGAGTAGCAGTCAAAAATGTAGATACGAAACTTAAACCCAGGTATCGCCAAAATTTTTTCATTAGAAAAACCCACTGTCTAACCCCTGTCAAACAAGCATTGTAAGCACGCACAACTGTGACTCCCTACAATCATCTGTATTCTACCCAGTTAAAATCGCTATTAGCAGTAAATTCTTTAGCCAAACGGTATTTAATAAGGCGATAATAGATTATAGAGATCAAAATACTTTTTTATGTCTTTCCCTTGCTGTTCCTCTTGTGTTGTCGTCCTCGCTCAACAACAAGAGCAAAATATCTCCCACCAAAAGCAGTGCCGGGACATGCCAGCTAACTACAGCCAGAATACTGGTAAAAATTCTACTGTGGTTGAAAATGGTCGGGTTGTGGTTAAGCCCTCACAACCACCAACTAATGAGACTTCCAGCTAAAAAGTAAAAAGAGTGCTACATCTGGATAAATTTACACAGAGGTAGGACGCACCTGGAATTGTTGATGATGTCCTACCCTCAGCAGTAACCCACCCGAGATTTAAGTTTCTTAATATAGCTTGAAATATTAGCGCCGACTTACTTAAGCTTGGGTATGAAAATCTTTTTAATTCTGAATTCTTACCTGATTTCATCTAAAGGCAAGACATCGTGAAAGCCATTATAGTCGATGTAACGATGTCCATCCGGTGTTTCGTGGAAGATATCGACAAAGCGATTGTTCCACAAAATTTCCTTAGCACTATAACTATGACGGGCATTGACTATTTGTGCAACTGTTTCATCAATGCCACTCAAAGAAATCATCAGCATAGAATTTGTCTGGATTAGCGATTCTGCTGTCATCCCATATAAAGGACTAAATTCATCAATCACGTGTACCACTGACCAGCTTAAGGAAAAGCTAGGTGTTTGGTTCCGCAGCAGTTGCAAATCATAGATTCGACGCATAAACAGACCTTCTGCTGTGATTTCATCGCGCATTAAATATACTCGCATCTGCGCTTCCAAAATCATGTTGCGGCGCTGATTAGCGGTGCGAAACATCAAAGTCGGTTTGGCATCATGAGCTGTAATTACTGCTACACGGCTAAATATCACACGGGCAGTCGGTCGAGAGAATCGGGCAAATGCAAGTCCGGTCATCAAAGCAATTCCAACTAAACCCATCATCGCTTCAATGGTAACAATGATGTTGGCGTAAGTTGTTTTAGGATACATCGCACCGTAGCCGATGGATGCTAAGGTTTGGACGCTAAAGAAAAAAACATCTAAAAAAGAGCCGGGGCGGGCGTTGGCAATACAATCTCCTCCTACCAAGTAAAATAGGGCGAACAAAGCATTAATAGTTACATAGAACAAAAAAATCAGTATTAAAAAGCCAGTCCAGGGAATTGTTAGCAGCAGATGGTAGGGTTCGCGCCAGTAGGAATACCACACACCCATACCCATAATCTCAAACTTTCCATCTCGAACTTGAATGTGAATACGTGGAAGCAAACGTCGTTGCTGCTTGCGTAAAAGTCGCTTCACTCGAAATTTCATCTGGGGTAGCCGAAAGAACGACAAGTAAATAGTATGACTAGGGTTGAAAAGTAAAGTTTAGTTGCAAAGTCACAACTTGCGAGTGATGAATCGAAATTTCTGGATTACCGCTCTAATTGCCTTTATTAATTCCCCCAGTTTTACAGTTTTAATTCCCATTATCTATCTTTATGGCAAATAATTTGACCTGAGCGATTTTCAGACAAGTTTGTTATTTTCGATTTACTCTATAGCTGGGTTTTTGACGACCTCGGTGATTGCTAAATTATCGGATCGCTTTGGACACAAACTTTTACTAATCACCAGTTTAGACAAAACTGCAATCGCTAACTTGATAGCTGGAAGTACTACAACAGCAGTAATTCTTTTTATTGCTCGACTTTGAGATGGGATCGTCGGCAAAAATACTTCGGTAGCTCAAGCGATTATTTCAGATATTACCATTCCTGAAAAGTTCTAAGGCTTTGGAATTTATGGAGTACCATATAAAATTAGGCTTTGTACTCGGCCCAGTCACTAGCTTGTTAGCACAGCAGATTTCTTTGGGATTTGGATTTATAGTTTCCGGTGCGATCGCATTTGTAGCTTTGTTAATTACAATCTTCTGATTCCCACAAACTCTGCCAATAAAAGCTAATAAAGCTTCATAATTCTATTTAATAAGTAGAGTGATTTATATCTTTAATCTCACATACCCCACTTAAATTATTTACAAAAAAATAGGGCGTGCAATGCTCACCCTAATGATTTATCTGCTAGAAACTTATTTTTAAGATTTTATTTGCTGACCTTTAGAACAGCGGTCAAACCACTCCTGGTATTTTTTCTGATGTGATTCATCTTCAACAGTTATTGTGATTCGCACCTGCTTAGATCCATGATTCTGCTCTAGAGCGATCGCATTCAATAATAAACTAGCAATCTTAGGTGAAGCAAATTCGCCACTAACTGTTAAACCATTATTGAAATGTGTAGCTTCAAGTCTTTCTAGTTCTACTTCACTCAACTCAAGTCCAGAAATTTCTCCTTGACTTAAGTCAATTTCTGCGAGTTGCTTGTATTCGGGGCTGACTTGTTCGACAATCAATTTCTCACGGCGGACAGGAACTTGTACCATCCTGGTTTCGATTTCTTTGCGAACAATTACTTCACCAATTTTCCGCTTCCTGCTTTCAACAACTAGTCGTTCTTCTAGTAAACGAATAATCTTTTCTTCACTAACGTCTTCTAAATTTACTGGCTCAATAGAGTTATTTGTAGTTTGATTAAAAGCTAGTTGTTTAGTTGAGTTTTCTGATATTTCTAAAGGTTTGCGTAAGCGCATCTCATCGTAGACATCGCCTGGTGTTTCTTCTATATATTCAGGCATATATTCTATTTGTGATTGTTCTAAGTCTATAAAAACAGATTTAGTTGGGTTGTCAATTTTTTTGATTCTCTGGCTCTGCACTTGGAATAAAGAAGCATGTTTCTGGGCTAAATGGTGACCCGATTCTCTAATTTGTTGATTCACCTGGTTAGAGATAACTAAGTTTAGCCGATGATCAGCATCTACAATTAAATCCTGAACCTTTCCTACTAGCTCACCTTGACTATCAAATACAACAAAATTATTTACCTTATTTTTTAAACTTGCCAGTAAGTTGTGAGTGCGACTATTCGAGTTTTTCTGCCCAGTATTGTTTGCCATCGGATAGCTATTCAATATGCAAAATTTATCAACTGCTTTGTTGTAAAAGAGACTAGAGATTGTCAAAGAGTATTTTTAATTTTTATCCCTAGTCCCTGTTCCCGGAGTGTGCCGAGCTCCGAAGGCAAATATTAGGAATTAGTTAGAGTTCTTCAACCGGAAGATTAGGAGCATTCACTTCTAACTCTTCACGACGTACAGTTTCTTGAGCTTCAACTGTGTCATGGTCTACCACTTTTCTAACTCTGACTTCTTCGCGCAAAACTGCTTCTTTGCGAATATCAGGAGTTTCTTCATAGAGTTCCACGCGAGCAACATTACCTTCACGGAAGTTTGCTTCACGTGCAGAAACAGGTGTACCTGCATCAGCAGGAGTTACACGCTCAATCACAACTCGCTCTTTTTCTATTGGAACTGCGACTCGTGCAGTGTCAGTTTCAACACGTTTACCGATTGTTACTTCTCCAGTTTTGCGGCGTTGTTTGCTAGCAATTAGTCTTTCTTCATACAATCTTAAAGTTTGATGGTCTTGCTCATTTATATTGTATAAAGATGGCTCATTTTCGTATGTGTAACTATCACGGTTGTAATTAGGAGTTGTATAGCTTGTATCTACTGGTGTTGTATCTAGTGGTGCTGACGCTTCTAGAGAGCGGGTATAGTTTTCCGGGCGACGATATATTCCACGCACCCGTTCTTCATAGTCGTAGTCAAGCGCTTGGCGTTCATCGAATTCAGGTAAATCTTCTGCTTGTTCTCTAGTTAAGCCAATGGTATAGACGCGATCAGCATTATAATCAACATTGGCACGACCAATTGGTAGTAGTACTTTTTTACCAAAAATCCAAAAGCCCAAGTCAACAACTAGATAGCGGAAATGCCCTTCTTCATCAACTAAAACATCGTTGACAGTGCCAACTTTTTCATCAGTTCCTTGTGTATAGACCCCAAGTCCCTTAATATCACGACCTTCAAAGCTATCACGATAGCTAGGTTCAAAATCTTCTAATTTATAAAGAACCATTTGATACCTCAAAAATTTAATTTACATTTCCTTATTAATAGGTTAAACATTTTTATACTTAATTTACCTCCTTCTGTCGAAAGAACTTTAATTAAAAGTCAATTATCAAAAGTTATAGCTATTTTTTATAGAGGGCTACTATTTGATTGCGTGAAAACATAGGTAGGGAGCCAGCCTTGTAACAGCAGGTTTGCCGACTTTACTAGATTGGCGTTGTGTTCACGCCTTTTAGTAGGGCATCAAATTCTTGATAATCGTGCTTTGCGGATTTTGTCCTAACACACCCTACAGTACCTAATTCTATTTAAAAATAAAATAAGAATCTTATATTATTTTTAATTTTTCTTATAAACATTAAAATACAGGCAGAGATAAAAATTAACTGTGCCTGCATGAATTATGGATATAAATCTATCTGACTCTATTAACCCACTACTTACATCACAATACAGTTAACAGTTGGCAAATCTCTTTTTAACTGATAACTGTTCAATTTTAAACAGTTTCATCTCTAGTAGTATTAGTTTGTTGCACATGCAGTTCTCCAGCAGTATCGACATTTAACTCTTCTCGCCGAACAGTATCTTGTGCTTCTACAATGTCCTGTTCTACTACTTTCTTAACTCTCACTTCTTCACGCACAAAGGCTTCTTTACGTATTTCAGGTGTTTCTTCGTAGACTTCTATACGTGCTACCTCTCCCTCTTGAAACTTAAGTTCATTAGTATTTACAACAGTTCCTATTTGTGTTGGTAGAACTCGCTCAATTAAAATTCGTTCTTTTTGAATAGGTACTGTAACACGTGCGGTTTCTGTTTCAATATGCTTACCAAGAGCAACTTCTCCAGTTTTGATCCGATGCTTATTAGCAATTAATCGTTCTTCATAAAGTCTAAAAGTTTGATGATATTGATCATTTAACTCGTATAAAGCTGGTTCTTTCTGGTAATTGTATGTTTTGTTATCTGTAACGCCATCGGTTGAAGAACGAAATACGCTACGTACTTTTTCTTCGTAATCGTTATCAACGTTTCCTATTTCTTGATACTCAGGTAATCTTTCAATTTGGTCTCTACTTAGCTCATTGAGATAAACGCGTCTTGATGAATAATTAATCTGGGAAAGACCAACTGGTAGTAATATTTTTTTATTAACAGAATCTACATTGGTGTCAATAATTAAATACCGAAAACGACCATCATCATCAACTAAAACATCAACAACTAAACCGACTCTCTCTCCTCCCTCAGTATAAACATCAAGTGCTTTAACTTCATCTCCACCAAAAGTTTCTCGATAATTTGGGTCAAATTGTTCAAGTTTGTGAAGAGGCATATGCTATTTCCAAGTTATTTAGAGTGTTTATTGACTACTTTAAAAAATATTGTATTGAATCTCCTCTTGCTGGCGGCTGAATTAAATAGAGATATTTCTTAGTGTATAGTTCATACTCTATAACGCCAAAATTAAAATTTAATACTAAAGATAATCAGTAGAAATATAACTAAAGTTATAAAAAACCTTTGAATCTCCGATTTATTTAAGAAATCGGGGATTTTGTCTTTAGTCAATGACTAAGAAAATATCTTTTGTACTGAAAAGTAAGTATATTATTTACACTAAAATTTAGTGATATTGTTGATCTGGTAAATTATTTTGCCAAGTATCCAATAGCTTTTGCCATCAAACGAATGATAATTGTTATAAGTAAGTGAATTATTATAATCAGCTTAAAAAAATATACATTTTAGCTTATTAAATCTACTGAAATTAAAAACTAATTAAGCATTTTGAGAATACAATATGCTTGAGTACTTATTCAAATCAACCTTATCCATCTTCACGATATAGTTAACAGTTATAGCCATCAAGAGAATTTAATCTCTAATTCTCTGTCTCAAATTTTAACTAAAGCGATCGCCTTATTTAAAAGCGGTAATAATTACTGAGACATCTTATTAAATATTGTGTCAATGTAAACGCATCTACACCTAATTCGGTACGCTCTTCGGCTGCTAAAATACCTGCTTGGGAATGCCACCAAGCAGCAGTTGCAGCAATATCTTCTACTGGAATCTGTTTAGTCACCGCTTGTGCGAGCAATCCACTTAGTAGTCCAGTTAACACGTCACCACTACCGCCACGTGCTAGAGCTGGTGTACTTTCTCCAACAATCCAAACTTCGTTTTGGGCATTGGCTATGGCAGTTCTTGCACCTTTTAACAATATTACTGCCCCACTTTGGGCTGCTCCTTCTCGTACTGCTTTGAGGCGATCGCGTTTCGCATCGGCAAGCTGTGGAAATAATCGCTGGAATTCACCTGCGTGGGGTGTAAGTATGGTTACTGCTTGGCGTTTTTCTAAAGTGGGGATAGTTCCGATTTGGGCGAGTATATTTAAACCATCGGCATCGAGAACCAAAGGAACATCGCTTTCTATCACCTCTTGTACAATTGGAGTGGCATCTGTTGTTAAACCCGGGCCACAAGCGATCGCACTAAAGGAACTCAGATTCGTTTTTGCAGGTAGTTGCAATTGGGCAATTGCTCCGGTTTCTGTTTCTGGACAACCGACAATCAGCGCTTCTGGCAAATGGGACACCAAAAGAGATTTCAGCGATTCTGGTACAGCAACCGAAAGCATCCCTACACCACTACCCCGCGCACCCAAACCACTTAAAATTGCTCCACCTGCATAGCGCCGCGAACCACAAATCAGTAGTAAATGTCCTTCCTTATATTTGTGGGTAACTAATGGACGGGGTAAAGGTAGAGTTGAAAGTGCGGTTTTTGGTGTAATGCGTTTAATTCTGGGTACATCTCCCACAACAGCTTGTACATCAGCCAAAGGAATATCAAAATCGATTAATTCAGCTTTGCCGAGATATTCTAGCGCCTGGTCTTGCAAGAAAGCCAACTTCCATACACCCAAGCAAAACGTCTGAGTCGCCCGAATCGCAGTTCCCAATACTTCGCCTGTGTCGGTGTGCAACCCCGAAGGTAAATCGATACTCAAAATTGGCACAGACAATTCATTTAGCCGATTGATTGCAGAGGCGATGGGATCGGTGAGGTTTTTTTCTAAACCAAATCCAAACAATCCATCAATCAATAAATCCGAATCTGGCAATTGCTCAATCTCTTGATAAACTCGAATGCCCAAACTCTGAGCATACTGCAAGTGTTGGGAAGTTAATTCCTTAAGCTTAGAGAAAGGAGAATAAATCCAAATTTGATAACCGTGAAAATGTAATTCACGCGCTACTACCAAAGCATCTCCCCCATTATGACCGGGGCCGACGAGAATGCCGACACGGAGATTTGAGGAGGGTGAGGGAGTAAATTCTTGCTTTTTTGGGGGGTTTGGGTAAATATTTTGAATGCGACGGGCAATTAATCCCGCCACCTTTTCCATTAAAGCTACTACAGGCATTCCTGCTGCAAAGATTCGCGCTTCAATATCGCGCATTTGCTCAGCAGTTACTACCACTTGTGAAATTTGTTCTTGCCTATCTGACATCAGTGCTGAGTGCTGAGTGCTGAGTGCTGAGTGAGGAGTTGATGAATTTTATTTTACTGCAAATGACAAATGACAAACTTGTTCACTTTCCATAATAGACTCTGGCATTACGGTATCCTGTATTTCGCAGATATTTGTTCCATTCTTGTGCTTGTACTCGGTCAGCGAAAGGCCCTACTGCTACGTGTGGTCCTCGTGGTTGCGTTCTTTCGAGGACTCCGCCAGAGCGTCCTAAATCTTGGCTGAATCGGGCTAAATTCTGTCTAATTTGAGCGGCGATCCCAGGTAAATCTTGTAAAGTAGTGGGAATGATAACGTAATATCTAGAGACTTTGGTAACATTTCTATTATTGCGATCGCTAATAAAATCTCTATTATTTCTATCAAAAGAGGCTATTTCTTGTCCGTTAGCAAAGCTGATAATTCGTGCACTAGAAATGCCTCGTGACTGTAGCTGATAAACCCTTTGTTGGGCGTTAGATGCTGTGCTAAAAACTCCGGATTGAATTACATTACGTCCTTGGTATTCTCGAATGTAAGCACTGGGTTCAAGCTGACGTATTTCTTGTAAGGTTTGGTAATCATTAGCATCAACGTAAACTAAGTAGCGTTCAAAGTTTTGGTTATATTGACTCAACTGTGGTCGTTGAGAAGGCTGAAAGTTCTGCTGGGGTTGATAAGTTTGTGGTGGTTCAGAGGGCTGAAAGTTCTGCTCAGGTTGATAAGTTTGTGCTGGTTCTGCTGGCGGTAACTGTGGTGATTCTTGACCAAAGATAACTGGTGGTGGTAAAGTTTCAACTTGTTGAGCCAGTAGCAGGTTGCTGTTGGAAATTTGTGCTTCTGCTGGGATAGAGTCGGCAAGCAGCATTAAATATCCTCCTATTAATAAAGAGAATATCTGAAATTGAATAAATTGACTTGGTATTTTACTAGACATATTAGTTAGAAAGTAATCTAAATATTTTTAGGCAATTGCTGTCAGGAACTAACTAGTTTGCTGTTGTAGCAACTATATAGCGTTAGTGATAACTTACCTCATTTAGGTTCTAAACAATACATCTGTTACTAATCTTAGATGAGCAAGCGAGCAACAACTCTCTAATTGATTGTTACTCAACTGAAATGCTTTACCAGCAAGGCTTTGAAGAGTCTATGCTACAATTGGACAACCACGCAACTACCGTGTTGGGTTTGTATGAAAAAAGTCGTCGTTGGTCTTTCTGGTGGTGTTGACAGTTCCACCGCCGCTGCTATCCTGAACCATCAGGGCTATGAAGTAATTGGTTTGACTCTTTGGCTAATGAAAGGCAAAGGTCAATGTTGCTCTGAAGGCATGATCGACGCGGCTGGTATTTGTGAACAACTGGGCATTCCCCATGAGGTTGTGGATATTCGGGATGTCTTCCAAACAAATATTGTTGATTTCTTGGTGACTGGTTACAGTGCTGGGATCACGCCTTTACCTTGCTCTCAGTGCAATAAAACGGTAAAGTTTGGCCCAATGGTGCAATATGCCCGCGAACATTTGGGGTGCGATCGCATTGCCACTGGTCATTATGCGCGAATTAACTATGATGAAGCTACTGGGCGTTATCAGTTATTACGAGCTGTTGACAGCAACAAAGATCAGTCTTATTTTCTCTATGATTTGTCTCAAGATTTACTAAAGGCAAGTATCTTTCCTTTAGGGGAATTGGAAAAAACTGATACCCGTCGGATTGCTGCTGAATATGGTTTAAAAACTGCTGATAAACCAGAAAGTCAAGACTTGTGCTTAGTAGAAAGTAACGGTTCTATGCGGGCATTTCTGGATAAATATTTAGCTCCCAAAACAGGCGATATTGTGGATACCACTGGCAAAGTTTTGGGACAGCATGATGGTGTGCATCACTACACAATTGGACAGCGCAAAGGCTTGGGAATTGCTGCTGCCCAGCCGCTATATGTGATTGAATTAGATGCAGTGAATAATCGAGTTGTTGTTGGCGATCGCACTTTGGTAACTCAGCCAGAATGTAGTGTGGCGCAAGTAAATTGGGTTTCTATCGCCGAACCATCTAGTCCAATTCATGCCCAAGTGCAAATTCGCTATCGTTCCACACCTACACCAGTGACGGTGATTCCTCTGGAAAACTCCCGCGTGCGTTTGGTGTTTGATGAACCTCAATTCAGCATCACACCCGGACAAGCTGCGGTGTGGTATGACAAAGAAAAAGTGTTAGGTGGCGGAATTATCGAACAGTTTAATTAATAGTTCATCCAGAGACGTTGCAGTGCAACGTCTCTATTATTATGCCAAGGAATCATTTTCAGAATTGCGATTCTGTAAAATATCAAGAATAGCGAATTTTATTGCGGAAGATCATAGACTAATAAATTATCAAACGATACATTACTTCCAGAACTACTAAACCCTACACGTCCCGATATCGGCACATTAGTTGTTGCTTGTCCGATTAACTGACTATTCTTCCACACATCAATCGTAGACCCGACTTGTTTTAGTTCAAGATGATCCCATTTGCCAGCCTGTATTGGTGAAGTAAATACTCCAAGCGTTGTCAAAGCTCCATTTTTCACAGTAAATATTCCATTAGATCCTCTACGATTAACTAAACTAAAATTTATATAAGAAAAATTATTTAAATCTTTATAATTAAAAACTATCGAATAATCTCCTGTAGTACTAGGAGAATTAACTTGAGCATCTACCTTTAAATTGAAATTAGTAGAAATAGTTTTTTGATGAAGAGTGAGGTTAGTAGCCACCGAGCCATTTGATTGTACAGGTGATGCCAGATCGTAACGTTCTAAACGGCGAAGCCACGCCCCTCCTGTTATTACCTCAAATGGATCTATTGTTGAAGTGAATGGATCTCTTATGTTGAGAGTACCGACGCTACTAATCTTCGCGTAATTTGAGTCTTTAAAACCAACTCGAACATCATCAATATAAAGTACTCGAGTGTTTAATGTCGAAGCTTGAGGTTTGGTTTTCCAATCGAATTTATAAATCCCAAATTTTAGATAAGGATAAAGATCGTCATTATATCGATTAGGACCTACTTGATTAACCTTCTTAACACCATCTCGCCATACTTCAATTAATCCGGTATTATCAAGTGCCCATCGAATATGAACAACAATATTTGTCCAACGATTACGCTTGATATCTCCTAAATCATAGCCTAATTGACCATCAAATTTGTTTTGATCACCAATTTTTTTCAGCTGCCATCGATTTGTAATATTAATTTTGTTATTTGAAACCCATAAATTAAGCGATGGCATTTGCCAAGACTCCCCTTTATCAGGAAGATCATGCCACTGGGCGATAATTTCACGAGACTCTTCTGGTGTGTAGTCTTGTGGAAACAGATAATTAAGGTTAAACCACATCTCTTGCTGCGAAAGAAAAGTTGTTTTTGCTTCCACTCTTCTACTTGTTGCTACATCAGAATCGGTTCTTCTTAGCTCAAATCGTGCTCCGTAACTCCCATGCCGAGTAATTATAGGTACTGTAGAAAATGAATGAGAACAACAAGATTCAAGCTTTAAGCCGCTACCTAAACCGTTTTCAAAATCACCATCAAACGCTGGTGGTTGTTGGGCAACTGCTAAATCTTGAGCAGTTAAAAGAGAAAGTGCGATCGCAAATGTACGCAAGTAGTGAAGAGAAGGTAAGCGTAAATTAATCATTTAGTAGGTTCTATTGTATGGTTTGATTCCTAGTGATGTTACCACAATACTTATGCCTATTTAAGCTGACTTTTTACGGAATATCGCATTGCAGGTCGATGCATTGGCATTGCAGGTCGATGCATTGGCATTGCAGGTCGATGCATTGGCATTGCAGGTCGATGCATTGGCATTGCAGGTCGATGCATTGGCATTGCAGGTCGATGTATTGGCATAACTGCTCAACACACTTAGTCCTGGATTTCTCACACTTTCCACACTCCCGACACTCTTGTGAGAAATCCGGGTTAGTTTATACCAGCGTAGTCTTTGCACAGAAGGTGAGGTTTGTCCAACTCACGTTCTGTAACAGTTATGACTTGAAGCGTATTTCATCCAAACAAGGACTGCCATAACTTGGAATTTTGAGCTTGTAAACTCAGAATGCCGAGATGAGAACTTGGAATGTTGCATGAGAGTCTATAACTTTTGTGTAGACATTATCTGCTTGAAAGAAAGGGTAAAGCGGATACATTTTCTACACACAGAGATACTACTTTCATAAAGTTTGCTAGAAGTCGTGTTATTTATGATTGTCATAATTAAAACAACTGACTCTCAATCATCAATGGTGAACTCTACCCTTGTTCTCACACTCTATGTCAACCCAATGACAGGGAATGATACTAATATTGGTTCCCGGTTAAGTCCGTTTAAAAGCTTCACCCGTGCTTTAAAAGTAACCAAAATCCCGACAATCGTTCATTTAGGAGCTGGGACTTACAGCGTCGCTAGTGGCGAGGTATTTCCTCTAATTATCCGTGGAGGAGTGAAGGTGGTAGGTAATGAAGCTAACAAAGGAGCAGGGATTGTAATTTCTGGGGGTGGCGAGTATAAAAGTGACAGCTTCGGGATGCAAAATATCGCGCTGCTGTTATTAGAAAATGCCAGTGTTGTAGGTATAACTGTCAGCAATCCCTCGACAAAAGGTACTGGTATTTGGATTGAATCGGCTGCACCTACTTTAGCCAACAATACTTTGAGTAACTGTGGACGGGAAGGTGTGTTTGCCACTGGCACTGCTCAACCAACTATTTTGGATAATGTATTTGTGCAAAACACTGCCAGCGGGTTAGTGATGGCAGGTCATAGCCAGGGAGAAGTTTTAGGGAATGTATTTCAAAGAAACCCTTTGGGGATAGTAGTAAGTGATTTTGCGGCGGCGGCGATCGCCAATAATAAACTATCAGAAAATCGCACGGCGATCGCACTTTCTCGCAATGCCCGTCCTGTGCTGCGTCAAAATGTGATTATTAAAAATACCCAAGGAGGTCTGTTAGTCAATGGCAATGCAGTCCCCGATTTAGGTAGTAGCGACGATCCCGGTGACAATATTTTTCGTGATAATGGTGAATTTGATTTACACAATTTGACTACACAAAAGCTTGTTTGTGCAGGTAATCAGTTGAATTCTGCTCTAGTCAAGGGATTGGTAGAATTGCTCGCAAGCAAAGAGGAGGCGGGGAATTTATCACAAACAGTCACCGCATCAGAGCCTCAGAGCGTTATTGCATCTCTTCAACTAGATGACCATTGGGCAGACCCGTTTATTCAGGCATTGCTGAGTATGGATTTAATTCACGGTTTTGTCGGTGGTAACTATGAGCCAGATAAACTGATGACTCGCGCTCAGTATGCGGCTTTAGTGGCGGTTGCTTTTCAGCCGACTGCTAAATGCTCAGCACCGGATTTTACGGATGTAACTCAGGATTTTTGGGCGTATGATGCTATTCAAATTGCGGCTAAGGGTGGTTTTGTTGGCGGATTTAGCGATCGCACTTTCCGCCCGGATCAAAATGTGCAACGGCTACAGGTGATTGTCTCTTTAGTTAACGGACTCGGATTACTACAGACTGCTAACAATTTACAAGTGTATAGCGATCGTCATACCATTCCTGAATATGCTCAAAAAGCTGTTGCTACTGCAACACATCAAAGAATAATTGTCAACTACCCAGACCCGAAACTGCTTGCGCCATTACGTCCGGCAACATGCGCTGAAGTTGTAGCGATGGTTTATCAGGCTTTAGTCGCCATTGGACGGGCATCTGCGATTAAATCAGCGAACAATAAACAGTTATCAGCGATTTAATGGGGATTTGTAGGGCTTGGATGGATACTATGTACGGTAGGGGCACACAGGTATTAGGGGCGCTAAGCCTTGCGCCCCTAAGATGGGATATTTTTTAACTGGAAGTCTGTTAGTAATAACAATAACTATAAAATCACTCTATAGACACTTGCATCTGAAAATTTGGCAAGTAGAATAGGAAACACTGCCTATTGACTTGAAAACTCTGGGAAAAACCATGTAGTTAAAAGCACGATAGGCTATATGCGATGGGTGAAAATTTTAAACCTATTGCCAAAAGCTAACTGCCGCATGTTAACACCACTTCCGGACACTTCTGCCAATTTGGCGATCGCCTTATTAATTCACTACAGTTTTGATCTCAGTGGGTATAGTGCCAATGAGCTAGTTGAACGTTGGCAAGCAGAATACCCGCTCAATTGGCTACACTTGGCAGTGATTGAAGCACTATATCAAGGTCGTTATAAAGCGGTTTCTGTGCAGCAAATCTTAGTATTTTGGCAGCGCCGGGAACAGGCTACATATCATTTCAATATGGAATTTGAACGGATGATTTGTAGCAAGTTTCCCCAAAGCCTAACCTCATCGGCTGCGCCAGCCCTACCGCCAGCCAAGATAAACCCGACTTTAGAGAAAGTAACGAAGCCTCAATTACCGCCTGGGAAAGTTAGCAATGGTCATAAAACAAGTAGTACTACAACTCTACAATTAAAGGGTTACGAACAAAAGACATCTTCGGCTGAAGATAAGCAGGAAGCTAGGGAGAATAAAAGCCCTCTCAGACTTACCCCTGCTGGTGACTCAGCTTCTTTAGCAACGCTTCAGTTAGCGCCTGCTGTCAGCCAAAGGCAAAATTCACCAGAAAGTGCATCGCCAGTCTCTCCTCAACGGCCAAAACTGCTACCCCCTGCGGCTATTCGTCCGCCAATAGGGCAATTTACCCCAGAAAAAAGCGATCGCTCTGAGTCTTTCACGTCTAAACTCAAAGCGATGTCTGAAGAGCAGGAAGTAGAGAGTAAAGAATGGGGAATAGGGAATGGGTAATGGGAAAGAGAAAATACCTCTTCCCCAATTAGCAATTACTAATCACCAAAAAGACCAACCATATTGTAAGTAATTAGCCGAACTTGATATTAGTTGTGAATTCTCAATTATCACTCAGGAATTGTATTGGATTCTGCAATTAATTGCCGAAAGCGCTCATCGTTAGCAATATCATCAAAATCTAGGTCGGTTGCTGCTTCTTGTTTGTATCTAGGATTAAGTTCAATTGCTTGTTGCAGGGTTCCTAGAGATAGTTCAACTTGTCTTTGGAGTGCGTAACAGGCTGCTTTGTTGTAATAGGCACTGGCATAATCTGGCTTAATTTCTAATGCTTTGTCAAAACTAGCGATCGCTTCCTCATCGCGTCCGAGTCTTACTAAAGTATAACCGTGTTTATCCCAAATTTTGGGAGAATTTGGTTGGAATTCTAGAGCTTTTTCCAAAGATGGGATTGCTTCTTCATATTGTTCTAATGCTATTAGGGAAAGACCGCGATTCAACCAAGCAACAGTATCATCAGGCTTGATTTGTGTAGCTTTTTCAAATGATGCAAAAGCTTGCTGATGCTGTTGTAAATTCCCAAAAGCAACACCACGATCGCACCAAGCTTGATGATATTCTGGTTGAATCTGAATTGCTCGGTCGTAGGAAGCGATCGCATCTTTGTAGCGTTTCAATCTGGCGAGAGTTAAGCCACGTTTTAACCAAATTACAGGGTCATCAGCTTGGATTTTAACTGCTTGGTTGTAAATGGCGATCGCATCTTCATAACGTTTTTCAGAAAACAGCACATCTCCCTGTTTTACATACTCTTCAGCAGTAAATTCTGGTTGTTGTGGCTGTTCTTGTTTTATTTCTTCAACTTCAGAATTCATATTCTCTGGAATCGATGCTGATGTCATCTCAATCAATTCCCGAAGAAGAATATCTTTTCTTTGTTGGGCATCCAATTGTAACTCAGATAGTTGAGAGACAAACTCTGTTTCTAATTTCTCTAGCTTTTCAAGAATCAGAATCTTTTGTTGTTGGGCATTTAATTGTAATTCTGAAAATTGCGAAGTAAACTCATAACCAGATTTTTCTAAATTCTCAACAATTAACTCTTGAGATTTTTGAGCATCTACTTTTAATTGAAATAATTCAGTAGCAATCTCTGATTGTAAAACTGTTAAGTTGCTAATAATTTTATTTTTTTGCTCTTGAGCTTCTGCTTGTAGTTCAGATAATTGAGATTGAAATTGATTATCTAATTTTTCAAACGTCAAATTTCTTTGCTGTCGAGCATCTATTTCTAACTGAGATAATTGAGAAGCAAATTCTGACTGCAATTTTGTTAAACTTTCAACAATGATATCTTTTTGCTGTTGAGTATCAGATTGCCATCCAGAAAGTTGAGATGTGAATTCAGACCTTGATAGTTCTAAATCAGTAACGGCTGATTCTTGTTGTTGTTTGACGTTCAACTTTAAATTAGACAGTTCTTCGGATAAACTAGATGCTACTTTTGTGATATTTTGCAGTGCTAAATCTCTTTGTTGTTGAGCTGCCAACTCTAAGTTATCTAACTTAGAAGAAAATTTAGACTTTAAAGATTCAATATTTTCTTGAGATTTTTTGATTTCTGCTTCTAATCTATTTAATATTTCTGTTTTAACTAAATTTATATCAGATGCGGCAAAAGATAAATTTTCTCCTTGACTTTTAATTTTTTGTCTCAGGGTAGCAGTTTCCTGTTGTAAGTCATAATTTATTTTGTTCGTTTCTTGAATAATATTTTGTGCATCTTGCTTCACACTTATTAGTTGATTTTGTAATTTTTCTACCCCATCTATTTGTTGCATTGCTCTATCAACAACTTCACGAATGATGGCTCGTCGTAATAGCCAAAGTAAAGCAATAATTGCTAATGGAAATAAACTTAATATAAATAGCCAGATATTGATTAAAATAGTTGTACGGCTAAAAGCTCTCTTTAAATCAGATTGAACTTCCTTTTCGGCTCGTAATCGCGTTAATTCTTCGCGTTCCTGATTTGATAACACCGCAGCAGGAGTTACTGCTGGTTTGGATGGTGGTGCAGATTGTCCACTGGCAATACTAGCAGGTAGTAGTAAAGGTAAAAAGATAATAGCGCTTTTTACAAATAAAGCGAAAATAGCTTGATTTTTGGTCTTCATAACAACCATCTCAATCTCTTGGTCAATTCTTGAAGCGGCGTGCCTCTCTCCAATCTATAACAAAATTAAGTAGTAATCTGGTGAAATATACTAAAGCTTAGGCGTTGAATTCATCCTGTGACAGCTTGTATTTCAGTAAGTACGTCTATTGGAAGAACTAATTTTTTACATTATCTACTTATGACTAAGACTGGAAAAAGATTTTTTCTACAGGTGTAGTGGAGATACTTCTTGAGAATGAGTAGCCATCTTGCCATCGTTAAATTAACATCAGATTAGATAAAACAAGCAGATTACTTTGCCTAAAATTTATTTAACAAAGGCGGTAGAAAATGGGTCGCATAAATCCCTATACACTGCAAATGCAGATTACCCGGATGTTTGAGCAAGGACAATCATTATTTGCTACAACAAAAGTACACGATTGGTTGAAAGAACGCCAACACAATCCATCAGATTATGACATTATTTTCCATCAAAAACCTGCGCCTCCTGGTTCAAAACAAGTGATGGTGGTAGAGATTGAATTACGTCGCAAAGATGGACAACCCGTAGATCCTTGGTTGCAAGAACAAGCGAACCTTCATGCATAATCCAATTTGGTTGCAGGAATTCCAAATAAAAAACTAGATGATTGAATAGTGCGAAGGTTTTGGTGCGTTACGCTGGAGGCTAACGCACCTTATTGAGATTTTTAGAAAAATCAAATCAGATTGGTATAGCAAGTCATATTCATCTAAATTGATGAAAATCACCCAATCAGGTGAGTCAGATGGGTGAAGTCTTATAAAAATAAATATTATATCTTGAGGCTGTAAATAGTTAATCTACACACAAATTTATAGCCTCAAAAATAGGAAGCGGATAATGAATGTAAACCAAATACCTAGAGAATTACCAAATCAAATTTATGCCAATTTAGGTAAAAAACTTTTTGCTGGGATGATAGCTCAACGGAGCAATACTTATGAGAGAGTTGTAAGTGAGCGCAAACGCTCTCTTTTTGCTAATCTTCAAGGTAAAGTATTAGAAATTAGTCCCCGACATGGTTCTAATTTACCCTACTATCCTCAAAATATTGAATTAATTGGAATCGAGCCAAATCTCCAGATGCATTCCTATCTCCAAAAACAAGCAAAAAAACTCGGTTTAAATATTGACCTCCGCATTGGTAATGCTGAATGGCTAGACGTTGAAGATAACAGCATAGATACAGTTGTGACTACTTTAGTTTTATGCTCAGTGCCAAATATCAACTATACATTACAGGCAATTTTAAGAGTACTAAAACCAGGTGGACGCTTATTATTTATTGAACACATCGCCGCACCTCAAAGAAGTTTCTTACGAAAAGTGCAAAATATAATTAGTCCGATTTGGAAAAGATTAGGAGATAATTGTCATCCAAATCGAGAAACTTGGATAGCCTTAGAAAAGGCAGGTTTTAGCAGCGTCAATTATGAGCATTTTGAAGTCGAATTACCGATTGTCAGTCCACATATCATCGGCATAGCAACAAAGTAAACCAACTTTTTGAGATTTTTTATAATACAGTGTATTATGCATTTAAATATTTCATTATTCACTCTGTGTCCGCACAGCGTTGCTTGTAAGAATAGAAGCTGAATTAATGGAAACGAGTAATATACTAATCCTTCTTTATTAAGAATCCCTAAAAATAGATAGGTATGGTTCATAAGCAAAAGTTCGATTACGTTTATTTCCAGTAATTTCTTGCACAAGTTTGATAGTAGATAATTCTTTAACTAAGTTGTTAGCATTAGTATATGATAACTGGGTAATTTCTTGAGCAATTTCTATATTAAAAATTGGTTTGTAATAGAGTTGTTCAAGTAAAGCTATAGCATTTCCTGCTTTACGATTGCCCATTTTATTCATAACTATTTGACGATGTTCTTCTTTTAAATTAACTATTTGACGAGCAACACTAGACGCTTCCTGAGCAACTTCATATACACCTTTTAGAAAAAACTTAACCCAGCTTTCCCAATCTCCATTATCTCTTATAGATTGGAGATAATCATAATATTGCAAACGGCATTTTTTGAAGTAATGAGAGATATACAATAACGGACGTTTTAATATATTTTTTTCACATAGTAAGAAAGTAATTAGCAAGCGTCCTGTTCTTCCGTTGCCATCTTCAAAAGGATGAATTGTCTCAAACTGAGCATGAGCTAATCCAATTTTAATTAAAGCTGGCATTGGAGCGGAGTCATGTAAAAACTTCTCAAAATTGCTCAAAGCTTCTTGCATTTCATGAGGTGGAGGTGGAACATAAGTAGCTTCCTTTAAAGAACATCTTCCCTCACCAATCCAATTTTGGCTACGGCGAAATTCTCCTGGTTCCTTTTCAGAACCTCGTCCTTCTCTCAATAATTCTTTATGAATTTCACGGATTAATCGCAATGATAAAGGGAAATCCTTTAATCTTTTGAGTCCGTGATTAATTGCTGCAATATAGTTGACAACTTCGGTTACATCTTGTGGGTTGTCTGGTTCCACTGTATGAGATTCAAATTCAAGAACATCTATCAAAGAAGCTTGTGTTCCTTCTATCTGACTTGATAACACTGCCTCTTTACGAACATACATAAATACGAACAAGTCAGGATTAGGTAGAGCGTCTGTTGACCCATCTAAACGACCTAACGCTCTATCTGCTTGTGATAAAAGTTCTAACATTTCATCGTCAATATATAATTTAGGTTTAGGCGGCAAAGAATTAGGTATAAAAGCTTTGTATCCAGTAACTTGCTCTACGTATCTACCTGCCCTCTGAGTATCAGCCATATTATCGATTCCATTCACAAGGGACGATTTTTAATCTATATTATCAAATTTTATTATTATCAGTAATAAAAATATTTTTTGGTTATATTGTGATATAATATCCGATTTTTATAACTGCCATAACTAGCAACTAACTGCATTTGTTTTGCATTAGTAATTTCTATTTACCTAGCTAGCAACTTACATTTTTAGATTTGACACATTTTCTGCAACCTATATTCCATACCAACATTACCTTGTAAGCCACCTGTATGTACCAGCAGCAAACTTTTGCCTTTAGCAAAAAATCCCTGCTGTAATAAATCCATCACTCCATAAAACATTTTTGCAGTATATACGTAATCGAGAGGTACGCCGTGCGCCGAGCTAAATTCCTGACTGAATCGTAGTAACTGCTGATTCACCTTTGCATAGCCGCCGAAATGATAATCACACATTAATTCCCAAGCTGCGGGAGAATTATATGGAGTCCGTAAACTAGAAGCGAGGTAATTTGTCAATATATTTTCGATTTCCTGTTTGAGAAAAGCACCTTTCAAAACAGGAAAAGCGATCGCTTTTTGTCCTTGGTGCAACGAAAGCGCAATTCCAGCTAGTGTTGTAGCCGTACCGCAGGCTACGCAAATATAATCAAATGCGTAGGCGTAGCCAGGCGTAGGCATCGCTTGACTAATTATCTCTGTGCAACCACGCACACCGTTTAAATTATTACCGCCTTCAGGAATGATAAATACCTCGCCAAAACGCTGTTGCAGATATTCATTTAGCGCCACTGTGCTGCGTTGTCGATACATCTGGCGCGAGAGGTACACAAGCTCCATACCCTGCTGTAGAGCGAAACTCAGCGTTGGATTGAGCGGTAAATTTTCTTCGCCACGAATAACCCCAATGGTCTGAAAACCCAAAAGATTCCCGGCGGCGGCGGTTGCATAGATGTGGTTAGAATAAGCGCCGCCAAACGTCAGCAGCCTTGTGAAATTTTTCTGCTCAGCTTCCAAAAGATTATATTTCAACTTAAACCACTTATTGCCATTAACCCACGGATGCATCACATCAAGGCGTAGTACAAACAAATCAACGTCAGCCTGACGAGCAATTTCGCTATTGATTTGTTGTACAAAAGGAGGAATAAGTATTAAGGACATCAGGTGAAATAATTCGTAATTCGTAATGACGCTCGTTCCGACGCTCCTCCGTCGCTAACGCTTCGCTATCGCTACCGCTTCGCTAACGTAATTCGTAATTGAATTATATAATATTTATTAATCTGCTCAGTTAGTTAGTAAATTGCTAATAAATTTGGCTAAACCTTTGTCTTGAAAAGCTTTGATGCCTCCGGCAAGCCGCCCTCCGGGTGTCTACGCCGGAAGCCGGCGCTCAAACTTTTCGCTGCGTACCTCTGCGCTTGACTCTGTGTTACTCTGCGTTTAAAAATATTGGTTTTGCACCTCGGCAAACTGGGAATTGCAATAGAATTTAATACAGTTCAGTTAAGGCTAAGATTCTTTGTAGAAGTCAATTTTTAATAAATCGCCTACGCAAAAAAACGAATAAATGTTTAACTGAACTGCATTTTATATAATTAGGAATTACGAGTTAGTAATTAATTGTTTCGGTTGACTGAGACTGCGGAAATAAAGACCACCAACAGTTATCCAGAAAAGCAAATAACCGACAGCTTGAACTAAATACAGTTTTTGAGTATAGCCAAATAAAGTTTTCAATAAAATACCAGGAAACTCACGATCAGGTAAGCTAGTTGATAAATCCCAAACTTGGGGGCCTAAAAGACAAGATGTATTTCCTTGTCCGCAAATGCCCAAAACTTCGGGATTAATTTGGCTAAAAGTGATCGCCGCAGCATCAAGATGGCGTAGGGCAGAAATTACCAACCCAGAGACAATCAGCAGCAAAAACACACCCATCACCTGGAAAAATCGACTCAAATTGATCCGAATGCTCCATTTAAACAGCAGTATCCCGATGAGAAATGCGATCGCTAATCCTCCCATTGCACCTAAAACGGGTGTCAAACCTTCTTGAAACTTAGCGACGATAAACAAAGCTGTTTCTAAACCTTCACGAAACACAGCAATAAAAATTAAGCTAAAAATCGCCCAGCCTGCGCTATCACTTCCGCCCAAGGCACTTTTAACAGAACCTTCAATCTCTGCTTTCAGAAATCGGGCTTGTCGTGTCATCCAAATCAACATCCAACTGAGCATGGCGATCGCAATTAGTCCTAATCCAACTTCAAAAAGTTGCTTAAAAACAGGTGCGTATAGTTGCTCAGATGTCTGTAATCCTTGTATCCCTAAATGAATTAGCAAACCAAATACAAAACTTGCAAAAATCCCGCTAATAACTCCTAAATAAACCCAACGATACAATTTTTGTTGTTGAGCTTGTTGTAAACAGGCAAAAACGATTCCTACAACTAAAGCAGCTTCTACACCTTCTCTTAAGGTAATAAAAAAAGTTGGTAATGCAGCACTCCAATTCATAGTATGTTAATTAGATAATTTCAGTAACAGAAGTTTAGAGGGAGGTTTTGAGTATACTTGCTGAGTTTTCCAACAACCTTTCACAAACTTCTGCTAAAGCTATGCTAACAGTGATCGCAATCAGAGTATTAAGCTGCCGTTGCATTTAGCAAAGCACATCTTTTTGTATTGGCTATTGACTGTTAGCTGTTAACTATAACTCTGGCGTCCTATTTTTTACTGCCCGCTCGCGATACCAACTGGGGAAACGCACCGTCATCAAGATGGCGATCGCAAGCAGGGCAAGGTGCAGCACCGTATAGGCGCTGAGTGGCAGCAACCAACTGGCTAACGCACTCAGCGCAAAGGTAATTCCCCATGTCAAAGTAAGAATCTGATTCACACGAATGAAAATTGGACTATTCCAATGTTCTTGAGCCGTTTGCTCACGAGCATACTGGATCGTAAATGGAATGCCCACTAGCAAGGAGCCAATCGCAATCACCGCTAAGGCTCCGTCGGAAAAAAGTCCGGGATGTTGTGTGACAAATGGGTGCTGCAAGTAAACACCCACGACGAGGATGAAAGCAAAAAAGGCAATCGTACACCAATCTAAAATGAAGCCTTTTCGTAAATTATCACGTCCAAGAATCACCGCCAAAATAAGTGCAATAATTACTCCGTGGAGGATACCCTTTTCCCCTCTATTTGCGAACTCAGAATAAATGATCCAAGGTAAAAATCCTAGAATAACTCTTTTCATGATATTTATCCTTCGTAACACCTGAGCAATTGACCTTCTGCAAACTGATTTCCTCGCTTGTCAAGAATACTTTTATATAGCTTAGTTATAGCGGTTCTGTTACAAAAAGCCGCGAATGTTAAGCTAGACTGATTTTTTGTAAGAGGCTAACCCTCTCCCTGTTTTATCGCTTTGACTCAATCACAGGCTTGTTCTCATACCTTACTTCTCATTTAGCATAATTCTTTGGGTCTACCAAGACAACTTTGCTAGATGTGACTGTAGGATTTTTGCGTGCTATTAAACCACGTCTTTTCGTGCGATTGTAGAAAAATCCTATAATATCCCCTTGATTATTGCTTGATTATTGATGCCATACACAAGCTTTTCCTATTTGTTAAGAACCCATAACTTAATTGAGGAATTTTTAGAGGTAATGCAAGAAATAAAGTTTTAAATCATATTCATAGGAGTGATAAATTTAGTGGCTTAGTTTTTTGGATCGGAAAGCTATTTATTAGGGCTAGTTTGAGTAATGTGTTGAATGCTCAATCAGTCTCTCAAGCATTTTTTCCTAGTTAATTAATAATTTACCAGCTTAGTGCTAAAACACCAATTTAATTGGTAAAAAAATAGACTATTTAGAATTGGGCGATCGCAAAAACTGTTTATTATATTCAGTAAACTTTGTTAGAGTCTTTTACCATGTAAGTTCGCCTATCAAATATAATTACCAAAAAATTTGGCAAACAGTGTGTATATTTGCTATATTAAAAAACAGTAAAAATTCGTGTATTTTCTATCTGTAGCCAGATAAATTTATTGAGCTACTTGTTATTATTTTTATGTAGTTATAAACATTAAAAGATTTAAAAAATGCAAGTTAGCGCTCGTAATGCTCTCAAAGGAACTGTAAAAAGCGTTGTTGTTGGCTCTGTAAACACAGAAGTTACCGTAGAAGTAGCACCAGGAGTAGAGGTGACTGCTATTATTACCAAATCATCGGCAGAAAATTTGAAACTTGCTGAAGGCAAACAAGTACATGCCATCATCAAATCATCAGATGTCATCATCGCTGTTGACTAATTTTTGGGAAATTTCTCAAACAAGGGGCAATATAACTGTCCCTTTTTTAATACAAAATCGAGATACGTTATATTATTAAGTTGGGATAAAAAATAGTATAGTCAAGCTTTTTGTGAGATTGTTTTTTTGTTAAAATAGTAACTTTTTTAAGTTTATTGCATTGATTTTTTTGTGCAGATATAGTAATTTGCTGTGATTTTCCCCATCCGCCAATCCCTTCTTCCCAGTTGGGAAACAAGTTAGCGGTGGGGACTTATACACAAGATATCCCCATCAATATTTATTGCCAGACATAGATGAGAATAAACAAAATAATCCAGATAACATCGACGAAATGCCAAAACAGCGAGGTTGCATTAACACCGAAGTGACCTGAATCGTAGTTGCCAGGGATAAAAGAGCGTACTAAGATAATCAACTGCAACAGAATACCAGTTAAAACATGCAGACCGTGGAAACCTGTAAGTAAATAGAACGTCCCACCAAATACCCCTGAGGTAAACCCAAAGGCGAGGCTATTCCATTCAATTGCTTGTCCAACCAAAAAGTAAGTTCCCATCGCCATTGTTGCCAAAAGAAATAGGCGAAATTTCACTAAGTCATGGCGTTGAAGGGCGCGTTCTGCTAAGTAAATTACAAAGCTACTGGCAACAAGAATTACTGTGTTGATTGCTGGTTCTTTTACTTCTAGTCCAGAAACACCGACAGGTAGCCAGTTAGGAGTTGTTGTTTTGTAGATAATATATCCTGCAAAAAAACTGAGAAAAATTACGCTCTCAGACAGTAAGAACACAATGAAGCCAAACATTTTATTGCCTTCTTCATCGTGGCTATGTTCTGCGTGTGTCTGGTGTAATTCATGGGAATTGATATAACTGTCCATTGGTGGAGTTTGGTTTTTGAGGGGTGAATTTAAAACGAAAAGGGGAGGCAGGGGGTTGCAAAGAGAAGTCTGAGCGGAGGCTTCCTGCGATCAGAACTTCGGGGGGTTCCCACGTCACTTCCTTCAAGCCGGGGAACCCGGACAACGGAGTGGCTCCCCGTTGTAGCGACTGTCGTCACGCGAAGGGAAGCGCAGAGGTATGCCGAGGGCCTCTGCGTCTTCCCTGAGGTTATTCTGGGAGGTTTGCTGTTAAGGGTTCTGATTTGCCGTAGCCGTAAGGTTCAGAGATGATGATGGGAATTTCTTCAAAGTTTTCTACTGGGGGCGGTGAAGATACTAACCACTCTAGTCCAATTGCCCGCCAAGGGTTATCAGGTGCTTTTTCACCTTGCATCCAAGAAATCACCATGTTGAAAATGAAAGGCAAGGTGGACATTCCCAACAGAAATCCGCCGATGCTAGCGATGATATTCCAGAATGCATACTCTGGGGCGTAGGAGGCAACTCGGCGCAGCATTCCTTGCAGTCCTAAAGGGTGCATGGGTAAAAAGTTGAGGTTGGTGCCGATGAAGGCTAACCAGAAGTGCAATTTACCCCAGCCTTCGGAGTACATCCGCCCAGTCATTTTGGGGAACCAGTGGTAAATACCAGCATACAAGCCCATCGTTACGGTGCCATAGAGGACGTAGTGGAAGTGTCCCACTACAAAGTAGGTATTGTTAACGTGGACATCGACCGGCACAGAGGAAAGCATAATGCCTGTAATGCCAGCGAAAACAAACATAACTAATGCACCTAGAGCGAACAACATGGGTGTATGCAGTCGTAGTTTACCTCCCCAGATGGTCGCTACCCAAGCAAATACCTTAATTCCAGTAGGTACAGATACACACATTGTTGTCAGCATGAAAATCAACCGCATCCAGCCTGGTGTACCGCTGACGTACATGTGGTGTACCCAAACGATGCCGCTGACTACTGCAATCAAGATTGATGAAACAGCGACTACCTTATAGCCAAACAGAGGTTTACGAGAATAAACTGGGAAGATTTCCGAGAAAATCGCAAATACAGGCAGAACAATCACGTAAACGGCTGGGTGGGAGTAGAACCAGAAGTAATGTTGGAACATTACTGGATTACCTCCCCTACTAGGATCGAAAAAGCTAGTACCAGCTGTGAGGTCGAGCAGTAGCATTACTGCACCTGCTGTTAGTGCAGGTAGTCCAAATAGTTGGATAATCTGGGCGCTGAATACTCCCCAGACAAACAAGGGCATCCGAAAAAAGGTCATCCCTGGCGCACGCATTTTCACAATTGTGGTGACAAAGTTAACTGCCCCCATAATTGAGGACACGCCAGATATTGCGACTGCTAACAGCCAGAGAACTTGCCCGTTAATTAAGTTACCGGTGGGATTCTGGAGACTCACCGGAGGGTAAGCCCACCAGCCTGCTTGGGCTGGGCCGCCAGGAACAAAGAAACTACTCATCAACAGAATACCCACTACCGGCACCATCCAAAAGGCAACGGCGTTGAGGCGGGGAAATGCCATATCTCGCGCCCCAATCATCAATGGCACTAGATAGTTAGCAAAACCAACCAGTGAGGGGAATGTCCACAAAAACAGCATTATGGTGCCGTGCATGGTAAACATGCCATTGTATACTGTGCGATCAACTAAATCTGATTCGGGTGTAATCAGTTCTCCCCGAATCACCATTGCAAAGATACCGGCGACAAGAAAGAAGAAGAATGAGGTTACAAGATATTGGATACCAATAACTTTATGGTCAGTGCTAAAGCTAAAGTATCGCTTCCAATCGCCATTTGATTCATGGTGAGAGTTCTCACTGGCGATACTGATGCCGTCAATAGGAACATTAGTCATGAGTTACTTTCGTGTTAATAAATACACAGAATAGGGAGATGGGGACAAAGTGGTTGTTTAATTTTTTCAACCAGGAGAATTGACCAGAGTTGGTGCAGCAGGGGCAATTGTAGTCCAACCAGTTTGAACTGATTGATTGGATGTTTGAGCATACTCAGAAGCTGCTTGATTTTTGGCTGGGGATGGCTTTTGAGTTGCCGCTTGGGACAGCCATTGGTGGTAATCTTCAGGAGATTCGACAACCACATTTGCCTGCATGGTTGCAAAATATGTACCGCTATATTGGGAATCGGTCAATCGATATTGACCGGGACGGATGGGAGTAAATTCAAAGTCAATAGTATGGTTGGGAATAATATCCTGTTTGAGGCGAAATGCAGGTATATAAAAGCCGTGGAGAACATCTTGTGAGTTTAGCGCTAAACGTACGCGGCGATCGCTCGGCAAATGCAATTCACTACTAGTGACATCTGTTTCTGGATAATGAAATACCCACGCCCATTGTTTAGCTAGGACATCGATTTTCTCGACGGGTTCAGTTAAAGCCTTGGCAGGTGCGTCTTTTGCTGCTGCATAAGCTGATTCCATTCCCAACGGATTATGCAGGTGAACTAGTTGGGCTGGGCCTTGAATTCCCATTTGCTCATAGACTTGGTAGCTGTAACCTGCAATCCAAAACACTAATAGAATTGGGATTGCCGTCCAGACAACTTCCAAGGTGATATTACCTTCAATTGGAGGGCCATCGGTAAAGTCATCCTTAACTGCCCGATGGAAAATCACAGAATACATTAGAGTACTCGTTACTCCCAAGAAGATAAAGGCACCAAGGGTTACTAAAAAACTAATCAAATCATCAATTAGTCGGGATTCAACTGCTGCTTGTGGGGGAAGCCAAGAATAAGCCTGTTTACCTATCCACAGACTAGTCGCACTTACTGCGATCGCACCTGTAAACAGCGTCAAAATATTTAAAATCTTCTGGATTTTCATAGTCGTTGGTCAGTGGTCATTGGTCAGTGGTCATTGGTCAGTGGTCATTGGTCAGTGGTCAGTGGTCATTAGTCATTAGTCATTAGACAAATGGCTAATGACGAAGGACAAATGACTTATTTAAGTGTTGTGTTGAGGTCTTGGCCTAGTCGTAACAACCTATCTGCGGTATTGTGTATGCCAAACTCAGTAGCCATTTGCGCTCCCAGTGTGCCGTGGACGTACATCACTAATATGACTGCTACGCCTGCGAACAGATAACTCCATTGCACTTGTCTATCTGTCTGTCTATATTCTTGTTTGCTCCAAATGAAGCGCTGCCATCCTCTCCAGACGGTCATGATAACCATCATTGCTAACAAGAACACACCACCTAAACCATGCCAAAGCATCGTTTCCATTGCCTGCAATCCCCAGGCACTTTTCACATCTGCTGGTGGTGCTGCTAACAGCATTTCGTAAAAACCTGCTCCTACTGTGAAAAATGTAATGATGCTGGATGCAAACATGTTGTACCAGCCAACATCAAAGAAGTTGTCGCGTTCCACAGTAATTGCTAAATATTTGAAGACCCATTTTTGAAAGGGGAAGAAAACACCAACGATATCAAAGATGATGCCAATGATGAATAAACCCAGAGTCAGATGGACTAAGTTAGGATGAATGGGAATTGTATAAGGTAGTCCGTTTGCACCTAATTGTGCTTTTAATTGGTCAATCAGTTCTGAGTTCATGGCAATAAACCATCCTTTACTGCTTCTACAACTGGTACTGTATGCAGTCCATATACCCAAACAAGTTGGTCTCCGAGATATACCTGCAAGCCAACTATCAAGATTAAAATTAGTCCGGCTCCTAGATAGTAAATCGGTACTTTTTGGGGGTTTCGGGTACGAATTACATAGCGCCAAGCTGTAATTCCAGCGATAATTCCCGAAAGCGACCAACCAATCAATGTATGCAAATTCAGCACCGATTTGGCTAGGCTGTAAGGGTGTGCTAAACCAGCTTCAAACTGACCAAAAATGATGGCGATGAAGATGGCAAGAGTGGCAACAGACATATTCCACCAACTCACCTCAAAAAGCCGAGTTTTACCAGTAAAGTAGCCAATTACATCGCAGAAAAAGGAAAATAATACCATCGCAATTACAAAATGGACAAAGATAGGATGAATCGTATCTGGATACGGCAAATTGTGGTCATTTAAAGATGTAAAATTCTCAAGCATTGTATTCTCCTGGATATATATACCGCACTAAATCAAACTTCAAAGTTTTATGGATACTCACTAATCTCACCAAAAGCATCCATTCAAAAATTACGGAAATCTGTTCAACGGTTATTAGCCATCAGTTATATAGGAAAAGTCTAATAACTGTTTACTAATTTAATATTTGCGCGGTGCAATATCCTCGATTGTGTCTTAGCCTTTTGGAGTCAATTTTAGTGAAATTGCCTCGAAAAAATAATGGTTCTTCCGATTCCTTTCCTCATGCTGATAGTCTACAACAGCAATTTTTGATGGAGCTAAACATAATTGCTGTTATTCATTGATTTACTTAACCTATCTTTTAGCTTAAGTAAATTTTTATGAATTGTCAAAAAATAAAATATTAAAATTTTAAGGTTAGTTAGTTAGCAAAATTAAATATTTCTTACTGTATTTAATTTTGCATAATTAAAATATTATTAAAACTAAAAATAATAATTTGATGTCAAGTATTTCACATTTCAAAAATATTTATTTGTAAAGAAAATAACAAAAATATATAATCTTCAGTAGTTTGGGGAAAAGTAGGGATTAGGGAATGAGGAATGGGGAAAATGAGGGAGATAAGAGAGATGGGCAATGGGGAGAGATTTTCACCCCACCACCCTACTCCTCCCACACTCGCTGTTTGCCCCATACCCCATGCCCAATGACGACATTCAGTGGGTATGAGGGCTAAATTAATGTCATTTCAAATTGTAGTAATTGGTACTTCGTTAGGTGGATTATCAGCACTAAAAATTATCTTAGAAAAATTACCAAAAGATTTTTCAGTACCGATCGCGATCGTGCAACACCGTCACAAAGAGTCGAACAATGTACTCCAGCAATTATTACAAGAATCAATTTTCTTGCCAATTAGAGAAGTAGAAGACAAAGACGAAATACTACCAAGACATGTCTACCTAGCTCCACCAGATTATCACTTACTCGTTGAACCAGGTTACTTTGCCCTTTCAATTGATGAGCCTGTTTCCTATGCCCGACCATCAATCGATGTGTTGTTTGAGTCAGCAGCCGATATCTATGGCGAGCAAGTTATTGGTATAATATTGACAGGAGCAAACCACGATGGTATGCAAGGATTAAAAAAGATAAAAGCGCGGGGAGGAACCACTATAGTACAAAAACCCGCTACGGCTGAGAGCTGTATTATGCCAGAGGCAGCAATTTCTGCTGTTGCAGTAGACTGGATTTTGACACTCTCAGACATTGCTGACCAAATGGTCAAGCTTTGTTACTAATCACGGAAATTAACCCATGCAGATGGAACCCAAAGTAAACATCCTCCTAGTAGATGATAAGCTGGAAAATTTACTTGCACTAGAGGCAATCCTAGAAAAACTGGGTGAGAATCTGGTTAGAGCTACTTCTGGGGAAGAAGCTTTAAGGTGTCTGCTGCATCAGGACTTTGCAGTGATTTTGTTGGATGTGCAAATGCCAGGAATGGATGGCTTTGAAACTGCTACTTTAATTCGTAATCGTGGGCGATCGCGTCATACGCCAATCATCTTTCTTACCGCCTTCAGCACCAGTGACCAAATGCTATTTAAAGGCTATGCCTTGGGTGCAGTAGATTATTTGCTCAAACCAATAGATCCCAATATCCTAACTTCTAAAGTCACAGTATTCGTAGAACTATTTAAAAAAACAGAAGCCGTCAAGCGACAAGCAGCGCAACTAGTAGCAGTTAATGCCGAACTGCGGCAAAGTGAAGAAAGATTTCGTTCTCTAAGTACCTGCTCACCAGTTGGCATTTTTGAAATTGATACAGAAGGGCGCTGTAGGTATACTAATCCGCGTTATCAGACAATTTGTGGCATGAAAGCGGCAGAAAGTTTAGAAAACAGATGGCTGGAATCTGTTCATCCTGAGGATAAAGAACGAGCAGTTACTAGTTGGTCTATTTATATTAATCAAGGTCGCGACTACTCCCAAGAATTTCGCTTTCAAACTGCTCATGGCAATGTTCGTTGGGTTCAGGTACGCTCATCACCGATGCTTTCCGGTCAAGGGGAATTACTGGGGTATGTAGGCACTTTGGAAGATATTACTGAACGCAAGCAAGCAGAAGAAGTCCGCGCTCAAGTAATTCGAGAACAAACAGCAAGACAGGAAGCAGAAGCAGCAAATCGCATGAAAGATGAATTTCTCGCTGTTCTCTCCCACGAACTCCGCACACCCCTAACTTCGATGCTTGGCTGGTCAAAAATCCTGCGTTCTAAGAAGCTTGATGATAAAGCCACTTCCCGCGCCTTGGAGGCGATCGAACGCAACGCTACATCTCAAATGCAATTAATTGAGGACATCTTGGATGTATCGCGGATTATCCGCGGTCAGTTGCGATTAAATATATGTGCAGTAAATCTAATCTCAGTGATGGAGGCAGCCTTAGAAGCAGTGCGTCCCTTGGCAGAAGCCAAAGAAATTCAGTTACAGACTGCTTTGGATACTTCAATAGGGTCAGTGTACGGAGATTCAGCCCGTTTACAGCAAGTTGTTTGGAATCTACTAACCAACGCCATTAAGTTTACACCCAAAGGTGGTAGGGTAGAAGTCAGCCTGTCTACCTATTTTGGATTTTCAATTGAGGATTTGGGAACGAAATCTGAGAGCAAAAATTTTAACTCTTCAAACATTGACGAAAATATTAATCCCGAATCCGAAATTGCAAATCTCAAATTTCAATACGCCCAAATTCAAGTCATTGATACTGGCATTGGCATCAGTGCAGAGTTTTTACCGAAAGTATTTGAGCGTTTTCGGCAAGCAGACAGCACCACAACCCGATCGCACAATGGACTAGGACTAGGACTAGCAATTGTCCGTCATTTAGTAGAACTACACAAAGGTACCATCTGTGCCGAAAGTCCAGGCACAGAACAAGGGGCAACCTTTACTGTAAGACTGCCATTGCTACAAGATAATATTAATAACATAGCAACTACAGAAGTAACAGCAGAAATTTCCTCCCCTGGAGTTTCTACTCCTCTTGCTGGATTAAAGGTTTTAGTTGTCGATGATGAAGCAGATACCCGTAACTTTCTCAGTTTTATGTTTGAGGATTATGGAGCAGTTACCACTGCTGTGGCCTCAGTGGATGAAGCACTAGCAGTAGTGGAACAAGCAAAACCAGATATTTTGATTAGTGACATCGGCATGTCAGAGCAAGATGGCTACACGCTAATTCGTAAACTGCGTTCATTAGAACCAGAAAAAGGCGGAGGCATTCCGGCGATCGCTTTAACTGCATACACTAGAGAAGAAGACCGCTTACAAGCACTTGCAGCAGGATTTCAACAGTACCTATCTAAACCAATTGACCCTACTAAATTAATTGGTGTGGTTGTTAATATCTTAAAACTACCTCTGGAAGTATCACTCAGGTAGTGCCGAAGGTGGGCCCCCTCTGGGGATAAGGGGTAATGGGGAGATAAGGAGATGGAGGAGTGTGAGGAAATTATAAAAAAGCTTCCCACTCGTGGCCATGCCCTGAGCGTACCCTTGCTCTTAAGCAAGCTAGCAAGAGCGTCTTTGTTAGGAGAAGTCGAAGGGATGCCCAATCAAGAAAGGGCATGTTTTTTGAGTTCGTCTAAGGAAACTACTTCCAAAGCTCTAGGGTGGGTTGCACAAAGAATTACTGGAGGAGCAACCCCAGCATCAAGAGCTTCTTGCCAGCGAGAAGCACACAAACACCAGCGATCGCCAGGTTTGAGTCCGGGAAAATTATATTCTGGAACCGGAGTACTCAGGTCATTCCCGCGTGATTTGGTAAACTCAAGGAATTCTGATGTTAGTTCGGCACAGATAACGTGCGACCCAAAATCTTGACCACCTGTACGACAAAAGCCGTCGCGGTAGAACCCAGTCATTGGAGAAGTACAGCAAGCTTCTAGGTTTCCACCGATTACGTTTGAATTCATTGCTTGAGTTGCAGAAGTATTATCTTAATTGTAACAAGCTCAACTAATTTGTGAGGAATAATTCACCAATTTAAAACTCAGGATTCGAATAATATTTACCAATTCTAAATGAGAAATTCTGACTCTAGGTTGATGATATCTATTACATAATTAGCCTGACTTGAAATCGCTACTGGTTTGGCGATCGTAAACTTGCTAACGCTGAATGCAAATACTTTCCCCATTCCGCTGCCAAAGGGATTTCTGTAAACGGAACCCTAACTGAGTCAGCTGATTGGAAAAAGATAAATTCTAACTCTATAGAACGACCTTTGTCAGGTATACTATCAATATTTACTGATTTTCCATCTATCAAAAGAGATATTTCATTAACATCAATTAAAGAAAATGTTTCAAGTTTAATTGGGCCTTGAGGTGTGGGTTTACCCCAAGTTATAGAGTTGCCTTTTTGACCCAATACTGAATAAATATCGTACTTAGCCCGTTCAAATTGCTCAGCCCAGACACGATAGGCTTCAACTTTTTGATACTCCTTTGAGCCTTGCCAAGCTAGCCAGAAAAACATTGCTAACAGGGGTAACCACAAAAGACCATGTTCCATCGTTTCAACTGTCCTGAGTAATAAAGTGAAGGTAAACTAAAGTGCCAAATCCACCAATAAGGGACATAGATAAGTTATGGTAGTGAGCAAACTGGCAAAAAGCGGTGATGAGTTAATATGAGAAAACTTATATTATTGTGCTTGTTTGTCATTGGGTTGGGAGCTGCCGTATTTGGTTTCCTGAATTTCCAGGGATTGGCAGCTAAAGGCGAGTTTGAGACAATTTTGCTTGATTTTCGGGAAGATATTCCCTCAGTTGTGGTGCAACAGAATCTCCAAGCGCTCGCCAAACAATATAACGTTACACCCCAATTAGACAACAAGTTTTCGGCGAAGGATAATGTGTATATTATCAAGGGCGATCGCCAGCGACTCCAAGAACTGAAAAAATCTCAGTTTGCCCAAACTACAGAATTTATAGAGCCAAATTATATCTACAGAAAGATTCCACAACCAGGTCAACCCGCTTGGCTAGGAGAATTTTTGCGACCCGAAGAAAATGATGAGGTCAGTGTTTCATTAACTGGCCCCAATGACCAATATTACAGCAAGCAGTGGAACTTGCACAAAATCGGGATTGAAGGCGCATGGAGTCAAACCAAAGGCAGCGGCATCACTGTTGCAGTAATTGACACCGGGATTACTAAGGTGCGCGACTTGTATGAAACCAAATTCGTCAAAGGCTATGATTTTGTTAACGACCGAGAACAAGCTGATGACGATAACGGTCATGGTACTCACGTTGCTGGAACCATTGCTCAAGCTACAAATAATAAATATGGTGTAGCTGGGATTGCTTATGAAGCCAGTCTGATGCCGCTAAAGGTACTGAATTCATACGGTGGCGGTACTGTTGCCGATATTGCCGAAGCGATTAAATTTGCAGCTGAGAAAGGCGCAGATGTGATTAATATGAGCTTGGGTGGTGGTGGTGAAAGTAAATTGATGAAAGATGCGATCGACTATGCCCATAGAAAAGGTGTAGTTATAGTTGCCGCAGCTGGCAATGAAAGCACCAATGGGGCAAGCTATCCAGCCCGCTATCCTCATGTCATTGGCGTTTCCGCAATTGGGCCTGACGGCGAAAAAGCACCCTATTCTAACTTTGGTGCAGGGGTAGATATCTCTGCTCCTGGTGGTAGTGAAGCTGGTAAGATTCTGCAAGAAACTATCGATGAAAATGGCCAAGGCGTATTTCTTGGCTTCCAAGGTACAAGTATGGCTTCTCCCCACATTGCTGGTGTTGCGGCATTAATCAAAGCTACTGGTATTAAAGAACCAGATGAAGTTTTAAAAGTCCTCAAACAGTCAGCACGAGTTATCCAAGATGATGGTTTGAATTATTATGGCGCTGGACAACTCAATGCAGAAGCAGCAGTCAAACTGGCTGTTGAAGGGCAAATCAGTTTTCAAGATTTCTTCCGGTGGTTACGGGATAGCGGCTATTTAAATCCCGGCTTTTGGATTGATGGCGGTGCAATAGCACTGTTACCTAAGATTTTAATGGTAGTTGGTTCCTACCTGCTGGCTTGGTTTCTACGGGTTTACTTCCCCTTCACTTGGAGTTGGTCTTTATTTAGTGGTTTAATTGCTGGCAGTTCAGGGTTATTCTTCCTTAAAGGAATCTATATCTTTGATCTTCCCCAGTGGCCTTTCAGGGTTTTAGGCAGTTCAATTCCGGAACTCGGTAATACCCTCCAGGGAACTGGTGCATTAAATCCCGTGTTTGCTAGCGTATTGATTCCAATTGTGTTAATGGCATTACTGTTAGGACATCCTAGTTGGAAATGGTTTGCTATTGGTTCAACATTAGGAGTAGCAGCCTGCTTGATGGTAAGTGCTATTTATGACCCGGCAGTTTGGGGATTCGGAAATGTTCACTTAGCACGCCTATTCCTCATCGCCAACGCCATACTTTGTTATGGACTTGCTCGTTTAGCATTGCAAAACGAAGAAAAAACAGCATAAATAGGGATTGGGTACTGGGTATTGGGGATTGGGAAAATTACTTTGTTAATCCTTAGTCCCCAGTCCCTAGTACCAACTACCCACCCCTACTCAGCACTCAGTACTATTTATGAGCATTACACTTACAGGTACAATTCAACGCCGTGATATTGGCCCAGGCGCATGGGCGTTAGTTACAGAAGAAGGCGTTACTTACGAAATCCTTAAAGGGGCTGACAAAGACTTACTCAAAGCCGGACAAAAAGCAAAAGTTAAAGGACAGGTACGTGAAGACATCATGACAACTGCCATGATCGGCCCTGTCCTAGAGGTTAAATCTTTTGAAGTAGTTAATTCTGATTAGTAGTAGAATCGAGAACCTGTTGGAGACGGGTTCTAAATTCACCTTTGGGATGACCTCCTTTTACCTCACCCACAATCTGAAATTCTCCTTCTAGAGAATCGCAAACGATGTAAGTAGGCCATCCCATTTCTGATTTATCTGGATACTGAGTTAATAAAATCTTGCGATACTTGCGGTAAGCAGCAGTATCCTGCATTTTCACATCGATAAATTCTAAACCCAGTTCCTCAGTCACCTTTTTGTCGTAAAAAGACATTTTGTGGCAGATGCCGCACTCTTCTGAAGAGAACTTAATTACAGCTAAACTCATCGGTTGGCAACTCTTTGGTTTTAGGCTAGACATCCTAGCATAACGCCATGAAATATACCACATAGCATGTTATTAATGTCAACAAAAAGCGCTTGAGGAGATCAGGGAAGAGGGGGAGATAATAACTCTTAACCAAAGCAACCCAAACGTCTCCAGCAAGGCTCCGGACTCAGCACTCCCTGTTTGCCGCGTACCCAGCCAATTTTTGAGAAAGCAGCAGTCCAAAAATCGAAAAGTAGGAATCTAGAAAAAAACTTAAGAATGTGATTAAATATCATAGCAATCATTTTGAAGTCGCGTTTTTCGCCGACAATAAAAGCAAAGCGGTTCAGGAATTAGAGTGACTGGGTTTTGTTCTGTGCTGGCAATTAGGAAATACTCAAGCTCTATTAGCAGTAGTAATAAGGTGCATTATAGCTATGTGGGCAGGTTATGGAGACTGGTGATGTCTAACGACAAGCTGCTACGCGTCTAGAGTAGAAAAAACCCCCAGTGGGTGTTAGCCCAACCAGGGGAGTTAGTTATCAGGGTGCATCTACCAATTAAATGTTCTGAGGTTGAACACCATACTCCGGATAAATTTGTACAAAGGTCAGTTATTTTTTAAAATAAAAAAACCCCAGTTGGTGTTAACCTACTAGGGGAGTGAGTTATCAGGGTGCATCTACTAACAATGTCTTCTCGGGGCAGCCAGTATCTTCCGGAAAAATGCTCAAAATCAGAGTTGATGGCGATCCCAATTAGAAAAAACCCCCCAGTGGGTATTAGCCAACTAGGGGAGTTGAGTTATCAGGGTGCATCTACCAATTATTTTTTCTCAAGTTAATGGCTATCCACCGGATAAATTATGCACAAGTTGAGGTTATTGCTGTTTGTTCACCAGAAAAAAAATTCTCAACAGGTGTTAGCCAATCAGAGGGGTTAGTTATCAGTTAAAACCTACCAATTATTAAATGACTACTACAGCATGGCGGAAATAAATAACCAATTCCAAATCAATGAAATGCTTATGCTGTATTGATTTGGAAGTTTAGATTCCGCCTTGCAGTATTAGTGGCTGTCTGAAAAATAAGTGTGTAATGAGTAAAAAAAACCCCCAGTAGCTATTAGCCGACCAGGGGAGCTAGTTATCAGGGTGCATCTACCAATTAAATGTTCTAAGTTTAACCACTATGCTCCGGATAGATTTGGGAGAAAGTTGATTGTTGTTTTGTGTTAAAAAATTAGTGGCACAAGTTTTCCTACCTTTGAGATCGGAGGCTTAAGTCCCAAGTCTGATTAATTTAGATGTTAGTCTATGCTTTTGCCGTGCTGTAATAGTGGATATTAACTGAATTAGGGGAGTTAAAGACTGAGGCTCATCCATCTGCCAATCAAGCATTCTTAAGTTAAGCACTATTTTCTAATAGAGAATGTCTGCGTTATCTCGAGTTCGTTTAATTACTTATAATTCAAAACGCCCCGCGCAGAGTGTCGCAGTGTTTGGGCATCAGCCTTTACTATAAGTATTTATACAAACTTGATCTAGCAACTGTATTTGAATTGTGAGCTGAGTGGTGATGCCAAGCCAACAGGCAACAGACAAAAGGTAATAGATTTTTTCCGAATCATTTCGGATTACTAGATCGGAGGTTGCTGTTGTTTGCCAAAATAAAAAAACCCCCAGTGGGTGTTAGCCAACTAGGGGAGTTGAAGATCAAGGTGCATCTACCAATAAAGTGTTCTAGACCCAAGTAATCCGATCCGGATAAAGTTGTAGAGGTACAAAAAGCAGAACAATTAAAAATTAGAAACATTCAGGGGTGGGATGCATCTAAGTTATCAGAGGGAGCAAAAAATCTACTTGAAACTTTCACGTTTCAAACCGAATTTAGGAGGCGAACAGGAGAAGCTGTGACCCAGGAATTCCATATATCCGTAACCCCAGTAGGGCAAAACGACTACTTGGTGCGGACGGAACAAGTCGCGCCTGGGGTGCCATTGGCAGAAGAATTGGTGACTTGGCCTGTAGCTGATTGGTTGATGGCTGCTGGGCATTTGATGAATGACCCGTTGAAGTCCGTGTTACAGGGAGATGCATTTGCCTCTAGTGGGCGGGAAAGCGATATTGCCAGAAACTCTGTTAACTTGGTGGCGTTGGGTCAACAATTATATAATGCACTATTTCAAGGCACTCTCAGAGATAGCTGGATTACTGCCCAAGGTATTGCCCAGAACCACCAGCAAGTACTCCGCTTACGCTTGGGGCTGAAAGACACCAGGTTAGCTCGTTTGCCTTGGGAAGTGATGCACGCAGGCGATCGCCCTCTAGCCACCGGTCCTTATGTGGCTTTTTCTCGCTTCCAAAGTGGAATTTTGGGGGTTTCTCGTTTGCGATCGCCAAATATGCCCACACCACTAGAAGAAAGTAGTGTAAAAGTATTGATGGTAATTGCTTCGCCTTTAGATCAAGTCCGGCTAGACCTACTCAAACACGAAGCTATCAAACTCCAAGCGGAACTTAGGCGAAAAATACCACGATTGGCTGAAAATAGCAATCACCTTCCAGAAATTGAACTCACTGTTTTAGACCAACCAGGACGGGAAGAACTGACTCAAGCTTTAGAGCAAGGCAGATACCACGTTCTCCACTACTCTGGTCATAGTAACTTAGGCGCAAATGGCGGAGAAATTTATCTTGCCAGTCGCAGAACTGGGTTAACGGAAATTCTCACTGGAGATGATTTAGCAGGTTTGCTAGTCAACAATAACATCCAGATGGCAGTGTTTAATTCCTGCTTAGGAGCGTATACAGCTGCGTTTGGATCTGCTGGAGATATAGGCGAACGCAACCTGGCAGAAAGTCTTGTCAAACGAGGAATTGCCAGTGTTTTGGCAATGTCAGAGCGGATTCCTGATGAAGTGGCACTGACACTGACGCAATTATTTTACCGCAACTTGAGTCAGGGATATCCAGTAGATTTATGTGTCAGTCGGGTGCGCCAAGGATTAATTTCTGCCTATGGTTCTCACCAAATGTACTGGGCATTACCAATTTTGTATCTTCAGCCGGAATTTGACGGTTTTTTGAGCTACGAAACTGGTTTACCTGAAAGTCGCGAGTTGCTCAACCAGTATAGTTCGCCTTTGGGGGCAATTCCCAATACTATGTATGCTGGTATGACAGACGATACCGAGATGGGTTTAGGAATTGAGGAAATGATTCCTGCTGATATGGCACGTGAGTCTTCTAGCTTGGATTGGCTAGGTGAGGATACTTGGGGCGATCTCGTTGATGAAATTGAGTATGATGACCCAAGCTATGCAGAAGATTCGGCGATGGTTTCGGATTTGTTTCGGCGGCTGGATGAGCAAAAAGCCTCGACGGAAATCGAGCAACAAATTCAGGAAAATAGTCTTCCAAATAGGCAGGTTTCAGAAGAAATGACTTCCTCCTTTGAGGAAACAGATTTGTGGGGAGAAGTCTCAGCACCGCCTCCTGAAACTGTTGGGAACCTAGAAAGACATTGGGAAAATTCTGATTCGCGATCGCACTCAATTTCATCTCCATCTAGAAATCGGACTCGGCGGCGCAAGCTATGGCCAATTGTTGGGATTGCAGGAATCAGTGCGATCGCAATTGCCATCGGTTTAAATTGGTGGCAAAATCGACCCCAGGCAACTCTGTCGAGGATACCAGCAATTCCCACCGAGTCTTTACCCATCCAAAAGCAACCGAATATCGATTTAGAAACAGCACCAACTGGAATTGTCACCGCCACCGCTACTGAAAAATTGAGCCAAGGTGATTTACAAGGTGGGTTATTTGCTGTAGAAGAATTACTCAATCGTGGTGCTTTTGCGGCAGCTGAAACTGCTTTGAAACTAGTTACAAACAAGCAAGCTAACGATCCATCCGTCAACTTTTTAAAGGGACGATTAGCATGGCAATCAATCCAAACTGGAGACAATAACTATAGCGTTGATGATGCCCGTCGTTACTGGGAAACTGCTGCCAAAGCTAAACCAGATTCGCTATTGTATAATAACGCTTTAGGATTTGCTTACTACACAGAAGGTAATTTGAATCGAGCTAATGATTCTTGGTTCAAGGCTTTAAATTTAGCTCTCAAACCGCAGAATACAGCCTCGACCACAGCATCTATAAAGACACCAGTACCTCAGGATGCTTTAACTTCCTATGCTGGTTTAGCTTTGGGACTGTATAAATCTGCACTTGGTCAATCTAGTGCTAAACAACCACAATATATGAATGAAGCGATCAAGTTGCGACAAATGGTGATGAAGTCTGATCGCGTGAATTTTCAGGTGGATAAATTAGCTAAAAATTGGCTATGGACAGAAAAAGCAATTGAAGATTGGCGATCGCTGCTTCAGGAGAAGAATCGAGAAGAGTAGATAATAATTCAAAATTCAGAAGACAAAATTACTTTGAACTTTGTTTTGCCGCGAATTTTATTCACCGGGAGTTTCATTTGTTGCCTTGAAACTGCTTAAGAATATTGCCAATTAAAGGCAACTGTTCTAATACCATTTTTGTCAAATCTACAAAAGATTTTTCAGATAGGCGGTTGTCTTGCCGAAGTTGCAGAACGCCTATCAAGATGATGAATATTGCTGTACCAATAATTGTTAAAGCTAAATAATGAAATGGTAGCGAACCACCAAAAAATGCAATTAGACAAAATACAACTACAAATACGAATAAATAGAACATTCCATTTCTAAACGCAAACGGAAGTTTAACTATGTCTTCTGGCTGAGAATTTTATTGCTGTTTAGATGATTCTGTCATAAAATTATTCTCTTGTTTTGATGGCTGAATTACATTATTAATTGTTACAACAACATTGTGATTTTTTACCTCAGAATAATTAGAGAGAAAATCACCTTCTTTCTGCTGTTCTATTTTCAAGAACTCTCTTCGGTTCATTACATCAATTAAACCCAAGGCATCAACCATTTGATAGCTTTTTTGACATTGAATACTTTCTTGCTTATCGGCTACAAACTTTCGCAATATCTCAAAGGAGTAAAAGTGTGGCTCTTGGCTATCTTTGCAGGTGTGGCAATTACAGGGAATTAACTTGTTGTACTTCAGGCGTTTATTATATGAGTCATGAATTTTATCAAGTTCATGTGTAACTATCGTCATTAAATCTCTTTTGTGATGACCTGCAACTCGAATCTTAATTTCTCGCTTGTCATAATATTCAATCACTTCTGCTTTCGTCTGGTCTTTGCTGAGAATAACGCCGCTTTTCCAAACACATTTTTGTTCATTTATTAACTCATGCATGACGACAATGAACTGGGTAATAATACCCTTGGGCATGAACTCGTAAGTGTAACGCAGAATCAGATTATTAGTTTCATTCCAGTCATAGGAAGGTTGATTAGCAGATAGCAATTGTGGAGCAATGTATTTTCCTAGGCTTCTGGGAATCTCGTAGCACAGTTTGAAGTTGATCATTAGGCGCAAGAGTTCATCATGCATTGTACTGAGGTTGACTAGTTAATGAATCTCTGATACTCATTAATGAGGTTCGGAATTGCGTTAATGAGTCTTTGATACTCGTTGACGAGTATATTTTGCCGATTAATGAAGATATTTTGCTCGTTAACGAGTATATTTTGTCGGTTAATGAGGATATTTTGCTCGTCAACGAGGATATTTTGTCGGTTAATGAGGATATTTTGCTGGTTAATGAGGATATTTTGCTCGTAGACGAGTTTTCGTAACTCGTCAATGAGTATTTAAGATTCACTTACAAGTGTTTGTAACTCTGAATGAGTTTTTCAGCTTCGTGGATGAGTCTTTGGGATTCGTAACAAATTACCCATGATAAAACAACTCCACCCTTAACCCCTTAAAAGCAAGCTCTTAGGAGAGCTAGAGCATAGCTTTTACGGAGTGGGGTTTCGGGTATTACGGTTAATTACGCGGACATCATATAACCCCTTTCTGTAGTAGGAAAAGGGGAAAATTCAAAGCCTCTCGCCGAAGCGGGAAGAGGAATGGAAGTGRRGTTCTTCAGAATCTATCGAAYTCACCTACAGTTATTATTTCCAACCTAATATTAATCAGATGTGCTAAACCTCAGTAAAAAAATTATTCAACTCTGGCGCGGAGTGCGGGAGATGGAAAAAAATTTTCAAATGCTGCTTGGCGTTCGTTTAAAGGTTCAGGTGCATAGTTCCAAAGACTTTCATAATAAAAGAAGATTACACCTAGACCCCGTTCTTGGGCAGCGCGCACTTGAGACCTAATTTGTTGTATGGGAACTGGGTTATTGCGTAACCCTGTCATAATCCCAACTCCAGTGGGAATGGTTTGTTGGGATTCTTGAATTTCTGGGCGGGAAATATTTGCGATAAAACTTTGCAGATTTGGACGATATATTTGCACAATTAACTCGTCTACAATATTTTGCCGTATCCAACTAAGCCAGTCTTGGAGGTGAAATTTGTAAGCAAAGTCATAGTAATTAGGAGCAACGGAGAAAATCGCCTGGGGTTTTCTCTGCTTCACCGCTTGGTTAAGTTGTACCATGAACGCGGTAATTTTATCTGCCCGCCACTTTACCCATTCCGGATCTTCAGCATTAGCCGGCGGATTGTTGTTGGTTTCTTGAGTATACAAGGCAGTTGTATAGCGATCGTAGCCAAATTCGCGGGGCAAACTCATGTGATCGTCAAACTGAATGCCATCGGCATCATACTGAGTGACAACTTCTAGCACGAGGTTGGTGATGAACTGTTGCACTTGTGGATAGAAGGGATTAAGCCACATCACCTCACCAGCCGCACTGATGGAAGTTTGGCTACCATCACGCTTTTGTGTAAACCAATCTGGATAATTAAGCGCTAGTTCCGAGGTTGGGGGAGCCATAAATCCAAATTCAAACCAAGGAATTGCTAAGAGTCCCTTGTGATGAGCTTGGTTAATCAGGTCAGCAAGAATATCATGTCCATCTGAACCTCGCAAGACAAAAGGTTGAATGCCTGCACGTTGTGCTGTGGCACTAGGATACATCACATAACCAGAATTCCAAACTACAGGATAAATTGTGTTGAAGTTCAGCCGCCGCAGCTGATTCATCGCCTCTTGCACTTTGTCACGATTCTTCAGGGTGTCAAAATCATTGTTTGTCATCCAAACCCCGCGAATTTCCTGACGCGGTAGCTGCGCGATGGCGCTGAAGCGCCCACCTTCGGTGAACGCAGGGGTGAAGCTGTCTACCAACAATACTGTAATAAATGATATTAAAATCAGGAGTGGAAAAAGATATTTTATTAGTTTTCGTCGCCAGTTTTGAACAAAAAAAGTTGATTTCATAGGTCTGAATGATGCATTAGCTACCCACACACGCCATTGCTTGCTTTTGTGATTCAATCTACTAGTCATATAGTGTACAAGCATTTATACTTACTACAAAATTGATGAATTGGTAGTTGTTCGTTCGCTGTAGATGGAACTTTTGCACCAGAAAAACTAAATCAAACTTAGGGAAATTAAGAGAATTGACGCAGTGAGTAGTTATTAGTGCCTGGGGACTGGGGATTGGGTAGAATTTAGTCCCTATTCCCCAGTCCCTATTCCCCAGTCCCCAGCTGTGTCACAATAAAGAACTGTAATCAGAAAAATATTGTTAGGTAATTTAGTGAGTCCAACTGCTCAATCTACGGCAAGTGCGCGTCGTGTGGTATTTCCTTTTACGGCAATTGTCGGCCAGGAAGAAATGAAACTGGCGCTGCTGTTGAACGTGATTGACCCCAAAATTGGTGGTGTAATGATCATGGGCGATCGCGGTACCGGTAAATCCACAACTATCCGGGCGCTGGCGGATCTGCTGCCAGAAATCTCCGTGGTTGCTAATGACCCGTTTAGTAGCGATCCTATCGACCCCGACTTGATGAGCGATGAAGTCCGCCAATTGTTAGAACAAGGGGCAGAAATTCCTGTAACTCACAAAAAAGTCCAAATGGTAGACCTGCCGTTGGGAGCTACAGAAGACCGGGTTTGCGGCACAATCGACATTGAAAAAGCTTTATCTGAGGGTGTCAAAGCTTTTGAACCAGGATTACTGGCAAAGGCTAACCGAGGCATTCTTTATGTGGATGAAGTCAACTTACTAGATGACCACCTTGTAGACGTGCTACTTGATTCCGCGGCCAGTGGTTGGAACACTGTAGAACGGGAAGGCATTTCAATTCGTCACCCAGCACGTTTTGTGCTTGTTGGTTCTGGAAACCCTGAAGAAGGCGAACTTCGCCCCCAATTACTCGATCGCTTTGGGATGCACGCAGAAATTCATACAGTCAAACAACCAGCCTTACGAGTCCAAATCGTAGAACAACGCTCGGAATTTGACCAAAATCCGCCGATATTTCTGGAAAACCACAAACCTCAGCAAGAATCACTACAACAGCAAATTGTCAATGCCCAGCAGTTATTACCAGAAGTAAAAATTGAGTACGATTTGCGGGTAAAAATTTCTGAGGTCTGCTCGGAACTCGATGTAGATGGTTTACGGGGTGACATTGTAAGTAACCGCGCTGCCAAAGCCTTAACGGCATTTGAAGGACGCACTGAAGTTACAGTTGATGATATCCGCCGCGTGATTACGCTGTGTTTGCGTCACAGACTCCGGAAAGACCCGTTAGAATCGATTGATTCTGGCTACAAAGTCGCCAAAGCTTTTAGCCGCGTCTTTGGCGTCGAACTTCCAGAAGATGAGACTGCACAAAAAAATGGTACCGGTCAGAAGTTAGGAGTTAGAAGTTAGGAGGAAGATGAGGGAGAATTCTTATAACTCTTTACTCCTAACTCTTGTAGAGACGCGATTAATCACGTCTCTACTCAGCATATAGCACTGAATACTGAACTATGAGATTTTGGTATTTTTGGTTCAATAGCTTTATTTTATCTACCCAATACAACCCGCCCCGGTTTGTAGAATTATTGATGCTGTTTTTAGCCATCGCCATGCTAGGGATAGCAAGTATTTTACCCGACAGACCATATTTAATTTTAGGTTTGAGCTTAGTAGTTGGGGCATCTATTTCGATCTTAGTGCGAGAGGCGATCGCTCCCTCACCGCAGACACGAATTACTCAAGTCACAGCATTACTATTGCTCATTATTAGCCTTTATGGCTTTGCTGACTTAATTTATACTCTTTAATTAATCATTTGTCAGTTGTCCTTTGTCCTTTACAAATGACAAATGACTGACTTACCAATTTTGCATTTCCACTAATTCCATACATAATTCATTAATTTGCTCTAAATCAGGTTTATGAGGTAAGGCAGATTGTTCGTAGACAATTTCCATTTCAGCAACTAAGTCTTCTGCCATTTTCATCACCTGCTCATAAGAATATTCACCCTTGAGGATAGCTTTTAAATCATCAGCATCACCAGCTATTCTCCTATCTACAATCACTTCACCTTGACGCAATATTTCTAGTCCACTGCGTAACAATCTAATACAGTGCATTCCGTGTTTGAGATCAAAACCAGACTTGATTTCCATTTCTGCTCTAACCGGATTTCTATTTTCCTGCCAAGATAAGTAAGCCTTCCATTCTCTAAAAGCTGTTTGATAACTTTGACTTTTCTGAAGCAGGCGGATAAAATCTTTACGGCTATTAGTTAACTTTTGGGTATATTCTAAAGTATTATCGGGTAAAGTATATTGTTTTAATACTCCTTTAAAATCAATATCTGCTGTCAGCAATTTGTATAATTGCTCAGCTTCTTCCAAAAACTCAATCCGACCTCTGATTAAGTTATAAAGATATTCCAAAAAAGCATTTAGTTCCTCTTTGCTTAGCGCTGCTTCGTCTTCTATACCAAAGTCAGATGGAATTGGTTTTTTTTGCGGTGGTTTTAATAACCACTTGCGATGAGTTTCCATTTTTTTGATTTGAGCAAAGGCATAACCAGTGTAAGTATGCTTTACCTTTTTGCTCAAAAATAACTGTTTATGATTAATTAAATGCTGTCCTACTGGAGTGAGAAAAGGATAGTTATTTAACCACAGTAATTCTAAAACATTGGGGTTGGCTCCCGATAATAATTGGAGAATTTTTTTTAATTCATATATAACTGTGTCTTTGTTATTATCTAGAAATTGAAATATTCCTGGTTCATCCCAACCAGTATCTTTTTGTTCTACGCGATCAAATCCTAAATAGTACCTTTTGGGTGCAATAAATACTCCTCGATAATCAAAGTCTGAATTTGGACGATTTAAACCATAGCCGTGACTACCTGCCAAACCAATCAAAATAGTTCTTTGTTCAACTTCTATTCTTTTCATATCACCTAAATTAAAATATACCATCTTAACTTATAAGTTAAATTATGTCCGCTTCAACCGGGATTTTCATAAACGAGAAAAATTATGACGATGAACTGCAATAATCTTGTAGATGTTGCAATAGCAAATGTTAAGCTTCTTCAGTATTGTTGAGATATAAAGTATAACTAATTGAGCACGCAGTGTTTTACTACTGATTTATTGCAACCAGCAATACTTCACATCAAATATAGTTAAGCTTTCTTTCATCACTCTAGGGAAAGAATAATAGAGATTAAATATAAGATTGGCATTATTCCTAGAGAATGAGGAAGTCAAAACTTTAGGTAATGTACACTTTTTGCTTATCTAAAGTAATGTTCATTTTTGATACTTAAAGAAAATTATAAAATTCAAAGCTTCTGAATATAAATCAAAATTAACGCAATTAGGAAACTTTTATGAATACTGAAAATATTAATCAGACGAGACGAGGATCCGGATGGTCGATGGGTTTAGGCATTTTTATGGTTGTCTTGGGTATTGGAGCGATCGCAGAACCATTGGTTGCGACTATTGCTATTACAATTTTACTATCCTGGATTTTATTGATTGCTAGTATCATCCGAACTGTTGACGCATTTCAATCACGACGAAAACGAGGTTTTTGGCCAAAGTTGCTGATAGGTATTTTATACTTCCTTGCTGCAATTGTATTAATTAGCAACATCTTTGGTGCTGCACTCTCCCTTACTCTAGCCTTGGGAATTCTCTTCTTAATTGAGGGTGTATTTGAGGTGATTACAGCATTCCAAATCCGTCGAGAGCTAAACTGGGGTTGGACACTGTTTAGTGGCATGATGGCTATTATTCTGGGGATTTTGATTTTGGGTGAATGGCCTTTTAGCGCAGCTTGGGTGCTGGGAGTATTCGCAGGAATTGATTTTTTGTTGACGGGTATTTGGATGATTATGCTCTCACTACCTAATCGCAGACTTGTTAACCAGAGGACAGGAATTTGAAGTGAGATGAGTGGGGAGTATAGCTGCTAAGGAAAAGTTGCAGTAAGTCTTTGTAGAGTCTTGATGATGCTCCTTGTGTATTCTAATGCACTAAACCAGGCTTCTAAATCTGTAGGGTGTGTTATGGCGTAGCTTAACGCACCTAAATCGTTAACTGGTGCGTTAGGGATTTCCAGAGAATAAATTATCCCTCTTGTGGGGTGGGCAGGAAAGCCCGCCCTGAATATAGAACGGGTGAGAACACCCATCCCACAATAAAATTTGGGATATTTTTTTTTGTCAGTCCCTTAACCTTTGGCGTAACGCACCCTACGTGTATTTCAAAAATAAAATATGAGTCATATATATTTGCATGTATATATCAAAATAAATACTCTACGAATTTATATTTATGGAAAACTATATCACTCATATATTGAAGTTTAAATATTAATTTATACCTTGTTTTCCATAAAAAAAAGCCTCATGATTGACTTTAAAAGTACATATTCATAAACCAGTAACTAATTATTCGATATTTTTGTTTTGCCGAAAAATATCGAATAGTCATCTCAACATAATCAATGTCGTAGTTGGAATAATCCAATGTTAGAAGGATGGATTCAAATTATATTAACGCTAGTAATTGTAGTAGCAATTACTCCATTTTTTGGACACTACATGGCGAATGTATACCTAGATAAAAGCACTTTTATTGACCCAATTTTAAATCCGGTTGAGCGAGTGCTTTATTCTCTGGTTGGCATTAAAAACAAAGAAAATATGACGGGTTGGCAGTATGGGCGGGCAATCTTGTATAGCAATGTAGCAATGGGGTTGCTGATTTTCTTGATTATTATGAATCAAGGATGGTTACCATTAAACCCAACCAAGATAAATGCCCCAACTTGGGATACAGTATTACATACTACTATTTCCTTTATTACTAACACCAACCAGCAGCATTATTCTGGTGAAACGTACATGAGTTACGCCAGCCAAATGTGGGGGCTTGGTTATCATATGTTCACCTCAGCGGCAACTGGCTTGGCTGTAGGAATTGCTTTTATTCGAGGATTAACTGGTAGACCGTTGGGCAACTTTTATGTAGACTTAATTCGCTCAATTACGCGAATTTTGTTGCCTATTTGTATTGTAGGTGGGATTGTTTTGATGGCAATTGGTGTACCAGAAACGCTGGCGGGTGTAGCAGTGTTTCCCACTTTGGAAAATCCTAATATTAGTCAGGCGATCGCCCGCGGCCCCGTTGCCCATTTTGAAATTATCAAACAATTAGGGGAGAACGGTGGCGGCTTTTTCGCCATCAACTCAGCACACCCCTTTGAAAATCCCAACGGATTTTCTAATTTAATTCAAATTGTCGCCATGCTTTCGATTCCCACTTCCTTAATTTATACCTATGGCTTGTTTGCTAATAACACCAAGCAAGCTTGGTTAGTTTATGGCATGGTGGGCGTGCTTTATGTAGCATTTATTGTCATTACAGCCATTGGCGAATACAACGGTAATCCGGCTGTGAATACTCTGCTGGGAAGTCAGCAGCCGAATTTAGAGGGTAAAGAAGTCCGGTTTGGTTGGGCACAATCTGTGCTATTTGCGGTCAGTACAACCGGTACAATGTGCGGCGCAGTCAACAGTTTACACGATTCCTTCATGCCCAACGGCGGTTTTATTACTCTTTCCAACATGTTTTTGCAAATTATCTGGGGTGGACAGGGTACAGGAACCGCTTACCTGTTTGCTTACTTGATTCTGGCTGTGTTCGCTACAGGATTAATGGTGGGACGCACGCCAGAATTTCTCGGACGCAAAATTGAGAAGCGGGAAGTTGTGCTGGCTAGTTTCCTGATTTTGCTAGTTCACCCCATTGCTATCATGATTCCCGCAGGTATCGCCTTAGCATTTCCCGACCAACTATCAGGAATTAGCAATCCTGGTTTCCACGGCTTTGCTCAAGTTATCTACGAATACGCCTCTGCTGCTGCTAACAATGGTTCTGGGTTTGAAGGCTTAGGCGATTCCCAACCTTCGCCGTTAGCTATCGCTACAGGCACAAAAACCACTGCAACTGCACTGTGGTGGAACTTGAGTACCTGCTTTAGTTTATTGGCAGGACGCTATATTCCTGTGCTAGGTTTACTGTTCTTAGCAGATAGCATGTCTCGCAAACAAGCTGTTCCTTACACCACTGGGACATTGCGAACTGATACCGGACTATTTACAGGCGTTACCGCAGGTGTGATTTTAATTCTAGGCGCACTTACATTCTTCCCAGTATTAGCATTAGGTCCCATTGGTGAAGCCTTTTTTATTAGCAAAGGTATTGGGTAGGAGTCGGGAGGTGGGGAGGTGGGGAGATGGAGATGGAGAGCAAAAAAATTATAGAAACTCGTTAATCCACCTCAGAACTCCATTAATGAGTCTTTGATACTCGTTAATCTACCTCAGAACTCCATTAATGAGTCTTTGATACTCGTTAATCCACCTCGGAACTCCATTAATGAGTCTTTGATACTCGTTAATCCACCTCAGAACTCCATTAATGAGTCTTTGATACTCGTTAATCCACATCGGAACTCCATTAATGAGTCTTTGATATTCATTAATCCACTTCAGAACTCCATTAACCTACCTCAAAGACTTATGCCCAATGCCGCATTGCCTATTCTTCAAATTTAATTTATGCCAAATAATACTAATTCTCATTCGCGCCGCGTGCCATCGGGAACTCGTGACTCGCGTAAGCATACTCCCAAAGCAGATATGCAGGGAATTTACCAAAGGGCAATTCGTGAGTCATTTGTTAAGCTCGACCCGCGAGTTACTGTGAAAAACCCTGTTATGTTTGTTGTTTGGGTGGGAACAATTGTTACTTTCCTTGTTACCCTTAACCCAAATTTGTTTGGTACAATTCAGGCAAATGTCAACCAACAACGCTTGTTAAATGGGTTGATTACCTTTATTCTGTTTTTCACACTCGTTTTTGCTAACTTTGCGGAAGCTGTGGCTGAAGGACGCGGCAAAGCTCAAGCTGATTCACTGAGAACGACGCGATCAGATACGATCGCTAATAAAATTCTCCCTGATGGTTCGATTGAAAAAGTCAATTCTACCGAACTACGGCGCGGGGATTTGGTAAAGGTAATTGCTAATAATTTGATTCCCGCCGATGGCGAAGTCATTAAAGGTGTTGGCTCGGTAGATGAGTCTGCAATTACCGGGGAATCTGCGCCTGTATTGAAGCAACCAGGTACAGATATAGCTAGTTCGGTGACAGGAGGTACACGTCTACTTTCCGATGAGTTGACGATTAAGATTACTGCCGATCCTGGTCAAGGTTTTATCGACCGCATGATCTCACTGGTGGAAGGAGCAGAACGCAGCAAAACTCCCAATGAGATTGCCTTGACAGTATTGTTAGCAGTGCTGACACAGGTGTTCTTAATTGTAGTGGCGACGATGCCGCCATTTGTCAGCTATATCGCCAATTTTATCAGCAGTGTATTTGGGGCTGAGGCGGGAAATAGTTTGCGTGCGGGTGCTAGCGTGGCGATTTTAATTTCATTACTGGTAGCTTTGATTCCCACGACTATTGGTGGTTTGCTCAGTGCGATCGGTATTGCTGGGATGGACAGGGTTGCTCAATTTAACGTCATTGCGACCTCTGGTCGAGCAGTGGAAGCTTGTGGCGATATCAACACTTTGGTGTTAGATAAGACAGGGACAATCACTTTGGGTAATCGGATGGCTGATGAGTTTATTCCCCTGGATAATCATTCAGTAGCAGATGTGGCGCGAGTTTCCTTAGCTGCTAGCTTATTTGACGATACCCCAGAAGGCAAGTCAATTGTGGCATTAGCAGAAACATCCCAGGCTGCGGTAGTTTTTAATCTTGATAAAGCCGAAGGTGTGGAATTTTCTGCGAAAACCCGCATGAGTGGCACAAATCTACCCGATGGCAAACAAGTTCGCAAGGGTGCGGTAGATGCCATTAAGGGATTTGTTCGTTCTCGTGGTGGTTACATTCCCGATGATATAGATGCAGCTAATGAGCGAGTTTCCCGGTTAGGGGGTACACCCTTAGCTGTTTGCCAGGATGACAAAATTTATGGTGTGATTTACCTCAAAGATATTGTTAAACCGGGTTTGCGAGAACGGTTTGACCAACTCCGCCGGATGGGTGTTCGCACGGTCATGCTCACAGGCGATAATCGGATTACAGCTTCGGTGATTGCTGAGGAAGCTGGAGTTGATGATTTCATTGCCGAAGCAACTCCAGAAGACAAAATTGAAGTGATTCGCTCCGAACAATCCCAAGGTAAGCTGGTGGCAATGACTGGGGATGGCACTAACGATGCACCTGCTTTGGCTCAAGCAAACGTAGGTTTGGCGATGAACTCTGGGACACAAGCTGCTAAAGAAGCTGCTAACATGGTGGACTTAGATTCTGATCCCACCAAGTTGATTGATTTAGTAACTATTGGTAAACAACTGCTGATTACTCGTGGAGCATTGACAACATTCTCCATTGCCAACGATATCGCCAAATATTTTGCGATTATTCCGACTATCTTTGCTGCGGCTGGAATCGGCGCACTTAATATTATGGGACTCAAGAGCGCTCAATCTGCGATCGTCTCGGCGCTAATTTACAACGCCTTGATTATTCCGGCGCTAATTCCTTTAGCACTTAAAGGAGTAAAATTTTTGCCTCTTTCGGCAGATCAATTGCTACGCCGTAACATCTTCATTTATGGCGTTGGTGGTATTATTGCTCCTTTCATTGCCATCAAACTGATAGATATAATTTTGCCCTTGTCTTAATTTATTTATGAAATTCTTTCATCTACAACGCACTATCTCTGTATCCCAAATATCAGAAGCAATAACTGAAATCTGGTGTCAATGGCGAAAACAAAAACTGCCACTGTATTTGTTTTTAGCGATGTGCTTCAACTTAGTGGTTGCACCTGTAGTTTATGCTGCCACAAGCGAACAACTCACCCGCAGTCAAGCTTGGGGAGTGGGACTGTTAGGACTGGTGACAGTTGGACTTTCTATTTATTTATTTTTTGTGATGTTTGTACCGGAGAAATTCTAATGAGTTTTGCACGCGAAGCCAGCAGAGCTATTCGTTCAACCTTGATACTCTGGGTAATAGGAGCGATTATTTATCCTTTTTTGATGGTTGCCATTGGACAGATTGTATTTCCTTTTCAAGCTAATGGTAGTCTACTGAGAAATAGCACAGGTCAAGTTGTCGGTTCTGCGTTGATTGGTCAACCTTTTAGTAGCGATCGCTATTTTAACAGCCGTCCCAGCACCACTAGTTACAGCACCGCCGACCCCAAAAAGGACGATGCAGGAGTTTTGCTAACCGGAGTTTCCGGTGCTAGTAACTTAGCTCCCAGTAATCCCGCATTACTAGAACGCATCAAAGGAAAAGATGACCCAGACCCGAGCAAAAAAGTAGAGGGTGACTTGAATCGTCTGAAAACAGCAGGTGTGCAGCCGACTGCTGATTTAGTCTACACCTCTGGTTCCAGCCTCGACCCCCACATCACCCCCGAAGCCGCCAAAGCCCAAATTGCACGAGTAGCCAAAGCACGGGGAGTTCAACCTAACCAACTAGAAACTTTAATTGCTCAAAATACCGATGGTCGCTTTCTCGGCATCTTTGGTGAGCCTGGAGTTAATGTATTGAAGTTAAATTTAGCTTTGGATAAAATCAAGGGATAGAAATATGTAAATTGGCTAAGAAAAGCTATTTATTCAAGCCTTATAATCCCAATTTATCGATAAATAGGGGTCACTTTTCTTGATACTAGTTAAACTTTAATTAACTCAAATTCAGTTCCTAACTAAATGTGTTTTTTTGCTAATTCTGAGAGAAAAAAAGTTATTTCAGCAACGGCTCATCTATTAGTTTTAGCGAAAATTACATATTAGTGATTGCAATTCATCAGGTGATAATTTTTGCTCTCAAAATCACTCTCAAAAATCTTATTTAGTATTGACTCAACAATTGCTTATTGCCAGCTTAACAAACAAGCAATCTTTCAATTCAGATGATTCAAAATTTATTCCACCAAAATAGTTTTTATCAGTCTACCTTGATTGAAGTTAAACCGATTGAAACAACATATAATCACACCAAAGCAAGGCACGGAGATATTTACTTTGTAGCAGTGTTTTTAGCTCACGTTTGCTTCATGATTACTTGGGTAATCGTCGTTTATCTTGTTTCATATTTCTGCAAACCAATAGAAAATCCCTCACAAAATACAATAGAAGATAAAGACGAAATAGTAAGCATCAAACCTGTACAGCAGCATCGCTGTAAGAAGTGTCATTTTTTTAATAACAATTCTCAACTCAAGTGTGCAGTACATCCTTCTATTGCTCTAACCAAAGAAGCGTTTAATTGCTATGACTACAAATCTTGATAGAATTGTTTAATCTATAAATCTAGCGAAATACTAAAACAAAGACTTTTTTACAACTCAACAGCAAAGCTGGAGACGCTTTGCTCCTTGGCGTCAGAATTCATGATAACATGATGAGAAATCAACAAACTAATCATCCTATATTCTGACTCCTGACTCCTGGGTGCTAAATTCTGACAACGCTTGATTTATCAAACAAGCCATTTTTGGGCAAACTTTACGATTCTTCATTCTTAAAAAGTCTCATAGATATAGCTTTAGTTGACTCCAATCTGATAAGATTTTCCACAAGTAGAATAATTGCTTATTCTCTTTTTCTTGAACCTACTGATTTTAGGTCTTTTTTGGGAAAGGAAAATAAAAAAATGTCTCATTTATTGTGGAAAACTCTGGTACTAAGTCCAGTAGTTTTGGGAGTGACGGTGTTAGTTTCCGCTAGGGCGATCGCAACTGAAGTAGTAAGCTCTTCTAAAGATGCAAAAGCAAAAGCTGTTCAGACAGAAGTACCAAAAGCTATTGGCGCTTCACTATTGCTGAAAACAGAGCAACCAACTAGTGATCGATTTTTGGTTGCCCAAGCAAAAATTGATGATAATAAAGTCTTAGAACAAGTTAACCGCTACAGCAACGAAGGCAAGAACCAAAATTCCCAGTCTCAAGTCACATCAGTTTCTCAGTTTTCTGACGTACAGCCAACTGACTGGGCATTCCAAGCTTTGCAATCACTGGTTGAACGCTACGGTTGTATAGCAGGATACCCTAATGGTACTTACCGGGGTAACCGAGCAATGACTCGTTATGAGTTTGCCGCAGGTTTAAACGCTTGTTTAGATCGGGTTAATGAACTGATTGCCACAGCAACCGCTGACTTGGTGACAAAACAGGATTTGGCAACCCTCCAACGTTTGCAAGAAGAATTTTCAGCTGAGTTGGCAACTCTGCGTGGTCGAGTAGATGCTTTAGAAGCACGTACTAGTGAATTAGAAGCAAATCAGTTTTCCACTACCACAAAATTGGTGGGTGAAGCTATTTTTGCGGTTACTGATATATTTGGCAGTAACACTGGCAATGCTAACAATACTGTCTTCCAAGATAGGGTACGTTTAGACTTGCAAACCAGCTTCACGGGTAAAGATGTCCTGCACACGCGTCTTGCAGCCGGGAATGTAATACCCTTTACACAAGTGGATGATGCTGGTTTGCCCATCGATACTGCCGAAGGCGTACAAACTTTTCAAATCGGCAGCGGTGGTAACAACAGTGTGGCTATAGACTGGCTAGCGTATTACGTACCCATAGGCCCAGCCCAAGTTTACTTTGCGGCTAACGGAGGTATTCATAGCGATTATGTTGCCACTAATAACCCTTACTTTGAGGACTATGATGGTGGTAATGGAGCCTTATCTTCCTTTGCTTCTGAAAGTCCCATCTATCGCATTGGTGGTGGTGCCGGCGCAGCAGTGACTTTACCCTTTGGTAAGGGTGGTAGCATTTTGAAACCAAGTTCGCTCACTGTAGGCTACTTGGCGTCAAATGCTAATAATCCCGGGCCAAATCTAGGTTTGTTCGAGGGTAACTATGCTGCTTTAGGACAGTTGAACTTTAGTATTGGCGATAGCTTAGCGATCGCTGCTACTTACGTTCACGGGTATCATGGTGCTGGAGGCGGTAATTTATTCGATCTAGGTGCTGGTTTGGGTAGCGCTAACCGCTATGTAGGTACGGCTCAAGCTAACACCCTAACTGCCCTAAACGGATCTTCCAGTAATTCTTACGGTGTAGAAGCAGCTTTCAGACCTAGTGATAAATTGTCAATTAGTGGCTTCATTTCTTATCATGATGTTACAGGCTTCGGTGCAGGTGATGATTATGAAGCTTGGAGTTACGGTGCTGGAGTAGCTTTACCTGACTTCGGTAAAAAAGGTAACGTACTGGGTATTTTTGCTGGTGTAGAACCTTATTCCCGTAATCGGCCAGGCTTTGTTGGTAACGATTTGCCTTATCACTTTGAAGGCTTCTATAAATATCGCGTCTCAGATAATATCTCAATCACCCCTGGCGTAATTTGGTTGACCTCTCCTGGTCAAAATAGCGCTAACGATGATGCCTTTATCGGTACTTTAAGAACAACTTTCACGTTTTAAAGGTTAACTTAAACAGTGCCCAGTCACCGAAGCTCTTAACTTTGGTGACTCAAAATATATAATTTTTAGTTAAAATTTTAGGCATTGCTGAGTAGCAATATGAATTAGTGTCACGCTTCAGCCGCTAAGTCCCAGAGAGTAAGAGTTGAGAAGAGTTGATTTTTGAATTTAATTTAGTGATTCAGCAACGCCAAATTTGATGATTGATTATTAAATAAATTTGATAATTGAAAGATTTTTAACGGTTAAGTTTGCAGTTATTCAAAGGTATTAATTTGAAACTTTTGAAGCAAAAAACTAACAATAGCAACCGTCACAACTAGTAACATAAAAGTACAAATAACTAAAGTTGCCCCATACCCAATGTCTAAATAGCGCATAATAGTAGAATAAATATACAATGCTACTACCTCTGTTGCACCACCAGGCCCACCCCCGGTCATCACAGCAATCAAATCAAAAATTCCAAAAGCCTGAGCAAATCTAAATAATACAGCGATCAGAATTTGTGGCATTAGCAAAGGTAAAGTAACTTTGTAGAAACTTTGCCAAGGTGTAGCACCATCAATCATATGAGCTTCATATAAATCGGGAGAAATGGATTGTAAACCAGCTAATAGTAAGACACTAATAAATGGAGTTGTTTTCCATACATCTGCAACAATTATGGCTATCATCGCTAGTAGAGGATCTCCTAACCAGTTAATTCCAGCTTTAATCAAGCCTAGCTGTAGCAGAATATCATTGACAACTCCAAACTGATCGTTAAAAATCCAAGCCCAAGCAAGACCGATAAGGGCAGTAGGCAATGCCCAAGGTAAAATTGCAATAGTACGCACTACATCTCTGCCAAAAAACTGCTTATTCAATACCAAAGCAATAGCTAATCCGAGTAATAACTCAAGAAATACTGTTGAGATGGTGAATAGTATTGTCGTTCCAAAACTCTGCCAAAAACGACCATCTCCTGCCATGCGTATGTAGTTATTAAAACCAGAAAAGATAGGGAATAGTTTTGTTCCTAAATTTTCAGTAAAGAAACTTAACCAAAAAGCACGAGCTATTGGGTAGCCAAAGACGAGTAACAACAATAATAATGCAGGTAGTAAGAAAATCCATGCTGTTTGTTGTTCTCGATTTCTAATCTTTTCTAGATTTATCATCATTTATTAGTAAGCGATTATTCACCTTGCACTTTATTCATAGTACATCTTCAAATTAAGTTTGATGGTAGTAGGTCAATATTGAAAAACGTAAGATAAAATATTTACGATTACTTCTCTACGAGACGCTTTGCGAACACTTGACTCAGTTTTCCTCATGTTAGTTAAAAGACCATTTATAAAGTAAATCTTTAGACAGCTAGACGACTTAACATAATGCCAGTCATAAGAAACGGTATGACAAAGAGATCGCCAGATTGGGCTACATCAAAACCGAAATGGCAATCCTGCTAATCTTGGTAAAGAGATAACCTCAGCATCGGCAATACAATCAACTGCGATCGCATTCAACATTGCAACTTCAGTTTTACCCCAAGATACAGCGATACCTTCCACAATTGTTTGATGAATCTTACCCTTTGAGCGACGGGAATCTCATAAAGCATCACTTCTGCCCAAAAAGCTGTGGTGCGCTCAAGCCGAAAGCCAAAGCGCACCACAGAATTTAAGATATCTTTGAAAAATTAATTTAGGCTGGAACTAGTTGAGCAACCAATGAGCGTTTATCAAGAGTGTGGACTTTACCTACTTCACTCAGAGCATTTACAATCCGCTCTAGCATTTCTCCAGCTTGTTCGCGATATTGATTTTCGCGACCTCGCAAACGAATAACAAACTTCACTGAATCGCCTTTACTCAACCAACCAACTGCTTGCTCAATGCGTAAATTGTAATCAGCCACTCCCACGTTGGGACGTAACCGAACTTCTTTTACCGTTGGTCTAGCACTCTGCGTCTGACGCTTTTTCTTTTGATACTGAAACTTGCCATAGTTGAGGATCTTCGCTACTGGAGCTTCTTTGCCTTCGGAGACTACAACTAAGTCGAGTTCTACGCTCTGCGCTAGCTGTAGAGCCTCACGTGTGTCGGTCAGACCACGATTGTTATTCTCATGGTCGATTAGGAACACTTGAGGGGACTTGATTTGGGAGTTAATTTGTTGCTTTTGGATTGCGATAACGTTTTTCTCTCTATTGTTCAATATTTTTGCTTTACAAGCAATTAAATTGTAACACAAGCTTCAAGTGAAGACATCACAATCTATTCCAAACCTTTGACATGACTGCATTTACACTTTCCAAAATGCCCCATGCACTTTTGTATCATTAATCTTAATTAGACTTTACACCTATCCATTGCGTCACAGGTGCCATTCCTCGCCAGCCCAAAAATTTACCAATAGGTTCCGCTCGCTGAATGGCAATACGAGTGAAATCGCCACCGACTCGTTCGTGCCATTGAAATAAAGTTTGCTCGCCTTCTACCGTCACCACATTTGCCACCAAACGTCCCCCCGGCCGCAGTGCTTCCCAGCAAGCATCAAAAAGTCCGGTTGCTGTTACCCCGCCACCAATAAAAATTGCATCTGGTGTCGGCAAGTCTTTTAAGGCATCGGGCGCTTTACCTGCAATAATTTGCAGATTTGGAGTACCAAGAGTAGCGGCATTATCAGCAATATATAGTAGTCTAGAGGAATTTTGCTCGATCGCCACCGCCCGGCATCGAGGATGAGTTCGCATCCATTCGATAGAAATTGAACCGCAACCCGCGCCCACATCCCATAATAATTCTCCCGGTGTCGGTGCCAAAGCTGCTAAGGTAATTGCCCTAACTTCACGCTTGGTTAACTGTCCATCGTGATGGTAGGCGTTATCTGCTAATCCTGGTAATCTTGGTAAAGTGATAACCCCAGCATCGGCAATACAATCAACTGCGATCGCATTCAAAGCTGCAACTTCAGTTTCACTCCAAGATACAGCCGTACCTTTGATAATTCTTTCATGAATGCCGCCCATACGCTCCAAGACGGTGATTTTGCTCTTACCATAGCCGCGATTTGTCAAAATTTCGCTAACAATGGCAGGTGTGTCCTTTCCTTCGCTTAAAATTAACAGCTTAGCTCCCGGATAAATGTAAGATTGCAGCAGGGAGGATGGACGACCATTCAAACTCAAGGTTTCCACCTCAGTTAAAGACCATCCCACCCTGGCACAGGCGAGGCTGAAGGCTGAAGGTGCGGGAATAATCGTTATTTCGGAAGTCGGAATTCGCCGCCCTAAGGTGACACCAATGCCGTAACACATAGGATCGCCGCTTGCAAGTACGCAAATTGACTCACCGCGACGCTTGATGATTTGCTCTACAGAAGTGCCAATTGGAGATGTCCAGACTAATTTCTCGCGTTGGTCATCTAAAGGCAGCATTGCTAAATGGCGATCGCCTCCTACAATTACTTTAGCTTGAGCGACTAAACAAAGAGCGATCGGGCTTAACCCTTGTAACCCATCTTCCCCAATACCGACGATAGAAAGCCATTTCTCTGTCATGCTAATTCATAACTAATGCCATTTTTGATTTGTTCTACAACTAAATTTAGGGGTTTATCTAGGAGATACTAAGGGAGCAGACTTTTTTATAATTTAAAATTTGGTAAAATATTTTGATATTTTAATTTTTGCTCCATGCAGGCAAGCTATTACCAGCTTCCGGATGAGTGAGAAAATAATCTTGGAGCCATTGACATCCTCGCGTCAGTAAATTATCTAATTGCAAACTCCATCAAATTATTTTATCATCCTGACTAGCAGAGGCAATAATTTTCCATCAGGAATAAAACTGAGACTAGTTCCTAAACCTTTATGACCAAGCAATGTAGTGATAGGGATTCGATTTTTACAATATTCCCCAGCCTTGAGCAACTCAAAAATTTGTGCATCCGCTTTCCTAACCACATAAGTCCGATGATTAGCATTTAAACTCCACCAACCTTATAACAATTACTAAACTCCATTCCTCCTCTGTGCGCCTTTGTCTTGGAAAGTTCTGAGCGGAGGAAACCTCCGCTCAGACTTTCCGCTGCATCTCTGCTCGAGATTATTTTTAGGTCAGTGCAGATGGTCTAGTTTTAACTAATGCTTACGTTGTCGAAGATAGTTCTAAAACTGTTGCAATACTACTGGCTGATTATATTTGCTGCTTCCCACTAAAGAACGATTAGTGGCAGAAAACGACGACATTTACCCAAAGGATTTTAATGCTCGATTGACTGTCACTTTACCAAAAGATGGCGTCTATTATTTATTGGCTAATACTTTTAAAACAGGAAAATCTGGGAGTTACAACTTACGACCAGCGATATCTCAGAGATGATTTATTTTTGAGTTGGCGAATTACTAAGAGGATGTTTAAAAAGTATTAGACATCTGGTGAAAAAAATATAGAGACGTAGAACTGCTACGTCTGGTAACGATTTCGGGTAATGCAGAATTAATTTCACCGGATGTCTAATTATTGGTTGAACCTTTGATGTTTAACTATGTTTACACTAGCGTTACTGTTGCTTTCAAAGCAAAAATCTTTTCAATCACATCTTCTACTACCTTATCTGGCGTGGAAGCACCAGAAGTAATTCCCACAACAATTTCTCCCTCTGGTAACCAGTTTTCTGTAATGGTTAATTGTCCATTTAATAACCGATGTTCAATAGAAATTGCTGATTTTAAGCGTTGAACACTATCAATGTGATAAGAAGGAATTCCCCTCTCAATAGCAATTTGTTGCAATTGAGTAGTGTTTGAAGAATTAAAACCGCCAATCACCACTATTAAATCTAAATTATCTTCCACTAACTCCAACATTGCATCTTGCCGTTCTTGGGTGGCGTCACAAATGGTGTTGAAGCTTTGGAAATGCTGAGTTAATTCGGTAGGGCCGTACTTCTGCAACATCGTACGCTCGAAAAGCTTGCCAATTTGTTCGGTTTCACCTTTAAGCATGGTAGTTTGATTAGCAATACCAACTTTTTCTAAATCGCGATCGGGGTCAAATCCTGGCGAACAAGCTTTGGCAAATTTTTCCAAAAATTCTTCACGGTTTCCACCATTAATAATATAATTAGCAACATATTCTGCTTGTGATAAATTCAAGATAATTAAATACTTGCCAGCAAAGGAACTCGTTGCAACTGTTTCTTCGTGTTTATATTTACCGTGAATAATTGAAGTATAATCAACTTTTTTGTGCTTTTCTACTGTATTCCAAACTTTAGATACCCAAGGGCAAGTTGTATCAACAATTTTGCAGCCTTTCTCATGAAGTATCTGCATTTCTTGAACGCTAGCCCCAAAAGCAGGTAATATGACGACATCACCAATATCAACAACAGAAAAGTCTTTTTGATTTGCTTCCACCGGGATAAATTTTACCTGCATCTCCTGCATCCGCTGATTCACAGAAGGGTTGTGAATAATCTCGTTAGTAATCCAGATGCTTTCTGTGGGGAAGTGTTGACGGGTTTCATAAGCCATAGCTACAGCACGTTCTACACCCCAACAAAAGCCAAAGGCTTGCGCTAGTCGGATGGTGACATCACCCCGTTGCAGAGTGTAATTGCGATCGCGAATTTCCTGAATCAAGTTACTTTGATACTCAGACTGCAACCGGGTGGTAACTTCTGCTTGATGACCAAACCCCTTGCGATTGTAATTTTGGGAATGTTGGAGCGTACGCTTAAAAGCTTTTGTATCCATTAGATTTGTTTACTTAAACCACTATTTTTTATTCTCTCGCGCCAAGACGCGATTTATACAGACTTCTATTCAAACATATTACTTCTTGTGTTTTTCGCTGCCGGAAGCACGTTGATGTTGGGGTTTTAATTCCATATCGCTATAAATCTGCAATGCCGAACGCCAAACTATATAGCCTTCACGATTTAAGTGTAAGCCATCGGTAGTAAATTCCTGGCGGAGATTACCTTGGGTATTGGTAAACAAGGGATATAAATCGAGAAATTTCACACCTTTTTTAGCAGATATGGTTTGTAGTTGCTGATTCAATCGGTGGATACGATTATTACTAATGCCCAGAAGTTTATCTCGTCCTTGCCAAGTTATTTCCTGGGCACTATGCGGCAAAATTGATTGGACAACTATTTCGGCGGTGGGATGTGTCTTTTGCAGGTAACTGATAATTTCCTGATAATTATTTAAAATAACCTTGTCGCTTGTCCCGCGAATGAGGTCATTAATCCCAATCATCACAAAAATCACCTCCGGCTGGGTGCGCTCAAATATATTCAATCTTTTCAAAAGTCCCTTGGTGGTTTCGCCAGAAATTCCTTGATTGAGCCAATTTTTCCCTTCAGGTAATAACTCAGTCGGAAACCACAAACTTAGAGAATCTCCGGCCAGTATAGTTAAGTGCAAAGGACGGTGATCTGCGGCTACCTTTGCCTCTTGTTTAAGAATGTCTACCCACTGTTGGTAAGTTAGTTGGTGACGCCGACCTAAATCAGGTGTAACAGCTGGACGCGAGTTGTTGAGGTTGATTTGCTGTGGGGATGTTATAACCCCCCCAAAAAAAGCGGTCAATCTCTGCTGTTGCCAAATTAGCAGAATGACCGCCAACAATAGTACGCCGTTGGTTAACAGCGAGATAAATGCCCAGATAGGAAAGGTTTTAAAAGAAGTAGACACGACTAGCGAAATTTACCAATTATTTTGAATCAGATTTTAACGCTAGCATTCAAAAACGACACTCAATGAAAATAGGGAATGGGGAGCAGGAAAGTAGAGGGGATTAAATTCTAACTCTTGGAAAGACGCGATTAATCGCGTCTCTACTCCTAACCGCAGCTAACCCAAACGTCTTTGGCGAGGCTTCTAACTCAAGACTCATTACTGAATCGGGCGATCGCCAAACTCAGAATTATAACCTTCTTCGCCGTGTTCGTTGATATCCAAACCTTGTAATTCTTGTTGCTCGTTGACTCGCAGTCCGACTGTAGCATCAATAATTTTGAGAATAATCCAGGTACCAACAGCTGCTATTACATAGGCAACGATAATTGCTACTAGTTGAACTCCTAATTCCCCAAAATTACCACGTAGCACTCCGTCTTTCCCTCCTGAGTTGACTTGGGTGGTGGCAAATATTGCTGTTAAAATCGCCCCCACAGTTCCACCAACGCCATGCACCGGATATGTATCTAAGGCATCGTCAATGAGCAGCTTGTGCTTGAAACTAATTGCATAGAAGCAGACAAAGGCGGTGATGAAACCAATTAAAAGCGCTGATAACGGGGTGACAAATCCGGCGGCTGGAGTTACACCCACCAAACCAGCAACGGCTCCTGTAGCTGCTCCCACAGCAGTTGGTTTACCGCGTAAAACTGTTTCCAAAATTAGCCACATTAAAGCTGCCCCTGCCGTTGCTGTATTAGTGGCGACAAAGGCTGTTGTTGCTACATTTGTTGACAAGTTACCAGAAGTTCCACTAGCAACGGATAGGGCACTGCCAGCGTTGAAGCCGAACCAGCCAAACCACAGCAAGCCAGCACCCAGTAAAATGAAAGGAACGTTATGGGGCGGACTCAGGCGATCGGGATGGGTTTTCCGAGGCTTAAGGACGAGTGCTGCTACTAAAGCAGAAACACCAGAACTAATGTGAACTACGGTACCGCCTGCAAAGTCGAGGGCACCCAAACCACCAGCCAAACCTAAAAATCCACCTTTCGCCCATACCATGTGGGCTAGAGGAGCGTAAACAAAGGTTGACCACAGCAGTACAAACAGCGAATAGGCGCGGAAACTTACCCGCTCAACGATCGCTCCAGAAATTAAGGCTGGGGTGATAATGGCAAACATGGCTTGGTAAATCATGTATGCTTGGTGGGGAATCGTCGTTGCATAAGAAACAACTTCCGCTGGGTTTGACCCTTTGAGATAATCGGTTGTCTCTAGCCCGACACCATTCAACCCAAACCACTGCAATCCACCGATAAAAGGCAAACCTGGGGCAAATGCAAGACTATAACCCCAGAGAACCCAGGTAACTCCCACGATCGCCATTAATACAAAGCTCATCATCAATGTATTTAGGATATTGCGCGATCGTACGAATCCACCATAGAAGAATGCTAACCCTGGTGTCATTAACAGCACGAGTGCTGCCGAAATCAGCATGAATGCTGTGTCTCCAGTATCAGCAGCAGGGGGAGCGGCAGCTGGTGTTTGGGCAAAAGCATTGCCCATCAGCGGCCCTCCCAAAATTAGTAGGGTGATAGCCCCAATCATGACAACTTTCTTTAACACTTGTTTTTTGTTCCTAAGCACCAACAAATTTGTATTACTTTAATATATTTCAGTACTGTTTGATACTCTATTTTGTCTTCAAAGCTACTCTACTTTCTTTTTTTTGAAATGTTAACAAAAGTATAATTATCTATTTGAGTTTATGAGAGTTTAATCAGTATTTCAAGAATTTGTAAACCGTATAGTTACATGTCAGTCCGTAGTTGCTAAGAAAACTTGGGAATTTTGTCTGCTGTTATCATATTTTGAAAATCAATCATCATAAAGTTTATCGATGAAAGGGTGTAGGGGGTAGGGTGTAGGGAACCCCATACTTGAAAGTAGGGGTTTCAAACAAGGACGTCATATTTCTACGCACTACATGTCTCAAAATACATTTTTTTCTTTTTCTATTCTTGAAACAAGGGGCTTGTATCCTTTTTATTTGGGGCTAGAGTCCTCTTCCCCCTACACCTTACACCCGCCCCTTTGGGGCTTGGTCATCTAGCAGCACAAGGGGATAAGGGGTTAATCCCTCTTCCCCTTGTCCTATCGTGTCAGCAATAATTTAGTAATCTTACTTAAGCTCTGGGTGCAAACATGATAATTAATACACTTATCAAAGCTAAACCAGCTCCAATTAGGTCGTAGCGGTCTGGGATTACACCGTCAACCTTCCAACCCCAAAGCATTGCCATTGCAATAAAAATACCGCCATAAGCCGCATACACTCTGCCAAAATTTGCTGGTTGAAGAGTTGCAATAACCCCATAGATAGCTAAAGCAATTCCACCCAATATTCCCCACCAGAACGGCTTAGCTTCACGCAACCATAACCAGACCAAGTAACCACCCGTGATTTCAAATAAACCAGCCCACAAAAAATACAATAACGACTTAATCATTTGACCAATTTCTGACTAAGGTTGAACTCAGTGAAATTACGCTAACGCTTTTAACTCAACTATTGTCATTAATTAAAGTAGTTTGTTGATGAATTGGGTATTGGGTACTGAGAAAGTATTCCTAAATATTTATTTCCTATTCCCCAGTTCCCAGTCCCTAATACCCAGTCCCGTGTAAATAAGGCTTAAGGATGAAAGCACCATTACCTGATAACGAAGCACAGAGAATCGAAACGCTTTTGGAGTATAAAATCCTCGATACACTACCTGAAGCCGCCTTTGACGACCTCACTCGTTTAGCCTCGTATATTTGCCAAACTCCTATTGCTTTAATTAGCTTAGTTGATACAAATCGCCAGTGGTTTAAGTCAAAAGTTGGTTTGGATGTCCCAGAAACACACCGAGACCAGGCGTTCTGTGCCCATGCTATTCTACAACCTGATGTTCTTATTGTGCCTGATACTACAAAGGACGAACGGTTTGCCACAAATCCACTGGTGACTTCTGACCCAAAAATCCGGTTTTATACTGGTGTCCCTCTAATTAATGCTGAGGGATATCCACTGGGAACACTTTGCGTAATTGACTATGTACCACGAACGCTGACTTCAGATCAGATAGAAGCATTACGAACTTTGGCCTGTCAAGTTATCAAGCAACTAGAATTGCATCGCAATTTAGCAAGTTTAGTGCTTGTGACTAATAAAAGCAAACAATCAAAAAAACTACGCCAGGAATTTTTCAAAAAAATTGTGGCAGGTTTTGGCTTGGCATCGATACTTTTAGTTGTGATTGGCGCAGTTTCTTATCAAAATACAAGAGTATCTAGTAATAATCAAAGTATAATAAAAAACATTAATAAAAAAATTAACAGTTTAGAAAAACTACTGTCACAGACAAAGGATGCCGAAAGTGTCCAACGTGGTTATATCCTCACTGGAAAAGAAATTTATTTAAAAGCGTATCAAGTAGCACTTAATAATGTCCAGCGAGAAATTATAACACTGAAGAATTTAGCCGCAGGTCAATCAAACCAACAAAAACAGCTCGCAACGCTTGAAGTTCTGATTTCGGCTAAGTTCACTCAACTAAAACAGACTATCGACTTGCGCCAAAACAAGGGATTAAAGGCGACCTCACAGGTACTAGCGACAAATGATAGTCAAAATCTGATGAATGATATCCGCAAGGTGAGCAATGAGATAGAGAATCAGGAAACAGAGCGGCATCAGCAACTATTACAACAAACAAAAGCTTGGACGCAAAAAACAACTGTGACAATTGCGATCGCCATTTTTCTAAGTTTTCTAATTCTTGGTGTAATCTACTACTCAATTTATCATGAGGTTGGTGAGCGCAAAAGAACAGAAGAAACTTTAAACCAAGAACGCAACTTTATTTCAACAATCCTGGATACAGCCAGCGCCTTAGTACTAGTTACTAACTCCCAAGGGCAAATCGTTCGTTTTAATCAAGCTTGTGAGCAAACAACAGGTTACTCCTTCGACGAGGTAAGAGGTAGGTATTTCTGGAATTTGTTGTTACTTCCTGAAGAGGTAGAGTCAGTCAAAGCAGTTTTTGAGCAATTGCGAGCTGGTAAGAGCTTCTATGAATACGAAAACTATTGGGTAATCAAGGATGGTAGTCGGCGACTAATTGCCTGGTCGAATACCATCTTAAAAGACTATGACGGTTCAGTAGAGTACATTGTTAGCACAGGTATTGATATCACTGAGCGCAAACGAGCTGAACGACATCTGACTGCCCAATACGCTGCAACCCGCGTTTTAGCAGATTCCACCACAATCAAGGAAGCGATGCCTCAAATTGTCCAAGGAATCTGTGAAAGTTTGGCATGGGATTTGGGCGAAATTTGGATGGTAGACCGGGAAGCAAATGTGCTACGTTTTTTCGATATCTGGCACAAAGCATCCCTTGAAGTGCAAGAGTTTGCAGCATTGAAGCGGCAAACGACTTTTGCTTTAGGAATTGGACTACCTGGCCGTGTTTGGGCTAGTTCTGAACCTGTCTGGATTGCTGATATCGTAAAAGATTTGAATTTCCCGAGCTTGAAAATCGCCCCTCAAGTAGGACTACATGCAGCTTTCGGTTTTCCTCTCCGCACTGGTAACAATATCCTTGGCGTCATTACCTGCTTTAATCGTCAAATCCAACAACCTGACGCAGAATTGGCAAAAACGATGAATTTTATTGGCGAACAAGTCGGGCAATTTATCCAACGTAAACAGGCTGAAGAGGAATTACAACGCCAAAACTTGCGATCGCAACTTTTTACGGAAATCACCTTGAAAATTCGCCAGTCTTTGCAAATTGAAGAAATTCTGGAAATCACTGTCAAGGAGGTGCAAAAAATTCTCCAAACTGACCGAGTATTAATCTATCAGCTGTTACCAGATGAGTCTACAACCACTGTTATTGAAGCAGTAGTTTCTGGCTTACCAGCAATTAAGGAGCAAAACATCATTACCCCCTACTTTCAAGCCGAATACCTACAACAATACTATCTACAGCAGTACCGTCAAGGACGAATTATGGGATTGGCTAATTTGGATTTACTGGAAGTCCAACAAAGTCAGCTGCAATTAATGCAACAGTTTGGGGTGAAAGTCAATTTAGTTGTGCCAATTCTGGTCAAAGAAGAACTTCGCGGTTTGCTCATAGTCCATCAGTGTGACCATTCCCACCAATGGTCTAGCTTTGAAACTCATCTTTTGCGGGAAATAGCCGACCAAGTCGGTATTGCCTTAACCCAAGCCCAACTATTAGCAGCAGAAACTCGTCAACGACAAGAACTTGAAATTGCTCGTTACCAAGCTGAATTAGCTTCTCAGACCAAAAGTGCCTTTTTAGCGAATATGAGTCATGAAATTCGTACTCCGATGAATGCCGTATTAGGAATGACTAATTTAGCCTTAGATACTCCCTTAGACCCAGAACAACGAGATTTTATTGAAACAATTCGCATTAGTGGAGAAGCTTTATTGACTTTAATCAACGAAATTTTGGATCTCTCCAAGCTGGAGGCTGGAGAGATGGCTCTAGAAACTTTAGATTTTAACTTATCTACCTGTGTTGAAGAAGTCTTGGAATTATTGGCTCCCTCAGCCCATAATAAGGGATTAGAAATAGCTGCCCTGATTGAGCGTAATCTCCCCATTCACCTCCAAGGAGATGCTGGTAGACTGCGGCAAATTCTCATGAACCTGATTAGTAACGCTATCAAGTTTACTAGTGCTGGCGAAGTAGTAGTGGAAGCACAATTACGTTCCCTTTCCTCGACTACAGTCAGCGTTTACTTTGCGATTACAGACACAGGTCTTGGTATTAGTCCTGAAGACCAACTTAGACTCTTTATGCCATTTACCCAAGTCGATGCTTCTACCACTCGCAAGTATGGTGGTACAGGCTTGGGATTAGCCATTTGTAAACAACTAGTGACTTTGATGGGAGGAGTAATTGGAGTGGAAAGTCAAATCGACAGAGGATCTAAATTTTGGTTTGAAGTACCTTTCGCCAAGCAAGTGGAGCCTGTTTTCAAGTCAGGCGAACGCCCACTTTTGATCAATCGCCGCGCCTTAGTAGTAGATGACAACTCTACCAGTTGCAAAACGATCCACCATCAAGCTACCGCTTGGGGAATGCAAGTAGATCGAGTTAACAGTGCTGCTGCTGCACTCAGAGCAATCAAGAAAGCTTATGAGCAAAAAAATCCCTATGATGTTGCCTTAATTGATATGCTAATGCCCGAAACAGATGGCATCAAACTAGGAGAACAAATTAAAGCTAATTCTGCATTTGCTGAGATACCTTTAATTATCCTCGCGTCAACTAATCAACGAAATCAAGTACAGGAAGCTCTCAAAATCGGATTTACTGCTTATTTAGTCAAACCCGTTAAAGCATCTCGACTTCTGGATCTGATGCTCAATATTTTAGAAATTACCCCTCAATTAGAACAATCGACTCTTGAACTGCAAAGTAGAAATTCAAGTATTCCCACTTCATTTAATTTTCAGTCGTTAGCTCCTAACTCCTCTAATCAATCTAAGTTGAAAATTTTGCTAGCCGAAGATAATTTGGTAAATCAGAAAGTAACCCTAAAACAACTCGAAACTTTAGGGTATAAAGCTGATGTCGTTGCCAATGGTAAGGAAGTTTTACAGCTATTAGAAAAAATTCCTTATGATTTAATTTTAATGGATTGCCACATGCCAATTCTGGATGGTTTAGAAACTACAAAAGAAATTCATCATTGGCAAGAAAGTGCTTTTGCCAGTCATCGTCGACCTGTGGTAATCGCAATGACAGCTAATGCGATGAAAGAAGACAAACAAAAGTGTCTCAAAGCCGGAATGGACGATTATCTAAGTAAACCAGTGTTGAAAGAAAAATTGGCAAGCACCCTAGAATATTGGGCAGACATCATCCTTTCACAACAGGTGGTAGCCAAATATGAGCAGACAGTTTCCACCACGAAGAATGAGCCAGTTGACTGAAGAATCAAAGCTAAAGCAAGTAGATTGAATATTAATTTTTAATTTTTATTTTTCAGTTTTTCTCCATCAAAGGTGATCGGATACGCCTTCAAACAAGTAAGCTTTGCGTCGCTGACAGCAAATCTTGATGAACGGATTTTGACGCAGCTACGATTAATCCTGGCAGGCTATAGTTTTTACAAGTATAGAGTGGCGGTAAAGTCGAACCGTCTAGAGTAGTGACAAGATAGCCAGCTTCTTTTGCCAAAAAAGCCAGTGCAGCACCATCAATAAATTTGCCTGCTCTGATTACTGCTCCACTCAAATCACCACTAAGAATACCATTGAGATTAGGAATTTGAATCTCACTAGAATAATCAGTGGCAATATCGATTACTTGATAATTATCTTTTAGTAGAGGTGCGATCGCATTCATTCCCCATCCCAATAAGATAGCAGGTTTGGGTGATGTAATCTGCAACAAAGTGCAGGCTTCTAAATTCATTTGTAGGGTTCCTTTAAAAGTACCTTCACCTCGAAAAGCATAAAAATAAACATTTTCACCAGGAGAAATTGCCACTACTGCCTCAAAATCATCTGCATTTAGAATACTAAGAATAATTTGGTAATTAGAGTGCCCATCCATGTAAAACTTTGTGCCATCAATTGGGTCGAGTGTAACTAAATAATCACCTTGCAAACCAAGTTCAGTAGCACGAAAATACTTAGTGTTTCGAGAACTTTCATACTCTTCACCAAAAAAGCGAATCTCTGGAAAACTACCCAGCAGTACTACTTCTACCATATTTTGAATCGCCACATCTGCATCAGTAAGTGCAGCCGCAAAAAAGTTTTTTCCTTGTTCTTTAGCCGGAAGTGCAGCAATCTTTGGTTGCAGAAAACGGGCATAGGCTGCTGCTACTTTCAGATGGGGAAGTAAAGTCTCTAAAATTAATCGAGTAGTCGGTGTTGTGGACATTGCAGCAAACTCCTTTGAGAAATAATCTTCTATTAGCAGGGTAATAGGATTTTAAATGCAGACAAAATTACGGTATCATTTTGATGCAATAATACCACCGTTGCTATATTACTCTAATCTGTTTAATTAAAAGGAAGGAGATGAGAAGGATTTTGAGTATTTGAAGTGGATGAATCCACCTTTGAACTAGATTAACGAGTATTTGAACTGGGTGAACGAATCTTTGAGGTTAATATTTCAAGTTCTAAATCTACTTGATACTATTTCACAAAATAGCTCATATAGATAGATATGTATGGGCGTACAGATGTACACCCCTACCTTAGATTTATGTCTTGTAAAGATTTTTAGGAATAGTATTATTTTCCTCATCTTCCCCAGTCCCCTGTGCCCTTGTGTTTTTTCTCATTTCATGAGTCGATGGTTTTAGATCGGGCGAAACTTTGATGCTGACATTTACCCAACTCAAACCACCCAATTACGATACAGCAGTCAGCTTAACTCTGGCGCTAACAGCAGAAGAACGTACCCGCAGTCGTCATCGCTTTGAAACCGAAGAGGGAAAAGTTGTATTTTTGCATTTACCTAGAGGAACTGTTTTACACGATGGCGATATTCTCCAAGAAGAAACCCATAACAGTTTAATTAGAATTACTGCTAAACCAGAACTAGTGATGACTGCCTTTGCCGAAACACCACTTTTATTACTCAGAGCAGCATATCATTTGGGAAATCGCCATGTACCTGTAGAAATTACCCCAAGTTATTTACGCTTGTCTTCAGATTCGGTTCTACGCTCGATGTTGGAACAATTGGGATTAGAAGTTAAAGAAGAAATTTTACCGTTTCAGCCAGAATTGGGAGCTTATGGACAACACCATCACGCTCACTGATAGCCATTTTTTGCATATTTTACAGCTTGCTAGCCCTGCTTTGCCTGTGGGAGCATATAGTTATTCTGAAGGCTTGGAAACATTAGTGGAAAATGGTACGATCGCCAACCAAGTAGCTCTCAAGCATTGGTTAGAAGCACAATTAATTTACGGAGCAATTCGGCTAGAGGCGGCGGTAATGGTACGGGCTGATAAATCTGCAAAAATCGGTGATGTCGAGTCTTTATGCTCCTGGAATCTCTGGTTATCTGCTGCTAGAGAAACAGAAGAATTACGCGCCTCTAGTTGGCAAATGGGGCGATCGCTCATCCAATTACTTGGTAAACTAGAACCGCAAATTGAACCTATAACCAAGGCTGTAGGTAATCCTTGCAATTATGCGATCGCTTTTGGCATCGCCCTTGCTCATTGGCAAATTAATATCAAAGCCGGATTATTAGCATATTTGCACAGTTGGGCAAGTAATTTAATTACAGCTGGCATCAAACTTATCCCCTTGGGACAAACAGCAGGACAGCAGTTATTACTTGATTTGCAATTATTAATCAGTACTACAGCATTGGAAATTCTCACGTTAGAAGATGAACAACTCGGCTGTTGGAGTTGGGGTTTATCCCTAGCAAGTATGCAGCATCAAACGCAGTATACAAGGTTGTTTAGGAGTTAAATGGGGAGATGGAGAGATGAGGAAGTGTGGGGAGAGAGGGGGAATGGGAGAGTATCGAGAGAGGGGATGGGGGAATGTGGGGAGAGAAGGGGGCAAGATTTCTTCTCCATCCTCCTTTTCCTCCCACACCTGCATTTGTTCCCCATCCTCCCACACTCCCTGTTTGCCTAATAACCAACAACAAATGACAAATGACAAATGACAAACAACGCATTTAGAGTAGGTGTTGCTGGGCCCGTGGGTTCGGGGAAGACGGCTTTAGTGGATGCTTTGTGCAAGAAATTGCGCCAGCAGTATCAGCTGGCGGTGGTGACGAATGATATTTATACTCAAGAAGATGCTCAATTTTTAGTGCGTTCTCAAGCCTTAGCAAGCGATCGCATTTTGGGTGTAGAGACTGGCGGCTGTCCTCATACTGCTATCCGCGAAGATGCTTCGATGAATTTAGCAGCAATTGAACAGTTAGAAGAACGTTTTACGGATTTGGATTTAGTATTTTTGGAAAGTGGCGGTGATAATTTGGCTGCTACCTTTAGTCCAGAATTGGTAGATTTGACGATTTATGTCATCGATGTTGCAGCTGGTGATAAAATTCCTCGCAAGGGTGGCCCTGGTATTACTAAATCTGATTTGTTGGTGATTAATAAAATCGACCTTGCACCTTATGTCGGCGCCGATTTAACTGTTATGGAACGAGATGCTAAAAAAATGCGCGGCGATAAACCTTTTATTTTTACTAATTTGAAAACTCAGTCAGGGCTTATAGATGTAATTAACTTTGTCTGCACGAATATCTGTTAGAAGCTATTTACAAACACAATATTACAAGAAGGCAAAAGTAAAAAGACAAAAGATACAAGAGAATATCAATATTTAAGCATTATTACTTATTGACAAATGATTTATGACTTTAACTTTTGAGTAATGATATATGTAGTTCATTTTTGAGGTATTTTTGAAAAAATACTATGTCCTCTTAGTTGTACTTTGTTTTCCCCAGTTCTCAAATTTAAAAGAATTGTATCTGACTTATGAGTCAGAAATCCTCTGAAAACAGACCTCATATATGTTGTTTGTTATTTTGATAGATGCATTATACATATTTATTTATTTTTATATAGTTTTGTTTTTCCACACCGACTTGCTTATAGAATTTAGGCATATAACTGTCTGAAACTCTTATTATTGGGCGTCTTCTGGCTTCTGTGTGGTTTGATTTTTCCTTCCCTGTCCGTAAGTTTTGACTTAGTTCGGATAAATTTGCATTAAGTAACTATACATTTCTTAATCTTTAAAGATTTCATTTGTAGCTGTTTCATGATAATTTGACTAAGTACAGATGTTGTTTGCCTGTTTTTTGCCACACCCAAAACAATCATCAGGGGTTTTGAGACATTTTTTATTGACACTGACTACGTAAGCTGTGAGGAGATTTAAAATTGGCAGCTTAGTTTGGTAAGTGTCAAAGACTATCTGTAAAATATTCTAGAGAACATATTTTGTCAATCAGGAAAATACTCAATATAAATGTTCTACATTCTTATAAAAATAAATCAAAGTAATAAATTTATTCAAGAATTTAAGCTGAAAACTGTTTTAAAATTTCAAGCTAAATTAATTTATGTTTAATAATAATCCGTTTTTATAATATACTTAAATACTCATCGCTCCTTTGCGATCTGCTTGGTAATGAGCGAGTCAATTTGGTTGAAATTTAGAGTTAAGATTTAAATCTTGAGAACGTTTAACGTCTACTTGAAAGTAAGAAAAGATTGAGAAGATTGTCATAAACTTATGAGCAAGCAAAGACCGATTACTGAAATGGCTTTTACCGAAACTGTAGCGATCGCCAAGTTACCTAGTGAGTTCGGTACATTTAAAATATATGGCTATCGTAATGCTCTGGACGATTCAGAGAATATCGCCATCATTAAGGGAGAAGTAGAAAACTTCGATAACCCGGTAATGGTAAGAATACACTCCGAATGCTTAACCGGCGATGCTTTAGGTTCTCTACGTTGTGATTGTGGAGGCCAGTTGCAAACGGCACTGAGGATGATTGAAACCGCAGGTCAAGGAGTGATAATTTATTTGCCACAAGAGGGAAGAGGCATTGGTTTGTTGAATAAGGTGAGAGCCTATTCTTTGCAAGATTTGGGACTAGATACAGTAGAAGCAAATGAACGTCTGGGATTTTCTGCTGACCTCCGAGACTACAGTATGGCGGCGCAAATCCTCAAGGATTTAGGGTTGAAGGAAATTCGCTTAATTACTAATAATCCTCGCAAAATTGCTCGTTTGCAAAACTATGGGATTGAAGTAGTCGAACGAATTCCTTTAGCCATTGAACCCAATGACTACAATTTTAATTATTTGACAACTAAAACCAAGAAGCTGGGGCATCTTCTGGAATTCAAAAATCGCCAATCTATAGCCAGAAATGCCTTTAAAATTGACGATCATTTAGATGATATCTGGTCGGCATTGCTGGAATGCAAACAGACAATGAAAAATGAAGCTCCCCAAAAGAATGAGTATTGGGCTTTTTTTGGGAATGCTCAAAGTCCGTGGAGTTTCCAAAAACTTTCTGCCGAAAAGATACCGCAAATTCCGGAAAGTGATTTCTTGATTATCATCGATTTGACAAATGATTTTTGTGAAAACTTAAATTTTGCCAATCAACTATTTTCTCGAGTAGAATCTGCCATTGTATTCAAAAGCGGCTCGCCTTTGAAGACCAATTTTGTGCAAGATGACCAATGTTTTAAAGGAATGTGGCACAGCAATGGATGGCAAACTTTTTCTCTATATGTCAGGCTCTTAATTGCTCAACGAGCAGCTTATCTAGAAAAGCGTCCATTTCTGATGGCTCACCTAGCACAATCTCTAGACGGCAGAATTGCAGCAATCAATGGCAACTCTCAATGGCTGAGCAATGAAGCTAACTTGAAACATGCTCATCGTCTGCGTGCCCTTCATGATGCCGTTATGGTAGGCGCACTCACAGCAACACTCGACAATCCTAAACTAACGGTTCGTTTAGTAGCTGGCAAGCATCCAACTCCTGTGATTATTGAAGGAGAAAGCGATTTGAAGCTGGATGATTTGCAGATGATGGCAGTCCACGAAAAAGTTATTGTGTTATATCCTCAAGGAAAGCAGCATCGAGTCGTACCACAAGCAGTAAAAGACAAAATTTTGGAGATTCCGATTTCTCCTAAAACAGGTTCTCAGAAAAATACAGTTTTAGAACCTTCGGAGATTTTAAACGCTTTATACGAAAATGGCATTTCTAGTATTTTTTTGGAAGGTGGAGGACAAACCGTTTCCTATTTCTTGCAAGCTGATTGCATAGAGTTACTGCATCTCCATTTTTCTCCTTTGATTTTGGGTTCGGGACGGTCGAGTTTCACCCTTCCAGTTATAGACTCCATCGACCAAGGACTGCGCTTTCAAATGAAACACTTCGATCTCGATGGAGAAATTCTAGTGGAATTACTTCTAGATAAGGAGTCACGCATTTAATTTGCTCGTTAAGGCTGCTGGTTAAAGATGTCTACAAATTCTCAAGCTTATGCTTACTGGCTAGTCTCTCCAAGCGTTGGTGAAATTAGAGAAACTTCAGTCACGGCGTTGCCTAAAGAGCCTCTGTTTTTGGAAACTCTCTACAGTGGCATTAGTCCGGGGACAGAACGCCTGGTAGGTCTAGCAAAAGTCCCCGAAGAGTGTTGGGAAACAATGCGCTGTTGGTATATGGAAGGCAGTTTTGCCTTACCTTTAAAGTACGGCTACAGTCTTGTCGGTCAAGCTGATGAAGCCTCCAATCAGGGTAAACGATTTTTCGTTATGCATCCCCATCAATCGAGAGTCGTGGTGGAGAGTTCTGATGCATTAGAATTGCCAGATTGGTTACCTAGTAAACGGGCAACTTTAATTCCCAACACAGAAACAGCCCTGAATGCAGTTTGGGATGCCGAAGTTAGTCAGGACGCTCGGATCTTAATTGTTGGTGGAGGTATTGTTGGTATTCTGATTAGCTTTGTTCTCAGTAAAGAGTATGGTATTGGGGCAGACTTTTTAGAACAGGATAAGCAGCGAATTCAATACCTAGAACAACTACCTTGGCTGCAAAATTCTCGCTTAGCAACCGACTTCAAAGAAGACAATTACAATATCGTCTTTCATACCAGCGCTTCTGCTTGTGGACTTCAAAGTGCGATTGATGCCCTGACTTTTGAAGGTCGCTGTATCGAACTGAGTTGGTACGGAACGCAATCAGTTTCCTTGCAATTGGGTGGTTCGTTTCATTATCAGCGCAAACAAATTATCGCTTCTCAAGTTTCGGCGATCGCCAAACCCATGCGAAACTTAATTGACTATCGTCAGCGCAAAGAACGGGTTTTGCAATTGCTTGGAGATGCGGCTGTAGATATTCTCCTAGAGCCTGTGATTGCTTTTAAAGACTTGCCCGAATTTATGTCACTGTTATATCAGCGTCAAGTACAGCCAGTTTCGCCGTTAGTTGAGTATTAAAAATCATGTTTTCTGTTGCAGTAAAAGACCACATCATGATTGCCCATAGCTTCCAAGGGGAAATTTTTGGCCCCGCTCAAAAGCTGCACGGAGCAACCTTTATAATCACAGCTGAATTTAAAGTACCATCATTGGATAAAGATGGCTTAGTGATTGATATCGGTCAGGCGATCGCAATTCTCAAAGAAGTTCTAGAACCTATAAATTACCAAAATCTAGATACTCTCGAACAATTTCAGGGGATAAATACAACCACAGAATACATAGGTTATTATATCCACCAGCAAATTAGCAAACACGTAAGTTCCTTTTTCAAAGGCTCTCTGAAAATCACCCTGGAGGAAAGCCATATCGCTTGGGGAAGCTATGAAGCAGAGGTATGAACTCAAATACGATCTATTTTATTCAGCCGAAACTAAGTTTCACCTCAGGAGGTTCACTCTACAATGTAGAAATTGTCAAGCGCTTAGAGCAGGAAGGTAAAGGAGAGAATTTATATTATCCCTTAGATGGATCTGTTTCTGGGCTGCTTGAACAATTGAGTGCTTTACCTTCTGATTGCATCCTTGTGATTGATGCACTCTACTTGACAATTTCCGAGTTCAATGATTCCTTGAATGAATTTCTTCCCTATGCTCAACGAACTTACTTGATGCTCCACCATCTTGAGTCATTGAATACCTACTACTCGACTCAGGAAAAGAAAGCTCTCTGGAGTGATGAAGCGCGATGGTTAAAAGCGATGAAGGGTATTATCGTTCCTAGTTTCCAATTGCGCAATTATATCTTAAGTGGTGGGATCGAAACAGACAAAATCGTGGTAGCATCACCAGGTATCGATCAGGCGCTTTACCTGCCTAATCTCAAACAGCGATCGCAAGAGCAGATAACTCTCATTAGCATCGGAACTTTCTATCGACGCAAAGGGCAACTTGAATTAGTAGAAATGTTAGCCCAGATGGAAACAAAGAATTTTAGGCTCCATTTGATTGGTGATTGCGAAGAAGAAGCTTACAAAGATAAAACTCTCGCCTTAATCAAGCGTGCGGGACTGCAAGATGCCGTCATTGTTCATGGCCGTGTTCCTCAGAAGACTATGTTGGAGTTGTTGTCTCAATCTGACCTTTATATCTCCGCATCTACCTATGAAAGTTATTCTATGTCCACTGCAGAAGCAGTTGCTAACGGGCTACCAGTATTAGCTTATGCAACTGGGGCAATTGCAGACTGGATTGAGGATGGAGTCAATGGGATACTGATTGAGTTAGGCAAGCACGAACAATTTTTCATGGCACTCAAAAAATTGCTTACAGATCGTAATCAACTTAATCAGTTAGGCAAAGAAGCTTTGAATCGCACTGCGAATCTATCCTTTAATACTTGGGAGCAAAGTTATCGAGATTTTTTACAAGTATTTACATACTAGTTAGTAATCTTAATATTTCTTCAATCGCTAGAACTACTGAATCATCAGCAGGAAAAAATTAATATGTCATCTTTATCGCAGCAGGTGGGGATTCTTCGCTCATTAATAATGTACTACGGTATTCCCTTTCGCATCCGTCAGTTATCCGGCTTTTATTCACTGTTTGTCCAACCAGGCGACCTTTGTTTTGACATTGGTTCCCATGTTGGCAATCATCTTCTTGCCTTGTCTCGCCTTGATGCCCATGTTATTGGCATCGAGCCTCAACCTCAGTGTATGCAACTGTTGAAACGCTGGTACAGCAATAATCCCCGGATAACCCTTATTGAACAAGCTGTTGGCTTAGTTCCTGGGACGCAAGACTTATTGGTGAGCCAACGTACCCCAACTGTAACCACCCTCTCCCGTGATTGGATGGAAGCTGTACAACAGGTTGATTCTTTTGCTCATGTGCGCTGGGATACAACCGTGTCTGTTTCGGTAACAACTATTGATAGCCTCATCGCTCAATATGGTAAGCCCGCTTTCTGCAAGATTGATGTTGAGGGTCACGAACTAGAAGTTCTGCGTGGCTTGTCGCAACCTATTCGTGCCCTTTCGTTTGAATACACTCCGAGTGCAATAAACATTGCTCTAGCTTGCATTGAACAATTGAATTCTTTGGGGCCTTATGAATTCAACTGGAAACCCGCAAAATTTGGTGAATCGTATCAATTGCAATCAGCTAACTGGCTTAATTCTCAGGAAATGGTCGCTCAACTTAAAAGTTTGCCTGTTGATGCAAACTCTGGTGATGTATATGCACGTTGTCTGCTTAGTCTCGATACAGTGTAAACTAGCCGTTACTTTACCCTGAAGAGTGTTAATGACTTCTAAAAAATAAATTATAGCGATTGGAGTTAAGTGAGGTACAAAAATAATGTTTTTAAACGCAGAGGGGCGCAGAGTCAAGCGCAGAGTTACGCTGCGAAAAGTTTGAGCGTCGGCTTCCGGCGTAGACACCCGGAGGGTGTCTTGACGGTTCGATAAATTAAGGTTTTCGGCAATTTTTACGTAAGTTCTATTTCAGTAAATTAATGGTTGCCAAAATTCAGCAAGTATTAAATCTACTTTTGTAGAAATTTTCTCTTTTCTTTGCAAGAAGTCCAATGAATAAAAACCAGAAATTTGCCGAATGGCTAGAATTGCGTATCCCTTATGATGCCAAGGGGCGTAACTCAACTGTGGAAGCAAGCTGCCAACAATACCTGAAAAAGCACAAAAGCGTTAAAATCGTTGATTTGGGAGCTGGTACGGGTGCTAACTGTCGCTATTACTTGAGTAAAATTTTTCAGGATCAGGAGTGGTTTTTAGTTGAACAAAATCAAGAACATTTGGAAATTGGCTTTGATAGGCTAATCGTCTGGGCACAGGAAAATGGATATGATTCACAATTGCAAGACTCAATATTAGTCATAAAAAATGAAGTCCGTAAAATTACTATTCACAGAATTGTCGGCTCTATTTTGGATCTGGAGAATCTCATAGACTTAAAGACTTTTGACTTAGCTGTGGCTAATGCAGTGTTCGATTTATTTAGCGAAAAGCAGTTTCAAACACTACTAGAATGTTTAAAAAAGTATCAATTACCCCTTCTAGCTACTGTTAACTATACTAGTACAAATTTTATTCCTCAAAGCGAGGGTGATTCTTCCTTTGTAGAATACTACAATCAGCATATGCAGCGCCCTCAAGACTTCGGCAGGGGAATGGGGCCTGACTGTGGTGACTCTATCGGAGAGGTAATGAAACGTATCGATATGAAGGTCATACAAGGAGAAAGTCCCTGGGAAATTAGTAGCAGCGATCCTGTGTTTCTTCAGTTCATGTTAAAGTTTATGGAAGAATCAATTCCAGAAATTCTTGAAGAAGCAACTTTACAGCATGAGCTAAACACCTGGTTACAAAAAAAACAACAGATGATTGCTCAAAACCAACTTAGTTGTAACGTCACACATCAAGATTTTTGGGGTTACTGGGAGTAGCTATAATTTAAGAATCAAGAATCCAGAAGCACAAATTTGATAACAAAGATGTTTTGCTAAAAATGTCTCACATCAAACAAACAAAACAACAGCATAAAATCTTCCAACAACTCAAATGGCGTGTAGGAATATTTTTTGCTGTTGTATTGGGTATCTTTTTGCTTTCCACCCCGCCAGCCATATCAGAGGAACTAGTAGTCTTGAATCTGATGATGAATGCTAGTGATGGCGAACTTTGGAAGCAAAGCATTATCAAAGATTTTGAAGCAAAAAATCCGGGCATTCATATCAATATTATTGAAGGGCCGAGTACATCAAATTTACAGGAAGACCTGCTGACTTCAGCATATATCTTAGGAGATTCTCCCTATGACATGGTATTGATGGATGTCATTTGGACGCCTAAATTTGCTGCTGCTGACTGGTTGTTAGATTTGAGCGATCGCTTACCAAAAGAAGAGTTAGCAAAATTTTTTCCCGCACATATAGAAGCCGGGCGTTACGAAGGTAAACTCTACAGAATTCCCATGTATGCTACTGCTGGAGTTCTCTACTACCGTAAAGACTTGCTCGAACAAGCAGGTTTTCAACCACCAGAAACATTCGCAGATTTATTGAGAATTTCTCAGTCATTACAAGAGCAAAGAAAAGTTAAGTGGGGTTACCTTTGGCAAGGTCGCCAGTCTGAAGGACTAGTTGCCATGTTTTTGGAAGTCTTGCAAGGTTTCGGTGGATTTTGGATGAATCCTAATAATTTAGAAGTCGGGTTAGATAGACCTGAGACATTAAAAGCGATCGCTTTTCTCAAAGATACTATTGAACAAGGAATTTCTCCGCCTGGAGTCACAACATATATTGAAGAAGATACAAGACGCATATTTCAAAGTGGTCAAGCAGCATTTTTACGCAGTTGGCCTTATGTTTGGCCTTTAGCTAATGCTGATGATTCCCCTGTAAAAGATAAAATAGCTATGAAACCAATGGTTGCTACTCCTGGTAATAGTCCAGGAGGATGTTTAGGTGGTTTTGGTTTAGGAATTAGCAAATCTTCAAAACATCCTCAAGAAGCTTGGAAAGCAATTCAATTCATTACCAGTGAAGAAACACAGCGCAAATTTATTTTTAAATCGGGTTTTGTACCAAGCCAACGTTCGCTGTTTACAGACCCACAAGTTGTTAGCAAATATCCTCATTATCCTCAAATACTCAACATAGCTGATAAAAGCATTTTACGTCCGTCCATTGCCCAATATGCTCAAGCATCTGATATTTTACAACGTTATCTGAGTGCTGCACTCACAAATCGCATGACTCCTGAAAGTGCAATGCAATCAGCCGCCAATGAGACTAGACTACTACTAAAAGTCAAAGGGTAATTGACATATTTATGTCTTACTGACACTAGCTTTTCCACTTAGTAAAGAATCGATTTCTACAACAAATTTAGCGGCTTCACTCCAATCATATGAAATCCGGATGTCTACTTACTGTTTTTATTGGTCGTGGGGTGACAGCAACGGGACTTTTTGATGTTTGCTGGGAAGCACTGCGAGCGGGTGGACGTTTGGTGGCAAATGTAGTGACGGTAGAGGGCGAACAAACTTTATTTCAATGGCACGAATGAGTTGGTGGTGATTTGATTCGTATTGCCATCCAGGGGGCGGAACCTATTGGTAAATTTTTGGGCTGGCGAGGAATGGCAGGTGTGACGCAATGGGTAGTTGTAAAGTCTGAAATTAAGTGAATGCTTTTGTAGTTTCTTTATAGCTGTTAAAACGAGATATTTAACGACAAGCCTTGAGCGCGTCTGTGCTAGTTTATCTAGGCAAAACCTGAAAAGTAGCATAAAATCTCAGTAATATTCCCCTTGCGCCCAGTTGAATTTATGGATAAGCACGCAAGACTGCCTTTTTTAGGATTGCTGAAAGTTTCTCTTTTAGGAGTTGCATTTCCCCTGTTGTTGACAAGTCATAATTGGGCGCAAGCAAATATTGAGCAAGATAATAGGCTGCTGTACGCTCAAACACCAGCGCAGTCTACACCCCAACCGAGTAAATCTGGTGAGGTAAAAAAGACAAATTCACAACCTCCAGAGAAAAAACAACAAGAAGGGGAAAAATCGGATGAAGAAAAAAAGCAGGATCTACCTTGGACTGTAAAAGCTGCTGCACTTGGGGTTGTAGTAATTTTGTATTTGGGAGTTCTTCAGTTTTTCCCCCTGTTACTGCTATGGCTACCTGCTGAATTCACGATTCCAGAAAGACTATTGGGAAAAGAGTGTAAAGTCCCACTTGGTTTTGTGATTTGGCTCAAGTACCGTCCCAAAGTACTGGATGCTTGGGTTAAAAAATACATTGATAAATTCGATCATAAATTCCAGGCGTATGAAACTGTTGATGAACGCAAGGATTATGTTTCTCTCTCAGTGCTATTAAATGATAACCCAATAGACGAACTAACAGCAGAAACCTTGAGAGAAACCTTTGCCCAAGAAAAGCGAGTACGACTGTTAATTTGGGGAGAGGGAGGTACGGGAAAAACAACGATTGCCTGTCAGATTGCTAAATGGGCAATGATGGAAGACAAAGATAAAAGACTGACTGAACACTTGATGTTACCAATTCTAATTGAACAAGAACTGAGATCACAATCAGGAGAAGGTATAAAGCCTCTGATGGAAGAAATTGTTGGAAAAATCCAGGAGATAAGCGACAGCGAACAAAAGATTGTTGATGAATTGCTAGTAGAACAACTCCTGCGACAGCGCCGCATTTTCTTGATTGTGGATCATTTCTCTGAAATGAGTCGAGAAACCCGTGATCGGATTAATCCTGAACTCATAGAGTTTGCCGTTAATGCTTTAGTTGTTACTTCACGCAATGATGAAACATTTCAAGGAATTGACCTCAAGATAAAAACTATGCCTTTTGGTGCTGTTAAGTTGGTCAATTTTACCGAACAGTACTTAAAACAGCGTCAAAAATGGCATCTTTTTGAGAACGAACAGACAGAGTTTCTGGAAGAATGCAACCAACTTGCAAAATTATTGGGCGATCAAGAAATTATAGTATTTCTGGCTAAACTATATGCAGAGCGAATGATTAATATTAAAGAAAGAAATCTTCTAGGTGAAAATCGCTCTCTTGACAACATTCCTGACTTAATAATTGACCATCTGGAGAAGCTTAATCGCCTGGGTGAAATAAGAACTAGGAATCAATATCCTACTGTCAAAGAGGATGCCAAACTGATTGCGTGGAAATGTCTGGAAAAACATTATAATGCACAACCTGTAGACAAGACTTCTGTTCTTACAGAGTTGAAGAAAGATAATACAGAAGATTCCCTTAATAATGCAAGAGCGTGCCTTGTTTATTTTGAAAATACTCTCCATCTCATTAAATCAATTGGATACAGTAACGAGCAAATCCGTTTTACCCTAGATCCATTGGCTGAGTATCTGGCTGGGCTATACCTGATAAAGCATTACAGCGACAAGGAACAATTATGGCGTGATTTTTTGACAGAAGCTAGAAATAAATCACAGCAAGAAATTAAAGGTTTTTTACTAGCACTCAGAGAATGCTCTCTTACCAAAAGCGTGGCGGTAAAGATACCAGATTTTGTGGCAGAGGATTTAGGCAAACTTGTAGGAATAAATTTAGAAGCAGAAAAACAACAAAAACTGAAGCAAAATATTAGTTACCTGATTAAGCAGCTTAAAGCTCTAAAGTTAAAAGATAAGCTCAGAGCTGTTAAACAATTACAGAAGATGGCAGCAACAGACCAATACGCCCTTGATGGTCTCCTTATGGCCCTCGAAATTGATGATATTACTGTGCGTGGCGATGCTGCAAGAGCATTGGGCAACTTAGGCAATACCTCGACGGAAGTACTTGATAAGCTATTGCTACGCTTAAAAGATGACGAACTTAATGTACGTAGTAATATCCTAGTGGCATTAGGCAAGTTATGCAACAACTTACCCAGTCCCTCTGTGAATTTAGTTGATGAGCTATTAACAATTCTGAAAGATAAAGATGAGTCTGCTTCTTTGCATGAAAATGCACTAAAGGCGTTGGTGAACTTAGGTGATGTCTCTAACCAAGTACTTAAGGAGCTATTGTTATGTCTGCAAGATAAAGACTACGATTTTAATGTGCGCCAAGCTGCCGCAGAAGCGTTGGGCAAGTTTGGTAAAGTCTTTGACGGACTATTTGATGGGCTATTGTCATGCTTAGAAGAAAAAAATGATGATGCTAATGTGCGTCAAGCTACCGCAGAAGCATTGGGCAAGTTAGGCAAGTTAGGCAAGTTAGACAAGGACGTTGAGGAAATATTGAGTAGACTATCGGCAGTCGTGGAAAATAAACATAATGATTTTAATGTGCTTCAAGCTGCCGAAGAAGCGTTGGAAGTATTGAAAAAATTTAATAATTCTCCTGAAAACATTTAGTTACAAAAATTACTATTTCCCCACAGTCAATTGCCAGAGTTGCAGCACTGCGATGTAAAACTGAACGAGTCGGTTCGGCATCAAGTTGATTAGCAATCAGTCCAGCTGCTTGAGATTCTTTCTCAAAGGCTTGTTGAGATAGCTGATTGGCTTGCTCTAGGTTACCTCTGAGTTTAACAGTGAAAGCTGCTTCGGCCAAATCCATCGCTTGTTTATGCAACTCTTGAATCTGACTCATTTTTCTACAATAAAAGATAAGGGTTTGCTGAATTCAACAGCAATAATCTAGGCAGGAAATGTGCCATCTGAAGGATTAGTTTGGTCAATTTTTTGTTTGACTCTGGCTCTAACTCTCCTATCATCTGCTTTACGTATTCCCGAAACTTCTAACCGTACTTTATTTTGAAATAGAAGTTCACCTGCTATATCTTCGCTACCTAACCAGTAGTCAAATCCTGTACCTTTACGCGATCGCTCAATCACTGTCAGCTCAGTTAATTGTCTGACAAGCATAAAGGCAATACCATAGGCTGCTTGTTCTGTGGTGAACTCTTTATCATTCCAGCAGCGAAGCATTTGCTGTGTAACAGGTTGCCAATATAGGCTGAAGATGGTATTAAAGTCCCCATTAACTGTGAGTTCTACACCCTGTAAATGACCTTGTTCCTGCAAACACACCGCACAAGCTTCTGCTAAAGCTGCTCCAAAAGATGAAGTTATAACGGGTAATCCTTCTCCTAATTTAGTTAATACTAACTCTTGGGGCTTATTCAAGCTAATGAGAGTCAAATCTTATTGTGATTAGTTTGATTGTACTCGATTGCATAGAAGGTGGTGCGATCGCAACAATTATTACTTATTTTCCTCTAATATTAATGTGGACTCAGCTGTACGTCCAAATTCTTCTGGTGCATATTGCAGATGAACTTGGGCACCAGGCCAAGAATATGTCCCAGGTGTCACAGAACGGACTAAATAATGCAGGCTGTAAACTCCTGGTTCCAAGTGGTCGGCGTAGGCGATAATGCGATCGCGATAAATATTTCTAAACCCAACTTCCCAGCTATCGGCTTTTGCTTGTAATGCAGCCGTGGTAGTTTGAAAACTCGCATCCACGGCTTCAAAACCTGCTGGTAACGGGTCTTTAATTACTATATGATCTACGGGGCGATCGGCGATGATTTCTAAACCAATATCAAATACTTGTCCAGGGGCTAAAGTCAAGGGTTTATCCAAAGCATAAAGCCCTGTTTTTTGTAAAACTTTCTCTTCATTTACTTGACTAATTTCTCGTGTTATGCGTAATCCATTAAACCTACCTGGTTGATTTCCTTGCAAGCGATAATTATAAGCAACCAAATAGTGTAAATTGCCATTACCTGATTTTTGTAGTGTTAAATCGTGACGACCACGAGGTAATTGATTCATCGGTACATTGAGCTGTAAGCTAGGATTTTTGTAACCTTCAAAGCGATTTTCTCCTAACTTTTTTCCAGCTAATTGGACTGTGGCAACAAAATTAGGTGGTATGGGTTGCAGTTGGCTATATTCTACTAAAGCTGTTAATGCTTGGGCATTATTATAGTTAGTTTGCCATGTCCCATCCCGCCGCAGTGCCAAAAGACTTTGGAATAACTTATCTATTACTTCGGGTTTGCTTTGTTTGGCAATAAATAATCGTAAAGCTTCCGCCTGTGTCGCGGTAGATGAACTCATCCATCCCCAACTAGATGGTAAACTGACAACTGCTGTGCGACCAGTTTCATAGATATTCTGTTGCAGCTTGTTTACTAGTTGCTGAGATTCGTCTTGCCATTCTGGAAATTGAGATAAATACCGCGCTAGTTTAATTTGAGTGACTAAATCAAAATTATTGCGCTGTTCGTAAATATCTCCCAGGAAAGTATTGCGTTTTTCACCTAATTCTGCTATAGCAATTAAAGCATTCAATTGCAGTTGTCTTTTACATAGTTGCTGTTTGCAAAAATCGTATTCTCCAGGGTTGGCTAAAACTTTTTGCAAATAAGTTTTGAGGCGAGACAACATTCCAGAATTAACTAAATTCGAGAATGTCTGATTTGCTTTCACCAGAGATTCAGCCGTATATGCAGAAACCCAAGGATCAGATTTTTCTTGTCCTGGAAAAGCAGCGAAACCACCATCGGCAATTTGCAGTTTTTGTAATTGTTCAATTGCTTGATTTGCTTGTTGACTGGGATTAAAATCTGCAAATGTTTGACCGTATTTTTGAGCAATAGTTGGCAGGTTGGCAGCAATTATTAACTGACTCGCTGCGGGTTCTGCAAAAGGTAAATCATTATCTTCTAAAACCTGCTTTGCTGGTGCTTTAATATCAGAAATCAAAGTACTCGCCAATTGAATATCTAAACCTCCTGCGTCAGGAAAGGTATTTTTATCAACATTCAAGGGAATTTTTATTTGTTTTACAGTTACACCAGTTTCTACAACTTGTTCGGTAATTTCAATTGGCTTAATTTCCAAAGGTACTTCAAAAGCATCTGCAGCTGTATTATTTAGTTGAGTGGTAAAGCGAACTTTCCCCATTCCGACGCTATCCGCCACCATTGGGAAGCGATAAGCGTGAGTTGCAGATTCAGCTTTGGTTTGTAAAGCAGCAGTCGTAGGGTTTTTGTCAGCAAATTTAACCGTACCGCCAAGTTCGCCATTAATTGAGAGATTTCCTGTGTTCCCAGTGTTGTTGGTGACGGATAAGCCAGCGAGAATGCGATCGCCTGGACGGGCAAACTGTGGCAAAATAGCATTAGTTAGTAGTGGTTTGGTGCTGATAAAGGTCGCATCACCATTAGCAAAACGCAGATTTCCATCAGTAGCGACAGCCATCACCCGCCATGTAGTTAAGTCATCCGGTAATTTAAAGGTTATCTGTGCATTACCATTAGCATCGGTAAGGACAGAACCGTTGTAGTAAGCTAACGCTTGAAAATCCGTGCGAGTGCGAGTATTTGCTGCACCAGTTGAGAAACCACCCCCATAACCCCAACCTTTGGGTTTCGCTACATCTTGTGGTTGTAAAATGACATCTGGTCGATTATCGCTAAAACGGGTAGAAATCAGTTGTTCTGCATAAACTGTATCTACCAAATTCGGCGGACGATAACCAGAAAGTTGTAACACCGCTTCATTCACCACCATGACTGTAAACTGTCCTTGGGCGGGATTTCCTTGATTGTCCTTTAATTCTAGTTGTACTGTTTCCTGGGCACCAGGTTCTAATGATGCTTGTAATGGCTTAACTTGTAGTTTTAAATACTTATCTTCTAAGTTAACTTTAAAAGGCGTAAAACCAATTTTCACCAAATTATCTAAACTTCCTGCTTCCACTTGGTTAATCGGTTTACCTTGCCTGACTAATACAGCTTCGATGGCTGCATTTGGCAGCATTTCTGGCGTCACTTGGAATTGAATTTGTGGTGCGCTTCCCTGAACTTTAGTAATTTGCTGATAAATAGGTTTGTCTTTGATGACAGCAAAGTATAATTCTGCATCTGGATAGGGAGATTGAATTAAAGCAGTAGCAGTTTCACCAGGTTTAAACTCTTTTTTATCTAGCTTAACTTCTAAAACATCTTTTTCTCTCGAACCCCAAAATACTGGATTTTCTCCAGTTGCCCAAATTTGTAAATCTGTGGCGCTGAATTCGCTTTTTTCATCACTAAAATTAGTTCTAATTCGGTATGAACCAGATTCAGGAGGTGTTAAATTTATCGACTGCGGATTACTCGCAGATGTAATTTCTGCTTGTTGGACTGTTTTATATTCAACTTGATTTTTTGGCGTCTGGCTACCTTCAACTAATTGGGTGACGCTGCTGTATTTAATCTGTTGTAATTCTACCCTCACCCGTTGACCTGTTATCGGTTTTCCTGTAGGGTCAGTAACAATCGCTTCAATGGGGAAAGGTTTCCCAGCATCAGCAATAAAATTACTTTTTAAGCCTATCAGGCGATTACTTGGTAAAGCTGTGAAAGTTTGAGAATTGGCGACAGATAAATTAGAAACATCTGCAACTTGTACATCTACCTGATAAGTCATAGGGTATGGTAAATCCTTCGCCACAGTTACCGTTTGACTACTTTTACCATCGGCATCTAGTTGGGCATTAGTTTGCAACACATCACTAGATACAGTGGGAGATTCTTCTGGCCAAAACCATTGCTTACCAAAAGTAAATTCGTTCCAACCTTTGGGAATAAAATTAGCTTGTTGGCGAGTGATAAAGTATTTTGCTTCTCCACCTTCTACGGGTGCGCCAAATAAATAATTGCTGCTAGCTTTAATATCAACTTTCTCATCAATCAAAGCGAATTCTTTATCTAAATTGAGTTCTACTTTAAAATTGGGTGGCTTAAACTCAGCTACGCGAAATTCTCCCGAAATCTCTTGTCCATTATTCCCTTTCGCCTGGATTGTATAATAGCCTAAACGTTGAGTTTTTGGGATGGGCAATTCTAGAGAAAACGTACCAAAGTCATTTGTAGTTTGCGTTCCTAAGTTAGTCTTTTGTCCATCAGGGTTAAGAAGAGTTAACTGGTAAACCGTATTTTTATCTTGCTGAATTGCACCATTTTGTAAATAATCGGCAAAACCAGTCAACCAAGCTTTTTCGCCTGGTTGATATAACTGTCTATCAGAGAAAATTACCCCGCGTGATTCTGGTTTGTTATCTTGCCAACCCGCATCAATACCATAGCCATAAACGCCGCTATATTCTTCGGTTCTCACAAATGCCCAATCTTGATTTTCATGGGCAATTACTAATACTTGTGGTGATTTGACAGAACTTTGATTTTCAGAATTACATCGCTGCAATTGTTCGCGATTAACTCTAAAAGTACCATTTTCATCAGTTTTTCCAATTGCACAAGGTACAGGTTCGGGACGCGATTTTGCTTGTAATTTTGATTGATAAATTTCAATAGCAGCTGCTTTTACTGGCGAACCATCAGTAAGATGATTGACACGAATTAAGCCTGATTCTGGAAACCACTGAGTAAATACGCCCAAATTTGTCAATTCAACCATGCCATAGGTTGTGGGTTCCCGCCACAATTCCTTACCATTGTCCTGATATTTATTCGTGCGGGCTTGCACTCCATAAGCTAACATTCCTGTAGCAGCATTTATTTTTTCTCGCAAAGGAACAGCAGCGTCAACTAATTGATTTTTTTTAGACGATACTTTGAAACTTTGCCACTCAGCAGGTTTTGGTAAGAAATCATTACTATAATTAAAATAAACTAAATCTGTCGGTTTAACTACTTGATAAGCTGCTTTATATTTCGATTCTGGCAGATTTACCGTACTAATATTTAACTGTAAGTCTTTACCTGTGGGGAAAATATTTAAATCAGATGGTATCCAAATATCTCCAGCTACATCTCCAGTCTCGTATTTGATTGTGACAGGTTTACCTAAAGTCTGTCCAAATTTATCTTTCAGATTTCCATTAATAGTAATTATATAAGTCTTAGCTGGTTCTAATGCATAAGGATTGATACCGATAATTCTATCTTCATCGTTTACTTGCAGAATTCTGGCAATAGCTTTTGGTGCTGGATTAATGCTAATATTTTCTTTTGCGGAATCTGCTACTAAGATGTTATTAAATTCTAACTGGGGACTACCTTTAATAAATCTTCCATAAGTTCCAGCTGCATCTGGCTGTCCATAAAAGTTAATTTGCTTAAATGCCAAAGGCGAATAAGTTGCTACCTTACTAGCAAATTCWTTATTTGTTGCTAAATTGCCATAAGCAGGAAGTATTCCAGGAGAAAATACTAAGMGATAACGGGTTGCTTTTTCGAGATTTTGTTGTGGGGTAAGGTTATAAATCCAATTGCGTGCTGAAGGATCAAATTTTTCTAAAGGTTCTTCATCCTCGGATGGTTTTTCTTCTTTGTTTAATTCGACTTGGAAACGCACACCCTGATTTTTCCCTTCAGGAGTTAATTGTAAATGTTTTTGTACAGAAGCTAAATCTAATTCTACATTGGAAGTAAATTGTAACTTTTGTTGTAAGTCAATAGGTTCAGTGTCAGCTTTTTCGATAGGATTAACACCGGGTAAATTAGTTAAGTTGATAGATTCAGTGTTGAATGTCCAAGCTAAATCTTTATCTAATCGATGATTTTTTAAATCTGCTAAACCTGCTTTCAAGGTAACTTGTAATCGTGTGGCTTTGGGAAGTGCTTTCTCGGCTTGAAATCCTACCATACGCGGTGTCAAAAAGCGAAATTGCCCAGGTAAAGGCGGCCAAAGTGCAAATTTTTCTAATAATTTCTGCTGTTCTGGGCTATCAAGACTTTCAACTGGGATTAAAGCTTCTTTGAAACGGATGCGGATTTGGTTGAGGGGTTTGGCATCTCCAATGGGACTTATTTGTTCAATCCAGTCTGGTAGTTTTGGTGGGGTGAGTGGGGAGACTGTTGGGAGTTGTTCTTTGGTTGAGGTGATACCAAAAAAGTTACATCCTGATATTCCTAGTAAAAGTGTAAAGATAAAAAGATATTGGATAAAAGTTCTGATAATCATATTTTTAGTAATTCATAATATCTGGTTTTTTCTCTGAGTCTATGTTGTTTCTACGGTTGAAAAAATCACGCAGAGACGCAGAGGCGCAGAGAGGAGTTAAAGGGGTAGTTATGAGTTTGAGCGAGGATTATATGTTTCTTTATATAGATAACTAATTCAGTATGATTGTTCCCAAAATAACTACAATTCTTAACTATTAAGAAGTATTTAAAGTTTGCAAATATTAATTTATATCTGGTAATTAAAACTCAATTATTAAGTGTTTGACATATTTGCTGATGTATATGTGATGGGTGCGTCAGAATTAAGGTAAGTTTTCTTGACCACTGATGAAACTCATTTTACGATCGCTATTCAAAATCAACCACACCAGTAAAATTATCCTGGCTGTGCTGCTAATCTGTCTGGTGGTGCGCTTAGTACCTTATTTTGCACCGATTCGTGCCGCAGATATCGCCCAAAATCAATTGGCAATGGAATTTAGCGATCGCAATAATTTACCATTAGGTACGTTGCTGACTCGTGACCAAGAGCATACATCAGTAGTTGCGCTAAATCAAGTTTCGCCGCAGTTTATCCAGGCAATTTTAGCTGCTGAAGATGGTAGCTTTTACCATCATGGCGCGTTGGATATGAAAGCAATTGTCCGCGCTATTAAAGAAGCTATTCACGCTAAACAAATTGTTTCTGGTGCTTCTACAATTACTATGCAGTTGGCGCGGATGTTAAATCCTGTCTTGCGTAGTCCCTCAGGTAAAATGCAAGAAATTTGGCTAGCTTGGCGGTTAGTAGCGGGGATGAATAAAGATGAAATTCTCACTGCATATATCAATCGGCTGCCAATGGGAGGGAATATATATGGTGTGGAAGCTGCGGCGCGGACTTATTTTTCCATCCCAGCGAGTGATTTAAATCTTGCCCAAGCTAGTTTATTAGCTGCTATTCCCAATAATCCTACTTATTTTAATCCTTACGAACATTGGGAACGACTCAAGCAACGACAAAAATATGTCCTCAATCGGATGGTACAAGAAGGGTATATTAGCGAGGCGAACGCAGCACGAACATCTAGCGAAAAAGTTGTCTTTCAATCTCGCCAACAGGGAATTATCGCCGCACCACACTTTTTATTTTGGTTAGCAAATCAGTTTGATAAAACGCAAACACCACAAACCCCGCGTCTGGAAAATTCTCCCATCCGCACAAGTATAAATCGTCCTTTACAGCAATTTGTCGAAGCACAGGTACAGCAAGTAATTTCTTCTTTAGCTGCTAATAATGTCCACGATGCAGCTGCGTTGGTAATTGACAACCACACTGGAGAAGTTTTGGCTTATGTTGGTTCACCCGATTATTTTAATCAAGCCAAACTCGGACGCAATGATGGGGTACAGGCGCTACGTCAACCAGGTTCTACCCTCAAGCCTTTTGTCTATGAACTCGCTTTAGAAAAAAATTTAATTCGCCCAAATACTATTTTGGCAGACGTACCCGCCCATTATGCCATTCCTGGCGCAAAACTTTATAGCCCAACTGATTATACTGAAAGATTTCTCGGCCCGGTGCGGGTGCGAATCGCCTTAGCAAACTCTTTAAATGTACCCGCAGTGCGCGTGTTAGAAAAAGTAGGTGTGGAAACTTTTTTACAACGTCTGCATCAACTGGGGTTTGAACACCTCAATCAAACTCCAGAATATTATGGTTTAGGTTTGACTTTGGGTAGTGGCGAAGTGAGTCTTTGGGAGCTAGCCCGTGCATACCTAACCATAGCACGTCAAGGAGATGCTATCCCTCTAATAACCACATTTTCCAATCCGCCACTGGCTACAGACGCGATTAATCGCGTCTCTACATACTCACCACTTGCCAATCAGACAATTTGGCAATTAATTACTAATATATTAAGTGACAATTATGCTCGTGCAACCGCTTTTGGTGTAGACTCGGTGTTAAATTTATCCTTTCCGGCTGCTGTTAAAACTGGCACTTCTTCTAATTTTCGCGATACTTGGACAGTTGGCTTTACGACAGATTACACCGTCGCTACTTGGGTAGGTAATTTCAACGGCGAACCGATGCGCCAGGTTTCGGGTGTTACAGGTGCAGCACCTCTGTGGAATCGAATTATGTTACATCTGCACGAACATCAAGAACCAGCAGCTTTTCCGCCTCCAGCAGGTTTAATCCAACTACCTGTTTGTGCAATTTCTGGGTTACGACCAACATCATATTGTACCTCAGTGGTACAAGAATATTTCTATCCCGAAGATAAAAATAATTACGAAGCTAAAAATCAATTTGATTTGCCGCCAGAGTATGATGAGTGGTTGGCAAAACAACAGCGATCGCATTTAATTTCTAATAATTTGAGAATTTTATCTCCCCATAATGGCGACTTATTTTTACTGTATCCAGGTGAAGCAGGACAGCAAAAATTAGAATTTAAATTAGCAGGAAATCAATCTACGTTTGTGGAATGGTGGTTGAATGGGGAAAAGTTAGATACAAACTCAGCTAATTCTTTGTTTTGGAATTTGCATCCTGGTAATTGGACTTTGGAAGCAAGAGGTGGGGAAATGAGAGATAAGGTAACTTTTCAGGTGGAGTTAGCTAGTATTAAACCTACGCGTCGAGGATTTTCTATTAGTAATTCTCAGGTCAAAGGAAATCGTCCATAATATTGTCTTTACTTTCTCGAGCAGTTTCTACTTCATGAAAATGCTCTTTTGACCACTGGCACAGTAACCTGAGTGGCTCAACTAATGTTTCTCCCAGCGATGTCAAAGAATACTCTACAGTAGGAGGATTAGTAGAATATACTTTGCGCTTCACAAGACCATCCCTCTCCAAATTACGCAGAGTACGGGTTAGCATTCGTTGTGAAACATCTCCAATTTCTCTATTTAACTCACCATAGCGTTTTGTACCTTGGGACAGAACGTAGATGATTGCTGTAACCCATTTGTCAGATACCAATTCAAGTGTCTGCCGTAAATAAGGATGTGAGTCGAGGATTTTAGGTGATTGAGGCATGTTTAGGATAGATGCTACGTACATTTGTGTTCCTACTTGTGCAATCCCTGATGTTCGTTTGAGAATGAAGTTTAGAAATCTCTAACACAATCTCAGCGATCGCTGTAGCAGACTAACAAAGCATTCAAAAAAAACGGTAGGTGTAACTCTATTTGATACAACTTCCGACTCATAGTACTAACTAATTGTATTAATGACAACAATACAGGAAAATAACATCATGAAATTTTCTGACTTCACTCAAGAAAACTCGGCCATGCTTCTAATCGATCATCAGGTTGGCACCATGAAGCTGATCAAAAATTTACCTCTAACGGAAGTAGAAAAAAATACTCTTGCACTTGCAAAAGTAGCAAAAGTGCTTAATATACCTGTGGTTTTAACAAGCAGTCAAGAAGAACGGTTTCAAGGCCTCCTAATGACTTCTCTAGCACAGAGCTTACCGAAAGCCTACGAGGCAAGAGTCAAACGTGCAGGCATTGTCAATGCTTGGGATGATGAGAATTTTGTCAAAGCAGTCAAAGATACAAATCGCACTCATTTAATTATGGCTGGCATCACCACGGATGTTTGCTTGGTTTATCCAGCTATTAGCGCAGTGCGCGAAGGCTATAGTGTTCAAGCGGTCATGGATGCTTCTGGTTCACCATTTTATCTTTCGGAAGATTTAGCACGCCAGCGGATGCGTGATGCTGGGGTTGTACTAACTGCTACCATCACTTTGATTGCTGAGTTGGTTCAGGATTGGAGCCGTCCTGAGGGCGTTGAGTTACAGCAATTATTGTTTAGTGAGGTATTACCTCCTGAATTCATCGAAGGCACTGGCACTCCATATTAATCGTTGGTGATTCTACTACGGCATTGTAAATTAATGTAGGGACAACCGGATAGGAGAATTTGGGGGTTCCTGAATCTCATTATGTCCGGTTTCAGATTTATCATATAGCCTGACGCAGGAACTCAAAGAGATTTTAATGATAAGTGATTAGCGGACATGAAATCAAATTAATCTCTTGGTTCCTTGTTCATGATTTAAAATCTTGTTCCATTTGCAGATATTTAGGAACCCCGACGAGTTCTTGAAAATCTTTAAATTTAACTAAGTTGGGCAAATTAGCTGTGGTTCCTTGTTCTTTGAGATGCTTCAAACAAGTGTTCATTACTTGTGTGACAGCTAATAAAGCTGTGAGAGGAAAAAATGCAATTTTGAAGCCTAACTTTTGTAATTCATCTGTGGAAATTTCTGGAGTTTTACCACCTTCAACGATATTAGCTACTAGTGGTACATCCGGGAAAGCAGTAGCGATCGCCTTTAACTCTTCAACAGATTGGGGAGCTTCCACAAACAGTATATCTGCTCCGGCAGCAATATAAGCTCGACCGCGAGTGATCGCTTCTGCTAAACCCAACGGCGCACGCGCATCGGTGCGAGCAATAATTACTAAACCGCTATCGCCACGCGCTTCTACTGCGGCGCGAATTTTTCCCACATGTTCGGCTTGGGAAATAACTCGCTTCCCTTCAAAGTGTCCGCACTTTTTCGGCCATTCCTGATCTTCCAAGAGTACCCCAGCAACGCCCAACTGTACGGCATCTTTAATCGTGCGAATTACATTTAAGGCGTTACCATAACCTGTATCCAAATCAGCAATCAGCGGAATATTAATTGATTGAGCAATCCGCCCCACACTATAAAGCATTTCGGTAGCCGTGAGAAAACCGTAATCTGGCAAACCCAAAACAGAAGCCGCAATTCCAAAGCCACTGCTAGCCACGACTGCAAAACCTTGTTTTTCGGCTAACTTCGCTCCCAAACAATCATAAACACCAGGAATTACAATAATTTCCGGACGCGCTAGTAATTGCCGTAGTTTTTGGGTAGCAGACATAAAGTAATAGATAAAGTAAAAGCATCCCCCTTTTGAGAATACAGCAACACGCACTCAGGACGTACAGCATATATTATTCTGGAAGCAGTATGAGTCCAGATGACGTGAAAAGTCAGAGTTTCAATAACAAGCAGTTTAAACTTTCTATATATAAAACCAACAAACTTCAACCATGACTCAGCAACCAACCAATCTAAATAATAAAGCTGTTTTTGAGCAGTTGTGGGAGATTACAAAGGAACTTTACCAAAAATTGCAGGCTCGTTTTGAGTTAAATCCAGATCCTTCAGTGGAAGATTTACAGCAATACAGCAGCCTTGATGGTAATATCAACGGTTCCCTGAGCGCATTTTCGGGAAAAGAAATTGATTGGTTAGTGCATTCATGGTTAGGAAACCCGGAAAAATCTAACTTTAGTACCATGCGGCTCACCATTTGGTTAGCATCGCATATTCAGGTTCCACATTTGGCGTTTGAGTTTGGCACCCTTCCAGACGGAAATATTTTATTTTATATAGATTACATTGCTCGGACTGAGCTTTCAACTGATTTAGCATATCTTGATCGCTACTACGAACCAGTTAACCAAAAATTTTTGAAGTTGCAAGAAGATCCGCGGCTGAAGTTATTTATTAGCAAAAGTGTCTATGTTCGCCTGTTTCAATCTCCTGTCAGTCTGTGCTACACCGCCGTACCTACTTCTGAAACCCTAGAAATAACTCGTACACTCGCACACGAAACACTAGAACGCTGGCTAACTTGGGTAGACGCAGCTGAACCAGTCTCAGAAGATGCACGGTCAGCTTTAGCTACTCGTGACTTATTATTACGCCGTATATCTGCTGAACGCGACCCAGGAAACAAATTTGCTGCTCAACTTTTCGGCACCCCATTAACAGATAAACTAGTACGAGCGCTCTGGGGTGGGGATCGTAAAATTCGTAATTCGTAATTCGTAATTCGTAATTCGTAATTATGACTCCATACCTAAAGGTAAGTAGGTCGGTGTAAATATTTATCGTTGGGATGAGGCAGGAGGTAGAAGGCAGTAGGGAAGAGGGTTTGAGTCTATTTAATTTTTCTTAACATAGTTTAGTTTTTCCACATCGTTCTACTTAGTTGCTTTGAATAATGATAATTGTTAATTTTTTAATGAAAAAACTATAGAGCTTCTACCCTCAATAAATTAATTACGAATTACGTTAGCGAAGCGTCGCAACGAGCGTCATTACGAACTACGAATTATTCTAACTTTCCATGCCCAATAATTTAGAATCATACCGTGCTTTAGCACTGCAAGTTACCTGTCACGCAGTCAATCAAGCAAGCGATCGCCACGAAGCGCGAGTGATGATGCAAAACTCTACCAATCGCTTGGGGCAACAAATTGCAGCTAGTATTGCTTTTATTGGCTTTGATTGTCGTTTAATTGTGCTGCCAGAATATTTTCTCACGGGTTTTCCGATGGGAGATACTCTAGCAGGATGGGCAGAAAAAGCTTGTGTGGAAATGGCTGGTGCTGAGTATGAAGCACTGGGAAAAATTGCCCAAAAGCATAAAATCTTTTTAGCTGGTAACGCCTACGAAGTTGACCCCAACTTTCCTGGATTATACTTTCAAACCTGCTTTGTACTTGACCCCTCCGGCTCGATTATCCTACGCTATCGACGATTGAATTCGTTATTTGCCCCTACCCCTCATGACGTTTGGGATAAATATCTCGACTGCTATGGTTTAGAGGGAGTCTTCCCCGTTGCCAAAACTGACATTGGTAATTTAGCAGCTTTAGCATCAGAAGAAATTTTGTATCCAGAAGTAGCACGGTGTCTAGCGATGCGAGGAGCAGAGATTTTTCTGCATTCTACTTCAGAAGTGTATAACAAAAACCTCACACCCAAAGACGCCGCCAAAATTACTCGTGCCGTGGAAAATCTAGCGTATGTCGTATCAGCTAACACCGCAGGTATCGCTAATATTGCTATCCCCATCGCTTCTGCTGATGGAGGCTCAAAAATCATCGACCATCGGGGAATAGTTATAGCCCAAACAGATACAGGCGAGAGCATGGCAGCATTTGCAGAGATTGACCTAGCAGCATTACGCCGCGATCGCCGCCGACCAGGGTTAAATAATTTACTTTCACGCCAACGATTTGAACTCTACGCCGAAAGTTATCGCCAGTTACACTTTTACCCCGCTAATACTATGCTGGAAAAAGAAGTAGACCGCAAACACTTCCTGCAAACCCAGCAAGCCACCATCGAACGGTTAGCGAAATTGGGGATAATTTGAATTGGGGATTGCAAATATTGTAGAGACACGATTAATCACGTCTCTACTAATGACTAATAACTAATAACTAATGACTAATACAAAACCAATAGAAGTCCGCAACCCCCGCACTGGTAAATATGACTACGTAATTATCCCGCCGCCGCCCAGGCTACTTGTACAGCAATGTAAGCGCACGCGTCGGGCGCAGGTTTATTGGCAAGAATTGGGTATAGAGGGAAGAATAGAAGCTTTACAACAGTGGAAGGAAACCATATTATCAGAACGCGATCGCTTAACGGAAGCTTTGGTAAATGATACGGGCAGACTATCAACTTCAGTATTAGAAATCGATTCCTTCCTTTCTAGCATTGACCGTTGGTGTAAGTTAGCACCGGAATTGCTGCAAGAATCTGCAAAAAATACAGCAATTCCCTTTATCGCTTTACAACAAGCATCTGTACCTTATCCTTTAGTTGGGGTGATTAGCCCGTGGAATTTTCCGCTATTACTCTCTACTATTGATACCATTCCCGCATTGTTGGCGGGTTGTGCAGCGATTGTCAAACCCAGCGAAATTGCTCCCCGCTTCGTAGCACCGTTAGTTACAGCACTCAACGCCGTGCCCAAATTGCGCGATGTCTTAACTTTTGTTGAAGGAGCAGGGGAAACCGGAGCTGCTTTAATCGAGAATGTAGATTTAGTATGTTTTACAGGCAGTGTGGCAACAGGACGAAAAGTAGCCCAGGCAGCTGCTAAACAATTTATTCCCACTTTTTTAGAATTAGGCGGAAAAGATCCAGCGATCGTTTTAGAATCAGCCAACTTAGATTTAGCAACCTCAGCAATATTGTGGGGTTCCGTCGTCAACGCCGGACAATCATGCTTATCAATTGAGCGAATTTATGTTGCCGAATCGATATTTGAAAAATTTTACCATCTACTAATAGCTAAAGCCCATCGCCTTGAATTAGCTTATCCCACACTTGAAAGCGGAGAAATTGGCCCCATCATAGCCGAAAGACAAGCAGCAATTATTAGCGACCATCTCTTAGATGCAGTGGAAAAAGGAGCAGTAATTCACTGAGGCGGTGTCATTGAAGACTTAGGAGGAGGTTGGTGGTGTCGTCCCACAGTGCTGACTCAGGTCAATCATTCCATGAAAGTGATGACTGAAGAGACTTTTGGCCCGATTATGCCAGTCATGCCTTTTGCTAAAGTTGAAGAAGCAGTATCCTTGGCAAACGATTCAATTTATGGACTGAGTGCTGCTGTTTTTGCTGAGTCCGAAGCAGAAGCTTTAGAAGTTGCCCAGCATATAGATGCGGGTGCCATCAGTATCAACGATGCTGCACTCACCGCCATCATGCACGAGGGAGAGAAAAATGCCTTCAAATTCTCCGGTCTGGGAGGGTCACGCATGGGTGCGGCAGCGCTGAAACGGTTCATGCGGAAAAAAGCATTTTTGATTAAAACTAATGTTAGTAATGACCCTTGGTGGTTTGGGAATGGGGAGTGATATCGTGTCTGGTTGAAGACTGATCGTTTAGATTGACAGGGAGACACATCGCAAAATGATCGCATTCTCATCTTGTTCAAAATATCTATTTTACTAAAGGCGATCGCCTGTGCCATAGCTTCGCCTACAATAACCAAAGCATCTGGAAGAATTTTGATGTTTTAGTCCACTACACAAGTCCATTGGTTCACAACACAAGTCTTAGCAGATTTCCGGCAAGCTTGGCACGAACCCATGACTGGGCAAACTATCCCGGTGGCTCAACTTTGGGAACGGCTAGAAAATGATTGATCGGGCTTTGATTGAAGTTGAAGCTTCCCCAATGCCCACTCCCCATCCATAATATGCGAACATAATTAAGTTGTAGCTGACCACCTGCACAGAGGTTAAAAGTGGATACCATTGCAATCCCTGCTCTGAATCGTCCAGTAGATGCCACGGTAGAGATTCCTGGTTCTAAAAGTATTACTAATCGGGCATTACTTGTCGCTGCGTTAGCCCAAGGTGACTCTATTTTAGAAAATGCCTTATTTAGTGAAGACAGCAATTATTTTGCCAAATGTTTAGAGCAATTAGGCATCCCTATTACCCTGAATCCTGACCTGGCTCAAATTCAAGTAGCAGGAAAGGGAGGCGAAATTCCCGCGAAGCAGGCAGATTTGTTTGTTGGCTTAGCAGGTACAGCAGCAAGGTTTATTTCGGCGCTGGTAGCACTAGGTAATGGCGAATATCGCTTAGATGGCGTTCCCCGAATGCGAGAACGACCGATGGGCGACTTACTAAAGGTGCTGCAAAGTAGTGGAGTAACCGTTAACTTTCAAGGAAACCCTGATTTTATGCCTTACACCATTTACGGTGGGCAATTTTTTGGGGGACATTTTCGCTTAAAAGCTAACCAAACAAGTCAGCAACTTTCGGCTTTATTAATGATTGCGCCTTATGCTCAACAAGACACAATCATTGAAGTTGAGGGGACATTGGTTTCTCAATCTTATGTGAAAATGACTTGTCGGTTGATGGCTGATTTTGGTGTGGAAGTAAACCAAATTGGCGAAAATCAATTTCAAATTCAAGCAGGCCAGCGTTACCAGCCTCGACATTACACAATAGAACCTGATGCGTCAAATGCTTCTTACTTTTTTGCCGCCGCCGCCGTCACTGGTGGACGAGTGCGGGTTAAACATTTGACTAAACAATCTTGTCAAGGTGATATTCTTTGGCTCAACGTTTTAGAACAGATGGGTTGTCAAATTCGTGAAGGTGATGATTACACCGAAGTCACAGGTCCAGAGCAATTGCAGGGTATCGATATTGACATGAATGATATCTCAGATTTGGTGCAAACCTTAGGAGCGATCGCTCCCTTCGCCACCTCACCTGTTACCATTCGGAATGTCGAACATATTCGCTATAAAGAAACCGACCGCATTCATGCCGTAGTGACCGAATTGCGTCGCTTGGGAGTTCAAGTTGAAGAATTTGCCGATAGACTGAAGATTGAACCTAGCCCGATTACCCCAGCAGCAATTGAAACTTATCACGATCATCGCATGGCAATGGCATTTGCTGTCACAGGCTTAAAAGTTCCAGGAATTGTAATTAAAGACCCAGGTTGTACAGCGAAGACCTTTCCCGATTACTTTTCTCGATTTTTTAAAATGTTAGAACAATAAAAGGTGAATAACGATGTCTAATATTAAAGAAGAAATGCCCGTGCTGGTCCGTCATGAAGGAGATTGGGTAGGCACTTATACATTAGTTGATACAACCGGAAAAATCCTCGACAGTTACGAATCTCATTTAACTTGTCAATTCCCAGAAAACGGCGCTCATCCCTATTACCAAATCAACCGCTACAACTGGGCTGATGGCAAAAAAGAAGAATACGAATTTCCCGGAATCTATAAAGATAATAAACTTTGGTTCGACACTGATCGCATTGAAGGCAAAGCCTGGGAAGCCGACGATTCTATTGTGATTTTGTGGTTTGTTTATAAGACAAACCCAGAAATGAGTTTATATGAAATGATTTACATTAGTCCAGACAATAACAATCGTGCCCGAACTTGGCATTGGTTTAAGAACGGTCAAATTTTTCAACGCACTCTCATTCAAGAACAACGGCTAAAATAAAACAATCGAGCAGAATTCAGAATTGAGAATTTAGCTTTAATTTGGTAGGGTGCGTTATGGACGTAAGTCCTAACGCAGCGAAAATCTCAAATCGTGCGTTAGCCTACGGCATAACACACCCTAGTGCGACAATATGATTCAGGGTTGGTTTAACGATGATGATTCCCAATCCAAAATCAATCTTGAAAAGTTTTTAAAGCCTATGTCTTGCTGCCCTATGCGCGTCTAGGCAGGAAACCTCCGCTCAAACTTTTCGCAAAATCTCAAATCTAAAATAGTATCAAGTATGGCAAAAGGTGACAAAATAAACTTTTCTACTCCCAGCGGTTTCCCAGAATTTCTGCCTAGCGAAAAGCGCTTAGAATTATATCTCCTAGACACTATCCGTAGAGTTTTTGAAAGCTATGGATTTACGCCCATTGAAACCCCAGCAGTAGAACGTTTAGAAGTCTTACAAGCGAAAGGAAACCAAGGTGACAATATCATTTATGGAATCGATCCCATTTTGCCACCAAATCGCCAAGCTGAAAAAGATAAATCTAGCGAAACTGGTTCAGAAGCAAGGGCATTAAAGTTTGACCAAACAGTACCATTAGCAGCTTATATTGCTCGTCACCTCAATGAGTTAACTTTTCCCTTTGCCCGTTATCAAATGGATGTAGTTTTTCGGGGGGAACGGGCAAAAGATGGGCGTTTTCGTCAATTCCGCCAATGCGATATTGATGTAGTTGCGCGTCGCGAACTGAGCTTACTTTATGATGCTCAAATGCCTGCAATTATTACTGAAATATTTGAAGCGATTAATATCGGTGATTTTATTATCCGCATTAATAACCGCAAAGTTCTTACAGGTTTCTTTAAATCATTAGGAATTGCCGAAAACCAAATTAAATCTTGTATCAATGTTGTTGATACCCTCGAAAAAATTGGTGAAAATAAAGTCAAACAGGATTTAGAAAAAGAAGGAATTTCAGTAGAGCAAGCGGAAAAAATTATTGAATTTATTAAAATACATGGTTTAGTCGATGAAGTATTAGATAAGCTCAAACACCTGGCAAATCTTCCAGAAACCGAGCAATTTAGCCTGGGAGTTAGTGAATTAGAAACAGTAATTACAGGTGTGCGTAATCTGGGAGTTGCCGAAAATCGTTTTTGTATTGATTTATCAATTGCCCGTGGACTTGATTATTATACTGGTACAGTTTATGAAACAACTTTATTAGGACATGAAGCCTTGGGTAGCATTTGTTCTGGCGGCAGATATGAAGAATTAGTAGGGGTGTTTTTGGGTGAAAAGATGCCTGGTGTTGGCATTTCTATTGGCTTGACTCGCTTAATTAGTCGATTGCTCAAAGCAGGTATTCTCAGTACCTTAGCTGCAACACCAGCGCAAGTTATGGTAGTAAATATGCAAGATGATTTAATGCCTACTTATTTAAAAGTTTCTCAACAACTGCGTCAAGCGGGAATTAATGTTATCACTAACTTTGATAAGCGTCCTTTAGGTAAACAATTTCAGTTAGCAGACAAACAGGGAATTCAATTGTGTGTAATTATTGGTTCTGAGGAAGCCGCAGCACAAAAATCCTCTCTTAAAGATTTGAAAACAGGCGAGCAAGTAGAAGTATTATTGGCAAATTTGGCAGAAGAAGTTAAAAGCAGACTTACTTAAAAATTAGTTTATAAACCAATACGCTTCGATTAAGGTATCAAACGTGATAAATCGCCGTTTCTAYAATAATCAATCTCTTATAGAGACGGCGATTTATCGCGTCTTTATTGCGATTAATAAGTCGATTTAGCTAAAATATAAAAATCGAATTTTTTCAACATCTCTAAAAATGTAAATACCGCAGGTACTTGTAAACCATTAGATAAAATTGCAGTTGCAATTACTCGCTCAATCGGTGCAGGTAAACTGTATACCTGTACTTTTGGCGGAATGGGTACAGCTGCTAAACGAGGCATAATAGCAGCTCTCAGTCCTTGATTTACCATACTTACAACTGTGGAATCTTCTTGAATATCGGTAGCAGTACTTATGGGAATTGCTAAATTCTTGAGATGGTTGTGAACAATACGTCCACATGGTGTACAAGGAAGTAAAACTGGTGGATAGGCTGCTATGTCTTCCCAAGTAATATCTTTGCTGTTAATTTTGCTCTGTGGTGGTAGTAAAGCCAAATATTCATCCCGAAAAATTTCCCAAGTCTCAAACTCATCACTAGTTGGTAGACAGGTAATACCAATATCAGTACGTCCGTCACGCAAACATTGTTCTACATCTGTGAAAGTAGCACACTCGATAATGGTGACAGCAACTTCTGGGAATCCATCGTGAAATTGAGCGATCGCTTTTGGTAATAAATGAGTAGCAACGCTGCGAAAAGCCGCAATCCGCACATGTCCACCATGTAAACCTTTATGTAGGTTTGCTTCGTGTTGCATCATCTCTAGATGTTGCATTGCCTGACGTGCATGATCTAGTATACGCTCGCCAGCAGGTGTCAGCACTGCACCGTGACGACCTCTGGCAAATAAAGGTACACCTAATTCTTCTTCTAAGGTGGCGATCGCATGACTAATTGCAGGCTGCGAAAGCTGCAATTCTAAAGCTGCCTCACTAAAGTTACCACGTTCTGCGACTGCAACGATGGCTCGAAGTTGGGAGAGTTTCATGGGCAATTCATGAGAACAAGGGTACACGCATCCTAATTTAATTGTGACAAAAACCTGGGATTAATGATTTCTCATATCTATAAATCATATTTATAGAACCTATACAAGCCATGATTTGATTCCTGAGTGCGACGTTGCTACTGTTTTATTTGTAGAGCTTTCAAGAATAATTTTATGAACAATAGCATTAAATGCTTACAACTAAAAAAAATAAATTCTAGCACCTTATTCCCTAAAAAAGTTAACTCCAACTTTTGGGAATCTCTGCATAGTATCTGGAAAAAATTTCTCAATCAACTCTTAGCAGACCCTAAGGAATTACAAGTAACACAAAAGGTTGACCGTCACGGTAATATTTATTGGCAAGCTTACGACCCTGTAACTGGAAAATCTTTTGCTTCCGGTTCGGAAGTAGATGTGTCTATATGGATTGAACAACTTTACAGGTACTAAAAATATGACACAATTAACTTTAGTAATTGGCAATAAAAATTATTCATCTTGGTCGCTTCGTCCTTGGCTGGCGATGAAACAATTTAGTTTAGAATTCGATGAAATTCGGATTCCACTTTACGGTTCGGATTCTTCAGCAAAAACTCGGCAATACTCTCCTTCAGGAAAAGTACCTGTACTATTACACGATACGGTAACTGTGTGGGATTCTCTTGCTATTTGTGAATACCTAGCAGAAACATTTCCKATGCAATGGTGGCCAGAAGATAAAACAGCAAGAGCATTTGCCCGTTCTATCACTGCCGAAATGCATTCTGGTTTTCAAAATTTGCGTCAGAATATGCCAATGAATTGCCGGACTAAATACCCTGGCAAAGGTTTAGCATCTGGCGTACAACAAGATATTGATCGCATTACGAGTATTTGGAAAGAATCACGTCAAAAATTTGGGTCTACTGGCAATTTATTATTTGGCAATTTCACAATTGCGGATGCGTTTTTTGCTCCAGTCGTCTTACGATTTGTAGCTTATAATGTGCAATTGGATACTGTTGCTAAAAATTATGTAGCAGCTATTCTGGCATTAAGCACAATCCAAGAGTGGATAAATGCAGCAAAAAATGAAACAGAAATTCTTCCCCAATTTGAGTTGTCATGAAATAGGAAGCACAAATATTTTAAGAAAAATCAATTTTCATCTTCAAAGAAATTCCGCCAACTCGGTTGATTGTTTCGCTACCGGGGACGACTGCAAAACCTAATCTTTGATATAAAGCAAAGGCGGGATTTGTCGCTCTAATGCTGAGAGATATTGATGGATAGGATGTTTTTGCTGCTGCTAATAAATACTTGAGTAGCTGCGTTCCTATGCCTTGATTTTGATATTCAGGGAGAATTGCGATCGCTAATTCAGGAGTGCGATCGCTAATATAACCATATCCTTTATTTTCACCCGTTAATAAACGCAGCCATGCTGCTCCTACTGGCTGATTACTACTTACTAAAATAGCAACAAAGCCACTATCATCTTTATGTCCCCAATTTTTCACATATTTTGCTAAGTCAGGATGATTCATGAGATCCTGCACTGTCAAATTACCTTCTCTTTCCAAATGTGCTGCTTCGTAAAGCATTTGCCATAGAAAAGGCTCATCTTTCGCTATAAGCGAACAAATAGAATAATTCATAAATTGCTATTATACCAAGTTGTCAAAGTTAATATTATTAAAAATCAAAGCAGCTATGTAATACTAATTTGAATGGTGATTGCCATACCAAAAGCTTGCCCTGTAACTTTCTCACACTCCAAAATCAATCCCAAATTTAAAATTATAAATAGGATAACTGCTTTTGAAGTAAATATTATCTCAGTCAACTTAGTATAAATCCTGTATAAAATCCTGCTTTTGTAAAACTTAAAATAATTTACTGAGTGGAGTCGATAAACCATCAAGGCTGACGATATTTTTCTGCTGTTGATATTCTCTAACTCCCTCTTCACCTTTTTTACTAGCCCAGTTTACTAGAGTCTGGCGCTGACCTTGATATTCATAGAGTGGTACGCCAAAACCACAGGAAGTCTGTACTTCTTGGATATCGGCGACGATAATTTGACGAGTTCCAGGTATTTCTGGAAATAAAGAGTACAGTGAGTTCCAGTCTGGAGAAGTCGGTAAAATCGTCTTTCCTTGACCATAAAGACGCAGAATACAAGCAGGTTCCTTAAAGGCGCAAAACATGAAAGTAATTCGTCCATTTTCTTGTAAATGGGCGGAAGTTTCGTTACTACTGCCTGTAAGATCTACATAAGCTACTTGATTGGGAGAGAGGATGCGAAAGCAATCCAAACCTTTAGGAGACACGTTAATATGACCTGTAGGACTCAAGGGTGCAGAACCAACAAAAAAAAGGTGTTGGGCACTAATAAAGCCTTGCAGTTCCTCAGTAATACAGTCAAAAAATTTAGCCATAGACTGTCTGATTTGTGTTAGTTTCCCTTCTTCTCAGCCTATGTCCTAGCTAAGAATCTAGCAAGGCCTATTTGCCGATGTCTAATGACAAGCGGCTTATTCTGGGGAGTGGAGAGTGTGGGGATGTGGTTCAACTTCTCTACCAGACGCTCCGCCTTGCTTAAGAGTAGGGGTACGCTCACCAAGCAGGGGATGAGGAGTGGGGAGAAGTATTATTGTCTTATGTAACGACTGGCCATTTGCAAGGCGTCGGCAATATCAACATCACCATCACCGTCAGCATCTAAGAAGGAATTTAGTACAGAATTACCGCCAGTTTGGGGATTTTGACTATTGGCACCTGATTGCAAAAAATTGAGTACTAAAGGTACAGCTAAAGGGAGCAATTGTTGAATCATACCAGGAGCTAACCCAGTACGCAGGGCAGCAATTTCAGCTATCTGCTGTTGTATACCAGGAGAAAATAGCGAATCGACTGCTTGGGGGTTAGGAGAAGTACCAGCGTATTGATTCACTATAGTTTGTGCGGCTTCATTACCATCTGTGACTTGCTTGTGTTGTAAAGCCGAGCGAACTTGACTACCGACAATTGATAAAACGGATTGGATGGTAGAAGGGTCAGCACCAGTACGATCGCTCAGTTGGTTCACACTATTGATAATACTTCCTAGTTGACCTAAGCTGCCCTGTTGATTGGGATTAGTAACAGCACCGAGAATTTGATCAAAAAGTCCCATAAGTTTCTTTTTCCGTTTGTTGTGAACAAGCCTGCCAAAGCTAGCTTTAAATTCTTTGATCTCAGCGAACTTTCGTAAGTCCACCAAGAAATTTTGACACACAAGCTTTTACTTGTTGCCAATCATTATGAAAAAATCAACTTCCAAACGCTAGTATCCCAAGGTGGAAGTTAAAAGAAAATTTAGAATTTAGAATTTTCCAGTTTGACGTTAAATTGACACTAATGTACAGCTAGCTGTACGGCCTTATAACCAATTCATGTATTGCAAAGGTTTTTCTTAATGGTATTTGAGCCTCAGAAGGTGAAACTTGAGCCTCAGAAGGTGAAACTTGAGCCTCAGAAGGTGAAACTTGAGCCTCAGAAGGTCAAAAATTTATTTCCCTAACATCTCGTAGCACTATACCAATTTTTTAAAAGACGGCTACAGATAATGATGCGGTGAGGCGAAGATTAAACTGTTGCCAGATTATAGAGAACAGTGTTAGTAAAATTAATTCTAGTTTGAAAAATATTTTCAGGATGTAGAGAGACTTTTAACTTTTGATTCGCTTACTACTCTGGTAAAAAATACTGAAACTATTAAGATTAAAAGCATGTGCCTACTTCATATCTACTAACCTTTGCCAGCCATGCCTCTGTCACGTATCGTAACGCTGATTGTTGGTCTAATTGTCATTTTGGGGCTAGCTTTATGGCTAATTGATTCGCTATCACGGCTTTATTGGCAATTGTCCTATTCGCCGTTGTTAGGCAATTTGCTGCTGTTGCTGCTGATTGTGCTGATTGGAGCGTTGGTTGCCGCTTTTGTTTATTATGTATTAGTGCTTCAAGCTGGGGAAAAGCGATCGCGTCGCACTCGTTCTCGTGTGACTCCAGCCCAAATCCCAGCCGGCAAGTCTGACGCAGCTTCTACGACTCTGGAAGCTGTGCGCCAACAAGTAGCCCAAATTCAAGATGAAGTCGCACGCCAAGCTTTATTAAGCAAATCGCGGGAAATTGAAGCCAACCTAGCACGAGGTGAAATTCAAGTGGTGGTATTTGGTACCGGGAGTGCTGGTAAAACTTCCTTAGTAAATGCCATCATGGGGCGCATGGTCGGTCAGGTGGATGCACCGATGGGTACAACCCAAGTTGGGGAAACTTATTGTTTGCGGTTGAAGGGATTGGAACGCAAGATTTTAATTACGGATACGCCGGGAATTTTAGAAGCGGGTGTGGCGGGGACGGAACGGGAACAAATGGCGCGAGAACTGGCGACAGAAGCAGATTTACTGTTGTTTGTGGTGGATAATGATTTACGACGCTCGGAATATGAGCCGTTAAAGGGATTAGCAGAAATTGGTAAGCGATCGCTCTTAGTTCTCAACAAAACTGATTTATATACAGATGAAGATAAAGAAGCCATCCTCGCCAGGTTACGTCAGCGGGTGCTGGGATTTATTGCTACTAATGATGTAGTAGCGATCGCTGCTAATCCTCAATCAGCACAACTAGAAACTGGCGAAACCTTTCAGCCAGAAGCAGATATTGTTCCTTTGMTGCGGCGCATGGCTGCGATTTTACGCGCCGAAGGTGAAGATTTGGTAGCAGATAACATTCTTTTGCAATCTCTACGCTTAGGTGACGAGGCGCGAAAACTCATTGATGGCCAGCGCCGTCGTCAAGCTGACAAAATTGTAGAACGGTTTCAATGGATTGGGGCTGGCGTAGTCTCAGTGACTCCTGTACCAGTGGTAGATTTATTAGCAACCGCCGCCGTCAATGCTCAAATGGTCGTCGAAATTGGGCGAGTATATGGTTGTGAATTGAATATGGAAAGGGGACGAGAATTAGCCCTTTCTTTAGCCAAAACTATTGCCAGTTTGGGCATTGTCAAAGGCGCGATTCAATTATTATCTACAGCTTTGCAACTCAATGTTGCCACCTTTATTATTGGTAGAGCAATTCAAGGTGTTACCGCAGCTTATTTAACGCGAATTGCTGGTAAAAGCTTTATTGAATATTTTCGTCATGACCAAGATTGGGGTGATGGCGGGATGACAGAAGTTGTACAGCGACAGTTTCAAATCAATCGCAGAGATGAATTTATTAAAGCTTTTGTTCAGGAAGCGATCGCCAGAGTAGTCAAGCCGCTACAAAATAAAAGTGAGGTGATGGAGGAACAAGAGAATGTAGAAGAATCTCGCTAATTAAGTAAACGGACATAATTAAATTCAGAATACTTTGTTGCTTGTAATTGACGCTTAAGCGCCAACTACAAATTTGAAGCTATACAGTTTAAGACGCTTTTCGTTTGCGTAACCACAAACCTGCAACACCAGCAACCACTACGCCGCCAAGGAGATCGGGTTCTGGAACCGTGGCTGAATCAACATTTAGCACAAGTTTTGCAAACGTACCATCACCACTTTCCGAGAACAGATAATCGTCTGAAAGTTCAATATTACTTAGAAGCGCACCTCCGATTGAGAAAAATTTCCCACTTCTAGTGTTAATATCTGCAATAGCGTCGGAGTTAAGAGCAAAATTCAAAATCTCGTTTGAATCGCCAGAACTACTGACATTGAAAGTTCCATAGTTTTTACCGCTTCCCAAATCGTTATAAATAGCGTCATTGGGACTATTCTCTTTCTGAGAGAGTACATTATTAGGTGTTGAAACATCAAACAAACCTAAAGTCTTTACTCCACTTTCTGAACCCACAAATCGTTGAACTTGCAGGGTTGCTGAGGAGACTTGTGCTACATTATCAAGATTGAATGTAAAATAGTCACGTAAATCTGTAGCGCTGATATTTCCAGTTATGTAGTTAGTATTGTCATTAGAATTTCCTCCAATAAATCCGCCTTCAGCAGCCCACGAACCTTGGTCTGAGGCACTCACACTCAAAGTTGCTGCTTGCGCTGTACTCAGCGTTCCTAATCCAAATCCAACAACAGCAACCGTAATTGCCAATTTATAATACTTTTGCATTGGTTATTTACCTTTGACTTAAACCTGTTTACTTTAAACCCACAAAACTTTTCTCTATACTAATCATTCCTTGTTTAAGGAGGCGCTTTGTTTAATATTTAAAAGTGACTAAGCTTAGTAAACAATTTCGTGTTGACTAGCGTTTTATTAACACTGAAAACTTTGTATTAAATTAAAAAATATTGTTAACAACCTCATATATTCTACTAAAAACCTAAATTGTTAAGTATAAATACACAAAATTTATATAAATTTTACACTATTTTCATATAGCTAAGATTTATCTATTGTTCTCCCACTCCCTACTTTGCCAAAGTGAAAGTTATAGCTAAGATGTGCAGATTGATATCAGTTCATGTATTCATGAACGAACTGCGATATTGACTAGCATAAATCCCCAAATAATTGCAGAATAAATGCAATTCGTCATTATTACTACTTAGAAATGCCGACTACACTTGCTGACGCCCAAAATTTGCTTTCGGATCTGATTGCCCGTTACTCAAAGCGTGTAGATTATTTAATGATTCGCCTTGAAGAAGCAGAAGGGACTGATATCTTATTGCGTGGCGACAAGATAGAAACCCTCAGTGAAGGCATCTCGATTGGTGGACATATTCGCGCTTGCTATAAGGGTGGATGGGGCTTGAGCTGCTTTAATCAACTTTCCACAATTAAGGATCGTATAGAAGAAGCGATCGCTGCGGCGCGGATGGTTGGTGATGAAGAAACTTTACTCGCACCCATTGACCCAGTGCAAGTAGTATGCAAATTGCCCCTTGTCGGCACCGATCCTCGAAAAATTCCACTTTCGCAGAAAAAACAATTATGCGATCGCTACACGGAATTACTCAAAAGCGTTGATCGCCAGATTACCACTACCTCAGTGCGCTATGGAGACAGCGCTCAAAGAGCAATCATTGCTACCTCTGAAGGCACTTTCATCGATCAATCTTGGGTAGATATGGAAATGCGCTTTGCCGCCACCGCCAAAAATGGCGAAACTGTACAAACTGGAAGGGAAACTACTGGTTCTCGCAAAGCCTACGAAGATTTAACCCATTTGGATCGACAAGTCGAAAGTGCCGCTCAAAGAGCAGTCGCAGCTTTATCTCTGCCATCAGTTAAAGGCAATACCTACACCGTAGTCATCGATCCAGTTCTCACTGGTTTGTTTGTCCACGAAGCCTTCGGACACCTTTCTGAAGCTGATATGGCTTATGAAAACCCCGATTTGCTGGAAGTGATGACCATTGGAAGGCGGTTTGGCCCAGAAGAACTGCAAATTTTTGATGGTGCTGCTCCACAAGGACATCGTGGTAGCTATTTTTACGATGATGAAGGCACTCCTGCCACTACTACTCAATTAATTCAAGACGGAGTTTTAGTTGGACGTTTGCATTCTCGTGAAACCGCAGGCAAATTAGAGGAAACGCCTACGGGTAATGCTCGCTGTTTGAGCTATCACTTTACCCCAATTGTGCGGATGACAAATACCTGGATTGAACGGGGTAAAACACCAGTAGAAGATTTATTTATCGGTATCACAGAAGGAGTCTATGCCCGCAATTGGTTGGGTGGAATGACGAATGGGGAAATGTTTACCTTCAGTGCTGGGGAAGCATGGATGATTAGAAACGGCAAAATTGCTGAACCTGTAAGGGATGTGACACTTTCAGGAAATGTATTTCAAACTTTAGCTGATATAGAAGCAATTGGTGATGACTTTTATTGGGATGAATCTGGTGGTTGTGGTAAGGGAGGGCAAAACGGCTTATCAGTGGGTTGTGGTGGCCCAAGTCTACGAATTCGAGATGTAGTCGTTGGTGGAGAAATATAAAAATTATGAGGTGACAAAAATGGTGCGTTGCGCTGCGCTATAACGCACCCTACAAGGACAAATGACAAACACCATCACAAGAATTTTCACTTGATCCTGCAAGGATTGCTATCGGATTATATTTATTAAACTACTTGCTTGAGTAAAGCTATCCACATATCAGACGGATAGGAGTAGTAATCAATTTCCTCAATTTGATATTGATAAGATTCAGTACCTTGTCGTAAAATGATGCGATCACTAGCTTTAATCCCGTTGCCTACTCCAGTCATGTAGCCTATCGTTCCTTCATTTACTCGCTCAAATATGTAGTCACTTCCCCAAACTTGTCGGCTGTAATCGTGTATTTTCTTCTTCTTTTTTAATTCTTTGGCTGGAGAGTTAACTAAAGCCAACTTATTGAAAAAGCTTAAACTTAAGTTCATAACTATGATGCTAAAAATAAGATAAAAATATTGTTTCCAAATAATTCTTAATTATTAATTAAGTTTTTTGATAACTTAATTGCTAGCAATGCTTACTTGCCTTACATTTTGCTCAAATACTTATATTATCTCAATTTTTTCTGCCGAGCCTAATATTGATTACTTTATTTTCTGCAATCTTGAGCATTTAGTACAACACCAGAGATGATAGTGACTATTTGTTTACTAACTATTTAAATTTATAGTACTACTAACCTTAGTCTCAACTGTAAAATCACCGAATTATTAAACAACTTTGGCTCAAATATGAAGACTTTTTACTGAATTTATAAAAATTAATTTATCAAAATATTATGTCTTCAGAATGTCGTATATATGTCTTTTTTAAGATAAATATGCTTTCCCTTATAGTAAAGTTTTTAGGGCTACATCTATCTGTTTGAGTAATACTTCTAGAGTAGAAGAGTTATCTAAAACCACATCTGCACGAGCCACTTTTTTTGTCAGAGATAATTGACTATCTATGCGAGCTTGTGCTTGTTCTGTATTTAAATAGTTTCGTTGGATCAATCTTTGTAGTTGTTGTTCTTGGGAACAACATACTACCCAAATTTCTGTAACCAAATCAGTCATTCCAGCCTCAAATAAAAGAGGCACAACTAACACCAGTGTTTGTGAGGAAGATTGAGCAATTGCTTTCATAAAGCGATCGCGTACATCAGGATGAATCAAATTTTCTACCCAGTTGCGCTCATCTTGACGATTAAAGATAATTTCACCTAGCTTTTGGCGGTTGAGGCTACCATCAGCTAGTAAAATTTGTTGCCCATAACGTTGAGCGATCGCACTAAGAATAGGCGAACGTAAAGATACTGCCTCTCTAGCATAAATATCTGCATCCAAAATCGGCAGATTATAAGTGCTAGCTAAATAATTTGTGACAGTAGTTTTGCCTGTAGCAATTCCTCCGGTTAAGCCGATTATGCGTTTTGTCATTAGTCATTAGTCATTAGTCATTGGTTATTCCCCATCTCCTGGCTGGTGAGCGTACCCCTTGCTCTTAAGCAAGGCTGGGCGTAGCGTCCGGTAGAGAAGTCGAACCACATCCCCTCACTACCTCACCTAAGAACTTGTCGCCCAGATTATCAATGCTTCGGTTAAACCATCCAAAGTATATTCTTGGGCTTCAACATCTACACGTCCGAATAAGGAATGACAAGTTTTAGAGGTTTGAGGCCCAATAGAGGCAATAGAAACACCATCTAAGAATTCACTAGTATGAAAGTTACTCTCAAATATGTTGTTAGTAAGTTGGTAGAAAAATTGTACAGTTTTAGAACTGGCAAAAGTGATTACATCTATCTTGCGGTTTTGGAGAGCTAATTTGGCCGCAGCTGGGATACTACTGGGACAACAAGATTGATATGCGGCAACTTCTATTACCTCAGCTCGTTTGGCAGTTAATTCTTTAACCAAAACTTCTCTGCCGCCGCTTTCAACTCTGGGAAATAAAACCTTTTTACTATATAATTCTTCAGGGAAATTTTCTACTAAAGAATCGGCAACAAAGTTGGGGGGAATAAAATCTGGTTGTAGAGAATATTGTTTGAGACTTTGGGCTGTTTTTTCACCAACAACAGCAATTTTCACGCCAGCCAAAGCACGGATATCTTTACCTTGGGCAATTAGTCTTGTAAAAAAGTAGTCTACCCCATTGCAAGAAGTGAGAATTAACCAGTCAAAGTCAGATAAAGTAGTGATCGCATGATCTAAATCTTCCCAACTTGAAGGCGGGCAAATTTCTAAGGTAGGCATTTCGATGACAGTTGCGCCTAAGGCCATGAGGCGATGGCTAAATTGATTCGACTGTCCGACTGAACGTGTTACCAAAATTGTTTTACCAGTGAGGGGAGATGAGGGAGAGGGGGGAAGGTTGGTTGACATAGGTTGGCGTGTGGGAGTACTGGCGTGCTTTTCTCTATATATATTCTCAGGTTGCAAGTACTTGCACAGCCCAACAACTTCGCCAATCACAATTACTGCTGGAGAAAGGGATAATCCGGTGACTTGTTGAGAAATATTGCCCAGTTGTGCTGTCCAAATTTGTTGCTTAGGAGTTCCTGCCCAACGGATGATGGCTATGGGTGTTAAATGCGATCGCCCATATCGCAACAGCTGATGTACAATTTCCGGTAGATGTTGCCCTCCCATCAAAATTACTAGTGTCTCTAACCGCGATAGCGCCTCCCAGTCTAAAGCCTCTGGTTCGTGAGCTGTAAATACTGCAAAACAACGGCTTAAAACCGGATCTGTGAGCGGAATTCCTGCCAATAACGGTGCTGCAAGGGCTGAAGAAATTCCTGGTACGAGTTCAAAATCACAACCAGATGCTTTCAGGGCTTCAATTTCTGAAGTGCAGCGCCCAAAAATCAAAGGATCGCCTGATTTGAGGCGTACAACTTGTTTCCCTTGTTGGCAATACTTTATTAGTAACTTGTTAATTTCTACTTGGCTTGTACTGGCTTTACCACCGCGTTTGCCAACATCTAATTTCAAGCAATTAGGTGGTACACACTCCAATAATTGAGTATCTACCAAAGCATCATAGATTAAGACCTCAGCAATAGCCAAGAGATTGTAAGCTTTTACGGTTAAGTATGCAACATCTCCAGGCCCAGCACCTACTAGGTAGACTTTGCCTCTGTCATTTGTCATTTGTCACAAAAGATATAGAAGTATAAGAGTAGGGGAAAAATCATAATTTTTAACTATTAACTCGTAACTTCTTTTTTTAATTCGTTTGCGTATTAATTTTTTGAATAAGCTGATCGATTCGCTCAACCATCTCATTGTTCTCCTCGGCTTGGAATAATTCTCTGGCTTTTTTGAAATTGACGATCGCTTCTTCTATTTGTTGTTCTCTTCCCAGAGTGATGGCTAAATTATAGTAAGCGTATGCATAATCGGGTACGAGGCTAATGGCTTTTTTGTAATGGGCGATCGCTTCTTGAGGCTTACCTCGATCGTCCATCGCATTCCCTAAACCAGTGTAAGCTTGTGCGTGTTTGGGATTGAGGCGAATGGCTTCGGTATAGTCGGCGACTGCTTCGGCTAACTTGCCTTGAGCATAGAAAGCACTTGCTAAATTATAGTGAGCATCTGCATCTTGGGAATCGATGCTAATGGCTTGTTGATACTGGGGGATGGCTTCTTCTAGTTTGCCTTGGGCATAAAAAACATTTCCCAAGGCATTATAACTTGCACTATTTTTGGGTTCGAGACGAATCGCTGTTGTATACTCTGCAATTGCTTCTGGCGGCTTTCCTAGAGCATAGAAGGCGTTCCCTAAGTAATAGTGAGCTTCTGCGTCTTGGGGATCGAGGTTAATAGCTTGTTTGTATTCGGCGATGGCTTGTGGAAAATTGCTTTGAACATAGAAAGAATTTCCTAAGTAATAGTGAGCTTTGGCAGATTTAGGATCGAGGCTGATGGCTTTTTGATATTGGGCGATCGCTTCTTGTGGTTTACCTAGTTCGTTGAGAGTATTTCCCAAACCAATATAAGCTTGAATAAACTTTGGTTCTAGTTCAATTGCTTTGCGAAAAGCCGCCTCTGCTCCTTTGAAATCTCCTTGTTTGTAGAGATTGGTTCCTTGCTCAAAGTTAGTAATTGCCTTTTTGTTCTCAGGAACTGCGGCTTGGGGTGAGTTTTCGAATTTTGCTAAAACAAGGCCAACATCTTTACCAAAAGCAGCATTCGCACCGCTCAAACACCAGCAGATAATGGCTGTAGCTAGTATATTATTTATTTTCAGCATTTTTATTACTCGACTGGAATTATTCAGAACTTAGGAATCATAAGTCAGAATGAATTGAAGCACGACTGGGTAATAGCAAGTCCGCAAGCATCTAAGTATTGCTTTAAAATCTTGCCTATTATGTATGGGCAAAAAACTATCTATTAAATACTAATATTATAAAACTTTCTCCTTTCATGGGTAAATAATTCTAAATTCTGAATTTCGACTCCTTATTATCATGATTTTGCATTCATCTTATCCAGAAGTTTAGCGATTTTTGCAGCTTTTTCCGGTTGGCGTTGTTTTTGCAATAATTCTTTAGCTTGTAGGAGATTATTTTTCGCTTCATCTCGTCTGTCTTGTTGCATGAAAACATTTGCTAGACGCAGGTAAGCATCAGGGTTTTTTGGGCTGCGGCGAATTACCTCACAAAATAATTCTTTTGCCTCCTCTACTCGGTTTTGCCGATTTAAAACATCTCCCAGAAATAAACGCACCATATCGTTTGTTGAATTGAGAGAAATAACTTTGCGAAAAGCTGCTTCTGCACCTTTGTAATCTTCTGATTGAGCCAGATTGATTCCTTTTTGAAATAAATCTGAGGTAATCAAAGTTTTCCAAGCGAAATATCCCAAGATTACCAAACTGAAAGCAACTATGCCGCCAGCAATAATAGAATTAATTGGCAAGGTTTCTAACATTGTCTAAGCCAAAAGACAGGCGATAGGGAAAATCAGATATTCGATAAAAAAGAGTTTCCAGATAAATTGATAAAACTGAGCGATCGCACTTTTCTCTTCTAAGTCTACCGTTAAACTCCGCAACCACATCCAAACGAGCAATCCTAAATGAGTAACTACTACAAATATAGGGTTAACCGAGGCGAGGTGTAGCACACTAACTACAATTATGCCCAAATAGCAGACAGTTATCGTCCAAAGAGCGAGATTAAACACAGCTTTAGCGCCGAGTTCGATAGTGAAAGTAGAGATATTGTAAAGGCGATCACCTTCCATATCTGGGATATCTTTAAAAATGGCGATCGCAAACGTAAACACCAAAATAAATAACGTCAACGCCCACACCGTAGGTACAATAGCTTGGCTTTGCTGCAATGACCAACTGTAATGTAAATACAATCCCAAATTCACAATCGTACCGCGCACCGAAAAAATACACAGCGCTGCCCAAACAGGAAATTGCTTCAAACGAATTGGCGGTAAAGAATAAGCAGTACCAATCGTTAAACTAATTGCCACCATCCCAAACAAAAAGGGCCCGGTTAGCCACGCCACAATTAGGGCCAAAATGCCAGTACAAGCAACAATTAATTGCCCAGTTTTATGAGAAAATTCCCCAGAAGCTAAGGGTAAATGAGGCTTATTAATCTTGTCAATTTCAACATCCTCTAATTGATTCAGCCCCACAATATAGACATTCCCACACAAACAAGAAATCCACGCCCCCAACAGAGATAGCAGGGAACTTGTAGAGAGGCGATTTATCGCCTCTCCACTAACCGCAATCGCAATTAAATACAAACCCAGCACACTCAGACTTGTACCAATAATCGTGTGCGGGCGAGAGAATTTCCAGAAAGCATATAACCAATCAAAAGAAAATGGAACGGGTTTGCTTGACAAAGAACTGTTTTGAGAATGGCTCATGAGTAGCTTGGATTCACTATTCCGGCTTACTCTTAACCATTGTCACAGAATTTGGGCATTGGTCATTATCGAAAACTGGGAAAAGCAGGATGAATCTGAGCATTTGCGGACGATACATCATCGGATTTGTTGGGATAAGCACAGTGTTAGCAAGTTGCTAAGACTATATCAGCAGATTTACCGCAGGGAGAAATTACAGCAGATGATAGTGCTGAGCAAATGAAATTGCAATTATCGGGTTTAGTATTTAAACACCAGGGTAAGCTAAGAGTTTTTAACCGTATTTACGAGCTTGTGTTTAATCAAGCCTGGGTTGAAAGAGAGTTAGGGAAAGCAGATTTTTAGTAAGTTTCTCGTTCTCCCCCACTACAAGCTAAAATTGTAATTGGGTCATTTTCATCATTCTGAATATTGAGCCATTCAATAAAACTTGAATAATCAGGACGCGATCGCGAAGTTCATCAAGTGTGTTCAATACCTGACCGTCAATGTAAGATTTAACAAACAGCCAGAATCTTTCAATGGGGTTAAGTTGTGGAGAATGGGCAGGTTGACATAGGGGAATAATATTTTCAGGTCATTTCAAGTTATAAGACAAATGTGCTGCGGCTTGGTCTATTTGAAGGAGTGCAATATCTTCTCCAAGTTGAGAGTCAAGCGCATCTAAAAACTCTTGAAAATGTTGTCCAGAAAGCTAAAATAAGAACTTAAGCAAACTATCAGCCATTTTCTTCTGGAACCCTTGGGTACGCCGAATTTTGGGTATCAGCTATGTAGGCTTTCTCCTCGCCTAGGTTCCGTTCTTGCGCCGCAAACTTTTTGAGCCCTTCCAACCTTCTCTATTAGCAGATGCAGGCTTAGATAACTTTATATAGACTTCTTGCAAAAGTAGTTTTTTCGCATTCTTCTTTGCACCTTTGCCTCAGGCAAAAAAATATTTATGTATAGCCGTAGTCACACCCTTTAGGACATTTTGAAAGGATGAATTCTAGGAATAGTAATAGTTTTACCTCCTGCCCCCTGCCCCCTGCCCCCTGCCTCCTGCTATAAGAGGTCTAATTTTGATGGTGCGTTTGACGCGATAACGCACCCTACTAGCGTGACCGGGCTAAAATAGTGCATTAGCTTGACTCTTGTGGGATGGGCGTCTCGCCCGTCCAGTGCGGGCTAGAAGCCGACACTACAAGAAAATTTATTGCAACATTTTAGCCTTGCCACGCCACTACTCCTGAAAATTACGAATTACTCGCTTCTTGTACGCGATTCATCCCGTCTCATGTCTTTTCCCTACTTATTCCCGCACAACAAACCAAACCGAATCAACCCCCGCTGATAACCGCGACGCATCAATCCCAACGACAATGCCCCTTGAATAGTACTCCAACCAGCATTTAGCAAACCCCAAAGCGCTTGGGGAGTAAATGCCGAATCAATCACTACATTCCAAAATGGGGCGACAGCTTGCGACCAGTCAGCAGTGCGGAGATTATTTAATGGAAGTTGACGCGCTATGCTTGCATACTCTGGCAAAGAAATCACATAAGGCAAAAAATACACCCGATAAATATCCTCTAAGTGCTTTTCCTCATCCGTTGTCAGTGGTGACTCCTCAGTTGCTCGATGACACCAAGTCACCATAATAAAAGTACCACCAGGTTTCAATACCCGATAGCACTCCTGCATAAACTTGGTTTTATCTGGCATGTGTTCGCCACTTTCTAACGACCAAACCAAGTCAAAAGAATTATCAGCAAAAGGCATTGCTTGAGCATCTGCTACCTGAAACTGTGTTCTTTGACTCAAATTTGCCTCTAAGGCACGTTCTGTTGCTCTAGCGGCTTGCACAGGACTCAATGTAATCCCTGTAGCTTGAGCATTAAACTTTTCTGCTAAGTATAAAGAACTGCCGCCAATCCCACAACCTACATCCAGAATATTTGATGCTGCCTCTACCCCAGCCCAAATCAGTAATTCTTCAATCAAATCAATTTGCGCTTGACGACGGTCTTTTTTCTGACTACCATCAGTCCCATAGTAGCCGTGATGCATGTGTTCCCCCCAAATCTGTTCCCATAGACCAGAGGAAGCATCGTAAAATCGTTGAATTCGTTGATAAAGTGTTGCACTCATGAAAAGGCAGTCTCAAAAAGCATAGTTTAAAATTAATTTCTAATTGGTATGAATTGCAAAGAAATCTATTCACTTTAGTTGTACGTGATTATATCGTACAAAATTTTACTAATACTTGTCATGATTAGTAAATATGAATGACTGTTTTCTGTTTCATGCAACAAAGCCATTACTATGTACTACTACCGACTATGGAAGAGGTTCTATTGCAATTAAGAGATAGCTCTAGCTCAAAACCCGTGTCATAATTTCTTTTTTAGAGGTAAACACAAAGGTGTTCCTACCACCGGGTCTGGTACAATTCGACAAGCTAATTCAAACACCTCCTGGACCATTTCTTCTGTCATCACATCTGCTGGAGTTCCATGAGCCATAACAGCACCATCACGTAAAGCTACTAGCTGATCAGCATAACGACACGCCTGATTTAGATCATGCAACACCATGACAATTGTTCTTCCTTCAAGTTGATTCAAATCCCACAGCAACTCCAGCACCTCCACTTGATGAGCTAAATCTAAGAAAGTTGTCGGCTCATCCAATAGTAAAATCTGCGTATCTTGCGCTAAAGTCATGGCTATCCAAGCACGTTGCTTTTGTCCACCAGAAAGGGTATCTACAGTTCTATGGGCTAATTCATTGAGGTCTGTAGTTGTTAGTGCTTTGCAGACTTGACGTTCATCTTCAGGTGTCCAAGATTGCAGCCAACTTTTTTGATATGGATAACGACCAAGTACAACCAAATCTCGCACAGTCATTCCTTCTGGTGCAACTGGCCCTTGAGGAAGAATACCGAGTTGTTGTGCAACTTTGGTCGTTGACTGTCGAAAGATATCAGCACCATTGAGATATACATTGCCAATATGGGGCTTGAGTAGTCTGGCTAAACCTCGCAGTAGAGTAGATTTCCCACAACCATTGGGGCCAACTAGAGCAGTAATTTGTCCTGTGGAAATTAATAGGTTAAGACCGGATATAATCTGTTTGCCATCGTAAGCCAGGCTCAGATGTTGAGTTTTAAGGGCTGTATTTTCCATAGGGCTTTGGGAGCGCAAGCTTAGGATATAAGTATTTAGTTTGTCTACAGTATGATTTCATTTGATGCAGTGCAAGCGATCGCCTAACACGGCAGTGTATTGTTACAATTGCTAGAGGGTTGAACTTTTGAGTCATCACATACTAAGCTTTTCCTTAAAAACCGCGATTGCCCTTCAGTGTAAATATTTAAATATTTTAAATCATATTGTTATATCATTACCAACAATATTGGCTAATAAGTGCTGGACTTGGTAAAGATACCCTGATCAAAGATTGGGATCGACTTAACAAAATTTGAATTTTTCTAAGACGGCTAAAACTCAGTATATGCAAAGGTTTGTCGCTTTAAAGAATAAGGTATATAGTTAATTACCATGATAGTTGGTAAAATTTTATAAAACTGTTCAAATGATTACATTTATCGTTGCAAGTACATGATAAGTTTAACAGCAATTTATAATACCTAGCCTTAAAAAGGCTACTTAATGCCTGCTAACAAAACTTTTAACTTTCAAAAGTTTTTAATATGTTTTTGCAATTCGATTTAAATTGCAATTTTTGATGTGCTTGTATTTATTATTGAAAACCTTATTATACCAATTCTCTATGAAGATGCACATAATCAAGACCCCCCTGTAGTCCTCCTAAGGCATCGGGGGGACGACGTAGCCGGGGGATATATGCAGCTTCATAAAGAAACAGTATTAGATAGTTGCTGATGACATTAATCCCATCATCATCCGACTATTGGAAATTATTTTATGAAACAGAGCTAATTGAGCAAAAAGGGAATTGCGATCACTACCAATTTAAACTAATTTTAGTAACATGACACTTATCCTCTCGTACGCAGATTACGTAGAACTACTATACCAAGCAGAAATAATTCAGAATCATGATAGTTCAGATAATTTTGATATTACCAGAAAGTATCAATTTGGCGAAGGATATTGGCGACAGATTCAGCTACGAGATAGCATATCTTTAGATATTTCCTATTATCAACAACCAAAATCATTCATTTTAAAACTTCATGAGCGAAAGCATCCATTAGAATTTCGATTCCTTATTTTGTTAGAGAGCGAATTTAAAAACCTTGAGTTCAAGACAGGAGAATACTTTTTAAGTGGTAGTGGTATGGCATCTGAGTGCGCTGTATTAGAGCCATTAGCGCGAGTAGTAGAAGTAGCTATTCACATACATCCAAATGTGTTTCATAGCTTTGGAGAAAATACATCTGGTAAACTCCCAAAAGAATTACAACATCTAATTAGACGTTGGGATCAACCAACTTATGAACGCAATGGAACTCAAACTCCTGCAATGCTTTTAGCGGTGCAGCAAATTCTTCAATGTCCGTACCAAGGCTTTACTAAACAAATTTATCTTGAAGGTAAGGTTTGGGAACTGGTAGCAATGCTAGTCGAGCAAGAGCTACAAATAAACCAAGGTTGCTTTCAGATTAATAAACTCAAGCCATCAGATATTGACCGCATTTATCATGTTAGAGAAATTGTGTTGAAACATCTAGACAACCCACCATCTCTTATTGAACTAGCACGACAAGTAGGTTTAAATGATTGCACAATGAAGCAAGGCTTTAAGCAGGTTTTTGGGACTACGGTGTTTGGCTATCTGCATCACTACCGAATGCAACTAGCTTATAAACTGCTTATTGAAAGAAATATGAATGTCACAGAAGTAGCTAGAACAGTAGGTTATGCTAGCTTACCTTCATTTAGTAATGCTTTTCGTAAGAAGTTTGGAATAAGTCCTAAGTCCTGTCAGAGATAAAAATTCCCGATGGAATAAAAAAAATTCCGGCTCGAATAAGACGCAAACACTGAAAAGTTATATATTTTTACAATAATTAAGTTGGTATAAATATATTTTTTACCAATTTAGTCAGTAATAATTGGGAGCTATGGACTGAAAGGAAAATTATACTTAATTCTCAATTTTAATACTTAGTGTTCACTTAATGATGTGTATAAAAATGTTTATCAGACTACCATACCCTGCTGTTTGCTGGTTAATATCTGTCGTTTCTCTAACTTTAGCCAATCCAGCATATTCTGAACAACCGTTAGTCAAAAAAACTTTAGTACGCTCAGGCGAAGTTTTTAAAGAAATTCAAACATTGAATCAGTTACAGCTTCCTAAAACTAATGCTTCATATTTATGGAGAGTACCCAGACAGAATAAATTTCCTGAACTTAGTCAAGCAACTACAGATGTGGTATTAGTTACGGATGTTCAGGTGAACTCTACCGATAAAGGGATAGAGTTAATTTTAGTTACAGCTAATTCTCTGAAATTACAAGTTATACCGAAAACTGAAGGTAATTCCTATATTGCAGATATTCCTAACGCCAAGTTGCAACTAAGAAGTGGGGATTTTAGACAATCAAAGCCAGTAGCCGGAATTGCATTAATTACAGTTACAAATTTAGATGGGAAAACCTTGCGAGTAACAGTGACTGGGGAAATGGGTGCGCCTGCGGTGGAGTTGTTTGATAGTACGAAAGAGGGTTTAGTTTTTGGAGTGACCCCTAGTACTTCTACTGCTCAACAGCCAACAACAGAACCAGAAAAGCCTATTGAGTTAAATGTGACTGCTCCACCAGATACAAATTATCGGGTACCAGATGCAACTACTGCAACGAAAACAGATACACCATTGCGTGATGTTCCTGCTTCGGTTCAGGTGATTCCTCAACAAGTTATCGAAGAGCAACAACCGCGTAACTTAATTGGGATACTCTCAAATGCTGGCGTTGTCCAAAATAATTTTTCATCTCGAATTGCAGACACTTTTTCTATTCGAGGTTTTAGAGCCAGAAACGTTTATAGAAACGGTGTCAAAGACCGCTTTGCAGATGTTGCTGCTTTATCAAGTTCGCTGACAAATATAGATAGAGTAGAAGTTGTAAGAGGCCCAAACTCTGTAATTTATGGTCAAGTCAATCCAGGTGGGATCATTAATATAGTTACTAAAAAGCCTTTGAGTCAACCTTACTATGCCTTAGAGGTAAGGCGTGGTGCTTATGAACTTTTTGAACCTTCACTTGACCTTTCTGGTCCTGTGACAAAAGATGGCAGTCTGTCGTATCGTTTAAACACTTCTTACAGAACCACAGAAGACTTTACTGATTTTTATCATGAAAAGCGTTTTTTCGTTTCGCCTGTTGTTAATTGGCGTATCGGGAAAAATACAAATCTAACTTTTGATACAGAATATGAAGACATCCAACAGTCGCTAGGTACTGGTTTGGAGCAGATTGCTAGTGCAACTATACTTCCTAACCCAAATGGCAAAATCCCTATTAACCGTTATTTAGGGGAACCGACTGATTTCTATAACCGCCAGCTTCATAGATATAATTACAATCTAGAACATCGCTTTAACGATAACTGGTCTATTAGTAATTCATTTCAAGCTGCATTTTTAACCCTTGATTTACGTGAAACAGGTGTTACCAGTCTGCTGGAAGCAGACAACCGCACTGTCGAAAGAGATCTGACTACTTTTCCAAAGCCAACAGAGTATGAAGCTTATACTTTAGATACTCATGTTATTGGTGATTTTAACACTGGTAATATAAAACATAAACTTTTGGTGGGGTTTGACTTATTTAGACAAACCCGAAGAACTAGTGTACTTAGAACAGCTGCCGCCCCTCTTGATGTCTTTAACCCAGTGTATGGTCAACCACTAGGTGATACTCTTGGAGGAGTTGATGTCTTCTTTAGAGATGATGCTTTAGGCTTTTATCTTCAAGACCAAGTGACAGTTGCCAATAACCTCAAATTGCTTGTGGGTGGACGTTATGACTTAGTAGAGAATGAGTTTGCTAATCGGATTGCTTCAACCTCAAGTGTCCAGTCTGATTCTGCCTTTAGTCCAAGAGTAGGCATCGTTTATCAACCCATAGCGCCTGTCTCACTCTACGCCAGCTACAGCCGCTCTTTTGAACAAGTAACGGGTGCAGATAAAAATGACAACCTTTTTAGACCACAACTAGGTACTCAGTATGAAGTGGGCGTTAAGACTGATTTATTTGATAACAAACTCTCAGCAACACTTGCTTTATATGATCTGATACTAACTAACATTTTGACTACCGATCCTACCGATTCCGATTATAGTGTGCAAACAGGAGAACAAAGAAGTCGGGGAGTAGAACTGAGTGTCACCGGAGAGATTCTTCCCGGTTGGAATGTGATTGGCTTCTACGGTTATACAGATGCACGCATTACCAAAGACAATGATCTTCCAGTCGGGAATCGAGTAGAAGGAATACCACAGCATGTCGCTAGTTTGTGGACAACTTACACTTTTGGTGCTGGCTCTCTCAAAGGTTTTGGAGGTGGAATTGGCTTTAACTACGTTGGAGATCAAATGCCAGATAATTTGGATACATATACAGTCCCAAGCTACTTTCTCACTAATGCAGCTCTGTACTATCGTCAGAATAACTTTAGCATTGGACTCAACTTGAATAACATATTTAATGTTCGATATTATGAAGCAAGCTTTGACTATCTCCAAAGAATTATTCCTGGTCGTCCCTATACAGCAGAGTTGTCAGTGAAGTGGGAATTTTAATGAGAACAACTCATTGGTTAGCCAAGTGTTTTGTCCTATTCCTGCCCCTTTTAGGATTGCTTGCTGTGGTAGTGTGGCTAAACGGTTATTTCTTTTTTAATTACCCAAAAGTTAGCGATTCTAAGAGTGTTTCTTCTTTAAGTCAGGTTCGAATAGTTCAGCACTTTATGGGTAAGACAATAGTTCCTGCTCATCCTCAACGAGTTGTTGTGCTTAGTGGTGATTGTTTAGAAAATGCTTTGGCGTTGGGGATCAAACCTATAGCTGCTTCAAAGTCATTTGTCTCACAATTGCAGCGATTAGTAGGCCCGCTATCAGGTATTGAAGATGTAGATTGGCTCTCTCCTAGTATCGAAAAAGTCTTGTTTCTCAAACCAGACCTAATTCTTGGTATGCATTTTCATCAAGATATTTATCCACTGTTATCACACATTGCGCCCACTGTTTTGGCTCCTCCTGGAACCACTGGAGCTTGGAAAGAATCTTTTGCTTTCACAGCCCGTGTTCTGGGTAAAACTAAAATAGCCCAGCAGGTAATGGATAATTATTATGCACGTTTGGCACGGTTCAAAGCAAAAATGGGCGTTCGCCTGAACACAACTTTAGTCTCGGTTGCCGAATTGCGTACTGATGCACTTTGGCTGTGGGCGAAGGCAAGTTTTTCAGGAGTTATTCTCAAAGATGCGGGTATTGCACGTCCTTACTCTCAAACTTTGGATAGTCAAGCAACTCTGAGTATAGGGGGTGGCCCTGCTGCATACGCTTTATCAGAGGAACTCCTAAGTAAGTTAGATGGGGATATTTTATTTCTAGTATCAGAAGACGCACTGGGCAAAAGGGATTTACACCCAATACTTGAGCAACTGAAAGCAGAACCGTTGTGGTCGAAGTTGAAAGTTGTCCAACAGGAAAAAGTTCATAACGTGGGGTTTTACTGGGTTCAGTTTGGCCCCCTTGCAGCCAATCGGATGATAGACGATTTGGAGCGATATTTAGTTAAACAGCAATAGACTATTTGAAAGTTTTTTAAGAGGCATCATGTTGAACTTAAGTGCAATTAGTAATGCAACTATGCAGTCAATTCCTTATAAATGGATTGTATTTGAAAACTTGCTTGACACTTCAGTACAATCTGAATTAGCAAATAGTTTTGCTACTACAAACTATAAAGAATATCATGCTAGAGACTTCGAGCCAGATGGATACCCGGAATATACATATGATGACTACAGGTTTTTTGCACGCTGCATTCTGGATGAAAGTAAGTACAAAGGTATACAAGATATCAGCGATTTGAGTCTTAATTGGCAAAAATTGATTGAAGAACTTCTTACTCCTGATTATCGAGAGGCAATGGAGCATCTTACTAATTTGGATTTAAAAAACCATTCATTAACAATTTATTTAACAAGACATGATTTAGGGTTCTGGAACCGTCCTCATACAGATATCCCGCGTAAACATGTAACTCAACTTTTCTATTTCAATGAGGGATGGAACCTAGAGTGGGGAGGGCATTTCCGAGTTCTTAAAGATAATCAGACTACTTCTGTAGTTAAAGAAGTTCCACCATTGCCGCAATATTCAGTTGCTATTGTACGTTGCGATCGCTCTTGGCACATGGTTTCTCCTATTTCCTTGAATGCAACTCAACACCGTTTGCATCTACAGACTTGCTTTTGGCTGCCAGAGTCTTAGGTTTTTGTTGAGCAAATTTTGACATTTATACTAAAGCTTCATCACCGCCGCCTTTGATAGAGTAAATAGATAAAATAAGGCGCTCCCAAAGCAGCAGTCAGCAAACCACAGGGTAATTCTGTGGGAGAAAATAAAGTTCTACCCAAAAAATCTGCTGCTGCTACTAATAGTCCTCCAATCAAGGCAGCGACTGGTAGTAAATTTTGATGTATTGAGCCGACAAGTCTGCGTGCTAAATGGGGAGCCATTAATCCCACGAAACCAATTGTACCGGCGATCGCCACACTTGACCCAGCCAGTGCCACACTCACTAACAATAATTTGCTTCTTTGCCATGTGACTCGGCTACCGAGTCCTTTAGCCACTAAGTCACCCAATTGCAGAGTATCCAGTTCCCGCGCTAGCAGTAAAGCTAAGGGAACGAAGACAACTATCCAAGGTAGCAGTTGCCAAAGTTGCTCCCAACTTTTACCAGCAACACTACCCGCCAACCATACCAATGCTCTAGTAACGTCATTAATTTCGCCAAAAGTCAACATCAAGGTAGTAAAAGCTCCCATAATTGCTGCGAGTGCTACTCCCACCAACACTAAGCGCAGAGGTGATTTTTCTCCCGTACCAGCCAGTAAGTAAATTAAACAGCCCACAATAAAAGCACCACCAAAGGCAGCAAAGGGCAAATACATAGTGGGTACAGCCGGAAATACTACGATTAAGGTAACAGCTGCAAAAGCTGCACCTGCATTTACCCCAACAATGCCAGGGTCAGCTAAAGGATTACGTGTCAATCCTTGTAAAATTGCACCAGCAATTGCCAAACCGACTCCTACCAACCAGGAGATTAACACTCTCGGTAAACGCAAGGTGACAACAACAAAGGGAGATTCTGGATCTTGAGTTGGTAAACCAACAACAGCTTTCACTATATCTGCTGGCGGGACAGGATAATCTCCCAAACTGAGGCTCATCCCTAAAACAGCGAGGGTAAATAATAGCAGTAATAACAATACTCTAGTTACAGACTCCTTACCAAGTATTAAATTTTGAATTTTGAATTTTGAATTTTGAATTGTTATCATCCTCTTTTTACCTGCCAACGGACTAAATACAACAAAAAGGGCGCTCCTAACAGTGCTGTCATCACGCCAACAGGCAATTCTTGGGGTCTAATTAACCAACGGGCTGCTAAATCTGCCCATACCAGTAAACCTGCACCAAACACAGCTGCACCAGGCAATATCCAACGATAATCAACACCCATTACCCCCCGCGCCAGATGGGGAACTAGCAGACCAACAAAGCCTATAGGTCCTGCTAATGCGACAGCGCTTCCTGCCAAGATGACAACGCTCGATGCTGTTGCCAACTTGATCCAACCTGTTTGCTGACCTAAGCCTGTGGCTATTGATTCTCCTAAACTGAGGACGTTGATTTGTCTACTCAAGGCAAAAGCTGTTAATAATCCTACTACCATCCAAGGCAGTACAGTCAGGAATAGATTGAAATCTCGTCCGGCTAAAGAACCTGCTAACCAGAAGCGGACTTCTTCTAAAGTGCGATCGCTTAAAATTAATATACCTGTGGTAATTGAAGATAACAAAGCAGTTAAAGCTGCACCAGCAATAGTCAGATTCAATGATGTTGAGCCTCCTTGCCCTAAAGAACCGAGGGAATAAACTGCTAAGGCTGCTATTAAGGCTCCGATAAATGCTACAAGAGTAATTAGAGGTGCTGAAGATGTACCTAAGCCAAAGACCACTGTCACCACTGCTAAAGCTGCACCTGCATTGATCCCTAAGATTCCTGGTGCGGCTAGGGGATTTTGAGTCAGTCCTTGCATTAACGCTCCGGCTATAGCCAAACTAGCACCAACCATACTTGCAATCAGTGTACGCGGTAGGCGCATCGAGCGGATAATTATATGTTCGGTAGAGTCATCATAGTTAATAAATGCAGTGAGTATTTTGGCAATGGGAATGTCAGCTGCACCGTAAGAAATGCTGGCAAAAATACCCAATAATACTATTAATATCCCGATGCCTAAACTGAAAATCCGAATGTAGTATTTTTCCGAGTTAGAAATATTTATATTCATGGATTTGTGACAAGAGTTAACTTCGTACCTCTGCTTTGACTAAATTTTAAGCATAATTACTAATTAATCATAATAACTCTGCCAATTTACGAGAGTGAGTTGATATATGAACTCCCATTTTTCTTAAGTTAGGCAAAAATAATAGTCCTAAATTACTTCCAGGTTTCTCACAAGGCTTTTTTAACGTACTTCACATAAGATAAAGGTTTGAAAGTCCAAACTACCTTATAAGCTGAACGTTTATATATGAGTGATTTTGTCATTTTTGCTAAAATTTTTGTAGGCTATTATTTTGGCAAAGGTATTGAATAAATATAAGTATTATCAAAGGTGTCTCACGGCTATGGAGCTTATTTTACAAATATCCTAGCCTTTTTTTCTCTCCGCCAGTTGAATATTACCAAATTAGTAAGTAAAATAATAGATAAATTTTTGATACAAATCTTAAAATAGTATTCATTGGCTTGCTGCTGTGCTGGGGAAAACTCATTATTGAACTACTCAAGTTGAGAACTGATGCACTTTTTAATTAAAATCTTTGGGAAAGTGCTGTTAGGTTGTTCCAGTTTTTTGTCAGAGTATGTTTACCAAGTGCAAGAATGATTAGTTAGTATTGATGACACGCCCTAGAAAAATATCGGCAATGCCGGACTTAAGAGAAAATTAATTAAATCATTATTAAGTTAGTTAACTATTGCCTTTGTGAGCAAAATACTCCTCTGGGCGAAGGTATTGCGAACCTACTTAGTAATTTGTGGGGCAATCTGACTCTTAACTGAAAAACAGTTAACTAATTAGTTGAATTCACACTAATTTATTCTGACTGCCGAATTCTTCTTTATTGTCCAGAGTTAATTGAACTGGACTGTGGTTCGACTGAAACAGGCACATTATTGGGACTGGCGGGCGTTTGGGTAGGAGTTTCGGGTTGATTTTGCGTTTGTGGCACAGCAGTTTGTTCTACATTACTTGTAGAATTTGGAGTCTGGGAAGGAGTAGCAGTTTGATTGGCTGGATGTTGGTGTTGCTCTTTGTTGTGAGCAATTTGCTGCATTAGCTGTTCAATTTTCTGCACTTGTTCGATATTACCTTGCTGGCGATATTCGTTATGGGCACGTTTCAATGCTCCATTGGCTTTTTTGATTTCGCCCTGATTATATAAAGTTACTCCCAAGTTATAGTAAGCTGAGGCATTTTTAGGATTTTGGCGAATCGCTTGCTGATAAACGGAAATCGCCTCAGCAGCTTGACCATGAATTGCCAGCAAACTTGCCATGTTGTTGTAAGCTGTGGCATTTTTGGGGTCTAGCTGTAAAGCTTGGCGATAACTAGCGATCGCAGCTTCTATATTTCCTTGTTGTTGTAAAGTGATCGCCAAGTTAAAATAAGCTTTGGTGTTACTGCTATCGAGATTAATTGCTTGCTGATATGCAGCGATCGCTTGTTGTAGCTGCCCTTGTTCATACAATACCAAACCCAAATTATACAAGGTGGCAGCGTTTGTCGGATTGATAACCAGGCTTTGGCGATAAGCAATAATCGCTGCTTGCTTTTCTCCTTGTCGGTGCAACACGAATCCCAAATTGTAATAAGCTTCACTAAAATTAGGATTAATTTTTATCGCCTCTGCATATTCTTGCACAGCCATATCCAGGCGATTTTGCTGTAAGAAGATATTACCCAGATAGTTCCGTGCTGTACTCAGATTAGGATCTTTCTGCAATGCTTGACGAAACGCATATTCTGCACCCTCTAAATCATTGCGGTTGTAGCGTATGACTCCCTGTTGAAAAAAGCTTGCTGCTTCCAAGTCCTGAGAAATGGCGTTATCTGCTAGCAGCTTACTTCCTGGGTAATTAATAGTTGTTGATGCAGCTAAGACCAAAAATACAGAAAAAGCAAATAGAAATCTCAACAAAGGCTTTCGCTCAGCAGAACTCCTATAAAATGCCACTTTCAATAACTGATGTAACCACTGATGAGATTGATTATTTTTAGACAGGAGTGGCATATTTGTACTTACACTTATATGTTTATAAGTCAGAGTACCCACCAGAGCATGAAAAATTACGAATCAAAAATTAAGAATTTTTTACTCTTCCAACATTCGACAAAAACAATTCCTAATTTGTAATTAAAACAACTATAGCAATCCTAAATGATTCATTAGAAAATACCATATTCATGTAGCTTAGGAAAATCAAAAGTTTGACAATCGATTAGCCACTTTATTATAGATAAGCGTTGCTCTGGGCTTAATAGCCCAACACTTCCTCAATGAGCGAGTTTTAAACCTATTTAAAGAAAAACCACAAATAATTACAGTGTACAGATGAGAATTTCAGCCAACAGTATTGCYTTTACTCCTGAGTTGGGGCTGTTGTCGCTTCCGGTAAAATTAGCATGGCATCACCGAAGGAATAGAAACGGTACTGAGAAGCGATCGCTTCATTATATATATTCAATAACCTTTGTCTGCCAATGAGCGCACTCACCAACATCAGCAAACTAGAACGTGGTAGGTGAAAGTTTGTAATTAAACCATCAACCACCCGCCATCGGTAACCTGGATAAATAAACAAGTCTGTCTTACCACAAAATGGTTCTAAATGACCAGCTTGAGCTGCCCCTTCTAAAGCACGTACTGCTGTTGTCCCCACAGCAATAATTCGACCGCCAGCCGCTTTAGTGGCGCGGATTTGCTCTACTGTAGTGGCGGGAACTTCAATCCATTCTTCATGCATTTGATGGGTAGTTACGTCCTCGACTTCTACAGGGCGAAATGTACCTACACCAACATGTAGCGTTATAAAAGCTTGATTAATTTGGCGATCGCCCAACTTTTGTAACAGTTCTGGAGTAAAGTGTAATCCTGCCGTAGGAGCTGCGATCGCTCCTGGCTTTTGGGCATATACTGTTTGATACTGCTCGCCAGCAGCTTTGGAAGTAGTAATGTATGGTGGTAGCGGTACTTCACCAAATACCTCTAACAGTTGCACCAAAGATTTTCCCTGTGGCACATCAAATTGTAACAAACGCCCTCCAGTTGCAGGGTCTATTTCCAAAACTGTAGCCGTGAGTTGGGGACTAGTGGGTAGGAAAGAATCTTTCCAATCGCTAATCCCTAATTGCCTCACTTCAAAAATAATCCTCGCTCCCTGTTTAAGGCGTTTTCCTGGCTTGACTAAAGCTAACCAACAGTTATACTGCCTCTCTTCCAACAGCAACACCTCGATTTCGGCACCAGTGGATTTATGACCATAAAGCCGCGCTGGAATAACTTTTGTATTATTCATTACTAGTAAGTCCCCAGATTGCAGCAGTGTAGGCAAATCAGAGAAAATGTGGTTTAAGGGTGCTGTTTCGGCGCCTGTAGCGGGAGAATCAACCACCAATAACCGAGACCTATCTCTCGGAACTACTGGATTTTGAGCAATCAGTTTTGGAGGTAGTTCATAGTCATACACAGCTACCGAACAATCTAATTCCAAATCTTTGGCTTGTGAACTCAAGCTGTTGTGAAAATTTAATTGTGTTATTTTTTTTTGCATTTTTTAGTATTTATACTGATTACAAAAGATTAATTTGAGCTTATGTAAAAGCAACTCTAAGACATTCCTACTCAATTTTATTTTTAGACCAAAAGATAGATATTATTAGGTAACACGCAAAAATCAACATAAAATTTGGGTAAACCTCCCCATCTAAAAACGGGGGCTTTTACCCTACCGAGAACAGGCATAAATTTACGAATATAGATATGTAGGATTGGCTTTGATCCCAAGCACCAACAAACATGGAATACTTGTATTATTTGGCTAATGCCAGTCTAACTCTGAGGGTCGTTCAATACCTGCACGCCAGACCCCAGACAACTGTTTCGTTCGTCACCGTAATTCATCAAATTGATGGCTGGGTGGTTAGGATTAAACTTAAAGGTCAAGTCTCGCCTCAACAAGATGGTGACTTTCGCGCTTTTCTAAATGAATTAGGAATTAGCTACGAGCCACCAATGAGGGTGCAAATGGCACTTTGGAGTTTGGAAGCGGGACAGTGCCCCGTGGATGTTATGCGTCGTTATCAGGTAGCGATCGTCTCTCATGGTAGCCCAGAGAAAGATGAAATTGAGGCTTTTCGGCAACAGTTTGTCCGAGGCTTAGGCTACTGTCCAGAAACTTTGGCATAATCTAATTTGGTTGTCACGCTAGTACAATTATATTGGTTATTGGTAATTAAAATATTTTATCTATTACTGATTAACCATTGTCATTATCGATTAAACAGTCGAAAGCTGCCGGAATGTATTCTTGCAGCCTAAACTGATATCCGGCAGCCGATGAAGTAGCGAGAGCTTCTTGAGCTGTAACCCCAGTCATTTTTTTTGATTCTTGATAGTAGACAATGGCAACATCAAATCGGCAGGAATAATCTGCTTTTTCAGGATACTGGGCTAAAAATATTCCTGCTGTACGCGAAATTTTGGCTTGCTTTTGTGGCGTGATTGCACTTCTTCCCCCTGCATCCCAACTGCCCAAACTGCGGGTTTTGACTTCAACAAATGTCAGTATTGAGTGGGCATGGGCCATTGGAAGTGTGGGGTAATGGGGTGGTAGGTTGGTAGGGGTAGTTTCGCCTATCTCTCCATCTCCCCATCTCCTTATCTCCTCGCCTCCTCCAGCATGTTCAGCGATAATATCAATTTCTCCCCAACGGCAACAAAAGCGACGATGTATAATTACCCAACCTGTAGATTGCAACCATTGGGCTACTAGGTCTTCTCCAAGAGAACCAATATTTGGATAATGAGATGGAGGAAGGTTAGTCATTGACCAAAAACATCATGAATTCCACGAATTCTAGGTTAAGCGATCACATAATAGTTTCTAAACTCAACTCATTCCATAATCAGTTGAGATTAGAGCATAAAACAAGTTATTGGATTTGGGCAACTATATTCAGCTTATTCCTTTGGGGAATAGTCGGCATTACCGCAACCGTGGGTTTTGCTCCCACAGCTTTGGCACTCGAATACAATAAAGAAATTTTGGTCGAGGCTGATTTTTCAGGACGTGATTTAACAGACTCCAGCTTTACTAAAGCTAATCTTCGCCAAAGTAACTTCAGCAATACTAATTTACGCGGTGTCAGTTTCTTTGCAGCAAATTTGGAGTCTGCTGATTTGTCAGGATCTGACTTGACAAATGCTACTTTAGACTCAGCTCGCCTGATCAAAACAAATTTGACAAATGCAGTTTTGGATGGGGCGTTTGCTGCTAACACCAAATTTGATGGTGCAATCATTGATGGAGCAGATTTTACCAATGTGCTGCTACGTCCGGATGAGCAAAAAAAATTGTGCAAAGTTGCTAAAGGGACTAATCCAATTACAGGACGAGATACGCGTGACACCTTATTTTGTCCATAAGGAGTAGGGAATAACCAGTAAGGAGTAGGGGAACAATTTTAACTTCTAACTCCTTACTCACTTACCAACCACGAGCGCCAATCTTTTCACAGACAAATTGCATTCCTTTGCCTGGTGAAGAATCTGCGACAAAAGGTATTTCTCCTTTTTCCTTATCTTCTTGAAGTAGCTCTCCCCCCGAACTGTAAATTGCTATGTGATTAAGAAAAAGCCGCGATTCTGTACACGATGCATTGAATGTAGTCTCGAAGATGCCATCTCCATACATGCCGTAAAGTTTGTATGTCGTACCTTTAATAGTTTTTGTGTCTAAAGCTATACTGTTTCCTAACTTATCGTGCCCTACAGTAACATACCTTTGTGAATCTTCGGCGAACGCTGCGCCACTGCCCAACAAAATAGTGATCGCTCCTACAATAGGACCTATTTTAAAAGACATAGACTTTAAATATACACATTTTATCTATTTCTACTCGTAGTCCTAKGGATTTTGGCACTGTACAAGCACTGAAATCCAGATATAGCAAGGTGTTGTACTAGCTCGTAATACCTTATAGGAAGCGTAAAGCACTACATAAATTTGTCATTAAGACAAGCATGAGTGGAACACTTGCTAATATTGCCATACCGCCTCAATTTCCCGATCGCACTACAGAAGTCAAACAGCTTGAACAAAGACTTATGGCAATATTAAGCAGGAACTAGGTAAAAAATAGCGATCGCACTCCACCAAATACAATCAGGGTAGAACTCTAGTTGTAGCTTTATTATTTAACACTCCTAAACCACTCAGTAATCCCCTGAGCGATCGCATTTGCCATTTTCTTCTGTTCTTCTGGATTCACCACCTGCTCAAATTCATCGGGATTGCTCATAAAACCCAATTCCAACAACACTGATGGCGCGGCGGCTGGACGTGTCAGCGCTAGGTTATCCCAAAATACACCATAGTCAGGTCTGCCGAGGTTTTTGACCACATAGTTTTGTAAAAATACTGCCAGGCTATGGGCTTGGGGTTGATACCAAAAAGCGGCGAATCCCTTGGTTTTTTCGGCATCGCCATCATCGGGTAGGGAATTGTGATGTATGGAAATAGCGATCGCTGGTTCTTCTTGACTAATTATTGCTTGACGTTGTGCTAATGAAACTTCCTTGTCGTCCTCCCGCGTCATCACTACCGTCGCCCCTCGCTTCACTAACTCGTCTCGGAGCAACTTGGATACTACCAAATTGACATCTTTTTCTAAATATCCAGTTGGGCCACTGGCACCAGATTCTTTACCTCCATGCCCTGGATCGAGTAGAATCTTGAGATTAGCTAAAGGCTTTCGTCTTGTGTTGCCGATTTCAGGCGGATGACGCAAAGCCAAAACCAGGGTTGTACCGTCGTATTTCAGCTTATATCCCCACTGTTGAGTTTTTTTGAGATTAAAGGTGTATTTTACTCGTTCTGGTGTCTCTTGCTGCCAATCTAGGCGAGCAATTAGGGGGTCATCGTCTAGGCGAATGATGTCAGTTTGGGCAGTAGTATTGTAGAGAGTGAGAGTAAAAGCGCGATCGCTCTGTTGCACGCTCACAGGTACGGGGACTTGTAAGGGGAAAACTATCTCTGTCGCACCAGGGAGTTGACGGTATCCGACACTGCGAATTATTGTTTGTGGCGGAACTGCACCAGGTAAAGTGCGGGTTTCCTGACTATTAATCCAAGCTCCATAGTCTAGGCGCAACCATTCACCTTCCTTCCCTGTAACTGTTGCTCGTGTGCCTTTGGGCAGTGGTGTGAGTCGAGAATAGTCGGTACTAGGGCCAGTGCGTGCTACACCTGCGTCTACCGTCACCTCAGCAACTGGTAACTCTGCTTTTGAGAGGATTTGAATTTTACCATTTCCTGGTTGAGTTATCGTCTTGCCATTGAGCGTCAGTTGAAACTGGGGTTGTCCCAAATTGCCAGGAGTCGCTACTGTGGTGCAACCTTCGTAGTTGCCTACGCTAGACTGGCCATGAGGCTGATTTTGCCCCGTCAAAGCTGCCAAATTATTTGGCAGTTCGGCTTGCTGGGGTTGAGACGAAAGGGTAATAGTTTGATTAGCTAGGTGAACAGATACACTGGCGTTAGGGGGTGCGATCGCGCTAAAACAAATAAGTTCTCCCGGTAGTCTGGCAATGTCAGCACCGGGAGTGAGGGAATCTTTTACAAAGGCTAACCCCTGTGGAAGTTCGGGTTGAGTGGCAAGCCTTGTCACCTTAATCTGGAGTTCTTGATCGCGCTGACGTACAGTAAACAGATTCTCTCCCAAGTGCAAGGGTAAACTCGGAGAAAAATGACCAGCTTTGCTGCGGCTAATTGGCTTACCATTGATCGAGACTTCTCCATCGGGAGATGCTGTGCCCAGAAAAAAGATTTTTTGGGCATTTGTTTGGTAGTTCGTTTGGGGAAAAACTACTACAAGAGATGGCTCTGCCAAGGCTACAGAGGAGGTGACAATACAGCCTAATATTACTAATCCTAAGAGGTTTTTCACGGCAAGATCGCGGAAGATTTGACCACAGTGACTATGGCACAATGACGGGATGTATTTTTAGAAGTTGTTAGAAATTCAAACTACTATGACTAAGTTTATCTTTGTAACTGGAGGCGTAGTTTCCAGTATTGGCAAAGGCATTGTAGCAGCAAGTCTGGGGCGTTTGCTCAAGTCGCGGGAATATTCGGTGTCGATTCTCAAACTTGACCCTTATATCAATATAGATCCTGGGACGATGAGTCCTTTTCAGCATGGCGAAGTGTTTGTTACCCAGGATGGTGCGGAGACAGATTTAGATTTGGGACATTACGAACGCTTTACCGATACTTCGATGTCGCGATTGAACAGCGTGACTACTGGCTCGATTTACCAAGCAGTCATCAATAAAGAACGGCGTGGAGACTATGAAGGTGGCACAGTACAGGTAATTCCTCACATTACCAATGAAATAAAAGAGCGAATTCTCCGAGTTGCTAAAAGTACAAATCCATCTGTAGTGATTACAGAAATTGGCGGTACGGTGGGAGATATTGAATCGCTGCCATTTTTGGAAGCAATTCGTCAGTTCCGCAAAGAGGTGGGACGGCAAAATGTCTTGTACATGCACGTAACCCTAGTGCCGTGGATTGCTTCTGCGGGTGAAATGAAAACGAAGCCAACACAGCATTCAGTCAAAGAACTGAKATCCATTGGCATTCAACCAGATATTTTAGTTTGTCGCAGCGATCGCCCCCTACCCACAAAATTAAAGCAGAAATTGTCTGGATTTTGTGATGTGCCAGAAGAATGTGTCATCACTTCTCAAGATGCCAAAAGTATCTATGAAGTACCCCTGAATCTGGAATGGGAAGGACTGGCAGAACAAGTGCTAGATTTGCTGCAAATGGAACAACGTACACCAGATTTGACCCAGTGGCAAACCCTAGTCAAGCGATTACATAGTCCCAAACACGAAGTAGAAATTGCTATTGTCGGTAAATATGTGCAGTTAAGTGATGCTTACTTATCTGTAGTCGAAGCACTCAATCATGCTGCAATCTCGACCTATGGCAAATTGCGCCTGCGTTGGGTGAACTCAGAAATTTTGGAAACAGAACCAGCCGAAACCCACCTTGAAGGTGTTGACGGCATAGTTGTTCCAGGAGGTTTTGGACTTAGAGGAGTGGATGGAAAAATTGCTGCCATTAAATATGCGCGTCATCGCCAAATCCCCTTCTTAGGCCTATGCCTGGGAATGCAATGTTCTGTAATTGAATGGGCAAGGAATGTAGTGGGATTAACAGACGCCAATAGTGCTGAATTTGACGCTTATACAACCGATCCGGTAATTAATTTATTGCCAGAACAGCAAGAAGTAGTCGATTTAGGGGGTACAATGCGCTTGGGACTATATCCTTGTCATGTTCTCCCTGATACTTTAGCTTTTAAGCTCTATCAAGAAGACGTGATTTATGAACGACATCGACATCGCTATGAGTTCAACAATGCTTACCGCGATTTGTTGTTGAAATCTGGCTATGCAATCAGTGGGACTTCTCCCGATGGACGCTTAGTTGAAATTGTGGAATTACCCAAGCATCCATTTTTTCTCGCTTGCCAATTTCATCCAGAATTTCAATCACGCCCCAGTAACCCTCATCCTTTATTTAAAGGGTTTATTCAAGCAGCGATTTCTCTGTCAACTTCTGTTACCCCAACACCATTGGAGGTGTGATAAAAAATCATAATTCATAATTGAAAAAATAATTTAATTTTCAATTAGTGCATAGCAACATTAACTTAGGGCTTGGGTAGATTTGAAATACAGGGTGCATTATTCGTAAGTTTCAGAGTTGAGGAGATGTTGTGACGTACTGGGTGAAAATCCTTTACGAGAGGAAAGAATATGTAGTAAATTTTGAGCGTGTCCATGCTTTTTGTTATGAACGAAATGGCAGGGTTACTTTTTGGTTACCCGATAGTGCTATCCCGATAGTGATTAACCCGCAAAGTAACCTAGAAGACTATCAAAAGGTTCTCAATTATTTAGAATGCGTCACGGAGTTGGAATTAAACTACTCTCACTGGGTAAAAATTATTTACGAAAAAAATGAATATATAATAAACCTCGATTGCATCAGTTCCTTTTGTCATGAGCCAAACGGTAGGATAACTTTTTGGTTGCCAGATGCTACTATTCCCATCATCATCAGCTCTCTAAGTAATCCAGAATCATATCAAAAAGTTGTGAAATACGTTGAGAAAGCAACAGGATATTTTTTATCTTGAAATTATTGTGCAGCAGAACAAAGCAACAATAAATTTAAAAAAATTTAGTAAGTAGAACGGTGTGAAAAAACAAAACTATGTTAATAAAAATTAAATAAGCTTAAACCCTCTTCGCTCCTACTCTCTGCCGACGCTCTCTAGGAGACGCGCAAGGGATGCGGACATGGCTTAGCTGCGCTATCCTGCCTCATCCCAACGATAAATATTCACACGAACCTACTTATTTGCTTTAGTTTGACTGGCTCAATATTGCTAATTTCTTTATTTATTTTGTAAATAAGTTGGTGTCTGTAGCAAGCTCCAAACCAAATTTTTTTAATCAGTAAAGACTGATTTCTCTAGCTAAGATTTTTTGAACCATAATCTAATATTCTGAATAGTGTTGCCATGCTAACTTTGCTGCACCTACCATCCCAGCAAATTTTCCTAACTGAGCTGGCAAAATTTCTAAACCCTCTCGTGATAAAGGCTGCACTCGCTTCTCAATTTCTGCCTTTACTGCTGGAAAGAAAAATTCAAAGCTACCACTGATACCGCCGCCGATGATGATCGCTTCTGGTGTCAGCACATAAACCAAGCTTGTCAAACCAATACCCAAACATTTACCGTATTCTTGCCAAAAGGTCAAGGCGGCTGGATCTCCTTGTTGGGCAAGCAAACCCAATTCGATGGGTTCCTTGAGAGTACGACGACGAATGGCAGTCGCAGAGGCATATTGTTCCAAAGAGCCTTGATTGCCGCTATTGCACATTGGCCCGTCAGGGTTGAATGAAATTAAACCGAGTTCACCAGCAGCTCCTTGATGTCCAACGAACAATTTGCCATTGAGGATAATTGCGCCACCAACCCCAGTTCCTAAAGTTAGGAGAATCAAATTTTGAAAGTCGCAACCGGCTCCCAACCAAGCTTCTCCCAAAAGAGCGCAATTAGCATCATTACCAATTACAGTCGGTTTGCCAGTTTTACTTTCCAACCAGTCTGCGAAAGGTACATCGATCCATCCAGGCAAGTTGATAGCAATTTTTGCAATCCGCGCTGCCGCATCGGCTGGGCCAGGAGTCCCTACACCAATACCAACACTTTGATTATCTGGATCGATTTGAGCGATCGCATCTACCAACACCGCTAGCACCGCCTGTGGCGTTGTTGGTTGGGGAGCTGTCAAAGTCAAAGATTGCAGGCAAGTACCATCAAGTGTAAAACGCCCCAACTTGATTGCTGTTCCCCCCACATCAATGCCAATTACGTAATTAGTCATTAGTCATTAGTCATTAGTCATTAGTCTTTGGGCATGGGGGAGGCAGTGCTGTCTTGGAGTCTCCCCAAGTGGAGCAACTGCCCTCATTGGGCATTGATTATTCCCTGCGTCCACACGTCTCTCCATCTCCCCACTCTCTAGTCTCCAGTTCAAAATCAACAATTCCTCAGGGTTTTAGGATTTTGGTACGAAAAAATTCTAAATTTTCTGTCTTATTGGGTATGAGTCGTAAATCAGCAACAGTCATGGTGCGAATACTTGATTGCTCTTGCCAAGCTGTGACTGGAGTACCTCTTAAGATACCAGCAAGGGCAACAGAAAGCATAAACCCGCCAGTAGCGGCGGCAATTAATGTCAGGTTATCTTTCACACAAATCTCTCTACTATTTGTTATTTGTCAATTGTCCTATCTTACAAAGTTCCGATCGCCGCAAGCCGGCGCTCAGACTTTGCGCTTTGTCAGTTGTCCTTTATCCTTTGCCAATGACTAATGACTACTTTCGGATTCTATTCTCTCTTCGTAAACGAGGATTGACAAATTCATTTAACCCTTCACCAAGTAGTGATAACCCTACTACCATACATGTCATTGTCAAACCAGGGAAAAGAGTAGTCCACCAAATGCCAGTGGGTAAAGCTTCTAGTGCTTGTTTTAAATCGTGTCCCCATTCTGGCACTTCTTCTGGAAGTCCTAGTCCTAAAAAGCCCAAGCCGCCCAACACTAAAATTGCATCAGCGGCATTGAGAGTGAATAGTACAGGTACACTTTGAATGACGTTGAAAAATAGATATCGAAAAAGCACAGTCAAAGTGGAAGCCCCCATTGCTTGAGCCGCTTCGATGAACACTTCAGTTTTAACGCTTACAGTGTGGTTGCGAACAACGCGGTAATATTGGGGAATGTAAGCAATGCTAATGGCGATCGCTGCATTCAATATCCCACGCCCCACCACAAAAGCCAGCGTCACAGATAACAGTAGCCCTGGTAAAGTGTAGATGCTATCCATAATAAACAGCAATACTTTATCCAATTTCCCACCGAGATAACCACTCAGCATCCCCAAAGGTACGCCAATAATCATACTCAACGCGGTTGCCAAAATCACCACTTGCAAAGCAGCTTGAGCGCCGAACAGCGTGCGGGAGAAGACATCGTAACCCAGGCGACTAGTACCAAACCAATATTTAGCTGACGGTGGCTGGTGAATTGGATTGGAGAGAAAATCTTTAGGGTTTTGTAGCCATCCCCAAGCCTGGAATACGGGAGCAAAGAATGCCAGGAAGATGAATAATAGGGTAATGGCTAACCCTACGAGCATGAGTTTTTGGGAAAGATTGGGATTTTTAGGAAACAGGAAAAATATTGGCAATTGCCGTTTTGTAATGGCCATAAAGCGATCGCCCGGATCAAGCAAGATACGCTGACCATTTTACATATCAAAGTGGACATTGGGTATTGGGAAGCCGCAGACGCTCCCTCTCCGGTTAAGAGTTCACAGTTAGTAATATATTCTTTCCCTGTTCCTCATCTCCATACCCCATGCCCTATTCCCCATTCCCTAAAGATTACTCTCAATCAACTGCCGATATTCGCTCTTTTGCTTCACGCCTTTGACTTCCTTCACTAGTTCCTTGTTTTTAAACAATTGAACCGTTGGTGTTCCTGTAACATTAGCATTTTCAGCAATATCTCGGTCTTTGTCGATGTCAATTTCCACAAAGTGAATTTTGCTGTCAAATTCATCCACCACTTTGTTTAAAATTGGCTTCAGGGTATGACAAGGGCCGCAGCCAGGAGAGACATATTTAACAAGGAGTAGGCGATCGCTTTCATGGAACAATTTCCGTAAAGCATAACCTCCCTGATGGCGGGTTGTATCCAAATTAAATCCAGCTTCTTCTTCGGCTTCAGTTTTCTTGGCAGCTGGCTGATGTTCTAATTCGTTATCTGCTGTTTCTGTCTGCTGATGGAATTCCTGAATCAAGCCAGTGGATGATAACCAACGTTCTGCCAACATCGCCGCCATACACCCAGTACCCGCAGCAGTAATTGCTTGGCGAAACTCATGATCTTGTACGTCACCAGCAGCAAAAACGCCTTCTACACTGGTTTCTACAGAACCAGGCTTAGTGACAACGTAACCTACCTCATCCAGTTCTAACTGACTTTTAAATAAAGAAGTGTTAGGAGTATGACCAACCGCGTAAAATAAACCTTTAGCGTGTAATTGGCTCTCTTCACCAGTTTTGGTATTGCGGACTTTCACGCCTTCCATGTGACCATTACCGTATATATCCACGGCTTCTGTGTTCCAATGCACCTGGATTTTCGGGTTACTCAAAACGCGGTCTTGCATGGCCTTAGAAGCCCGCATCTTATCGGTGCGTACCAACATATTTACCTTAGAACCGTATTTGGTAAGGTAAATTGACTCTTCTGCTGCCGAGTCGCCAGCACCAATTACAGCCAATTCTGCACCGTGAAAAATCGGTGTTGCACCATCACAAATTGCACAAGCGGAGATACCGCGACTCCAAAACTCGTGTTCGTTAGGTAAACCTAAACGTTTTGCTGTCGCACCAGTAGCAATAACTATACTGTTAGTTTTGATTTCTCTTTCTTGCGATCGCACTGTAAAGGGACGCTGACTCAAGTCAACTGATGTAACGTCTTCAGTATATAGCTCTGCCCCCCAACGCTCTGCTTGCGCCTTCATTTGATCCATCAGTTCCGGCCCGGTAATACCTCGAGGAAACCCAGGAAAGTTCTCAACTTCGGTCGTTGTCATTAATTGCCCACCAGGCAAACCCCCGGTTTGGAAACCTTCAAATACAATGGGTTTCAGGTTAGCACGTCCAGCATAGATGGCGGCTGTATAACCTGCTGGACCAGAACCGATAATTACTAAGTTTTCTACTGTGGGGTTAGTCATGAATATATCCGAACTCATAACGACTACGTTTAATATAGCATAACAAATTGGGATTGGCTAGTCGCGCAAGCTGGGACGTGTAACTGGTTCTAGCGGTGGGTTTATTCTGCCAAGTATAGAAGAGGAGTCTTTCGTAGGCTAGCACAGAGCTATGCTACCCTCCCGTGTATGGTATCCGAACTAAAACCACTATATTTATTTGGTCAAAAAATTTTTAGCTGGTGTGATAAAAAAGCGATCGCAACTGGGTAAGTTACATATAGAACACCCAAGCACTTCCTACCCCAGGGAAAACACTTATGAAAAGCGAATTGAAAGCAAAGTTTCTTCAACACATCCTTGATAAAAAAAAGGGAGATGAAGGTTTTACACTTATAGAATTACTAGTAGTAATTATTATTATCGGCATTTTATCGGCTATTGCTCTACCTTCTTTCTTGAACCAAGCTAACAAAGCTAAGCAGTCAGAAGCCAAGCAAAACGTTGGTGCTATGAACCGACAACAGCAAGCCTATTATTTGGAGAAGAATACTTTTACAAGTAGCTTGGCAGATTTGGGTCTTGGTATTAAAACAGCAAGTACGAACTATCAGTTTACAATTTCTTCAGTCGCTAGTGGTGGTACGGTAGGTGTAACCAACCAAGCACAACGAGTGACTTCAGCTGCTCCCCTAAAAGCTTATGTTGGTGGTGCAAACGTAGGTACTGTGTCAGCAACGAGTGAAGCAACCACATTAACTGTGTTATGTGAAGCAACTAATCCTGGTACGGTATCAGGTGCTGCAACTGGATCGGAAACAGTTAGTTATGCTGCTGCTGGTCCTACCTGTCCTAGTGGATACACAGCTCTTAACTAGAATTTATTAAAGAAGTTTGGGATTTGCACGAGGAATGACAAACTACCTCAAGTTGTCAAAATTTAATTCCTAACTTCTATCAATGGCCAGTTACAAATAAGTGGATAGATTGTTCTATCCACTTATTATATTTTTTAGGTAATTTATTTGTATGAATCATCAATCTTCTTTGTCTGAGATGCTTAACTATCAAGAGCAAGCCTTTCAATATCTTGTAGAAAATCAGTATACAAAAGCTGCTAGTTTATATGAACAATTAATAAATACAGAACCAGAAGTAAGTTCTCACTACTGGTATTTGGGGCTTGTACTACTTTTACAAGGTGAAGAATCAGAAGCCCAAATGACTTGGCTACTGAGAATCGGAAAAGCCCCATTAGAAGAGGTAGATCTATGGACAATTGAACTGATACAAATCCTGCAAATAGAAGCAACCAGACAAGAGACTCTGGCAAATTATTCTGTAGCTTGGGCAATTCGTCAGTACATCAAACAAATTAATCCTAATGAAGTTAATAATCTTTTAAATATTCTTAAACTTCAAATAAAACTAGAAAATTTTACAGATGATGATTTAAGTGATTTAGGAATAATTGAAATATTTAAAACAGAACAAGATATAGAGCTTGACTGTCAATTATTATTGCAAGTAGTGCAGGAATTATTAGAATCTGCACCCTTAGAGCCAGGGACTTTAGAGTTATTAGAGTTATGTTTACCGTACTTTTCAGATAATCAATCTATTCTTAATATTTTACTGCCTGCATCTATGAAAATTGCTTATAATTTAAAGCAACCTCATATAGCAGCAGACATTTTAGAGTTTTATTTGCGTTTAGATGCCGAAAATAGAGAAGTATTGCTATGTCTAGCAGCATTTTATCAAAACTCAGGCAATTATTTAAAAGGAATTAAAACTGCTAAAATCGGATACTCATTAGCAGAAAAATTAACAGATAAAATTTTTGGTATTTTTGTGATATTGCGGGGTTTATTAAGTGCAGGTGGTTACTGGGAAGAGGTTAAAAGTGCTTGCCAAGATTTAGAAAATCTCATGCTTACACTCATAGATAATCAAAGTTTAGCACTATTTGAAGAACTAAGTTTTCGCTTAATTACTTCTTTCTTTTGTGTAACTCATGTTAAAGATGACCCAGCTATTGTTAGACATATTTTAAATAAATTATCCCAAATTATAGAAGTGCATACTCAATCTAAAGCTGGTGATACAAGTAAGCGATATTATCAACAAAATCTCAAGGTTAAAAAGACTAAAAAAACTCAAAAAAAATTAAGAATTGGATATTTATCTCACTGTCTAAGAAGACATTCTGTAGGTTGGCTTGCTCGTTGGCTAATTCAGCATCACAAGCAAGAAAAATTTGAAGTATATCTGTATTTTGTTAATTATAACTTACTAGAGGATCATCTTCAAAATTGGTATGAAAATCAAACCTTATATTCTCGCCGATTAGGCACAAATAGCTGGGATATTGCCGAACAAATACATCAAGATGAAATTGATATTTTAATCGATCTTGATAGTGTAACTCTAGATATAACCTGTGAAGTAATGGCACTCAAGCCAGCACCACTTCAATTAACTTGGCTGGGTTGGGATGCATCCGGAATACCGAATATTGATTACTTTATTGCTGACCCTTATGTATTACCAGATTTGGCGCAGAATTATTATACAGAGAAAATTTGGCGATTGCCACATACTTATATAGCTGTTGATGGATTCGAGATAGGAGTTCCTAACTTACGGCGAACAGATTTAGAGATTCCTAACGATGCTGTTGTATATTTAAGCGCTCAACGGGGATATAAACGTCATCCTGAAACCACAAGGTGGCAAATGAAAATCATCAAAGAAGTCCCAAATAGCTACTTTTTGATTAAGGGCGATGCTGAAGAAGAAGCTATTAGAGAGTTTTTCTATACAATAGCAGCAGCAGAGGGTGTAGAGTCCGATCGCCTGCGGTTTTTACCCTTAGATCTCACTGAAGCGATTCATAGAGCTAATTTAGCGATTGCTGATATTGTATTAGATACTTATCCATATAATGGAGCGACAACAACTCTAGAAACATTGTGGATGGGTATCCCCTTGGTGACACGAGTCGGTGAACAGTTTGCGGCTCGTAATAGCTACACCATGATGATAAATGCAGGTATCACAGAAGGTATCGCGTGGACTGATGAAGAATACATAGAGTGGGGTGTGCGCTTGGGTAAAAATGAAGCTTTACGCCAGCAGGTGGCTTGGAAACTGAAATCATCTCGACAAACAGCGCCCCTGTGGAATGGTAAACAATTTACTCAGGAAATGGAGAAGGCCTACGAGCAGATGTGGCACAAGTATATTGAGGATAAATAAGCTTATAGTGAGGGTTTCAACCTTCACTATAGATGTTAATAGCTTACTACACAATACATCCAGTTAAGATTAGAAACTAATCCTACACAGGTTGAATTTTACGTAGTGAAACGCAACAAAATTCCGAAAATGTTGGGTTGAAGAACGAAACCCAACCTACTTTTGATTTTAACTATTAAAAGGAGAATTTAACCTTGTAAAACATAGGCTTTAGTCTGAAATGTATCGAGTTGAAAATATTGCAAATTTTCTACGGGCAGTTCTGCTATAGCTTCTTTGTTTTCATGTTCTAAAATAATTCTGGCAGAGATGCTAGATAACAGAACTTTCCACTGAATATTAGCCAAGGGTAAAATTATGGAAATTTCTATTGTTTCGCTGATATCTAATTCTTCTTCTATTAACAAGTTCATAGTCACCGTGGAGAGCAAAAGTTCGACATAATCAGTATCAATATTACTGACATATATTAGTAGAGTCATTTGTTGACTTTCAGGTTGAATCGCCAACATTTTAATTACATTTGCTAATTCTTCACATAATAAATCTTCTAGCTGATTCCAATCTGGAAAAATAATTAAGTTAGTATCTCTTAAGTTAAGATTTTCATTGAGATGCTCAGCCTGCTTCTTAATGAAAAGATTTTGTAATAACACTTCTATATCAGCAGAGTAAGAGCGACTATCCAGAAATCTAGGGAGTAACTGTATTTGCTTATAAATTTGATTCTTTTTATCTTGGCTGAATTCTGGTTTCGTTCCCAAGGTAATTGCTAGCTGAAGATATGATTCTTCTGTGTCAGCAATTAAATCAAAGATATTAATTTCTTGCAGCAGCGATGAACTAACTTTAGAATCAGCAGTATCACCTGCCATCACTACAGTTGGTAAGCCTATTTCCAAAGCGGCAATTAAAGAAGTTTTATCAGAACATGGATAAGTATCTAAATAAATATTTGCAAGCTTTAAGCAAGCTTTTAACTCAGTACGGTTTTGAATAGGTTCAAGAATTATTACTCTATCTTCAGTCAGATTGTATTTTTCAAAGGTAGCTGCTAAACGCTGCTTGAAAGCCTGAAATGGATAGGAGGATGAAGAAAATTTAAGATTAAATAGGTAAAGTACCAGTTTTGAGTTAGGAACACTAGCAATAACTTTTGCCCAAGTTGCTTCTACTTCAGGAAGAATCGTGTCAGCACCAGAAGCACAGATATAGACAATATCATTTTCATCAATACCTATACTTTGACGGCTGATACTTGTTGTACTAATCCCCTGTGCTTCTGTGGCAAAATCCCAACAAATCCCAGAACCACTCAAGGTCATTAATTTTTCAGTATAATGCTGGGTTGCTGGCCTTTCTAACTCACTCAATTTCCCAGAAATATAATAATCAACATTGCGTATTCCTGTTGTGACTAATGAATTAATATCGGCAATCTGGACTCTTGCCAGCCGATGTAAAGCCATGAAACTAATCTGAGTAGTTTTTAGGGTGATATTGTCAGCTATGTAGAGTATATCTAAGTCGTCGTCTCGGATAGTTTTAACCTGATTTTCTAAATCTGCAGGAAGTTGAATTCCAGCATCTGCATGACCAGAACAATAACGTTCCAAACGATGGCCGTTAGACCAGAAAGAATAAATAACGATTTCAAATATATCTCTATTCAAGTATTTATATAGAGGTAGAGTGGTGAAAGTTTCTGGACGTAGACCAAAACTTTCAGTCAGTATCCCTAAGCGAATTTTATTTCGTCCTGGCATTCTTTGGGGGAAATTATAATCTATTTCATAACCCTGATATTTTAGGGCAAACTCCATAATTTCGGCACGCTTAACACAAAGATATTTTAAATTTACTTGTGCTAAATAAAAAGGTATAAAACTAATCTGTTTTGTAAACACTATAGCAACTGTTTGCCAAAACTCAGAATTTGGTTGATTAAAAATTTGATTATGTAAATAATTTACCCATCGTTCCAGATACTGAGCAGATTTATTTACCTGTCCTATTTCTTGAAATAAGTAGGGATGCTCGAAGGTAAATTTCAAATAATCATCCAGGAGCCAATTAGGAATCTTTGTGAGGTCATACTGCAATGGTAATTGATATGGATAACAATACAGCATACTAGCTAGTAAATGCTGAATTGCCTTAGTGTCATCATATTTTGTATGCATTAGTGTGATTAATTCCTTTTGAATTAGTGTTTCAAGTGCAATAAAATTTTCATCTTTAATGCTACTATTGAGAAGATTTGTAATATATGTTTGGTTATATTGACTCGCTAAATTATCTTCAGTAAGATTAGACCACCAATGAGCAAGTCTTTTTCTTAATTCTGCTGTATCCCCACCAAACATTACTTTTTTGGTAAAATTATCAGCTTCGGCATCTCGAATTACAAATTCTGGGTGTTGTAATGGATAACTCATTGCCTTCACAGGTGTGTTAGCAAATGGACTTCTATTATCTTTGGTATGAACAGCATCTGCATTAAAGCCAATATTAGAAACTAAATTAGTACTGGGAATAATAGTTAAACCACTCTGAATCCAGCAAGCTAGTTTCCAGCGATAAGCCCAAGAGTTTATATATCCATCATAAGTATTTTGAAAAACATGTGTCCAATACTCTACTTCTTCAGAGTCTTGTAGTATATCAAAAAGCCAATTATTTTCTCTAATTTCTGGCCACTGTTTCATTTCAAAGTCATAATGTTGCCATGCTCGCTTCCAAGTTGCCCATCCCCAACAATCTATGTAGCGAGAAAAATAGTAACTATATTCCGTTTGCTGTAGCCCAAACTGGAAGTTAGTACCAGTAATTAACATAACTCGGTTATCATGGCGATAGTATTCTAGTAAATCTTCACAAAAACGAAAAAAAGTTGGTTCTGGCAAACAATCATCTTCTAGAATTATCGCTTCTTCAACGTTATTAAAAACCCAATCTAGTCCAGTGGAGACTCTTCGCTTAAGTCCCATATTTACATCAGAAAAGTTCTTGAGAACTTGACATTCCCAATCTACTTCGTCAATAATTGCACGGACAGCAGCACACTTTTCTACCTCACCTAATTTGTCAATTCGAGGCCCGTCTGAAACCACTAATAGTATGGGTGGTTTTACTTGGCGAATTGTCTGAAATACTTTTTCAGTAGTATCAGGTCTATTAAAAACAATTAAGCAGACAGGGGTTTTGATTTCCAAATTAATCATTGATAACTCTTAAGTAGAAAATGTTTGTTATTTTGTTAAAATTCAATTTTTAGGCAAATCAGTAAAAAAAGCTATATTTTTTGGGCATCTAATATTAGTGAAGTGTAATTAAGCTTGCCATTTATATTTCTTTCATCAAACCTGCTCGATCTATGTATCATCCCATCATCAGGATTCCAATCTCTAAAATAAAATTCTCCTTGCTCATCAAAATATTCAAGCAAATTGACTTTAAAACCTGCTATTTCAAAAATCTCTTTTAAGGAAATATAATTATAGAGAATTTTGTGATCTAGGGCACCAGCACCTACTCCTCCTGGTTTAACCCAGCTAATATATTCAGAATTTGGATGAAAACCATCTGGAACTGCAACTCTTATGTATCCACCAGATTTTAGGTATAGATAACAGTTTTGTGCTGCAATGATAGCCTCATTTTTAGTTAAATGTTCCCAAACGTGTTCGGCAAGAATTACATCTATTACCGATTTTGAGAACATATTTTGCCAATCTTCTGGTCGGAGCATATTTAGGTTATCAATATCTGTAGAGATCCAGCCAGTTTGGTTAACTCCAGCAGAACCAATAATAATTTTTAGTGCAGATGATGTATATTGATAACTATATTTAACTATATAGTTGGTTTGTTTTATAATAAAATTTAGTATTTCTTGTGTAGGAACAAAAGCAATGTAATTTTGATAAAAAGAATGTGAGTCTGTTACAATTTCACCTATTTCTCCATTGACCGTTATCTGATGGCACTCATAATCATGGTTTATAAGAATATCAAATGTATCTTTTGCTCTCCGAGACATACCTTCTAACATTTTTTGAGAAATTTCAAACTGGAGAAAGCGAATAGCTTTTTTTTGTAATAGTTGAATTGCCCCCTGTAAAACATCACTTTCTGCTCCTTCTACATCAATTTTGATAAAGTCTATATTTTGGATATTATTTTCTTGACAAAAAGTATCAATAGTCATACCTTCTATTTTCATACTTTTTGCTAGCGGTACATAATTTGATAATGTTGTTGGATCGATCATTTGAGGCTTACCTAAACTATTCCATGATGAGTACTCATCAGAAAATAAATTTATTTCCATTGGTTTATTTTCAGAATATACTACTCTTTGGTAAACATTGACGTTGATGCAATTATAAGCATCAAGGTTATTTTTCAGCTTTTTGAATGTGTTTGGTGTTGGCTCAAATGAATATACTTTGCCTGTATTGCCTACAAGTTTGCTTAACAAAATTGAATAACTGCCAATGTGAGCGCCAACATCAAAAACTGTCATACCAGGTTGCACTAATTTTTGCACTAGCAATTGTTCAGCTTTTTCATGAGCTAATAGAAAATCAGCTTTTGTAGGTAACTGGATTGGTGCATATCTATTAGTTTTACTATCTGAATGAATTTGGTATTGATCGTTGGCAGCTGTAATTGTTGTGCCTCGAATACTATTATGCAGAGAGACTTCAGGAAATAAAGGTGATACTTGTGCAGTTACATCTGTTAACGTGCGAATATATACTCCAAAAATATCTCTGAATATCACACTATGGCTAATCCGTTGGCACTGAAAACCTGGGTTAAGATAATAGTTCCAAGGTCTTATTTTATCAAAACTATGAAAATGATAGAAAATTAGGTATTTTTCATCAATCCACACATGATTGTTGTGTGCATTGACTTGGTATTGATCGATATTCCAACTTGCAACATTAGCTCCTTTATGCTGCAAAACAACAACATTTTCAAAACGAATAGTCCAGTCATCCAAGTATTTTTGATCGGCAAATCGATTGTCTTCTACTCGGTCATAACACCATTCAAGACAACGTTCCCGATACCAACGTAGGCATGATAATCCAGAATCATCGCGTCTGAAAGAAAGCCAACCCACATTGTAAATACCAAACTTGACTAAGTGTTGTAGTTCAGGGGAGAAACGATGCTCGATAATTGCTATAGAGTTATTACTAATTTCTTGATAAAGTGGGGCTGGACTTGAATAAAAATATAAATCAGCATCTAAATATGTAATTAAGTTTACCTCTGAACAGTTATTGAGAATGTATAATGGCAAAATTGGGGTGCAGGTAAAATAATATTCAATTAATGTTCGGTTTTGCTTGGCTATGAGAAGTTGGTTATCATGTTTTTCCAAATCTTCTAAAGAAATTAAATAAATGTCTGGTAAATTTAGTTCTGTAAGAATGTTATAGCAAGTCTGGTTTAAGCATAAAACCCAAAGTTTAAATTCAGGGCAATACTCTTTTAAAGAACGATAAAGAGCTAATCCTCTTGGTAAGTAGCGATGATCGAAGTAGGTGCAAAAATAGTACATTAATTTGTCTCCAGTTTCTGGTTGTGCCAGAGAGCAATGACTTCACTGATGTATTCAGCTTGTTCAGCATTTATATAAGGATGCATTGGTAAGCTTAAAATTTCGCGGCTAATTTGTTCAGTATTGTTGAGTTCTTGTTTGGCTATCAGTACGCGGCTTTGATAGGCTGGCTGTAAGTGAACTGGGACTGGGTAGTGAATTAGTGTACCGATCGCGTATTCTTTGAGAAATGCTTTAATATCATCTCGCTTTTGGCTACGGACAACGTACTGATGATAAACATGCTCTACTTCACTCTGTTGCTCAGGTAAAACTAAGGATGTAGTAGCAAGTAGTTGATTGTATGTATTAGCTAGTTGGTGACGTTGGGCGTTTTCTCCATCGAGATATCGCAGTTTTACTCGTAAAATAGTGGCTTGGAGTTCATCTAATCGAGTATTCATTCCTGGGATTTTGCTGATATATCGCTCATGCCAACCATATTCCCGTAGGGATCGTACTTTTTGTGCCAAGTTCAGATCGTTTGTCACTACTGCTCCACCATCACCTAAAGCACCTAGATTTTTGGTAGGATAAAAACTAAATGCAGCTAAGTCTCCCCAAGTGCCAGTTTTACGCCCCTTATACTCGGCACCGTGAGATTGGGCACAATCTTCAACTACATACAATTCATAACGTCTGGCTAGTTCTGTGATCGCTTGAATATTAGCTGGATGACCATAAAGATGAACCGGAATAATCGCCTTGAGCAAAGCTTTTGGCGATTTTGTATTTAATATCTCGACAATGGTTTCTTCTAGACAATTGATATCAAGGTTGTAAGTTTGGGGATCGATATCTACTAAAACAGGGGTAGCTCCAACCAGTTCAATCGCCGCTACAGTGGCCACAGCTGTATGAGATACAGTAATCACAGCGTCACCTACTCCAATACCCAAGCTGCGTAAGGCTATTGCTAATGCATCAGTACCATTAGCAACACCAATTGCATTTTTAACATTAAGATAAGAGGCGAACTCTTGCTCAAAAGCTTCTACTTGCTGACCTAGTATGTACCAACCGCTATTTAATACCTGATGGATAGCGGCATCAATTTCGGACTGATGGGCTTGATAACTAGCTTGAGGATCTGTTTGGTGAATCGGAGTTTGGCGTTGGACGATCATAGATATTGCATTAAATTTTGACGGTAAAAACTTAAGGTTTTTGCTAATCCCTCATGCAGAGGCACTTTTATCTGCCATCCCAGCACAGAGTGAATTAGGCTGTAATCGGCATAGTAATCTCCAATATCAATCCGTTGGCGCTCTGCTGGAAATGAACGCACTGAGTACTCTCCACCGCCATTAATTTTTATTAACAAGTCTGATAATGCCTTTAAGCTAATCGCACAATCTCCACCCAAATTAAAAACTTTACCCTTAGCTTCTGGACTAGAAGCCGCTAGCAAAAGAGCATCTACTGCGTCATCTACATAAGTGAAATCTCGCAACTGCTCTCCGTCCCAAACTTCAAAAGGCTTGCCTTCAACCAAACAGCGAATCCAGATGCCTAAAAAGGTTTGGCGAGTGTCTTTGATTCGCATATGTGGGCCATAAGTATTAGTCAAACGCAATGCACAACTACGAATGTTGTAGACATTGTTATAGAGAATGTGATACCACTCACCCGCCATCTTATTGATACCGTTCACGTCTACTGGACGCAGGGGGTGCTTTTCATCTACAGGAAGGTAATCAGGTTTGCCATATATTTGACGAGTACTGGCAAAAACAATTTCAATTTCTGGGTTGTATTTGCGGCAGGCTTCTAAAATTGCAAGTTGCGATCTGCAGTTAATTTCTAAATCCGTTTCTGGATCTTTCATCGAATCCAAGTGGCTGGTTTGCCCTGCAAGGTTAAATAAGTAATTCTGCCCATTTAGTAAATAGCGCATACTATGTGGATCCCGCACATCAGAAATATTAACTTGTACTTTGTCTTTTAACCCAGCAATATTTAACAAATTACCACCATATTCTGGAATCAAGCTATCAATGAGAGAAACTTCAGATCCCAGTTCCACTAATCGTCGAGCTAAGTTACTGCCGATAAAACCTAAACCCCCTGTAATCAGAGCCTTACGCCCTTTAAAAATATTATTCATATTTTTGAACTATCCATTTGTGGACGAAAAAGAAACCCACGACATTCGCCTGCTTCTGGTGCGTCGTGTACCACAAATCTTTCTTCAATCAGGAACTCTCTGACTAACTTCATCTGTAAATTAATTACATAATTTAAAAACTCTTCCCGATTCAGGAACCACCCCATATATTCGGTATGATATCCATATATATAAGGTCTTTGAACAACTACAAACGATGCTGCTCGATGAACGATTGGCATCCGAGTAATATACAAATAAGAACGACTGACAGCAGCAAGTTTTTTAGCAATTTGCTGCCAAAATTCTGAGTATTGTAAGGACGAGCTTGCTAATACTAAATCATAACTTTGCTCAAAGCAATCTTCTTCGTCATCAAAAAATTTTACTTGTGGTAATACTTCTCGACCGCCTTTACAAATAACAGGTAATTCTTTGCAGTAATAATCTATTTCTAAATGAGGCATTAGTATTTTACTAATTAGGTAATAATTTCCTATACCTCCGCCCCAATCAAGGATAGAAATGCGATCTTTTTGATGTGCAGCTAAAGCCAGAACATACGCATAAATTATATAGGTGTTATGCACTGAATAGCTATTTGTCAATGGACTAGAAGTTTCAAGTAGTTTCAAAAGTTCACAAAAATTTTGGCGACGGATTTGCAATATGCTTTCAACATCCCAGCCTTTTATATGAAAGTCTTTAGTCGCCCAACCATTTGGTAAATACTCCCAATCTCGGGGTGTAACACACTCATACTGCATTGCGACTATTTCATCCACAAAGGCTTGTTCTACTTTTGTTAAAAATTCACTCTTAATATTATTTTTTAATAAAAACTTATATAATTTTCCTTGAGTATCTGAATAGTTATTCTTGAGGTTATTTTCTGATGTATTTAACCAATTACTGGCAATTTCATTACGTAATAATTGTAATTTATTTAATCCTAAATTATAATTTTCTAATTGCTGATATTGTTCAAAACTTTCGGCTAGATTTTCTATTGTAATCATATAAATTATAATTATTTAAATGTTTAATTTTTATCTAGTTGGAAATATGTTTGTTATTTAGTTAATACTGTTTAATCTATCTATACTTACAACTAAAAAATATGAGTTTTTCAAGTTAGATACTTAAAAATGGTACTGAAAGAGGAATTAATTATCGCTCTTTCCTTGTTGCTTCTTAATCTGCTCTAATACAACTTTGTAATCTTCTCTTTCTGGATGTAACTTTACTAGCTTCTCCAAAAGTTCCATCGCACCTTTAGCATCCTTTAATTGCAACCGCAACAACGATAGTTTTTCTAAGGCAAGTTGATTTTCTGGTTCCCGTTGTAAAACCAACTCGTAGCCCCGTACCTGATGCTGTAACGCTGACTCAGCAGAAACAGACGCACTTGCCGACTTGGGACTTTCAATAGCCTGTTGGATTGCTGGAATAGCAGCAAACGCCGTAGAACCAACAAACGACACTATCGACACTATCGTTAAAATTCTTTGTCGCCGCTCAATCTGCTTTTTGCGGGAAATTAAGTATTCTTCCCCCTTCCCTGGCATGTCTTAATAATTGCTGTGGTAAATACTTAGGTATCAGCAAGCCTCCCGTTATGAGGATACCCACCTGTTCAATAGAAACTAACATTTTGGCTGAAAATTTTTCACACAAAATTCAAAAGCCAGCTTGGAATCCAACCGAAGTTTATGGTAAAACAATATTCCACAGAGAATTGCCCCTTCAGATTCAAAGCAAAACACTTTCCTGTACGTAAATAGGGGAACCCTACAGGTTTTTTTTCTAGCCTAAATATTAAGATTATATGAAGATTTGCTATAAATTTGCCTAATGATAGATGTTTGCGATATTGTAAATAACGTCTAAATTAAGATAGACAGCAGACATTCTTACTCAATTGCAAACTTCACAGTTCAGTCAAAACTTTGAAATTAGCCTGTTGAGCGTTCCATCGCTAATTCGACAAGCACACCTATTTTTTGTGACTAAAATAAATAAACTTTTCCCAGTCGTCCTCACTCAGGCTAGCAGTGCAACTTCCCCTTTATCCCCCTCATCTATTAACCCTTGCTCAATTTATGCAATAAGTTCAAGGTGTGCATAGCATAATTAGAGTATTCTGGTGGTGATTACCGTACAAAAAGGAATTTATCAGTAACTTAGTAGAGTTTGTTATGGTATAGTTAGAGAGTTAAGACTAGCTTTACCAAATTACACCACTCTACGAGCCGGCAACAATTGCAGAATGGAAAGCAGTTTTAATTAAGCATTTACCAAATAAAATCTGAATTCAATCGAGGTTATGATTCAGCAAGTAATTCACCCAATGGTGAAATTGCAGCGTAACGTGCAATCACTCATAGAATCGAATATTATCAAGCCTAGCGATAGTATCTGGAAAATAGCTTTGCTCTACGGCAACGAATGGCAGCATTGGAAGCAAGAACTGCTTGACTTTGGCTTTAGTATGCAAGACCCAATTAGTGAATTGTTAGCTGTAGAAGCTTGGGATGAAGAGTAGGGATTCAGAAGTTGGGATTGGGGATTAGAAAACTATTTAATCCTTGTCCTCAGTCTCCAGTCTCTAATCCCTAGTCAGCAGTCCCCACAATTAACTGCTAATAGTTCAGTGCTTAATCCCCACTAGTCAGTAACTAGTCCCAAGTCCCTTTATTGACAAGCAGCCAGGGCCGTAGCTAATTCCTTGGCAGTCTGATAGCGATCGCGTGGCAATGGTTCGGTAACGCGGTCAATAACATCTCTTAATTGCGAACTAATGGTGGGAACTTTTGCCACATCAAACCTGAAGTGTCGTCCTCGTTGGCGGTAATACTTGAAGGGGTTTTCGCTTGTGAGCAGAAAAATCAGCGTTGGGCCAATTGCATACAAATCAGATTGCGTCAAAGGTTGTCCTCGCTCTTGTTCGGGAGCGCAGTAACCTTCCGCCCCAATACGAGTACCGGGCGCTGTGCCAATTTCCTTAACTGCGCCAAAATCCAGCACCACTATCCTATTTTGAAAACTTCGCACCATTAAATTGGCGGGTTTAATATCGCGGTGAATCAGCGGAGGCTCTTGGGTATGAAGATAGTCTAGGATATCGCAGGTTTGGATCATCCAAGCGATCGCTTGGCTTGGGGTTACCGGGCCAGTGGTAAAAATACATTTCTCTAAATCTTGTCCGTGGATTAGTTCCATTGCCAAGTATTTTTTTCCGCCTTCCACAAAGAAGTCATAATACTTGGGAATTCCAGGATGTTTCAGAGATTTAAGAGTATACGCCTCTCGCTCAAATAATTCTTGAGCTTTGGCAATTCTCACCATATCAGCATTCATTTCCTTCAACACCAGCAGTTGTGGCGTACCTGCAATCAAACCAGCCGCATCCCAAGCGAGATATGTAGTACCCATTCCTCCTTGTCCCAGAGTTCGCAACACCTGATAATGGCGAATCGTCTGTTGCACTGAGAGGGGTTGACCGCAGTGGATGCAAAAAAGATTGTTCGGAGAGTTTCCCTCGTGGGTGCACGTGTAAGGTAAAATCCCTGGATTTTTTGCTGAAGAGACTGTTGGAGCTACGTTTTCTACCGTCCCTTGCATCTGATGCCAAGGCAACCAAACCTCCGGTTGTGTTACCTCCTGGATTTGGAATTGGAGTATTGGGCCTCCCTGTGCCAGTTGCAAAAGCGAATTATCTAGTAGCGGACTTTGAATCACTAGGACACCATTGAGGAAAGTCCCATTTGTACCCTGGCTAATCAGTTGCCAATCACCGCCATTGTTGACAGAATCGACTTGTCTAAGTTCTAGATGATGCCGAGAAACCAAGCTATCAGTTAAAACAACATGATTGTCTGCTGCTCGGCCAATCCGAATGATGGAAGAGTTTTCAAAGCACCACTGATGGAGCGGTGTTTTCTGTTGCGGTTCTAACAGGGTCAGAATAACCACAATACAACCTACAAGGTAAGAGGACTGGGGAAGGTGGGGCCCCTGAAGGGGATAAGGGGTAATGGGGAAGGTGGGTCCCCTTCAGGGGATAAGGGGTAATGGGGAAGGTGGGGGGCCCCTGAAGGGGATAAGGGGTAATGGGGATTGGGTATAAATAATTTTATCCTAGTCCCCACCCATCACTACCTAGTCCCTAGTCCCCAATACCTAGTTCCCAGCCACTTTTTTAACTTTCGAGATTTGGGCGCACTTTTGCCCGAATCAGTATAGCAGTAATGTTGTCATGACCATTGTGTTGGTTGGCTAAATCAATTAACTCTGTGACGCCGCGTTCTAAGTTAGCACCAGAACTAAGCAAGGGTTCTAAGTGAGTTTGCCAATGGGTTTCTAGTAAATCATTGTCTGATAGACCGTCCGATGCCAACACTAGAAGCGTGTCTTCGTTGATCTCGAAAAAGCCCACATCAGGATTAATCGAGTTTTCATCACGGGGTCCTAAGGCTTGGGTCAGTTGGTAGGCATCGGGTCGGGCATAAGCTATACTTGCTTCCACTCCCCTAGTAATTTCCCGTTGTCCAACTTCGTGATCTACTGTGACTTGTTTTAATCCGTGCTTGCGAGTCAGGCGATAAAGACGGCTATCTCCCACATGAGCAACTGCTACTTGAGTGTCTTGAATTAACAGCATTACCAGAGTTGTACCCATGCGCCCAACTCCAGAACGAGCATCTTGTTGATTGAGTTTGTAAATCGCCTCATTGGCTAAATAAACTGCCTCACGAATGGTATTTTCTGTTGGCAGCTGATTAGCAATCCAGTGTTCTTGGAAATATTGCCTGAGAGTGTTGACTGCCAACTCGCTGGCTACTTCACCACCAGCGTGTCCACCCATACCATCACAGAGGATATACAAACCATGCCCTTGAAGGATTCGAGTTTTGGGTAACTCCACTTTATCAATTTTAGTTTCAATACCAAAGTAGTCTTCATTATGGTGACGTTGACGCCCTACATCTGTGCGTCCTGCATCTTCCAAGCTACTTAATTGCATCGCCAGCACAACAGTTGGCATATCATCAGTTTTACTAATGATATCTTCTGGTTCATCTGATTGCAGGATAGTAGGCACAACAGTATGTTTCTCCTCTATTGGGGGCAAAGTTGCGCTTCCTAGTGCTTCCAGTTCTACGGAGATTTCCTGCAAACGCGATCGCAACTGGGCGATCATTTCAATTTTACCTGCCTCTAAATCCCCTAACATCTGCACTACAGAGCCAAACTGAGTGCGTTGTGTCTGTCTAAATAGTGTTTGCCAAATCCGTCCCAAAGCTTGGATAGTTAACGGTTGTTTTGGAATAGCAGATATTTGGGCTTGGCCATCTTCTGATGAGTTGGCACTAAGCTGACTATTTCCTGATTCCACATACAATCTTCGTAGTGCCAACGTTTGGTCTTCATCCAATCGCAAATTCGACAATTCCAACAGACTTTGACAACAATTTACTGGTTCCAATGCCACCCAAAGTTGGGTCATTTGATAACACCAGTGTAAAATTTTTAACGAACTAGTTGTCTCTTCTTGCCATAAATCAAGTAAAAGCTGCCAATCCGAGCGGTCTTCGATTAGTAGTACCTGTATATCATCTTGCTGCCATGCATCGTGAATCAGCGGTATTCCTGGCTGACCTTGATATTGTAAGGCAATATAAACTTGAGCAAGGCTAGGAATCGCATCTGCTGCCACTGATGGCATTAATAGATCTGATCGCTGATTTTCTAATATTGCTTCAATTGGTGATATTTGATACGGCTGACAATCTAGAACTCTCGCCTCTACCTCAGTAATATTTTCTAGACTAGGTAACGTGTCTAACAATTGATAGCGCTGCTGAGGATCTAAATAGGAGCCTAATGTAATTTCAGGACTAAGCGGCGAAGAAGATGAGGGGGATGAGGAGGATGAGGGAGATAACAGAGAATTTACTTCCCCTACTTCCCCTACTTCCCCTGCTTCCCCTGCTTCCCCATTTGTCCGATCTCCAGTTACTTGCTGAGCAATAATTGCCCAAAATACTGTTCCACATTGCGTACCACAGTTGTGACAACGTAGTGCATTCAAAGGAACATCAGTACTGCATTCAGGACAGACTCTGTGAGTCAGGGATGTGCCACATTTTTGACAAAATTTATTAGCATTAGGGTTTTCAAATTTACACTGAGGGCAAATCAGCATAGTGGAAGTTCCTTAATTCCCGTTCTAAGGTGGTTCTAGCCACTAAGATCCAAGGTGCCACAATTGGCTGCCCCTGACTACAGTAGACTTACAATAGATTGTAATTTTAACAGTGAATTTTAGTGGCAGTATTAATTCTGACGCATAAAATATTTTAGATATTAGCAGTTAATTCTGGCAATTAGCGACTAGGAACTAAGGACTGGGGATTAGGAACTAGGATAAAATTCTTTATACTTAATATCCAAATACCCAGTACACAATTCCCTAGATCCAAGATTCTGGCAATTGTGGAGGTTCAGCATTAAACCATTTTTGATAAATTTGCTTGTAAGTGCCGTTGGATAACGAAGTGGCTATGGCTTTATTAATTGTATTTAGGTAGGGGGAATCTTTAGGTGTGGCAATGCCATAGTATTCTTGGGTGAGTAAGTCGGCAACAACTTTGATGCCTTTGAGTTTGCCATTTTTAATCGCATACAAAGTAGCGAAAGCATCGCTAACCACAGCATCAACATTGCCATTGAGCAAGTCTTGGAAAAATTCTGGTCCAGAATTAAAAGTGCTAATTTTGGCGTTGGGGATGGTTTTAGCAAAATCTGCCCCAGTGGAACCTATTTGTACAGCAATTTTTTGACCCTGGAGAGTTTTGAAGTCTTTAATATTGTGGTTATCTTGGCGTACAGCGATCGCTAGTCCGGCTTTAAAATAAGGTCGGGAAAAAGCAATTGTTTTCAGGCGTTCTGTGGTAATTGTAATCCCACTAATTGCAGCATCAACTCTTTTGGCTTGCAAAGTCGATATCATGCCATCAAAGGGCAGATTTTCAAACTTAACTCTAAAACCTGCAATTTGAGCGATCGCATTCATCAAATCAATATCAAAGCCATCTAACTTACCACTAGCTGTTTGGATTTCAAAAGGGATAAAGGTAGGATCTGTAGCAACCTTGAGAAATTTAGCATCTTGGTTGGTACTGGGTTTTAAACTGTTACAAGCAAGAATCAGTAGCAGACACCCTAAACTCAGAATTAGCTGTTGCCACTTGCACTTAATCAATTTCACTGTAGTAATTCTGTTGTATCAGTTTCATTTGGTGTTAATTGCCACAAAATATTAGTGCCAAAGTAGTAAAAAGTGCTTGTGCAGAACATGGCATGGCTGGAAATACATATCAGTGGGCTGCCGTCTCCTGGATCTGATGAGTGGAGACGGAGCCTCCTAAATATACGCTCCTATCCAGAGCATGGGAACAAATTAGAAAAGTCAGGCTCAGTACCAATTAGTGCGGGTGACGACGGTTCCGGTGCCGCAGACTAGGGCCGCGCGGGAGAGGCGACCACCGAGGTTATTGCCGACCTTTGTGTAGGCAAAGTTAATGCCCGGATCGACGGTCTCACCAACATAGTCCCAGCTACTCGGGTTGGGATTACTACTTCGGGTGCGATCAAGGTAGACTCGGCAGTAGGGCGGTGCGTTCTCGATTCGTGCAAATGAACCACATTTGCCGTTGTAAAAGTACTTCAGTGTGATAGTGCTTCCAGTCCAAGTTGCCTTCTTGGTCTGCAACAGGCTATAACGGCAGGGCGTAGACTCCGGGTATTTACCTTCGTAGGTATAATTCGGATAGCCTGGACTGTTGAACGGCGCAGCCTGAGCGTCGCTTGCAAACGCTAACGACGTGGAAACGAGCAGGCCAACAACGCTGGTGATTGTCCTGATTCGCATGAGTAGTTTTCAAATTAGATTTTAAATTTATTCATTAGATTAACTGTTTCTAGTAAGTAGGCAAAAAAATTTTTCCAGTATTTAACAAAAATTAAATTAAAGTAATTAACTCTATTTATTTACTCTGAAAAAATAAAAATAAAAGCCTATTTTTTAACTATAAATTCAGCGAAAATGAAGCGTTTATTTGATAAAATAATTCTGAATCAAGGTTTTTAATAAAAGTTTTATACTCAAAACCAGTCGTTTCAAGATGTAATCATAAAATCTTAGTTCTCACACTTAAATCTGTGCTTTCCTCTCTATGGTCACTTTGACGCCAGTTGCTTCTCGTATCAAAGACGGTACGCGAACAAGTCAACAAACCCCCAACTACTGGCTCCTGAAGTTTGAAACGCGTCTATGCAACTGTCTTCCTCGTATCTATATGATTGAGAAAGTATTTTATTTAATTTATTAAATATACATAACACAAAGATGAAAAGAATTATTGTCTAAAAATTTTACCTACTTTGAAAGGGTTATTCCTAAATCCTTAAAAAATTTGTTCTAAGCGCTGGAAATCTCGTTGCACTTCATACCACAAACTTTTATTGTGGGGGTCTGTCTTCAAGGCTTTTTTGAGATAAATTCTGGCTTTGAGCAGCTGATTTTCAGAAATCAATGCCCGTCCCCAAATTTGATAGGCAACTGCTAGCCATTGGCGGACTTCTGCATCCCCTGATAACCGATCTGATAAAGCTTCTGCCAGAGCGATCGCTTGAGGAAATCGTCTTTCTTGCAAAAATCGCTGCAACTGCTCATAAGTCTTCCACTTTAGCCGCTGTTCTATTTCCACCAAATTAGGCGGCTTTGGTGTCGCCGGTGGGTGAGTTGTCACCTTTGTTGCTGGTGTTTTCTCCCGATAGGTTGCCCTGGGGCGATCGCGTCCAGATGTTGACACCTGATTTGCATGTGCGGCTGTTTCCTCTGGCAGTACTACCGTCAGCAGGAGTTTGTAAGCCTCTGTCAAGGCAATAAATTTATCTTTGGCTTTGTTGTCATCTGGGTTGATATCAGGATGATATTGCTGCGCCAGTCGTCGATAAGACGCTTTGATGTCAGCAAAAGAGGCTCCTGACCTTAAACCCAATAGACGGTAGCAATCTCCAAGATCCATCTTGAGCTATGAGCTATCGAATATTTAGCTAGCGGCTATCAGCTATGAAGCTCAAAGCCTGAGATTTTAATCATAAAGGTTAATTTACTATTTTAAAGTTCAATTTTGACAGTTTTTTGGGGACTGGAGAGTAGGGAGTGGGAAGTCGGGAGTTAGGGGTTAGGAATTATTTCTCCCTTATCTTCCGGTTAGTGAGCGTAGCGTCTCGTAGAGAAGTCGAACCACATCTTTCCCTATTCCCTATTCCTCATTCTTACGGTCTCTCTTCAATCACACGGTCAATTAAACCGTATTCTTTAGCTTCTTGGGCAGACATGAAAAAGTCACGATCCATGTCTTTTTCTATTTTTGCTATGGTTTGACCAGTGTTGTCAGCATAAATTTGATTTAGCTGGTTACGAATCCGGAGAATCTCTTTAGCTTCAATTTCAATATCAGTTGCTTGCCCACGGGTACCACCAGAAGGTTGGTGAATCATAATCCGTGAGTGAGGTAATGCTAGGCGTTTACCTTTGGCTCCACCTGCTAAAAGAAAAGACCCCATAGAGGCTGCAAGACCCGTGCATATAGTTACCACATCTGATTTGATGTGTTGCATGGTGTCATAAATTGCCAGCCCAGAGGTGACCATACCACCAGGGGAATTGATGTATATGTAAATATCTTTACCCGGATCTTCTGAATCCAGATATAGTAAGAAGGCTATAATTTCGTTGGCAATTTTATCATCAATTTCTTCTCCCAAAAAAATAATTCGTTCCAGGGAAAGACGAGTATAAATGTGAACCCATTCTTCCATCTGTCCCCCTGGCAACCGATAGGGAACGCTAGGGTAACCAATAGGCATAATTTGCTCCGTTATTACAATGATTTATATGAAAGATGAAGCCTGGTAACTCCTGTGGGTAGAGTGAGTTGAAATTCCAACAAATCAGACTCACTTCATTTTTTAAAGGACACTAGCAGGTAATGGGGGATTGGCTAGTTCTTCTTTTTCAAAAACTCGGTCAATCAAACCGTATTCTTTAGCTTGATAAGGAGTCATATATAATAGACGATCCATATCTTTGCTAATTTTTTCTGGTGCCTGTTCAGTGTTGCGAGACAGAATGTCAATCATTGCTGTCTTGTTGACTAAAACTTCCTTTGCCCGGATTTGGATGTCCGTTGCTTGACCTTGGGCGAAACTCTTAGGTTGGTGCAGAATAATCGAAGCATGGGGTAAGCTAGCACGGCAACCTTTTGTACCAGCACTGAGGAGCATCGCTGCCATACCCATCGCGGAGCCAATGCAGATGGTGTGGATCGGAGGCTTGATATATTTCATTGTGTCATAGATGGCAAAGGCTTCGGTTTCAAAGCCAATCGGTTCGCCACTATAACCAGAAGTGCCTGTAGAGTTGATGTAAATTTTAATTGGTTTGTCTGGGTCATCGGACTGCAAATACAGGAGTTCGGCGATGATCAGTTTGGTGATTTGGGGAACTAAAGGAGTTCCTAAGTAGACAATTCGCTCTTTTAATAATAGAGACGGTAAATCTGGCGGCGGTTTCCGGTAAAATCGATCGCCGTAATAAGGGGATTGAACAGCCTTGATGGCGGAAATGTCCATAGCAACTGATCACCTGAAATTATGCCGTTAACTGTAATACATCCTAGCGTGATGCCAACTCTGTTCAAGGTGTGGATTTCTCCCTAGTGCCGAACGGGGGCTGGCATCTGCCAATGTTTGGCTTCTAAGATATTCTGATTATATTAATGTATTGGATAGGTTTTCCGTAGCGCTAAAGTAGTGCTTTGAAGTTATTTACAAATATCTATATCCCGGATAGGAACTTTGAGTTATGAGGGTTAGCTTACAGCCTGCCTTGAATGATAGTCATTTAGACGCCAATCAACTGAACAGTCAACGTCAGTTGGGAATTTCGATTTCAGCGATCGCCGAAACTCAAGACCGTAATGTGCCACTGAATTTGTGCTTAATTCTCGATCATAGCGGATCGATGAATGGTCGACCGCTAGAAACGGTGAAAAATGCGGCGAATCGTCTGGTGGATAGATTAAATCCCGGCGATCGCCTGAGTATTGTAGTTTTTAATCATCGTGCTAAAGTCTTAATCCCTAGTCAAGCGATCGAAGAACCAGAAAAAATTAAACAGCAAATTAACCGCCTAGCTGCTGATGGTGGGACTTCGATCGATGAGGGATTGCGCTTGGGGATTGAGGAGTTGGCAAAAGGAAAAAAAGATAGTGTTTCCCAAGCCTTCTTATTAACCGATGGCGAAAATGAACATGGTGATAATAATCGCTGTTTGAAATTTGCCCAATTGGCTGCCAGCTATAATTTGACTTTAAATACTTTGGGATTTGGTGATAATTGGAACCAAGATATTTTAGAAAAAATTGCTGATGCTGGTTTGGGTACTTTGTCTTATATCCAAAAACCTGATCGCGTACTCGATGAATTTAGCCGTTTGTTCAGTCGCGTTCAAGCAGTAGCTTTGACTAATGCTTATCTGCTATTCTCCTTGATGCCCAATGTCCGGCTAGCGGAACTCAAACCCGTCGCCCAAGTTTCTCCGGACACGATTGAGTTACCACTGCAACAAGAATCTGACGGACGTTTTTCTGTGCGCTTAGGAGATTTAATGAAAGATGCAGAACGGATGATTTTAGCTAATATTTATTTGGGACAATTACCAGCAGGGAAACAAGCGATCGCTAATGTCCAAGTCCGCTACGATGACCCAGCTACCAACGAAACAAGTTTATTTACCCCAAATATCCCAGTTTACGCCAATATAGTCGGAGATTACCAACCAAACCCCAATCCCCAGGTGCAACAATCTATTTTGGCATTAGCCAAGTATCGCCAAACTCAGTTAGCTGAGACGAAATTACAACAAGGCGATCGCACTGGTGCGGCGACAATGCTGCAAACGGCTGCCAAAACTGCCCTACAAATGGGAGATACTAGTGCGGCGACAGTGTTGCAAACTTCTGCCACCCAGCTTCAATCTGGACAAGATTTATCCGAAAGCGATCGCAAGAAAACCAGAATTGTCTCCAAAACAGTTTTGCAAGATACCCCTCCCCAATGAAAGTTAAATTGCTATCGGCGCTAAATGATAATTATGTTGATGTGGCTCAAACTAGTAGTCAACGTCAATTGGCAATGACAATTTCGGCGAGCGTTAGTGAGTTTGACCAAAATCTGCCCCTTAACCTCTGCTTGATTCTAGACAAAAGTGGTTCCATGCATGGACAACCAATTAAAACGGTGATTCAAGCAGTAGAAGGATTAATCGACCGATTGAAAGTTGGCGATCGCATCTCTGTTGTGGCTTTTGCGGGTTCTGCGGAAGTCATTATCCCTAACCAAGCGATTGAAGACCCCGAAAGTATCAAATCTGAAATTAAAAAGAAACTGAGTGCTAGCGGCGGTACGGTAATTGCCGAAGGTTTAGAACTGGGAATTACAGAACTGATGAAGGGCACAAGAGGTGCTGTTTCCCAAGCCTTTTTACTGACGGATGGGCAGGGTGAAAGCAGTTTGCGGATTTGGAAGTGGGATATTGGCCCGGATGACAACAAACGTTGTTTAGAACTCGCACTAAAAGCCGCCAAGCTCAACTTAACTATCAGCACTCTTGGATTTGGTAATAAATGGAATCAGGATTTGTTAGAAAAAATTGCTGATATCGGTGGTGGTACTTTAGCTTATATTGAGCGTGCCGAACAAGTTGTAGAGCAGTTTAGTCGTTTATTTGGACGCATTCAATCTGTAGGGCTAACCAATGCCTATTTATTGTTTTCTTTAGTACCAAATGTCCGACTAGCAGAATTTAAACCGATTGCCCAAGTTTCTCCAGACACAATTGAGTTGCCAGTGGAACCAGAAGCTGATGGTAGTTTTGCTGTGCGTTTGGGAGATTTAATGCAGGATGTAGAAAGAATAGTTTTAGCTAATATTTATTTAGGACAGTTGCCACAGGGAAAACAGGTAATTGGGCATCTGCAAATCCGCTATGATGACCCCTTAGTTAACCAGCAAGKCTTACTTTCTCCCATCGTCCCGGTGTATGCAGATGTGGTGAGGGCGTATCAACCAGTATCTAATCCTCAGGTGCAGCAATCGATTTTAGCATTAGCCAAGTATCGCCAAACCCAGTTAGCTGAAGCGAAATTGCAACAAGGTGATCGCACTGGTGCAGCTACAATGCTACAAACAGCTGCCAAAACCGCCTTACAAATCGGAGATAAAGGAGCAGCGACAGTATTGCAAACTTCCGCTACTCGCCTGCAAGCTGGGGAACAACTTTCGGAAGCTGACTTGAAGAAGACTAGGATTGTGTCAAAGACCGTTTTACAGGAATAGTAAAAAATCCAGCGTTGCTGATTAACTACACAAATGCGTCGTCCTAGAGTTGAGCCTCGCTTCTTCAAAGGTGTAGCTGTCGCTTGTTTGACAGGTAGTAGATTACTTCGATACCTATGGCTACTCCTACCATAAACACTAAAACCCAGACGGTTTGTGGATCTGTTTGCAAAGCAAACCAAATTAATATTCCTAGTGCCACTAAACATATTCCAGCACCTAGAAGTGAAATCCACTGCTTGCTTTTCGTATAACGATGCATACGAGCATTAGCTAAATTAACCGCAGCAAATATCAGCAGAAATCCAGCACTACCCATTGTTGAGATCCGATTTATGTCAAATAAATTGGCAATTATCAGAGTAATACCGCTAGTAATAAATAAGCCAATTGAAGATTGGTTAGAGTCATTTACTTGGATGCCAGAGTCAAAGCCCTTAGATTTAGCAATAATAGAACTAAAACGAGCTGAACCGTAGAGTGTTGCGTTACTAGCTGAGATAGTTGATAACAAAGCAGCAATAGTAATCAAAACAGATCCAAATTGCCCCATAATTGGTTTGGCAACTTCAGCTAAAGTATAGTCTTTTGCTGCTAAAATCTGTTCTATTGGTTCTGCTCCTAATGTGACGAGTGCTATCAAAACGTAAAGCAAAATAACGAACCCAATTACTGAGTAATAAACTCGTGGCAAAGTATGCTTAGGATTGACAAGATCCTCTGCTGCATTGGCGATTAGCTCAAAGCCTTCATAAGACAAGAAGATTACCATTGCTCCTGCGAAAATTGACTGTAGCGACGATACTGAGACTGGTTCTAGATGGGAGATGTCGATATGACTACTTCCTATAGTAATGAACAGTATCAAAATTCCCAATTTGAAGCTGACAATCCAGATTTGAGATTTCCCAACATAATTGGCAGTTAGTAGATTTAATCCAGTTGTCCCTAAAATTGCCAAGCTAATCAGTAAATGCTTCCAAATAGGTTGAGTAGACTCAGCGAACAGGCTAACTCCATAACTACCAAAAGCCTGCAAGTAAAACGAAAGCATGACTACATAGCTAAACCATAGTAGAAGATTCAGTGTCCCACTAAACAGCCCTGAACCAAAAGCCTGGTTTAAGAAGGTGACTGTCCCGCCTCGACATGGATGAGCTACCGAAAGTTTTGCATAAGCATAAGTAGTTATCAAAGCTATTGTCCCGGCAATCGCAAATGCTAGTGGTGCACCTGTATCAGCTATTTGAATTGCAACTCCCAGCGCTGGAAAAAGTCCACCAACAATGCCTCCTACACCCAATGCCCACACAGACCAGAAACCTATTTTTTTGCGTGACACCTGTAACCTCTTTAGCGATAGATAGTCTTATAGTAGTTGACCACGTACGCAGATAATCAAGCTGAATAATGTTAGGCTGTCGTGCATTAACGCAGCATATCTTTTCGTGTTGGTTGTTGACGGTTGAGAGTTAACCGTCAACAGTCAACGAACCTCATCAACCAGTGTGGAATTTAAAAGCTACTACTGCATACAGCTTGTCTTGTCAAAACTAGCAAAACTCTGTTAAAAGTGCTACAGGTAAATAATTGGTACGTTGATAATTACACATGAAAACCACTGGTATTCATCATATAGCTATTATTTGTTCGGACTACGATCGCTCTAAAAAATTCTATGTCGAAACTTTAGGCTTTGCGATTATTGTAGAGACTTTTCGTACCGAGAGAAATTCTTATAAATTAGATTTACAAGTAGGAGAAAATACTCAAATAGAGTTATTCTCTTTCCCAAATCCTCCCCAAAGATTTAGTAGCCCAGAAGCTTGTGGTTTAAGGCATTTGGCTTTTAAGGTTGATGATGTCGAGGAAACTGTTGATTATTTAAATTCACAAGGTGTTGAAACAGAAAATATTAGGATAGACGAACTTACAGGTAAAAAATTTACTTTTTTTAAAGACCCAGATAATTTGCCGTTAGAGATTTATGAAACTTGAGGTTCAATATGTTGTCAATCAGGGAATATAGATTATCTGATACCAAGGCGATCGTGAAATTGTTTTACGATACAGTTCATGAAATTAATATTAGTGACTACACCCAAGAACAAGTCGATGCTTGGGCACCAAAAAATATGGATTATGAAGTTTGGCACAAAAGGTTACAAACCAAGCTTCCCTACATCGCTGAAGATAATGGGGAGATAGTTGGGTTTGGAGAATTAGAAGCAGATGGTCATATTGATTGTTTTTATTGTCATAGTAAATACCAAAGAAAAGGTATTGGTTCAAAACTTTTAACTCATTTAGAAAATACTGCTAAATCACAAGGAATTAAACAGCTTTATACAGAAGCGAGTATTACTGCAAAGCCATTTTTTCAAAACAAGGGATTTAGCGTAGTTAGCGAACAGCAAGTAGAACGGCGGGGAGTTTGGTTTAAAAACTATGTAATGGAAAAATATTTATGACTTTACTTTAGGGAAAATAAAAAAATACTCAGTTGTTGTAGCGAAAAGCAAAAGTAGAAAAAGCCAATACTATTTTCTAAAGTTACTAAATGTTTGATAATATTTGCAAATTTTTAGCTGAAAATTTTTCCAGCGACTTCGCCACTTGGTTATTAGGCGAACCGATTACTTTAACCGAACTAAGTCCAAAGGAATTATCTCTCGAACCTATTCGTGCTGATGCCTTAATTTTGCTACAGTCAGAACAAAGCGTATTACATTTGGAATTTTAAACTCAAGTCAATGCAGAAATTCCCTTTCGGATGATTGACTATCGGTTACGAGGATATCGGCGCTTTCCACATAAAGCAATGCATCAAGTTGTAATTTACCTCAAGCAGACAAACTCAGATTTGGTGCAGCAAAATACATTTATAATTCCTGGAACACGCCATGAATTTGGAGTTATCAGACTTTGGGAAGAACCAACTGAAGTCTTTTTGAGAACGCCTGGACTTTTACCTTTAGTGGTATTGAGTAGTTCGCTTGAGCAGAAGTTATACTTAACGAAGTGGCACGGAAAATTAACGATATTACAGAATCAAAAACTCAAAGTAATATTGCTGCTTCTACGGCAATTTTAGCTGGTTTAGTATTAGATAAAGAAGTTATCAGACGAGTTTTGAGGTCAGATATTATGCGCGAGTCACCAATTTATCAAGATATTTTACAAGAAGGTAAAGCCGAAGGTAAAGCTGAAGGTAAAGCTGAAGCTTTAGTTGAAGTGGCAAGAAATTTATTTAATACTGGTATGCCATTAGAACAGATAGCAACAGTGACAGGGTTAGCAATTGAACAGTTAAAGTATTTCCAGGCAAGTGAGTCTAGTGAGTCTAATTAACAAATAATCGGTGCAGGTTGACTGCACCGATCGCACAATTTAATTCTAATTACAACGAACATTTCCCTCACGCCAATGCAGAAGCTTGGGGTTTGGCAAAAATCATCCTTCCTGCTGTAGTTTGTAAAGCACTAGTGACTACCACCCGCACTTCAGCACCTACATAACTGCTACCTTCTTCAACGACTACCATTGTCCCGTCATCCAGGTAACCAATGCCTTGGCTGGGTTCTTTACCTTCTTTGAGAATTTTCAAATCCAGGTTGTCACCAGGTAAATAACTGGGACGAACCGCGTTCACCAAATCATTCACATTTAAAACAGGTACTTTCTGAACGCTGGCGACTTTAGACAAATTGTAGTCGTTGGTTAGCAGTGTACCGCTGATTTCTTGGGCGAAGCGGACTAACTTTGCATCGACTGTGGCAATATCTTCGTAGTCAACTGGGTTGATCAGGATGCGATCGGGGTAATTTTCCTTAATGCGGTTGAGAATTTCTAGTCCTCGCCTTCCGCGCACCCGCTTTTGATCTTTGCTTGCATCGGCCACTTGTTGGAGTTCCTGCAAAACAAACTGCGGTACAATAATTTGTCCTTCGAGAAACCCTGTTTCTAGGAGTGCTTCAATGCGCCCATCAATAATGCAGCTAGTGTCTAAAACTTTGGTGTTGGCGGGTTTTAACGTTCCTTCCACAACCAACGATTCTACGGGGTTGGGATTAATGAACCGCAATAAGCCTCGTCCGTGGGTATCTGCCAAATTCATGCCAGTGACGGCAAGGATAATACTACCGACAACTGCTACCAGTGGCTTAATAAAGCCAAAATCTGCCGGGATGGGTAACAAAAATAACGGCGCCAGCATGAGGTTTGCTAGCAATAGCCCAATCACTAGTCCGATCGCACGAGTTAAGATCGCTTCTAGAGGCATTTCTTTGACTTGTGCCTCTAGGCGACGATATGCCGTCTGGAAACTCAGTCCAATCGCACCACCAATAATGGCGGCAAAAACAGCAATAATTAAGCGTAAAGCTTCTAGATTTGTCACCTTATCTAAGGTGCCATTGGGTAGCAGTTCTATGCTGTAGAACCCTATTCCCGATGCTGCCAGAATGAATGAGAAAATGATAATGGCGTCAAGCATGGTTATCTTGTTTTCCTGCAACTGTGTTAACCGATAAAGTTAAGTATTTTTTATTTCATCGGTAAGATAAACTAATTAATATTGACTTACACTAAGGGTTTAGGCAAACAATATCTGCAATTATTATAACCAAAGCCTTTTATCTTCATATTTTTCATTGTTTCGTTGTAAAACGATAAAAACTTGTAAAAAAACTACTCATTTTCATGATTTCTAATTCGCAGTTAGGCTAACTTAATTGTTTCTCAAAATGAGTCAAAAATTTAGTGTTTCTGAAATTGTAAGTTCTGCTTATGTACATATTCCCTTTTGCAGACGGCGGTGTTTTTATTGTGATTTCCCGGTATCTGTTGTAGGCGATCGCTTGCGGGGCGAAACATCTGGTACTATCTCTCAATATGTTGAGGTGCTATGTCAAGAAATTGCCATCACCCCAGTATTTGGTCAATCCCTGAAGACAATTTTCTTCGGTGGTGGTACTCCTTCACTACTATCAATAGAGCAGTTACAACGTATACTGACAATGCTGGAGCAGCGTTTCGGTATTGCTTCTGGGGTAGAAATTTCTATGGAAATGGATCCAGCTACCTTTGATTTACAACATTTAGCAGGTTATCGTAGTGCAGGGGTGAACCGCGTAAGTTTGGGTGTACAAGCCTTTAATGAAGAATTATTGCAAATTGCAGGGCGATCGCACTCGGTCGAAGATATTTTTGCAGCTGTGGAATTGCTCCACCAAGTCGAGATTCCCGAATTTAGCTTAGACTTAATTTCTGGGTTACCGCATCAGTCTTTGGATCAATGGCATGATTCTCTAAATAAAGCCTTGGCGCTTTTACCAACTCACATATCTATCTACGATCTTACCATCGAACCGGGTACAGCCTTTGGTCGTTACTACAAACCTGGTGAGGGTTCTTTACCGACAGATGAAACCACAGTCAAAATGTACCAAATGGCGCAGCAGGTTTTGACTGATGCAGGTTATGAACATTATGAAATTTCTAATTATGCCCAACCCGGTCATCAATGTCGGCATAATCGAGTGTATTGGGAAAACCGCCCTTATTATGGTTTTGGTATGGGTGCGGCGAGTTATCTTCAAGGCAAACGCTTCACTCGTCCGCGTAAGACTAAGGAATATTACCAATGGGTGCAAGCTGGCGGTGTGATTGATTGTCAAGTGACTCCCCCAAAAGAAGTATTGTTAGAAACATTAATGTTGGGGTTGCGTTTAGCGGAGGGTGTGAATTTAACGGCATTTGGAGAACAGAAGGTAGAGGAAATTTGTAAGTATTTGCGATCGTATTTTGATAAAGGTTGGGTGGAAGTTGCAGCAGGAAGGTTGCGTTTGAGCGATCCCCAAGGATTTTTATTTTCTAATGTGGTATTGGCAAAGTTGTTTGAAAAGTTGGGGTAACGAACTGTTCCAGATGCAAAGAGTACAGACACAGCAGAGATTAATATTATTGAATTTAGGGATGAATTATTCTTTAAACCTTTGCGCTTTTGTTTTGGAAAGTCTAAGGTGAGGAAACCTCTGCCGCAACTTTGCATGAAGCAACACTAGGAGATTTTAAGCGATGAGGATTGATAATTTATGCAAAAAGATAAAGTTAAGAAAGCTGTGATTCCGGTAGCTGGTTTCGGTACTCGTTTATTTCCAGCTACGAAAGTTGTCAAAAAAGAACTTTTCCCAATTATCGACAGAGATGGTAGAGCAAAACCTGTGATTTTAGCAATTATTGAAGAGGCAATTAGTGCTGGAATTACAGAAGTGGGAATAGTCGTACAGCCAGATGACAAAGAAATATTTGAAAATTTATTGAAAAAACCACCCAAAAAAGAACTTTTAGCCAAACTTTCCCCGCAAAATCAAGAATACAGCCGATATTTAGAAGATTTAGGTAGCACAATCACTATCTTATTGCAAGAGGAGCAATTAGGCTATGGTCATGCAGTCTTTTGTGCTAATGATTGGGTACAAAATGAACCGTTTCTGTTAATGTTGGGTGACCACATTTATGCATCTAATTTGGAAAAATCTTGTGCTAATCAAGTTTTAGATATTTACGACCAAGTTAATCAAAGTATTGTTGGTTTAACTGCAATGCCAGCAGAAATTATTCATAAAGCAGGATGTGTAACGGGAGTTTGGCAGGAGTTAAACTCGATTTTAAAAGTTACACAATTATATGAAAAACCTACGGTTGAATATGCACAAAACCATTTGCATATCAAAGGAATGCCAGAAAATGAGTTTTTGGGTATATTTGGCTTGTATTTACTGAGTCCGAAAATTTTTGACTTTCTAGCAGAACACATCAACCAAAATTTTCGAGAACGAGGTGAATTTCAGTTAACATCATGTCTTGAAAGATTGCGTCAAGAAGAAGGAATGACAGGATATGTTGTTAAAGGTAAGTGTTTTGATACAGGTTTGCCAGAGGCTTATCGCCAAACAATGATTGATTTTCCAAGTGTTTCTTAGCTAAAATAAACTATTAGTTAAGCTTCTAGAAAAATTTTTGCTCTGCTGATAGCAACATCTAAGAGGATATTTAAAAAGTGGGCAACTAGTGTAAAAATCCTCATAAGGCTAATGCTGGAATTTATAGATAGCAGCACCTTGGGAGTTTATTTATAAGGCTGGTTCAGTAGAATCAGGTTTAGTTTGCCAAACTAATACAAGGGCAATTAGAGCTGGAACAGTTTGAATGATTAAAGTAGTAGGTTTTAAGGTAATTGCTCCAAAAATACCTGCAACAATAACACAAACTAAAAAAAAGATACGTAATGGCTTTTGATTAGTAGTGTCGAAAGCTGACCATAATAACCCTGCTGCAATAAAACTATTGTAAATACCTGCATTTTTAACAATTGGTTCTGCTTGAATAGCTATTTCTGCTGGAAAACAAAACCTCGTTTGCAGAAAAAATGCTGCAAAAAAAATCTCTACAAATGCTAAACTTACATGGATAATACCAATGATTACAACTAATATTTGCGTTATTTTGGGATTGAGTTTCATGTTAATTTTTCCTAGTCAGTTTCAATCAATAGTAAAAGGTATTGATACAACCATATTTGTGACTTATCTAAAAAGCAATACTAGGGTGGGCTACGTCAACGCTACTAAACTTGAGCACTGACAGCCGATTCTAACATTTGTATTGTTCCCAGATTAGCATTTATCTCTACTTCCACACCAATTGGTATAGTAAATTTATCTTTAATATGACCAATCATTGAACCGTACCAAGCAGGAATACGCAAAGGAACTATATGGTCTTGCAATACTTGCATTAAGGTAAATGATGGTTCATCTCCAAGACTACAATTAGTACATTGTCCAAAGATAAAACCAGTAATTTGGTTAAGTATTCCAGCAGTTTTTAACTGGGTTAACATCCTATCCACACGGTAAATATCCTCACCAATTTCTTCTACAAATAAAATACTTTTGTTCCAGGAAGGTAGATAAGGCGATCCTACCATCGCTGACAAAACTGATAAGTTTCCACCCACAAATTTACCCCTGGCTTTTCCTGGCGCTATTATCTCCACTCGCACTTCCTTAGTGTTGGAATTTTGCATGGTTACGGCTTCACCATTAAATAGGATGTGCTGGAAGTAATCCACTGTAAACTGATTCCAGGTAGACATGGCTACGGGCCCGTGAAAAGTAATTACCTGACTACGAGCATTAATTGCCAACAATAAAGTAGTAATATCGCTGTACCCGATGAGGATTTTGGGATGGGAGCGAATCAGTGAATAATTTAGTAAGGGTAAAATCCGATTACAACCCCAACCACCACGCATGGCAATTATTGCTTTGATGGAGCGATCGCTAAACATTAAGTTTACATCCTGGGCGCGATCGCTATCTCTACCTGCTAAATAACCATAACGGTCTAAGATATGCTTACCTTGCTTGACTTTTAACCCTAATTGTGTAACTGATTTTTGCGCTGCTTCGATATCTTTAGCGTCAACGATACCCGCAGGCGCGATTAATCCTACAGTGTCACCCACTTGTAGGCGTGGTGGCTTGAGGACAGTATTTAAGGATAGCTTACCTTGAGCAGTAAGTAGCGGTACGTGGGTAGCTAAGGTAGCGAGTCCACAAGTTGTAAGAAATTGTCGGCGTTTAATAGTCATAAGTTGGCGACTTGGGATTGAGTACTGGATATTGATCGGGTTAAGAAAGTTCTTCTTTAGTCGCTAGTCTCTAATCTCCAGTATCCAGTTTTGTACAGAGTAGTTATAGCAAGCGTAAATCATTTGTCAATAAAAATATTCCCGACTTCTTTAAGGAGTCAGGAATCTAAACCTTTCAATTTTCACAAATCAAATAGCATTGCTATATATTAATGTTAAACCCCCTGTACTCCATCAACTAAACCGTCTGAAATCGCAAATCCATTGGTAGCAAATCTACGATCATTTTCTAATAAATCAGAGGTAAAATAGATAAATTCTGTATCTCCAATTACAGGTAAAAAATAGTCAGATAGTTGCATCGCTTGTAAACAAAGATTGATACTAGAAGCAGCTGAATTATATGTCTCAATATTTTCTACTAGAACATTTAATAATCGTCGATTAGTGGCAATTTTGGCTTCAGCTTCTTGTTCTAGCGTTTTCTCTAAAAAAGCACGTGCTTGTGGGTACTGTTGCAAAATATCATCTGCTTGTCGATCCGCCATTGGTAATAACTGAGTTTTCAGGATTTGGTTGATGGTTTGACGGAAAGATTTACGAATAGTTTGGGAAACCTTTGGTTCAAAATCTAATTTCAATAACTGCCTAATTGCTGGTTCTGCTTCGACGATACTTTCAGCGTCGTAAGTTTGGGAAGTTTGTAATAAAGTCTGGCGAAATTGATATATAGAAAAAGTGCCTTCGTCATAAAATCTGGGACTTTCTCGGACAAAGCGATCGCACTCTACACTAGCTGCACTCACTACTGCTTGAGTCACTTGTTTTTCTAAATTTCTAATTTCTTGTTCTATGCCGCCATCATTATCTAATAAGCGATACAATTGGCGATAATATTCTGATTTGCGAATTTTTTCGAGCAACCGTTGGAAAAAATTTGTAACTATTTGTTGAGAAGATTCGATTAAAATATCTTCTAATTGATTTGCTAAGTAATAAAACGCCTCTACTAAAATCGCCAGTAAAGGTGCTGTCGCATTGCGAGGGTGACTGATTGTTGCACGTCGATAAGCATAACTTACGGAAAAACTATCTAGTAACTCATCTAGACGGCGAATCATTCTGGATTGCAATTGCTTAAAATCACTTTCAAAAGTATTACAAGAATTATTAATTATTAAGTTAACTTCTTCTGCAATCTGCTGACTAAAATCTTTACCAATCTGCTGAAGTTGCTGATTTAGGCGTTGTAATTCTTGCGCCTTCATTGCCTGTATTTCTTGGGGCTGACTCTCCAAATTGCGTTGTACGCTTTGGTAATGTTTCTTCAGTTCGATACAAACATCTCCCAAGTCGTTTGCAAGAGTCTTAAATAATTGGGGACGCTTTTCTTCAGTCAAATAACGAGTAATCGCTATACGAAAATCCTCAATTCCACTATCTTCAATTAGCTGTTCTATCAGTTCATTTCCCCAATCTTCCAGAATCCGCACATAATTTTGATTTGGCGTTTCAAACCCGTTCACAGAAACACGAAATTTTGTGGAAGATAGCTTCCCTGAATTTACACAATAGTTGTTAAAGGCATAGACAAATTGTGGTGTTTCTTCTTTACCATCCAAACTTTTGACGCTTTCAGCAAAACAAGAATCTAAACCAAATCTATCCTTTTGACTTGTTTGTTTAATCTGACTGCCATAAAATCCTAGTAAGCCACTGGTTTTATAAACCCTAGTTGTATCCCGAAATTGCCCACTAATTAAATCATCTAATCGTTGGCGTAGCTGAGTATTGTACCAAGTCTCATCGATGCGGTTGAAGATGTAGAAAACGCGATCGCGTACTCCCCCATTCTCCCGCATTAATTCCAAAAGTTCTGTTTCTTCTTTTGTCATGTCACCCGCCGAAGCAGGTTTCAACACGCATACCACCGCCGAAGTATCGGGATGTTGAATTTTTGCATAAGTTAGCTGTGCATCCTTCTCCACTGGCGCATCGATACCCGGCGTATCAATAATGACATTTCCATCTTCTAGCAAAGGATGGTTGCAGTAATATTCTATCCGCTTCAATACCGCACTATTACTACCACGACGCGCATATCCCGCAGCTTCCTTGAGATTAGAAAAGTTAAATTGCTCCATTGAATATGTAGCATTAATCACCGTATTGATGCGATCGCGGTTTGCTATATATCCCTCTAGCAATAAGATTAACGCCTTCGCCTGTTTTGCACGTTCTGATTTACTCTCACCACCCTCCTGTTGAATAATAGCTTCGCAGCCTTGATGTAGCAAATTAATTACATCACCTTGGTTGATATTCGCTACCGTCTTAAATCCTAATTGCTGACATAAAAAAACTGCTTGTTCCCGAATTTCCGCTTCACTTAAAAAAGTTAAAACAACGCGTTCTTTATCTAGTTCTGCATACTCGATTTTACATTCTGTACCTGTAGCGTGTCCCTCTGCACTATACAATAATTCTCTCTCCAAAAGTGCATTAATTAGCATTGATTTACCAGCACTAAAAGCACCTGCAAATACAATCTCGAATTTTGGAGAAATCGCTTTATTTAAAGAAGTTTGTACAGATGTAATATCTTGAGAACGTAGCGTTGGTTCTTGCTGTAAAAGTTGTAATATAAATTCAACTTGCTCTTTCAACTTTTTGCACTGAAGCGGTAGATCTGGCATATTCAGCATCCTAATAATATTTATGTATATATTAGTTATATTATTTTTTAAATGGCTCAGTAAAAATCCTGATAATATTCCTGTTGTCTAGTTGCTGGATATTACTTAAATGACTAATTAATCACTATTGAATAATCAAAGTATTTTCCTATCAAATTAAAACCCCACAACCATTTAAAATAAAGCTGAAGGAACTTGATACAGTATCAACAGAAAAATTTGAAATCATTGATCTTAATGTTAAAATAGTAATTAAAGGTATACATTTGTATACCGCTCTATCAGAGCGAGAAGGCAAAACTATCAGCGGACATCTCGACTATGAATGAATTATTTATACAACTGCTAAAATAGTCGTTGGTGCGAGTGAGGAATTTACCTTTAATATAACTTTTGAGCAAAAAATAGGTTTTTAAGGACTATAAATTATTCTCACTTATTGATAAATATAGTTACATCAAAATAAAGTAAAGATAACATTTAACACTGTTTAATTAACCATTTTTATGAATGTATTGAGAATAATAATTATTCACTTGATTTGAGTAACAAATGCTTGCTGTTATATTCTCAACACCTTACAAATAGTAACATTAGACAAAGTACTATAGAGATACAATATAAAATAGTCAAAAGCTATTGTTATCTATAAGATTGCTGGACTTTTGGCTAAAGTCAAAAATCTTTAAGCATTCTATATTTTACGTCAGCACTGTTGTTAGACAAAATTAAAATGTCAGTTATGCAACCTTCTCTGGCTCTTGATAGCTTAAATATTCTCGTAGTTGAAGATGATGATGATATTCGCTTTTTTATTAGTACAGTGTTGGAAGCAGATGGAGCTAGCATTGTAGCAGTTCCATCAGCAGCAGCAGCACTGGAAGTTTTACCCCAATTGCTACCTGATGTCTTAGTTTGTGATATAGGTATGCCTGGAGAAGATGGTTATACCTTGATCCGCAAAATACGCGCGCTTAAGCCAGACATGGGTGGAAAAGTTATCGCTATCGCTTTAACTGCCTTTGGCGATAGCGAAAGTCGTATTCGCGCTTTAGAAGCTGGCTTTCATACTCATGTATCTAAACCAGTCTTTCCAGAAGAATTAGTTGAGATAGTCGCTAATTTGGTTGCTTGTTGTAATTGGTAATAAATTGTATTTTTACCTCTTTTGAGGCACTAGTACAGGTAGTTGACGAACACCTGCTACGGACTTGGCGTGTTGTCCAACAGTCAAAACATTGAACTGACTCGATATAAATTCTAAACTTTTGTTTACCACTGCTAGCTTTTTGTAGGTGGGAACGCTCATACCAGGAAAAAATGATAACTCTGGTACATCTTCTTGACTTAAAAAGTCTGTGGGATGGAGTAGCAAAGAAGGCTGTGTGCGTGTAACTTTACATAGCCACAAAGCAATTCTCAAGTAAAATAATGCCAAATCACTCGAAAATGTACTCAGATACATGATGTAACTAAAGTGAATTGGCACTTTGAAAATTGGCATGGTGGTAACAGGAATTTCAGTGAGTTTATCCTTACCCATGTGCCACTGGTAGGGATTTAGAGGCTGCAAACCATCTTTAAAACTGCCAAACAAAGCTTCCCGTTTTTTGCGTTCTTCTTTGCTGAGCTTACAAGTCATTAAATAATAAGCTCGTGCTATAGGCCCCAAAATTGTTGGAAAAGTTGAAGCATCATATTCGTACCCGCGTCGTGCTAAGACTTTTAGCACCGCTGGCGAAAAACTGTATCCAGGCCCCCGGAAGCCTATAGGGTGTTGATAGGTGACGCGCTTGATATGTTCTTCGGCCATGGCCACTTCTTCTTCAATCTCATTTTCCGAATACAGATGTAGCCAAGGATCGTGGTAGAATGAATGATTGCCGATTTCATGACCAGCGTTGGCGATCGCTTGTATTGCCTTGCGATTCTTTTCCAGTGCTGCATCCTGACCGACAATAAAGACTGTAATTCTCAAATTCCATTGCTGGAGAATTTCTAGAAAACGCGGTACTGCAATATCCAAGTATGACGGGAAACTCTCCCAACCCGGAGCGCCTTGATTTTTCAGATAAGACCAAATATTATCTAAGTCCAGAGAAAGACTGGCTATTGGTTTTTTTGCTTTTGCTTTGGTTTTCATTATTAGTTCTATTTGATAATTTTAAGATTAATATTTAGTTTAAAATCAGCATTATTTAGGCAATTTAGCCATAGATATCGCCCAAACGAGATATTAACGCTTATTGAATTTGACCATTTTTTCCTGTTTAAAAATATATTATTAGTTAAATCAAAAATCGGTACTTTTATATCTTTATAATCTCGACTTTATCAAACATTAAAATAACTTTTTATCCTAATCTTTAATTATTGGTAGTTAATGTATCATCAAAATACATTTAAATCTATACAAGTAAGTATTATAAGTCTTAGCATTATAAAAATAGTGTAAATTTTAGATGAAGTTTTTGTGTTTATACTTAAAAACTAACTTTCTGATAGCCGATGGGGCGACAAAATACCCAAAAAAGCTGATGAGGTAGAGTGTGTAACAAATTTTCATCCAAAAAGTAAAGATAATTTTGTCAATTAGACCTACTTTTTCAAAAAGTTACCTTAATTTGACGAAACATACCCCCAAAATCATCTTATTCATACAGAATATTTATTGCTTTATATTTTAATTTATCTCCTACAATCCATTAAAAAAGTTAGTATACAAATGGCTGATACTTTACTATTTTCTCTATTTAAAATTTTAAATAGAGAAAATATAGAATATTTGGTCATTGCCAAACTCAAAAATCTAAACAGTTTAATTTTAATTATTCCGAAATGGTTAGAAACATATTTGATATCTGAGAAAATAATTTATGTAGGAATTTGGACAAACTACTATCTGACAAATCTCTTGATAACGATAAAAGAGTTATAAAGTTAAAGTAGTCTTCAAGTTGCTGCCCTTAGCTAAGGCTAATGGTATATGTATTCTACGCTCCTAGCATTGAGAAAATTTGAGCGATCACCAAAACAAGTGCAAACCTTTTATTGTTGAAAAGTAACCCACTACATATATCTCAACAATCTACGTTACAATATACTACAGATAGTGCATCTTACTACATCTGACAAAACTTAGCTATTCCAGTAGTCAACACTGCTACGGCTAAAAACCCATTTATCTTGAAGACATTGGAAATTCTCACGGATAATAGTGAGAATTAGACTCCTATATTCCTTGTGACATCAGCACCGTGACAGAAACTAAAAGCTACAAAGATACTGTAAACTTACCCAAGACTAACTTTGAGATGCGGGCAAACGCTATCAAGCGTGAGCCAGAAATCCAAAAATTTTGGTTAGAAAATAAAATTTACGATCGCCTTTCACAAAACAACCCCGGCGAATTATTTATACTGCACGATGGGCCTCCCTACGCTAATGGCTCACTCCATATCGGTCATGCTTTAAATAAAATTCTTAAAGATATTATTAATCGCTACCAACTGCTACAAGGGCGTAAAGTTCGCTACGTGCCTGGTTGGGATTGTCACGGTTTACCAATTGAGTTGAAAGTTTTGCAAAACATGAAGTCAGCAGAACGGCAAAACTTAACGCCTTTGCAACTACGACAAAAAGCTAAAGAATATGCCCTAGCTGCGGTAGATGACCAGTGCCAAAGTTTTAAAAGCTACGGTGTTTGGGGTGATTGGGATCATCCTTATTTAACGCTGAAGCCGGAATATGAAGCGGCGCAAATTGGTGTATTTGGTCAGATGTTCTTGAAAGGCTACATCTATCGTGGTTTGAAGCCTGTTCACTGGAGTCCTAGCTCTAAAACTGCTTTGGCGGAAGCTGAGTTGGAATATCCAGAAGGTCATGTTTCCCGGAGTATCTATGCGGCGTTCCCTGTCACCAGTCTTGGAGAAGGGGCGAAATCGCTGCTAGGAGAATATTTGCCGGATTTGGGTGTGGCTGTGTGGACGACTACACCTTGGACGATTCCGGGAAATTTAGCGGTGGCGGTAAATGGGGATTTGAATTATGCGGTGGTGGAGGTGTCACACAAAGACGCCGAAGCCCAAAGTAATTTCAAATACTTAATTGTGGCCGCGGAGTTGGTGGAAAGGTTAGCTGCGACGTTGGGTGTTGAGTTAACGCTAAAAGGTACAGTTAAAGGGAGTGATTTAGAACATACTAGTTATCGTCATCCTTTGTTTGACCGAGAAAGTCCGGTAGTTGTGGGTGGGGATTATATTACTACTGAGTCCGGTACTGGGTTGGTACATACTGCTCCCGGTCATGGTCAAGAAGACTACATTGTTGGTCAGCGCTATGGTTTGCCTATCCTTGCACCTGTGGATGATAATGGGAATTTTACCCAAGAGGCGGGAGAGTTTGCGGGGTTAAATGTGCTGGGTGATGGGAATCAGGCGGTGATTGATGCCTTAAGTGCAGCTGGTTCTTTGTTGAAGGAAGAACCTTATCAACATAAGTATCCTTACGATTGGCGAACCAAAAAGCCAACGATTTTCCGCGCTACCGAACAATGGTTTGCTTCAGTGGAAGGATTTAGAGAAGAAGCATTAAAGGCGATCGCTTCGATAAAATGGATTCCAGCCCAAGGTGAAAATCGCATCACGCCAATGGTGGCGGAACGTTCTGACTGGTGTATCTCTCGTCAGCGTGCTTGGGGTGTACCGATTCCGGTTTTCTACGATGAAAAAACGGGAGAACCACTGCTGAACGAAGAAACTATCAACCACGTGCAAGCAATTATCGCCGAGCAAGGTTCTGACGCTTGGTGGGAACTTTCAGTTGAGGAGTTATTGCCAGCATCCTATCGCCAAAATGGCAAGTCTTACCGCAAAGGTACAGACACAATGGATGTATGGTTTGATTCTGGCTCATCTTGGGCAGCTGTAGCCAAACAGCGTCCAGAGTTACGCTACCCCGCTGATATGTACTTGGAAGGTTCCGACCAACATCGTGGCTGGTTCCAATCAAGTTTGCTCACCAGTGTGGCAGTAAATGGTATTGCACCTTACAAAACTGTGTTGACTCACGGCTTTGTTTTAGATGAACAAGGCCGGAAAATGAGTAAGTCAATAGGGAATGTAGTCGATCCCCAGGTACTAATTCAAGGAGGTAGCAACCAAAAGAAAGACCCTGCTTACGGTGCTGATGTCCTGCGATTGTGGGTATCTTCAGTAGATTACACCTCTGATGTGCGTCTGGGTAGCAATATCATCAAGCAGTTGAACGATGTTAGAGGTAAGATTCGCAATACGGCGCGGTTTTTGTTGGGTAGCCTCGATGATTTCGACCCAGAAACAGACGCAGTATCCTTTGAAGAATTGCCAGACCTTGACCGCTATATGCTACATCGCATCCTGGAAGTGTTTGAGGAAGTAACAGCAGCTTTTGACAGTTTCCAATTCTTCCGCTTCTTCCAAACGGTACAAAATTTCTGCGTTGTGGATTTATCCAACTTTTATTTAGACGTTGCCAAAGATAGACTGTACATCAGTGCTACTAATGCTTTCCGCCGTCGCAGTTGTCAAACAGTGCTAAAGATAGCTCTAGAGAATTTAGCACGAGCGATCGCTCCAGTATTATGCCACACTGCCGAAGATATCTGGCAATATCTCCCCTACAAAACACCTTACAAATCAGTGTTTGAAGCTGGTTGGGTGCAGGTAGACGAAAAGTGGCGTAATCCAGAATTAGCCGAATTTTGGGAAGCGTTGCGACAACTCCGCACTGATGTTAACAAGGTCTTAGAACAAGCTAGAATCGAAAAACTGATTGGTTCTTCCTTAGAGGCAAAAGCTTTGATTCATATACCTCACAAACAATTAGGGGATGCAATCAAAGCCTTTAACTCAGTTAACGGTAACGGTATTGATGAACTGCGGTATTTATTACTGACTTCCCAAGTAGAATTATTAGATTCTGCTGATGCAATGCAAGGATTAAAATATACAGCGCAGACGGAAGATTGGATAATTGGTGTAGTAAATGCTGACGGGGAAAAGTGCGATCGCTGTTGGAACTATTCCATTCACGTGGGAGAATCAGCAGAGCATCCGCTAATTTGCGAACGGTGTGTTGCAGCCTTAGCAGGAAAGTTTTAAACGGACATTTGAAAAGTTGCTTGTGTTGGGGGGATAATTTAACAACTTCCTTTAATTCCCCCTTGCTTATGTTGACTAAGACAGCTTGCCCGTCATTGCGAGTGATTAGCCGAACATGATATGACTAATGACTAATCAGCATCGATATATTATTTTTTACAAACCTTATGGAGTTCTCAGCCAATTTACAAAAGAGACTCCCACACATAGCACTCTCAAAGATTATATTGATGTGCCTGATGTGTATCCTGTGGGACGCTTAGATTGGGACAGTGAAGGTTTGCTGTTGTTAACCAACGATGGGCAATTGCAACATCGCCTCGCCCATCCGCGTTTTGCTCATCAACGCACTTATTGGGTACAGGTAGAACGAATTCCTGATACAGAGGCAATAAAAAGGTTGCAAACAGGTGTGGAAATTCAAGATTACCGGACTCAACCAGCAGAAGTTAGGCTGTTACTAGAAGAACCACAGCTACCTGAACGCAACCCACCGATTAGATTTCGCAAAAATGTACCAACAGCTTGGCTGGAAATGACTTTGACAGAGGGAAAAAACCGCCAAGTACGCCGGATGACTGCGGCTGTAGGATTTGGGACTTTGCGATTGGTCAGAGTCAGCATCGCCCACTTACAATTAAATGACTTACGACCAGGTCAATGGCGTGACCTTACTGGATCTGAACTGAAATCTCTGCCTAATTTTGGTAAATCAAAAAGTTTTCCCTAAAGGTAAAGCTCAATTCCCGAAAATAAAACAAAGTATACCAATTCCAAATTCAAAATGACGCTTTCTACGAGACGCGCAAGGGACACGGCTTAGCTGCGCTAACAAAATTCACGCATTAAGAAAGCCAGACAGAACAAAGATATGTCCGTATGTATCTGTCGCATTCTTTTTTCAAATTAGTATTAAACTTGAGTTTTAGCGTAAAATACACTAAGTCTATCTACTTACAGTATTTAATAACCAGTAGTTTCTGAAGCTAGGCAGTAATGGTAGCAACTTACAATTAATATACGTATGCAAACTATTCATAACCGTAAAGTTAAAGGCAGAAACTAACGTTGGCAAAATTGCAAGCACAACCTCTGGCTTTGTCAAGCTCTCAAAAAAATTGGGTTTTAGTTGGTGTGGGACTTGGGGTGTTCATGTCTACCCTGGATGTAGGCATTATCAATGTTGCTTTACCCACCTTGGTAGAAGCCTTTGACACCACTTTTCCCATAACCCAATGGGCTGTATTAAGTTATCAGTTGGTTAGTTCCGGTTTAGTGTTGGGAGCAACGCGCTTGGGGGATATGTGGGGCAAGAAGTCCTTATACCAAGGCGGACTAGTTTTGTTTACTTTCAGTTCGCTGTTGTGTAGTCTTGCACCTGGTATCGAGTGGTTAATCGGCTTTCGGGCACTTCAAGGACTCGGTGCCGTGTTCATCTCTGGCCTTGGTTTGGCAATCATCACAGAAGTTTTTCCCTCTTCCGAACGAGGTCGAGCTGTAGGCATCATCGGTAGTGTAGTATCGCTCGGTATTGCTTTTGGCCCATCGGCTGGCGGACTACTGCTGAGTTGGTCAGGCTGGCATAGTATTTTCTCGATTAATGTACCACTGGGGATCGTAGCTAGTTTCTTAGTAGCTCGCGTAGTGCCACCTTCTGTACGCGTTGAGGGAAAACAGAAATTCGATCCTTTTGGAGCAATATTGGCTTTATTAACTTTGGGTAGTTTTGGGCTAGGTATGACACTAGGACAAAGCCAAGGCTTTACTAGTGTCAATGCATTGATATTACTAGCGCTCGCCGCCCTCAGTTTGACAATTTTTTTGGTAGTTGAAACGATGCTTGAGCAGCCACTACTAGAACTACACTTATTTCGCAATCTTCAGTTGAGTATGAGTTTGCTCAGTGGTTGGCTAGCATTCAGTGTGATTGGTGGTTCACTACTGATCGTGCCATTCTTTTTGGAGGGAGTAAAGCAATATTCGACGGTAAAAGTAGGATTACTACTAGCAGTATCACCTGTACTTAGTGGTTTCATCGCTCCCTTAGCGGGAACACTTGCAGACCGCTTTGGCACTCAACTGATTAGCTCAATTGGCTTAGGGTTGATGATTGGCGGCTGTTTAGGGATTAGCACCTTTGATGCTCAAATCACAGAGTTAGGCTATGTGTGCCGCTATTTTATTTACGGTATTGGACTGGGTTTATTTCAATCCCCCAACAACAGCGCTGTTATGGGATCAGTGCCTCGGGAGCGGCTAGGCATTGCCTCTGGGTTGCTGTCTTTGTCACGCACCTCAGGTAACACCGTAGGAGTTTCTCTGTTCGGGGCAGTATTTGGAGGCTTAATCGCGACTATAGCCGGGGGTGCAGATGTATCTGTTGCTCCAGCAGAGGCAATTGTTGTTGGCTTCCAAGAAACTTTTCGCTTTGCAGCTCTAATACTGTGTGTGGCAGCAGTTGCATCTGTTTTGAGGTTGCAAAAGAGGTAGGGGAGCAGGGAGATGTGGTTCGACTTCTCTACCAGACCTACGCGTAGCTTGCTTAAGAGCAGGGGAATGCTCACCAACTGGGGATGGGGAGATGGGGAAGAATAACTCTTAACTCCTTACTCAGTACTCCGAATGACCAATGACTAATGATAAAGGATAAAGGACAAATGACACATGACAAATAAATTAAAAGAAAAAGTAGCAATTATTACTGGCGCTTCATCAGGAATTGGAGAAGCAACAGCGATCGCTTTGGCGGCAGAAGGAGCAAAAGTAGTTATTGCTGCTAGGCGTGGCGAGCTTCTTGATGCGTTGGCAGAACGCATCAAAGCTAGTGGTGGTGAGGTACTGCCCATTGTGACTGATATTACCGATGAAAATCAGGTAAATAACTTAGTGAGCAAGGCGAATGCAGAGTTAGGTCGGATAGATATTGTAGTTAATAATGCTGGTATTGCTTTGCTGGGTACTATTGAAACAGGAAATCCCGCAGACTGGCGGCGGTCGTTTGATATCAATGTTTTAGGGGTGCTGTATGTTACTCAGGCAGCTTTGCCAATTTTGAAACACCAACAATCAGGACATATAGTTAATATTTCCTCAGTTGCAGGCCGGACAGCACGGGCCGGTGTAGGTGTTTACAACGCTACTAAATGGGGTGTAAATGCTCTCTCAGAAGCATTACGCCAAGAAGTCTACAAAGATAATATTCGCGTCACCATTATCGAACCTGGCTTAGTTGACACAGGTATTGATGACCATATTACCGATCCGGTTAGCAAACAACGTATCCAAGAACGACGCAAGTCAATCACACCTTTGCAAAGCGAAGACATTGCTGCTGCGATCGTCTATGCTGTTACTCAACCACCGCGCGTTAATGTCAATGAAATCCTCATCCGACCAACCGGACAAGAACACTAAGTCTTGACCATAGGGGCACAGAGGAAATTATTTATATCTTTGATTTGCTGAAATGTTATTAAGGTAGTACATAAATACTACCTTAGTCTCATACTTAACTATTTAGGATTAATAATTAAGCATTTACCTGTAAGCATATCTTTGAGAATTACTAAATATTCACTCAATGAAATATATACTGTTTTGTCTGGTAGAACATTTGTTTGAGGAAATGGTCGAGTATAAATATTAGACATAGAGTGATGTAATGAATGCTCTAGACAATGATTATGAGTAATAAACAGAAAAAATCTTTCTAAAATTCCACAAGCTTTTAAGTTTCTTGTATTTAAATTACGCTCTTTTAAATCACCTTCTACAATTAGGTTTCCATGTTCGATAAGTTCACAATGATGAACTATAAAAGATCCCATCCAACAGGTGATAAGATAAGAAATTATAATTTTACCAGTAGTAACTCCTAATACTAAATGTGAAGCATAACCAATTCCACCCCAAATAATAATCCGCATCAAAATAGAAATTGCTAATTTTCTAGAACAGTACTGTTTTTTTAGTTTTGGATGTTGCAATATTTGGAAATTTGCCATAAGTAAGACAAAAATATTTCCCAAACCTATTTGTAGAAAATTATAGATAATTCGCAACGATTTATTCTTGATTTCTCCGAATGGATGAAACTCTATATCGTTGTAAGTATTTACTTGAGCATGATGATACGGATGTACTATTTCAAATATTTGCGGGTCAAGAAAAATCATCCAAGATAATATTAAGTAAAAAAGTTTATTGTCGAGATGCGGTAAATACCCATGCCAACATTCATGCATTAACTGTGCTAACAAACAAAGAAGATAAACTCCTGGAAAAATTATAAAAAAGAGTGAAAAAATATTTAACAGAGTATAAACATAAGGCAAAAAAAACAGATATATTACCCAAAGTATTAAGCTTAATAAAAGCTTTACACTTTCTTTTTTTACTATTTTAAGATTAGTAATAGCCGTCATAGTTTAATTCTCTCAAGTGTCTATTCAAGAATAATTAACGCTTGATGAATAAAAGTTTTTTGGTTTTAAGCGCTTATTTGATATTACTCATAAAATTTAAACTTATGCTACATTCATTCAACAAGACTTGAAAATTATTAGACAAAATACTTAATTTAAAATTGAGAAAATCTTAGCCATAATTTTGACAACATCTGATTTTTACAAACATAACTTCTACTCGTAAGTAGAACCCAGTAAATCTTCTCAAGCTGAAGGGGTGACAAAGGGGCTGAAACAAAGCAAATAAAAGAGCGTGACCGTTTTGAGGTAAAAAAAGATAGGTCAGGTATTCTCAACAAGACCTATCAAATGATAATGTTACCTAAATTCTACCAAACTTGCTTTGAAAATGTACTGACACCTACGCAGTACAAGATGCTAGAAATCTTGCTGATGCTATTGCAATTTCATAAAACTGTGACAATTGAGAAGCTAGCAACAGTATTTCCGCAACCCATAAGATTTGAAAGTCGGCGAAGGAGTATTCAAAGATTTTTACTACATTCAAAGATTTTTACTACTACCC
>NZ_SZNH01000039.1 GCF_005869855.1 Nostoc sp. PA-18-2419 | reverse complement strand
AAAGTGGTATTGAAGTCAGTGTTGCGACTATGCACCGAGCAGTTCAAAGGCTGAATTTGACCACTAAAAAAAACACTATATGCTAGCGAGCAAGATAGTCAACGAGTAAATCAAATGCGTTTTGAGTATCGAGATTGGGTTTTGGGTGTAGACCCACATAATTTGGTGTTTGTAGATGAATCCGGTTTGAAGTTAGGAATGACGCGACTGTATGGACGTGCAAAAAGTGGTGAGCGATTGCATGATTCATGTCCCCGCAATCGAGGACAAAATATATCTTTTATCGGAGCTTTAAGTTTGGATGGACTAATTGCGACCATGAGTATTTCCGGTAGTGTTAACACTGATGTCTTTGTAACTTACGTGCGAGAGATTCTAGCACCACAATTATGGATTGGAGCAATTGTGGTGATGGATAATTTATCAGTACATACTGCTACGGTGATTCAAGACTCAATTGAAGCAGTTGGCGCACGTCTTGTCTTTTTACCTCCTTACTCACCTGACTTATCTCCAATTGAATTATGCTGGTCAAAACTGAAGCACTGTTTGCGAGCAGCAAAAGTTACAACACATGAGGCACTAAATCAACTTTTAACTCAGATTGTGAATCAGCAAATTTCCTCTGATGATGCTTGGGGTTGGTTTGCCCACTGTGGTCTATTCATTTGAAAACTGCTGTAATTGCGAATTGCTTATAGCAATCACTGATTAATTCAAAAACAATTCAGGCTACATAGTCCGTAGGGTATGTTATGCCGTAGGCTAACGCACCTTGAATTCTTGACGATGCGTTGCGGTGTGCGACAACACACCCTACATCTGAATTCCTAATTTCGTCATTTTCACCGAATATTTTGAGAACATTTGCCTGTAAGATAACCTAATGGCATGTCTGATTCATTTATAACCAATGATTTCTTAGACAAACCACTTCTATCACTTGCGGGAATAAGTATTGATTTCCGTTGTTGATCCTGCGACGGTGTATTTCACATTGATGACAAGTATGTTAGTAGAGAATATATAGAAAAAATCCGAAGAGGAAGTCTTCCTGCATCAGTCCAGATATTTTTTGAAATTATCAAACCTAACTATATGAAAACCCAGCATCTAAAAGAAAATTTTTTAACAATAATGAATATGAATAAATTAAGAAGTATAAAGGCTCATGGCAGTAAATCCAATTTAGATTCACAACTAAATCAATTGGGGACTTATGCAAAGCAATTATACTATTCAAGCGAAAATTTCGAGACTATTCAAAAAGTAATATCTTGGTTTGTACAAGAGATATACAAAAGAGTTTGTAAAATAACTAACAATTCATTTAAATAATTTTTCCCCTCAGAGAGTCAAAAAAAACGGTAGAGCAATAAACACTCTACCGCTTTTTAATTTTTGATTCGAGACTAAAATCCCAAATCTTAAATCTTACTCAACGCCTTGGGGTAACAATTCCCGACGCTCTTGAGCGCTTACCTGAACAGTACCGTTCTCATCAACATCAACTAAGGCTGTATCGCCATCCTTGATGCGACCAGACAGAATTTCTTCTGCTAGGCTATCTTCTAACAGGCGCATAATTGCTCGGCGTAATGGTCTGGCGCCGTAGCTGGGACTATAACCTTCTTGGATTAAACGATCCTTGAAGCGATCGCTGACTTCTAAGGTGATACCTTTTTCGGTTAGACGACCAAATACTTCCTTTAGCATAATTTCGGCGATTTGGGTCACCTCTGGCTTGCTCAACTGACGGAAGACGATAATTTCATCGAGTCGGTTGAGGAACTCTGGACGGAAGTACTGCTTGAGTTCTTCGTTCACCAAGGAGCGAATTCGGTTGTAAGCTGACTCGGTGACATCTTCGGCAAATTCAAAGCCAATACCGCTGCCGCCTTTTTCAATTACCTTAGAACCAATATTGGAAGTTAAAATCAGCAAGGTGTTCTTGAAGTCTACCGTGCGACCTTTGGCATCAGTTAACCGACCGTCTTCCAAAATTTGCAGCAGCATGTTGAATACATCAGGGTGTGCTTTTTCGATTTCGTCGAACAGCACCACGGTGTAAGGACGCCGCCGCACGGCTTCGGTTAGTTGACCACCTTCGTTATAACCAACATAACCTGGAGGCGAACCAATCAGCTTGCTGACGGTGTGACGCTCCATGTATTCCGACATATCTAAGCGGATCATGGCTTCTTCTGAACCGAAGAAGTAAGCAGCTAAAGATTTCGCTAATTCGGTTTTACCTACGCCAGTAGGTCCAGAGAAGACAAAGCTAGCGATGGGTCGATTGGGATTTTTCAAACCGACACGAGCTCGACGAATAGCTCGTGAAACTGCCTTGACTGCCTCGTCTTGACCAATTAAACGCTGGTGCAAGGTGTCTTCCATGTGCAGCAGCTTTTCAGATTCAGATTCGGTGAGTTTGTTCACCGGTACCCCAGTCCAGGAAGCGACAATGTGGGCAATGTCTTCTTCTGTAACTACAGGTTCTTCATGTTCAGAGCCAGCTGCATTGGTCTTGCTTTGAGCGATGGCTCGAATTTCGGCTTTGATTTCCATCTCTCGATCGCGCAATTCCCCAGCCTTGTCGAAGTCCTGAGAGCGGACTGCATCATCTTTGTCTTTTAATATTTGACGCAGTTCTTTGTCTAACTCCTTGGCTGCCGGTGGGAGTTGGGAGTTAATTAAGCGCACCCGAGAACCAGCTTCATCAACCAAGTCGATGGCTTTATCTGGGAGGTAGCGATCGCTAATATAACGATCTGACAATTTCGCTGCCGCTACCAATGCTTCGTCGGAGATTTTCAGTTTATGGTGTTGCTCGTAGCGTTCGCGCAGACCATATAAAATTTCAATTGTTTCATCTACTGTAGGTTCGCCAACCATCACTGGTTGGAAACGCCGCTCTAGTGCTGCATCACGCTCGATGTGCTTCCGGTATTCATCTAGGGTTGTCGCACCGATACACTGCAACTCACCCCTAGCCAAAGCTGGCTTGAGGATATTGGCTGCATCTATAGCACCTTCTGCTGCACCTGCACCAATTAGGGTGTGAACTTCATCAATTACTAGGATGACATTACCCGCAGAGCGGATTTCATCCATAATTTTTTTCAAGCGTTCTTCAAATTCACCCCGGTACTTGGTTCCTGCTACCAGCAAACCGATATCCAGTGTGACAACGCGTTTATCTTCCAGGATGTCAGGGACATCTTTGTTGGCGATGCGTGAAGCTAAACCTTCGGCGATCGCTGTTTTACCAACCCCTGGTTCCCCAATCAGCACTGGGTTATTTTTAGTCCGGCGACCCAATATCTGAATCACCCGCTCAATTTCTTTAGCACGTCCCACTACAGGATCGAGCTTGTTGTCTGTAGCCATTTGGGTCAGGTTTGAGCCAAATTCATCCAGAGTCGGGGTTTTTGTCCGCCCGGATGAACCTCCTGGCGAAACTTCAGCAGTTTCTCCCAACATACGAATGACTTGGGTTCTCACCTTGGATAGATCCACACCGAGGTTTTCTAGCACCCTGGCTGCTACACCTTCCCCTTCGCGGATTAGGCCCAACAGCAGATGCTCGGTGCCAATGTAGTTATGCCCCAGTTGGCGTGCTTCTTCCAAGGAGAGTTCCAGAACTCGCTTTGCCCGTGGCGTAAACGGAATTTCCACGGCCACAAAGCCCGATCCCCGACCTATAATTTTTTCAACTTCAATTCGAGCATCTTTAAGATTGACGCCCATTGATTTGAGCACCTTGGCAGCTACACCAGTGCCTTCACCAATCAGACCCAAGAGGATCTGTTCGGTGCCGACAAAGTTGTGGCCTAAACGGCGGGCCTCTTCTTGGGCCAGCATGATTACCTTAATGGCTTTTTCTGTGAAGCGTTCAAACATGGCTTTATCCCATCACCTGCGTCGTGCCGGTACGCTGATTTTAGCACAGGCTAAGCTTTTGGACGCCTGTATAACAGATTATAGACATCCAAAGCTTTTGAATTTAGGTTGATGCGGAAATTACTACCTTTTGACTACTTTCATCTGGCTACTGTACTGAGGAGCTTTAGTTCACCAGCCTTTTTGGCATTTGTGACCAACAGTTAACTACTGATGCTAAGAGATTATTACTTTAGTCCCAAATTACCATTATTCACATATTTTGGGATTCATCTCCAGACATATTTTTTAATATATGTAATTTATATTCAAAAAATATTTATGATAAATTATTTAAATAAAATTAAATACAGCAAACTTGCAGTTTTTGCTGAAGCTAGGGAGTTTATCATTTTGATTATTTGCTTGTACCATGCCCCATGCCCTACTCCTTACTCCCTTGAAAAATTAATTGCCAACAGGATTTGCCCAGGCGATCGCTGACAATGGAATGCCAGTGGTCTAAAGTAACTTGAAATTTGGGGTGTTGAAGGTCTGAGAGCCAAAGAATAAGCGCGTCTTCCCCGTTATCTTGGTAGTAACGCCGACGCCGCCCTGCTGTTTTGAAATCAAATTTTTGATATAAAGATATAGCCTTCAAGTTGGAAGCTCGGACTTCGAGGGTTGCTCGCTCCAAACCGCGATCGCAAGCTGTCTTAAGCACTGAATATAGCAAAGCCTGTCCTAAACCTTGGCGGTGATATTGGGGATGAACCGCCAAAATTGTAATGTGAGCTTCTTCTAAAATTGACCAAAAGCAACCCATTCCTAGCAGTCTGGAATTAGAGACAGGAGAAAACAAACCCAAGCATTCGCTGTTGGGACTGTCCAACTCTCGTTGGTAACCCTCCATTGTCCATAGACCTCCAAAACAAGCTCGGTCTAGTTCCAGCAATGCACTCAGATGCTCTTTTTTGAGTAATTGAATTTCTAAGTCTAATGAAATCACGTTTATTGAATTAAGATTACAAACCGTTACGCCAGACTTTACTTCAAGTTACTAAATGCTAAAACTTCCTATACTAGATAACTGTTACTAACCGGACTTCGGTGTTGCTTGATTTTCCAGAAGTCGGCAATTAGACTAGTACTGCAAGAGGTAATTCGTAATTCGTAATTCGTAATTAGCTGTTAGCAAGGGTTTCAGACATTTAAAATGGTTGGTTTATTTCCGCTCTGCTGTACTAGTCCGCTGACAGGTAATTCATCAGGTAGCAGGCCACATTGCGGGTTTGCTGACTTGTAGGAACTGCTATCTCAACACTGACCTTTGAGGTTTAGTGTCAGCCTTATTGCTGAAAAAGGTAAACTGGAAAACGGAAGATTTACTCGCCCCCGTATTTTGAAGAAGGACAATTAATTATAGTTATGGTATCGACTCACCCCACTGGGGTTGAATATTCTGGAAGTCAATATTTACCTCAAAGGCCTAGTAGCAAAGCAAATTCCTCGCCTAATCAAGAACTTTTACCTTTAACAGCCAGAGTTCATAATCATGACTTCTTGGAAATTGGTGGGTGTGATGTCACAACCCTAGTTAAGCAGTTTGGTTCACCTTTATATATTTTAGATGAAGAAACCCTGCGTTTGGGTTGTCAGCAATACCGAGATGCTTTCAAACAATACTACAAAGGCGAATCTCAAGTATTGTATGCTTCAAAAGCTTGGAATTGCTTAGCAATTTGTGCGATCGCCGCCTCTGAGGGTTTAGGAATCGATGTTGCATCAGGCGGCGAACTTTACACCGCTCTGCAAGCAGGCGTCAATTCTGAGAAAATCTATCTTCATAGCAATAATAAATCTCGTGAAGAATTGATTTTTGCCACAGAAGTCGGTTGCACTATTGTGGTGGACAACTGGCACGAGTTACGTACTTTGGTAGAAATTGTCGAAACGGCAAATTCCCCCTCTGTACATCCTCGATTTCTGTTGCGTCTAACTCCGGGTATTGAATGTCACACACATGAGTATATCCGCACGGGACAACTAGATAGTAAATTTGGCTTCGCTCCCAATGAGTTAGAGGAATTGTTTACTTTTGTCAGTAAACAATCTGTGCTTAACTGCGTAGGGTTACATGCTCATATTGGTTCCCAAATTTTTGAGCGCCAACCGCATCGAGATTTAGCTGCTCTGATGGTGCAGTGGTTGCGTGATGCCGCAAAGTATGGTCTAAAATTAACAGAGTTAAATGTCGGTGGTGGTTTAGGGATTAAATATACAGAATCAGACGATCCCCCAAGCATTGAAGAGTGGGTAAAGCCGATTTGTGAAACGATTCAAGAAGCTTGTGTAGCCGAAAATTTGCCTTTGCCAAAATTACTTTGTGAACCAGGGCGATCGCTAATTGCCACAGCTTGCATTACAGCTTACACTATTGGTTCATCCAAAATCATCCCAGAGATTCGTACCTACGTAGCAATTGACGGCGGAATGTCTGACAATCCCCGGCCGATTACTTACCAATCAGTTTATCGAGCAGTAGTTGCTAATAAAATGTCCTCTGCTTTAACCCAAACAGTCACAATTGCTGGTAAACATTGTGAGTCAGGAGATATTCTGATTAAAAACGCCCTACTCCCCAAGACAGAACCGGGAGATATTCTCGTAGTTATGGGAACTGGTGCGTACAATTACAGTATGGCATCTAACTACAACCGCTTGCCGCGATCGGCAGCAGTTGTGGTGGCGAATGGCGAAGCAAATTTAATTTTGCAACGTGAAACTTATCAAGACTTAATTCGGCAAGATCGCCTACCCCAAAGACTAAAAATTTAGTCATTTGTCTTTGGTCATTAGTCATTAGTCATTTGCAAATTACAAAGGACTAATGACTAATAACAAAGTGCAAAGTCTGTGCGTCGGCTTCCGGCGTAGACGCCCGGAGGGCAGCTTGCCAAAGGCATCAGAACTTTGTAACAGATGACAAATGACTAATCTGTAATTAGAGGCAAAAGTGTAATCCAGAAGTCATGAGAGATTGGTGGAAGCAATGGCTGATAAACCTGGGATGGTCACAGTCCTTGCTGCTTGGGACTCTGGATATTGTATTGGTCTTGGCGCTGACGTACATGATATTAGTTATTATTAGTGAGCGCCGGACACTATGGATGGTGCGGGGATTCATTGTTTTAATGCTAGCCTCAGCACTCAGTGGCAGATTCGGACTACCTCTGCTAAGTTTTGTTTTGGAAAAGTTAGTGATTGGTTGTGCTGTAGCGATGGCAGTTGCTTTACAGTCAGAGTTTCGGCGTTTTTTGGAACAATTGGGGCGTGGCGAATTCCGCCAGCTGTTTCAACCTGATCGCTTGGCAATCCCGAAATCTGATAGTGTAATTGATGAAATTGTTGAGGCTGTTAAAGAGTTGTCAAAAAACCGCATTGGAGCTTTACTAATTTTGGAAACCACAGGCCCAATTGATGAGCGAGATTTTTCTGTGCCAGGAGTAAAGCTAAACGCGGAAGTTTCTAAAGAACTGATTCAGACAATTTTTCAGCCGAAAACTTTGTTACACGATGGAGCGACATTAATCCGTGGTTCGCGGATAGTGGCATCGGGTATAATTTTACCACTTTCGGGACGCACAGCCTCGCGCCAGTTGGGAACACGCCACCGGGCGGCAATGGGAATTACTGAGCGGGTCGAAAATTGCATTTGTGTCGTTGTATCTGAAGAAACGGGTTCTATTTCTTTAGCGGAACGAGGAACCCTAAATAGACCACTGACGATTCGCAAGCTCAAAGAGTCATTAGAGGCTCTGTTGTCACCAACCGTAGATCGGGAAGCCGTTGCTCCTGGTCTTTTGAGCTTGGGTCGTCAGATAGGTGGGAAGACACTAGCATTGGTTTCACGTTTACTCGGATTACCATCGACCGCTTCTCGAGATAAAAAATGACAGTACAACAAACTAAACTTCAAGATTTGCCTACTGATTTGCAACCAGAACTATTACCCCAGCACGTTGCAGTAATTATGGATGGCAACGGTCGATGGGCTAAACGTCAAGGTCTACCACGGATTATGGGTCACAAGCGAGGAGTTGATGCCCTCAAGGATTTACTTCGTTGTTGCAAAGATTGGGGAATCCAGGCACTAACAGCTTATGCTTTTTCCACTGAGAACTGGAAAAGACCCCAGGAAGAGGTAGATTTTTTGATGACTCTGTTTCAAAAAGTTTTACGTCAAGAGCTGCGAGAAATGGTTGAAGAGAACGTGCAAATCAAGTTTGTGGGAAATTTACAGGCCTTGCCGCGGGCGCTCCAACAAGAAATTTCCCGTTCAATGGAAGAAACTAAAAATAACCGCGCCATCCGTTTTTCAGTAGCAACCAATTATGGCGGACGCCAAGAGATTTTACAAGCTTGTCGAGCGATCGCCAAACAAGTCCAGCAAGGTTTACTACAACCTGATGAAATTGATGAACAAGTATTTGAAAGCCACTTGTACACAGCTGGAATTACTGACCCAGATTTGTTAATCCGCACCAGTGGAGAAATGCGGCTTTCTAATTTCCTTCTCTGGCAAATGGCTTACGGGGAAATTTACATCACTGATACTCTCTGGCCAGATTTCGACCGTGCTGAATTTCACCGCGCCTTATGTGCTTACCAGCAACGGGAAAGGCGGTTTGGCAAAGTTTAATTGATTGCTCTGGGCATTGCTTTTAATCATTTTGACCAAATAGTTACTAATGCATAATTTGTAACCAAAGTCAAGCTAATTCATAATTGTTACTCTATACCGTGCATATGGTTGCTCTGAATAATAAATAAATTTAAATTATCCCTAATAAATTAACGTGAGTTCGACGGAACTCAAAAATGGCAGGAACTAGTTCAGGCAAATTTTTTGGGTAAATGTCAATTTTCATTTTATTTTTATGGATGTGGGACGACCCACAACGCGGACATGCTATCCAGTTTCACATCAAATCATACCGCCATTATCCAACGCCGACATTTATGATTGCCAATCGTATAAGACTTAATTCTGAACGACTAGCCTTGTGCATTTTGATTAACACTGCTGTGTCATTTTTGACGATTCCGCAGTAACTGGCAAATCTTCCCCAACTGCATCATTGTTAAGCACAGTCTTAAGGAGGTAAACCACCACGTCCAACAATCGTGAAGCTACTAAGCTGCTCCACATATAAATTGCATAATTATAGCAGGCAAGATGCCCACCCCACAAGATTTTAATGAGATTTAGATATATAAATTAGATGTCGAACAGCTTATTACCTCTTTTGTAGAGAAGTTTTGGTTAATTACTTGTGAGGCATCCACTAATTCTAGTAGCAATTCGTCTAAACCATTTGTGGGGTCTTGTAGTGTATTGAATAGATTAATAGTTATATTGTTTTTCATAAATCATAATTACAAAATAAAATAATTAATACATTAATTTATGTCTAAATATTTAATTTAAATAACTTGATTTTTTAATTTTTCTACTAGAAAATAAAACTGGTTATAAAGATTATAACTTAATAGACTTGGATTAAGAAAAATAGTAGGTTGGGTTGAGCGACAGCGAAACCCAGCAAAGCCTTGATGATGTTTGGTTCCTTCTTCAAATGCGACTTCACTCAACGGGGGGAACCCCCAAACGTGATACCATTTACCAAAAATAATAATACAGATCAAAACTCAGGAACCCGGACTAAATCAGACTTTCTTTATTACGAATTACGTTAGCGTAGCGTTAGCGAGTCTTATTCCAAGGCTAGACGCCAAGGGCGAACGAGCTCATTTACGAATTGGTATGAGTGGCTCCACAACTTACGTCAGTTTTGGTTTATAGCCTTAACGGAACTGTATTGGATTATAACTTAATGCTGAGATTAACAAATCAATAGAATATTAAAAAGGGAGATTAGTGACATTCTTAATGAAAAATTTAGGATAATTGGATGAAAATCTAAAACCTCTTAAATATTAACATCATAAAAGTAAGTAAAATGAGTAATTCGTTATCTAAACAAATTTTTATAAAATGGTTAAAAAACTTGTTTTTTAGCAAGAGAATAAAGTCAATTTTTATTAAATATAGTCTGATATATTTGTTAATAATCTTGTTAAGTTTTTTGTCAATCCTAAGTATAACTACTATTTCAATTTTACCTGGATTAGCTCAAGATAGAGACTATCTTTGGAAGAAAGTTCAAGAGTGCACTAGAAATCAAAAAGAAAAAAAAGATCCATCTCCATGTAAAGAAGTCAATCTGACAAAAAATTATGCCATAGTGTACGATCATGCATCTGAATTTTTATTAATTCCAACCGTTAAAATTACTGGAATTGAAGACCCGAAAATATGGAACTATAAAAACAACCCATATTATCCATATTTTTGGTATTTTGCATGGAATGAAACTCGAAATTACATACCCAATAAAACCGCAGAACAATTAGGATTAGCCGTTAATTCTAAATATAGTCGTGGTCAGGATCAATTGCATATTCATATGTCTTGTATTAATAAAAAAGTAAGTGATAAACTAAATGAATTAGCTAAAGTTCAGAAAATAACTACTAAATGGCCAGACATCAACACACCTAACTTTGAAAATCCGAACCATACAAATGATAAATATCGTGTAAAAATATTGAGTGATTTTGGTTCGCAAGTTAATCCTTTCACACTTGTAAAAGACTACGTCGGTTCTAAATATTCGATAGACGAACAAAGTATTGCTTTAGCAAGAAGAAATCAGAAAGAATTTTATATTTTGAATAGTGATAGTCACACATCAAATAACAAAGGTCATGCGGAGTATTTGCTCGACGAGAATTGTAGTACACAATAATATAAAATGTCGTCTTTGATTGTCCAGCAAATACCAATATCTGCATAAATCAATCCAAGTTTTTCCAATAAGGCATACAACCAACATCAAAGAGTCAACACAAGTGCAAGATAGTCTTGTATTTGTTTACAAACATCTTTTCATAACTTTTTAATAGTTAAAAATATGTTTATTGAAAACAAAATTACGGGTTTGTCAGGAGAGTACTATAGATTCAAAAGTAATGAACTTTTACTATTAGATGACCCGCAGACAGTTTGGGTAGTGCAATCAGGTTCAATATCACTATTTGCTATTGCGCTTAACAATGGTAACCCACAAGGAAAACAACCTATTTCAGCTCATATTTAGCTTGTATCCATTCCCTTCTATCCCTAACTATAAAAATAACCTTTGGAAGCGATCGCACTTTTACTTGGTACAATCGTACTTTCTTAAAGGTTATTGTTCAATCGTTTTATAAATTAGACCTCTTGCAAAAGTTTTTTTGCCTTCTCTTCTCTGCTTCTGGGTGCTTCTGCGTGAGACAAAAAAATATTTATGCCAGAGGTCTATTGTTGAACCGAATTATTCGTCTACGATATACAGTATAAGTATATATTTTTACTATTCAACAGTAACACTTTTAGCTAAATTACGAGGTTGATCGACATCTAAACCGCGACGGGCGGCAATGTGATAAGCCAATAGTTGCAAAGGTACAACTGTCACAAGGGGAGAAAGCAATTCTTCGACATAGGACACAGGGAGCAAATCGTTAAAGATTTCCGCAGCTTCGCCATCGTTGACGGGAGTTACGCCAATTAACCGAGAATCTCTGGCTTTGGCTTCTTGGGCATTGGAAATAACCTTTTCATACACACTACCAGGGATTGCGATCGCCACTACTGGTACTTTCAGATCTAATAAAGCGATGGGACCGTGTTTCATCTCTCCAGCTGGATATCCTTCAGCGTGAATGTAGCTAATTTCTTTTAGTTTCAACGCCCCTTCTAAAGCAATCGGAAAGTTAATTCCTCTACCTACAAAAATGAAATCTTGGGTTTCGGCGAATTCATGGGCTAGCTGTTCGCTTAAAGTTTCCTGGCTTTCTAAAGTTGATTCAATATCTTTAGGAATTTGTCGCAAGCCATTAATAATTTTCTCTAAAGTGTCTTTGGAAACTGTCTGACGATGAGCTGCTAAATCTAATGCCAATGCATAAAACGCCATCAGTTGGGCAGTAAAAGTTTTTGTTGCTGCTACCCCAATTTCTATTCCTGCTAAGGTACTAACGATATGCGGTACTAAATGACCAAGGCTGCTTTCTGGACGATTGGTAATACCTAACAGTCGCGCTTGATATTTGACTTCTTTTCCTTGGCGGCGTTCTTTTTCCATCGCCAAAGCTGCTAGAGTATCAGCGGTTTCCCCTGATTGAGTAACGCCAATAATCAAAGTATTAGATGTCAATGGTGATGGTGCATAGCGATATTCAGACGCGTAATGTACCTGCGTAGAAATTCCTGCTAGTTGTTCAATTAAATATTTACCAATTAATGCTGCGTGCCAACTTGTACCACAAGCGACAATATGAATTTGTTCTAAATCTGTGTATAAATCTTCAGGTAATCCTAAATTGATTGGCGATCGCTGATTTTCTTCTACATTATTAAAATAAGCTTCTAGACTAGCTCTGACTACCCCTGGTTGCTCATGAATTTCTTTGAGCATGAAGTGTTTGAATCCCTGTTTTTCTACCATCGTGGGATTCAGGTTAAGTAGTCGGGGTTGTTTTTTGAGCCTATCGCCAGCAAAATTGTAAATCTCGACGCCCAAAGGTGTCAGGCGGGCAATTTCGCCATTTTCTAAAGGTAGAACTGCACGGGTGTAGGCAACGATCGCTGGCGTGTCCGAGGCACAGAAAAACTCCCCTTGACCAAATCCAATCACCAAGGGTGCTTGTTGGCGAACAACAATTAGTTCGTCAGGGTAGTCAGCAGAAACCACTGCGAGTGCAAATGCCCCCTCTAAGTGGTTAACAGCTTGGCGAATTGCCTCTAGGAAGATAGATGATGAGCCAGATGAGTGAGGAAAAGTCTTTAAAAATTCGGCGATTAGGTGAGGGATAACTTCGGTATCGGTTTCGGAACGAAAAACGTGTCCTTTTGCTTTGAGTTCTTCGCGTAACTCGCGGTAATTTTCGATAATACCATTTTGCACCACCGCCACTCGCATTGCGTTATCCATGTGGGGATGGGCGTTGTACTCTTCTGGTTTACCATGAGTTGCCCAGCGAGTATGACCAATACCAATTTGGGCAGGGGTTTCCATTTGTTCGAGTTTAGAACGCAGGTTATGCAGTTTGCCCTTGGCGCGCACGCAATTAACCTCACCTTCCCAAACAGTGGCGATTCCAGCGGAATCATAGCCCCTGTACTCTAGTTTTTCCAGCCCAGCCAGTAAAATGTCTGTCGCCGCTTGAGTGCCTATATATCCAACGATTCCGCACATGGCTCACACCACTTTTTTTCAGGATGATTAAATCCAGTATAGTTGTTACCACATGGGCGTTTCACAAAGAAAAAAGGGGGCTATTTGCTCCCTCTACCACTAGATATTGTTATAGATTTTGGGTTTTTGATAGTAAATTGTGTGCTCAACAGCCAACGCTACAAGCACAACTTCTAGGATTTAGATTCCCAGAAATTTATCTCTAATCTCAAATTACGATTTTGTCAGACGGGCATTACCCAATACCAGTTGACGCCACTTTTAGAGACCAAAGGACTGCACTGGCTCCCCTACAATGCTAAAGGTGCTTGCTATTAAGACACTTCAAAAGTCTTGAGTGCTAAGTTCCGAGTCCTGAGTGAAGAATCAAGAAATTATTTTTTAATTTGCTTGTTTGTATCTCAGCACAAGGCACTCAACACTCACAACTCGGCACGAGCTTTTTAGTAAGCCAGACCCATACTGCGAGTTGTTTCAGCACCGAGGTAAACCCGGATGCTCAAAAAGTCGGTGGGGCAAGCAGTTTCGCAACGCTTACAGCCAACGCAGTCTTCTATACGGGGTGAAGAGGCAATTTGAGCAGCTTTGCAGCCATCCCAAGGCACCATCTCCAACACGTCAGTGGGGCAAGCGCGGACGCATTGGGTGCAACCAATGCAGGTATCGTAGATTTTTACGGTATGAGACATTGAAAAAACGGCTCCTTTCGAGTGTTCTTCTCTGCGAAAGAATTATAATCAACGCATAGTTTACCGCAGTGCTTGATAGGCTGTGGTCAAAAGGCTACATAACTTCAAACAATTTAATAAGGACGTTAAAAAATTTGTTTTTAGGAGATTATCCCTATTGACCTCTAAATTAGCAACATTCTAGAGCGTATTTACCTCATTTTAATACCATAAGAGGGTTATATAGTAAAGTCAGCCACAAAAAAATTAATTTAAAAAATTTAAATTTAGATAGTTATTTATAGTAGATATTAATTGGCTACTATCTGTTGTCAAATAAAGTGACTTTGTAAAAAATATTAAACATTTAGCCAAAATTGCCAATTTTGTGTATTGTAAACAGGGATTGGCGATCGCCTTGAGTAATTATTAGCGATCGCTGACCAATAATTTGTATATTCTAATTTTTAATTCTAGCGACCTGATAATTTTTAGTCTCATATAGTTCAGAGGATTTCCGAGCTGGCAAATTCATCATTAAACTGAGAAACTTCGGTTGTAATTTTTAGCTCACTAACTATTTCTCTAAGTTCTTCTTGCGGACGTTTGATATCAGCCAATATCTCATTTCTATACTCCCTTTCTCTGATTTCACGAGCAATACTTTCTAGTAGCCAAAGTTGTTCTTCCACAGACAATGCACGGATGGAGCGCTCAATTTCTAGTAAATTCGGTGATATCATTTTGCTTGCAATTTCCAAAAACGTGTATTTTTCAAAGCTATTATACTTAGTCTATCTGGTTAATCCAGACCATTGCAAATTCCCGATCATTTTTTCTACGTGTATCTTTTGACAAATTAAATGAGATTGCTATAAATAACCATAAACTAGTTTTATAACATTTTAATTAAGTATTACTGCCGAATCAAAATGTACGGTAAGCTTGTTACATGAATTACGAAACAGCTCGCAAACTCCTGATAGATCAGACAATCGCAACCCAGGATTACCCAGATGCGCTGTTAGAGCGTATGAAACATGGGAAACCTCCGGTACCTGGTCAGATCACCTCAATTTTGTTGGCATTGAAAGTGGTGTTTGAAGCTCTCAAAGAAGCCCCCACCCTAGACCGAGAACTAGCTTTGGCGCTTTATCAGTTAAGCATCAAGACGCAACAGCTATTTGCCGCAGGGCGTAAAGTTGGCATTGATTGGCCGCCACTATTGAAGGAAGATTTATTACGAATTTCCTTAGGAGCTGAAAGTATCTTTTCAGGTACATGGCAAAACTTAGCTTCTGTGGGCTTTGAGAAACTTTAAGAGAACTCCAAGAAATAAGAACCTGTTTGACGAAGTCGTTCCCGAAGTGTAGGGTTTGCCACAGGTATCCAAAGTTTAAAGGGCAAGGAGAATAACTCCTAACTCAACACTCAACAGTTATCAGCCAATACTGTTAATACCCCATACTACCGAATTTGCAGCTCATTTTCTAACTTGTCTAGGTCTGTTTTGAGTAAAATCGTCATTTGACCAGTAAAAGCTTTGCCCGTTTTGGGTTGGGCAATTTCCACCCAATACACATAGCGATCGCCTACTCGTAATTCTCCTTTTAAAGCTTCTAGAATCGGAGTTTTAGCAAGACGCGCTGAGTTAATTGCCTTTTGATTGGGATATTGGTACACGACTTGGGCGCGATCATAGTCTTGATAAATCTCTAAACCATAAATCACTCGCAAAGATTCTTGCAGGCGCTCAAATGTCATACCGTTAATCGCATCGTACATAGCAATCCGCTCACTACGAATTGTGCTACGGTCTTTGGAAAATTCCACCCTACCAGGGGGCAATACCGACGCTTGAAAAGTGAATCTTTGGGCAKCTGTATCAGTTTTTTGTACAAACAATTGCTCTCCATTCCTGGGGCGGAGTGTGGGATGTGCTTTAATCCAGGTGCCTACTTCTTCTGTACTTTGCCCTGGTAAAGCATTAACTTTGGCATCAAAAAGCGTCCCCACACACAGCCAAGGCACTAGAGAAAAAGGCAAAATTAAAAACTTGAGCAGAGATTTCTTGAGCATTTTTCTATTCAGGACTTATATGGAAATTTTCCGATTAGGGATTAACCATAGTTTTCCCGTTTTTGGGCAAGATGATTTCAAGCGTCAACCCAATTTAATACTGTTTTACTAAAAGTGCGAACCATATAAGTAAATTGATGAGAATTTCAGTGGCGATCGCTTCAATTTATGCATTGGGAATTTTATATCTTGTGTTTGTTGTAATACCAACTCTGGATGAAAATGTACATGAACAGGGTGTGGGGTGTAGTGACCTGTTCTTTAAACAAGAGGTTTCAAGCAATGACACTGTATTTCTCGCGCTTGGCGTCGAGAAATACATTTTCTTGTTTTTTTCCTCTTCAAACAGGAGGCTTGCATCCAGTGTTGGGGCTGTCTCCCTAAACCTGCAACCCCACACCCTGCACCCGCCCCAACGGGGCTTGGTCACAAGATACCTTATAGTTCCCTGCAATACTTCTCGGTTAAAGGCAAAAGGAGAAGATGTACACCCCACCTTCTCCTTCTCAAAAAATTTTTACAAAGCCAAACCTATTTGACTTACAGCCTTTTTTATCTATTTAAACTCCAGTCCCGTGTAGGGGCAGGTAGCTATGCATTTCCTACTGAGATCGCCCATAATGAGCTTTACCCTTTCCATCAGTAGTTTCAAGGACTAGAACTTGCTGCCCATGATCATTTGTCTCAATCGACCATTGGTAGGTTTCAGGCTTTGCTGAATTGCGGCTGGAATAGGTGCGCCCACTATTACAGATTTGTCCTTTAGATATGCTGTCACTGGGTTGGAAAGTCAGGCGTTGACCCTCAACCTTAATTTTGCCTTTTTCTTCTATGTACAAGTTAGACGCACAGTTATAGGTAGTGATTTGAAGCAGCCTGTTTCGCTGGTAGTTTCCGTTAGAGGCGAGTTGAAATTCATCGCTAGAACCGTTGGGGGCTGCTGCCTGCCCTGTGTAGCTGTCTTGGTATTGGATAGAGGAAATTTGACCGTAGCGCCACTGCCCTTGGAGCTCGTTAGGCACTCCAGCATCATTTTTACCTGCCTGACTGGCACTTGGGTACAAAACAAGGCTGGCACTGAGGCTCAAGCTAAGGCAACTAGCAGCAAAGAGGCGAGTAGTTTTTGACATAGAATTAAATTGCTTAATTGTTATTAAATAAATATGACTTTTGTAGAATCAGAATCCTGAATTCTCGTGTATCTACTGTCCTTAGTTGATGCAGTTTTCCAATTTAGTTAAGAAACTGCAAACCATGCTTTTTCAAAACAGGCTCTACTTTTTCCATATTTAGTGCTGGACTATCTGCTACTTCACCCATTTCTTCATAAAACTTTTTTGCATCCTTGGGTGAAACTAAAACCAGAAATTTGGCTGTAGTAGAACGAATGTTGAAGCCGTGTGGCACATTGTGAGGAATGTGAACGAAAGAGCCTGCTGATGCCAAAATTGTTTGTATACCTATTCGGATGTCCATTTCCCCTTCTAAAATATAAAATGCCTCTTCCCAAGGGTGAGTATGCAGTGGCGGGCCATTTCCTTGTGTATCCGTAATTTCATAAACTGTCCAAGCTCCATTTGTATCTTCCCCAGTTGCTTTGGTTGTAAAATGTCCACCAAGGATTGAAAATTGATTACCTTCTCCTGGTGTGAGAATAATTGGTTTACGGATGGTTGAAGTTTGCATATCAGCTATTCCTTGTTGTCTAATTTAGTAAATGTCAGCTATAAACTTGATTTGATGTTTGTCAGATTAGCGATCAATGGGGGAGAACCAGGGGAGATAATTGGTATTTTTTTGTAACTGATTATTAAGAAACTCAACTAAGATTAAAATTTCTAGGAATAATAAGTAACCTATTCTGGCTAAAGTCGATATTGTGATGCTTAACCAGTCACTCAAATTCCCTAAAGCTGACATTTTGGTAATTGATGACACACCAGAAAACCTGAATCTGCTATCTGCCATGCTGACGGAACAGGGATATAAAGTTAGGAGTGTAACTAAAGGTTCTACGGGCTTACGGGGGGCAAATGCAGTTCCCCCCGATCTGATTTTGTTGGATGTGAATATGCCTGAGATGAATGGCTATGAAGTCTGTCAAAATTTGAAGGCAAACGATCGCACCCGCGAAATACCAGTAATTTTTATCAGTGCTTTGGGTGATGTACTAGATAAAATTAAAGCTTTTGCAGTTGGTGGGGTAGACTACATCACTAAGCCTTTTCAATTAGAAGAGGTTTTAGCACGTATTGAAAATCACTTAACGATTCGACAATTACAACAACAACTCCAAGCTCAAAATCAGCAGTTGCAGCAGGAAATTCACGATCGCACTAAAGCAGAAGAGAAGTTTGCTAAGGTTTTTCGCTCTAGTCCCAATCCAATCGCGATCGCTACAGTTTCGGAAGCTCGTTTTCTGGATGTCAATCCCAGTTTTTTAAGGATTAGCAGCTATTGTTTAGAAGAAGTAATTGGACACACTGCAACTGAACTTGATTTAGGGAAAAATACAATAGCATTCGCCCAGAAAATCCAACTTCTGCCGGAAACTGGCTCACTCTACAATCAAGAATTTGAATTTTCTACTAAGTCTGGTGAAGTCAAAATCATACTAATATCTATCGAATTGATTGACTTAGCGGGTGTACCGTGTGCTTTATTAATTGCCAATGACATTACCGAACGCAAACGCTTAGAAAACGAGTTTATCTCTTTAGTAAGTCATGAATTGCGTACACCTTTAACTTCCACAATGGGAGCATTAGATTTGTTGGGTGCAGGACAACTGGGAACTCTTAACCAACAAGGACAAAAAGTTTTGAGCATTGCGACAACTAATACTGAACGCCTGATGCGTTTGGTGAATGATATTCTCGATTTAGAGCGGATGAAATCCGGCAATATCTTCATGCGACAAGCCAAATGCAATGTTGCCGAATTGCTAATTACAGCAACCGAAGCAATGCAAGCAATGGCAGATAAACTACAAGTCCAACTGATTATCAATCCTTTAACAATTGAAATTTGGGCAGACCCCGATCGCTTAATCCAAACATTGACAAATTTACTCAGTAATGCAATCAAATTTTCTGAACCAGGCGATCGCGTGTGGATTGGTGCCATTACCTCAGAATATAAAACTGTTGAGTCTCTAGAAAATCAGGATTCTGACACCAAAGAGATGGGAGCATCCAACTATGTTTTAATTACCATCCAAGATGAAGGACGAGGAATTCCTGAAGATAAATTACAAATTATCTTCGAGCGTTTTCAGCAGGTAGATGCATCTGATTCTCGTAACAAAGGAGGAACAGGTTTAGGACTTGCCATTTGTCGGAATATTGTCCAGCAGCATGACGGTAAAATCTGGGTTCAGAGTCTTTTAGGGGAAGGTAGCACGTTTTATATATTGTTACCTTTAACTCGCTAGTCATTAGTCATTGGTCATTTACCAAGGACTAATGACAAACGACAAATTTTCCCCTACTTTTACCCGATTGGATTTTAGAATAATTCTAGACGAATCAAGTTAATCGGCATCATATATGATGTGAAAATGACACAATGAGCAGAAATATCTTGATTGTTGATGATGAAGAAGATGTGCAAGCGATCGCCAAACTGGGATTAGAAATGGGTGCTGGTTGGAACGTGTTGACTGCTTGTTCTGGTCGGGAAGCGTTGAATATAGCTGCCAACTTTAAACTTGATGTCATTTTATTAGATATGATGATGCCTGATATGGATGGGCGTGCTACGCTGCAACAACTCAAGGCTAATCCCGTAACTCAGTCAATTCCAGTAATTTTACTCACAGCTAAAGTCCAGGATTCGGATCGCAATAGCTTCACGGGCTTAGATGTAGCTGCTGTTTTTGCTAAGCCCTTTCGTCCTCTGAAACTAGCAGCACAAATCAGTGAAGCATTAAGTTGGCGATCGTCTTGAAGATATAGCAGGTAACTGGGGATTAGGGACTAGGGACTGGGTGAAAAGTCTTCGTCTTGAAAAGTTCAGATGTCTAACGACAAGCCACCGCTGCGACTTTTCGCCTAGTGGCTAGGTTTTATCATCTGTTGATGTCCTAATCACCTCGGCTGTTACTATAAAATAAGTAAATTTAACTTTTCACCTAGTATTAACAAAGTCAACACGAAACCTAACTCTCTCTCCCCTAATAGGGAATGGGCAGAGTTCAAAGCTACAATGCTGAGATTACTAAATGGTTATTTTCTCAAATTCTCAAGCAGGATTTTTAATCCCACTGAGCAGCGCATGGGTTCCCATACCCCACACCCTTTTGAATTAATTTGCTAGCCAGAAAGCGACATTACGCACATAGGTTTTGATATCTTCCAAAGCGCGTGGCTCTTTTTTCATACCATCTCCCGGTGCTTCATCTACGAAAGTGGGACAGCCTTTTTTAATATCCCAGTTGTAATCTACTAGATGATGGAAGCTGGAATTAGCTACTGCTCGTCCTAGTGTATTTCCTTGTCGATCCTGATGATGCTCAATCACGACAACAAGATTAAACTTACGATTAGTGACTAAACTTTTTCCTAAGGCAATTACCCGCACATTATCATTGCCCAAAGGCGCGCCAATACCGCCTTCGTGGGGATGTGATGGAAACAATTCGATATGTCCCGAAGGGGAATTGGGATTTTTGAAAAGTTCGTGAATCGGTTCAACAATGGTGATTTTTTGATAATCACCGTTAGCCCCAGAATGATAGTTAGGCCAGGAGATATAAGTGGTGTATGAATCATCTCGGCTCCAGCGAGATTCATCGGGATCGGGGTTTTTTGTGTTGAAATAGTGGACATCACCGATATCAATTAAACCGCACATCGAATAACCCATATCTTGATGATCACGTGTTGTCAAAATACCACCACCGCGTTGCCGAAAAGCATTAATTCCGGCAATATCCTTTTCGGTTAAACCATGATTTACTTCTAAACCAAATAGCCAAAGTTCATCAAAATCTGATTTATCGAGAGTACTTAATATTGGGTCACTATCTACCGTATCTGATTCGTAATCGCGTCCTGTGACTTCAAATAAAGAATTTCCTGCTTCATCTTTAATTGATGCTAAGTAATCTTGCAACATCGAGAAACGAAAAATGCTCCAATCATTTTCAGTCGTAGGAATAGTAGTCTGCAAAAGAATACGAATTGGTTTTGCCATAACCTCTGCCAGACGAACACCACAATAGAGTATAGCGATCACTTGGCATAAATGTTTAAAGATTATTTAAACATCTCTCTCAAGTATGAGAGTAATTCATAACTCTTGGTAGTAGCACCAGCAGTTCAAAATAGCTATAGTTGGATGGGGTAACTTAGTACCTACTTTAGAACTAGAGCTTCCGTAGCGCGTGCTGGGGATTCCTGCCCATTTGAATAGCTTCAATTCAACGTTCTTTAGCAGAGCAACAGACGCAAAATACATATGAAAACAGAACAACTCCTGAAAAATTACGCCGCAGGTATAAGAGATTTTACTGCTGTTAACTTGAGTGAGGCAAACCTTAGGGAAGTTAACCTCAGTGGTGCAATTTTAGATAGAGCCATCTTGGATGGAGCTAATTTGAGTCACGCAAATTTAGTGCAAACTAGTTTGATTGAGGCGGACTTGAATGGAGCAGATTTGAGCAATGCCAACCTCAGTGGTAGCAACTTAGCTGGAGCAATTATGGATGGCGCTATCTTGGATGGAGCTAATTTGGATGGAGCTAATTTGAGTCATGCTGATTTGACGGTTGCCAAGCTAATTGAAACTAACTTGAGTGAGGCGGAGTTACAGGAAGCAAGCTTAATTGCTGCAAATTTAAATGGAGCCGATTTGAGTGGCGCAGATTTAACCGTAGCCGATTTGTCTCAAGCAGATCTTACTGAAGCAGATTTAAACCAGGCAAATTTAAGCGGAGCAAATTTGGAGGGAGCCAATATAGAAGGAACAATTTTAGATGAGAATGTCTAAAAGAGATTGGGAACTAAGTATTGGGTACTGGATATTGAAAAACTGTTCGCTACTACCTTAGTTTCCAGTACCCAGTCGCCAGTCCCTTTTACACTAAATAACTCGTATTAGGTACGATCGCAAAGAAAGCATACTCATACCAAGCAGTCCAGATGAAACTGCGAAGCCATCGCTGGCGCTTTTCAGGACTCAAATCATACTCAAACGCCCCACGTGCAGGATCGATGGAAGATAGGTGAGAGTTGCAACCGCAACCATGTTGATAAGTAAAACCATATTTTGAGGCAATGCTTTGTACTTTCATCTGAATAGCAAATACCTTGCCTGCATGGAGTATGGCATCCCAAGCACGCTTGTGTTCTATATCACGGGGGTCAAATCGTAAGGCACGTTCTTCAAAAACATGATCCCGGTAAATTGGTGCTAAATGCACATGATAGAAGCTGGCAGGCAGTTCGTAACCAAATTCATTGAATAAGTCTATACCTATACGAGCTACTTTTACTTGCTCGACATATTCGATTCCCTTTGATTCCATATCGCGGAGAATTTGGGCAAAATTAGGATAACTGTGTTTGATAAAGTCTTGCCCAAAAAACTCAAGGGTTTCCCATGCTAGCTGTGCAAATATTTGGGAGAATGACGGTATTAAGTGAGCTAGTTGGGGGCGATSGCTAAACAAATCAACGTMACCATGCTCTAACTTGTATAGAAACAACTGTGCCATTTCAACATAAGTTTGCGGATGGGAAAGTCCCACACTCGTGGTTCCTCTCGCAATCTCTTGCCATATATGGGGTAGTTGAGAAACGTGAACCGCATTTTCTCCAGCAATGACTGCAACATGAGGAAATTCGAGAAGCTGCATCGACAATCTCCATTTAAGACTTTAGTGTAATTTACCCCAAGTAATGCGTTCTCTGTATTCTCCACATAATTAAAAAATCTTTGACAGACTGTCTTATACCAATTTCAGTAGACTGAAAACTTTTTCTTGAAGGCAGGGTGTGGGGTTGCACATATTGGGTGTAGATTACAAATACGCGCTTTTGTGGTGTTATTAAAGGCTTCCGACCAGCTTGGAGTACATAAATACAATGAGCATTACCGATGGTGCTGAGTCGGTGAGTGATCGCAAGTATCACAACTCTAACAGCAATTAAGATTAATCGTTCACAGGAGTTACGCACAATACAAGGTCAAATGTCCTCAACTAGCCAACCTGAAGACGTAGCTAAATTAGGCGTTGCTGAATTTGAATATGAAATTTAAAAATCAACTCTTCTCAACTCTTACTCTCTGCGACTCTGTCTTGGAAAGTTATGATGCCTTCGGCGGGCTGCGCCAACGGATAGCGCAGCGTTAGCGAGTCTGCGAGCGTCAGAAACCTCCACTCAGATTTTCCGCTGCGCCTCTGCGTGAGGTAAATTCATATCTCGAATCAGCAACGGCCCTAAATCAATTACCAATGAACAAACTCTTCGGCATGAGATGGTAGAAATTGATTGCTTACTTTCCTTTGTTGCAACTTCAAGCTTAACATCCCAATAAAGTAGGAAATGAGTTTTTTAGATACGCTCCAGTTGCGCTTTTGACCTGGATACAATAGCTTCATGCGACCACTGTCCCGAGTTTTGGACGAGAATTATGCCTCAAATCTACCTGTGGGTACTTTCATTTTTATCTTCTACCTCAAAGTAGAGATCTCTAATCTAAAGTTGAGTTAGTAAATTATCAGGAATCCTTAAGCAATAAAAACTACCAATGTCTGAAGATAAACTAAATTCAAACGATTCTTGCGATGAATCTTTTGAAACGCATCGCCAAACCATCTTGCCTACAGCCCCATTACCAGAACCTATTAGTCAAAATATCGAAACAATTATAGCTTTACATAGACGCTACGAGAAGGACGTACCTCGACATCAGCGGCTTGTAGAGACAGGGACTACCTTTTTTGGTCGTCCGATATTCCTTTACAGCATCCTGCTCCTCCTAGCACTGTGGATAATACCCAATGTTTTACCACGACGTTTCGGCTTACTAAGATTTGACCCACCGCCATTTTCTTGGCTGCAATTTTCACTGACTACTGCTTCATTGTTGGTAACAACTGGAGTGTTGATAAAACAAGAGCGACAAGAAAAGTTAGCAGAGCAACGGGCGCAACTTAGCCTTCAACTCAACCTGCTCTCAGAGCAGAAAATTGCTAAACTCATCGCTTTAGTTGAAGAATTGCGCCGGGATATTCCCAATGTCAAAAATCGCTATGACCCGGAAGCTGAAATGATGAAGTCCCCTACTGATGCACACGTAATTTTAGATGTACTAGAAGAGACGTTAGCATCTGAGTTAGCAAATTTCTCTAAGCAAGAAACATCAATCCAAGAGTAATATCGTGTCCGGTTAAAGACTTATGATTTAAATCGCAGGGAAACAGGGAGAAAGAGGCTTTTTCCATTTTTACGCAGATGTGGTCATTATAAGTGATTAACTAGATTTAATCAGATAAAATTAGTAATAACAGTTACTAATTTTATCTTTATTCACTCTGTTTCTCCTACTGCTTTACCTTTGGAGCCTCTTTTTGATGCCCAATCATTTGTATAAAACTACCTACTCAATTTTAAAGTTGAAAGGTAAACGAGCATAAATTCCCTGTGGGTCGTTCATTTTTTGCAGAATTACGATTTCTTGTTGTAGTTTTTGGAATTGGGCGGTAAGGGGGTTAGATGGTTTGAGTTGGGTTTGCTCAGTTTTGAAAGTACTTTGTATCTCTTGGGTTGCTCGCCCAAAAAAGCGCTCTCCAAAGCTACTAAAGCGGGGATATTCTTGTAATTCCCAATCTTGTCCTAGTTTTGCTTCGTTGGCAGCATAGGCGATCGCAGCCTTTAAACCACCAATTTCATCCACTAAACCAATTTCTTTGGCCGCTACACCTGACCAAACCCGTCCTTGGGCGATTTCTGCTACTTTTTGTTCTGGGAGTTTGCGACCTTGAGAAACTTTATTGAGAAACATATCATAAATCCGGTTAACACTGCGCTGGTAAAGCGCTAACTCTTGGGGCGATTTCGGGCGAGAAACTGTTTGAGAATCAGCATAGCGGCCGGTTTTTACTGAATCCCAGGTGATGCCATTGTCATTTGCCAACTTTTCCCCATTAAATAAAACGCCAAACACCCCAATTGAACCTGTAATTGTATTTGGTTCGGCAAAAATCCGGTTAGAGTCGCTAGCAATCCAGTAACCACCAGAGGCGGCGGTATCACCCATTGATACTACAACTGGTTTCTGTTGGCGAGTTAATTTCACTTCTCGCTGCATGACTTCGGCTGCGGTGGCACTACCACCAGGGCTATTAATTCGCAGCACAACTGCTTTTATATCTTTATCTTGTCTGAGTCTATTAAAGATTTTCGCAAAGCGATCGCCTCCTACTTCCCCGTCTTCACCTTTACCATCGACAATCTCACCCTCAGCATAAACAACGGCGATTTTGTTTTTTGAGTCACGTTCTACACCCAAAGATTTGCCAGAAATTTGTGCGTAATCATTCAAGTCAATTTGGCGGAATGTTTTCTCTTTATTGCTATCTGTGAGCTTTTTCAGGTCACTCACCACTTCATCAGGGTATGCGACTCGATCTACCAAACCGCTGGTTTTTGCTTGTGTTGCTTCTAACAACGCCTGATTATCTGCGATCGCCTGTAACTGCTGTGGTTGAATTTTCCGACTTGTTCCTACAGCATTGCGCCACTCTCCCCAAACATCATCCAATAATTTCTGAGTTTGTTCGCGGTTTTCTGGACTCAACTTTGTCAGAATTAACGGTTCAACAGCTCCCTTAAATTTCCCCACCCGCACAACTTGAACCCCTATACCAAACTTCTGCAATGCTCCGCTTAAGAACATCAGTTGTGAACTCAAACCGTTGACTTCCATCATTCCCAAGGGATTAAGGATAATGGAATTTGCTGCTGAACTCAAATAATATTCCTTTTCACTCCAATTACTGCCATAAGCGATTACCTCTTTCCCGCCAGCGCGAAATTCTTCCAAGGCTTTGCGGATTTCTTTAAGAGAGGCATAGCCGACATCACTACCTTCCCTTGTGCGGCTTCCATCAAGATATATACCCACAATTCGCGGATCGCGCCGCGCCTTTTCTAAAGTTTCTACAACTTTTCGGAGTGTCATCCTCTGGTCATCTACACCTGAGAGTGCGCTTTGAAAAAATCCACTAGAATAAGGTTCGCCGTCAGTAATTTTCATCGACAAATCAAAAACTAGCACTGACTTATCTTTCACTTCTGGCCCAGTATCTTTAGAGGAGGTAGCAGCCAACAGCAGCAAGAACAGTCCAGTGGTTCCCAGACCGCAGAAAATAATTAGTCCTAGTAAGCTGCCAACTAAACTAGCAAAAGTTTGTTTAATAAAATTATTCATATCTTGTAAATCTACTTTCTACTGGTTTGTTCATTTTCACTTTAGTAACCTTTCACAGATTTTAAACCCCTTACACTAAAAAGTAGGAGTTCCTCATTATTGAGGATTTCGTAAGAAAATTAAAAATCAGGTTGCGTCAAAAATCTTGCTCAGCCAGCCAGCGAGTAAAGTGCTTGCAAACAAAGATCAGCCTTATTTAATATTGTGGCGAGACAATCTTGATGGCGATGTCTCGATTAAGTTGTACTATGGGAACAAACTTATCCAAAACATTTCTTCTTGTACTGCTAGCGATGGGGTTTATGAGTGGAGACCACGTATTTCTGTAAAAGAGGGCTATTTTATTCGAGTTTTTAGCTCCAAAGACGGGAATATTTTCGGGCAGTTGGATTGTAGCAAAATGGGAAAATGAAATGGATAACTGGCTAATCACAAACCTTTCAATTAGATTGGCGGTGTGGCAGTGGTCGGAATTGTCATAGTTTCTCACAGTAAACAATTAGCTCTCGGTGTGCGGGAACTCGCCATACAGATGGTTCAGGGTGAAGTGCCGATCGCTATTGCAGCAGGTATTGAAGATCCTGAAAATCCTTTGGGTACAGATGCCATCCAGGTTAGTGAGGCGATCGCCGCTGTTTTCTGTGAAGATGGTGTTTTGGTGTTAATGGATTTGGGTAGTGCTTTGCTGAGTGCAGAAATGGCACTGGAGTTTCTTTCAACAGCACAACGGCAAAAAGTATATTTGTGTGAAGCGCCTTTAGTGGAAGGTGCGATCGCTGCTGTGGTGGCTGCGGCGGCTGGTAGAGATATTCAGCAAGTGATGGCAGAAGCACGGGGTGCATTAGTAGCAAAAGCAACTCAATTAAGTGGAGTTAGTAGTCCGTTGTCGATTGGGGATAGCAACATCTCAACATCGCATCCAGAATCTCCCCCTAGAGAAATCCATCTAATTGTCAGCAATCGCTTAGGATTACACGCTCGTCCCGCAGCCCAGTTTGTGGCAACCGCAGCTCGGTTTCAATCTCAAATATTGGTACAGAATTTAACTAAAAATACTCAATTAGTCCGAGGTGACAGTATTAACCAAGTCACAACTTTGGGCGTGCGTCAAGGACACGAATTGCTGATTACTGCTAGCGGCTCTGATGCAGATGCAGCACTAGCAACATTGCAAGTATTGTTTGCCACTAACTTTGGAGAAGATAATACTGCTGTTAATTATCCAGCAGTTTGGCAAGACGAAGTTACCCCAGCAACTAAGGGCGAACTTTCGGGAATTCCGGCTTCTGGGGGAGTGGCGATCGCACCCGTTGTTCATTATCAACCCACTCAGATTTCGTTTACGCAATACAACGTAGATGATGTTGAAACAGAGTGGCAACGGTTACAGGCAGCAATTCAGATTGCCCGACAACAAATTCAGGCGGTGTTCTCCCAAGCATCTTTTCAAATTGGTGATGCTGAAGCCGCCATCTTTGATGCTCAATTACTATTTTTAGAAGATCCAGTACTTTTAGAAGCAGTTCATGAGTATATCTTAGAACACCAGATTAATGCCGAAGCTGCTTGGCAAGCCGTAGTAGATCGAGTGGCGTCTTCCTACCACACACTTGAGGACTCTTATTTGCAAGAGCGAGTTGACGATGTTGTGGATGTGGGGCTTCGGGTGATGCGATTACTAACTGGGAATGCCCCTGCCGACTTGCATCTTCAAGAACCAGCGATTTTAGTAGCCAGCGATTTAACGCCTTCGGATACCGCTGGACTAGACCGGACAAAGGTACTAGGAATTTGTACAACTTCTGGTAGTGCCACTTCCCACAGTGCAATTATCGCTCGCACCTTGGGTATTCCCGCGGTTTTGGGAGTAGATGCCGAGGTATTGCACTTGGCAGATGGTACGCTGATGGCACTCGATGGTGAAAGCGGCAAAGCTTGGGTAGAACCAAACTCACATATCCGAGAACAGCTTCAAGCAAAGCGAGAAGCTTGGCAAACTGCCCAACAGCAAGCACAAACCACGGCACACCAGCCAGCAATTACTCGTGATGGTCGCCAAGTTGAGGTTTTTGCCAATATTGGTAGTATCAGTGATGTGCAAGTTGCTGTAGCTAACGGTGCCGAAGGTGTAGGACTACTCCGCACCGAGTTTTTGTATTTAGATAGAACCAGCGCCCCGACTGAAGAAGAACAATTAAGAGTGTATCAAGCGATCGCTGAAGTTTTAGATAATCGTCCGCTGATGATTCGGACTTTGGATATCGGCGGTGATAAACCACTTCCATATTTCAGGGTAGAGTTTCCGGAAGCCAACCCATTCTTAGGTTGGCGGGGAATTCGTTTTTGCTTGGGTCATCCAGAACTTTTCAAAACTCAGTTGCGGGCAATATTGAGAGCTAGTGTCGGACACCAAATTAAAATTATGTTGCCGATGATTGCCACTGTAACCGAAGTGCGTGCGGCTAAAGTAATTCTGGGTGAAGTGCAAGCTGAACTACATCAAGCTGGTATCCCCTTCGATACAGCAATAAAAGTGGGGATTATGATAGAAGTGCCCTCAGCAGTGGCGATGGCTGAGCAGTTAGCTGCTGAAGTAGACTTCTTTAGTATCGGTACCAATGACTTGAGTCAATATATTATGGCAGGCGATCGCACTAACCCACGTGTGGCAAATTTAGTTGATGCCCTACATCCAGCAGTGTTAAGGATGGTACAGCAAACTGTTCAAGCTGCCCATGCGGCAGGAATTTCTGTCGGGTTATGTGGTGAATTAGCAGCAGATCCTTTAGCGACACCAATTTTATTAGGTTTGGGGCTGGATGAATTGAGCGTTAATCCCCAAAGTATACCTGCAATCAAACAAGCGATTCATCAGTTAAGTTTAGGAGAAAGTGAGGTGATCGCGGCATCAGCATTACAACAAGATTCCGCAGCACACGTTAGAGAGTTAATTTCAACATAGATATAGATCCCAAATAGGTTCTAAAGTAGAAGGGACATTCCATTAGACTTATTTGTAAAGGGTAAACGCTGATGATAAAAGGATTTAAGCGATTATATGGTCACGTGCGATCGCTATGATTGACCAGTGAAATTTTTTAATCTCCTGATTTTTGCCTCTTGCTGGGTGGACATATTGTCCGCTTTTGGTTAAAGACAAACTAGAGACTCACCCCGCAAGAAGTAATTGGGTATTTTTGATGTGGAAGTCCCTAATTTAGGTTGCCTGTGTCAGCATCCAAGTAGAATAAGTATCTTCCACAAATCTGCTTTGACGAGGAGTTCCTTGAGACTTGCTGATTCTAACTTTTAGGGTGGTTACGTAAACTCCATCCATTAACTGATGTCCATAACCTAAAACTTGACCAACCTGCCCTGTTTTTCGATGCAAAGCATAATCTCCAATGTTTAGCATGGTTTTAACTCCCTAATTAACCAGGTTGAATAGTTAAATCAGTTACTAGTTATATTGATAACTATTGATTAAGCTGCAATCTGAGGTCGGTTATTGGATGCGGTTTGAGCTAGAAAATGAGTATAGAGTTGAGTTAGTCGGAATGCCACACTATACCAACTAAAGGCAATTTCTGTACGTTGCTGAGCTGCTTCACCTAACTGGTCTCGCCATGTTGGGCTAGTAATAATGCGGTCTATTGCACCAGCAAAAGCTACTTCATTTTTAGGGGGTACAAGTAACCCTGTGACTTCTGGTACAACAGTAAATTGCAATCCACCAACATTACTAGCGACCACTGGAGTCTTACTGGCCATTGCTTCAATGGCAACTAAACCAAAAGGTTCATAGTGACTCGGTACTACACAGACATCGGCGGCAGCGTAGTATAAGGGAAGGACAGTATCATCTAAGCGACCGGCAAAGGTTGTACAATTTTCTAGTCCGAGTTGGGTGACAATGCTGGCAATGCGATCGCGTTCGATGCCATCACTTTGATGGGGACGGCTACCACCCCCAATTACTAATTGGAAGTTAGCTTCATTTCTGAAACTAGACTTGGCAACGGCTCTGACTAAGGTTTCTATTCCTTTACGGCGGTCGAAGCGACCAACGTAGAGAACTATCTTGGCATCTGGTGCAATTCCTAATTTTTCGCGCGCTACAGACCGCTGAGCTTCTCCAAATTTGTCAGTATCGGTGCCACAGGGAATCATCTCAATCTTCCCCTTGCTAGAAACGAGTACCCGCATATGCTTTTGCTCTTGCGGACTCGTAGCAACCACACAGTCTACAGTTTCTAAACAAGCTTTTTCTACAGCTAATCGTTGAGCAGCAATTACCGGAACATCACCAATACTTCTGTATTTGACCGCTCCTAAAGAGTGGTAAGTGTGTACCTGAATCAAGGGTTGCAGCTTTTTCAATTCCATACCAACCCAAGAAGACAACCAATAGTTGGTATGAATTAGGGAGTAACCGAACCCTTGGTGCTGCTGGAATTGTTGAAATTCTTGAATGAATTCAGGTAAGTGCTCAAATAAGTTATCTCGCCCGATAAATTCAGCTGGGCCAGCTTTTAACCGAATAGTACGACAGTTTGGGCTGTGTTGAACGATCGCAGCTTGTTGGGGACTACTACGACGAGTCAACATATCCACTTGCCAACCAAGCTTTGCTAGTGCATAACCTACTTGACGCACATATACATTTTGACCTCCAGCTTCTTCTTGACCAATTTCAATAGCTGGGTCACCATCAACAGAAATTAGGGCAATTCGATGTTTGTTATTCTGGAACATGGTTGAACTTTACCTCAAGGTAAATAATCCTGCCTCAAACGCCAGAAATAAAGGTAATATTAATCCTTTCTTCAAGGCCAAGGGCAAGTACAACTAAGTGCAAAGTTACCAGCCAAAGGACACTGACGAGAACAAGACATTACTTGTAAGAATGCTGCTCGTTCAGTCTCCCCTCAATGCCGACGAAGTTAGCTGACGGGCTAAGACTGAGAGATGTCCTTCTTGAGAAAGTTATGAGTTGCAAGTTATGAGCTATTTATTTAGTAACTTTAAAACTCCTCATTTTCTGCAAGATACGCCCCAAAGTTGGTTCCTCCGCTCCGGTTTACCGTTAAAAAAGTTTTTAGGTAATAAAGTGGATTAGGCAGACTGATTTAATTTTCTTCAAAGTTTATAACGTGTGTTCATCAACCATGTCAACAGTATGAACAAAAAAAGTGTGATGGGTATAAAGTGACTCAGGATTGGCTATCGGGGGATTAAACATTAACGTGAACCTGAGTTTCATAGGGATTCAAAGAGCGCCTAAATGGTTTTTTATTCTTCCAAGATTATAGATTTGCCATTCTTAAAAATAAGCTTATTGGTTTTTCACTAAATTTAGATATTCAAATAGTTTAGCGTGCTAAAAAATAATTCTGTTTCTTAACATCCATCACGGGCGATCGCCCAAAAAATGGTAAGAAAGCGTACATTGTCAAATCAAATGGCATTAACACAACTTGTGCATAAAATTTAGCTCCTGTGGGGTGGGCTGGAAACACAGCCCGGATAGGTGTCCTCACCTATCCCATAATCAAACCATAATCCAACATTTTAGCCTTAACACCCTACTAAGTATATTTTACACAATTAAATATGACTTTTAGACCATTTATTTTCAAGATACCTTAATTATTACAGTAATAATACTGTAGGAATTATTATATTTTTAGCCTAATTTTGTACTGAGTTATGATATCAAACTTTTTTATTTTACCTAAGTAAAAAGAGGTTAAATTATCAATTTTATTCACCGATGGAAGCGAATGTTTAAGCATTTGCTTCCTGCTTATTGCAGGGTGACTAAAGTCATCAATTTTGAGTTGCCAAATTTTATCTATTACCAATAATCATTGTGCAACTACGAAAACACAAACTTCTAAATCCCAAATAACTTTACAGAGGAACTACAAATGGCAAATCGAAATATTATTTTTATTGACGGAGCAGTTATCGACTACGAAAGTTTGATTGCTGGCATCAAACCTAACACTAGTGTAGTAATCCTTGACTCCACAAAGGATGGAGTAGAACAAATCACTCAAGCTTTGCAAGGTGGCAAATACCAATCAGTTCAAATTATCTCCCACGGCAGCGAAGGTAGTTTGCAACTAGGGTCAACTCAACTTAATGCCAATAATTTGAACTCCTACAGCAATCAGTTGCAACAGTGGAGAGATTATTTAACTGATGATGCCGATATTCTGCTTTTCGGTTGCAACGTAGCATCAGGAGATCGAACTTTTGTACAGCGTCTAAGCCAAATCACAGGCGCAGATGTGGCTGCTTCTGATGACATCACAGGTAATGCCGATTTGGGTGGTGACTGGGATTTAGAAGTGAAGATTGGCTCCATTGAGTCAGACTTAGCCTTGACACCAGAGGTTACAAAGGCTTATCGCTCAATATTACCCTCATTATTTGCACCTGCCACCAACTTTAGCGTAGGAAGCAATCCCCCTTCTGTAACAGTTGGGGACTTCAACAATGATGGCAACTCTGACTTAGCCGTGGCTAACATTAACTCCAACAACGTTTCAGTCCTGTTAGGCAATGGCAGTGGTAGTTTTGGGGCTGCCACTAACTTTGGTGTAGGAAACAGTCCCATTTCCGTGACAGTTGGAGATTTCAACAATGATGGTAACTTGGACTTAGCCGTGGCTAATGCAGATTCCAACAGTATTTCAGTATTGTTGGGCAATGGCAGTGGTAGCTTTGGTACTACCACTAACTTTGGTGTGGGAAGCAGTCCTTATTCCGTAACAGTGGGAGATTTCAACAATGACGGCAACTCTGATTTAGCAGTGGCTAATGTAAATTCCAACAATATTTCAGTGCTGTTGGGCAGTGGCAGTGGTGGTTTTAGTGCAGCCACTAACTTTGGTGTGGGAGACTATCCCTATTCTGTGACAGTGGGGGACTTCAACAAAGACGGTAAGTCTGACTTAGCGGTAGCAAATGCAGGCTCCAATAGTATTTCAGTGCTGTTGGGCAATGGGAGTGGTGGCTTTGGTACTGCCACTAACTTTGGTGTGGGAAGCACTCCCTTTTCCATAACAGTGGGAGACTTCAACAAAGACGGCAACTCTGACTTAGCCGTGGCTAACACTTCCTCCAACAATGTTTCAGTGCTGTTGGGCAATGGTAGTGGTGGTTTTGGAGGTGCCAGCAATTTTAGCGTCGGCAGCAGTCCTTATTCTGTGACAGTGGGAGACTTAAACAATGACGGCAACTCTGACTTAGCGGTGGTTAACGCCGACTCAGACAATGTTTCAATACTTTTGGGCAATGGTACTGGTGGTTTTAATACTGCTACTAATTTTGGCGTTGGAAACACTCCGAATTCCTTGGCAGTCGGGGATTTCGACAAAGACAATGACTTTGACTTAGTAGTGGCTAATTCAGGCTCTAATAACGTTTCAGTGCTACTGAATACAACTTCCAGTGGTGGCTATATACCTCCAAAAGTTAACTTTGGTGCTGCTAGCTATAACACTACAGAAGGTAGTACTGCCACTGTAGTAACTATCGCTGTTACTTTAGACGCCACTCCCAACACTAATGTTACAGTTCCTATTGTTATCAACAACGCTAGTACCGCTACTAGTGGCAATGATTACACTTTTTCCCCTACTAGTCTCACCTTTGCCAGTGGAGCAACAGGTTCAAATTTAACCCAACTGGTAACTTTCACCATTAACCCAGATGATTTACCTGAAAATGCGGAAACGGTTGTACTCAACTTCGGCACATTGACGGGGGCTGTTGGAGGGACAATTACTCAAACTACTCTCAATATTGCTGCTAACGATGCGATTCAATACGCAATTTCCACTAATACCCCAACTTTGACTGAAGGTAATAGCGGTACTAAATCTGTTAGCTTTACCGTCACTCGCAGTGGTGGTATTGGTGTGGCCAGTACAGTAGATTATGCTTTTAGTGGTACAGCAGTTTTCAATAGTGACTATAACAATATTCAAATTACTAATGGTGGAACTGCTTCATCAGGGACTTTAAGCTTTGCAGTTGGGGAAACAACAAAGACAATTACAGTCGATGTTTTGGGTGACAAAACAATTGAATCTGATGAAAACATTATTGTTACTCTAACTAACCCCAATCTTACAACTCCACCAGCAAGTTCCACAATTACTAATAGTTCAGCTCAAATAGACATTATTAACGACGATCAAGTGATTCCTGTACCAACAGTAATCAACGAAATTCTTTTTGATCCTCCAGCTACAGACATCCCCAAAGAATATATTGAACTGCGTGGCACTCCCGGTACGACTCTAGCAGCTGGAACTTATTTAGTTGGAATTGAAGGTGATTCTGGCTCCCCTAATCCTGGCGCTGTTCAAGATATTTTTGATTTGTCTGGTAAGCAATTTGGTAGTAATGGGTTTCTGGTTCTACTGCAAAAAGGCAGTACTTATACAGCCAAACCTGGTGCAAATGTAATAACTAATATTGGAACTGGAGCTGGATGGGGGAACGGAGCCTCAAGTTCAATTGGTCACATGGGTGCAAACGATATCGAAAGTGGATCTGTTAGCTTCTTCCTGATTCAAACTGCCACTGCACCCACCCTTACTAATGATATTGACTCAAATAACGATGGTATTGCTGATGGTAATACTTATTCAAATTGGACTGTGCTGGATTCAGTTTCTGTTTTAGATGGCGGAACTACAGACAAAGCTTATGGCTCGATTGTATTTAGAAAAGGTGCTGGCGGTTCAATTCCAACGAATGCCACAGTTGTTAATACCTCATTTATACCAGGATATGTAGGGCGTTCGGGTGATACCACAGGTTCAACAGCCTCAGATTGGGTGGCAAGTGCAATCGCTGGCACAGCGCCAAATTTGACATTAGGTACTGGTACTAAAACATCATCTGCAAGCTTTGCTGGGCAACCATTAAATCACATTGGTGACAGTAACTTTGCTCCTAGTGCTAATGTCAATTACGCGATTTCAACTGCTAGCCCAACTGTAACTGAAGGTAATAGTGGTAGCAAAACAGTCACCTTCACCGTAACTCGCAGTGGTGATACTACTGTTGCTACTAGTGTAAATTATGCTCTGAATGGGACAGCAACTTTTAACAGTGATTACAATAGCGTTAAAGTTGCAGGTGTCACAGGTAGTTCATCTGGGACTTTAAAATTCGCTGCTGGTGATACAACAAAGGCTATTACCTTAAATGTTGTGGGTGATAAAATCACTGAAGCTGACGAAACTGTTAATCTCAACCTAAGTTATCCCAACCAAACAAGTGCGATCACTCCAGCTACAGTCACTATAGTTGATGATGACAATGCACCTAGTATCTCCATCGCAGATAAAAGCGGCAGTGAAGGCAGCGGCAGTCTTGCTTTTACCGTCAAACTCTCCAACGCTAGCAATAACGTCATTACAGTCGATTACAACACTAGTAACGATACTGCGATCGCACCTGGTGATTACACCCCAGTCACAGGAACCCTGACTTTCAACCCTGGAGTTACTAGTCAAATAATTACCGTACCAATTGTTGATGATTTCGTTGTTGAATCAAGCGAGCGCTTTTTTGTCAATCTGACTAAYCCCACCAATGCCASCATTGCTGAYAACMAAGCTAMTGGTACTATTACTGATGACGATATAGCAGGTTTTACTATCTCTCCCACAACTGCACTAGTAACTAGCGAAGCTGGGGGYASWGCTAATTTTAGTATTCGACTCACTAGTCAACCCACTGCGGATGTCAGCTTAAGTTTGAGTAGTTCCAATCCCAATGAAGGTACTGTTTCAGTTTCCAACGTTACCTTTAATGCAGCTAACTGGAATACACCTCAAACAATTACGGTTACAGGTGTTAATGATGGTGTTGCAGATGACAACACTGCTTACCAAATTATTACTAGCGCAGCAGTTAGTAGTGATGCTAAATATAACAATCTCAACCCCAACGATGTTGATGTCGTTAACATAAAAAATGGCAACCAAGTTAATAGCATTATCACAGGTTCAGCCAAGGCTGATACCTCCTTACAGGGAACTAGCTCAGACGATTTGATTTTTGGCTTTGCTGGTAATGATGTAATTGTTGGTGGAGCCGGAAACGACCAACTTTACGGCGGTTTGGGTACTGATATTCTTACAGGCGGTGCAGGTAATGATATCTTTGTGCTTGCCAAAGGTGAAGGTAGAGATACCATTAAAGACTTCAACACTAGTGAAGATTTGATTGCTTTATCAGGTGGGTTGAGCTATTCAGGTTTGTCTATTACTCAGAGCGGTAAAGATACCTTAATTAAGGTTACTTCCACTAACGAAAGTCTTGCTCTGTTAACTGGAATTACGGCATCCACTTTAAACGCTAACTATTTTATCACTTACTAATACACCACGGCGGTGATAGAGCAGCTATACCCGATTTATTTAGATAAACCGGGTTTATCAATTTTTAACTTCTAGAAAATTAGCACAAAAACACTTTTGGAATAACGCTGATAAATAGCTCAATCCAATTAAATGTGAAATGTCATTATGAGCAAAACAAAGTAAAGCGTTTGCGGACCGTCTCGCAGAGAAGTAATCACCAAGATTTTGTTTCACTTTTTTCAATATTACCCTACTTAGTAACTGACAAATAAAAAAATATCCCAAATTTTTTTGTGGGATGGGTGTCCTCACCGATCCTATATTCAGGGCGGGCTTTCCTGCCCACCCCACAAGAGGGATAACTTATTCTCTGGAAATTCCTTATCTGAAAAATATCTTAATCAATCTATAGTTTTATCAAAGGATAAAAGTTATGAATAAACAGTCAGGAAATAATCATATTAAAAACCAAACTAATTCTCTGAAAAACTTACTGGAAGTAAGCAAAAATATTGTTTTTATAGATAGTGAAGTTATTGATTATCAAAGCTTAGTAGCTGGGATCACACTGGGTAGCGAAGTCGTTATCCTTGACCATAGTCGAGACGGTATAACCCAAATCACTGAGTTTTTGGCAGGATGTAAACCTAACTCAGTTCAATCAATTCACATCGTCTCCCACGGCAGTGAGGGGAGTTTGCAATTGGGGTCAACTTACCTTAGCCTTACTAACCTCAATAGTTATGCAAATCAATTACGAAAATGGGCAAGTATTTTAACTGATAACGCTGATATCCTACTTTATGGCTGTGATGTCGCCAACGGTGAAGGCACGAAATTTGTGCAAATTCTTAGCCGAATTACTGGGGCAGATGTTGCCGCTTCCAGTAATAAAACAGGAAGTGCAGCTTTAGGTGGCGACTGGGATTTAGAGGTGAAGACAGGGAAAATTGAGGCTTCCCTAGCATTTCAACCGGAAGTAATACAGGCTTACAAATCTATTTTGCCAGCTAGTTTTACTGGCACATACTCTCAAAACTTTAACTCGTTAGCTAGTTTCGGAACATCTGTTCCTTGGGTCGATGATTCAACTATTTCAGGTTGGTATGCTACAAGAACAACTTACAACGCTGGTAGTGGCACTAATAATACAGGTGGATTGTACAGTTTTGGTACTAGTACCACTGCTGTAGATCGGGCACTTGGTTCTATAGCTTCTGCTAGTACAGGAACTATTTATTATGGGTTGCGCCTCCAAAATAATACAGGTTCACCAATTACTCAGTTGCAAGTAGGTTATACGGGTGAACAATGGCGTAATAGTAATAATACATCGCCGCAACAGCTGAAATTTAGTTATCAAACTGGGTCAACTCTCACAAGTTTGATAACAGGAACATGGACGCCCGTCACATCGCTAGATTTCACTGGGCCAATTGCAAGTGCAACCGTAGCTGCCCTAAATGGTAATCAAAGTGCCAATCGAGTTGTCATCACACCTGTAACAATTACCTTAGCTACCCCAATCGCTAACGGTGAAGAAATTATATTGCGTTGGGAAGACATAGATGATGGCGGCAACGATCACGGTTTAGCGATCGACGATGTATCTGTCAAAGTGGATAACACCACCTATATAGTCACTAACACCAATGACAGCGGTGCTGGCTCGTTAAGACAAGCTATTATCAATGCCAATAACGATCCAGGGATTGAGACAATCATCTTTGATACGACTGGGATATTCGGTGATGCTACCCCCGACACCATTACCTTGACTTCTGGGGAGTTGAATATTACTGAAGGAGTGATAATTCAAGGAACTGGGGCTAATAAACTCACCATCAGTGGTAACAATGCTTCCCGTGTTTTTAATGCTAGTGCCTCCCTGTCTATTGATGGGTTGAAGATAACTGGGGGAAATGCAGGAAATAACGATGGTGGTGGGATATACAGCAACAGTAGTGTCACACTCAGCAATAGCATCATTTCCAGCAACACCGCCAACGCTGGCGGCGCCATTTACAGCAGTAGTGTCACACTTAGCAATAGCACTATTTCCAGCAACACCGCAAACACTAATGGTGGCGGTATCTACAGCAGTAGCGCCACAATCAGCAATAGCACCATTTCCAGCAACACGGCGAACACCAACGGTGGCGCCATTTACAGTAGTAGTAATCTCACCTTAAGCAATAGCACTATTTCCAGCAATACAGCTAAAACTTATGGTGGCGGCATCTACACTAGCAATGCCACAGTCAGCAATAGCACTATTTTTGGGAATATCGCTGATAGTGATAACAGTGGCCAAGGTGATGGTGGTGGCATTTATAAATATAGCGGCACTGTGAACATCAGCAATAGCATTATTGCTGGCAATATCGATCCTGGTAATCAAGGAGCAGATGTCTATGGTAGCAACTTCAATGGTAATGCTTACAACCTGATTGGCAAAATTACTGGTAAATCATCTGGGACTTTGGGTACGGGTACAGATATTATTAACCCCAACCCTGGACTGAAACCGCTAGGAAATTACGGGGGTTCTACACAAACTCATGCTTTAGACTTTAACAGTCCTGCCAGGAATGCTGGCAATCCCACTTATAGCGGTGGCTTAACTACTGACCAACGCGGCACGGGTTTTAACCGTATTGAAAGCGGCAGACTTGACATTGGAGCATTTGAATATGTGCTGCCAAAAGTTAGCTTTGGTGCTGCTACGTACAATACAACAGAAGATAGTACCGCGACTATAGTAACAATTCCTGTTACCTTAGATGCCTCTCCTGAAACGGCTGTCACAGTTCCTATTGTCATCAAAAATACTAGCACCGCTACTAGTGGCAACGATTACACTTTTTCTCCCACTACCATCTCTTTTGCTGCTGGGGCAACAGGCTCAAATTTAACAAAGCTAATTACTTTTACTATTAACCCAGACGATTTACCTGAGAATGCAGAAACAGTTGTACTCAACTTCGGCACGTTAATAGGGGCTGATTTGGGGACAATAACTGAAAGTACTCTAAATATTGCTGCTAATGATTCGATTCAATATGCAATTTCTACCCCTACCTCAAATTTAATTGAAGGTAATAGCGGTACTCAAGCTGTTAGCTTCACGGTTACTCGCAGTGGTGGTATTGGCGTAGCTAGTACCATAAATTATGCTTTTAGTGGTGCGGCAAGTTTTGGCAGTGACTATAACAATATTCAAGTTACAAATGGAGGAACTACTGCATCTGGGACTTTAAACTTCGCTGTTGGAGAAAAGACAAAGACAATTACAGTCGATGTTTTGGGTGACAATATATTTGAAACCAATGAAGATATTATTCTTACCCTAAGTAATCCAAACCTGACAGCTGCACCAGAAAATTCCACAATTACTAACAGTTCGGCGACAGTAAACATTACCAACGATGACAATCAACCAACTATTAGTATTTCGGATGTCTCACTTACTGAAGGCAATCCAGGCACAACAACTAACGCTAATTTTACTGTAACTCTCTCCAATCCTAGTTATCAGCAAATTACTGTCAATTACAACACAAGCGATGGTACTGCTACTGCTGCTGATTTGGATTATAATTCTGCTTCAGGAACGATTATTTTTAATCCTGGCGAAACTAGCAAAACCCTTAATATTGGTGTTACAGGCGATAACAAATTTGAAACTGACGAAACATTTTCTGTCAATCTTTCAGGTGCGACAAATGCGACCATTACAGATAGTTTAGGAGTTGCTAGCATCATCAATGATGATACCCAACCAACTATTAGCATTTCAGATGTCTTCTTCAATGAAGGGAATACAGGCACAACAACTAATGCTAACTTTGCTATCACTCTCTCTAATCCCAGTTATCAGCAAATCACTGTAAATTATAACACAAGCGATGGTACTGCTACTGTTGCTGATTTGGATTACAATTCTGCTTCGGGAACGATTATTTTTGCTCCTGGGGAAACTACTAAAGTTGTTAGTATTGGTGTCATTGGAGATAACAAATTTGAAGCTGACGAAACATTTTCTGTCAATCTTTTGGGTGCAACAAATGCAACACTTGCAGATAGTTTAGGAGTTGCTACCATCATCAATGATGATAGCCAACCAGCTATCAGTATCTCGGATGCCTCAGTTATTGAAGGTAACACAGGCACAACAACGAATGCTAACTTTACTATCGCTCTTTCTAATCCTAGTTATCAGCAAGTTAATGTAAATTACAATACAAGTGATGGTACTGCTGTAGTTTCTGACTCTGATTACAATTCTGCTAATGGGACAATTATTTTCGCTCCTGGCGAAACTACTAAAATTATTAGTATTGGTGTCATTGGAGATAAGAAATTTGAAGCTGACGAAACATTTTCTGTCAATCTTTTAGGTGCGACAAATGCGACACTTGCAGATAGTTTAGGAGTTGCTACCATCATTAACGATGACAACCAACCAACTATTAGCATCTCCGATGTTTCAGTTGTTGAAGGTAATACAGGTACAACAACTAACGCTAACTTTACTATCACTCTTTCTAATTCCAGTTATCAGCAAGTTACTGTAAATTACAATACGAGTGATGGCAGTGCCAAAGTTTCTGACTCTGATTATAGTTCTGCTAATGGGACGATTATTTTCGCTCCTGGTGAAACTAGTAAAATTATTAGTATTGGTGTTATCGGTGATAACAATTTTGAAACTGATGAGACATTTAGTCTCAATCTTTTGGGTGCGACAAATGCGACACTTGCAGATAGCTTAGGAGTTGCTACCATCATTAACGATGACAATCAACCAACTATCAGCATTTCAGATGTTTCAGTTGTTGAAGGTAACACAGGTACAACAACTAACGCTAACTTTACTATCACTCTTTCTAATTCCAGTTATCAGCAAGTTACTGTAAATTACAACACGAGTGATGGCAGTGCCAAAGTTTCTGACTCTGATTACAATTCTGCTAATAGGACAATTATTTTTGCTCCTGGTGAAACTAGTAAAACTCTTAGTATTGGTGTTGTAGGCGATAACCAAACTGAAAGTGACGAGACATTTTTTGTCAATCTTTTGGGTGCGACAAATGCAACAATTGCAGATAATTTGGGAGTTGGTACGATTATCAACGATGACAACCAATCAACTATCAGTATCTCAAATGTCTTAGTGACTGAAGGTAACACAGGTACAACAACTAACGCTAACTTTATTGTTACTCTCTCCCAACCCAGTTTTCAGCAGGTTACTGTAAATTACAACACGAGTGATGGCACTGCTAAAGTTTCTGACTCTGATTACAATCCTGCTAATGGGACAATTACCTTCAATCCTGGTGAAACCAGTAAAACTATTAGCATTGGTGTCATAGGTGATAACAAACCTGAACCCAACGAGACATTTTCTGTCAATCTCTTGGGTGCTACAAACGCTACAATTGTTGATAACCTGGGAGTAGCTACTATCACTAATGATGACCCTCCACCTGCGATTAGTATTTCTAATGTATCGGTGAATGAAGGCACTACAGGGATGATAACTAATGCTAATTTTCTCGTCACTCTCTCCAGTGAATTTTATCAACGAATAATTGTAAATTACAGCACGAGTGATGGCACTGCCAAAGATTCTGACTCAGATTACAATTTTGGACTGGGGACAATTATTTTCGAGGCTGGTGAAACCAGTAAGGTTATTAGTATTGGTGTTAGAGGTGATAATAAAATAGAACCTAATGAAACATTTTTTGTCAATCTTTATGGGGCGGCAAATGCTACATTCGCTAATAGCCAAGGTGTCGGTACTATCATAAATGACGATCACTAATGTTCTACGCCTTAGTATTTTTTCACGTAATTCTCTACATACATAGCTTCTTGCCAGCACACCTGCTTATCAAACTGTTTGAGCAAGTAATAAATCTTCTAGCAGCTAAAAAATCTGGTTGAATATCGCTAAGAAGTTGAACTATACGCTGTTTTTCTATTTATTTAGCGAGAAAATTACATAATATTTAATGGGTCTACATCTATTGTTAAACTAACAGATTGCGGACAAAGCGATCGCACTTGTTCCCAATCTGGCAATTGTGGCAATGCATCGGGGACAAATTTAATCAATATCTGCCAGCGATAACGATTAGCTACTCGTAAAATACTCGCTGGTGCTGGCCCCAATATTTCTAATTCTTCTTGGGCACTTAAAGCTGTAGCGATGATTTGCGCTGTATTCTGCACTTGAATCGGATCGAGACTACTTAAACGCAATAAAATTAACCTTCCGTAGGGCGGATAATTAAGGGCTTGGCGCTGTTCTAATTCTGTTTGAGAAAAAGACTGATAATCGTGCGATCGCACTGCTTCAATTACCGCATGTTCTGAAGTATAAGTCTGCACAATCACTCTACCCGGATCGTCGCCTCTCCCAGCACGTCCAGCTACTTGAGTCAATGTTTGAAATGCGCGTTCACTGGCACGATAATCTGATAAATTTAGCAATCCATCGGCGGCGACAACGCCCACAAGTGTCACCTGTGGTAAATCTAAACCTTTGGTAAGCATTTGCGTACCTACTAATAAATCTGCTTCGCCGTTGGCAAACTGGGTAAGTAGAGTACGGTGTGCGCCTTTATTACGGGTGGTATCGCTGTCAAAACGAATCAAGCGTAGCTGTGGGAATTGTCGCGCTAATTCCTGCGTCACTCGCTGAGTACCGCTACCGAAGAATTTGAGGTAAGGGGAACTACAATCAGGGCAGAATTTGGGATGCGATCGCCTATAGTTACAGTAATGACACTGCAATAATTGCGGCGCTCCCTCTTCGGTGTGATGATATGCCAATGACACATCACAGTAGGGACATTCCAATACATAGCCACAACTACGACAAGAGACAAAAGTACTGTGTCCCCGGCGATGGATAAATAAAATTCCTTGCTGCTGTCTTTGTTTTAACTCTTGCAAAGCTTCTTGCAAGGATCTACTAAATATAGAACGATTTCCCTGCTGCAACTCTTGGCGCATATCTACAATTTCTATTGGTGGTAGAGGGCGGGAGTTGATGCGTTCGGGAAGGGAGAGGTAAAGACAGACGCGATTAATCGCTTCTGTACAAGAATTAGGAGTAATAATTTCTTCCCCTGCTCCCCTGCTCCCCTGCTCCCCCGCTCCCCTGCTCCCCTGCTCTCGGACACTCAGCCAACTCTCCAACGAAGGGGTAGCAGAACCTAAAATTAGGGGACAGTTTTCTAACTCTGCTCGCCACTGGGCGACGGTACGGGCGTGGTAGGTGGGGATAGGTGAGTCTTGCTTAAAGCTGCTGTCGTGTTCTTCATCTAAGATAATTAAACCCAAGTTGGGCAAAGGAGCAAAAACAGCGCTGCGAGTGCCGATTACAACTTGGGGTTCTCCTGTGAGCATTTGTCGCCAAGTATCGTAACGTTCACCATCTGAGAGGGCACTGTGATAAACGCTGACTTTATTGCCAAAGCGGGCGCGAAAACGGTCAGTTAGCTGGGGTGTGAGTCCAATTTCTGGGACTAAGACTAGGGCAGATTTGCCGACTTTCAAAAGAGGTGCGATCGCTTGCAAATATACTTCGGTTTTTCCTGAACCTGTTACTCCATGCAACAAAACTTGAGCGAATCCATTTAGTGTCTGGATGGTTGCTAAGGCGCTAGCTTGGGCAGCAGTTAATGATTTAGCACCATCGCCTAATAATGCTGGCCCTTGTTCTGTTCGCAATACTTCCCGTTCTTCGATGACGATATAGCCCTTTTGTGTCAAATTCTTGAGGATAGAGGAACTAGCATTGCAAATTTGTAGCAGTTCATTTTGCCACAACTCGCCACCACTGCGTCGCAGTACTTCCAAAATCTCTCGTTGGCGAGTGGTTAAATTTTGGTCAGTTAAAGCTGTCAGTATTACTGCTTTTTGTAGCTTTGGTCGAGTCAGTCGTGGCGGTTCTAAATAGCTTTCTACTAAACCGAATCGCAACAACTCGCGAATTCCCCGATAAGCAGATTTGACTTTTTGTTGAAGATAGACAAAACTATAGTCCCCTGTCGGTTGCACTTGTAAAAGTTCCCAAATTTGCCGCGCAGTTGGAGTTAGGAAACCTAAAGGATTGGGAGATGCTAATAAATAATTATTTCCCTGTGCTTCTCTGTTTTTAATGATGCGGATACGACGCTGTGAGCGCCCTAGCAACCCTGGCGGTAGAGCAACCCGGATCGTTTGAATTAGGGGTGTATAGTAATATGCTGCAACTCGATTGAGTAATTCCCAATAAGCACTTGGAAAAAATCCAACGCTGACTATATCTTCTACTTCCCGGATTTTTTCTGGTGCTAGATCGATATTTGGTTGTGTCAGTAACCGAATGGCGATCGCTCCTAATTGTTGTGCCCCAAATGGTACGCTCAAAATATCCCCTGGTTTGATTTCTAACTGGGCTGGCAATCGATAAGTAAATAGTCCTAAATTTCCTGGACAGTCTACCAGTACTTCAACCCATCTATTAACAGTTGCACCTGACTTGTATGATTCACTAGACTCGGCCACTACTAAAGGAGATAAATTTACGTCATTAATATACATACTTTCTGACTTTATAGTTAAATATTTTCCTCATATAGCTGGTCACAATTCACCTAGCTAACTCAACTTTAATTTTTTATTTTCTTAAATTTTAATGGTATTTTTCAATACTATTTTTCTTCATAATACTTGATAAGTTTCCTCTTATGTAATCTACTAGACAAATTTGTATCTACTATACATGCAATAAATATTTGGTGCCCACTATACAAATAAAAACATGATGGCTCTTGTCACAACAGTTGCTCTATCTACTAAATAGGGAGTAGCCTTTTTCCGCCTATCGATAGATATTCAATGCTTGATACTTATGAGATGCTTTTATACAAATAAGAACATCCCGAAATTATACTGCCATTCGTGTAATTTGTATTGATGTATGTAAATTCAAGTCGGGAATGCATAACCTTACCACCAGTTTTTCGTTTGAGCCACTCACTTCCAAGACATAAGACATTAAAAGATATTTAGAAAAATACATGAATGTTTAAGAAATCTGGATGGTTAGCTGAGATTTTTAAATTTGTTAAGGTTGAGAAAGTTTGAGGGGGTTTGACATATTTGATAATTCAGAAAAAAATGAAGAATATATCTGTTGGGAGTCTACATAGAAAGTTCTGTTGGGTGTCAAAACGAGTTTAATTATAGGTTACATCTAACCGTAACCTAGATTTGGTAGGCAGATACACATTATTATTGCTGAATCAAAATTAGCAAAAACTTATACTTTGCTATATACAGGGTGCATTCATCCATTAGGGAAAACTACCAAGCCTCAAAGAGTAGCTGTAACTAAATTATGTACCAAATAAAACAACAATCCCTAAAGGAAACTATGAATATTGTTGAATTGGGAAAAATGGAAATACTGGAGAATGCTGCTGATAGTGAAGAACCATTACTCGATAGTTTAGATGCAATAGCAGATGAAGAAGCTCCAATTGTAATAGAAAATCTAGAATCAGATGAACGCGACGGGGATGAAATGGCGGCGGCTCGTCCTTCGGGATACAATAAAACCGAACATGATGATGCTGTAGGCGCATTTTTTAAAGAAATGGCGCGTTATCCGTTGCTAAAACCTGATGAAGAGGTTGAGTTAGCACGGCGAGTTAAGTTTGTAGAAGAAATTAGAGACTTACAAGCTGCCTTAGAATTAAAACTGGGACATGAACCTAGCAAGCTAGAAGTAGCTTCAGAGCTAGAAATGACCGAAAAGCAATTAGAAAGTCGTTTGTATCAAGGTAGAGTAGCGAAACGCAAAATGATTCGCTCGAACCTAAGATTAGTAGTTTCTATTGCCAAGCGATATCTGAATCGAGGAGTGCCTTTCCTAGATTTAATTCAGGAAGGAGCAATGGGTTTAAATCGCGCTACAGAAAAGTTCGATCCAGATAAAGGATATAAGTTTTCTACTTACGCCTATTGGTGGATTAGACAAGCAATTACCAGAGCGATCGCTAATGATGCGCGAACAATCCGGCTACCGATTCATATTGTTGAAAAACTTAACAAACTTAAAAAAGCACAACGAGAACTCAAGCAAAAACTCTGCCGTAATCCTTCCGAAGCCGAAATGGCACAAGCGTTAGAAATTAGTGTCCAGCAACTACGTCAATTACAACAATTGCGCCGTCAAGCACTTTCTCTTAACCATCGTGTTGGTAAAGAAGAAGACACAGAATTGATGGATTTATTAGAAGATGAAGATAACCTATCTCCAGAAGCAAAAATGAACGAAAATATGATGCGTCAGGAGATTTGGGAAGTATTAGGTGATGTATTAACTCCACGGGAGAAAGACGTAATTTCTCTGCGTTACGGTTTAACAACTAGCGAACCCTGTACTTTAGAAGAAGTTGGCAACATGTTCAATCTTTCTCGTGAGCGAGTACGACAAATTCAAAGTAAAGCTATGCGTAAATTGCGGCGTCCCCATATAGCTAAACGGTTAAAAGGTTGGCTGATTTAAACAATTTAATCTAAAAATTAAGACCCAATACCAAATTAGGATAGATAGTATTGTTTGAGATTTATAAAAAAGTCTTTAGTAAAGACTTTTAATCTCCAAATCTAAAATCCAAAATTGGTATAATACCTGACCTAATTAGCTGTAATAACAAAACGCTTCTTGTGCGTGGCGATCGCTAACTACAAAACCGGGTGTTTTGTACCTTTTTTTGGCTTTTGTTCAGTCATTATTCAATAGATTTTGGATTTACTCACCACTCAATGGATAAAGCTTGAGTATTTAAAATTTGAGACTTGGGATTTGTATTATCCATTAGGGTTATTAGCATAGCAAGACGTTAATTCAGGATTAACCAAGCGCATCTCAAATTGGCACAGTTAAAAAAACTGTATAGTTGACTATAGACTATGAACTACAGACTATAGACTAATGACTTCGAGTAGCAATTTAATTGTGCGTTTTGCCCAGCCAGAGGATTACAGCATACTGTTTAAATTAATTGAAGGGCTTGCTGAGTATGAAAAATTATCTCACGCTGTTACCGGCAATGCTCTGGAACTTAAGGAACATTTATTTGGTTCGCACAGATATATAGAGGCAATTTTAGCAGAATTTACCGGTCAACCTGTTGGTTTTGCTCTATTTTTTCATAATTATTCAACATTTCTGACCAAGCCAGGAATTTATTTAGAAGATTTGTTTGTTTTACCAGAATATCGCAGGCAAGGTATTGGTAAAGCTCTGCTGACTAAAGTAGCCCAAATAGCTGTAGAACGCAATTGTGGGCGATTAGAATGGAGTGTATTGGATTGGAATGAATCAGCCCAAGCATTTTACCGTAGTATGGGAGCTTCTATATTAGATGATTGGCGAATTTGTCGTGTTACAGAAGACGCACTGAATAAGTTAGGGGCTATATAACAATTCAATTCAGGAGTTCGTTTGCCCTTGGTGATGCCAAAGCCATTGCCAAGTGGCGAACGAAACTTAAGAGTGGCAAGATCGCGAACTTTATTTAGCTGTTTGCGTACCGATTTATAAATCTTTTTTTCAAGGTAAATTTATTATATCAGCAGTTGCAAAATATTAATTATGATTGATATTTTCTAATCTAGAAGAGGAGGTTATTCGTCAATGGTTGTAGAAGAATATCAGCAATATATTCGACATCTTTTTTCACAACGGCAAAAGCAAGCTTCGATGTCACAAAATGCCGAAGAGTATGAGGTGCAAACAATTTTTGACGAACAGCAAGACCACTATCAATTACTTTATGTTGGCTGGCGTGGAAATAAATGAGATTTTGGCTGTATTTTACATCTTGATATTAAAGATGGAAAAATATGGATTCAACATGATGGTACTGAAGAAGGAATTGCTAATCGATTGGTTGATATGGGAGTATCCAAACAAGATATTATTTTAGCGTTTCACGAACCTTATATACGTCAATTTACTGAGTTTGGAAGTTGAAAAATATTGGATAACGTAAAATAAATAATATAGAGATTAATAAGCATCGTAGCCAATAATCTTCAATTCAACAATTTTTAACCTAAGTTTGACACCTTGTCATTTGACTATAGCAGCGGCTCAACTGACAATTATGAAGGATATTCCAGTGAATCAGCTGTTATTGCACAGAGAACACGAAATGAAAAAAATTATTAAAGTCATACTGTTAGGCATAGCAATCTTCACMTTTGCCTTCAGTAGTCCAGCTTTAGCTCTAGATGCTGCTAATGGAGCCAAAGTGTTTAGTAGTAATTGTGCTTCTTGTCATGCAGGCGGCAAGAATTTAGTCCAAGCTAATAAAAATTTGAAGAAGGAGGCTTTGGAAAAATATGGTTTGTACTCAGCTGAGGCGATTATTGCCCAAATTACAAAAGGTAAAAATGCCATGCCTGCTTTTGGTAATCGTTTAAAACCCGAGCAGATTGAAGATGTAACTGCTTATGTGCTTTCACAAGCAGATAAAGATTGGAAGTAGAACTAAAATCTGACTTCAAAATTTTCTAACCAGTCTGTAATCTGAAGCCAGGAAAATATGACAGCCTGTCTTTTGACACAATTTCAATACTATAGCAACAATAACACTTGGTGACTATTTTGACTTGGTGTGAAAGAAAAGGTGAAAAAAGATTTTTTGTTGCTAACAGTAGGTTTACCGAGTTTACTGATAGCATTTCCTGGCTTTGCTGATGATCTTGAAATTAAGCAGAGAAATACGGTTAAATCAACTGAAGCTATTTCAGATATTCCTAGTTTGAGTGAAATTAAGCTACCCATCACTAATGCTGAATTATTAACTCAACAACCTGTACAGAATGAAATTGAGCCAAAAACTCAGCCGCAAATCGAGTCTGAACCTAGCGATGATGCAGACATTAATATAGAAGCGATCGCCGAACCACACAATCTGCCTCAGTCTACACCAACTTACGTAATTGAAAAAGAAGAAATTGAAAAGCAAGGTGCAACCAGTTTAGCTGATATTTTGAAAAGAATGCCTGGTTTTGCTATCAATGATGTTGGTCATGGTGCAGATACTCACACAGGAACATACTACCGAGGAGCCTCAATTAATCAGTCTGTATTTCTAATTAATGGCAGACCAATTAACAATAATGTTAACACTTATCATGGTGGGACTGATTTAAATAGCATTCCTGTAGAAGCTATTGAGCGAGTAGAATTATATAGCGGAACAGCTTCGGCTTTGTATGGTTCCTCAGCCTTTGGGGGAGTTGTGAATATCATTACCAAAGAAGGTTATGGACAACCAAAGTTTTCTGGTAGTGCAGAATTTGGCTCATTAAGTTTAAACAATCAACAAGTAACTTACAGTGGCTCGGCTGCTTCTGTAAAATACAATTTTAGTTTTGAAAGGTTCTTTACAGATAACCGTTATCGCATTCCTGTAGGTGCAGCAAATCGTGATAGTCAAGGGTATTTATCGAATGCAGACACTGCTACAAGTACTTACTTTGGTAATATTGGTCTAGATTTAGATAAAAAAAATTCTTTAAATTTAGATATTACTAAACTCAGCAGTCGTCGCGGTTTAATTTATTTTGGTTTTCCTCTTCAGCAAGATAGATTAGACCACGATGGTTTAAATGTTGGCTTATCTTGGAAAACTCGGCTCGGTAATGGGGAAAGTTCTAATCTGACAACTTCAATTGGTTATAACCAAGATTATTTCAGTACTTATGGACCAGCAGGAGCTTTTTATCGTACAGGAGTTTTAGATACACAACAACTTACAGCCAGAGTAGATCATGAATGGAAAATTACTGACAATACTAAATTGCGTTGGGGTTTAGATTTGAAAAACACCGACTTAAATGGTGATGTTTTAAGTACAAATCCTAATAGAATTGGTAATAACGAAACTGAAAATAGGAGTTTATTCAATACAGCTTTATTTGCTGTCAATACTTGGAATATCGGTGAAAGTTTTCTAGTAGATTTAGGACTACGACAAAGCTTTGACAGCGAGTTTGGAAATTATCTCAATCCTAGTGTTGGTTTACGTTATGCCGTTACACCAATAGTAGCACTGCGTGGAAGTTGGGCTGGAGGACAACGCAATCCTGGGTTAGATCAGTTATATGTTTATGATACAGTTCATGGTTGGGAACCTAACCCTAATTTAGAGCCAGAAGTTGGCTCCACTTGGACTGCGGGAGTAGATGTCAAATTTTCTCACAATTTGATTGGACAGTTTACTTACTTTGGTAGTACTATACGCGATCGCCTGGGAGTTATCGCAGGAAGATGGGAAAACATTGGATTAGTAGATACCAATGGTTTAGAAGCTGCATTGCAATTAAAAATTGCTGCTAGCTGGTCAACTTTTCTCAACTACACTTATACAGATGCTCAAATTAAAACAGGCTCAGAAACAGGTTTACAGTTAGGTTTAATTCCTTACTCTGTACTCCAAACTGGTATAGGTTATCAAAATTCAGGTTGGCAAGCTAACTTATATGTTACTTACAACAGTGGCGCTCGCAGATCTATTTTTAATAACCCTGGTGACAGAATTACAGATTTTGCACCATCTTTTGTGAATTTAGATTTCACTGGTCGTATACCTTTAACTAGCAATTTAGGACTGACAGTTTACTTAGAAAATCTACTAGGTGAGCAATATGAGCGAGTTAATCGGATATATAGTCCTGGTTTTACTTTTCGTGTAGGTTTAAGCTCAAGTTTGTAGGTAACTATAAACATAGTAGGATAGCACAACTGTGCTACCCTACCTGTGTACAAATGAAAATAGCTATATTATTTATCATCATCAACAATATTAGAGAGACCAACGCATCTTACCTAAAATTTAGTTACTTTAGCTAGATTTATCCCCCAACTTTTTATATAAGTCGGGAATTTTGGCGGTAACTTTTGCTTAATTAAGTGTTATTCCACTCTACTTAAGATTAAGTTTTAATTCCAAAATCTAAAATCCAAAATTTTCATGAGAGCTAGAATTGAAAATAAAATACTTTTTATCCACCATGAAGATTTGCCAGAATTTAAAAAGGGTGGTTCTGTAGTCAGAAATTCTTATTTCTGGGCGCTACGTTCAATTGCTGGTCAAGCTTCGCGTTATCGTGATTGGGAATACGAACCAGAGGTTTGGCTGGCGCTTTCGCGAATGCTGTTATCGTTTGCTGAATCTGGGTATTTAGGTTATAGAGAGACTATATTAGAGTTTCCTTTGTCTCAAGAAGAAATTCCGGATGTGCTGCGAAATGTGTCTACTTGGGAGTAGTACCGATTTTGGATTTTGTAAAAAATTGAGCTAGGCGGTTAACTGTTGACTGTTGACAGTCAGATATTTTAAGCCCTAATGCTCAAAAATGAGTGAATGTGCAGTTTTGACAGAAGTCTTATTAATAATTATCAAGAATACCCTGAGCAATTCCCTTTACTTTATCTACTAATTCTGGTGGTTCAATAACTTTGACATTTCCACCAAAACCAACAATCCATCTCCACAAATCAAAGTCTTCTATTGACCATTTAGCTAAAACTACTTGAAAGCGATTAGGAAAATCTTTATCTTGTGTTGGCGAACTGAATAGAGATTTAGGGAGATTGATTCTACTAGTGAATTGAGGACGAGACATTTTTATTTGTGAAAACCGCTTGGTTCCTTCGATAATAAAACGATAGGTTTTATCATTAAACCAAAGTTCTATCGTGATACATATTTGGGAACGTATTGCTTTATCTTGACTGAGAAATTTGCGTTGGTCAGAGGTGCTATTTCCTAAAAATATTCCGACACTTCCTTTTAAGAGTTTATGCAATTTCTCTAATGATTTTTGTTGTGATTGACGGGAACGAAATTGATTTTGGGCATTACCCAGAAATAATCTGTCTAAACGTTCAAAGCGAAGTAATCCCGCTTCTTCACCAACAATACATTCAAACCCTAAGTACCAAGCAAGGTTATGAAAGACTATTTGTAAAGGATATACATGAATAAAGCTATTTGCATCACCTTCATATTTAGCACTGCCACCAAAACGATTGAGTTCAAGTAATTCACCATTGAGTATTGCAGCTTCTAAATATGGTAATTTTTGGAGTAATGAGGTTTCATGTAAATGCTTTTCATCAACAATAGAATGATGAGCAATCGACCGGACTGGATAAATATTTTCGTTAGTATTAATTAGTTTTGACTGTAACATTCTGTTCTCAAAATCAGTATAAAAATACACTAATAAGGGATCATCCAGACTTTTGGCTTGAGATTGCAGGATTTCATAAACTTTAATGAGTTCTTCTTGTGTAAGAATTCCTGTACCTGCAAAATAACCGTTACGCATAGGAAAATCTGGAATTATTTTATAGGGTTTTAAAACATTTTCGATATCCTTACGCAGCATTGCTAGTGCACTTTTAGCGTTAGTAATAAACCCTGCTCGTTCTAGTTCTTTGGCAAAAGTTCCTAAGCTACCTCCCCCAGCATCTGGTAAAAATGGCTGATTAACAATCAAGTTGATTGTTCCAATTAAGCGGTCAAAAGCTTGTTTATCTGAATAAGAATGTGTTGCTGTGTTTAATACAAATTGATTATGCAAGTTTTCTTTTGTTACTTGACTTTTTCTACTGATATTTTCATTTTCTGCAATTATTCCTTGAACTACAAGATATTGTAAATCCTGATTTATAGCTTCTTCAAAAGCATAAACTTTACCATGCTTTTTGCCGATGATTGCAGCAATTTCTTGGAGATCATTCGGAAATTCTGGCTTGGAACCAAGAAGGTTTTCTAGTAATGTTGGATTTATATTTTGTAAGTTTCCAATACCGGGATATTTAATGATTAGAGAAATTAAGTACATTAACCGCTCAAAATCAATGAGATTACTATATTTATGAAGTGTAATATTGGCGTTACGATTTTGGGAATTGGTGATGCTACGAGAGATAATTTGAATCTGTTTATGAATTTCGGTAGTTGAGAATTGAGATGAAGTGACATTAATAGTATTAACTTTTGCAAACCCTTCACCAGAAATGGGTGGAAAGTTTTTTAAAACTTGATGCATGGTTATGATGATATCTTCAGGAACTTGACGAGTACGTTGTTGGTTCCAACAGATACAGGTTTCAAGTGGCGTATCTAAATGCCATGCTATCCATGTCAAGTTAAAAGTAGAAGATTCAAAATCATCTTTTTCTTCTCTTTTTCGGTTTACCTTCTTACTTTTTACTTGTTTGTTCACTTTCTGTAAAAAATCTATGCGAAAGGCGCGTTTATAATTTGTTGCGTCGTAAATTACGCCTTTACCTTTCGTGAGTGCAGTATAAATACGTTTAAGTGCTTCGGCTTCAATTTTTGGCCACTCACCTTGAATTGTCTCATCGCCATATAGCTGTTGGCGAATTTCATCTGTGGAAATAATTTCATAGTTTCCGGTTTGGGCTATCAATACAGCGAAGGCTGATTTTCCGCTACCAGGTACGCCAATGATAAAATGAGCTATGGGATTTTTCGGGTCAGGTTGAGACATGAAGTTAGATTTTATAGTTTTTCGTTTAATCTGTTGTACTTAATATTAGTAGGATGCTAATAATATTTCTATATTAGTGGTGCGAATGACGATTTGTTCGCGAACCCATAGCTGTTTGAAAGGGTTAGTCCTATATAGTTACAAATTTTTCCACCCACCGAAAACTTTTTTGGTTTTTATAAATCAAATGAAATTGGAAACCCTTAAAAAAGCTAAGTAAAAAGTGAAACCGAAAGCATTCTAAAATCTAATTTTCACTTTTTACTTGCTAAAATAACCAAAATCAGATTTTATGTATAAATATATACTTTTTTTGTCATTCGCATAAAAAATAAGATCAGATGTCAGGCAGTGATATAAATTGCAATTAAGTCACTGGTAATTGGCATGAATGTTTTCCACCGAAAATTGTATGCGTTAGTGCGATCACTTTTGAGAGTCCCTTGACGATCGCTCCTTGGGAAAACTTTGCGATTTACTGATATTACTTTACTTAAAAAATAATTCAATATTTGCTTGCCAGCCTAGACATTAAAGTGTATTATATATTATAAAAATAATATTGATTACTAAAAAAGTGAAAAATTATGCGACTAAAGAGATGGGAATCTCCCCGTAAAGAAGGTAGGAATGATAAAGGTAGAGGCGGTTCTGCCAGGAAGCGGCAACTTAAGAAACAAAGACAAATGTTACTGCAAAGATTTAAACAAAATAATAAGCCAGACGACAGCAAAAGTAATGGAGTGGGGGAAGATAAGTTTATCTTCCCCTTATTTTTTGGTTATTCCTTTTAGTAAGAGATAAAAATTATAAATTCGCCGATATAAACTTTAAATTCAATGTTTTAATAATAAAAATTATAAAAAACCATAATTATATTTTTGAAATAATTCACTTGGCGGCAATAAACCCAATTAAATTACGAAAAGCCAACAGGCTTAAAACCCTTATCAATACGTAAAAATTACAATCCTCAAAGTTAGCTATAATTGTACTTAACGCTCAAGAATTACAATCAAACCTTTGAAATACATGCTCACATTTAAAGTTATCAAACTAAGTCTCTGGTATTCTTCTTGACTTTAAATTTATAAAATGTAGCAAATTTAACGTCATATTATTTATAAAATATAGTAATTTATCGCAATTGTAATGCTTGGATGAATCAATTAAAAATTAATTATGAAGGAAGTATGAATTTTGTCAACCTGCATCTGAAATCTCCTGGTTAAACCAGTAAACTAAGACACAGCAGCAAATAATTCTAGTATTACCAAGAAAGCCAAAAGTATACTGAGAAGGCAATTCCACTCCATGTGTTAACTTCCAACGATGACACAAGCCTACAAAAGGCTAGGAGTTATCTAATCTGAATAGTTTATTATTCAGAATGGTCGAGGTAATCTATGGATTCTTTTCTTGGACACAGGAGTTATTTATCATGGCAAGAGTGCTTCTACCTACTCAAAAAGTGCTTGATTTTTCTATTACAGCTCTACGCTTTAACGAGCAAGTGCAAACAATACTGAAGTGGGCAACTCAGCATGAGAGTAAAATTATATACGTTGCTAATGTACATATGCTGATTGAAGCTCATTGGAATCCAGAGTTTGCCAACCTATTACGAAATGCAGATATAGTTACTCCTGATGGTATGCCTCTTGTCTGGATGATGCGAAAAATGGGATCGCCTTATCAAGATCGTGTAGCGGGGATGGATATTTTTCTAGCATTGTGTCAGTTGTCTCAAATAGAAAATCTCAGTATCTTCTTTTTAGGTTCCCAAATAGAAATTCTTTCTAGGATGGAAAAAAGGTTAGAGCGGGAATTTCCTCAAATGAAGATTGCAGCTATGGAACCTCTACCCTTTCGTCCCCTGACTGAAAGCGAAGATGAAGCTTTGATTCAAAAGATTAACTCTAGTGGCGCCAATGCTGTCTTAGTATCTCTAGGATGTCCAAAACAAGAAAATTGGATAGCTCAACATAAAGGCAAAATACAAGCCGTGATGATTGGACTGGGTGGAGTTTTCCCAGTTTATGCAGGAATTCATAAGCGCGCACCCCGAATAATTCGAGACTTAGGACTTGAATGGCTGTATCGATGGATTCAAGAACCACGTAGGCTTTGTGGTCGTTATTCTAAAACCATTCCTCTATTTATCTGGTTAGCGACTAAGCAACTACTATCATCAAGTCGTATTGGAGCGGTCTTTCTGCAAGAGACTGGAGATTAAGAAGCCCTAGAATATAAACAGCAATCTGTTTTATTCAAAATTATAAAAGGCTGAATTATCAGTGAATTTTCTATAAAATTTTTCTTGAATGACTATATTTTACAAAAAAATTGTGGTAAACTTCTTGGAAAGAATAATTATTCAAGATAGATAATATTTTGACAAAAACTATGACAAGATTGATTAGATATTCAAATTAAATTTGAGTTTTCCGAAAATTAGCTACTTTTAGTTTAATTGAAAATCATCTACTAAGATACTTAAATATAAACTAAACTCATGACGAAATTTTAAATAATTTCATTTGAAATGCTATAAAAAATTCAAAATATCAAACGGTTTTTTTATAGTTATTTAATTCATATTAATCAGTTAGTTAATCAAAAAAATTTTGCTTAATTTTCATGATTATCTATTATTGTATTTGTGTATATTTTTTCAATCAAAAATATACACAAACCAAGGTTCACTACTTGTGTTTTGTAGATTGCAGAAATAACCAGAACAATTAGTAAGAGCCATAGATTTGATATTAAATTTATAGTTTATCTAAAAAGGGCAAAGATGAAAATTGGAATTTTAACTTTTCACCATGTCAATAATTATGGAGCAACACTCCAAGCTTGTGCGCTGTGGAGTTTTCTTAATAGCCAAGGCTATGATGTTGAAATCATAGACTATCGACCGATAAAGATAGTATGGACATATTTCAGACCTTTAATTCCGCTCAAAAATATAAAAAAAGTCTTTGTCAATATTCCCAGAGCTTGGAAAATGAGACAATTTTTACTTTCTCATGTGAAATTGAGCCCTAAAAAATTTTACAATCCAAAAGGCTTACAATACTATCATGATAAGTATGACGTAGTAATATGTGGCAGTGACCAAGTATGGTGTATAGATTCGATTAGAAGTTTTGATTCTACTTTTTTTTTAGATTTTGTTAGCAATCAAACTACTCGAAGGATAAGTTATGCTGCAAGTTTTGGTAATACAGTAACTTTAAGAAGTTATCAAAAACAAATATCCGAGCTTATTAATCAATTTCAAACTATTTTAGTTCGTGATTCTAATAGTTTAAAAATTATTGAGAAGGAATGTGATCGAGAAGCAAGAAAAGTTTTAGACCCTACTTTTTTAATTAATTATGACGCCATTAAAATTACACCTAAATTTCAAGATAAATATCTTTTGTTATATATGCATGGTGAAATAAAACCAGAGGAAGAAGACTTTATAAAATTACTGGCTAAATCTGAAAATCTAACTATAGTTTCAGTCGATCAACCTAATCGATTAGCACAAATCAATCTAGAAAGTGCTAATCCGGGAGAATGGGTTGGGCTATACAGCCAAGCAAATTATATCATAACTAATACTTTTCACGGCACTATATTTTCTATTATTTTTAATAAACCTTTTAGTGTATTTGTTAGGAGTGATAAAAATAATAAAGTAACAGATTTACTGATTGATTTGGAATTAGAGAAACGCATATTTTCAGCCGAGCAAAAAAATAAATTACTTAATAAAGAAATATTTGATATTGACTATAAATCAGTATCTAAAATACTACAAACAAAAACCAATGAATCCAAAAAATATTTACTTGAAGCAATTTCCCAAGAGAAATTGAATATTAAAAGTAATGCATAATCTAAATCAGGAGTAAAAATTAATTATGTCTAATCTAAAGATTAAATCTATAACATCAAATAGTCTTTCGCACTATAGAACTCGACATCACTTTGAGCGATTAGGAGAGATTACTAGTATTGACGATCTTCGAGAATACTGTAATTTGGCTAAAGAAAACAAAGTAAATATTTACATAATTGGAAACGGCTCTAACACCCTATTTGTGAGAAAGAATGTCCAATCATTGATTTTAAAAAATAAACTACCTAAGTATATAAATCCTCTAGCTGAAAATAGACTAGAAGTTTCTTCCTCTACTTCGGTTATGGAAGTATTAAAGTACTGTTACCAAAACTCAATGAATTCTTTTTATTATCTTGCGTCTGTACCAGCAACTATTGGTGGTGCATTAGCAATGAATGCTGGTAGAGGAAGGCAATATGGATGTACAGTATACGACTTTGTTGAAAGCGTAACTTTCTTTGAGGATGGATGTATAAAAACACTTGATAAGAGCCAAATTGTACAAGATTATCGACAAACTATATTTACTGGTATGCACTCAAAACTGATATTGAGTGCAGTCTTCCAGTTTGAACGAGTAGAATTTACTGAAAATCCGATAATTTCAAGACAACTTTGGGCAAAAGAACATCAAGATAATATAGCACCTAACTGTGGCACAGTATTCAAAACTGCCAATTATACAATACTTCAAAAGTTCAGAGGTATGCTTATAGGTAAAGCTATGTTTTCTTCTAAAACGAGTAATTGGATATTGACCAAATCAGAAACTAGCTATTCAATAGTTTTACTGATTAAAATAGTTAAGATGTTACACTTTTTAAGTGGACAAAAAATTGAACTCGAATTAATTGAGATTGATTAATTTTTTGAGAAAAAACTATCTAATGCCTGTGCAGGACTTTTTTGAGCACATCTCCTGTCTACACGACTGATCTTTGATTTGTGAACATACTTCTGATGACAGATTAACAAGTGTTCGATAAAAATAAACATTAGTTATAAGAAGCGAATAAAAAGTAAGATATACAGCATATTTGAGGTTTATGAGGTACAGTAGCAGCAATTAGTAAACCAATTTTTTAGATGTTTTGGATCAACTAGTTTCAGCGCAATTTTAATTAAACCATCAACGACAGATGAACTCTTGGGAGAAAATTGTTTCAGAAAAGCTTTTAATTGTGACCACCAATGTTCAATTGGATTGAATTCAGGAGAATAAGGAGATAGATAAAGAATACTTGCTCCCACTCCTTCAATCAAAAGCTTAATCTCTTCGACTTTATGAGCAGGTAGATTATCCATCAT